>NZ_JBDQQQ010000001.1:924071-1496789 GCF_039888695.1 Flavobacterium sp. CAU 1735 | reverse complement strand
AACAACCGATGGCGGTTTTATTCTGGCCGGTGTCTCGGATTCTCCGAAAAGTGCCGGAAAGAAAGACAACAATAAAGGTCAGGATGATCTTTGGATCATAAAACTGGATGCCAAAGGTAACGAACAATGGCAGCGCACCATCGGTGGCAGCGGTCAGGAGCAATTGGCTTGTATCCGTCGTACCAAAGATGGCGGTTATATTGTAGGCGGTTCGTCCGCATCGGGTAAATCGGAAGACAAGACCGAAGAAAACTTTGGCAATCTGGATTATTGGGTGGTCAAATTAAGCTCCGACGGTAAAATCGAATGGCAAAAATCCTATGGTGGTAAAAATCTTGATCAGCTAAAAACGGTGGAGCAAACCCCGGATGGCGGTTATATCATTGGTGGGTATTCCAATTCCCCGGCTTCGGGGAACAAACTGAACGATAATATCGGTGCAGGTGATTACTGGATCATCAAAATAGATAAAAGCGGTGCTATCCAGTGGCAACGTACTTTAGGTGCTGACGGTGATGATCATTTAGCGGCACTGATCCAGTGCAAAACCGGTGGTTATTTATTGGGCGGCAGTTCCAATTCCAATCCATCACACGATAAAAGCAAATCCAATGGTAAAGGAACCGATTTTTGGGTTGTTCGTTTGGATCAGGACGGACAGACCATGTGGCAGGAAACCTATAACTACGGGAAATTTGATCTATTAACTTCGATTATTGAGAATGACGATCATACCTTTTTGATCGGTGGTTATGCACACAGCGAGGTTACCGAGGGGAACAAAGATAAAAAGGATATTAATGATTATATCGCATTAAAAATTAATGACAAGGGTGAAGAACTTTGGAGTAAAACCGTTGGCAGTGACGGTGAGGACATTTTAAACCGATTGGTTGAAACCCGCGACGGCGGTTATTTACTAGCCGGAACATCCAAAGGAAAACCTTCGCGCGATAAAAATGGCGGCAATGGCGGCAGTGATTTTTGGGTGGTCAAACTCAAAGACCGTTATAAAAAAGAACTGGACAAACCTGCAATCGAAGCCTTACCGAACCCGGCGCAGCAATTTACCAATATCATTGTAGGCTACGACTTCCAGACCGGAACAGCTTCGGTATTCGATCTTTCCGGAAGACAACTCCAACAGTTTTCGATTGACAGTCGTACTGTCCCGGTTGATTTAAGCCAATATCCCGAAGGCATCTATATCGTGGAAATCCGTACCAACGTACAACACGATTCGGTAAAAGTGATCAAGGGTATCCAACCTAAATAAAAAACAAACATGAAAAAAATAATACTCTCTTTACTGCTTTTAGGGCTTTATGGCGAAGCTATGGCGCAAGCTGACGGAAACGGACAGATATTGAAACCTGACGTTACGGCTCCCTCGCCACAAGCATATGCCCTTACCAAATACGGTGACATTCCTGTCAATGAGTTTTCGGGAATGGTCAATGCAACTATACCGATCTATACGGCAAAGGTCGGAAAACTGGAATTGCCAATAACGCTGAATTATGCCGCGGCAGGTGTTAAGGTCAATCAGGCTGCTACATGGACAGGGATCAACTGGACACTGAATGCTGGCGGGGTTATTTCCCGTACCATCAATGATGCACCCGATGAATCCACAACGGCTGATAAACGTCTGACGGCAGATATGATCATTCCCAATCAGTTGGTCAACGGTTCTGCGCACGCTTATTTCCTGAACGGTGTATTTGTAGGCGCGCGAAAGCATTACGATTTTAAACCCGATCTATGGAATTTTTCGTTCGGTAACTATTCCGGTACGTTTTATCTGGATGCAGACTTTATACCTAAACTATCAAAAGTGGATAGCCCGCTAAAAGTCGAAATTATAGGTAGTGAATCCGATATGCGCCAACGCTTCCGTAACAGTCAGGAGTTCTGTATCACCACGCCTGATGGTGTAAAATATTATTTCGGAGGTGAGAATGCCTGCGAAAGTTCGTTTATGGGTTCGCATAGGGACAACCCTTATGCCAATACCGGATTTTACCTGCATAAGATACAGCACCCGGATTATGGTGTGATCTTGTTTGAATACGATACCGATACAGTAACACATTCTGTATGGACAAGTCAGGAAGAAAGTGTAACAGTAAAGGTGCTGGAAACCCGCGAAGGCGAATTATGCAAACGTCCGCCGACCAATGAAGGGCAGCATAGCTATATTGGCAGTGCGACAGTGACTATGAATGGTAAATGGCTGAAACGGATTTATAGTCCGCATAGTTATTTACAGATATTTTTTAACCGCAGTAACGGTTCCGGTGGGAATTACAAATATGTACTGGATAATGTAGAAGTCAAGGAAGGTAGTACGATGGTGCGTAAGGCTGAATTTACCTATCTGTTTCCACAGACCAAAACCACTTCCGAACGTTTCTTTTTGACAAAAGTGGAATTTGACAAAGACCGTAATTACGGCAGTGGTCAGGGACGTAAAAACGAAGAATATATACTGGACTATAATGATCCGCTTGGACTACCTAACCGTAGAAGTGAGGCAAAGGATTTATTAGGATATTATAACGGTAAATCCGGTAATACTACGGCATTGCCGCAGAACGAAGATTTATTGTTCCATAACTATTACCCGAATCTGGCTGACCGTAGCCCAAGTGCCGCGCATATGGCAAAAGGAAGTTTGGTCAAGATTACCTATCCGACCAAAGGATATACCATTTTTGAGTATGAAGCACCAAAGGCAAAAGCGTATGACAGACAGGGACGTTCCATGCTTATATGGCGTAACAGTCCCGGCAGGGTTCCGGCATCCAGGACAAACATCGCGATACCTTTAGGCGATTTCATTGCTAATCCTGACGGGACATTTGGAACCAGTGCCGCCGTTATTGATGAAGAAATCAGAGTCCGGGTTGACCTGATGGCCGATGCGCAGATGGGACATACCGACAGGATTACTTTTAGGTTAGTGGATCAGACCACGGGGACAGTACAGTCCTTTCTGGTACAGATGCCGGACGGTAATCAGGAGATCGGAACGGGTAGTTTTAATTTTAGCCGTGAGTTTACCGTTAATGTGATCAAGGATCATATCTATACGGTGGAAATGTACAACAATTATTCGGCTCCGGTGATGTATGAAGCCAACGCTTACTTTTTCCATACGCGTGGGTTTAAGACGGTGGATGAACAAGGTGGACTGCGGGTAAAGCGTACGACTGATTTTACAGAGAATGATCAGACGGCATTTAGCAAGCGATTTTATTACACGCAGGCTAAGGACGTATATGTCGATCCGTTTTCACTTATGGGATTCAAAAAGAATGTTGATTATGTGACCGAGCTGTATCTGACCAAATGCTGTAGTCCGGGCGGTATTTTTGGCCCCGGATGGATGAGCCGTACCGGAGAGATCAAGTTACGTACCCTGTACTCGTCAAGTGTCTTTACCAGTGCTTTTGACCAGAAGTATGAGTATGTAACCGTCAGCTATGGCGGGGATAATTTTGAACTGGGCGGAAAGCAGAAGCAGTTTGTAAACAAATCATCTTCTACCTATCAGGAGATACATCCGTTTTACGTAAGTCCGTTCCAGAACGAACACGCGATGTACAGGGGCAACCTGCAATACATCTATGAAGGCACATTGCTTTCGGAAATGGAAATTATGAAACGTGGTAATACCCTGTATAAAGTTAACGAACAGAAATACGAATACGATTATATTCCGTACGGAAACGGTATTACCGGAGTGATAGGCGGATATGCGCATATGAACTGCGGTTATCCGACCGATGGCGCGGACAATCTGGACATCGCCAAATTTGAGTTTATGTCTAAAAAGGTAAACCTTATTTCCAAAAGTACAAAGGAGTTTGTTGTACCGATGCCGCTGACAGTGGATGCCATATTTGAAGCCAATTACAAACCTGTAACATCTATAACAGAATATACCTATGATGGATTGCCGGGCTTACCTACCAAAGTTAGGACGAGCGTAAGCGAAAACAATAATTTTACCGAAGTACGCAATACGTATGCTGATCAGGCCGCCACCTTATCCGGTCTGACCGCAGATCAATTGACGGCTTACAATAAACTGGTTGAGAAGAACAAAATCAATCAGCCTATCGAGGTAAAAACCTACCACGCTGATAACAGCCTTCCGGTTCTGGTAACGACCAATCGAACGCTGTTTAAAAATTGGGGAACAACACCAGATCTGATTTTACCGGAAATTATTCAGCAGTCAAAAAGTAGCCGCCCATTGGAAGACCGTGTGCAGTTCAAAGCCTATGACAACCGTGGAAATCTAACCCTATTAACAATGGACAACGGTGCAAGAACACGCTATGAATATGACGGGTACGATAACCTAAAAGCCAAAATTGAAAATTACAATGGATCGGATGCAGTACCCGACCAAGCACCGAATATTCCTGTTGATTTTGAGCCGGGTACACCTGCCCCCTGTACGTTGGGTACTATTTATCCCGGAGCAATGGTTACATGGTACTATTACGATACGTTTACCCGTTTATTGCGCCGTACGGTGGATGGGAACTGCCGCAGTACGTACTACGAATATGATGCGCTGTTACGTTTAAAACGTATCAAAGATCACGATGGAAATATCATCGAAGAGTATGACAGCAATTACAAACTAAACTAAGACAGGCCACACCATGAAAAAAATATTATTTCTGTTATTGTGCTGCCCGATTTTAATGGTGGCACAGACCAATTCGCAAAACTGGTCAAAGAAAACTACGTACCGTGAAGCTAATAGCGGACGCCCGTTATCGGCCGTCACCTATTATGACGGTCTGGGACGTCCGGTACAACAGAACGTAAACAAACAATCTGCAAATGGAAAAGACCTGATCACCCATATCGAATACGATTTGGGACGCCAGTTAAAAGAATACCTACCGTATCCGGCTACAACGAGCGATATGAGTTTCCAGACGGGCGCTCAGTCCGCTACACTGAACTATTCGCAGTACAGCGGTCAATATCCGTTTAGTGAAAAGGTACTAGAGACATCGCCATCGGCTCGCCTACTAAAACAGGGCGCACCGGGAGCCGACTGGCAGGTTAACCCGAATGCTGAAATGGATCATACGATAAAGACGGTTTATGAAACTAACATTGCCAATGAGGTAAAGAACTATTTTGCGGTAACCACTTGGGATGATGTCAATGGGGTTTATAATATCCAATTGCAGGATAAAGGATTTTACAGTCCGAATCAATTGTACAAGACCATTATTAAAGATGAGCACTGGAAATCAGGAACCAATAACACAAGCGAAGAATTTAAGGACAAAGAAGGCCGGGTGATATTAAAACGCTCCTACAACAACGGGGCGCATGATACCTACTATGTGTATGATATATTCGGAAACCAGACCTACGTAATCCCGCCTTTGGTAACGAATCCTGCAAGCCAGTTGGATGACCTTTGTTATCAGTTTAAATACGACCATCGTAACCGGATGGTTGAGCAAAAGCTACCGGGCAAGCAATGGGAATCTTTCATATATGACAAATTAGGGCGCGCCGTAGCGACAGGGCTGACCTTATCGCCTTTTGGTGGAACTGAGAAAGGATATTTGATCAGCAAGTACGATGGCCTTGACCGTGTGGTTTATACCGGATGGCTACCGAGTACAGCACCGAGAATCTCTTTGCAACAGCAGTACAATGCGGAGACAACCAATTTCTCCGAAAAACGCTTACGTCCGGGTTCGACCATAGACGTAGATAATGTAGCTATTGCCTATTCTAATGTTGTAGTACCTACCAGTGGTATGAAATTATTAACTGTAACCTACTACGATAATTACGATTATCCGGGAGCCATTGCTATGCCGACTTCGATCGAAGGACAGGATATATCGGTATCTGTTGTAGGACAGGCTACTGGTACTTGGGTACGCGTGCTGACCTCGGCTTCCGAAACATTAAATGAACAAACACAGTTATTTTATGACTCCAAGTACCGTATTCTTCGTGCCAGTACAATCAATCATTTAGGTGGATATACAAGGCTTGATAATAAACTTGACTTTAGCGGGAAAGTCCAACAGACACAAATTTTCCATAAGCTTAATTCCGCTAGTAATGAATTAGCAGTAAAAGACAGTTATAGCTACACAGATCAGGATCGGTTACTCCTACATACCCAGCAGATCAACGGGGGTACTGAGCAACTGATCGCTAAGAATACGTATGACGATTTAGGGCAGTTAATGTCCAAAAATGTAGGTGGATCAGACGTAACGGGTGCAATTGGATTGCAAAAAGTCGATTACCGTCACAATATCCGCGGATGGTTAACTGACATCAATAACGATGCACCGTTTGGAAGTGCCGGATTTACATTGGGACAGGGTGATCTTTTTGGCTTCAAGATGAACTATAATACCGTAACGCAAAGCGAAAACGGAGTAATCAGTAATTCGCAAAGTAGTGTAAATGGAGATGTACGGCCACTGTACAACGGGAATATTTCCGAAACGTTCTGGATTTCGTCGAGCGATAACCAATTACGTAAATACGGATATAAGTATGATGCTTTAAACAGGCTTTTAAAGGCATTCTATCAGAAGCCAATGAGCAATGTACCCGTTCCCAAATCCTATGATGAGGAAATTGCCTACGATAAAAACGGAAATATTTTAAACCTGAAAAGAAAAGGAAATCTGGATAGTCCACTGTTTACGATCGACATTGATGATCTAAATTATTTTTATAATGGCAATCAGTTACAGAGGGTTAACGATGTCACAAACAATCCGGATGGCTTTCAGGACAACGGGTTTGGTGTTACTGTCAACGATTATACCTATGATACTTTCGGTAATCTGATCAAAGATGAGAACAAAGGTATTATCGCCATTATCTACAATCATCTTAATTTACCTTATGAAATAACTTTCAATGGCGGCGGAAAAATTAATTATATTTACAATGCCGAAGGCAACAAGGTACAGAAAAGAGTAACCACATCGGCAGGTAATATTTTAACCGATTATCAGAAAGGCTTTCAATATGAAAACCAAATCCTGAAATTCTTCCCACATACAGAGGGATATGTGAATGTAATCGGAACGTTCTTTAATTACGTTTTCAATTACGTAGATCATCTTGGAAATGTACGTAGTAGTTATGCGTGGGATGATAAACATGGTGCGCTACAGATCGTTACGGAAAATCATTTTTATCCATTCGGTCTTCAACATAAGGCATATAACAATCAGTCATACGTTTTTGTACCTGCGGAAAATGGCCCCGGCTATTATCGGGCAGAACTGGTACAGGAAGGAAGTCGGACACCTATTAACCCATATAGGTATAAGTACAACGGTAAGGAATTGCAGGATGAGCTGGGGCTGAACTTGTACGATTATGGGGCACGTAATTATGATGCTGCTATTGGGCGGTGGATGAATGTTGATCCGTTGGCGCATAAGCGGCCTAGTTTAACTCCTTATCGATATTCTTTTAATAATCCTGTCAATGCCACGGATCCTAGTGGTCTTTACGAAGATTGGGTAGAGACTAATAACGGTGTTTTATATGATAGTCGAGTTACAGATCAAGCAACTGCCGCGCAGTACTATGGAAATGATGCAAAATACAGAGATGTAGGATATACGTACGGTTCCGGCGAAAGTTCCACTGTTCTCGGAGATCAAGGATTTTACCTTCAAGGGGGAGCTTTGCATCAGGCTTCAGATATGGGCAGTATTTCCAATCAGATTGCCCAAGTTTCTGGTAATTATAGCCTATCTTCAATGGTACTTACAGGGATTGCGGCTGATGGCGTAACCCCCGACCCATCTGATGTCGCTGTTCCAAAGTGGATTGGTTATGCAGTGGCAGGAGCAATCGCAAGTACAGTCATAGCTCAAAGAGATGCTGAAATTGAAGCTATTTTAAGAAAGAGTGGAGGGCCTTCGGGAGTTCAATATTCATTAAGAGCTAATGTTTCGGGGGATTATCCAATAATGTCATTTGGCAGCAGTACCCCTACAGGAACACAATACTTAAATGCTGGGGATGTATGGAAGTATGGTGAAACAACAAATCCATCGGGTAGATATAGTCCAAGTGAACTAAAGGGAGTTGGTGCTGGTGGAGTTACTCAGTTTAATGAGTTTTCTGGAACCCAAATACAAGTAAAAGCGATGGAAAAGGCTAAAATATATACATATTTCTTAGAGAATGGTAGCTTGCCACCTGGTAATAAAATTTTTAGATAAATTATATGGAATTAAAAATAACTTTAGAAATAGATAGTGCTGCCCAACACAAGGCGGCTACTATAAACTCACTATCCCAAGAACTAAATTCATTTTTTGAGGATAAAAATTACGGTGAGGATATACAGAGTATTCTTATTGGATGTATCTGTGTAAAAACGAAAATGGGATATGAGGATTGGTTCAAAATCAGAAAGCCTAACTACATTAGTTATAAAAAGACAAAAAATCGGTTAACAGGTGTCGAAATGGAAATTTCGAAAACACTTGAATGTGATTTTAAACTTGATGACGAACTATATGACAGCTTTGTTTTGTCAAATGATGAGGAAGGAGTAAAAATGATTTTAATAGAAATGATTAAAGCATTTGAACAATCAATAGAACTGCCTAAAAAAGTAAAAGACTTTAATAAGGATTTATTTCTATCTGATATTAAGCTATTCTATAATACAAGTGCACTTAAAACCATGGGGTAAATGAACAATAAAAACAGAAAGAAAATAAAGCAGTTTACCTCGTTCCTATAAACGGCAAGATGTCCGGTTGTTAAACAAACCGATTTTTGAAGCCCTTTACTCGGATCTCGTGGGCTTGCTTGGATGAAGATTTAAAACTGTCTACTTTTAGATTAAGTAGACAGTTTTTTTTGCTTACTATTTGGATTAATATATAACAAATAAACACCTTTTTTTATATCAAAAATTTATAGGCTTACTTTGTGATTTTGATAATGTCTCTCAGACTAGTCAAAATCAGTATAAATACGTATTGCGTATCGTTGTATAATTTATTTTCTTGTTACGATTTTTTCAATTTATTTGTTGCTAAGAATCAAGGAATAGTACCAGAATCTAGTTAAAAAAATCATTAACATTAAGAATTGTTTGGTGTTAGATTATTGTTTTATATTGCTAGTAACTAACTACCAACGACTATTCATTTAATCCAGTTTTATTGATTAGATGAAATTTAAATTTTAAGATTGATCAAATGATAAAAACTGAATACGGAACTTTTGATGGAGATAAGTGGGAATCCATAAGTCAAATTTGCTTTAAACAAAACTTTAGAGAAGAAGGTTATCAGGAAGTTAAAGCTACTCCAGGTGATTATGGAATAGAAGGTTTTACTAGAACAGGCAAAATTTTTCAATGTTATTGCCCTGATGAATCATATTCTAGTGCTGAACTGTATGCAAAACAGCGTGACAAAATAACTAAAGATTTAACTAAACTGAAAACTTTTGAAAAACAACTGAAAGGTTTTCTTGGGGATACAAAAATTAATAAATGGTATTTCGTCACACCTATTTGTGGAAAAAATGATATTATAGCACATTGTACTTCAAAGCGTGACGAGGTTAAATCTTGGGAGTTATCAATAATTGACAATGATAATTTTGAAGTCATATTTGAAGATATAAGTTTTCTTCACCCTCATTTAGCACTTGCTTTAGACGCTACCTCTCAAAAAGTAAATTTATCTCCAGATAAAAAGATAACAGAAGTGGAAAAATTAAAGTGGAAAGGGCAAAAAATAAACTTAGTTGAAAATGCACAAAGAAAACATCAGTTAAGATTTGATGAAAATACGCCAAATATTGAACAACGAGTAGATAAGTTAACAGAAAAAACTATAGCTTATTTTATGGAAGGCAATATTCTATTAAGAATGTGGCAAAACGAGTATCCCACTGAATATGAGAAATTTTTATCAATTATTAGTTTAGTTGAGAATGAAGTTGAAGAAAAATGTATGTTTCCAGCTCATGATAAAAATGAATTGTATTTTAGTTTTAAAAGTTTAGTCGAAGAAAAACTAAATATTGCTTTTCCAAAATTAGAACAAGAAATGATAATGAATCTAACTAATCAAGTCCTTGCCGATTGGATTTTAAGATGCCCAATAAACTTTGAATAAATGAGAGATTCTGAAATAAAAGATATAAAATTTTCCAAAAAACCTATTTCAATTCCCGTCGATTATAGACCTGTGTATAAGATTGCTCAAGTGGTGATGATACTATCAATTACATGCACTGGTAATAAATGTAGCCTATTAAAACTACACCTATTAAGTTGGGCGCTAAAAGATGATAAAAACAAAGATGAAGTTTTAGAATTGATAAAAAACAACTATAATGCAGATATTACTGTTTGGGGAATTGAACCAGCCCTTAATAGGGCTCTTCTGTTTTGTATAGCAGAAAACATCTGTATTATGGAAAGTGGAAAATACTTGTTGACAAAAAAAGGAGAGTTTTTTTTTAAGTTAATAGTTAAGGCAGAAGTTTTTAAAGAAGAATTTGAATTTTTAAATTTTGTAGGAAAAAGAAAAATAACTGATAATAGAATAGAATCTATTTCAAATAAATGGTCATTGTTCAATGTTAAAAATTAATAAAATAAAATTTGAAGTAAATACTGATTCTGGACTTTATGGTTCAAATTATGAGTTCAGTAATGGTCTTAATATTATTAGAGCTGATAATACTAGTGGGAAAAGTAGTCTTTTTCAAGCAATAACTTATTGTTTAGGGTTTGAAGAGATAATTGGCGGTAGAAATGAGAAAACTATGCAATCAGTTTTTAGAGACCAAGTAGAGTATCCCAAAGATTCATTTCACAAAGTAATACAATCTTTTGTTTATTTGGAAATAGAAAACAGTAAGAATGATATTGTTACTATTAAAAGAAGTGTAAAAAGTATTTCTGATAGAAAACCACAATTAGTAGATGTCTATTTTGGAAAATTAATTGATGATACAGAAGAAATTCTACCTGAATCTAAGCCAATGTATATTCATGATAAAGGAGGCGCTACGGATGAGATATATGGATTTCATCTTTTTTTAGAAAATTTTTTAGATTGGAATCTACCAAATGTTTTAACAAATTCTGGCGATTCAAGAAAACTATATATTCAGCAAATTGCTTCATCATTTATGATTGAGCAAAAATCAGGATGGTCTGATTTTTTTTCCACGATGCCACATTTTGGTTTGGCAAATAAAGAAGCTAGAGCAATCGAATTTCTTTTAAAATTAGATGTAACTGAAAATAAAAAAAGAAAACAACAAATAGCATTCAATAAAAGAATAATTGAAGATAAATGGACGACTTTAAATAATCAATTTATTAGGTTAGCAGAAAAGGGTGGCGGGAAAATTGTAGGCCTTGAGCAAAAACCAGCAATAATTAATGACTATCGAGGATTAAATATTCTTTTGTCTAAAGATGAAGAAGATTATTCAATTCCAGATTATATTGACTTACAGGTTGAAGAATTAAGATTAATGCTAAATAAGGATGTCTTTTCAGTTGGTCAAAATATTTCAAGTGATGAAGCACAACTTGAAAAATTAAATAGTTTTATTAATAATCTATCTTTGAATTATGACCTAATTTCAACTGAATTAAACTTTGATAAAGACCGATTGCGTAGTTATAAATTACAATTAACACTGTTAAAGGATGATTTAAGAAAGAATAAAGGTGCTTTGAAGATTAAAAATCTTGGTGCAGATTTTAATTTAAAAACTTCTAGTGAAATATGCCCTACTTGTAATCAAGATATCAATGATTCATTATTACCTCTTGAAGTGGAACAAATTCCAATGCGCTTAGAAGATAATATTGATTTTATTGATGCCCAAATTAAGATGGTCACCGTTTATATTGAAGGGCAAGAAAAAACCATAAGTGAAAAAGATAAAAAATTAGATTTATACAGAGCAAAATTATCTGATGCAAGAGCAAACGTTAGACAAATAAAAAAAGAACTTGTATCTGATGAAAGATTGCCGTCAATTATGGAAATTGAAAATAGACTTAATTTAAAAAAACGAATAGAGTTTTATAATAAATTTCTTGAAGAATTCAACCAATTAGTGGATGACTTAAAAGAGTTATCAGAGAAATGGAAAAAAGCTATTATTGATGAGAGTAAATTACCCAAAAACTTTTTTTCAGCGAATGATGGTGAAAAGCTCACATTCCTTGAGAAACAATTTAAAAATTTACTCAAGGAATTTAATTATACCAGTCAGCAAAGTGAATTTATACATATCTCAAGAGAAAATTATTTACCAGTGATTAGTAAACCTTTCGGTGATGAAACAAAAGATTATAGTATTAGATTTGATTCATCTGGAAGTGATTTCATAAGAAGTATTTGGGCTTATACTTTTAGTTTATTAGATACTTCAATTAAATTTGATGGGAATCATCCTAGATTAATTTTGATGGATGAACCAAAACAGCAAGATGCTGCAATTGAAAATTTCCATACTTTCCTAAAACGAGTTTCTTTGCATGTTGAATCTCAAGTATTAATTTTTGCATCTTTTGAAAATTCTGATGAAGCATTTAGGACGGCAACAAAAGATGTAGATTTTAATTTAGTTTATATTGAAGATAAACTGATAAAACCTTTAAATTTGGAGGCTAATTAATCGGAGTAGAACTAAAGTTATAGTTTAAATATTTGATTAATAACTATAAAAAGAACTCTTTTTCTTAATAGTTATTAATCAAATCTCCGACAACGTTAAAAAAGTATTTTTCTAAAAACTAGCAGTTATTTTTTTCTAACTGATTTATTTAAGAATAATAACAATAAAAACTTACTGGAAAAAACTTCTTATAAGATAATATGTATATTTGTAATGAGTTACGTGGAAACATATTGAAAAACAGTGCAATAAGAACCGTTACTAAATCGTTACCTAACTACTTCTACAATCGACACAACCTGTTGATTTCCAGCTTAAAGTATTAATCCGTAAATTTTTTAAAATAAACTTCAAAATTTCTTCCAAATTGGAATCGTATCTTAGCTTTATGAAAATTCTGATTGTAGAAGACGAAAAAGAACTGGCTCAGGACATCGCCCTGTATATGTCGGGGGAAAATTATTTGTGTGAAATCGCTTCCACCTATTTTCAGGCGTTGGAAAAAATCAGTTTGTACAATTACGATTGTATACTGCTGGATCTGATGCTTCCGGGTGGCGACGGACTTAAGATTCTCGATGCGCTAAAAGAACAACGCAAAACAGACGGTGTGATCATTTTATCGGCCAAAAATGCGTTGGAAGATAAAATTAAAGGCCTTCAACTCGGCGCCGATGATTATCTGGCTAAACCATTTCATCATTCGGAACTCGCGGCCAGAATTCATTCGGTAATCCGTCGGAAACAATTTGACAATTCCGATGTGATTGCGCTTGAGGAATTGCGAATCGACCTACAGGCCAAAACTATTACGGTTAACGATAAACCGGTGTTGTTAACCAAAAAAGAATTTGATCTACTATTGTTTTTTATCGGAAATAAAAACAAAGTCATTCCCAAAAGCGCCCTGGCCGAACACCTGTCGGGCGATATTGCCGATATGTTTGACAACCACGATTTTGTTTATGCACATGTTAAAAATCTAAAACGAAAACTGACCGAATCCGGTTATAACAATTACCTGAAAACAATTTACGGAACCGGTTATAAATGGGAAATATGAATAAACTATTACACAAACCTTTTAAGGCCTTTACCATTTATGCACTGCTGATTCTCGCAGCGAGCATTCCCGTTTATTATTATGTTGTAGATTTTATCTGGAATAAAGAACTGGACGAACACAACCAGATCATAAAAGAACGGATCGAAACCCGAATGACCATCATTCGGATGCCCGAACAAAAACTCGATACCATTATTAAATTTTGGAATATCATGCAACCGGGAACCACTATGGTTCCGGTAGCAGTTCCGTTACAAAAAGACAGCATTTATACCGTAATCCGGGAAAACCAACACGGCGACAAAACCGAACTGGATCGCTTTAGAGGTTTGGCCGCACCGATTACCATTGCCGACAAACACTATCTTCTGACAGTGGAAACCAATGTGGAAGAAACCGACGAAACATTAGTCGCCATTGCACTCGTAACATTTGCTTTTTTTAGCTTACTCGTAATCGGTTTTATCGTTCTGAACAAACGAATCGCCCGTCGGATCTGGCAACCGTTCCAAAATACACTTGAAAAACTAAAAACATTCGACCTCGCAACCCATAACGATATCACATTTGAAAAATCGGATATCGAAGAATTCGAAACCCTGAATCAGACCTTAACCAAACTGATCGATAAAAATATCACGGTTTATCAATTGCAAAAACGATTTATCGAAAACGCCTCCCACGAATTGCAAACACCATTGGCCGTACTAAAATCGAAAGCCGATTTACTGCTGCAGCAAAAAAACATTACGAGCGAACAACTCGAAATCCTGAATGCCTTTAATATTCCGCTTTCCCGGGTAACACGGATTAATAAAAACCTGTTATTACTCGCGAAAATCGAAAACCACCAATTTGAAAATACCGAAGCGAATGACCTTTCGGCTGTCGTATCGGAAAGTCTCGAAATGCTATCCGATTATAGTGTCGACAAAGGAATTCAGCCGGAATTTTATCCGTTGGAAACAATTACCGTTTCCTGTAACCGATCGTTGTTAGAAATATTAATCAATAACCTACTAACCAATGCGATACGCCATAATAACGTAAACGGAAAACTGATAATCGAAGTAAAAGACAATACGCTTTCGGTTACCAATTCGGGGATTGATCCGTTGCGTTCCGGGGAATTGTTTCGCCGTTTTTCGGTTTCTTCTTCCGAAACAACTAATAGTGGCCTCGGATTATCCATTGTTAAGGAAATCTGCAACCGCTATCACTGGGACATTGTATACGATTTTGATCAAAATAAACACCGATTTACCGTTCGTTTTTAAAAATTCAGAATATCTTCTAAATTGATTTGGAGCTTTGGTCTATCAATTATTTTAAAGACCAATTTCATGATGACCTCCAAGCCTTTTTTTCAAAATATCGGTTTCCTCAAATCGGTATTTTTTATCCTTTTGCTATTTTTTTGTAGCGGAATAACATTCGCGCAGAATACTACTGTAACCGTATCGGGTACAGTTCTTGATCCGACAAAAAAACCGGTGCCGTTTGTAAACGTTATTGTCAAAACAGAAAAAGACAATGCTTTTGTTACCGGTACGATTACCTCTGAAACCGGACGCTATAGCCTTAGCGATCTTCGTCCCGGAAATTATGTCCTCGAAATTTCGTATATTGGTTATACCACAAAGCAGTCTCCGTTATTTGTTGGTACCCTAACGCCAACCCTCGAAATTCCTCCTATCGAATTGGCCGAAAGCAGTACCGCTTTGGATGAGGTTACGATCACGGTTAACGCCGATAAAAACGCTGAAAAGATGGATAAGAAAACCTATGCGATAACCGATAACATCAGTCAGTCCGGTGGTTCCGTATTACAAGCCATGCAAAACCTACCCGGAATTAGCATACAGGATGGAAAAATCCAGTTACGCGGAAACGATAAAATAACCATTCTGGTAGATGGCAAACAAACCGCGATGACCGGTTTTGGAGGGCAATCCGGATTGGATAATATTCCCGCATCAGCTATTAAGGATATCGAAATTATCAACAATCCTTCCGCACGCTACGACGCCAATGGAAATGGCGGTATCATCAATATCATTTACAAAAAAAATAAACAGGACGGTTTTAACGGAAAAGTTGGTCTTACCTCCGGATTGGGGGCACTATGGGTACGTAAGGAAAACCTTCCGGACATCCGACCACAATTTCAGGCCACTCCAAAGGTGAACCCTTCCCTATCGCTCAATTACCGAAAAAACAAAGTAAATCTGTTTTTTCAGGGCGATTATCTTTTTACCCATACGCTGAATAAAAATGAGTTTGTAGACCGTACATACGACGACGGAACCATTATCCGCCAGCAAACCAAACGAAACCGTGAAACCGGATTCCTAACCTTAAAAGCCGGTGCCGACTGGGAGATCAATGCGGATAATACGCTAACCGTTTACGGATTGTTTAGCAGTGAAAAAATTATCGATCGCGGTGATGAACCTTTTTACAATCAGGACTTAAGTCAACGGTACCGCTTGTGGCAATTTTTGGAAGATGAGTTAAAAACCACTGCGATGTTTAGCAGTACGTACCAACATAAATTTAAAGAAGCGGGGCACCAATTAAATATCGGTTTTAATTATACTTTCCACCGGGAAGACGAAAAGTATTACTTCGACAACATTATGCCGGATTATACCGGAAAAGATGCTTTTAAATTACTATCCGACGAGCATGTAGCCGATTTTACCGTGGATTATATTCGTCCGATGAAATACGGTCGTATCGAAGGTGGACTTAAATTCAGAAGACGGGAAATTCCAACGGATATGCAATTTTTCCCGGGTCTTAATTCTCCATTGGATGTGAACGCCGGCGGATGGGCTACGTATAAGGAAACCATTCCGGCCGTATATGGGAATTATGTTTTTGAAAATAAAAAATTTGAAGCCGAGCTTGGATTACGCCTCGAATATGTAAAACTCAACTACGATGTGAACCCCGGTCATAATACGTATAGCAGCGACGGTTATGAATATACACAGCCTTTTCCGAATCTCCGATTGGCGTATAAACTGAACGACCACAACAAATTGTCCTTCTTTTACAGTCGTCGCGTTGATCGTCCGAATGAAATCGATATCCGTATTTTTCCGAAATACGATGATGCTGAAATTATAAAAGTCGGTAATCCCGAATTGCGACCACAATTTACCAATTCATTGGAACTGGGTTATAAAAACACCTGGGATAGCGGTAACCTGTATTCGGCGGTTTACCATCGTTTTGCTAACGGTACCATCACACGAATTTCCAGTACGGTTCCGGGAAGCACGCTTATTTATGCGATCTTTCAGAACGTAAACGAAAGTTACAACACTGGAATCGAAACCATTCTTTCCCAAAAGCTAACCTCCTGGATGAAATTCAACTGGAATGCGAACCTGTATGAAAACCAGATCAATGCGTTTACCGTGACCAATAAATATCCGGTAACCCATACGTTTAGCGCGCCGAAACAACAGCAATTCTCCGGAAATTCAAAGCTTAACCTGTTTTTTAACCTGCCGAAAAAGTTTGATCTGCAGCTTACGGGTTCGTACCAACTGGCCGACATCATTCCACAGGGAAAAACCAACAATCGGTTTACGATGGATCTTGGGATCAAAAAATCGATTCAAAACGGGAAAGGAGAGTTATTCCTGAATGCGTCCGATCTATTAAATTCCCTAGTTATCGAAAAAGAAATTCAGGGCGACGGTTTCCGCTATACCAGCAAAGATTACTATGAAACTCAGGTAATCCGACTTGGGTATACGTATAAGTTTTAAACCTTAATCTATAAGACAACATGAAATCGATCCATTTGTTTTTAGGGCTATCTCTTTTCTGTTTTTCCGTTTCAAACGGGCAAATCAGCACGGATTCTATTGCTTCGGATTCGTTATTACAACCGAAAAATCCGGGATTAAAGTTCAATTACAAGCAACTTATTATCCCGGCAGCGTTGATCACCTATGGAATTATCGGGATTGAAAGCGATGCGATCAAATACTGGAATTCGGAACTAAAAGAAGAAGTAACCGAAAACATCGATAAAAAGATCTCCGTGGATGATTTTTCCCAATATGCTCCGGCTGCGGCTGTGTATGCCTTAAATCTGACGGGTATTCAGGGAAAACACAATCTAAAGGATCGAAGCATTATTCTGGCGACATCCTATATGATCATGGCCGGAACGGTATTTAGCGTTAAAAGTATGACGCATATACAACGACCGGACGGCAGTACCAACAATTCTTTTCCTTCCGGACATACGGCCACTGCTTTTGCCGGTGCCGAATTCCTGTGGCAGGAATACCGCGATGTCTCCATTTGGTATGGTATTACGGGTTATGCTGTGGCCGCCGGAACTGGTTTTTTCCGGATGTATAACGACCGACATTGGTTTACCGATGTGGTTGCCGGCGCCGGAATCGGTATTTTAAGTACCAAAGCAGCGTATTGGCTTTATCCGTATATCAATAAAAAACTGTTTAAATCCCATACCGAAAGTAAAGTAATGATCAGTCCGTTTTATAACGGTGATCAGGGTGGTTTGGGACTTTTATATCATTTTAAATAAAACATCAAACATTTTTTACAAAAAGCGTAAAACATCAAACCAAATTTTTACTTTTGGCCTGTTTTTATTCAAACATAATTATGGGATTATTTAACGCCATCATGGGCAATGCTTCTGAAGTAAGCACCGAAAAAATAGCCAAAGAATTTGAGCCTATTTTAATTGACGGAGAACATATTGAAATTGCTTTTAAAGTGATTCGCGATATGTTTGTCTTTACCAACAAACGTTTAATTCTGGTTGACAAACAAGGATTAACCGGTTCGAAAGTAGACTATCAATCGATACCGTATACCAGTATCAAGAAATTTTCGAAAGAAAGTGCCGGTCTTATGGATCTGGATGCCGATTTGAAAATCTGGATTACCGGTGAAGCCGCTCCAATTAAAAAGCAGTTCGGTAAAAACGATAACATCAATGCGGTTTATAAAATTTTAAGTCAGCATATTCTAAAATAAAAAAAGCCTCCGCAATGCGGAGGCTTTTTTGTTACTTTTTATATTTCGCGATGGCGGTTTCCATCCAGATTTTATATTCTTCTACATCCGGCGTATAGCCTACCGGTTCTGACAATCGGTTTTCCTGATTGTCCAATATGATATAATACGGTTGTGCATTTGCTTTATAATGCGTAATCTGGAAATCGCTCCATTTGTTTCCTATCGTTACGATTTCTTTTCCGGTTTCTTTGGAAACATATTGCTCCTGCTTCGGTAATTCGCGTTTGTCGTCTACATATAACGAAATCAATACCACATCTTTTTTCAGGATCGAAAGAATTTCCGGTTTCGACCATACGAAGTCTTCCATTTTACGACAGTTTACACAGGCAAATCCTGTAAAATCCAGTAATATTGGTTTGTTAACCGATTTCGCATACGCCATTCCTTTCTGATAATCGGTAAAAGCCATAATATCATGAGGTCCTAATTTGGCTCCTTCCGGTAATGCTTCTGTCGTTGCCGCTCCTCCTCCTTTGGTATATCCTACGCCATATGGGCTTTCGCTATACGTCATTGGTGGCGGGAATCCCGAAATTAATTTTAACGGTGCGCCCCATAAGCCCGGAATCATATAAATGGTAAATGACAATACTAAAAGTCCTAATCCCAATCGTCCTACGGAAATATGTGATAGCGGACTATCGTGCGGTAAGGTGATTTTTCCAAAAAGGTATAAAGCCAGGGTTCCGAAAATCGCAATCCAGATCGCCAGGAATATTTCTCTTTCCAACAGGTGTGTTTGCAATACCAAATCGGCATTTGACAAGAATTTAAAAGCTAAAGCCAATTCCAGGAATCCTAAAAACACTTTTACAGTGTTTAACCAACCACCGGATTTTGGTAATGAATTTAACCAACCCGGGAACATTGCAAATAACATAAATGGTAAAGCCAATGCTGTCGAAAATCCTAACATCCCTACGATTGGTGCGATACCTCCTTTGGAAGCCGCTTCAACCAATAACGTACCCACAATCGGACCGGTACAAGAGAAGGAAACGATTGCCAGTGCCAAAGCCATAAACAATATTCCGATGATTCCGCCTCTATCGGCCTGACGGTCTACTTTATTCGCCCATGAATTTGGTAACATAATTTCGAATGCTCCTAAGAAAGACGATGCAAATACCACTAATAGTACAAAGAAAATAATATTAAACCATACGTTTGTGGACAATGCATTTAGCGCATCGGCTCCAAAAACAGCGGTTACGAATGATCCTAACAATACATAAATAATAATGATCGAAGCGCCATAGAACACCGCATTACGGATTCCCTGTGCTCTGTTTTTACTTTGCTTGGTAAAGAAACTTACCGTCATTGGGATCATCGGGAAAACACATGGTGTTAACAAGGCGGCAAACCCGGAAAGAAACGCAATGATAAAGATGGTAAACAATCCTTTTTGTTCTTCTTTTTTACCCACCGGTTGAACGGTTTCTGTTGTTGTTCCTGCTGTCACAAAAGTAGTACTGTCAGCCGCAGGTGCTACGGATGCCGAATCGCCCGTTGTTACCGGAACGACTTCGGAAGCGTCTATTTTTAACGCCGGAAGTGTAAAATCGAATACTTTATCCTGTTGGATACACGCTTCTTTACAAACCTGGTACGAAATCGCTACTTTAAGCGTTTTCAGGTTTGGATTGGTTACTTTAACGGTTTGCGTAAACCGTGCTTTGTTGGCAAAATAGTATTCGTCAACTTCGAAAACATCGTTGTAAACCTTTTTGTATTCACTCTCTTTGGTCTTTCCAACCAGTTCGAAATTTCCTTTCTGGTCTTTATAAGTAAATTCCGTTGGTATGACACCTCCTTCTGGTGTAAACTGGGAATACATATGCCATTCGTTATCAATTGTGGCTTCGAATACTAAAACGACTTCGTTATCGGATTTTTTTTCTACGGAAGTTTTCCATTTAACAGGATCCAACATCTGAGAAAACCCAGATTGAACAACTATCATTAGTAAGATTAAAAAAATATTTCTTTTCATCACTCTATAAATTAAGAATTATGGTCTTTTATTTTGTTTTCACTTGATAAAAATAACAAAATGTTATAAATTTAAATTTAATCATAAAATATAACAATTATGAAATCAAAAAAATTAAAAAAAAGTAGCAATCTTCTGAGCAAATCAGAACTTGGTAAAATTAATGGTGGAAGAGTTGCTATTGTTGAATGTGCAAACGGATATGAATATTGTTTTGCAAGTGGTCTAACACAATCTCAGATTGTCGGAATCTGTGCTAATCATGGAGGATTTGTTCGACAAAAATGGGGTTAAAATTGTACTTAAACAGGTGACAGATAATCTGTCATCTGTTTTAAAACTATTTATTTTCATGTAATTCTATTTTTATAATGTTATTGGTTGCTTGTTCAATTCTAAAACGGCGGTCGGAACGTTTTCCTACTACCCAAACGATTTCATTTCCGGAACACAACAGCCAGCTATTTTCTTTATCGATCAGCGAAAACTTCTCATCTTTAAAGTATTTACTGATTTTTTTTCGGCCTGTCATTCCGGATGGGTAAAAGTAATCACCTTCTTTCCATTTTCGTAAGATCAGTGGTAATTTTAACTTATCTTTATCAACAAAGATAACCTTACCACCCCGGTCTTCTGTAACATTTGTTACGGAGTATACTGTTAACCGTCCCTGCTCTAATGTTACTTCCTGATTTTCGGTTATTTCAACCGATTCTGTCAGAGGTTTGTGTTGCTTTTCCAACACTAAATAGTCACGGTCTTTTAAGATTCGGTAGTTTTCGGAAAACACCTGTTTCCCCGACTGAGCATTGATCAGATTATAAATATCGTCCCAGGCCGTAAATCCGTAGGGTTTTAACCATTGGTACAAATACGCTTTATAATTGGGGATCAATTTTAGTTTTTCAATCGCGATATGCAACTGCTCTCCTTTTTCGGTTACTATTTTGGCATATAATTCCGTAACGGCATCCTGCATCAGTGTTTCCGTTTGTTGCAGATGTCCGATCGTGTCCTCAAAACCGTTTAAAAAATTCGGATTCAGTTCTTTTAAAATCGGTACGACTTGATGGCGTAAACGATTTCGCAGGTATTTATCGGAGGCATTACTACTATCTTCCCGCCATGCTATGGAATTGACCGTAGCATAGGCTTCGATTTTGTTGCGTCCAAAGGGTAATAAAGGTCGGATAATTTTACCATTTTGTGCCGGAATTCCGGTTAATCCTTCCAATCCGGTACCTCTGGTGAGGTTGATCAAAAAGGTTTCCAGTGTATCGTCGAGATGATGCGCCGTAAGCAGGTAATCAAAACCTTCGCTTTCCAACAATTCGGAAAACCAGTTGTATCGCAATTCGCGTGCAGCCAGTTGTATGGAGCATTTTTCGGTTGCGGCATATTCCTCAGTCGCAAAACGGGTTGTAAAAAATCGAATGTTGTGTTTTGCACACCATTGTTTTAAAAAGTTTTCGTCGCCGTCACTTTCAGCGCCACGAAGTCCAAAATTACAATGTGCCACAGCAATGGTATAAGGCAATGTGTGAAACAGTTCTAACAGCACCATACTATCGATACCGCCACTAATGGCCAGCAGCAATTTTTTTCCTTCGAGGAAAGCAAAATTGTCGTTGAGGTGTTGCTGTAACTGTTCTCGCATTTTTATTTTTTTTGTCTTATCGGAGATTTTACAAATTTACAAAATGTACGGATTAACCTATCGCTATTTCAAGTACTTCCCGCATGGCTTTGGCTTTTAACAGGCATTCGTCGTATTCCTGTTCCGGTAAAGCCGCGGCCGTAATCGCACTCCCTACGGAAAAAGAGACATATTGTGTTGCCACATTGTATAAAATACTACGGATAACCACATTAAAATCGAAATCACCTTCCGGGGTAAAATAGCCCATCGCACCGCTATAAAGGCCTCTTTTGGTTTCTTCCAGTTCTTCAATTCGTTGCATGGCGGCTATTTTGGGCGCACCGGTCATACTTCCCATCGGAAAGGTTGTTTTGATAACTTCTACCGGTGAAATGCCTTCTTTTACTTCTGACACTACCGTAGATATCATCTGATGTACCTGTTTAAAAGTATAAACACCACACAATTCTTCAACCTGTACGCTCCCCTTTTGGGCAGTGTGCGACAAATCGTTGCGAACCAGATCAACGATCATGATATTTTCGGAACGCTCTTTCGGGTTTTCGGCTAATGCGGCTTTAATACGGTTATCTTCCGCTAGGTCTTCATGACGTTTTGCCGTTCCTTTTATCGGTTGTGATATGATTTTTGTACCTTCTTTTCGCAAATAACGTTCCGGAGAAGCCGATAATAGGTAGTGTTTGTTATGCTTAAAAAAAGTCGCAAATGGTGGTTCTGAAATTGCGTTAAGTTGTTTGTAAGTCTGATACGGATTAATCGTGGCCTTTTCTGCAAAAAATTCCATACAAAAATTGGCTTCGTAGCAATCGCCGCGATGAATATGTTCCAACATTTTGTTGACTTTAAACAGGTATTCCGACTTACTAATACGTTGTTGAATTTGAATCGAATCCGCTGTTTCGGCAACCGGTATTTGTTGCGACAATATTTCATTCCAATCGTCTGTCATTTCATCATCACACATCGCCAAATAGTGTAATTCCACTTTATCACCTTTTAACAGGATTACCTTTTTAGGCTGAAAAAAGAACAAATCCGGAAACCCTAAACCGTCATAATTCTCCGATTGTAAGAATTCCGTATCGTTTTTCAGATCATAGGACAAATAGCCAAAAAGCCAGTCTTTTGCCTGCGATTGGTACTGATTCAAGTCGTCGAAAGCATTTTTAGTGTCGGTTTGGATTGCGGTAAAAGCATCTACAGCCAACAAAACATCATAACTGCCATAGTGCTGCGGATATTCGTTACTGTCGAGCCATGCGATTTCCCGGAATTGTTGCGCCCAAAACAACAACTTCTCTTTAAAAGCTATCGGATCGGGTATTTTTTTTAATATCGTTGTTCTCAAAAAGTCGGATTTAAGTTTTCAAAAATACAAAATACCTGTTTGCTGTAAAAGGCCAACAAAAAAGGACTCTCTGATTTCAGAAAGTCCTTAAATTATTGGGTTTATACTCGCTATTCTTTAAAAGAACAGATTCGACCAGCCTTCCCAGCCGGATACAATGTCTCTTAAATATTGATGGCAGTTGATTTTGGCATCACTGATATTTTCTTCTGCAACGGTAATGATGCATTTTTCAGTTTGCGCCATATAGTCGGTTACCAACATAAAAAAATCACTTGCCGAATTGGCATCACTCGTATCGATGATTCTGTGAAGCTCATTTTTAATTTCTAAATTTCCCATATCCATATCCAATTAATCATAGTCGTTTTACTTCATCATTGTACAATTTATCCGGTAACTGCATTATTCCGGCTATTGTAAGCTTCATTATTCGTGCAATACCAGAATCGGAATTTTAGAATGATACGACAGTTTCTGAGTCAAACTCTGTTTGAACAATTCTTCAAAGAAGGAACGTTTGTAGGTAACCATCGCCAGGATATCGATGTGCTGGTTATCCAGGAAGTCGTAAATGGTTTGTTTTACATCGTCGTCGGGAACGATAAAAAATTCCACCGGCTGCTTTTCGAATTCTTTTTTCCAGGCAATAATTTCTTCATCATCTCCTTCAAAGTTTTTGGTCTTTACTGCCAGGCATTTAATTTTCGCATTAAACATTTTGGCAAACTGAATCACTTCATACAGTGCTTTTTTGTCCTGATCGCGGAACCGTGTCGTAAAGGCAATATTCCGGATCACATCAAATTTGGCTTCGTTTGGTACACTCAGTATATTTTTATGAACATTGGTAATCGCACTTCCGGTGTTGGAACCGAAAAAGGTTTCCTGCCATCCGGACGCACCGGTAGTTCCCATCACGACCAAATCGATCGTTTCGTCTTTCACGACTTCTTTGATCGAATGAATCAGGTCGCCCTGCATCAGGATATGGTTCATTTTGATATATTCCAGATCGTTATCCTCTGCAATTTTTCGCAAATATGGAATCTGATCTTTAAAATTCTCAAATTTGTCCAATTCTATTGTTTCAAAAACCTCCACTATGGCCGTAGCGTGTCCTTCATAGGAAATCGGTGGCAAATCATAAACATGCAAAACGAGTACTTCCGCCTGTAATTTATTAGCAAATTTTAAGGCGTACACAAATGCATTGTTGGCTGTTTCTGAAAAATCGGTAGGGAAAAGTATCTTTTTCATGATTTATGCTTTGATTTATAGTTTCTATAAAGTTAGTAAAAGAATTATAAAAAACATATTACAAAAATCAGTTTCACAATTATTTAACCCTCCTAAAACCGCTTTGTTTTAAACCGCATTTCTTTTGTACCTTTGCAATCATTTAGCTTGATCCATATGATTTCACACGATACTATAGTTGCGCTGGCGACACCTTCGGGAGCCGGTGCCATTGCTGTAATCCGTATTTCGGGAAAAGAGGCCATTACACTTGCGGCATCAGTTTTCCAATCGGTTTCCGGAAAAGATCTGACCAAACAGCGTACCCATACCTTACATTTAGGACATATTGTGGATGGTGACAAGGTATTGGATCAGGTTTTGGTATCGTTGTTTAAAGGAACGAATTCGTATACCGGAGAGAATACTGTTGAAATCTCCTGTCACGGGTCGACTTTTATCCAACAGCAAATCATACAATTACTACTTCGTAAAGGCGCGCGAATGGCTAATGCCGGGGAATTTACCTTACGTTCGTTTTTAAACGGCAAAATGGATTTATCGCAGGCCGAAGCCGTAGCCGATTTGATCGCTTCGGATAACGAAGCCTCGCATCAGATCGCAATGCAACAGATGCGTGGTGGTTTTAGTAACGAAATTGCGAAATTACGCGAGGAACTATTGAATTTCGCCTCATTAATCGAACTTGAACTGGATTTTGCAGAGGAAGACGTCGAATTTGCCGATCGAACACAATTCTATGAACTTCTAAACCGTATTGAATTTGTCTTAAAACGACTGATCGATTCGTTTGCCGTTGGAAACGTGATCAAAAACGGAATTCCGGTAGCCATTGTAGGCGAACCAAATGTTGGAAAATCGACCTTGTTAAATGCGTTGTTAAACGAAGAACGCGCCATTGTATCGGATATCGCTGGAACTACGCGTGATACCATCGAAGATGAATTAGTGATCAACGGAATTGGATTTCGTTTTATCGACACCGCCGGGATTCGCGATACGGCCGATTATGTGGAAAGTATCGGAATTAAAAAGACTTTTGAAAAAATGGAACAGGCTCAGGTGGTTGTCTACTTGGTTGATGGCTCATCCATTACCGGTGATCTAAAAGCCGTTCAAGTAGAAATCGAAAAGATTAAAAACCAGTTCCCATTAAAACCATTATTGGTCATCGGGAATAAAGCGGATAAAGTAAGTGCATCGGAAAAAGCCGTTATCGAAGCGGAAATTCCGGGAATCTTATTGATCAGCGCCAAAGAAAACCTTGGTGTTGAGTCGTTAAAGGAACAACTCTTGTCGTTTGTCAACACCGGAGCGTTACGAAATAACGAGACGATCGTTACCAATACCCGTCACTACGATTCGTTATTAAAAGCTTTGGAAGAAATCCAAAAAGTACAATGGGGATTGCAATCCAATCTTTCCAGCGACCTTATGGCGATTGATATCCGTCAGGCGTTATTCTATTTTGGTGAAATTACCGGTCAGGTGACGAATGATGAATTATTGGGGAATATTTTCGCGAATTTTTGTATTGGAAAATAATATCTTCAAAATCAAGAAAGCCAATTGAAATAAACTTTATAAGCACGGATTGCAAATCCGCGCTATCAGTACTATAAAACTTTGAGCCAACCTTAAATAGCAACAGTCTAAAACAGTGGCAGACAAATTAAAAACAGCAATCGAAAGACTTTACGCGACCTTTTCATGCTATCCAGCTAATGGAACAATGGAAGGTTGTCCCTGTTGTGTGTCCGCTACCGACAAGGAAAAGATACATACCAAGCCGCTTCGGCAATTAGATGGTGAAGATCTTTCGAGGTATGCTTTTAAGGCAATAACAACTTGGGGAAATACCGATGACTTTAAACACTATTTACCCCGGATTTTTGAGTTACTTTCAACAACCGATTTCATTGTTGACACCTTTGTTGTTTTAGGTAAGCTTAACTATGCTAATTGGAAAACCTGGCCTGCAGAAGAACAAAAAGCGATTAACGATTTTTTAATGGCCTGGTGGATCGATAGTATAAAACACCAAAACTACTTTAACAATGATCTTTTTATAGAAATTTACAAATTGTTTGAAGTTATAAATCCTCTTCTCGACAACTGGCGCATCACTTTTGACAACAACAGTTTTAAAAACCTGATTGACTTGCTTGATTCGTATTATTACGACCTGATAAAAATAAGTAGAAAGTCAGAAGGACTTGATCAGGCTTCTATTGACATACTGCAAATGTGGTTGATCAACAAAAAAGAGCTACTAGAGCAGGGTTTTTTCTATTATGAAACCATTGATAACGAATTTGCCGAAAGAATATCAAACGCGCTTTATATAATTGAAACGTAATGTATAATATGCTTATCAAAACCCGAAATAATAAATAGTATTTAACAGAAAAAAGGAAAACCTACTAAAATCATGAAAATACAAATACTAAGTGATTTACATTTAGAATTCGGGAGTGGTACTCCTATGTCTTTTGATAAAGCTGATATCGTTATTCTGGCTGGTGATACCCATTTAGGAACTAAAGGAATTGAATGGGTTAAAAAGTACATCCCAAATAAAAAGGTACTTTATCTTTTAGGGAATCATGAGTATTATAAAGGATCCTACCCTAAAACGTTAACTAAAATAATAGAGGCCGCAAAAGAATCCGATATCTACGTTTTAGAGAATAATTATATTGATATTCAAAATGTTCGTTTTCATGGCTGTACTTTATGGACCGATTTTTCCATTTTTGGTGATCCCATGCAGTATGGCATGATTTGTCAGGAGAAGATGAACGATTATAAGCAGATCAAACGGGATCCCTCGTATTCTAAAATACGTAGCGTTGATATCTATGGAATACACCAACGTTCAAAAGAATGGTTGGACAAAAGCTTAAAAGATTCTAAAGAATTACAAAATATTGTAATTACCCATCATGCGCCAAGTATACAATCGGTTCCGGAAATGTATCAAAAAGATCCCGTAACCAGTGCTTATGCCTCAAACTTAGAAGCTTTTATTTTAGAACACCAACCCAAGTATTGGATTCATGGTCATATTCATACACCTTGCCGATACAATATTGGTGAAACCGAAGTAATTTGTAATCCGCATGGCTACATAAACGAAAAAGACGCTGGATTTAATCCTGAACTAATTATTGAGATTTAGCGTATTATTTTAAGTATGATGTAACTTTTTCTTCTAAAATTTCAAGTAATTCTTTTTGATACTATTTATAAATATCGGGAATATTTAAAACGGTTATTTATTTTTTGAACTAACCCTTAATAAAACACTTCACTTCCTTTTTATGTTTAAATTCGTAAGAATTACTTTATTTTAAATTTAAAAATCACCCATTTTACGGCTTTTATCATTACATTTTCGCTTATTTTGTGCTTTAAACATTTAATATATTTGGCACACCCTATTAAAACCAATAATGGCTAAATGGAAACCAAAAAACACATACAGCCTATCAAAATGAAGAATGTCCTATTACTCCTTACGTTTACGCTCATTACCCAATATTCAAAAGCGCAGGACTATTTTAAGCCTATCGATTCCATCGTAAAACTTTATGAGGGTAAAAACATGCCCGGATTTGCTGTCCTTGTTAGTAAAAACGGAAAGACGCTTTACAGCAGAAATGCTGGATATGCCAATCTGGAGAAAAAAGAAAAGATAACCGATAAGACTGTTTTTACGCTCGCTTCCACTTCCAAACAATTTACTGCCGCATGCATCGTGCTGTTACAGCAACAAGGTAAGTTAAGTCTTGATGATAATCTTAAAAAATACATACCCGAATTCCCTGAATATGCCCAAAGGATAACAATCAACCAACTACTCAATCATACCGCTGGACTAAAAGACTACCGTGCTTTGGCAATGCTAAGAGGAGAAAACGCCGATCATTATACTTCCACGGCGATTAAAGACCTGCTTATACTACAAGAACTCAATTATGAACCCGGAGAAAAGTGGAACTACAGTAACTCGGGTTACTGGTGCCTGGCACAAATCGTAGAAAAAGTGTCCGGCCAGACTATCGCGGCATTTGCAGAGGAGAACATCTTCCGCCCTCTTGGCATGAAAGCTACTCGTTATGTCATTAAACCACACAATAAGGTAAAAAACAAAGCGGTCGGCTACCAAAATGATGGAACGACCTACCATCCTACTGATGTGGATGAATTTGCCGTTGGTGGCGCAGGCGTATACAGCACAGCAAAAGATCTTCAAAAATGGCTTACCGAAATGGAATCACACCGTGTATTTGGTACTACTTTTTGGAATACTATGCTATCTGAAAATCCGGCAAAAGGTAAAAATTTCACGTATACTAAAGGGCTGTTTCATTTTAAATATGCCGGACACAATATGATCAACCATGGTGGCGACGTAGTAGGATTCCATCCAATAACCGCCTATTTTCCTAAAGAAAAGATAGCGGTGGTCATTTTAGGAAATGATGATGATTTTGAACGCTATGCTATATTAGGTGCTGCAGTTGATCTGTTATTGGGTGATCAATACGACTATCCGAAAGCAGAAAATAACATTGTCGCCAAACCAGACGAGGCAAAGCCTATTTCAATAGATCTGTCGCTTTTGGAAAGCTATACCGGAAATTATGAACTTACACCGGGATATATCATAACAATTACTCACGAAGACGGAAAATTAAGGCTGACACAGTTATGGGATGAAACCAGCCTATTTGTAGCGCCATCAAAAGAAGCAAATCATTTTGAAATCGCCGGAGTTCGACTGATTTTTAATGATTTTTCAATGGGTAAGACTGCTCAGCTGCGCATCGTAACAAGTGATGAAGACAGTATTTACAAACGTTTGGATAAAGATCCTGATTTTACACTATATGATCAATATGTTGGTAGCTTTTACTGCAAGGCTTTAAAAACCAGTATACGCTTTTTTACGGAAAAAGGAATACTGCGTTACAAACTTGAAAATAACCAACCTTACTTAGCCAGTCCTCCAAATAACGAAGGTGTGTTTTCTACAAGCCATGGTAAAATTTCTTTTAAAAAAGATGCCTTGGGTAACATTACCGGTTTTCTGCTTAATCACGAAAGAGCTATGAACATGGAGTTCTTAAAACAGGAAATAAATAAGGTCTAATGTGTTTCCGGAGTTTAGCTGTTTTTGCTATGCTACTATTATTTTGTTTGCGATGATTAGCAATACTTTAATACAACTTGTCCCCTATTTACCCGTTTACTTTGAGATTTAAAAAGACTAAAAAGCTACTCTTAAAATTTACAAATACCTACAAATCAAATAAATAAACAGGTGTTTTCACGTATTGTACCGCTTTTTAAAATTTCTAATTTTATAGGAATTTGGCAGTTTAAAATATATCATTATGAAAACCTAACTCGGATTCATGGATGGTGAGTAAATCATTTCTCAATTTTTAAAATTGATGTTCTATGAAAAAAATAGGTATTTATATTTCAGGCTTGGGACAATCCGTTCATCAGGAATCGATTGAAAAATATGCTATGCGTATTAAAAATGAACTCAGTTATAACGATACCGGAATTCAATACGATATAAAAAGCGAAAAGATTTTCTATACACAGGATCGGGAAAGTACTGTTGTTAGTATTTTTAAGTCAAAAAATGATTCCGAACAAGAATTGGTTTATAAATTATATGATTTTCAATACCATGAAATCTTAACAACAAAATTTAAGACCAAAAACCTTTTAGTCAAAAACCTGATTCTTTTCGGGTTAATCATAAAAAAATTACCTCAGATTTTTCTACGTATTTTCGCAAGTGGCGGCTTTGACAGACCTTATCTCACATTTTACGCCTTTACGCTTTTATTGTTGATTTCACTAGCTATTATCTTCCTGATTCCCGTTAGTATCGAAACTGCTTCTCAGCTTAATTTTTCTGTTACCATTCCCGAAGATATTAGGTCCATTCTTGAAAATGTAAAAAGTTATATAAATCATTTTTTACCTATTTCATGTATTTTCGCAAAGATCAAAGAATGGTTAGTCCCTGTCACAACTTTTATATTACTTGTCATACCAGAATCGAAAACCCTGATCACTTCATTAGCCACAGAGTTTGCCTGTGTTGACAAATATATCGGAAATGGTGAACAGAGTCAGCTTATACTTGGGAATCTGGATTTGCTTATCGAATATATCGCAGAAAATGAACCCGATTCTAAAATCCATTATCATTGTTACAGTTTTGGTACTATCATCGCTATGGATTTATTATTTCCGATAGGAAACATTCCTTCAACAAACGTACGTAACAGAAGTGCACTTTTAATAACCATCGGTACACCTCATGAATTTATAAACGCCTACTATCCTAGATTTTACAACAACAGATCACCTATAATGGAAGCTTCCTTAACCTGGTTTAATGTTTATTCCGTAGCCGATGCACTTGCGACAAACTTTAGAAAGGATATGAACCGAGGTCCCGCTGAATTTGGAATTAAAGATGTTCTGCTTCTACCTGAAAATATCAATTATGAAATAACATCGGATAAAAAAATGAACATCTTTAATTTTTTCTCTATGAATAGTATTCGTATGCACAAATGCTATTGGGATACCTCACCAAACGGTCAGAGTTGTATACGTCTTCTATTTCAGAAAATGAAACAACAGGATTTTATTTAAATCACGTATGGAAAAAGAAATCCCAAACTATAATTTTTTCATAGGAAACCAGCTTTTATTTCTCTTTTTTAATGTCGTAAACCGTAGTTTTTAGTGTATCCCTTAGTAAGGTTACTGAGTTTACTTTTCCATTACTAAAATCAAATTGTAACAAGTTCGGATAATCTATAATTTTAAAGTATCCATTTTCCAGATACACTAGCTCATTGTCATTTTTTCCTTTAAAATGATCTAATAATGGCGATTCAACATACAAACGATTGTTTCTTTCTACGATTTTGGTTTCCACTTTTTGCGCATAAAGAAAATCATCGTAGGTTCCGATTAGTTTTTCTTTTATACCTAAAGGGATTTCCTGAGTTGCGCCATCGTTGCTTTTTTTAGTCCAGTCCATTAATGTTAGTAGCTTTTTTTGCGTTTGTCCCATCACTGGAAAGCGGTTTGGTTTTTCACCATTGGCCAGAAATACAAAACCATTTCCATCGGTCATCGTCGCAAACAAACTTCCGCCAACTCCGGTATTGGAACCGTTACACATAAACCATTCGTTGTTGTTATATCCAAACGATTTTTGCCATCCATACGACCAGCCACCAACAGCATTTTTTAAGGCAGTCACCTCCGTTACTTTTTTGGCTACACGCTGTGAAATGACTTTGTTATTCGTATTCCGTAGAGCGTTTTGCATCTCAATAGCAAGTGTTGCCAAATCGGTTGGTGTCGACCATAATCCAGATGCTCCTACTTGTGGGGTAATTGGCAAACCTGTTTTGATCACTTTTCCATCTTTATCGTGAACAAGTGCCACATTCTTTAGAAATCCAGCTTCATTAGGTTGTATCATGGTTGTATTTTTCATACCAAGCGGCGAAAAAATATAGTCCTGTGCCAGTGTTGCAATCGGTTTATTCAAATAGTCTTCCAATGCCATTTGAACAATGGTATAACCGCCGCCGCTATAACTCCAATCGGTTCCGGGCTCGAACATAAATTCAATTTCCCGATCATATCTCGGAATTTGTCCTAAAAGACTTTGTGTTAGGGTTGGAATAACTTCTCCTTCATAATGGTCTTCAAACCCACTCTGAGTGGTTCCAGCGGTATGATTCAGAAACTGTCTCCAGGTCGGACTATGATTTTCGGTAAACTTACTTTTAGGTAAATGCCAACGTTTTAAGTACTTGTCTATCGGATCATCTAAATTGATCAAACCTTTTTCTTCAAGGATATGACAAAGAAGTGCGGTAATGGGTTTTGAAATAGAGGCCGTAGAAAAAGCCGTATTTTCATCTATCTTTTCCTGGGCATTCATCGATTTTACTCCAAACTGGTTGGCATATACGATCTTATAATTCTCAAAAACAACAACGCTAAATCCCGGAAGTTTGTATTTTTCTAATTGTTGTTCGATCTTTAAACTATCGGTCAGAAAACCATAGTCTTTTTTTTCTGCTACAACGTTTTTACTGGTTTGACAACTTGAAATCAGTGCAACAAGAATTACTAAATAAAGGCAGCTTTTCATTTTATTGTATCGTTTTTGGTTATACATTTATTTCGATACAAAGATGTGATTGTCGCTAGAGCTATGCGACCGAATAAAAGTAGTCGATCCTATTTTATCTAAAAAATGCGTAGGAATCGTTACAAAAAAGCGTACGAGTAATTACAAAAAACTGTATTACAGATTTTTACGATAAAAAGTTGGGGTACAATTAGTATGCTTTTTAAAAGCAGTATTAAACGATGATTTTGAGTTAAAACCAACTTCATAGAGGATTTCAAGAATGGTTAGCTCACTTTTACTCCTGTCTCTTAAAATTTCCATAGCACTTTCGATACGATAGGTATTTACAAAATCATAAAAATGCTGTCCCAATTGATGGTTGATCAAAAGAGATAAATCACGGACAGGAATTCCGATTTGTTTTGAAATATCCTGTATGGTTAAAGATGGATTCAGAAACGGCTTTTCATCGGCCATAAATTGTTTTAATTTCAACAATTCTTCCTTATATGCGCCCTCATCTTGTACTTCTTGTTCCTTGTTTTTTTCTTCTGAAACAATCTCCTCAACAAGTTTTAATTTGGTGTCAATATTTCTAAAAAGCCCCGGATTATTTAAGGCTTTAAACAAATACCAGCAAATAATAAAAAGCTGCGATAATTGAAGCCCTATTTTTATTGCATCCGATAGGTGCGGGTAATCCGAAAATTTAAGAATGTTTTTTAAAAGCGCTACCAGATATATAATGGTCAATACCAGCGTAAACTGGAATAACCAATTATAGGAATTGATCTGTTTACCGGCATAATTTTCGAGATAGAGCTTCTTTGATTTTCGCAATACCATAAAAACAGCACTAATATAGCTCGCTATTTGAACGTGTATCAAAATATGAATAAGCTGAAATTCAACCCTACTCTGACGATTCTGGATAAAACTAATTTTAGATGCGATATCTACGCTATAAAAACGGGGTAGCAAGATTAGATTTATTATAAAAAACGGAAGCAGATGAAGTAAATGTTGCCGTTTCAATTTAAAATCGGAATAACAAACGAATACTACATACAGATAAAAAACAGGAATTTGCAGGAAGGCAAATGTACTTCGAAACATGCCAAGATTTGATGGACCGTCGACCATTATATTAAACAAAGGCTCGCTAAGATCAATTGCATTGATCACTAAAAAAAGAGCAAACAGTGTGTTACTAATTTTGTGCTCTGTTTTAGCGGTAATCAGGAAAAAAGCAAGAAACAACGAAATAAACAACGAAATAATGGTCACAATACTTAATAAATTCATATCCTCCATTGCTTAGGTTTCTTTGTTTATCCTGGTTTTATTTTTTTCCTTTTTGTCGGCATTTTCAAATGTCTTGAAATTGAAAATCCTATTGGTGCAAATATAAAAATTAGATTGACATTCGATGTATTTTTCCTACGCTGAAAAACGCTGATATGTTTATTCTGCGCCGTACAACGATACCGTTTTTTCTTACTCCTCTATGTCCTTTTTTTGCCAAGGAAATTTACCTTCGATTTCGACTTCGAGCGATAAACTTAAAAAAGTTCGGATTAATACGATTATAGCTAATGATAACACGCGATCCATCGTTGGTTCAGTGACCACCGTTCCGATAATATCACCCGCTACTAAGATTTCCAAACCGAGTAAGATTCCTTTACCAAGTTCCTGTCGGAGTATTTTATACGAACGCGGTACGGTTCCCTGTAACGTAAAAATAAATTTTCCCATCGCGATTACGACACCGATAATTATCGTAATAATACCGGCTATTTCAATTCCTTTGGCGACATATTCAATGTATATTTTTATTTCTTCCATCTTAATGTGATTATAGTCATCCTTAAAAATACAAAATCCCAGTCACTTGACTAGGATTTACTTTTTATAGGCACGGATTACAAATCCGCGCTATCGGGATATTTAAAAATACAAAATCCCAACCAAATGGTTAGAATTTACTTTTATACATGCGGATTTCAAATTCGTGTTATCGGGATTACAATGAATTTATAGGTCTTATCGTAACTTGATGTCATGATATTTTCTTTTCATCTTTATTTAATAAACTTATAAGACTTATTAATGCCGCACCTCCTAATATCCATGGCCAAGCATTTGAATCGTTATTAATCTTACTTTTCATATTTTCTATCTTCTCATTCAATTCCTGAATTGCCTGATTTGGATGATTTCTATTAAAGAAAATACAATGCGATTTAAGATTTATAGTAGCGGGAACTGTATCCTCTACAATCAAAATGCCCGGAATAGTAGCACTATATGCTAATTGCCATTCATTTTCTACTCTTTTTATTTTATGTCCTTTTCCTGATATCAGACCAATAAAAAAATTAGATTTAGCAATATTGTTCTTCGTTATCGGGCTCATTTCCGTATTAAAATCACTACTCTGAGTAATCGAAAACCCTCGGGAAGTCAATTCTTCGGCTAATAATGTCAATATAAACTGATCATTATTGTTTAAGGAATAGGATAAAAAAACTTTCATTATAAGTTTGTTTTAAATGAATTGATATAGTCATTATATCTTGGAAAATACAAGGGATGCAAATTCTTTTTCATGATTAATTTGCTCAAAAACAGATTGCCATTCCAACATTCGTATTTATAACTGTTTTTACATTCAGTATTTAATCTGTCAAACAAACTAGTCAATCCTGAAGTAGGTCGCTTCTTACAGATAAGCAAATATCCTGAAGCACCATACGAATGGATTAGTGTTGGAATATTGACGGTTTGAATTGCTGCCGGCGAAATCGTCGCATCATGGAATTTACATTGTACAACCCATTTCCGCTTAAAAATTTTTATATCGTCTGATAAATCAAATTCAATTAAAATATCCTTACCGCCATCTGTACCTGTTCCTGTTGGAAAGATTTCAACATTAGTAATATTATTTTCGTTGTCACTTGTTAACGTTCTAAAAAAATCTGCTACCAAATCCTCAAAATGATCACCATCTGCAATTTCATCAAAAGTTAAATACATACTTCGCTTTGAAAATTATATATGCTAAAAAATCAACCTTTCTCAAAGATACGAAATAAAAACAGGGTATTTTCAGTAGTAATTATGACAATTCCAGTCTTTTTAAAGCAATAATGTTCTTTTTGAGTTGTTTACGACTAATACCCAATTACGGGATTATCAATCCGCGCTATCAGAAGACATATTCAATATATGTTTTAATTTCTTCCATCTTAATGTGATTATAGTCATCATTAAAAATACAAAATCCTAGTCACTTGACTAGGATTTACTTTTTATAGGCACGGATTACACCCGAGGCTTTAGTCGAACTGATGAAATAAATCCGCGCCATCAGGATTTACAATCCGTTTTATTTCGAATATTTTTAAGATACGCTATATGTTTCAACGATTTTACTAATACGATTCCAGATTAACCCACTATTTATAGAAGTTTTTTCCCTGTCTAATTCATATACACCTCTAAAACGATACATAACGTCTCCTAATGGTGATTTTACCCGGGCAAACACAATACGTCTGTGATATGGCAAATTAATTATTTTCTCTGTATGTCTTTCTGTTAATTCGTTATTTTTAGATTTTTCGGTTATAATATTCTCATCATCGGAAATAGAATTATTCCAGTCACCATTTTCATACAATTTAGGAAACCAAATCACAACATTCTCTTCTATTGGATGATTTATCCCACCAGTCCAAATGCTTTTATCTTTAAATTTTTTACCAAAACAACTGGCAGCATCCGTCATACGTAGAAAAGCACAATTATCATCAATTGAAATTGTTCCTTTTATTATATAAGTTTCTGGATCGTATTCTTTTTCGGGTATCCAAGGTTTAAAATCAGGATCAGAATTCTTTAACCTTTTAACTTCTTGAACAATAGCATCAATTTGTTCATGTACATTTTCCAAACCTTTAGAAATATCAACTCTTCTAAACTGATGTCCTTTTGTAGCATTAACAACATCTAATTCTCGAATTTGATCTTGCTCTTTTTGACTTAAATGATAAGGTTCATCCACTTCAATATGAAGACCAAATTGAGGAAAATACATATCGGTTAAAGCCCGTTTATTTTCAGGACGACTTACATATTGCTGTGTTATTATTTTTATCGATAAATCATTTAATAAATGATAGATACGAGTAACAACATAATTTTCAAATCGTTTCTTTTGAGCTCGCGCTAAAGTACGGGTAATATATTCTATTTGATCCATAGATATTCCATATAAAACATTAAAAGATATTTGTTTTCTTTACCTTGATATTTTTAATCAAATTTACGATTTCAAACAAAATCCGAATAATTTCTACTTCTTCGTAAACCCCTTTCGGGTCATTTCGCCCCAACCACTGGTGCCTTTTATTTTGTCTTTATAGCCCACTAAAGCGGCATATACCGTTAGTGGATGGAAATAGAACGGTTCGATAAAAGCCGCTAATAAGAGTTTTAAAAAGTCGGCTTGTTTGGGGTATTTATGGTAGGTACGCTCTTCGCAGTATAAGGCGATAACCGAAAAGAAAATCGCAAAAGTATAGACAAACAACACCAGTAAAAAGAAAAAATGCCAGTTGAGTAAGCCCAATACTAAAAATACTAGTGTCGTGACCACACCGATAAACTCGATAGCGGGAGCCAGAAATTCAAATAACGTCCAATACGGAATACTGATCATTCCCAATAGTTTGTATTTCGGGTTCAGGCACATTTTTTTATGGAAACTAAGCGTTTCGATGGTTCCACGCATCCAACGGCTACGCTGTTTTTTAAAGATCTTAAAATCCTCCGGAGCTTCCGTCCAACATAGCGGATCGGGAATATAACTCACCGAATATGGCAATTTGTTTTCGAGCATATAACGACGCATGCGTACAACCAGCTCCATGTCCTCGCCTACGGTTTTTGTACTATATCCTCCCGCCAGTAAGGCGATTTCTTTATCGAACGCTCCAAAAGCACCACTGATCAATAATAATCCATCGAGTCTTCCCCATGCCATTCGTCCCAAAAGAAAGGCGCGCAAATATTCCAAAACCTGAATCCGGGATAACATACGATCCGGAACGTTGACTTCGACCATACGGCCATTTTTAATCACACATTGGTTCGCAATCCGAACCACACCTCCGGTCGCAATAATTCGCTTGCCGTAGGATTCCAAAAAGGGTTTTGCCAGCTTAAGCAAGGCGTCTTTATCCAGAATACAATCAACGTCGATACAAACCACATAAGGATATTCGGCGATGTTGAGCCCGGCATTCAACGCGTCGGCCTTACCGCCGTTTTCTTTATCGACTACAATCAGTTTTTTAAAGGCTGCATTTCGGGAGCGGTATAAACCTCGGATTTTTTGCGTTTCGATTTTGGAATGGACTTCCAATTCCGTCAATTCCAGATCATAGGTTTTGATCAGAATTTCCATCGAGTTGTCTTTACTCCCGTCGTTTACGACAATTACCTGATAGTTGTTGTAATTTAACGATAATAAAGATTTTACATTTTCTTCAATCGTAAATCCCTCGTTATAAGCCGGTGCAATCAGCGAAAGTTTGGGTGCAAATTCACTGGTGAGCAATACATCGTAGTCGACAAAACTGTTCTTTTTAAGGTAGCTTCGCAATTCTTTTGCGGACAAATACGCCAATATCAGGTATGAAGACATGATCAATATTGCATAACCCAGAATAAGGTTTAAATAAAGATCGATAAAGAATAGTAGTTCATCACTTAAAAAAGTCATCTGCCTAGGGTTAATCGGTTAATTGCTGCAATACGCTTTGCGCTTCATATTTTAGAAAAGTGTTTGGTGCCTGTACTGCCAATTGTTCGACAAACGGCACTTTTTGCGTCAGTTTTAGCTCTTTGATCAATTTTAATCCCAACGCCACTACAGTGGTATTTTTGGATTCCAACAGCTCTTCAATGCCCTGCGTATCCCCTATATCGTGTTTTTTAAACGCTGCTATAATATTGACCTGTGTCCAGTCGTCGATCGGATACGGATGTTCGGTAAGGTGTATGATTCCTTTGGTGCCTTCCAGTTTGATACAGGCGTTGATGGCTGTAATTTGCAGCGTTTTGTTCCGCGCTTTGGAACTGATCAGTATGGTATCGAAAACTTCGTGAACGTTCATTTCGGCCAGTTCGGTAATCCCTTTACAACGGACATCCCATTTCAGACTTTTAAGCTTTTTTAGGGAGTCATTTTTTAATCCGGAATCCTTATAAAACTGTTCCAGCTTTCGCGCATAAACACCATCGTAATTTTTATGAAGATTGATAACCGATTCTGTAGTAAATTCTCTGAAAAAGCGGTTATCTTTTAGCATCTTATAGCTTTCCTTCTGAATGATATCCGAAAACGGGAGGTCTTCAAAAACCACCGCAAACAGTAGCTTATCGATTAGTATACCGTACTCCGCGCGAAGTCTTTCATTTTTTATATGGTTGTTCCGACTGCCAATGATCAACAGATATAAGAAAACGGAAGCCGCCACAAACAGGCAAATGGACACGATTAAAAAAGGTTCGTTCCATGTACCATGTGTATAAAGTTCCCAAAGGTGTTTCATTCTAGCAGCGTATATTATAAATTGTATTAAATACGAATACCCAATAACTTATTTATACGCACTAAAAGCACCGCCGGGCTAACCGGCTTGGCGATAAATTCGTTGGCTCCTATGTCAAAAGAATCCAATTCCGTTTGTTCTACGCCGGAAGAAGTAAGAATAATTACCGGAATATCCGATTGAATCCGTTGGCGGATATATTGTGTAATTTCCATTCCGCTAATACCCGGCATATTGATATCGGTCAATACCAAATCGTAATTATTGGCTTCAATAGCTTCCAGTGCGTCTTTACCATCTGAAAACTGATCGACCTTATACCCTTTCGATTCTAAGAAAAAAGATAATGATTTGCGTAGGATATCATTGTCTTCCGCTAAAACTATTCTCATCGATTTCATATTTATTTTGGAGCGAACTTTTATATAAATGAGATAAAACTATCTCTTATTGTCCTTTTATTGTACTTCTTTTAAATATTTAACTACGTCAACAATTCCGCTTTGCAGGGTGTTGATTTCATCTACTCCCATTGCTGTAAAACGTTCCAGTAAGGCTTCTGCTTCGATAACGGACAAACAATTGCTAAGATCGGTCAGCATAAACATATCCAGGCTGGATTTCATATTGTGTGTTAGTCGTTTTACCGCGTCATAGTCGTCTCTGGAAAAAGCTTCCTGAAGTTGCGCTACGTCGGCCGGGATTTTTTCAATAAAAAGATTGATGATTTCCTTTTTGAAATTCTGATCGCCACAGGCCGTTTCGTCAATAAACGACAAATCGACTTTTCGTCTACGCGCCAGTTTATTATCCGGATTTAAAGCCGCTTTAATCGCATCCAAAAGCATCGCCTGTTTAAACGGTTTGGGCACATAGCCATTCATACCCGCCTCATAACAACGTTCCTGTTCGCCAATAAGCGAATGTGCCGTCATGGCTATAATCGGAATCGTGGCCTGCATTTCATTTCGGATATACTCGGTGGTCTGATAGCCGTCTTTAACCGGCATTTGAAGATCCATCAGTACTAAATCGTACTCCTTTTTCGACAGTAGTTCGATTCCTATTTCGCCATTTTCGGCTATATCCAATTCAAAACCAAAATTATGAATCACGCTTTTTGCCAGTTTTTGGTTTAAAATATTGTCTTCGCAAAGCAATATCTTAAGTTTCCCTAGACTTTCTCCGGCAGCTGTTTCCGTTTTGGTTTCGATATAATCTGATTTTTTATAGTTCAGTACAAAGAAAAACTCGGAACCTCGTCCAACTTTACTCTTTACCTGTAATTCGCCATGTTGCAGTTCGATCAATTGTTTTACAATGCTAAGGCCCAATCCCGTACCGCCAAATCGTCGTGTGGTACTTTCTTCCGCCTGTGTAAAACGTTCAAAAATCGTTTTTAGTTTTTCTTCCGGAATACCAATTCCGGTATCTTTTACCGAAAATTTAAGTGCATAATTGTCTTCCGTTTCTTCCAGCATCTTTACCGAAACGGTTACGTCGCCATCTTCGGTAAACTTAAGTGCATTTCCGACAAGATTCACCAAAATCTGGTTTAGTCGGCCCTGATCACCTATTACGTGTTCCGGCATATCGGCATCTAAAAACAGATTGAACTCAATGTCGTTTGGAACTTTAACCTTTAACAAATTATAGACATGCTTTAGTGTCTTTTTTAAATTAAACGGCTCGGATTCAATGGTTAAATTACCGGATTCGATTTTGGAAAGATCCAGAATATCATTAATGATCAATAATAAATTTTCACCGGCTATTTGTACGCTATCGATATAATCGTGTTGCACCGAATCCAATTTTGTCTGCGCTAAAAGATCGGTAAAACCGATTATAGCATTTAGCGGAGTTCGGATTTCATGACTCATATTGGCCAGGAAACTGTCTTTTGCCAAAACCGCTCTATCGGCAATTTTTTTCTGAGCCGCAAGTTCGATGTTTTTGGTTCGCAATTCGAGTAGGTTGATCACGTGTTTCGCTACGATTGACAAGGCATTTCGCTGGTTTTCGTTAAGCTCTTTGGTCACGTGATCGATCGCACAGATCGTTCCGATATTATAACCATCGGGTGTGGTTAGTGGAATTCCGGCATAAAACCGAACCTTAAAACCACCGGTCACATTCGGATCGTCCTTAAAACGGTCGTTTAAAAAAGTGTCGTTGATTTCCACCATTTTTGTTTCCATAATGGTATACTGACAAAACGAAATTTCCCTTGGTACTTCCGATACGCCAATTCCAATTTCCGATTTAAACCATTGTCGGCTTGCATCGATAAAGGAAATATGAGCGATGGGTACGCCACAGATATACGAAACCAATTTGGTAGCATCGTCGAAGGCATTATCCGGAAGCGTATCCAGAATATTATAGCGTTTTAGAGCAGCTAAGCGTTCCAGTTCGTTTTCGGGCAAGGGATAGGGTTGCGTATTCATAGTATTAAATGGGAAAATGCATAAATACAAAAATAATTCGAGAAAAAAGACTGCAAAAAAATTTTGTACCGGATGCCGTGACTTCCGCAAAATTCTTTACTTAAATACCCAATACCAAAAACGAATTTGTTAAATAAATCAATTATCTTTATACGCCGTATAAATGACCACTTTCGACCAAACCAAACTAAACCTTACTATTATGAATACGTCAACACCAAAAGCATCCAAAAACCTGAATCGGCTAAAGCCTATACAAATCACGCAGATCAATACTAAGAGTATGGGACTTTCCGGTATTGTTAGGACTGCCGATCATCTAGAACCTATGGTATCCGCTGAAATTCAGGATAACGTCAACGGAAGAGTGATCAATATCAAGATCGTCGTTTTAATTCCGCAAACCTTGTTAGGACAAGAGCCGATTACGCTTTATCAGGATCTGGATAATCCTCCGAAAAACGAATTAAAACTGGTTGTAAAATCAAATAGTAACGAACTCGTGGCTCCGGAATATTACCCCTGGTATGTTAATTACCTGCATCCGCTTTCCGAAAGTGATAAAATAGAAATCATCACAACCCGTATCGAAGATCTTATCCCGGATGACGCCAATCCGAGAACTTCCAGAGGAACCATGACACAGGTATTACAAAGTTAAATAGCAAACCGAAAATCAATCCGTGTTTCGTAAAGACACCCTATGATTTCCAACAACAAATCCGTATTTTTTTTCCTGTTCCTTTTAGTGCCCTCCTTTCTTTTTTCGCAAAAACAGCCTTCCCTGAATGCTGTACTACTAGAGAAAGCAAAGCAGTATCAGGACCAGCGTTATTTTTATAAAGCGCATCAGTTTTTCCTTGAAAAAAACTGGGATTCCACTTTGGTGTATTCCATGAAACAACTGGCTTTGCCAAACAATGCGGAAGTTGCCGATTATTGTCATTATTTCAGGGGATTCAGTTTTAAAAATAAAGTGCTGAATCATGAGGCACGAAAGGAATTCGAAACCATTTCCAAAGCGTTCCAATTCTATTATAAAGTCAGTCTTTATCTGGGTGAAATCGCCCTTGAAGAAGGCAATTATAAAAAAGCGATTGCTTATTTTACCGAAATTGACAAACTGCCTCCGGCCGACGGTTACGATTTTAAAAAAGGTGTCGTATACCATAACATCGGACTCTCCTATTTGCACCTCAACGATTTTAAAGATGCTGACACCTACCTTTCCGAAGGGTTTGCTTTATTGCAAAAAGAGAAAGACACCGTATCGCTTATCGTTGCGTATATGAACATTGCCAACCTCTATTACGAACAATATAAGGACAATCTGGCGATTCCCTATTTTGAAAAAGCCTACGCGCTATCCAAAAAGATAAAAGATCCGCAGCTCAAAATGAATGCGGCGCTCAATATGGCCGTGGTGGCCGAAAACGATAAGCATTTTAATACGGCACTAACCTATCGGAAAGAATATGAAAACTGGCGGGATTCGCTTAATGATCAAAATAAAATATGGGCGATAGCCGATCTGGAAAAGCGGTTTACCGTCCGTCAGAAAGAAAAAGAAATCGACGTACTTGAAGCCGAAAACAAGCTTAAAATTGCCGAAAGGAATGGCTTTTTTTATTCGTCGGTGCTCTTACTGATCCTGTTTGGAACGGGCATTTATTTTTACCGTCAGAAGAGTAAAACCAATAAAATCATCTTGTCGCAAAAGAATGAGCTGGATGCACTAAATGCGTCCAAAGACCAACTATTTTCGATTGTTAGTCATGATTTGCGTTCGTCTGTAAATGCCTTAAAAAACAGCAATGACAAATTGTTAAAAAGCCTTGAAAATAAAGAGTATCACGAACTGGATAAACTCTTACACCACAACAGTGCTATCGCCAACGGTTCCTATAATTTATTGGACAATCTGCTTCACTGGGCAATGTTGCAAACCAAACAGTTTTATTTCCACAAGGAATCGGTACACCTACTTTCGATCGTACAACAGGTTGCTTTTAATTATAAACCACTGCTGACCGATAAAGACATTCATTTTGAAAATCAGGTTCCAAAAAGTGCTTTTGTATTGGCCGATCAGAGTTCGTTAAAAATCGTATTGCGAAATCTTTTGGATAATGCGATAAAGTTTACTCCGGAAAAGGGTCGTATCTTTATTACGGCTGAAATTACAGATGATCATTGTATTCTTTGTATGGAAGATTCTGGCGCGGGAATACCTTCGGAACTATTGAATCATTTGAATAATGAAACCTTTAGTGCTTCTAAAAAAGGAACTCATGAAAAAACCGGTACCGGATTGGGAATGCAACTTTGTAGCGATATGATCCGTAAAAACGATGGCAAAATGTTAATTGAAAGCACCGAAAACAAAGGAACTACAATCCGTATACAATTACAAAAAGTGAATCCAAATGAATAATGTAAGCGTACTTATTATAGAAGATACTCCGGCTGAAAGTGATGCGTTGGTACAAGTGCTTACCGAAAACAACTATACCATTGCCGGTGTGGCCCGAACTTTTAGTGAGGCTTTGGCCTTGTTTTATCAGCAAACGGTCGATATTGTGATCATTGATGTTTTCCTAAACGGAAATCCCGACGGTATCGCTTTTGCCGAAACGATAAATATTACGCCTGATGCCGCCCGACCTTTTGTGTTTCTAACGAGTTCGAACGACCGTCAAATCTTTGATCGCGCCAAACTGACCAAGCCTTTTAGTTTTTTGCTAAAGCCTTTTAACGAACTGGAAATCTTATATGCGCTGGAAATTGCCATCGAAAAATTTTACGGGCAAACCAATGTTTTTCTTAGTGATGATCAGGATACGGTGGTTAGTAATGATTCGCTTTTTATAAAAAAGAAAAACACGCTCAAAAAAGTGCGCATTGACACTATTATCTATATTGAAGTCGAAGAACGCTACTGCAATATCATTACCGAACACGAAAAGTTTGTGATTATGATTTCGCTCACCAAGCTAAGCGAACTGCTGGAAAGCAGCAAATTTGTACGTACGCATCGGAATTATATCGTAAATACGAGTAAGATCGAAGAAATCGTACTTCCCGAAAACCTGCTGATCCTGCAAGGCAACCACAAAGTAACCCTTAGTGATAAGCACAAGGATTTCCTTAGAAAATTCAATATCCTGAAATAAACATTACGACGCTATATCGATAACGCTTCCCAAACCGGAGGCGTTTTTTTATGGCTCGATTTTCCATACACCGATTTCCGGCCTTCATGTCAATAATTCCCGTCCCCATATCATTTCTTTCAAAAACGCTATCCCGCAACTGTAATTTTAGTATCGAAAACAAAAGAAAGCTAGCAGATTTTGTGTTCCGACTTAGGGAGAAACGATGCCCTTCCTGTTTACGCTGCATATAATTAACCCGTTTATGCCAGATCACAGGAAACATCTTCTACTAAGTCAACCGAAATAAAGTACAGGGATGTATGCCGAAAAACCCTAAAAAAGAGTAGGCAACTATATAACCAACAAATCATGTCAAAAATAGCAATCGTAGAAAATGGTGCCGTATATGAAGGATACGACAGCATAAACGCCATTCAGTGGTGTTCTCCTTCCTTTTTAGGCTGTAGCGTCTGTGTGAGCGCAAGCGCCGTTAAAGGAATGGTTACCATTTCCGTTGGATTTAATACCCCTTTTGGAAATGTTAGCAAAACGTTTAATTTTAATTCGAATGTTAGCTACACCTGGCAGCCATTAAGCCGCTTTAAACTAACAATAAGCATCACCAATTTTAACGAAGCCGGTGGTGTTTTTAGTTTTGATCTGGGCGCAAACCCGTGTGTAGAAGTTCCGATTATGGGATGGAAATGTTTTATGTTTAGCCATCATTTTGAAGTGCCACTAGTACTTACAGGTATCCAAAATGATATCGATGACAGTCAATTTGCAAGTATTCTGGCCTTCCATTCCGGAAATGGTTTCGATGAAGCAAGTGGTTCTTCTTTATTAAAAGGGGATATTTACAATAACTACCTGAATCAGGGGAATATCTTTACAATTCCTCCTATATGCGGACCAACCAGACCTTGTATGCCAACAATACCGCCATTGGTATGTGGTGGTGGTGCAGAAGCATCGATCCCAACCCTTCCGGTAGTTTCCTGTATTCCTATTCCGACAAGACAGTGTGTGCCAACCATCACTTCCTGTGTAACCGGTATCCCGTTTATTTGCAATAGTGCAGCACAAGGTTATCCTACGACATTACTTCCGGGATGCCAACACATTACTACGCTATTACCGGGATGTCAGCATCCTACAACATTATTACCAGGTTGTCAGTCGGACGATTCGCAGGTAATGTTGTCCAAATCAAACGTAGCGGATGCCGCAACGCCAACCCTTCCGGTTGCATCCTGTATTCCTACAAGACAATGTGTTCCTACGATCACTTCGTGTGTAACCGGTATACCGTTTATTTGTAACAGTGCTATACAGGGAAGCTTTCCAACAACATTGCTTCCAAATTGTCAACACGTTACAACCTTACTTCCAGGCTGTCAGTCAGGTGGTGTTCAGGGTACCGCCAACGTCCCTACGATTCCCGTAGCGTCTTGTATCCCAACCAGACAGTGTGTACCTACCATCACTTCGTGTGTAACCGGTATCCCATTTATTTGTAACGGTCTGCAGCAAGGTGGTTTCCCAACTACTTTACTACCGGGTTGCCAGCATGTAACAACCTTGATACCGGGCTGTTTGCATCCTACAACACTAATCCCGGGTTGTCAGTCAGGCGACGTAAATGCAAGTGCTTTACCAACTTTACCGGTTAGTTCCTGTGTAAATACAGCAGGTTGTGTTCCGTCATTGCCTTGTGTTCCAACAATGAGCTGTACCGGAATTCCGTTTGTTTGTTAATACTCTTTTGTTTCTTACCGCGGGGCTTTGCTCCGCGGTATTATACCCTTTTACTTAAATGTCCCCACTTATGCAACTAACACCCGAAAATATATACCGCTTTTTACACAAACGACAGCTTATTGATAATGATGCCGTTGTAAAAGGAAACTTTATGGTAATTCCCGCCAATACCCGAAATACGATTTTAAAAATAATGGTTGGAAAAGACAACTCTTTGTTTGCCAAACAAATGGGAAAAGACCCGGTTTCTGTAAGCCAGTTTCAACGGGAAATAAACGCCTATGCCCTATTTAAAAACAATGCCGAATTTTCGACACTGGCGCATCTTGTTCCGGATATGCTCGACTATGATGATGAAAACAATATTCTGATTACAAGGCTACTACCCGATGCCAAAAACCTATCCGAGTATTATATGCTCACTAAAAATTTCGACCTTACTCTTGCCCGCGAGCAAGCCCATATACTATCGGCATGTCATGTCGTACCCGATGCCAAAACCGACACTTCCGGGTTTCCGAAAATGGTACCCTGGGTACTGCGTCTGCATCAATTTAGAGCCGCCGATTTTTTTGTCGGAAATCAGGCCAGTACCGAAATAATACAATTGATCAAAGACAATAGTGTTTTACAAAATGCCCTTATCGATCTGGCCGATTCCTGGCAGTATACCCATCTGATTCACGGTGATATCAAATGGATTAATTTTCTGGCGACAACAAATGATACTAATCAACTGGCTCAAAAACTTATCGACTGGGAACTGGCCGATATTGGCGATCCACTTTGGGATGTTGCCGGTCTTCTGCAGTCCTATATTTCCATATGGGTGTTGGGTTTTGACAATGCCAATCCTTACTCGAATACACTTCCCGATTATATGAAACCGTTTGATATGCGGGCATTACAACCTTCGGCACAGGCTTTCCTAAAGGAATATATGACCTTACAAGCCTATCCAACCGAATACCACCCTTATTTTTACGACAAAGTTATGCGACTCACTGCCGCAAGGATTATTCAAACCAGCGTGGAAGCAACTACGTTTAACAGTAAGATTGAAGCCAATTATATGCGTTGTATTCAGTTGGCTTATAACATCATGAAAGATCCAATGATTGCACTGGACGAACTTTTTAATATAAAATCATTCCATCATGTTTAAGGATAAAACGATACTTAAAGAGCTAACCCGGATTATTGATCAAATCAAAATCGAAGCTACGCATATCCATTACAATGGAAAATCTTTTCCGATTACGTCTGAAAACGCCGTTACCGTACTCACCGGAATGCTATATTCGGAATGCTATATGCTAAAAGAACGCTATCAGTTACAACCGTTACAAAATTTTGATCTTCTACAAAACGATGCCAGTGGTTTTATAAATCTTCTTTCCCAAAACAACCATACCAAAGAAAAACTGGAACAGGGTTGGGTAGTGAAACATACCCATACAAACGGCTATGTCGAGATCGTCCGAAACAATGAAAAACAAATCGTAAATGCATCCGCTCTAAAAAAGCTTGCTCCCGGAGAACAAACCGTTTCGGTGCTTTTTCCAAAAGAAGACCGCTATCGACAACCTACTTTTTATTATGCCTTTAGCAATGCGCCTATGGATACGATCACAAAACTGGTTCGTATTTACTGGAATTGCACACGTGAAGGTGCTCCCGTATTACTTGACGTCCTAACAACCCGGTTGAATCAGTATAACATTCCGTTTCTTTTTAAGTGTCTGAGTCATCCGGAACATTATTTTCGTCGTGATGCCGCCGTTTTATATATCGACGACAGTCTTATGCCGCTTCTGGAACGGATACTGCCCGAACTGGTTGCCGCTATGGAACCTTATCTTGAAGAAGATGTTCCGCTTTTCTCCTATCGCCACAGTAAAGGCGTAGGTATAGCCGAAAATCCAAGCGCACAGGAAAGCTTTGGTATGAATCGCATGACTATCGTGGCGGAAACATTACTTCAAACTGCATCAAAAAAATTACCGTCTGAGGCCCTCCTTCACGAGATAGCAAGTGCTTTTCAGAAAAAGGGAATTAATCCCTTGGCAACCTACCTTAATAAAGGATCGAAAATCCTGTTCAATTAAAAACAAATAGCATGAACACAACCGATAAAACCATTTTTCTGGAAACCGCCTGGGACATTGCCTCTGAACTTATAAAAAGTAGTATCTGGCAAGGCGATTCCTGTACCTGGCAGGGGTATTCCATGGAAGCCGTAAACGGAAAATACGAAGGCATTCTACGGACATTCGGTGCCGATATCTATTCCGGAACTTCCGGTATCGCATTATTTTTAGCCGCTTTGTATTCGGAAAAGAAAGATGCTGTGTTACTAAAAACAATTGAAGGTTGTTTGTCGCAGATGACCGCTTTGATGCATACGGCACCCGATCACGGTTTTTATTCCGGGAAACCCGGTATTGCAGCCGCTTTGATCAAAATTGGGAGTCAACTGGAGCGAAACGAATTTGTTGCCGCCGGAATCCGGTTACTGGAAAGTATTCCGGTAGCTTCGTTAGAAACTTATGAAATAGATGTGATTAGCGGTGCTGCCGGTACTATTCCGGTACTGTTGGATGTGTCCAAAACGTATAGTAATCCTGTACTTCTGGATAAGGCCATCGCGCTTGGTGATTTGCTCTATCATTCCGCAGAAAAAAATAAGGACGTATGGTCATGGCGTACCGTTCCGTCGCAAAAGAACCTTACCGGTTTTTCACACGGATCGTCCGGTATTGCACTGGCACTGCTTCAATTATATAAAGCGACAGAAAACCCGCAATTTCTGGAAGCCGCAACAGGCGGTTTCAATTACGAAAGACAATCGTTTGATGCCTCACAACACAACTGGCCGGATTTTAGGGATGGCGTATCAACAACCTACAATACGGTTTGCGGTTTGGCCTGGTGTCATGGTGCGCCCGGTATAGCTTTATCCCGATTAAAAGCCAATCGGATAAAACCGGATAGTACTTTTGAACAGGAGATGTTTACGGCACTAACCACTACAAGAGACAACATTTATCACAATCTTATGGATAACCTTAGCGGTACCAATTATTCGTTGTGTCATGGTATTGCCGGAAATGCTGAAATACTGCTGGATTGCAGTTCGGAACTCAATCAACTGGCAGAAACCGTAGGAACAGCCGGCATTTACAAATACAAAACAAACCGACTTCCGTGGCCAACGGGTGTCAATAGTGGTCAATATACTCCGGGATTGATGATGGGAATCGCCGGAACCGGATATTTTTACCTTCGATTATTTGATTCGGAAAAACACAAATCGTTACTCTTACCCGGATGTTACTAAAATGGCCCCATAATTTGTTTCCATATACTATTTTAAACCGAAAATCCTGATCGTAAAAAATCAGGATTTTTATTTGGAGTATTTTAAACCAGTAAATTCATTAATAGCGGTTTATCGTTTAAGTAATTGACATAAAAATCGTGTTGCTTCATTTTAGACAATAACGGTTCAAAATCTTTATATTGTTTGACGACAATGCCAACAACCGCCATTCCTTTTTCTTTTGAATTTTTCTTCGTGTATTCAAAATAAGTGATGTCATCGTCCGGTCCGAGTACTTCCATCACAAAATGGCGTAAAGCACCCGGTCGTTGTGGAAATTTCAACAGAAAATAATGTTTTAATTGCTTGTACAACAATGCTTTTTCTTTTATTTCTTCCATCCGGGTGATATCGTTATTACTTCCGCTAACGATACATACGATATTCTTAGCTGTTAGCTCCTCTTTATTATAACTTTTAAGTGCTGCAACCGACAAAGCGCCCGCTGGTTCTACTACAATGGCATCTTTGTTATATAGTGACAGAATCTCTTCACAAACTTTACCTTCAACCACGGTTACGATGTCGTGCAAGGTATTTCGGCAAATTTCAAAAGTATAATTTCCAACCTGTTGTACTGCAGCTCCGTCTACAAAACGGCTAATCACATCCAAACGAACCGGTCTTCCGCTTTCAATGGCTTTTAACATACTGGCGGCTCCATCCGGTTCCACTCCGATAATTCTGGTTTCCGGCGAAAGCATTTTAAATACGGCGCTTATACCCGCTGCCAGTCCACCACCTCCAATGGGTACAAAAATATAGTCAATCGGTTCCTGAGCCTGTTCCAGTATTTCCAAGGCAATGGTAGCCTGTCCTTCGATAACAGCCGGATCGTCGAACGGATGAATAAAAACGGCATCCTGTTTTTTGCTAAAAACAAGAGCTGCTTCTTTGGCTTCATCAAAAGTATCTCCGAATAAAATCACGTCTATATAATCTTCCCCGAACATCTTAACCTGTTCCAATTTTTGTTCCGGAATGGTTAAAGGCATAAAAATGGTACCTCTGGTTTTCATCTTCTTACAAGCCAAGGCTACCCCTTGGGCATGATTCCCGGCACTGGCACAAACGACTCCTCTTGACAATTCTTCCGGAGAAAGCGAAATCATCTTATTATAAGCCCCTCGTATTTTATAGGATCGCACCGGTTGCAAGTCTTCACGTTTTAAGCTGACCCTAGCATTTAAAGCGGCCGATAAATTCACATGATATTGTAAGGGTGTTTTGAGAATTTCTTTTTTTAAATTGTTCGCCGCTATACGAACAGTCTCAAGTTTTGGAAAATAGATACTGTTTTTCATTACTAATTGTTTTCCGGTCTCAGACTACGAACCGTTTTTCCTGCCTGCCACATTTCACTTTCGCGTAACTCTGATAATTCCATTTCGAGTCGGGCTCTATAATCGGATTTACAATTACTGTCAATAACATGCTTAGCCTCTTGTCCGGTAGCCACACTTTCGTATAAGGCCTCAAAAAGTGATAGGTTCGCATCGCGGAAACGTTTCCACCAATCCAATGCTCCTCTTTGAGCCGTCGTACTGCAATTGGCATACATCCAATCCATTCCGTTTTCGGAAACCAACGGCATTAAAGACTGCGTGAGTTCTTCGACGGTTTCGTTAAACGCTTCGGATGGACTATGCCCGTTTTTACGCAATACTTCATATTGCGCCGCAAAAAGTCCTTGAATCGCCCCCATCAAGGTTCCGCGTTCTCCTACCAGATCGCTATAGACTTCTTTTTTAAAATCGGTTTCAAACAGATAACCGCTTCCAATAGCAATTCCTAAAGCGACAACTCGCTCCCATCCTTTTCCGGTTGCATCCTGATATACCGCATAACTGCTATTTAGTCCTCTGTTTTGCAGAAACATTCGACGCAATGACGTTCCCGAGCCTTTTGGTGCAACCAGAAAAACATCTACATCCGGTGGCGGTACAATTCCGGTACGGGGATTAAAAGTGATCCCAAAACCGTGTGAAAAATACAGGGCTTTTCCCGGTGTGAGGTGTTCTTTTACTTTGGGCCAGTATTCTATTTGAGCGGCATCACTTAACAGATAACAGATAATCGTTCCCCGAATCAGTGCGGCTTCGATTTCAAACAGGCTTTTTCCGGGAACAAACCCGTCGTTTACCGCTTTATCCCATGATTTCGAATTCTTCCGTTGTCCTACAATAACCGTAATACCGTTATCCCGCAGATTTAATGCCTGTCCAGGTCCTTGTACACCATATCCGATAATTGCAACAACCTCATTTTTTAATACTTCACGGGCATATTCCAATGAAAATTCTTCCCGTGTAACGACCTGTTCTGCTACTCCCCCAAAATACAATGTTGCCATATTCGTTTATTTTTAGATTATTATTTTTCTTTGTCTATTCCCCTATTATCCGATTTAATCCATGTCCGTTTTTAGATAGTGCAATCCGGGAGCTTCTGGAAAATTCTTCCAGTCCCAATGGTTTTAAGATTTCCATCAGTTCATTAATTTCATCCCGATGTCCTGTGACTTCGAATATCGTATAATCCTTACGTATCGCTATTATTGTGATCTTATATTCTCGTAAAATTTGTATGCCCTTTTTCTGTGATGCCATTATTTTTGTAGGTACTTTATACAAGGCTATTTCCTGCCAGACCAACTCCTCATTCGTATGATAATAGACCTTTAAAACATCGACCTGTTTTTCCAATAAATACGTCAGTTTCCGGATATTGTCTTCCGTATCTGTAGCAACAATCGTAAATCGCTGGACATCGAAAATTTCTGTCGGACCGGCATTGATACTACTAATATTGATTTTCATTTTAAAAAATAACAACGCAATACGATTGATCAACCCGATATCATTTTCGGTATAAATTGTGATTGTAAATTCTTCTTTTCTATCCATTTTCATAGTATTTTAAATTTCATTCTTATGCAACACAACATCCGATACGCTTTTTCCCTGTGGTACCATCGGAAAGATGTTGTCTTCTTTTCCTACCACTATTTCCAGCAAATAACTCCCTTTATGATGTAGCATTTGTTGTAATGCACTTTGTAGCTCTTCCCGTTGTTCCACCCGTTTTCCGGGAATGCCATATCCCTGGGCCACCTGAACAAAATCGGGACTTTCGATAGCAACAAAAGAATAGCGTCTTTCATGAAAAAACTCCTGCCATTGCCGTACCATTCCCAAAAAGCTATTATTCAGTATTACTAACTTTACATTGGGTTTAAACTGCATTATTGTCCCCAATTCCTGTATGTTCATCTGAATACCGCCATCGCCCATGATAGCGATTACCTGACGTGTCGCATCGCCATATGAAGCACCTATGGCAGCAGGAATTGCAAATCCCATTGTTCCAAGTCCGCCACTGGTAATATTACTTCTGGAATGCTTGTAACTGGCATAACGACAGGTTATCATTTGATGCTGTCCGACATCGGTAACAATAATTGCTTCACCCTTTGTCAGTTCATTAAGATTGTAGATAACCTCTGCCATTGTCAGTTCATTTCCAGATGGATAAATTTCATTCCGGATCACCTCTTTATTTTCTATTACGGCACAATCTTTAAAACGTTTATGCCATTCGTGATGTACCTTAGTCATAACCAGTCCGGTTAGCAAAGGCAAGGTATCTTTACAGTCGCCACATACGGGAATATCGGCTTTTACATTTTTATCGATTTCGGCGCGGTCAATATCCAAATGGACGACCTTTGCCTGCGTCGCATACTGATCCAGACGACCTGTTACCCGGTCGTCAAAACGCATCCCGATAGCAATCAATACATCGCATTCATTTGTTAACAAATTCGGACCATAATTTCCATGCATTCCAACCATCCCTACAGCCAACGGATGATCGGTTGGAATGGCACTCATTCCCATGATCGTCCACGCCACCGGAATACCGGTTTTCTCGATAAACCGTAGCAATTCGGTTTCTGCTTTTCCCAATAAAACTCCTTGTCCAATGATTACAAAAGGACGCTTAGCAGCATTGATCAACATAGCAGCTTGTACTACGAGTTCCATATCCGGAACGGGTATTGGTTTATAACTTCGTAGAAAATCGCAGGGTTTATACTGATAAAAAGCTATTTTTTGTAACTGAGCATTCTTGGTAACATCAATTACAACAGGTCCTGGTCTTCCGGATCGGGCTACATAAAATGCCTTGGCCAATACTGTTGGAAGTTCCTCGGCGTCGGTTACCTGATAATTCCATTTTGTTACCGGTGTTGTAATGCCGATCACATCGATTTCCTGAAAAGCATCGGTTCCTAAAAGATGCGCATACACCTGACCCGTAATGCAAACTATAGGCGTACTGTCCAGTAAGGCATCTGCAAGTCCGGTAACCAAATTGGTCGCACCCGGTCCGCTGGTTGCCAATACGACACCCACTTTTCCGGATACCCGTGCATATCCCTGAGCCGCATGAATAGCACCTTGTTCATGACGTACCAGTATGTGTTCCAACTTTTCTTGATAATCGTATAAAGCGTCATATATTGGTATAATGGCTCCTCCCGGATAACCAAAAATAGTTATAACACCTTCATAACGAAATATTTCGAGTACAACCTGACTACCCGTCAGGTTTTTTGGTAAGGTCGTTTCATCCGAGTTCCCATGCAGTTTTTGGTCCATATAATTCTATTTTATGCATCCGTTACACAGCCTTCTGAGGCCGATGAAACGGTTAGTGCGTATTTATACAACAATCCTTTTGTGACTTTTAATTCCGGTTGTTTCCATTGTTGTTTTCGGATTTCGATTTCTTTATCGGCAACTTGTAGTTCCAGTGTGTTTTTAACCGCATCAATCGCAATACGATCACCATCCTGGACAAAAGCGATCACTCCGCCTTCATAAGCTTCCGGTGTAATATGTCCTACGACAAAACCATGGGTTCCACCACTAAACCGCCCATCGGTTAGTAAGGCAACACTTTTTCCGAAACCGGCTCCAATCAATGCGCTGGTCGGTTTTAACATTTCCGGCATACCCGGTGCACCTTTTGGTCCTTCGTTGCGAATCACAATCACATCGCCGTGTTGTATTTTTCCGTTTTCAATACCGGCGATCAGTTCTTTTTCGCCATCAAAAACCCGCGCCGGACCGCAAAAAAAAGTACCTTCTTTTCCGCTGATTTTGGCGACACTTCCATTTTTAGCCAGATTACCATATAAAATTCGTAAGTGCCCGGTAGTTTTTATTGGATCCGTCAACGGTTTTATAATTGATTGTCGGGTAAAATCGAGCATTTTGACCGATTCGAGATTTTCCGCCACCGTTTTTCCTGTTACCGTAAGACAATCGCCGTGAAGCAATCCTTGTTGCAACAAATATTTCATTACAGCCGGTATTCCACCCTGTTCGTGTACATCTTGCATGAGATAGGTTCCGCTGGGTTTTAAATCGGCTAGAACCGGCGTCGTATCACTCATTTTCTGAAAATCATCCTGTGACAATCGTATTCCTACACTTTTGGCCATAGCGATCAGATGTAATACAGCATTAGTACTTCCGCCGAGAACAATCGTAAGGCGCATTGCGTTTTCAAATGCCTTTCGGGTCATAATATCCGTTGGTTTGATGTCTTTTTCCAACAGCATTTTTAAATAACGCCCGGCTTTCAGGCATTCCTGTCGTTTTTCGAAACTCATCGCCGGATTGGAAGCCGAGTACGGCAAACTCATTCCCAGCGCTTCTATTGCCGAAGCCATCGTATTGGCCGTATACATTCCGCCGCAGGCTCCAGGACCGGGACAGGCATTTTTGATAATCCCGTTATAATCCGATTCACTTATTTGTCCGGCGATTTTTTGTCCCAACGCTTCAAATGCGGAGACAATATTTAGTGTTTCTCCTTTATAGCAGCCCGGTGCTATTGTTCCGCCATAGACCATTAAAGCCGGCCGGTTGAGTCGTCCCATAGCGATAATGCTGCCTGGCATATTTTTATCACAACCCGGTAATGCGATCAGACCATCGTAATATTGAGCACCACATACCGCTTCGATACTGTCGGCAATCACTTCCCTACTTACCAGTGAATAACGCATACCATCGGTACCGTTACTTATACCGTCACTCACACCAATTGTATTAAAAATCAATCCAGCCAATCCTTCTTCCCAGGTTCCTTTTTTTACAAGTTGTGCCAGATCATTTAGGTGCTTGTTACATGGATTTCCGTCATATCCCATACTGACAATCCCTACCTGTGCCTTGTCCATATCATCATCCGTAAAACCAATTCCGTATAACATGGCTTTAGCTCCCGGATAACCATCACCCTGCGTTAATAGCGCTGAATATTTATTTTGTTTCATTTTGTTTTAATTCGTTTCCAATTACATCCAGACTTTTTCCTAAAACCAAACTACTGTATCCTTTTTGTATCTGATTCGCATATGTATCTTCCCATTTTTTGGAAAACGGAACATCATCCAAAGAAGCCAACATTACTATTTCGGCGGCCGTACCGCAAAAAAATGCAGCATCGGCACCTTTCATTTCTTCCGGTTTAAAAAATTTTTCCACTATCGGAATTCCTAGTTTTTTACTGATTTCGATAACCGTGGCGCGGGTTATTCCCGGAAGAATATTGCCTTTGGGCGGTGTGAATAGCATTCCGTTTTTTTCGAAAAATACGTTCGCCCCAGAACTTTCCGCAACATTTCCATTGGTATCCAGTAACAAGGCTTCGTCATATCCTTTATCCCGGGCTTCCTGACAGGCAAGTATCGAATTGACATAATGACCACTTACTTTGGCTTCGACATGAAAAGCCTCCGGATTAGGTCTGCGATACGATGAGGTCATTACTCGCAATTTATCGGCCAGATAACCATTATTCCACTCCCAAGCTTCAATAACCAGCTGACTTTCTTTTGCTTTTGAAAGTCCCATATTTGGCGAACTCATTACCAAGGGACGTATATAGGCATCGCTAAGGTTATTGCGTTTTAACACCTCATGCGTTAATTCGATTAGTTCCGAAGTGGTATGGAAAAATGGTATGTGCATCGTTTCGGCCGAAAAACGCAGGCGATCATAATGCTCTTTGGCTTTAAAAATTTGTGTTCCGTTTGGGGTTTTATACGATTTAATTCCTTCGAAAACAGCATATCCGTAATGAAGCGATTGTCCGTAAAGATCGGTTTTAGCTTCTGTGGCTTTTACAAAATTTCCGTCAAAATAGATCATGGTATCGTTGTGATAATACATATGGCTACTTTTAAATTTAACTCAAAAAAAAAGCCCTTCTCGGTGTGAGAAGGGACTTAATCATATAATACGATATCGTTTCCTACTCACGTAAGCAAGGGAATAATAATTGAAATAGTACGTACAACTTGTTGTTTCATTTTGTTTGCGTTTTAAGAAATAAAAAAAGCCGTCCCAAAAATTTGGAACGGCTTTGTATGATTCATCTTGTATATTACTACGATACCCTTCCTGCACCAGCGCTGGCTGCGATAATGCTATCAACTGTAATTGTAATAATATTGGTAGTAATCACGTGAATTGTAATTAGCGTAAAAGTACACAAAAAACACATAAACACAAGTTTTATTTATATTTTTTTAGTACGCTGTTTATTTTAAACAATCTCATATTAAAAACGATTAGTATTTTAAAGTATAACATTTTGCTGTTTTTTATCCAAAAATCACGTAGTACTACCTGAATTTTAACAATCGTACTTTTTTAAATTGCAATAACAAACCACCAAACAAACTACCATGCAAAATGACCAACCCCACAAAGCGGCTATGGATTGCGAAACCAATCCTACTGCTTCCCTCAAGAAAATGTTTATCGACAGCACTATGGGCAATCGTATTATGGCAGGACAATGCCCGGTGCGACGTGCCGTATTTTTAAAACCTCATGGTGTGGCCAAAGCCGATTTTATTATGGTACCGGGATTAGCGGACAAGTATAAAGTCGGAATTTTTGCTCACGAGCGTTTTAGTGCCTGGGTTCGTTTTTCGAGCGACACACAACCGCATGCGCCGGATATGAAATCGACTGTCGGAATCGGAATCAAACTTTTTGATGTTCCGGGTGAAAAACTGCTGGAATCCAGTAAGCATGCCACTACGGCCGATTTTCTATTGCAAAACATGAACGTCTTTTTTGTAGACAATGCTACAGAAATGTGCAAATTCACCAAAGCCGGTGTTGTGGATCACAATTATGATCTCTATCTGAAAGACCACCCGGAAACACAAAAAATTCTGGACGAAATGGCTAAACCCGTAGATAGCTGCCTGACAACTCCTTATTGGAGCGGACTACCCTATGCTTTTGGCGATCGCTTTGTAAAATACAAACTGGAACCGATCGGGCCACCATTCGGTGTGCCGCCATCGCAAAATACTTCCGATTACCTGCAGGCCGATTTACAAACCCGTCTGAATATGGGTGAAGCGCAATTTAATTTTATGGTTCAGTTTCAAACCAATCCGGAAACTATGCCATTGGATAAAGCCATGACACCCTGGAGCGAAACCGAATCCGAACCGGTACATATCGCTACGCTGGTAATTCAAAAACAGGACATTACCAATCAGGGACAGGCCGAATATGGCGAAAACCTTTCGTTTAACCCATGGCGTACGTTAAAAGCACACGAACCGCAAGGTAGTATCAGTGCTGCGCGTAAAGTAGTCTATGAAGCCGGTGCCGAATTGAGACGTTTTAAAAATGGTGTTCCGGCTGTCGAACCGAATACGCCAAGACCCCTTAACCTCAAATAAAATAGTGCTATGGATATCAATGCAATAAAAAATGTAGCGATCTACCCGGCTATCGGTGTGGCGCGCGTCGGAAATTCAAAAGAATATTATCTGGCTTCCGATTTACCGGGCGTGACTCCCGTAGCGGAAGGCGGTTTTAAAGATAACGACAACCTGTTTAAAAAGCAGGTGCCGCGATTCCGTATTTATGCCCTGGGCGAAAATAACGAACCGCTGTTTGAAATCAATACCGATACTGAAAATGCCAATATCGAATGGCGTGTACACGTGGCCAACCGAAAAGCAGCCTGGTATCAGTTTAACAATGCCCTGGATTTGGGCAAATACAGCATTCCGAGTACCAAACGTAACGGTGCTGTTCCCGATCCGGATCGGAATCAACTGGTGATCGATCCCGGACCGCGAACCATTAGCGGAAAAAACATATCCGGACCAAAATACCACTTTGACTCCGGGAAATTTTACGATAAAAAAGTGTCTCTGGGCGAAATCCGTACCGACGATAAAGGACGTTTGTTGTTTTTTGGCGGTGATGGAAAAAGCGAATCCCGATTGGGTATCAAAGCCATAACTTTTGCGAATAACGACGACTGGCACGACGATACGTCCGACGGAACCGTACGCGCTAAAGTTACCATTGGCGACAAAACCTTCGAAGCCAAACCGGCAGTTGTGGTGTGTACACCGCCCAACTTCGGTCAGGGTTTATTCCCGGTGGTCAGCATGCTCGATGTGGTTAACGATCTGTACATCCGCGAAGGCTGGTTACCTCCTAAAAAGAAAGTTCGTTTTTATAATGATATCTATCCGATATTGTCCCGTATGAGTAGTACGCAATGGGTAAACGAAGGCTTTTTTATGTTATTTGGTACCAATTCACCAAGCGACTTCGAAAATCCGGAGTTTATTGCCAAACTCGACAGTCCGGATCCGGCCTATGAAGCCGAACGCAGACGAGTATTCGAATGGTTCCGCGACCGGAATTCGACGGTTTACGAACCGGCCAAAATTCCACCGCACTATGGTGATTTATTTGGCGACTACGTGAATCTTCCCGCTGTAGATCTGGCGGTTACCGATACGCAATACGATATGCTTCGCCGTTGGGCTGAAGGGGATTTCGAAACCGGTGAACCCCGAAAACCGGTTGTTTTTGACGAATTACCGGTACCGGCACAAGTAATGGCCTTATTAAAAGCACCATTGGAAGAATGCTTGGGCGGGCCGTTCCACCCGGGAATCGAAATTACATGGCCATTCCGTCATCTGATGATGTGGAGTGAACCGTATCGTTTAAAAGTCCTACCGGAAGATACCGGTGTCCGCGACGATTACGGTGGTATGCTAACCTCCGAAATCGCACTGTCGCCTAACGGTCCATTGGACGGAAGTGGTCCGGGATCCGTAACCCGTTGGTTGGGTGTGCCGTGGCAAACCGACGAAGCGAGTTGTCTTTCCGGATACGATGTAACCTTATACCTGCCGTTACCGTCGTTCTGGTCGGTTAGGGTTCCGAATACCGTACTTTCGAAAGATAGTTTTGATCGTTTGAATGTTTCTACAACCAACGACGGTCAAAAATTAAAGCATTTTTCCTATCGTGTGGACTGGATGCGTGATTTTACCACGACCTATGTGACCCGTATTAACAATATGGTTGCCAAATGGCATCAACTGGGCATCATTACCAAGCATGATCTGGAAAATCCGTCCCAATTCCTTCCGGAAGCCTTATGGGTGGAAACCCATCGCGAAGGACCAACTGGTGTTGATCCGACACTGGTACAGGTACGCCATGCCGAACAAGATCCGATTCTTACCGCCAAAGGATTAATGGCGGAAGAAGCACCACGTGAAAGTCAACCGTTAAAACGTCACGAATTATAAAAAACAGATATTACATACCCGTTGTTATTGTTGGAGCTGGCCCGGCCGGATTGGCCGCAGCATTGACCTTACAAAAAGAATCCGTAACCTGTGCCGTTATCGACTATCGTCGGGAAAACGTTTTTAAACCTGGGGAATCATTAGCTCCAGGTGCCAACTTTATCCTGGACAAACTCGGACTTCACAAGATAGCGGCTTCCGGTTTTCACAATGCGTATGTGGGTAATAACGTTGTGTGGGGTGGTACTACGCCTCACCAACGTTATTTTCTAAACGAACCCTATGGTAACGGATTGCATCTAAACCGTGTGGTATTTGAAAATCAGTTACTCGAAACAGCCGTTGAACGTAAGATTACCTTATTCCTTACCTATCAGATCAAAGAAATTACCGAAACGCCGGATAAGATCCTTTTGGAATGTTTTTCCCCTTCGGGCGATTTTACCACAATCGAAGCCGATTTTATACTCGATTGCAGCGGAAGAGCCGGTATCGTGGCAAAAAAATCCGGTGTAAAAAGAACCGCGCTGGACAATCTGGTTTCCTATCATTTTATGATCACACAACCTGAAACCGTTTTAAAAGGAATGACCTATATCGAATCCGTTGCGGATGGTTGGTGGTATATGGCGCCTGTTAACGATGGCAAAATGGTTGTCAACTTTATGTCCGACAGCGACCTGCATCAGGTCAAATCGGAACTACTCCAAGACTGGTTACGACAAAAAATACGGCAAACGCAACATTTTTCAGCACTTATACCGGAAAATGCTTTTGACACGTTGGTTCATTCCGGAATCAAAACCGCTTCTACTTCCCTATTGGACGTTCCCGGCGGTAACCGATGGATGGCTGCCGGCGATGCTTTGTGCTCGTATGATCCGCTGACCTCATTTGGTATTACCAATGCGCTAACCGGCGGTTATGCCGCAGCCAAAGCCATTACCGGTTTACTAAACGGTGACGGAACAGCTGCTACCGATTATTTGTCCAAACAAATGGCACTTTTCAATAAATCGGTTGTCATGTTACAAAACCAATACCGACAGGAACAACGTTGGGCCGATTTGCCGTTCTGGAAACGACGTCATTAAATTGGTTGCAATAATTTCCTACAACTGGGATAATTTAAAAAAAAGATTATATTTGTTTCTGTTAAACGTAAATACCCATATATGGAATCCGAAAACACGATTGTAGCCTACGCTTCCGAACTGGAAAGAGCAACTTTCTACAAAAAAACCTATCTACACGTGGCTATAGCTATTTTGGCCTTTATCGTTGTGGAAACAATTTTAATTCACACCGTTCCTATGGAATGGATTGCTGCCATGTTTGGCGGAAAATTCGTATGGTTGTTTATCATCGGACTTTTCTGGTTGGGAACTACCCTATCTGAAAAAATGAGTTTTAACCCATCGCGTGAAAAACAATATTTAGGACTGGGTTTATATGTAATTCTGGAAGCGATTATTTTCCTTCCGATGATTGTGATTGCCGTAGCAATGACCAATAGTGCCGAATTGATCACACAAGCAGCAATCATTACTCTGTTTATGTTTTCGGGATTGACCGCTGTGGTATTTTTTACCCGAACTGATTTCTCGTTCCTTCGAACAGCGATCATTATCGGTGGTTTTATTTCGTTGGGATTAATTGTTGCCGGTGCTTTATTCGGGTTTAACCTGGGATTGTGGTTTTCTGTTGGAATGGTAATTTTAGCCTCTGCTAGTATCCTATATCAGACACATCAAATTAAAAATCAGTACGGTACACAACAATATGTAGGTGCTGCATTACAATTATTTTCATCTGTAATGCTTTTATTTTGGTATGTATTACGTATCCTGATGAGCCGAAGAAACTAATCATCTTACTATTTATACTAAAAAAGACTGCTTATTCTGGCAGTCTTTTTTTTTGATCGTATCGTACCTTTTACCTGTTGTTTTATAATGCTAATGGTAGTCGTATGGCTTCCCATTCGGTTCGTTTGGTTTCAAAACTTTTACCGGCATTTGCAGGACTTGTCGATGGCAATACCTGTAAATGATAGGCTTTGGTTGTTTTTACATATTTTTTAAAATATGCCGCTGCTTTTTGTCCGTTAAAGAAAATATGTGTGATTTCGGGATGTTTTTCTAAAAAATCATTAAAATCATTAGGCACTTCCTGTTCGATCGCACTATCCAGACTTCCTTCTCTTTTACAAGCCTGCAATACGTCCCAAAGAGCGACTTTATTTTGTAACAACAATGCTTTTTTGGTGGCATAATCATTAGAAAAAGGGACTTCAAAAATGGTAAATAGCAACTTCCAAAAATGATTCCGGGCATTGCCATAATACTCTTCCGCCATTAAAGACGCAACACCGGGCATGGTTCCTAAAATTAGTATCCGGGCGTTGGTTTCCGATACGGAAGGAAAAGAATAAATGAGCATGGACATTATTTTTAAAAAGATTCCTATTGCAAAGTAGCAACAATCCGTCAAAATTCAAAAAGGATTTGCGTAATCGCCTTAAAAAAAAGTCCGGTTTTACTAATGTTTTCAGCCTTTTCGGAAGACAAAAATAAAATTGTAACCGTTGCTTTAGCGGTTGGTGTTAAAGCGGTTATCCCTCCTTTACTTTATCTTAAAAATTATCTTGTTAAAGTATTCTAACTTACCCGCGATATTATTTGTTTTTTTAGTGTCAAAAATCTAATTTTGAACGAATCAATCATTTGATATTAACTCAAAAAAGCCTGAATTATGAAATTACCTCTACAAGACATTCTGGATGGGATCCGTGAGTGGAACAAAGTCCGTAAAGACCGTGAATTAGCAACTTTCTATTTAAGTACCGCTCGTTATTTCTCTTTTGAATGTGCCGACAAAGGGACTTCGAAATACCTACATGCGTATCCGGGTATCTACGAGAACCAACTATATTTCTTTTTAATCCCTTCGGAATTTGATTCCCCGGATTCGAAAGCTGTTGCCGATATCGATGCGCATATTAATGCTACACAGGTACACATTGGAGTTGGTAACGGAGGACAGGAGCTTCCTGAAAAAGAAGCACAAGAGCGAATTGACAACTGGGATAATAATGTAAGAGAATGGGTTTCGGTACAAATCGATGCACCGGAAGGTATTTTCCAGGCTTTTGCTATCCCAACCGATTATATTAAAGAAAAAGTAGCGATCCCTTATGATGCGGATTTTGCACTTAGAGCCAGTACTGCAGCCGTTTCCGGATATGTAGCCGATTTGGTTATCGTGGATAGAGAACTTAAAAAATCGGTGTACTATGATACGGTACGTCCGGTTCCGCCATTTGCTCCTTTGGAAGGTGATTTCTATTTATTACAATTGGCCGAAAACTAATATATGACGTTTTATCAGTTTCTGGACTATCTGACGTATTTATCGCCGGCGCTATTGCTCACCGGGATTGGGATTGGTATGTATCGCTACAAATCGCTCGCCCTTTCTCATAAAATGCTGTTGCTTTATATCAGTGTGGCACTCTGCACGGATCTAAGCAGCCGCCTTTACGGTCATTTATTCGGAAATAACCTGATATTCATCATTTTGTTCAGTTTATTAGAACTGATCATTTTTGCAATTTTATACCAGTTCTGCTTTTTTGAAAAGAAAAGCAGAACTCTTTTTTCGCTTACGCTTGTCGCCAGTGGATTTATTGTTTGGGAGCTTTTTTCGTTACGAACCATTTCTCCACAACAATTCCAGTCCTATTCGAAAGTAATGGATGCCTTTGTGATCATATTATTAGCACTGGCCTATTTTTTCCAGAAAGTTGGAAAATACAAAACCACACAAAAGGAAGAATTACGGCTCAATGCGGCCATTTTAGTCTTTTTTTCACTGCATCTTTTGTTTTTTCTGCCGATTAACTTCCTTATTAATGTAAGTTCCGGGCTTAAGTTTTATTTTTGGACCGCCAATCTGGTGCTCACGCTTATCTTTTATGCCTTTATAAACTGGGAAATATGGAAAAATGGATAGAACCCAAAACCATTATGTTATGGATTATCATTGCAATTACAGTGGTTTCCATACTGGTTTTTTCTTTTATACGTCTTGCCTATCTCAACTTTAAGCAAATGGCTGAAGCCCAACTGGAAGAATCCCGCTTAAAACTGGAACATCAGAAAAAACTACTCGAAAACGGTATTTTGGTTCAGGAACAGGAACGTACGCGTATTGCAGCCGATTTGCACGATTCGCTTATCGGAAAACTCACTTCCTTAAAATTAAAACACCAACTGGATTATAATCATGACGAAATGGACCATTTATTAAGAGAAAGCATAGCCGATGCGCGAAGAATTTCCCACGATTTGAGTCCACCTATGTTAGAATTCATATCTTTGTGTGAATTAATTGACGGAATTATTACCCCCTGGAAAAAAAACATTGCGGTCGATTTTTATCATGATGTACGCACAGATGTTGCGCTACCCAATAGTATTAAAATTCAGTTTACCCGTGTTTTACAGGAATTGATTACCAATATTTACAAACATGCCGGTGCCTCCGTAATTACCGTTCACCTGCGACAAACCGACCGATTGCTTTGCCTTTTGGTAAAAGATGACGGTAAAGGTTTTGACCCGAATCAGAATAAAAAAGGACTCGGTTTACAAAACATTGAACTACGGATGCTTTACCTTAACGGAAAACATAGTATCAAACCGCTCCGCAAAGGAACCTCGGCCTTACTATTATTAGAATATAAAGACCTGATATGAGTACCATTCGAATTGCCATAACAGACGATGATGGTTTAATTGTAAAACTACTGGAAAACTTCCTGAGCATGCAGCCGGGATTTGAAGTGATCTACACCGCCGAAAGTGGTGATGTTTTGTTGTCGCATCTCGAAAGAGCTACCGAATTGCCCGATGTCTTATTACTGGATTTGAAAATGAAAGGAATGGACGGTATTGAAGTAACGCGCCATCTTAAAACGCATTTTCCGGATATCAAGGTGATTATCGTATCGTCGCATTACCAGCGATCGTTTATGAATTTTATGCTAAAAACCGGTGCTTCGGCCTTTCTTCCAAAAGGAGTTTCCCCTATTTTACTGGCCGAAATTATTCCGACTGTACATCAGAAAGGGATCTTTTTTATGGAAGATCAAATGGAAGCCATTCGGGAACAGGCGGCATCCAAAACAAATCAAAAGTCAATTTTTGACAATGGCACTGAGCTTTCGAAACGCGAAATCGATGTATTACGCCTGATCAGTCAACAGAAAACAGCAAAAGAAATTGGTGATGCGCTTTTTATTACGGCCCGAACCGTAGAAGGTCATAAAAACAATCTTTTTGTTAAAACCGGTGCCAAAAACATAGCCGGACTGGTTATTTATGCTATTCAGAATAACATCATCAGTGTGGAAGAGCTTCCAATGATTTAATCTATTCATCTGAAAAACAGGTAATTTTATCCATACAACGTTACAAAATTATTCCGAACTTTGAGATACAGGTCCCAAACCTATCTCAAACTTAATTTGTAACATTATGGAAAGTATTCAATTCGGATTGGCCAACAATTACGATAGTGGCCGCTATAATTCGGTTGCAACCAACGAACAGATCAGTATCGAAGTACACAATTCGGAAAGCTCCGGAAAAATGTGGTACCATATTGGTTTGATCAATAAAGCAACCATCGAATGGGGCAAAAGCACTCCTTATAGCGACGGGTTTTTTCCGTCGGTTGCACTTAACAATAAAAACATTGTAGTCGAAGTACACGAAACCAGTAACGTCCTTACGCATTCGATGTATGCTAAAGTCGGACTTGTAAACGGTTCCACCATCGAATGGTGGGGAAAAGATGAAAAATATGATACCGGCGTCCAACCCAACATCGCGATAAACGATTATGGTGTACTGGTGGAAGTACATAAATCGCAATCGCATGATGTCCTTTATTACCGTGTTGGAAAACTCAATGGCAAAACCATTAGTTGGGGAAAGAGTCGCAGCTACGAAAAAGGCATTAAGCCTTCGGTTGCCATTACCAACTCCGGATGGGTTGTCGAAGTGCATCAATCCGAAAGTGCAGCTAAATTACACTACAGAGTGGGTCACATCAACGGTGATTCTATCAATTGGAGCAATAGTATTCCGTATCAGGATGGCATTAATCCGAGTATAGCAATTACCGATGACGGCCGTATTATCGAAGTACACGAATCGCAGGGTATATCAGGACTATGGCAAATGTCCGGTGTGATAAACGGTACGGCAATCCTATGGTCGGAAGCAACAAACTTCGATTCCGGTTCGACTCCGAAAGCCGCGATTTCATCCAGCGGACAAGTTGCCGTACAGGTACATGCCAGCGAAGGACTTTCTTTTGGATTGTGGTATTCCCTGTCCCGATTAATGAATACCGCCGATTTCATGAGGGACTTACTACCCTTAACACAGGATCTTCCGTTTAAAAAAATGGTATTTCCGGCCAGTCACGATGCCGGAATGTACACCCATGGTTTGGAAACATTTGGCAAGACACAGGATCTCAACCTATATCAACAATTACAGGCCGGTGTGCGTTATTTTGACTTGCGACCGGATAAAAATCTGAATATTTATCATGGACTTGCCGGACCTTCGGTACAGGAAGTCTTAAATGACGTAAAGCTTTTTTATGAAGAAGGCCATCGCGAACTGGCTATCCTGAAATTTTCGCATTTCGATAAGTTTACATCTGCTATTTATGAGCAGCTAAAAACAATGATCAATGACACCATCGGGCCGTGGTTGTTTCGTTCGATTCCTGAGGGATACCAACGATTGGCCGATATTCCGATGGGAACTTATCTAAAAGACAAAGGACAAATCTTAGTAGTAATCGACGATAACTGGGCGGTAACCGATGAACCTAAAAACGGTTTCTGGGTATATCGTGACTGGCAGGATAGTACGGCAAATCTAGGCGATCTGACTGTTTTTGATATTTATTCCAATACGATGCGTTACAGTACCATGGAAACCGACCAGCTGCAAAAATTCAATGCTTTTAACGGGCAATGTTGTAGCAAGCAAAAAAATGACAGCTGGGAATGTCAGGAGTTTTCACAAACCCCTTGTGATCTTTTCTTGCTATCGTGGACGTTAACTCCGCCAACCGGCGTTTGGTTGTTCGCAAAAGAAGCCGATAGTAATCTTGGTCGGATTATGTCGTATCTGCAACCCAATACAAACGGTTATTTCCCAAATATCCTTTATCTCGATTATACGGAATATGCGCGTCCAACGTTTATAGCCGAATTGCTCACCAAAGTTTATAACAACATCACGCACAGATCGACCCTTCCTAAGGAAGTGAACGTGATGGCGGGTTAATTTCTATTTCATAAGCATGGAGGGAGTTTGGGTTATCTCCCTCCTTTTTTATGTCAATTTGCGCGCTGCTTTCCATTTGCGGATTCTTCCTCTGGCATTGGTATAGGGTGAAGCCGTATTGAATTGTATCATTCGGCCAAGCGTCCATTTTTCATACCAGCTTTGCTCGTAAAGTTCCGTATTTGTTTTACGTTCGATTAGTTCCAAAATCCGATCAACCGTTTGATCCAGTTGTTGAAGCAATGCAGTCCAATCAATCGGCTCGTAATCGCTATAGAATTTCTGCGCCAGTTTTCCCAATTCGTTCCACTTATAACCCGTTTCCGGGAAATCAACCCTTTCGCCGGCATCTTTTTTTTGATTCCATTGTAAAACCAGTTCGCTCCATCCTACCAGATATGCGACCAGGTTATGCAAACTCATTTGGGTTCCTTTGGCATGGCCTTCCAGTTCTACTATGATCGCAAGGTTTTCGGGGATTGTTATCAGTTCGTTTCTCAGTTTTCCATAATTGATTTGTATCGCACTAATCAAAGTTGTTTTATCTGTTGGTACCGCCATACTTTTCTCTTTTCTCTTTTCTCTTTTCTCTTTCAAATTTAATCATAAAACATAAAAAAACCTGTCAGGTTTTAAAGACCTGACAGGTTTAGCTGCATTCCTATATTTTGAGTATCGCTTATTTTACCGGTGTTCCATCCTGAATTTCTTCAGTAGCTTGTTTGATCAAAAGAATATCCGGTGTGATCGCTCCAAAAACCTCGATTTTATCTTCCAGGATGCGTCCTTTCTGAACCGGTAATCGGCTTGTTTTATGGTCTTTTACCGATACCACAAACGTTCCTTCACTCGAAGTAACCACAGCCGATTTTGGTACGACATAGGTACTGTCTTTTGCGGTTAACGGTAATTGTACTTCGGCAACCATACCCGGTAACAATTTGTTTCCGGTATTGATCACATCCATTTCAACCCGTTCCGAACGAAGTCGGCTATCCAATGCACCCGACATACGAGCAATGGTAGCTGAAAAATCCTGTCCCGGTAACGATTTTACCGTAAATTTTAAGGCTGCTCCGTTTTTCAGATAACCGGAATATTGCTCCGGAACATATACCGAAAGACGTAGCTTATTTTGTTGCTGAATGGTCATCAATGGTTGTTCCGAACCTTTTCCGGCCGGTCCAACATAGGCGCCGTGATTCACGTTACGCGTGGTCACAACACCGTCGAACGGAGCGCGGATTTGCAAATACCCCAATAAGGTCTGAATTTCACTATACGCCGCTTTTGCCGCCTGATATTGTGCAAAATCCGAGTTTTTACGCGCTTCCGCTACTTCCAGATCGTTACGGGAAACCGTCCCTTCTACCTTACTGGTTTCAAAAAGACGGTTGTAGGTGCTTTTACTTGCCGTATACACCGCTTCCTGCGATTTTAAACGGGATTGTGCCGCGGCTAACTGTGCGCTCAATTCCGGCGCTTCCAGTACCAGTAACAACTGACCTTTTTTAACTTCCGTTCCGATATCCGCTTTTAATTCTTTTACATAACTGCTCACTTTCGCATAAATATCAACCTGTTGGAAACCGGTGATTTCGGCTGGCATACGCAATTCGGTTGACAGTATTTCTTTTTTCGGTGCAAAAGTCTCCAATACTGGTGCCGCAGCTTCCGTTACCGGGTTCTCACTTTCCTTTGCTTTGGTCTGGCAACCTACCACTAAGGCTGCCGATCCTAAAAATGCAATTGCTTGTATTACTTTATTTCTCATCTGTTTGTTCTAATGCCGCTATATAATGTTTACTTTCTTTATCTTCCGGATCCAGAGATACCGATTGTGTTCCCGTTTTACCCATTACCCAGGCAAAAATAACCGGTAGGACGACCAATACTGTAAAAGTAGAAAATAAAAGTCCTCCAATTACTGCTCGTCCCAATGGGGAAACCTGTTCGCCGCTTTCGCCGTGTCCGATTGCCATTGGCAACATTCCGGCAATCATCGCGATACTGGTCATGATAATAGGACGCAATCGCAACGAAGCCGCTTCACGTGCCGAAACCAACGCATCGTTATTGTGTTTCCGCAATTGTTCCGCATTGGTGATCAATAACACGGCGTTGGCAATCGAAACCCCTACCGACATAATGATTCCCATATACGATTGCAGGTTTAAGGTCGATCCGGTTGCCAGTAATAGCAACAACGATCCTAAAACTACCGCCGGAACAGCTGTTAAAATAACCAGTGAAATACGGAACGACTGGAAGTTGGCCGATAACATTAGGAAGATCACGATTACCGCTACCAATAAGCCCGATTCCAAACTACCCATCGTTTCACTTAACACTTTCCCCAAACCGATCTGTTCGATAAACAAACCTCGTGGTAATTCACCCAACGACGTTATCGCTTGTTGTACATCTTTCGAAGCCGATCCCAAATCTGTATGATCAATATTTGCGGTGATCGAAATATACGGCATCGCACCTAAGTTATCGTTTTCACCATAGGTATACGACGGTGTAATCGTAGCCACATCGCTCAACACCGGACGGGCTGTATTTTTCAGCAACGGAATCTCCCCTATTTGCTTGATATCGGTCATTTTATCCAAAGGTACCTGAACCTGTACATTATACGATAATCCGGCCTTTTCATCGATCCAGGTATTCTTTTCGGTATAACGGGACGAGGAAGTCGAAGCAATCAGCGATCGGGAAATCTCGCCCATATCCACACCCAATTGCGCGGCACGAACCCGGTCGATATTGATATCCAATGCCGGATATTTGATGGGTTGTGCCAGTTGAATATCTCTAAAATACGGCTTCTGACGCAATTCGGCCATCAGTTTATTAGCGTATTCCTCATTCTTCTTTTTGTTTTTACCGGCAATACGCACTTCAATTGGCGTTGGCGATCCCTGACTCAATACTTTATCGGTCAATTCGATCGGTTCGAACGAAACGCTAACATCCGGTAATACTTTTTTCAAACGCTGACGGAATTCGTCTTTAAAATCATCCATATCGCGATGGTATTCTTTTAAAGCCACCTGAAATACCGCTTCGTGCGGACCGGCCATAAAAAGATAGATGGGCGATACTGAGAACAACGACGGGTGTTGCCCGACATAAACCGATGAAATCGAAACGTGCTCTTTTCCAACCAGTTTTTCCAGTTCGGCTAAGGCCACTTTGGCTTTTTCTTCGGTTCGCTCCAAACGCGTTCCGTCCGGTGCTTTTAATCGCATCTGGAACTGACTGGAATTTACTTTCGGGAATACATCCTGCCCGATTACATTTAGCAATAAAACAGCCAATGCCGTTACGCCAACCAGATATAGGATCGTGATTGGTTTTTTATATACAAACAAACGGTTGATCAACCTCATAAAACGATTGCGGAAACGTTCAAACGGGCTGATTTTTCCATCACCGTTAAAATCTTTTCGTTCCACCAGTATCTTTTTCTGATCCATCGTATCTCTTTCCGATTCCGGCGTTAAGCCTGAAGCCAGAAAAACCGCTTCGTCATCTGAAATATCCGCTGAATGCGGCACTTTCGCATGGTCTTTCATTAACCAGTTGGCCATGATCGGCACAAATGTCTGCGATAACAGGAACGATATGATCATCGAAAATCCAATTGATAACGCCAACGGAAGGAATAATGACCCCGGAATACCTTTCATTGTAAAAGCCGGCGCAAATACTGCCAGAATACACAATAAGATCAATAATTTCGGTAGTGCAATTTCCTTACAGGCATCCCATATCGCGAGTGCCTTGGGTTTGCCCATATCGAGATGCTGGTGGATGTTTTCGATCGTAACCGTACTCTCATCAACCAAAATACCGATAGCCAATGCCAATCCGCTCAACGACATCAGGTTGATCGTTTGTCCGAATAATTTCAGGAATAAAACCCCGGAAATAATCGAAATCGGAATGGTAAGAATTACAATTAACGCCGCCCGACGGTCGCCCAGGAATAACAATACCATCAATCCGGTTAATACCGCTCCGATGATTCCTTCGGTAATCAAACTTTTAACGGAGTTGATCACATAAACCGACTGGTCAAATTCATAGGATAACTTTACATCTTCCGGTAGCGTACTCTGGATTTTAGGCAACTCGGCTTTTAACTTTTGTACCACATCCCAGGTCGAAGCATCACCGGCCTTAGCAATACTCACATATACCGAACGTTTTCCATTAACCAAAGCATAACCGGCCGTAATATCGGCTCCGTCTTTTACAGTCGCTACATCGCCCAGATACAGGTTTTGTACGCCGCCTTTAAACAACGGAATCTTTTCAAAATCTTTAATCTCTTTAATCGTATTATTCGTCGGCGTAATATAGTTTTTATCGCCCACGCGAACGTTTCCGGACGGTGCTGTCTGATTATTAAGTCGGATCGCTTCTACAATCTGATCGGGTGTCAGGTTATGCGAACGCAATAAATCCGGATCGACGTTAACTTCAACGGTTCTTGGGCTACCTCCAAACGGCGGTGGCGACAATAGTCCGGGAATCGACGTAAACGAAGCCCGTACGTAAACGTTGGCCAAATCCTGCAACTCGTTATTCGAACGGGTCGCACTACTCAATACCAATTGCCCGACCGGTAAGGACGAAGCGTCAAAACGGATGATAAACGGCGGTTGCGATCCCGGTGGGAAAGCCGCCTGAATCCGGTTGGAAAGCGCACTTAATTCGGCCGCAGCCTGTGCCATATTCGTATCTTCATAATACGAAATTTTCATTAAGGTAAGCCCTTGTATATTCTTTGTTTCTATTGATTTAACGCCATTCGCAAACAACATGATGTTGACGTAGTTTTTGGCAAAATAGGACTCCATCTGGTTGGGCGTATATCCTCCAAACGGGTGCGCCAGGTAAATCACCGGCAGGTTCATTTTTGGAAGAATATCGACCTTGATGCTTTTAACAGCACCGATTCCAAAGATGATCAATCCCATTACCAAAACGATAATCGAAATCGGTTTACGAAGTGCAAAACGTATTAAATTCATCTTTTACGGGTTATAATTCATTAATAAATAAGTTGAAATCACCGGTTGCTGCTGCTTTTAACAACAACGATTGCCATACGTTTACATGAACAATATCACGGTCGGTTTCCGCTCGGTTTAGCGTATATAGGGTTTGGGTAACATCCACCAGATTCGTCAGTCCGTTTTTGTAGAGTGTCATTTTCTGCAAATACGCCTGAGCAGCAGCTTTTACCTGTTTAGGCGCTTCTTTATCGCTTTCATAGGCCAGTTGTATTTTAACATCGGCTGCATCCGACTGTGCTTTAAACTGCTGTTCCATCACCTTATATTCGTCTTCCAAAGCTTCGGAAGTAAATTTCTGCGCGCTGACTTTTTTAGCGGTACGCACCAAGGTCGTCAGGTTCCAGCTTACACCCACGCCAAAAAGGTAATTCTGACGGGTCGGATCTACCCCATCCCAATAGTTATGGGTAAACGAAGATTGATCAACTGCATAGTCCGAATTAAATCCCGAAGCACGGGTTTGGTATACCCCAAACAAACTAAATGTCGGGTAATATTCTTTCCGAAATAAGCGTAATTGTTGGGCGCCATATTCCATCCGACTCTTATAAAATTGTAACACCGGATTGGATTCAATACCTAAAGCTTCACTTTTACCAATTACATTTGGAGACTTGATTACCAAAGCAGTATCTACTTTAATATCAGAAATTTCTATTCCCATTAAAGTGATCAGTTTGTTATTCTGTTCCTTTACCTGATCTTTCACCTGGTTCAGGGCGATACGCGCGCGCGATACTTCCGCAGAAGCCAATGTAGAATCGACTCCCGGCAACAATCCGTTTTTAACCCGCGCGGCAGCCAGTTTTAAAAACACCTCTGCCCGTTCCAGATTTTTCTTTTGGGAGATCTCCAATCGCTGACTCGCCAACAGGTTTAGGTAGGCCGCAGAAATGCGAATTTTATGCTGAAATTGTTCCTGTTCGGAATCTTTTTGCAAACGATCGGCATCTGCTTTAGACAAAGCGATCTTTTGTCGGATACGACCGAAACTATAAAAATCCCAGTTCATGTTCACCAGATACAAGGCGCCGAAAGCAGCGTTCCAGTTTTGTTCCGGCAAGGGTAATCCCGACGAAGCGACTCCCAGACCTCCAAAACCATACAGCGGACCATTTTGTCCGTTTACGGTTCCGTAGTCCTGTTGCGCGGCCAGTGTCAGGTTGGGCAAATAATCCCTTTTGTTTTGTTTGACGGTTTCCTGTCCCGCCAAAGCATACTTTTCTTTGGCTTTAAGTGTGCCGTAGTTAGCCATCCCTTGATCAATGGCATCTTTCAGGGTGAGCGACTGGGAGAACGCTCCTGAAAAACACATTAAAAGCGACAGCAATGGCAATTTTCGTACTATCATTATTGTGGTAAGGTTTTTTAACAACGCGAAGCTACGACACATTCCGCAGCAGCGCCTATGAAAAATGATTAATTCGCTATAAAAAATGACCAATTCAATTGATCATTTAACTTCCCGGTTTATTCGTTTTTTTATACTTATTTTGTACGCTATATATCTGAAATGAGTATGAGGAAGATCTTAGAGAACAAGTGGCTACAGGAATTCGCAATTCTTGTCTTTTCGTTTGTTCTTTTCACATTAAACGACTGGATTTTAATTTTAAGCTGGAAAGGCTTTTGGATGGGTATCGTATATTTTTTACTCCTATACGGTCATGCCCAGATCAACCGCTTTTTTCTACTGCCCATTCTACTAAAAAAACACCAACCACTAACCTATATTTTATTTTCAATTATCTTAATAATACTATTTTCAGTAATATTACATGAAGTATCCATTGAAGTTATTTATAAGAATTGTTTCCTGTATAAAACCTCCATGCAAAAGACCTATCACTTCCAATTGGGAACCTTGGTCGGTACCTTAATTTGCATCTTGGGAAGTATCCAGTTAATCGAACATTACCGCGATCAGAAAAAGAAAACAAACAAAGAATTACTCTACAATCAGATCCAGTTAAATGCGCTAAAAGGACAATTAAATCCGCATTTTCTGTTTAATACGTTTAATACACTCTACGGCATTAGTCTGCAATATCCGGAACGGACTTCCGATATGATCATGCGGGTTTCCCAATTGTTGCGCTACCAGGTTGAAAATTCACAAAAAGAATACGTCTCCCTTGAAGATGAAATCGACTTTATTTCCAGCTATATCGAACTGGAAAAAGAACGCGTGGGTTACCGTTGTGAAATCGAGTTCGATTATAAAACCGATGTCGATTCCAACTATATGATCGCGCCGATGTTGTTGATTCCATTTGTGGAAAACACCTTTAAACACGGCACCTGTGCGATCGAAAATTGCTTTGTAAAGATCAATCTTTCGGTAAATAATGGTAAATTACGTCTGGAAACGTTAAATTCGATTCCGGATAAAAAACGGAAAATCGTTTCCACCAAAATCGGATTAAGCAATGCAACGGAACGACTGCGTATACTTTATCCGAAAAAACACAACCTGGAAATACAACAGGAAGCCAAACAATACCGTGTGTTACTCGAAATGGATTTATTATGATGATCACTCCAAAAAAATGTATTATTGTCGACGATGAACCGGCCGCGCATTATGTCCTGACAAACTATATCCGGCAAAATCCGCAACTGGAACTCGCTGCGCAATGCTATAACGGTATTGAAGCCTTGCATTATTTACGGGAAAACTCCGTAGATCTGATGTTTTTGGATATCGACATGCCGGAAATCACCGGACTGGAGTTATTGCAAACCCTGAAAAATCCACCAAAAACCATATTAACAACCGCCTATTCGGAATTTGCACTCGAAAGCTACGAATACGGTGTGATTGATTATCTATTAAAACCCATCTACTTTCCGCGTTTTCTAAAGTCAATCGAACGCTATCTTTCCTTGCAATTTATCGAAAAGGAAACGGCTACTCCAATTGCATTAAACGTAAAAGTAAACGGTAAAAATATCGACATCCGACTGGATGATATTCTATATGTCCAGAGTTACGGGAACTACGTTAAGATTTTTACCAAGACCAAAACCTTTGTAACCGCGATGACTACGAATCAATTGGTACAGGAATTACCATCGGATAAGTTTATGCGGGTACACAAATCGTATATCATTGCGATTCATAAAATCGATGTTCACGAAAAGGAACATATTGTGATCAACGAAGAGAAAATTCCATTGGGGATTACCTTCCGCCGCGAACTTAACGAACGCTTACGTCCCTTATCGTAATTCTTTCCTCTTTCCTCTTTCCTCTTTTTTCTCCTAAAAACAGGTGTTTGTACGTATACCCTGTTATTTTTCTTTCACTATTTTTGATACAGATCGATTTCCCACTATAAATCTTCTGTTTTTTTCAATTGTAACTTCATAACAACCAAACTGTTATAGAAGGTAGCTCTTTATACCTGTAAAGGAAACAAAAACAATCGCAACAAACATTTTTAAACTGTAACCAACAAACAACTCACATGGAAAAAACACTCAAGTCCGACATCTCGTCTAACAACGAGAACTCTCTTAACTTTGAAGATCGGTTTACCGAAGTGTGGAAACACTGTCAAAGAGGATTGGTATACCCATCGCCCTTTGCCATTTTTACAACTTTTTGGTTCCAAAAACGAGGCAATTGGCAAGCCAACAAACAACCAGACGGTAAACAACTGGTGGAGTATAAAAAAAAGTTTGCCGAAGTAATGGCAAATATCCGATCGGAAATCAACACCCACAAAGATCTGAAAGATCGCAACACCTCTGTTATTCTGGGGGTTTCATTTGAAAACTGGGCTAAAATCTGTGACGAAGAACACATACCGCATCCTAAAGGAATGACGTTACAATTTCCGGAACATAACGATCCTTATGTATCGAAAGTATTCAGGGCCTCAAACGGCGCCTTCGTAGATTCTAATGGCGATCTCTGGTTTCACATTAAGAGCGACAGCAAAGAAGCTTGTGAAATTGTGAATTCCTTATTAATAAAGGCTTTAGACAGTATTACAGAAGAGTATTATTCGCAGGAAGCCGCTTCCAAATCGAATGAAGCCGACGGTCATCGCGGTAAAGTACTAGGCTGTCGTTTCTCCGAAAACCTTAACAATCCTTCCGATCCGATTTCTATCGCAAAACATACGTTAATTGGTTGCGACGATATGGCGCATTTTGGAGGGTCTTTTGTATTGGCACAACGCTTCCTGATCAACTGGAATCAGATCAATATGATGACCGAAGATCAGATTGAAGATCTTATTGGTCGTAAAACAAACGATACGATTATTCCCGATCGCGATTCGCGTTCGCATATCAAATCGGCCAGAATTCAGGATGCGAATGGAAATACCACACCGGTATTGCGCCTCGGACTTCCGTTTGGAAGGGCAAAAAATCTGCAACACGGTAATTCCGGCTTCCGTTCACCGAAGTCAATTACGTTATCGGACGAGGAAGGAATCTATTTCGCTGGGTTTAGTAAAGAAATAGGAATTCTGGAAAATATCATGAGTAACCAGATCGGACCCGACAGTGGTTTTATGAACGACCGTTTGTTTAATCACCTGCGATCGGATCTGGGAGGTGTTTTCTATATTCCGAGTATCCAGGATCTGGGATTAGATGATGATAATGTAGCTAAAAAATACCGAAATGACTTCTCTTTTGCCAAAGAGAAAGACTGGTCACGTTTCCCGGGTGTCGACTGGACGCGTCTGGATCGTCATTACCAAAACGCTTCTAAAAACGGACTGATGTATTACAACCATCAGAATTTCCTGTTTACCATGTCTACCCGAATCGGGCTGCCGGAAGAACGGGAACGTTACTTTTCAATACCGACAAATCGTATTTTAAGCCTTCTGGAAAACATTTTCTCTCTTTGGCAGGACAACTGGTACTTTAACCGGAAACAGGAAGAAATTAAAGAGGATATTCGTTTTTATATTGATCGTTACAACGGAAGCGATAAACCGGCCAATATTATGGACGAATCCATTATGATTCGTAAAGGTTGGGCGATCCGTTTAAGTTTGCAATTGTTCAGTTCGGCCGACTACGGTTTTAGAGGGCGTAAGATCCGTCTTAAAGACGGTACGCTGGTTCCCTATTCTTCGTTCCGTGAAAGAGAAGGCGAAATTGTATACGGTTCGGATACATTCCGCATTTCTCCGGAAGAAATTATCGTAGGTGCCATGCCGAATTTATCTTTAGGCGAAGGCCGTTATGTGATGCGCTATCTATCGGATTCCGAACGTTTGGATGGCTTTCTAGCCAACCTGAGTGAGGCTTCCGGTGTAGGACACGTTATTCCGAATTATGAAAAAGCCTTAAAAAAAGGATTAAAAGTCATGATGGATGAGATTCTGGAATATGAAAAAAACACCACGGATACCGATAAAAAAGAATTATACCGTTCGGCCTATCTTTCCTTACAGGGAATCTCCGAATACTGTTTGAATTATGCCGAACTGGCACGTCAAACCGCTGCAAAAATGAGCGATGGCCAGGCCTGGGAAAAACAAAACCTGGAATCGATTGCCTATCGTATGACCAAATTGGCTACCCAAAAACCAGACTCGCTAATTGAAGCGGTACAATTTATCTTTACACTACATACTTGTTTACACCTCAATGGCGAACCAACCGCTATTGGTCGTATGGATCAGCTTTTACAACCTTACTACGACAGTAGCAATGAGTTCGAAAAAGCAGAAGCGCAGGAAGTTATCGATGCGTTCTATATTAAACTGGACGAGAAGATACAGCAAAACCGTATTTTTATGGAAGACCATCAGCCGTTTGGAAATCTGGCTATGGGTGGTGCTTCCGGGCCGTATCCGCAAGGGGCTTCTCTGGGGCAATGGATCCAGCAAATTACCGTTGGTGGTACCAAAGTCAATGGTAATCCTGTTTTTGAAGAAACAGAACCGGCTTATAACCATATGACGCGTTTGTTTATACACGCTTCCGGACGATTACCGCTTAATGCGCCTTGTTTATCGTTACGAACCCGTAAAGATATGCCGAGGGAAATTTTGGAAGATGCTGCTCATGCGCTGCTTTCCGGTGGGGCGCATCCGATTCTTTTAAATGACGAAAAAATAATTAAAGGACTTCATCACAGCGGTGATGGCGTTGGTGGAAAACTGGGAACCGAAACCAAAAAATGGAACTCAAATGTAACCGTGGAATCGGCTCAGAATTATGCCTGCGATGGCTGTTACGAACCGCAATTCCCGGGTGAAAACTGGTTCTCACTGGGCGGATTTTCTACCTTACAACCATTGGAATGCGCACTGAACCAGGGACGTACGTATTCATCGGCCGGAGAATCCTATTTATTTGGTCAGGTAGTTTCGTTAAATTCCAAACCGGCTGATCAAATCAAATCGTTTAAGGAACTGGTCGACATTTACTTCCAACATTTCGAATGGCTCAACCGTAAAGCTTTTAACGGTCAATTAATGGGATATGGCGCGAATACCAAATTCTGTCCATCTCCTATTCTTAACGTTCTGATGGATGACTGTCTTGCCAGAGGACTTGATTTTTATAGCGGCGGAACCAAATACAATATTTACGGGCCTTGTTACATCTCGTTAAGTGCAGCGATTAATTCGCTATATGCAATTAAAACAATGGTTTTTGACGATAAAAATGCGGTTACTACATTACCGGAATTACTGGAATGTCTGTGCTGCGATTGGGGGCATAAAATGACCGAACCGTTTATTAGTGATCTGGCCGGAGAATCGCGCATTGCGTCTCGTTCCGATCGTTTTAAACGTCTGAGAGAAATCGCTCTGGCACAACCGCGCTACGGACGAGGGGATGCCGATATTGATGCCTTTGGAAATGAGATTGTAGAGGGTATTGCCCGTCGATCGATCGCAACTTTTACCGAACCTTGGCCGCAATTGTATGAAACCATGAAAAATATGGCAACCCGATATGGAACGGAAAAGTTTCCTTTCGGACTTCAAATTCAGCCGGGTGTCGGAACTTTCGAAAACCACGTGGAAATGGGAGCCTGGAATGGCGCCAGTGCAGACGGTCGTCGTTTGGGAACTACCGTAGCCTCCGATCTTAGTTCGATGCCAAGTCCTGCCGATTTACCAATCGAACATCAATATGCCGGGTTTGAAGAATCGCTGGCTGGTTTTGACGGTATCGGTGCCGAGTTGATGTGCGATGGTGCTCCTACCGATTATAATATCGACGAAGACTTCCCGGCCGAAAAACTGATTCAGGTGATGCAACAATTTGCCAACGGACAATCGTCAAACATTTTGACCATTACCGTAGCCAATCCGGATACTTTTGCCGATGCAGTAGGTTCGCCGGAACAATACGACCTGCTTCGCGTGCGTACCGGAGGTTGGACAAACTTCTTTACTTCGGTGTTCCCTACTATTCAGGATCAGCACCGTCGCCGACCGGTTTCGACACCTGTAGAGGTTCAAAAAGAGAAAAAAATGGCAAGGGGCTGCCCTTTCCATCAACAAATAGAAGAAGTAGAACAAGACGAATAACGTTCTATATTAAAATTTGGGAAAAACACCTCGGAAAATTCCGGGGTGTTTTGTTTTAAAGCTGTTTATCGTCTGCAGAAATCTATTATTTTTGTAGTACAATTACCTTAGTATGACCCAATACGACCTTTTACGCCAGCATATCGCTTCCATTTGTCCGCTTTCGGATAGCGAATGGGACTATGTAGCCCAACATTTTACATTTCGAAAACTGCGCAAACACCAATTTCTGGTTCAAAAAGGCGAAATGGTTCCCTGCGAATTCTGGATCATTAAAGGCTTGGTCAAAACCTATGCGATCGATTGCGACGGAAAAGAACATATCCTGCAGTTCGCCATGGAAGAATACTGGACCAGCGATTTTCACGCCTTTCAAAATCAGGTTCCCGCCTGTATGTATATGGATTGTATCGAAGATTCGGAATTTTTCTGTCTGAAACTGGAAGACCGGGAAAAAATCTGTCATGAGATTCCAGCGATGGCGAATTTTTTCAGAATCAAAGCCAATTATGGCTATATCGCGCTGCAACAACGTATTATGTCATTACTAACGGAAACCGCAGAGGAACGGTATAATAACCTGATCAAAAAATTACCCCGACTCATTCAGCGCGTTCCTAAAAAACTACTGGCCTCCTATTTGGGCGTAACCCGCGAAACCCTTAGCCGACTCAAAAGCTAAACGGTGTGATCTACCTCACAAAAAAACGGTGACCTAACTCCTCGCCTGGCGTTTCCCCTATTCGGACATTTGTACTGTTCCTTATGACACTACAAATATGACCGTTCAAAGTTGTTTTACCCGATGTTTTTACAAGTTACTGTGTACTAATTATTATTAGTTCCGATCGTTTTATGCCCGGTTTAAAACCGGATGTATAGGATCAAACATAATAGTAATAAATCACCTGTTACCCGTTTGCGGTAACCCAAACTTATGAAAACAATTCAAAACAATACCGCTGCTATCACAGCACCTTCGAAATCTAAAAAACTTCCGGCCGCATTATGGGCCTTAACCATCAGTGCCTTTGGGATTGGTACTACCGAATTTGTAATCGTCGGTCTCTTACCCACTGTTGCCAACGATTTAAAAACCTCCATTTCCTCCGCCGGTCTGCTTGTAAGCCTCTATGCTTTGGGTGTAGCCGTAGGAGCGCCTATATTAACGGCTTTAACCAGTCGTATCGATCGCAAAAAATTATTGTTAGGCGTTATGGTACTTTTTATTATTGGTAACGGACTGGCTTCCATTGCGCCTTCTTTTATCACATTAGTCCTCGCCCGAATCCTAACCGGATTTGCACATGGTGTTTTCTTTTCGATTGGAGCGACTATAGCCGCCAGCCTGGTTCCCGAAGACAAACGCGCCAGTGCGATCGCAATTATGTTTGCCGGATTAACCGTAGCCATCGTTACCGGCGTTCCCTTAGGAACCTATATCGGACAACATTTCGGATGGCGTGCTACCTTTATCGGTGTAGCGGCCTTGGGAATCATCGGGCTTATCGCCAGTAGTCTTTTAATTCCGGATACCCTACAAAAAAGCAAACCCTTACAATTAAAAGATCAGTTAAAGGTGCTTAAAAACCCATCGATACTATTGGTGTTAGCGATTACCGCTTTGGGCTATGGCGGCACTTTTGTAAGCTTTACCTATATGGCACCGCTATTGGAAAGCATTTCCGGTTTTTCGGCCGATGCAACCAGCTTATTACTATTGATCTACGGAATTGCCATTGCCTTAGGAAATGTAATCGGCGGAAAAGTAGCCAATCAAAAACCGATTAAAGCACTGATGATCATGTTTGTTCTACAAGCCTTGGTATTACTGGTTTTATCTTTTACTGTCTTTAATCAGATAGCTGCCGTAATCACCTTGTTTGCGATGGGCATTCTGGCCTTTTCGAATGTTCCCGGCTTACAACTTTACGTGGTGCAAATGGCCGAAAAATACCTGCCGGGAACCGAAGATGTCGCTTCAGCACTGAATATTGCGGCTTTTAATGTCGGAATCGCTATCGGTGCCTTTATCGGCGGGCATGTAGTCGAATCGTCATTAGGCATTCAATCCACGCCCTGGGTTGGGGCGGTATTGGTTGCCATCGGATTTTTAGTAACACTTATCAGTTATAAACGCGAAAAAAACAATTGATCATGGAAACGATTTGTACGATTCACATTCCCGGAAAAATGACCATCGGATTGGAATTTCCACTTGATAACGACTGGTCCCTGGAAGGCGAGAAAAAACGCAACCTTTCCGGACGTCCGTTTGGCATTCCGGATATCAGTCGGCATACGGAATACATTCAATTGGCGGATCAACTCGGTTATTCCGCTCTTTGGATGCGCGAAGTTCCGGTGTACGATCCCGGTTTCGGCGATGGTGCTCAACTTTTTGATACGATAGCTTATCTGGGTTATATCGCCGGAATCACCAAATCCATTACCCTTGGAACCGCTGCTATCGTCTTACCGCTACACGATCCGTTACAACTGGCTAAAGCGGTTGCATCTATCGAAAATTTATCCGGAAGTCGGTTTCTGTTTGGTGTCGGTCTTGGCGATCGCCCGGTGGAGTTTCCGTTGTTCGGATATGATTTTGAAACCCGGGCCGAACGTTTCCGCCACAACCATGCTATAATCGAAGAAGCCTGGAAAACGCAAAGCGGACTCAGCCAGTATTATGAAAACCTGAATAACACTATTCAGGTATTTCCAAAACCGGAAAATCCGATTCCATGGATTATTGCCGGACGTGCGCAACAAAGTATGGACTGGATTGCCCAAAATATGCAGGGTTGGTTTAATTATCCGCGTCCGTTAGCCGAAACCGCAAACCAGATTATCGACTGGCGGAATGTGCTTTACGACAACAATCAGGCTTCGAAACCCTATATCACAGCTTTCCACCTCAACCTTTTGTCCGATGACGACGCCCCATTTCGTCCCCATCGTTTTGGAGGAGCGGTAGGAATCAATGGCTTGTTACCGTTGCTCAAATCCTACGAAGAAATCGGTGTAAATCATATGGCCTTGCATCTTCGAAAATCGGAAACACCAGTCAAAGAAGCAATCGAACGTATTGCCACAACTATTTTACCTCATTTTAATTATAAAGAACACGATTATGCTATTTAAAAAACATACCCTCGGAAATATCGAATTACAAAACCGTATTGTAATGCCGCCAATGACTCGCTCCCGTGCTGCCAAAGGCGAAGTGGCCACTCCACTTATGGCCGAATATTACGAACAGCGAAGTTCCGCCGGACTTATCATTTCCGAAGGGACTCAGATTAGTCAACAAGGACAGGGATACGCCTGGACACCCGGAATTTATACTCCGGAGCAAATTGCCGGATGGAAACTGACTACCGATGCCGTACATCGCAAAAACGGAATTATTTTCGCCCAGTTATGGCATGTTGGACGGGTGTCCCATACTGCTTTGCAAAAAAATAATGACGCTCCAGTTTCGTCCAGTGAACTGGTAGCCGATGGCGTAAAAGTGTTTGTCGATCTCGAAAATCGCGGGCCGGAAAATGGCGTGGGCGAAATGGTACAACACTCCAGACCAAGAGCACTTACCCAAAACGAAATTCAGGAGATTGTATCCGATTATGCCAAAGCGGCTCAAAATGCAATGGCAGCCGGATTTGACGGTATCGAACTCCATGCGGCCAATGGCTATCTGATCAACCAATTTATCGACTCACAGGCTAACAACCGAACCGATATTTATGGCGTTTCTCTTGAAAACCGACTGCGATTTCTAAAAGAGGTTGTTCAGGCAATTTCGGATGCAATCGGTAATGAAAAAGTTGGCGTTCGACTAGCGCCATTAACAACGCTTCAGGGTACCATTGACAATAATCCCGTGGAAACCTATACCGAAGCCATCAAACTTTTAGATCGTCTGAAAGTAGCCTATGTTCACATAGCCGAAGCCGATTGGGAGGATGCGCCGGTGATGGAACGTTCGTTTAAAGACAGTATCCGGGCCAATTTTTCCGGAACCTTGATTTATTCCGGGAAATATACCAAAACCCGAGCCGAAGAAGCCTTACAGGAAGGCTGGACGGATCTGATTGGTTTTGGCAGACCATTTATTGCCAACCCGGATCTTCCCTACCGATTGGAAAACAATTTACCGCTTAACGAGCCGAAACGCGATTTCTTTTTTGGAGGCGGTGTTACCGGTTATACCGACTATCCTTTTTATCCAATAACAACAAATACACTTAAATAACAATTATACAATATGAGAACATTAGGAAATTCTTCTCTTGAAGTGTCCCCTATCACCCTGGGTGCTTTTGCAATTGGGGGTACAATGTGGGGCGGAAATGAAAAAAAAGACTCCATTGCAGCCATACAGGCTTCAATTGATAATGGTGTGACCAGTATCGACACCGCTCCGTTTTATGGTTTTGGTCTGAGTGAAACCATGATTGGTGAAGCCATTAAAGGTCGCGATCGCAGTAAAATTCAGATACTGACAAAATTCGGTCTGGTTTGGGACGGAAGCAATCAAGGAAAAGGAGAATTCTTCTTTGAAGCCGATGGTCAATCCATTTATAAATACGCATCAAAAGCCAATGTAATCAAAGAAGTGGAAGAAAGTTTGCAACGTTTGGAAACGGATTATATCGACTTACTGCAATTGCACTGGCCGGACAGTACTACGCCGATATCCGAAACCATGGAAGCTATGGAAACATTGATCCAACAAGGAAAAATCAAAGCTGCAGGCGTTTCCAATTATAGCGTTTCCCAACTGGAAGAAGCGCAAAAAAGCGTACCTTTAGCTTCCAACCAGGTGGCCTATAGTATGCTAAACCGTAGTATTGAAAAAGAGCTGGTTCCTTACAGTATTGATCAAAATATTGGTATCATTGCATATAGCCCGATGGAACGCGGTTTACTGACCGGAAAATACTTTACAGGTGGAAAACTGACAGAAGACGATCATCGTAACGGATATTTCAGTCAGTATGATCTGAAAAAAGTGCAACAATTTTTACAGAACATTCAACCTATTGCCGATGCAAAAAATAGCACACTAGCACAATTGGTATTACGCTGGACGGTACAGCAACCGGGAATTACCGCAGTACTTGCCGGTGCACGGAATGCCGAACAAGCCATTTCGAATGCTCAGGCGCTGCATTTTGAATTAAACCCCGAAGAACTAACTTTTATTACAAACCAACTTCATACTTTATAAATCATCATGAAAAAAATTTTAACGATAGTAACCAGTCTAATGCTGCTTTTTAGCGGTGTAAATGCTGTCGCGCAAACAAAAAAAACAGGAACTATGAAAAAGAAGATCTTATTTGTGGTAACCAGCCATGATCAAAAAGGCAACACCGGACAACCAACCGGGTATTTCCTTAGCGAAGTCTCACATCCGTGGGAAGTATTACACAACGCCGGCTATGAAATCGATTTTGTAAGCCCAAAAGGCGGAAAAGCTCCGGTAGATGGATTTGATTTAAAAGATCCGATCAATAAAAAATTCTGGGATGACAAAGTGTACCATGCAAAAGTGGAAAACACGATGAAACCTTCAGAAGTTAATCCTAAAGACTATATAGCGATTCACTATGCAGGTGGTCACGGTGCGATGTGGGATTTACCCGAAAATAAAGAAATTGCCGCTATTGCAACCAAAATCTATGAAAATAACGGAATCGTCAGTGCCGTTTGTCACGGGCCGGCAGGTTTGCTTAACATCAAACTGAGCAACGGGAACTATTTAATCGACGGTAAAAAAGTAAATGGCTTTACCAATGAAGAAGAAATTGCTGTTGGATTGGAAAAAGTAGTACCTTTTATGTTAGAAGATCAATTAAAAGCGCGTGGTGCGAAGTTTGAAAAAACGGGTAACTGGCAATCGCATGTCGTAGCGGATCAACGTTTGGTTACCGGTCAAAATCCGGCCTCTGCGGAAGCTGTCGGAAAAACGGTTTTAGCCGAATTGAAAAAATTATAATCGGATTACTCTATATTAAACCTGACAGGTTTGCGAAAACCTGTCAGGTTTTGTGCTTCAAAAAATTCTTTCCTTTTTAATACATTTGTGACAGTATACAAAACAAAGCTTTATGAGTGATACACTCCATTTACGAACGGTTCAGGTGACCCGCTATATAACCCCTTTGCGGGAAGGCGGCTCGCTTCCAGCCCTTGCTGAGGCCGACGATGATTTTAAATATGTACTCAAATTCAAAGGTGCCGGTCATGGTAGTAAAGCCTTAATAGCAGAACTTATAGGTGGTGAAATCGCACGTGCTTTAGGACTTCGGGTTCCGGAAATCGTTTTCGCCAATCTGGATGAAGCTTTTGGCCGTACCGAAGCCGACGAGGAAATACAGGATCTCTTACAAGGAAGTCAGGGATTAAATCTGGCCCTACACTTCCTGTCGGGCGCCATCACATTTGACCCCGTTGTTACCGATGTTGACCCACTTTTAGCTTCACAAATAGTCTGGTTGGATGCCTTTATAACCAATGTAGACCGGACTTTCCGAAATACCAATATGCTGATCTGGCATAAAGAGTTATGGCTCATCGATCACGGCGCTTCTTTTTATTTCCATCATTCCTGGAACAATTGGGAAAACCATGCTAAAAGTCCTTTTGCATTGATCAAAGATCATGTTTTATTACCCAAAGCAACAGAACTGGAGCAGGTTGACTCGGTATTTAAAGCGATTTTAACGGAAGAAAAGATCCGGGAAATCGTAAATACAATCCCGGATGAATGGTTATTATGGGACGATAATCGCGATGCTCCGGAAGAGCTGAAAGAAGTTTATATACAGTTTTTACTGATGCGAAAAAACAATTCCGAAATTTTTATAAAAGAAGCGCAAAATGCAAGACAAACACTTATATGAATATGCAGTGATCCGCGTTTTGCCTAAGGTTGAGCGCGAAGAATTTTTGAATGTCGGCATTATTCTTTTTTCTAAAAGTGCCAAATACATCAATGTTCGTTTTTCCATTAACGAACAAAGGCTCCTTATGCTTTCAGACGAACTGGATATCGAACAGTTACAACAGAATCTGGAGTCGTTTCAAAAAATTGCACTTGGCGACAAAAATGGCGGGCCAATAGCCCAACTCGATATCCCTTCCCGTTTTCGCTGGCTTACGGCAGTTAGGAGTTCTGTCATACAAACATCCCGTCCCCATCCCGGTTTTTGCGGCAATCTGGACGGTACTATTGATCGGCTTTTTACCGAACTGGTTTTATAATATTAATGAGAAACACTATTGGAGTACAGATTGATAATCAGTACTCCAATAATTATAAAAAGGATTCCGATTATAGCCGGGAAATCGAGGGATTGATTATAAACCAAATAACCAATCGCAGAAATCAATACTATTCCCAAGCCCGACCAAATGGCATAGGCAATTCCTATTGGCATTGATTTAAGTGTCAACGACAAAAAATAAAAGGCCGTGGCATAACCAACAATTGCTATTACACTAGGCCACAATCGGGTAAACTGCTCAGACGATTTTAAAGCACTGGTCGCTATCACCTCAAAAAAAATAGCTATTATCAAAAACAGGTATTTCATCTTCCTTTCTTTAAGTTCTTAAAGATACGTTTTTAATATGATTTGTATTTTACAATTATCCAAAATGGGTATATCCTTCTAATAAAGCATCATTATAATACTCAAAGACACTTAAAACTTCAATTACAAAAAACTAAGTGTTTATGCGTATGTGAGAATGGTGAAAAAGTTACTGTTATTTCTTTCTTTTGTTTGTGTAATACGCTAGCGTTTAGTTATGATGTTTTTGGTTTTGTAGTATTTTTTCAACATCAGAATAAGTCCTTGATTTCATTTAATTTATTTCAGTATTTTTTATTTTAAGGACTAAACAAAAGTGTGTTATGTGAGTTTGTAAGACAGTCAGTCCGCTGACTGTCTTTTCAAACCGCATTAATTTTTCTCTTTTTTACTATTCCTTTTATAAACCGAACAGTTTTTAATTTTCTATTCCATTATGTTACTATTATAAGCCTAAGCTAAGCTGTTCGGTTTTAAAAAGAAACGTAATCTGAAAATTTCACCTTGACTGTATTATAATAACACCTTTGGCGCGTTTTTATCGTTTTATCATATCGTCGTTAAAATTCTTACATATAATCTCAAATCATACCTCAATAAAATCAAAAAACATCACAAAACATTATTTTTGTAACCTTTTTTTATATTTTAAATCAAATAATGTAAAGTAAACAGATAAAATTCACTCCTTTTTAGTAAACATTCGTATCTTTACCAAGCCCCATTTCTTTTTAAAATCTGTCTAAATAATTTTTTAATTATGCCAATTTTAATAAGAACAACATCTAACAACAAGGACTTTAAAGATCTTGTTGCTTTACTGGATCATGAATTAAAAATTAAGGATGGACAAGAACATTCTTTTTTTGAGCAGTTTAACCAAATTGATAAAATTAAACATGTAGTTTTAGCATACAAAGAAGATAAAGCGGTTGGTTGTGGCGCTTTAAGACAATTTTCGGATGACATAACAGAGATCAAAAGAATGTATGTACATCCTGATTTTCGCGGCCGTGGAATCGCTAGAGAAATATTAAAAGAGTTGGAAAGATGGGCCACAGAATTGTTTTTTTCGGAGTGTATTTTAGAAACCGGAAAAGAACATACTGAAGCCGTTCGTCTTTATGAAAAATCGGGATATCATTTGATTCCAAATTTTGGACAATATGAAGGTATTGCAAGTAGTCTTTGTATGCGAAAGATTATCTTGTAGTTCTTCTGATATATAGTAACCATAAAAAAAAGAAGTCTGAAACTTCTTTTTTAGTGTTATGCTGCGGTTTAAATTGTTTTATGAATCCTGTGTATCGGGATCACTACGCCTTGCTTTAAAATGATACGTTCATCCGTAACGCCCCATATAGTAGTTTCAACAACTTTTTTAGAAACACTATCTTCAAAATAAATTTTAATTTTTCCATGTTCTAAATTCCCCAACGCTAAAGCGCGATTCAGATCTTCTATTCTTCTTTTAATAGCCAATCCGTCTTCTTCCAATACATCATTTTCAGGAAAGTTTAGTGTTTCTATCTCTTCTTTGCTAACTATTTCAAAATTTGCATCCATAAGTTCTTTTTTCATTTAATTAAATACTCACATATATTAACTAAATTAAAAAAAATTCCCTTAAAGATTTCATAAAACAGTATTAAAAAAGCCACAATTTCTTGTGACTTTTTATACATTGCTGATTTATATTATTTTATATAAGTCTTATTACCGTTGTCGTTGATATAATACTTACCACCTCTTGGTCCGGTATATACTTTTTTCCCATTATATGTCCCTGTTACCTTATCTTCCGACGCTACTTTTGCTGTTTTAACCGCAGTTACTTTTTTCGCTTCTGTCGCACTCGTCTTTTTAACATCCGCTTTTACATCCGCGGTTGCTTTGGTCGCTTTTTCTTTTACCGCTTTAGCATCATCTTTGACGGTCTTTTTGGCATCGGCAGTTACTTTTTTCTCTTTTACGGCCTTCGTATCGTCTTTGACTTCTTTTTTTATTGCTGTTTTAGCATCGTCTGCTTTCTTTTTGGTTTTAGCCGTTTCGGTATCGGCTTTTTTAGATGCTTTTTTTACAGCTGCTTCCTGAGCAAAAACGGTTAATGAAAAGACCATTAACAAACTAAAATAAATTGCTTTTTTCATATTTATAATTTTAGATTATTATTCTTTTTTTACTTAAAAAAGTAATTATTTATTATAAAATTACAAACAAAAAGACATATAACTAACAACCTATTTGATTTTTTTTATTAGAATTTCATTAAAAAAGCCGCATCAGTTGATGCGGCTTTTTTAAGCTATCGAAAATTGGAACACTAGTACGCTACTAATTCCAGTAAATCGTTTTCAAATCGTTGTTTTGGCAGGTATTGATCTTCCAGTGCTTTTACGAATGGAATAGCACTCTCTAAACTTCCTACACGTTTAACTGGTCCGTCCAGATATTCAAAACAATTCTCCATGATCATCGATGAAATATCGCTGGCCACACCTCCGAAAAGGGTATCTTCCTGAAGAATGATCACTTTACCTGTCTTTTTAACCGATGCATAAATCGTTTCCATATCCAATGGTTGCAACGTACGTAAATCGATTAAATCGGCTTTAATTTCAGGATGTTTGGATAAAGTATCCAAAGCCCAGTGTACACCGGCTCCAAATGAAATTACCGTTACGTCTTCACCTTCTTTAATCATAGCCGCCTTTCCAAAAGGAATCGTGTAATAGTCTTTAGGAACATCCTGATAAATACTTCGGTACAATTGTTTGTGCTCGAAATAAATTACCGGATTCGGATCGTTGATTGCCGTATTTAAAAGTCCTTTGGCATCGTATGGAAAAGCCGGATATACCACTTTTAATCCCGGTGTTTTAGTAAACCAGGCTTCGTTCGTTTGCGAGTGGAAAGGTCCAGCCTGAGTTCCACCGCCGCAAGGCATACGCACTACTACATCGGCATTTTCCTGCCATCTGTAGTGCACTTTCGCCAAATAGTTCACAATTGGGTTAAATCCTGTAGAAACGAAATCTGCAAATTGCATTTCTACAATAGCTTTATGTCCGTTAATAGACAATCCCATACCCGCAGAAACTACTGCACTTTCACAAATTGGCGTATTGCGAACACGTTCTTTTCCAAATTGTGCTACAAAACCATCTGTTATTTTAAAGGCTCCACCGTATTCGGCGATATCCTGTCCCATAATCACCAGATTATCGTGACGCTCCATCGATTGTTTTAATCCTTGTGAAATCGCATCTACCAAACGAATGTTTTCCACTTCTCCATTATGATCGAATGCTTCATGTGTATACGGTCTGTACACATCATTTAACTCTTCGTCAAGGTTTGCCACAATTTCAGGTTCTGCCTGAACTTTTGCCCAATGTTCGTCAATTTCTTTTTTGATTTCAGCACGATAAGCCTCATCCATATCCGGTGTCAGGATTCCTGCTTCCGAAAGGTATTTGCGGAAATTATCTACCGGATCTTTAATTGCCCACATATCCATTAATTCCTGTGGTACATATTTGGTTCCACTGGCTTCTTCATGCCCTCGCATACGGAAGGTTTTGAATTCCAATAGTACCGGGCGCGGATTTTCGCGCATGGAAGCTACCAACTCGTCAATCTTTGTATATACCTCAAGAATATTGTTTCCGTCGATAATATAGCTTTCCATTCCATAACCAATTCCTTTATCGGCCAGGTTTTCACATCGGTATTGTTCGTTTGTTGGTGTCGACAATCCGTAACCGTTATTTTCGATCACAAAAAGTACCGGTAAATCCCAAACTGCGGCAATATTTAATGCTTCGTGGAAATCACCTTCGGAAGTAGCACCTTCACCGGTAAAAACCGCGGTAACTTTTCCGTTTTTCTTTAATTTATTAGCTAAAGCAATACCATCGGCCACGCCTAATTGTGGTCCAAGATGCGATATCATTCCGATAATTTTATATTCCTGTGTTCCGAAGTGGAACGAACGGTCACGTCCTTTGGTAAAACCATCCCCTTTTCCCTGCCATTGTGAAAACAAACGGTACAATGGGATTTCTCTGGTTGTAAACACCCCTAAGTTGCGGTGCATTGGTAAAATATATTCGTCTTTATCCAAAACGGATGTAATTCCTACTGAGATAGCTTCCTGTCCAATACCGGAAAACCATTTTGAAACTTTCCCCTGACGGATCAGGATCAGCATTTTTTCTTCGATCAGCCTTGGCTTGATTAATTTCTTATATAAATCTAATAGTTTTTCGTCACTTAGATTTTTCCGATCAAAATTCATGATGTTGTGCTTTGATTAAACGCTTCCAAAAGTATAAAAAAATAACCATCACCAATGGAATTGTTATCTAAATATTTTCCCAAATTATCGGATTCACCCGGGTAATTACCACGCTCATTCCCATTGTTGATAACTTTATAAATTTTATCTAAAAATTATTATTTACCTTTGTTTTATAATGGTTTCACAACCAAAAAGTTATTAACAAAATTTTTCAAGATGCAAAACATTCCCAGTGTTGACTTGCGTGATTTCCTATCGGACGACCCGGTACGTAAACAAAAATTTGTAAATGAAATCGGAAAAGCCTACGAAGACATCGGCTTCGTAGCATTAAAAGGTCATTTTTTAGATGACAAATTAGTTGATGAACTTTATGGTGAGGTTCGTAATTTTTTCACATTACCACTTGAGGTAAAAGAAAAATACGAAATTCCTGGAATTGGTGGACAGCGTGGTTATGTTTCTTTCGGAAAAGAACACGCCAAAGGAAAAAAAGAAGGCGACTTAAAGGAGTTCTGGCATTTTGGTCAGTATGTCGAAAACGACCCGAAACTGGAAGCCGAATATCCTAAAAATGTGGAAGTTGCCGAACTTCCTAAATTTAACACGGTAGGTAAAGAAGCCTATCAGATGTTGGAAAAAACCGGCGTATATGTTTTAAGAGCGTTAGCGTTATACCTTGGACTGGATGAGTTTTATTTTGACAACTACATCAAAAACGGAAACAGTATTCTACGTCCAATTCACTATCCTCCTATTACACAGGAACCGGAAAATGCCGTTCGTGCCGCTGCACACGGTGATATTAATTTGATCACCTTATTAATGGGTGCGCAAGGTAAAGGATTACAGGTTCAAAATCATAACGGTGACTGGATTGATGCCATTGCCCAAGATGATGAATTAGTGATCAACGTGGGTGACATGCTTTCCCGTCACACCAACAATAAACTAAAATCGACCATTCACCAGGTGGTTAATCCGCCACGTGAATTATGGGGGACTTCCCGTTTTTCGATTCCGTTTTTTATGCACCCGATAAGCGAAATGCCGCTTAACTGTCTGGAAAACTGTATCGATGCCGAAAACCCAAAACGTTATGACGATATTACCGCCGGTGATTTCCTTTACGAACGTTTGGTTGATTTGGGCTTAATTAAAAAATAATCCTTATTTTTATAAAATCGTAAAAGACATTGGGTTTTACACTCAATGTCTTTTATCTTTTACAACCTTTTTTGAAATGCAGCAATGCATCGAACCGATTTAGTAATATGGCAAAGAAAATAAGTAGTTTGGAAGATTTAGGCGGATTTGTTTTTTCCACCAATAAAGATTTTGAATTAAATACCGAGTCCGAGCAGGAAGAAACCCTTGCTCCCGGTCAGCAAAAACTGGAAGCGCACCTCGACAAAAAGAACCGGGGCGGAAAAGTGGCAACCATCATCAAAGGGTTTGTCGGTAATGACGACGACCTGAAGACGCTTGCTAAACAACTAAAAACGCTTTGCGGCGTGGGTGGCTCCGCAAAAGACGGCGAAATTATCATCCAGGGGAATTTCCGTGACAAAATCATGGATTTCCTGACAAAAGAAGGCTATAAAATAAAACGCGTAGGCGGTTAATAAAATACATACATAATGACAGCAATTAAATCATCTGAATTAATCCTGAATCCCGACGGTAGTGTTTACCACTTAAATCTGAAACCGGAAAACATCGCTACCGATATTATTTTTGTAGGTGATCAAAACCGGGTTTCAAAAATCACCAAACACTTTGATACCGTTGAATTTTCGACACAAAAGCGTGAATTTAAAACCGAAACCGGTACGTATAAAGGCAAACGCCTTACGGTGATGTCTACCGGAATTGGCCCTGACAATATTGATATCGTGATGAACGAACTGGATGCTTTGGTTAATATCGACCTCAACACCCGTATGGTTAAGCCGGAGCTTACTTCCCTGAATATTGTTCGTATCGGAACATCGGGTTCTTTACAAAACGACATTCCGGTTGACAGCTTTGTAATGTCCGAATATGGCTTAGGACTGGACAATATGCTCCGCTCCTATATCATCGATTCGATTTCCGAAACAGCTATTGAAGACGCATTTATAGCGCATACCAACTGGGACATGCGCAAAGGGAAACCTTATGTAATCAAAGGCAGTGAAAAACTGGCTCAGAAAATCGAAAGTACCGAAATTCACAAAGGATTTACCGGTACGGCTGGTGGTTTTTACGGTCCGCAAGGACGCGTATTGCGCCTTCCGATTCAGGACGAAGCACTAAATGCCAAAATGGACAGTTTTAACTATAACGGTACGCGAATGACCAATCTGGAAATGGAAACCGGCGCTATATATGGGCTTTCCCGTTTATTGGGTCACGAGGCCTTATCCCTTAACGCAATCATTGCCAATCGTGCCAATGGTACTTTTAGCGAAGATCCGTATAAAGCGGTTGATGCTCTTATCCTATATACATTAAATAAACTGGTCGAATAACATGCATACGCTGGCTTCACAACTTATCGCAGATATTACAGCTTTTGAACGTCAGTTTCACGAAGGGCATTTATCCGGTTTTGAAGTAAAATCTGCTGCGACTATTTGGTCTAAAAAAGAGATACTGGGGCATTTGATTGATTCGGCACGCTACAATCTGGAACGTTTTACGGAAATTCAGTACGCTGAAAGTCCGTATTCGGTTCGCCCGTACAATCAGGACGAGCAGGTTAAAGCCAACCAGTATCAGCAACGTGAAAGTACCGAATTACTGCTATTATGGGCTGCTTTAAACCGGCAAATCGCTTTTATAATGCAGTGTCAGACCGCAGAAACACTAGCTTTACCGTTGCTTTTACCAGACGGAACTACATCGGATTTACGCTTTTTAATGACCGATTATATCCATCATTTGCAACATCATTTAATCGAAATCAGAAAATGAAACCCATTATCACCACCGACAGACTGATCATCCGGGAATTGCACCCTAATGATGCCGCAGGTATTTTCCGATTAGATTCCAATCCGGCAGTTCATGAATACCTGGGAAAATCTCCTATTACAACCATAGAAGAAGCACAAAATGCCATTTCCTTTATTCGAAAACAATACGAGACGAATGGTATTGGTCGTTGGGCAATGCTATTAAAAGACACAAACGAGTTTATTGGTTGGACGGGGCTTAAATTGATCAACACAGAAGAAGTAAACGGTCATCGGAATTTTTACGACCTTGGGTACCGATTGGTACAAGAGCATTGGCGAAAAGGCTATGGTTTTGAAGCCGCCAGCGCTTGTTTGGAATACGCTTTTTCGGTTATGAAACTCGAAAAAGTATATGCCAATGCCGAAAAAGGAAATACCGGTTCTAACACGATATTACATAAACTACAACCCGTACATACGGAATCTTTTCTGGATGAAGGAATCGAAACCATTTGGTTTGAATTTAAAAATAATAAAATCGGCAGTTAAACCTGCTGATTTTTTTTTAGGATTTCCACACCGTTCAGGTAATCCGACGGGCGTTGTCCCAATAACTTATAAAACGTATTACTAAAGGTCGGTATACTGTTATAACCAACCGCAACAGCTACTTCACTAACCGGTAGTCGTTTTTCCAGCAATAATTCGATCGCTTTCAGCATTCTCCGGATGGTAAAAAACTGTATAAACGACATACCCATATCTTTTTGAAACAAACGATATAACGAACGTTCACTAAATCCGAATTTTTCGGCCAATGTGGAAAAGAAAATAGTTTCATCAAGATGCTCATCCAGATAGGTGATCACTTTTAACAATCGTTTGTCTTTGGCTGTTGGTAATGCTAATGGCAGGTTGGTTTCGCAAATCTCCGGTAAGATGGCCTTAATAGCCCTTGCAATAAAATAATTACGGCTTCCTTTTTTTAGATTGCCATTCCAACGGTTGGTAAACAACATCATTTGCAGTAGCAAATCGTTAACCGGGTAAATCCCTTCATTATTATAAAAGGAATGTTCGTTTTTGTCGACCGGAAAATAGAGGTTTCGCATCATTACATTTTCCGAACTCGGATGAATACTGTGTTTGATAGTATCCGGAATCCACATAAAATGGCGCGCCGGTAAAAAGTAGGTTTTGGTTTCGGTGGTCACATAAACCAGTCCGCCCTCGGTATACAACAGCTGCGCTTTTTCATGTTTATGCGTCGGAATCAATAATTCACCCATCAGATCGTGATGGCAATAAATACTGTTTTTATCCGTGTCCACATCCTTGGTATAATACTTCTCTACCTTTAGGTTTTCCTTTTCCATGCTGTCTGAAATGAATATTTTTTTGGCTTATTACAATAATTCGCTACTGGATTATTTCTTTAAAATTGTAAACTAAACCAATCAGAATAAAAACAAGTAAAAGCTTTTGTTAATAAAACTTTATTTTTTGGTTTAATTTTTTATCAAAAAATCATTTTATGAACCCAGAAAGAATTCAATTTCAAAAATACAAAGACAAAGTGATTTCCGCCCACCAGGCCGCCGCTTTTTTTAAAGATAAAATGGTTGTCGGTTCCAGCGGATTCACAAAGGCCGGCGACAGTAAAGCGGTTTTACCGGCTTTTGCGTTGCGTGCCGAACATGAGGCCATCGGAATTACCCTGATTACCGGTGCTTCCCTTGGTCATACTACCGATGCCGATCTGGCCCGAACGAATGCCCTTTACAAACGAATGCCCTTTCAGGTCGATCCGGTAATGCGGGGAAAAATCAACAGTGGTGCCATTCTTTTTATTGATCAGCATCTTAGCGAAACAGCCGAATTACTCGAAAACAAACACCTTCCCCAATTGGATTTTGCGATTATAGAAGCCACTTATATCGATACTAACGGGCATATAATCCCAACAACTTCCGTTGGAAACTCGGCTACTTTTGCCCATCTGGCCGACAAAATCATTATTGAAATCAACACGTCCATTCCTTTTGAATTTAAAGGAATACACGATATTTTTATACCAACCCACTACCCTAATCGTGATGTCATAAACATTACGGCTTCCGACGATCGCATTGGCTCCGATGTTATCCGTATTGACCCGGATAAAGTGGCCGGAATCGTTTTTACCGAAATCCCGGATAGTCCGGCGCAAACCACCGCTCCGGATGCCAAAACCACTGCCATTGCCAACCATTTACTGGCCTTTTTTGAAAAAGAGATACAAAGCGGGCGTTTAACAAAATCTTTGATGCCATTACAGGCCGGTATCGGTAAGGTGGCCAATGCGGTATTGTCGGGGTTGGCTAAAGGTGATTTTGAAAATCTGGTAATGTATTCCGAAGTATTACAGGACAGTACCTTCGAACTGATGGATACCGGTAAAATGACATTTGCTTCGGCTTCGTCCATTACCGTTTCGGAATCCTGTTACCAACACCTGTTAAACAATTTCGATCAATATAAAGACAAAATCGTCCTTCGTCCGCAGAATATCAGTAATTCCGCAGAAGTGATCCGTCGCTTGGGTATTATCGGAATCAATACGGCTATCGAATTTGATATTTACGGCAATGTCAATTCGACGCATATTTCCGGAACGAAGATGATGAATGGAATTGGCGGTTCGGGTGATTTTGCCCGTAATGCCTACCTTAGTATTTTCGTAACACAGTCGGCTTCAAAAGACGGAAATGCTATTTCCCATGTGTTGCCAATGGTATCCCATACCGACCATACGGAACACGACGTAGACATTCTGGTAACCGAACAAGGTCTGGCCGATTTACGCGGACTGGCACCACGCGAACGCGCTAAAGTGATCATCGAAAATTGCGCCCATCCCGAATACCGCGAACAGTTACAAGGATATTTCGATAGAGCCTGCGAACGCGGCGGGCATACACCACATATACTGGAAGAAGCTTTTAATTTCCATACAAGATACCTGGAAACAGGCACCATGAAACAAAATTGCCTTGTAACCTACGAAGGGTAAGGTAACATTTGTGTTGTTTTCTTTGTTTATTTGCGAAAACTTTCCCCGATAGTAATTTCTAAGTTATTATACGGGGAATGTTTATTTTTAACCCCTTCTTATCACAAAAATTTATTTACTCTTACTATCTTAGCAATTAATTTTTTCACATGAAAACAATTCGAATTGCAGGAGTACCCGAGCACTTTAATTTACCCTGGCATTTATGCATTGAAAACGGCGAATTTAACGAGGTGGACATCGATTTACAATGGACCGATGTACCCGAAGGAACCGGGAAAATGTGTCAGATGCTCCGCGATAACGAAACCGATATCGCTATTATTTTAACCGAAGGCATCCTGAAAGATATCTCCAATGGCAATCCGAGCAGTATTGTTCAAATTTATGTACAATCGCCTTTGCTTTGGGGTATCCATGTAGGCGCGCAATCGGCTTATCAAAAACTGAGCGATCTAAATGGTAAAAAAGCGGCGATCAGTCGGATCGGATCGGGTTCACAACTGATGTCGATCGTAAATGCTAAAAACGAAGGCTGGGATACCCAAAACATTCCTTTTGAAATCGTAAACACCATCGACGGTGCCGTTACAGCACTTACCAATGGAACAGCCGATTATTTTATGTGGGAACGTTTTATGACCAAACCATTGGTGGATAACGGTACCTTCCGTCATTTGGGCGATTGCCCTACGCCATGGCCGTCATTTGTAATTGCCGTTCGCAATGAGGTATTGGCAACCGATAAACATGTGATTGATCAAATTCTGGAAATTATCAATACCACTACCCGCGAGTTTAAAGAAATTCCGAGTATCGACCGAACACTGGCAAATCGTTTTAATCAAAAAACGGAAGACATACAGGAATGGCTACAGCTAACGCGTTGGTCGCAAAAAAAACCGGATAAAAAAACCTTTGAAAAAATTCAAAATCAATTATTCGATTTAAAAATAATCGAAACCAAAGCCGCTTATGAATCCGTCATAAAATAAGTATTTACAAGCCATCGCTAAAAAATGACTTTGTCCGAAAAAACCAAGATCCAAAAAATAAAAGAAAAGCTTTCTTTGCCAAAGCCTTGGGACAATGTTGTCATTTTTTTCCTGAATATACTGATCACCATTCCTATATTTATTATTGTCCATCAGAATATTATCGACCCGGAATGGTTTTTACATATCGATCGCGTACTGCTTTTTGTCGTCATACTGGTGATCATTCAATTGGTATTACGAATGCTTAAAACCGTGATCATTATATGTATTTTCCTGTATTTACTGGCATTGATCTGGGGAACTCTATTTGGCGGCTACGGTTTTAATTCGGTTTTTGAAGATTATCGGGCCATGATCTATACCATGTCAGACGACGCCAATCCACAGGATATTATTATTGCCAAACTGCTTCCGTTTCCCAATAAATCCAAGATTATCGACGCGGTGGATTATACCAACCCGAAGGTTCGGAATTTTGCCTTAAAAGCCACTACGCTACATTTTCAGGACGTAAAGGGCTTCCGTGAATACCGACAAACGATTCAGTGTTTTGCGGTTTTCGCAGAAGTAAAAAAGCGTTGGAATTATGTAAACGATCCGAAAGGGCGGGAATATATTGCCTCGGCCAGTGAGTCGTTACAACACTTTTCGGGCGATTGTGATGATCATGCAATTTTGATGGCGGCATTGATCCGGGCTATAGGCGGTACCCCGCGAATTATCCATACCGGTGGCCATTTGTATCCGGAAATGCTGATTGGAACCAAAGCCGACCTGGAAAATGTAATCTACCTGATCAAGGAAGTGTTGTTTAAGGACGAAAGCCGAGGAAAAGAAATCAATTACCATATCGACGAACGCGGTCAGATCTGGCTCAATCTGGATTATACCGCCAAGTATCCCGGTGGTCCGTTTATGTCGGAAGAAATTTTAGGAGAATTAACGTTTTACTAATTACCAGTTGATTGGCGGTTTGCCTTTTTGCTGTAAAAACGCATTCGTTTTACTAAAATGTTTGTTTCCAAACCAAAGTCCGCGATTGGCACTTAATGGCGACGGATGTCCGGTTTCTAACACAAAATGACGATTTCTGTCGATTTTAGCTCCTTTTTTCTTGGCAAATCCGCCCCAAAGCAAAAAGACTACGTCCTGTTTTTCGTCGGAAACCTTTTGGATTACGGCATCGGTAAATGCCTCCCAACCCTGGTTTTGATGACTACCGGCCATACTTTCCCGAACGGTTAACGTAGCGTTTAACAACAATACACCCTGATCGGCCCAACGTTCGAGATTACCGCTTTTTGGAAACGGAATACCCAAATCGGTTTCAATTTCTTTAAAAATATTGAGTAATGACGGCGGAAAAGCAATGCCATCGTTTACCGAAAAACACAAACCATTGGCCTGATTGGCGCCATGATACGGATCCTGTCCAATGATTACAACTTTAACATTATCAAACGGACAACGATCGAATGCAGCAAAAATATGATTTCCTTTTGGGTAACAACGGGTTTGCGCATATTCCGTTTTTACAAAATGAATCAATTTGTCAAAATACGGTTTTTCAAATTCGGCGGATAGTACGTTTTCCCAGGAAGGATGTATATTTACTTGCATTTTATAATTTTTTACCAAAAATAACACTTTTAGCTAACTTTTAGCTTTAGCGATACCGCTTCTTCTTTGTAAATTTGCAATTCAATTTAAAAAAATGATTTCAATTACCGATAAAACCCTACAGGATTTAGAATTTAAAACCATACTGGAAACCATTTCGGACTTGTGTAATACCGAAACCGGAAAACAGAAGGCGCTTGAGATTATCCCTTTCAAAACCGAGGAAACACTCATGGATGCCTTATGGCAAACATCGGAGTATGTTTCTTCATTTACCAATAATAATGTTATCCCGAATCACTATTTTGATGCGATTCACCACGAAATAAAATACCTGGCTATTGAAGACAGTTTTCTGGAGTTGAGCGGTTTTCGAAAGATCAGCGCACTTTCCGATACTTCCAATACGCTAATTCAGTTTTTCCGAAAATTCGACGATTATTATCCGAAATTAAACCTTCGGGCTTCGGAGGTCGAACTGACGAAATTCATCATCCAGAAAATCGATGAGGTAGTCGACAAATACGGCGAAATTAAAGACAATGCCTCACCGGATCTAGTCGAAATCCGCCGCAATATGAATCTGGTTCGCGGAAAAATCAATCAGAGTTTTGGCGCTGCTTTGTCCAGTTACAATAGCATGGGTTATCTGGACGACATTCGGGAAACCATCGTGGATAATCGTCGCGTTTTGGCCGTATTGGCCATGTACCGTCGTAAAGTTAAAGGAACCATCTTGGGTAGCTCCAAAACCGGAAGTATTGCCTATATCGAACCGGAAGCCACCTTGCGTTATTCGCGGGAACTGAGCAATCTGGAATATGAAGAACGCGAAGAAATTACCCGGATTTTAAAACAGCTAACCAATGCCATTCGTCCGTATATCCAACTTTTAAAAGACTATCAGGACTTTCTGAGCGATATCGATGTGGTCGCTGCAAAGGCGAAATATGCCTATAAAATCAATGGTTTGCTTCCGAAAATAACAACAGAGAAAAAACTGTATTTTCGCGAGGCTTTTCATCCGATTCTATATCTGAATAACAAACAGAAAAATGCGCCAACCTATCCGCAAACGATCGAATTGACACAGGAAAACAGGATTATTGTAATTTCCGGTCCCAATGCCGGCGGTAAAAGTATTACCCTTAAAACAATCGGATTGTTACAACTGATGTTACAAAGCGGTATCCTGATTCCGGTACACGAACGCAGTGAAACGTTTCTATTTGACCGTATTCTGACCGATATTGGAGACAACCAATCCATCGAAAACCATTTGAGTACGTATAGTTACCGATTGAAGAATATGAATTACTTTCTGAAAAAGTGTAACGCCAAAACCTTATTCCTGATCGATGAATTCGGAACCGGTTCCGATCCGGAGCTTGGTGGTGCATTGGCCGAAACTTTCCTGGAAGAATTCTACCACCGTGAAGCGTTTGGTATTATTACCACGCATTACACCAATCTGAAAATACTCGCGAATGAACTGCCTTTTGCCACCAATGCGAACATGTTATTCGACGAAAAATCGCTGGAACCGATGTACAAATTACACTTGGGTCAGGCCGGTAGTTCCTTTACGTTTGAAGTCGCGCAGAAAAACGGCATTCCATATGGTTTGATCAATCGTGCAAAAAAGAAAGTCGAAGGCGATAAAGTCCGCTTTGATAAAACGATTGCCAACCTGCAAAAAGAGCGTTCCCGTATGGAAAAAACCTCTCAAAACCTAAAAGAGGAAGAAACCAGAGCGCGTGAGGAAAGCCGAAAAATGGAAGGCATCAATACGAAAATTCAACAAAAACTGGAAAGCTATCAGGAATTGTATGATTCCAACCAACGTTTGATCTATATGGGTCAAAAAATGGACGATATTTCCGAAAAGTACTTTAATAACAAAAATAAAAAAGAACTTATCGGGGAATTCTTGAAAATGGTTGAGATCGAAAACTCCAAGCGTAAAAAAATTACGGTGAAGGAGAAAAAAGCCAAGGAAGCGGTTCAGAAAGAGATTATCGAAGAGGTTAAGGAAAAGGTTGAAGTAATCCGAAAAGAGAAAAAGGAAAAGAAAATAAAAGCTATTCAGGAAGAAAGCAACAAGCCAAAAATTCCATTAAAAGTGGGCGACCGTGTTCGTATGATCGACGGTAAAGCCGTAGGAAGCATTGATGCGATCGAAAAGAATAAGGCAACGGTCAATTATGGAATTTTCACATCCAAAGTTGCTCTGGATAATCTGGAACTGGTCGAACGCAAAAAATAAAATATGGAAGGTTTACCCCAAGACAAAAAGATCGTGCTTTTTGACGGTTTCTGTAATCTGTGTGATCGTTCGGTACAGTTTATCATCAAACACGATAAGAAAGACGTATTTCGTTTTCTGCCGTTGCAATCGGAACTGGGACAACAGGTGATTCGACATATCGGTGTGGATACCTCCAAAACCGACAGTATTATTTTATATGAACCCGGAATAGCCTACCATTATAAAGCCGATGCTGCGATTTCGATTGCCAAAACCATCGGTGGTGTTTATTCGCTATTCGGTTTATTTAGCTGGATTCCAAAACCGATTTCCAATGCTGTTTACGATTATGTGGCAAAAAACCGCTATAAATGGTATGGTAAAAAAGACCAGTGTATGTTACCGAGTCCGGAAATTAAAGCAAAATTTTTATAACCTGATAATTATCATCATTTTACCGCCAATTTAAAGTTAGATTTGAGTAACTAAATCACTTAAAAATGGCAAAGCTTTTTATTTCCCTGTATTCCTGGTCCATTGGAGCCTTTATTATGATTGGTATTTTTTCGTTCGTCATCTTTTCATTAGTCGCTTATATTTTCCTGATGATGAACAGTAATAAAAAGAAAAAAGAGCGGGAGTAGCATCGCTATCCCGCTCTTACAAATACAAATCAGAAAAAATAATTATTTTTTGACAATCTTTTTAGTTGCCATACCTTCATTTGTCGTAATATTCATAAAATATACTCCTGAATTCAAATCAGTTATATTTACCTGAGCTTCAGAAACAGTGTCTAATTTTACTGTTTTTACAGTTCTACCGTTGATATCGTTGATCACAATCTGATTTACCAAAACGTTGCTATTGTTTGCAACCGTTACTACATCCTGAGCCGGGTTCGGGAAAACCGAGAACTTAGACGCAAGGAAATCGTCTGTTGAAGCTGTAGGCATAGCGAAAACAGCAACATCATCAATACTCAAAAGATTCTTGTCATTGTTATTATTTACCCAGGCAATGTAAACACTTTGTCCAGCAAATTGCGCCAGAGAAAAAGATCGGTTCTGCCAGGTATTTGATTCCGATGGTGTCGCATAAATTACCTGTGTAAAATCGGCGGCATTCGTTCCCGTTGTAGAAACTCTTAATTCGTATCCATCCTGATACGCAACATCTGAATCACCAGATTTCGCTCTAAAAGCCACTTGAATCTGGTTGTTTGCCGGAAGTGCAATTTGCGGTGTAATCAACCATCTGTTTGCTGTACCAGCCGGGTTAAACCAAGATGTTGTGGAAGCCACCTTATTTCCAGGTTCTGAATTCCAGGTTACCACTGCCCATGCATTAACTCCAAAAGTAGTCGCATACGTTCCATTAGGTGTTAAACCATCAAGATTACGCAATGTCCATCCTGTTAATGCCGTATTATTTTCAAAATTTTCCTGAAAAATTGTTGTTGTTTGTGCATTTCCTGCCAAAAGAGTTCCCAGTAATAAACCGGTAGTAAGTAATGTTTTTCTCATTATGGTTTTGTTTTAAAAAAATAAAACTACCTATTAAAATTTAAGAAAAAAACCATAAAAGTGTTAATTCAAAATAAACATAATATCCTGTTAACACATACCGATAAACAATGTTATTAACCTAATATTTTACACAAAAATCATTTTTTTAATACTTTTTTCTCTTACAAGAGAAAAAATATAAATTTAGAATTTCCTTACTTATAAAGAAAGGATAAAAAAAGAGCGGGACTAGCATCGCTATCCCGCTCTTACAAATACAAATCAGAAAAAATAATTATTATTTTTTGATAATCTTTTCAGTTGTCACACCTTTATCCGTTGTGATGTTCATAAAATAGATTCCGGAATTTAAATCGGCAATATTAACCTGAGCTTCAGAAACAGCATCAAATTTTACAGTTTTTACCGTTCTTCCATTGATATCGTTGATTGCAATCTGGTTCACCATAACGTTGCCATCGTTTGCAACCGTTACCACGTCATGAACCGGATTCGGGAATACTGTAAATTTCGCTTTTGAGAAATCGTTAGCAGAAGCCGTTACTTCTGTAAGACCGTTTAAAGTTAACGTTCCGGTCCAGATTCCTGCAGCTCCTTCTCCATCGTAACCATGACCTAACCAAACGGTATAGGTTGTTCCGTCGAAATTAAGTGGTGTATCCAATACAATTGTTCCTGTTACAGGAGTTCCTGGCTCGTCCGAATCACCATCATCCCAGAAATAGCTTTGGTCAGCATATAAATCGTCATATCCTCCAATTTGCAATAATCCCAATGAATTAATATCACCATTTGCTGTAACATACACTGTAAGGTCACTCGCATAGGTATCCATTGCAGAATCGTTAAGGATGGCATTCATCGTAACACTGTTTAGTGTCCCGGTGAATTCTCCCGGCTCATTAAGCTTATAAAACATAAAGCTTTCAATGGCCATATTATTAAAAGGAACCGTTACCGATTGTGCGAAAGTTGTGTTTATTGATGCCAACACAAGGCATAAACAAAGTAATGTTTTTTTCATTATAATTGGTTTTGTATTACTAAAAGTAAAATTAACCATTAAATTTTAAGGAAAAAATAATAAAAGTGTTAATTCAGAATAAATATAACCTTCCGTTAACAGATAAAAAAAAACCTTAATATTAACTTAAGGTTTTAAAGAAAATTCATTTTTTTTACTAATTTTTCACTTCCTAAGGAAAAAATCAAGTAAGACAATTGCAGCCATCGCCTCGACAATTGGCACCGCACGCGGTACCACACAAGGATCGTGACGTCCCTTACCCTGTTGTTCGGTTATATTCCCTTTATTATCAAGAACTTCCTGTTTTTGCATGATCGTAGCAACGGGCTTAAAAGCTACCCGAAAGTAAATATCCATACCATTACTGATCCCCCCCTGAATCCCTCCGGAAAGGTTACTTTTAGTGGTTCCGTCCGGATTATACAGGTCATTATGCTCGCTTCCTTTCATTTTGGCACCACAAAAACCGCTACCGTATTCAAATCCTTTTACCGCATTAATCGACAACATGGCTTTTCCCAGTTCGGCATGTAATTTGTCGAATACCGGCTCACCCAAACCGATCGGCACATTTTGAATCACGCAGGTAACGGTACCACCAACGGTATCCCCTTCTTTTCGGATTTCTTTAATATACGCTTCCATTTTTTCGGCCGTTGCCTGATCCGGACAACGCACTGCATTACTTTCTGTTAATGAAAAATCCAGCGCCTGATACGGTTTATCAATAAAAATATCTCCAACAGACGATACAAAGGCATTGATTTTAATTTCCGGCATAGCCTGCTTTGCGATCGCTCCGGCCACTACCCGACTCGCTGTTTCACGAGCCGAACTACGTCCGCCGCCACGATAATCGCGGATGCCATATTTTTGTTCATATACATAATCGGCATGACTTGGACGATAGGTGTCCTTTATATGGGAATAATCATCTGATTTCTGATTGGTATTCGGTACAATAAACCCGATTGGTGTTCCGGTCGTTTTTCCTTCGAAAATTCCCGATAAGAATTGTACAGCGTCTTCTTCTTTTCGTTGGGTTACAATGGCCGATTGTCCCGGTTTCCGGCGTTGCATTTCTTTTTGAATGGCTTCAAAATCCAGAGCAATTCCAGCCGGGCATCCATCAATAATTCCTCCTAAAGCTTCTCCATGCGATTCCCCGAATGTGGTTATCCTGAATAATGTTCCGTATGTATTTCCTGCCATAACGCGTATTTTTATACAAAAATAAACTATTCTGATCGCACGGCAATACTAAACTTTCCGCAAAGAACTAATAATTATTTAATGTTTCATTAAATTTTTAATAACAACAAAAGGGTTTATTTGTTAAACTTAAATTTCAATTCCTTGAAAAAGAGAAGCGTTGATATTGTTGTTATCTCCGATGTACATTTAGGTACTTATGGCTGTCATGCGAAAGAATTACTAAAATATCTGAACACAATCAAGCCCAAAACACTGATCTTAAATGGTGATATTATCGACATCTGGCAATTTCGAAAGTCCTATTTTCCAAAATCCCATCTTAAAGTCGTAAAAAAATTACTGGATTTTTCTTCAAAAGGGACACGGGTTTATTATATCACCGGAAATCACGACGAGATGTTGCGGAAATTTAGCGACACCACAATGGGGAATTTTTCCATAGTCGACAAACTGGTTTTGGATTTACACGATAAAAAGGCCTGGATTTTCCATGGGGATATTTTCGATAATTCCGTACATCATGCCAAATGGATCGCCAAACTGGGCGGTATCGGTTATGATTATCTGATTTTACTCAACCGTTTTATCAACTGGTGCCTGATTAAAATAGGAAAAGAACCGTATTCCCTATCCAAAAAGATCAAAAGCAGTGTAAAAAAAGCCGTAAAATTTATCTCCGATTTCGAAACAACTGCAACCGATCTGGCCATCGAAAAAAACTACGATTATGTGATCTGTGGCCATATTCACGAGCCTAAAATCGTCGAAAAAGAAAATAAAAAAGGAAAAACGCTCTATCTGAATTCCGGTGACTGGATCGAGAATCTGACCGCTTTGGAATACAATAAAAAAAGGTGGAAACTATACCAGTATTCCCCGGAAGCGGTACAAGAAGCAGATGATGATGATTATTTTGAACAGGAAACTCAATTAAGCCAGGAATTATTATCCTTAAAAATACTAATGAAAGGTTAATATTTTAACATTTTTTAGTAAATTAGCTGAAAGATTTCACTAAAATGATTTTAAGATATATCCCTGTCCTTTTGAGTGTTTTGCTACTTTCCTCATGTTCTTCCTCTACAGAAGAAACAACAGGTAGCACCCCTTCCAATTTTGATTATTTTCCACTATCGACCAATAATTACTGGACGTATACCGTCGATGCCATGCGGGATTCGCTTTATATCGCCAATGATACCCTGATTTCCGGTACGCCTCATAAAAAATGTAAAGCCAAAGATTTTCCGATTGGATTTTATTCCAATTCTTTAAATAAAAATGGAATTCGTAAATCCGGCGACCAGATATTGGCTTCGGGAACCTTCGATCTGGAAGCTTTTACCGGACTCCCTATCGCGATTAGCCTAAATAATTTTATTATTTTTAAAGAAAATGCTACCTCCGGACAAACATTGGGCAACGTCACCGGAACCTTACAACAAACCATTCAGGATTTACCGTTAACCATTCAATATAAGGTCACTAGCATCGCCGGAGCCACGCTCCCAAACTATACTTCACCCAACGGTGACGCCTATACCAATGTAAAAGCTGTTAACACAATCATAAATTTACAGGTCTCAACCGTTTATCTTGGCATACCTTTTGTAGTATTACCTTCACAGGACGTTCTTGTTTCAACGCAGTATTTCGCCAAAGACATCGGTGTGGTGCATACCAATACGAATTTACAGTATGCATTGAGCAGTGGTATTCCAGCCGGAATCCCTTTACCTATACCGAGTTCAGGCAATCAGACGCAACAGGAATTCTTAGATGATTATCATATTAATTAAAAAAAATACCCTGCAATACAATAAAATTGTTTGTTAAAATAAAGCAGACAATTATACTAATAACCAAACAGCAGGGTTATATTGTTAAAATTTTTTATATGAGGAAACTATTTTTATCTGCCTTCATGTTAATGGGATTAGCATTTGGCACACAAGCACAGGAAATTTCTAAAAATGCTTTAGGTCTGCGTTTAGGCGACAACGATGGTTTTGGTGGTGAGATCTCCTATCAGCGAGGTCTTTCTAAAAATAACCGTTTAGAAGTCGACCTTGGATGGAGAAACAGCAAGCATGTAGATGCCTTCAAACTTAGCGGTTTGTACCAGTGGGTTTGGAACATCGACGGTGGCTTTAACTGGTATGCCGGTGTTGGTGGAGGAATCGGAAGCTGGAGTTATGAAAATGACTACCACGTAGATGTAAAAGACAGCGGTACTTTTGTATTCGTTGCCGGTGATCTTGGTATCGAATATGTATTCGATATTCCGTTACAGATTTCACTAGACTTCCGTCCGGAGCTATACTTTAACGACGATTACAGAGGTGATAACTTCGGTCCGGATATCGCATTAGGTATTCGTTACCGTTTCTAATACAAAAAGGGTTGTCTGAGACAACCCTTTTTTAATTTATGCAAAATCTTCCAGTGCTTTGCGATACAGATTTTCGTAAAGCGGAAGTATATTCATGATATCAAATTCTTTGGAAGCTTCAAGTGCATTCTTTTTAAAAGTCAGCAGCTTTTCGTCGTCCGATAAGATTTTAATCGCATTGGCAGCCATTTCCTGTACATTACCAACATCGCTCAGGTAACCCGAATAGCCCTCTTTGTTCACTTCCGGTAATCCGCCCGAATTACTCGAAATAATCGGTACACCACAAGCCATAGCTTCTAACGCGGCCAAACCAAAACTTTCGGTTTCCGATGGCAACAGGAATAAGTCGGAGTAACATAAAATTTTATCGATCTCACTACTATTTCCGAAGAAAATTACTTTGTCGGTAATATTCAGATCCTCACATAATTTTTCGGCCACTTCTTTTTCCGGTCCGTCGCCAACCATCATTAGTTTGGATGGAATTTCTTTCTGAATCTCGTTGAAAATTTTCACCACATCCGGAATGCGTTTTACCTTTCGGAAGTTACTGATATGGGTAATGATTTTTTCTTCTTTTGTAGCCATTAACGAACGATGGCAAGGGGAATTTTCATCAATCCTGTTTTTATCAATTTCGATAAAATTCGGAATCACCACAATTTCTTTTTTGATATCAAAAAGGCGGTAGGTTTCATCCCGTAAACTTTCCGATACCGAAGTCACCACATCGGATTTATTGATACTGAAACATACGGCCGGTTTGTAAAACGGGTGGTTTCCAACCAGCGTGATGTCCGTTCCGTGTAACGTAGTCACCATCGGAATGCGGATTCCTTCATCTTCCAGCATCTTTTTAGCCATATAACCGGCATAGGCATGCGGAATGGCATAATGTACATGTAAAAGCTCGATCTTATGCAACTTTACCATATCGACCAACTTACTGGATAAAGCCAGTTCGTAAGGTTGGTAATGAAACAACGGATATTCCGGTACGTGTACTTCGTGATAATGGATATTGGGATTCAGCAAGGCCAGTCGAACCGGCTGACTATACGTTATAAAATGAATTTCGTGACCTCTCCGGGCGAGCTCCAAACCCAACTCGGTTGCCACTACACCACTACCACCAAAGGTAGGATAACATACTATAGCAATTTTCATTTTTAGTTTTTAAAAGTGAACTAAAGTACTGCAAAAAAGTAAGGTAATCCGGATTTTTAGATAAAATTAACGAAACGAAAAAGTTAGCGTTTCAGCATCGTTTCATAGCGCGTAATCCAGTCTTCCACCGTCATTTTGGTAAATAATTCCGCTAGTAATTCATACGGAATGGTGTCCATTTTTTTAAAACGGATACAGCTTTTTCCCATATCCAGTTTGGTTTTTACGTGTTTTGGATATTCCGCGACAAACCAGTCGTACAGGTCTTTATCGGAATAGATCCCCATATGGTAAACCGCAATAAAGTTCTTTTGAGAAGCAATCCCTAAAAACGGAAGCGGTTGTTTTGGATCACAATGGTATCCGTTTGGATAGGTGCTATGCGGAACCGAATAGCCCATCATCCCGTAGCCCATTCCTTCCTGAAATCCTTCCGGCAAGTTTGCATTGATGACTTCTCTCAATTTGGTCATTGCCGATTTACGATCGTCCGGCAATGTTTCTAAATACGCATCCGGTGTTGTTGCTGTTGATTGCATATACTGTATTTTTTGGTGGTTTAGTCGGTTATCGCTTCGTAAATCACTTTCTGGATATCTTCGCGAATATTTTCCTTTGAAAGTTTGTTTACGGTACTCTCCGGAAACGTACGGTTAGACAGGAATACATAAACGATATCTTTCTCCGGATCGGCCCAGGCCATCGTTCCGGTAAATCCGGTATGCCCGAAACTGGTCATCGATACACAACCACAAGTTGGTCCTTCTTTTCCAAGTTGTGGTTTATCAAATCCAATACCTCTACGGTTTCCTTCCTTACAAAAGGCACAGTTGTTAAACTCGTCGAATGTCTTTTCCGAAAAATACTGATGGTTTCCGTAGTTTCCTTTTTGAAGATACATCTGCATCATTTTGGCCACATCGATAGCATTGGCAAACAAACCGGCATGTCCCGCTACGCCATCCTGCATCGCGGCTCCCATATCGTGTACATAACCCTGCACTTTCGTATAACGGAAATAGTTGTCTTTTTCGGTTGGCGGAATGATATCCATATCCATTTTGCGCAACGGATTATAGGTCATCGTGGCCGATCCCAATGGTTTGTAAAAAGCCGTATCACTCAAAACATCCAAGGTCGTATGGTTTGTTTTTTCCAGATAATCTTTTAAGATGATAAACGGAAAATCACTGTATTTGTATTCTTTTTTCGGTAGCAACTTACTATCTGCAATTCTTTTTACAATCGTATCGGAATAATCCTTACGCAAATACAGGTTTTCGGAAACCTGAAGCGGGAAATCCGGCGAATAGGTATAGCGATAGTATTTTTTAGACGGATGTTTTGTACTGTCTAACGTGGCCTGATAAAACGGAATCCACGGCTGCAAACGCGCCTGATGCGTCAACATATCTTTTAAAGTGATGTTCTTTTTGTCGGTATTCGCAAAAACCGGTAGTATATCCCCTAGTTTGGTATTCATATCAATCTTTTTCTTATCGTACAATTGCATGATGTTCGGTAAAGTCGACAGAATTTTGGTTAGTGATGCCAAATCGTATACATCCTGATTGGTCACTTTATCGGTATTTTTATAATCGCGGTACCCGAATGATTTCTGATAGAAAACCCGTCCATGACGCGCGACTACGATCTGCAATCCCGGTGTCATTTTACCGTCAATGGCTTTTTGTGCCAGTTTATCAATTTTTGCTAATATAGCCGGGTTCATTCCTACGTTTTGCGGTGTCGTAAACGACAAGCGATTAATTTTCTGCGTCTTGAGACCGTCGTTTACTTTAAACGCGTTGTTAATCGAAACCGGCAGTTTTCCTTTGGCTCCGATTCCTCCAAAAATAACTTCGGCCGCCACGGTTTGCGCGATATCGTTGTTTTGATAGGCCAATACGACGTTTCTAAAAACATTGAAATTATCGATTGCCAATAAAGTATAAGGCTTTGCAAAAACCGTTAGTGTTACATTTTTGTTCGAAGCAATCAGGTTAAGCATCGACAGTTCCTTTTGGGTAAAATCGTGCTTTTTCCAGGCGCCATCCGCTTTATGAAATCCAATGATGACCTTGGTATAATTTCGCAGTTGTTCCAGCATTAAAGGCACCGTATCCAGTGGAATATCCGTGACCGGAGCATACGTTCGAAGCGTATTTAAAAAGGTTTCGTTTTTATCGTCTCCCAATTTGATATAGGCTATCCGTTCGTTTTCCAAATCACCAATCGGTAGTTCGTTATCGGTCGTTTTTAAAACCGTAACGGCATTTTCATATAACTGGTAATTCAAATCGTCGTATTCCGGTGCATTCAGATCTTTCACCAGATTATTCATATCAATCGGTTTGTAATGATTCAATCCGATTCTGTATTTGTATTTCAGGATTTTCTTAACCGAATACTCGATTCTATCGTCCGATAATATCGAATCGTTATACGCCTGACAGAATTTTTCGATTGCAACCGGTACATTCTCAGCAAACAAAAGGATGTCGTTTCCTGCTAAAAAGGCTTCCAGATCGATATCGCCCGGTTGTTTGAAATTACTCGCGCCTTTCATGTTGAGCGCATCGGTAAAAATAAGTCCGTCGAAATCGAGTTTCTTTTTCAGTACATTGGTAACAACTTCATAGGATATCGAACTCGGATAATTCGGTCGTGGCTCAAGACTCGGCACATTCAAATGCGCTACCATCACACTGGACAATCCTTCCCGAAACAGTTTTTTATACGGATAAAACTCGACATCTTCGAGCTGTTCGCGGGTAGCATTGACTAACGGTAAGGTATAATGCGAATCGTTTTCGGTTGCTCCATGCCCCGGGAAGTGTTTTCCGGTCGCATAGACATTTTCACTTTGGATCCCTTTCATTAAGGCCAAAGCCCTTTTGGTGACGTTCTCTTTGTTTTCGCCAAACGAACGGTTTCCAATAATCGGGTTTTTCGGGTTGGTATTGATATCCAAAACCGGAGCGAAGTTAAAATGCAAGCCCATTCGTCTGGCCTGAATCGCCATTTGCTGCCCCATTTTTTCGATCAGTTTTAAATCCTGAACCGCACCTAATGTCATATTCCACGGATAACGATAGGTCGAATCCAATCGCATGCTCAATCCCCATTCGGCATCAATACCCATAAAAAGCGGCACTTTTGCTTTTGACTGGTAATAGTTCGTCAGTTTTGCCTGTCGCATCGGACCACCCTGAAAAAAGATCAATCCACCCACGCCATAATCGGTTACTAGCTTTTCGACCGATTTAACATGAGCGGCATCTTTATTCGAATAGGCTGCAACCATGAATAATTGTCCCAATTTTTCTTCGAAATTCAGGTTGTTATAAATGCTGTCCACCCAGGTTTTTTCTCTTTCCTCAGAATAATGGGAAACAGGTTTGGGACTTTGCGCAAAAATAAGCGGACCAATTAATAACAGTAGAAAAACAGGGTATCTCATTAACTTAATTTTTTAAATAAATAAAATCATCACGCAACGTTGCGTGATGATTTTAAATGCTAGTATTTTTATTTTTCGTTTAGAAGAAACGACTATGCCAGCTTTCGCTAGCCGGCACTTCCCAAAATTCCTGCCACTCTCCCAGCGTATTCACCAAGTTATTAAAAACAATAGTGTTACCGGATACGGCTTTTTCTTTGGCCATCTTCTTAAACTCAATCAACGGCTTGTGTGCAATAAAGTCCCCTAAACGGAAGGTTACATTCATTTTGTCCAATAGGTCGATTTCATATTTCTTTTCCAGATCCTGTATAAACTGAACCGATGCATCGATCGAACAGCCTGTTGCCGCTTGTTTCTCCTGATTAACCGTTAAAATGATAAAACGGTTGTATTTGGTGATAAAAGAAGCTTCCAGACCGGTTCCATGAGCCGCCCAATTGGAAACAAATTCTTCCAAAGCGGCTTCGATTTCCTGCATTTCGTCGTCGCTAAGTTTTCGGTTGGCCTGATAAATCCAGATTCGGGATTCTTCAGGCATAGTATCAAAAGGTACGTACATAATTATAAATCTTTGGCATTAGCAATTAATTCTGCCACGTCCATTACCTTGATCTCGTGTTCTTTTTCTTTAAATTTCACACCGTCGGTCAACATGGTATTACAGAACGGGCAACCGGCTGCTATGATTTCCGGTTGGGTTTCCAGCGCATCTTCGGTACGCTCTACGTTAATATCTTTATTTCCTTTTTCAGGTTCTTTAAACATCTGCGCTCCTCCGGCTCCACAACAAAGTCCGTTGGCACGGGAACGTTTCATTTCCACTAATTCCGCATCCAGTTTTTGGATTAGCTCACGTGGTGCTTCATAAACATTATTCGCACGTCCTAAATAACACGGATCGTGGAAGGTGATTTTTTTGCCTTTAAACTGTCCGCCTTCAATGGTTAAACGTCCGTCGTCCAAAAGGGATTTTAAAAACTGGGTATGGTGCACCACTTCGTAGCTACCGCCCAATTCCGGGTATTCGTTTTTTATGGTATTAAAACAGTGCGGACATGCCGTTACGACTTTTTTCACTTCGTAAGCATTCATCACTTCAATATTCATCATGGCCTGCATTTGGAACAGGAATTCGTTTCCGGCTCTTTTTGCCGGATCACCGGTACAACTTTCTTCTGTGCCCAATACAGCAAAAGGAACATTGGCCTGGTTTAATATTTTTACAAACGCTTTGGTTATTTTTTTCGCTCTATCGTCAAAACTTCCCGAACAACCAACCCAAAACAGGACTTCCGGCTGTTTTCCCTCTGCCATCATTTCGGCCATTGTAGGAACTACTAAATTTGCTGACATATCTTTTATACTAGTTGCAATACTGCAAGGTTTGCTTTTTAATTAGTTTTCGTCTTTCCAGTTCAAACGGTCCATCTGGTTGTACTGCCAAGGCGCTCCGTTGTTTTCGATGTTGGTCATCATGCTGTTTAACTCCATCGGTGCGGCACTTTGCTCCATTACCAGATAACGACGCATATCCATGATAATGGAAAGCGGACTGATGTTTACCGGACATTCTTCCACACAGGCGTTACAAGAGGTACAGGCCCATAGTTCTTCCGTTGAAATATAGTCGTTTAACAACGATTTACCATCCGGTACAAATACGCCTTTATTGGTATCGATATTCTTCCCTACTTCCTCCAATCGGTCGCGGGTATCCATCATAATCTTTCTTGGTGACAGCTTTTTACCGGTTTGGTTTGCCGGACATGACGACGTACAACGTCCACATTCCGTACAGGTATACGCATTTAGCAACTGAACCCAGTTTAAATCCTGAACATCGCTGGCTCCGAATTTGGAATGTACCGGTTCTTCACCTGCCGGCGCTGCTGCAAACGGATCGGCATTCGGATCCATCATTAATTTTACTTCCTTGGTAACCGATTCCAGATTGTCAAACTGTCCCTGTGGTTTCAGGTTGGCAAAAAAGGTATTCGGGAAAGCCAATAGAATATGTAAATGTTTCGAATAGTACAGGTAGTTCAGGAAGATCAGGATTCCTACAATGTGCAACCACCAAGCCGCTCTTTCGATCAATACGACGATGTTTTCGGAAATTCCGTTAAAGATCGGCGCGATAAATTGCGAAACCGGGAAAGCCCCCGCCTGACTATAATGTCCTACGCCTAATGTTTGTAAATGCAAATCGGCCGCATTTAAAACCAGAAATAAAACCATTAATACGGTTTCGAAATATAAAATATTGTTCGCATCGCTTTTTGGCCATCCCGTTAAATCATTGCTGATAAAACGTTTTAATTTGATGATGTTTCTTCGGATATAGAACGTCGCAATCGCTACAATCACTAAAAAGGCCAATACTTCGAACGAACCGATCAATACATTATAGAATCCGCCTAAAAAGGAGAAAACGCGATGTGTTCCGAATAAACCATCAATCAGGATTTCCAATACTTCAATATTGATGATGATAAATCCTAAATATACTATGATGTGCAATATTCCGGCAACCGGTCTTTTAACCATTTTCGATTGACCTAAGGCAATCATTGCCATGTTACGCCATCTTTCCTTTGGATTATCCGTACGGTCAACATCCTGTCCTAATTTAATGTTACGGATCAGTTTTTTGACATTCTGTGCAAAAAAACCGATTCCTAAAACAAGGATAATGGCAAATAGTATATTATCTAAATAACTCATATAAAGTATAGATTAATGCTTATTGTTTTTGTTCTGTTGTTGTTTTCTCTTCTTCCGGCGCTACATAAGGAGCTGCTTTTTTTCCGAATAAAGAGAAATGTACATATCGTTTCGGGTTTAGCTTCATGTCGCCTAACAATAGTTCCAATTGTTTGGAAGCACCAGCCAGATTTTTATACATGGCGTCGTCTTTTAACAATTTCCCCATAGATCCTTTTCCGGACTGTAAGTCGTTCATGATCTTGTCGACATTCGCTAAGGTGCTTTCCAGGTTTTTAACCGTTTTACCAATGTTTGCTTTCGCTAATGAATCGGACATCTTCGCAAAATTGGTCGATACTTTATCAATATTCGTAATCGTATGATCAAGTTTTCCTTTATTATCTGCCAGTAAGTGGTTCACATTTACCGAAGCCGCACTAAAGTTCGTCAATGTTTTGTTTAATTCCGCCAGGCTGTTTTTTAGATTCGCCTGTGTTTGCGCGTCCATTACATTATTAATGTTGGTTAGCAATACATCGGTACTTTCCAGAACTTTATTCAGTTTTTCCTGAATCGGCGCCAGTTTGTCTTCCAATTTGGCTGTTAATCCTAATTTCACATCGGCTTGTAAATAATCGCCGGACTGTGCCATGTTGGTATCTTTAAAATTCGGAAGGATTGCAATTTGTTTTCCACCGATAAATCCCGGTTCGTAAATACTGGCCACACTTGATTTCGAAATGGCGAAATCGTTTTTAATCTGCATTTCCACCAATAATTTCCCGGTGTTTGGCTGGATTTCGATAGCGGATATTTTTCCAACTACCAATCCGTTTATCGTTACGGCCGCCGAAGGCGATAAACCTTCCACGTTATCATATACAACATAAAATTTACGGTTGGAGTCGAATAGATTTTTCCCTTTCAGGAAACTATAACCCCATAAACATACCAATATAGAGGTAATGACTAAAATTGCTGTTTTAACTTCTCTAGTGATTTTCAAAATTCAAATATTTAATGAGCAAAATTAAAAATAAATATTTTACCTACAGTATTATTTATTTCAATGCTTCCTGGATACTAATCTTTTTACCATCCTTAAAGGCCACGATAAAGGCCGATGTAAAGCCTTTTTCTTTGGCTTCGTTTAAAAGTTCTTTGGCTTCGGAATGCTCTTTCACTTGTCCGTAGTAATATTTAATAATGGCCTTATCTTCTTCCATCGAGATGTTATTCAGCCCTTTAAAGTTACTTGGCGTTAAATCCAATTTTTTACCACTGGCCGAAATCTGCACTTTAAACACCACTCCTTTTGAAGAAGCAACCGATTTGATTTCTTTTTTAATTTCTTTGGTAACTTTAGTCGAATCCACTTTTACTACTTTGGTATCTTTTTCTTTTTCCCGTTCTTTTTCGACGGTTTTCGACGGTGTTGGTCTTTCGTCTCTTCCAACGGAAACGCCCGGCACGAAGTATTCTTTTTTATAACCGGTAATGGCATCGGCGATCGCTTTGGCCAATTCCTCCTGACCGTTATCCGAGCTCAAATACGATCCTTCGTCTTTATTGGATACGAATCCCATCTCGATCAATACGCGTGGCATATAGATTTTACGCAATACCAGGAATCCTGCCTGTTTTACACCACGGCTTTTTCGTCCCAATCCGTTTTCGAAACCATCCTGAATACGGGCCGCCAAATCGATACTTTGTTCGATATACTCTTCCTGTAAAAGTGTCATTCCGATTAACGATTCCGGAGAATTCGGGTCGTATCCGTCGTATTTCATTTTATAATCGCTCTCCATCGTAACCACGGCATTCTCTTTTTTCGCTACTTCAAGGTTGGACGCGTTACGGGTAACCCCCATTACATAGGTTTCGGTTCCGGAAGCGGCCAGATTTTTATTGGCATTACAGTGAATTGACACAAAAATATTAGCGTCATTTCGGTTCGCAATGTTGGCTCTTTCGTCCAATTCGATAAAAACATCGGTCTTACGGGTGTAAATTACCTGTATGTTAGGGTCTTTTTCCAACAATTTCCCTACTTTTAATGCTACGTTCAGGGCGTTGTTTTTTTCAACATAGCCGTGATAAACCGCGCCAAAGTCATTACCACCGTGTCCCGGATCTAAAACGACTTTGAATTTCGTATTATTTTGAGCAAAAGCAGTATGGAAAAACAGTAGTAAAAAAATTGAACTTATAAAATTAAACTTGATGTTCCCTCTCATTGTCTTTGATATTTATCGATATTGGTTATAATTTTATTAAATGCTTATTTTTGAGAAAAAATATATGTAAGTTTGAACCGTCAAAAATTGAGCCATATTTTTACAAAAATAGTATTAAAACCTTTGCGTACAAACTTATTTCATATCGTTTTATTGTCATTTTTTCTTCTCGTAGGAAAACATGAAATCTATTCACAGGAAAACCGATCCCAAACTAAAAACATACCCGCTGAAAAACAGAAAGATAGTATCCATTTAACCCCCGACAGTTTTAAAAAACCGACTGTCGAAACCAAGAATGATACGATCAAAAAAAAGAAGTCTTCTATAGACGCTATTGTCAAGCGTAAAGCGAAAGATTACGAAAAAATCGATCAAAAAAAGAAACAACTTACCCTCTATAACGAAGCGGAATTATACTATAAAGACATCGAATTAAAGTCCGGAATCATCATTTTGGACTATGATAAAGACGAAGTATATGCCGGACGAATCAAAGACAGTTTAGGAAATTACACCCAATTCCCCTATTTTAAACAAGGACAAAACGTAGTCGAACCCGATTCAATTCGCTTCAATTTTAAGACAAAAAAAGCCAAAATTTGGAACTCCAGAACCGAACAAACGGATTTCCGTATCAAAGCAGAGGTTTCCAAACGAGAAAACGATTCGGTGTATTTTATGAAAAATGCCCGTTTTACCACTTCAAAAAATATTGACGATCCGGAATACTACTTTCTGGCGCGAAAAATCAAATTTGTACCGGGTAAAAAAGTAGTTGTAGGTCTTACCAATATGGTTATCGCCGATGTACCGACTCCTTTAGGGTTACCATTTGGTTATTTCCCGATGAGCGAAACATCCGCTTCCGGTTTTATCATTCCTTCATTTGGTGACACCCGTGATCGTGGTTATTTCCTTCAAAACGGTGGTTATTATTTCGCCTTAAGCGATTATTACGACCTTGCGGTTTTGGGAGATTATTATACCAACGGAAGTTATGCCTTACGATTTGAAAGCAGTTATGCCAAACGCTATGCCTTTAACGGACGGGTTAATATACGTTTCGAAAATCAGATTCAAAGTGAAAGAGGATTCCCCGATTATACCAAACGACGCGAATACAACATCCAATGGTCGCATTCTCAAGATTCTAAAGCCAGTCCTAATTCCCGATTTTCAGCATCGGTTAACTTAGGTAGTAGTCAGTATTTCCGTAATACATTAAACATGCTCAACGTCGGTTCTTCCCTGAATAACAACATGAGTTCTTCGGTTTCCTATTCGCAGACCTTACAAACCGTTCCTCAGGTGAACTATTCGGTAACCGCTACGCACTCTCAGAATACCAATACGGAAATTATCGACATGACGCTACCTACTTTCCAGGCCAGTGTGGATCGTATTTTCCCGTTTGCTAAAAGAGACGAACTTAAAAAAGGAATTTTCAAAAACATCAACTTCCAATACAACCTTAGAGCCGAAAACAGAATCCGTACAACCGATTCCCTGTTTTTCTCCCCTCAAATGTTCCGGGATTCCAAAGTTGGTTTCCAACATAGTATTCCGATCAGTACCAACTTTAAAGTATTCAAGTATTTTAGTGTTACCGCCGGAACCAACTATAGCGAAGTATGGTATTTAAAAACCATCAGCAAAGAATTCGACGCTTCAAAAAATATGGTTGTTACCAACGACATCAACGGTTTTGACGCGTATCGCACTTATAACTTTACCTCCAACATCGGAACGACTATTTACGGTACGTTTAATTTCGGAGATGATAAAAAAATTCAGGCCATTCGTCACGTAATGCGTCCGAGCGTTTCCTACTCTTATCTACCAAGCTTTAGCAACTATTACGATACCTATGCGATCGATGCTACCGGAACGACACGGGTTGATTACTCGCGTTTCGAAAACGGAATCTTCGGTGCTCCCGGAAGAACCATGGCAAACAATGTCGGTTTTACACTGAGTAATACTTTCGAAGCCAAAGTACGCGATAAAGACGAAACCAAAACGGAACCGAAAAAGGTTATGCTGTTAAACAACCTGAACTTTTCCACGAATTACAATATGGCAGCCGACTCGCTTGCGTGGTCACCGATAATGGTTTCCGGAGGAACACAGTTCTTTAACAACAAAATGAATGTCAACTTTGGATCTACTCTCGATCTATATGCCATTGACAATGCCGGTAGAAAAATCAACAAGTTCAATATCGACAACGGAGGTAGTTTATTCCGTATGACCAGTGCCAACATTACTATTAATTACAGCCTTTCCAGTTCCGATTTCGGACCAAGCTCGGATAAAGACACAAAAACGAACGATCAGAATGTTATGAACGGAGGCCGTGGCGATGATTTATTCGGACGCGCTACCGACCTGAGTGATAACAGACATAGTTTATTTAAAGACAAAAAAGACGACGGTGAAGACAAATTCAAAGGGTTTTACCAACTGGCACTCCCTTGGGATTTGCAATTTGCCTACTCCCTAACCTATGGAAACAACAATCGTGAAAACGAGATTGTAACCAATTCCCTGATGGTTTCCGGAAATATTGACCTAACACCACAATGGAAAGTTGGGGTTTCCACCGGATACGATTTTGCCCGAAAAGGGGTCAGTTTTACGCAGTTCCGTTTTGAAAGAGACCTTTTAAGCTGGCGAATGAGTTTTAACTGGGTACCTTTTGGAACGTACTCCTACTGGGGCTTTTTTATCGGAATCAAGTCTTCTGTTCTTAGCGATATCAAGTGGGATAAGCGTAGTCTTCCGGATCGTCGTTTACGATAATCATTAAAAAATACAATAGCATGAAACAGATTATTTTTACCGAAAATGCACCGGCTCCAATCGGTCCATACAATCAGGCTGTACTGGTAAACGACCGTACGTTATACACCTCAGGGCAAATTGCTTTGGATCCTAAAACCGGTGAATTGATCACTTCTTCCATTGAAGTGGAAACCAAACAGGTTATGGAGAATATGAAAGCGGTATTGGAAGCGGCTGGTATGTCGTTTGAAAACGTTGTTAAGACGACTATCTTTATTAGCGACATGAACGATTTCGCAAAAATAAACGGCGTTTACGGTGCTTATTTTAACGAAAAAACCGCTCCGGCACGCGAAACGGTTCAGGTGGCTTGTTTGCCTAAAAACGTTAATGTAGAAATCTCTATGATTGCTGAGAAATAGCCTTAATCAATAATTCGGCAGTTGCCTCATTGGTTGCCAAAGGCACATTATGTACATCACACACCCTTATGAGCATGTTAATATCTGCCTCATGAGGGTGTTTTGCTAAAGGGTCTTTAAAAAACAATACCATATTGCATTTTCCCTCAGCCACGCGTGCCGCAATCTGCGCATCACCTCCCAAAGGACCAGACAACATTCGCGTTACCTTAAATCCTGCATTTTCCGCTTTACTCCCGGTTGTACCGGTTGCGATAAGCGCTATCTCATCCGATTTCAAAAAGCTCTTGTGTTTGTTTAAAAACTGAACCAGATCGGCTTTCATCCCGTCATGGGCTATTATTGCTATTTCCATTTTATTTTATACCGTATGATAATTAATTAATCCGTCAATCGGTTTTCGATAGACATTCCCCAGCGTTAATCCACTTTTCGCAAGTATTTCCTGGAGTTCATTTTTCAGATAATAAGCTATCGATCCGATAAAATGCACCGGAATTTCTTTGCAGTTTTCATATTGCATAATATAATGATCTACAAAAAACTGCATTTCTTTTACGACAATTTCGTGAATAAACGCATGATCTTTATGCTGAATCAGGAATTTGGCAAAAGTAGCCAGATAGGCATTTGGATTCGGTACTTTATAAAAATTGTGTTTGATCGCATCCGGATCGAGGTCGTATTCTTTTTCGAATTTTTCGGCCAGTTCTTTTGGCATCGTACCAAAATAATACGCGCGAATCAGATGACGGCCAAAACGGTTTCCGCTACAATCATCCATAGCGATATAGCCTAACGATTGTACTTTCTGATGCAATTCTTTTCCGTCGAAATAACTGCAATTCGATCCCGTACCTAATATACACACGATTGCCTCTTCTCCTTGTGGTGTCGTAGCATATACCGCGGCATAGGTATCTTCATGGACTACGACTTCCGCATTTGGAAAATATTCCCTAAAAACCCCTGCCAGAAAATTCTTCATTCGGTCGGTTCCGCAACCGGCACCATAAAAAAACAAATGCGTAACCAGATCTCTATTATGCGAAATATCAAAACGTTGTGACATTCGTTCCAACATTTCCTCTTTTTCCAGCACTTCCGGGTTTAACCCTAAGGTTGTCACAGTAAACTGTATATTCCCATTGCCATCCAATGCAATCCAGTCGGCTTTTGTAGAGCCACTATCCACTACTAATCTCATCCTGTTGTGTGTTATTCGTCTTTTAAAACCTTTTAATCGTTTAGTTTCGGCTCAATTTTATTAAAGTTTAGCTTACTGTTTTTCTGACTATAGCCAAAATAGATAGCCAGTCCGATCAACAACCAGATTGTAAAATAAATCCAGTTCCATACACTTAGTTCCGCCATCATATACAAACAACAGATCAATCCTAAAAGCGGAATTAATGACAAGCTTTTTTTGTACGCCCAAACGGTTAATCCGATCAATACGATAAAAAAGATCCACATTGGAATTTTATGTTGAAATAAAGCCAGTCCGCTTTCGTATTTTACCGAGTCTTTTATGGGTAATCCGGCAACCATTTCTGCATATTTACCGGCATCTTCTTCTTTATAATTGCTTAGAATGTGTTCCAAATCCTGCGTTTCCTTAGCAATATGCGCTTTATCACCCTGCAATAACTGATTGTATACTCCGGTGGCTTCTTCTTTGGTTAAAGCCGTTACAATAGCCGATGGTTCGTTAATTTGCGGAACATTGGTAATAAAATCCATTGTCGCTTTTTTATTGACCGTAAAGGCCAATACCAAACCTACGATCACTAATACCGGCGCGATATATTTGGCATTGATATAAGGCGTTTTAAATTTACCGCGTGGTATGTCTTTTCGATCCTGTAATACCAAAACGCCGGCACAAACCAGTACAAAGGCAAACAAGGTTCCAATACTACACAAATCGGTTACCATCGTCAGGTTTAAAAATAAAGCCGGTATCGCGACTACAAAACCGGTTACAATGGTAGCATAAGAAGGCGTTTTATATTTCGGATGTACTTTCGAAAAACGTTTTGGCAATAAACCATCACGACTCATACTCATCCAGATACGCGGTTGTCCCATTTGGAAAACCAACAATACGCTGGCCATGGCTACAACAGCACTAACAGCGATGATACCGGACAACCATTTCAGGTCAAGTTTTTCAAATACAAATGCGAGCGGATCGCCAACATTCAATTCCTTATAATTAACCATTCCGGTTAATACCAATGCAATTACAATATATAGTATCGTACAAATCACGATTGCCCACATCATTCCGCGTGGTAAATCCCTTTGTGGGTTTTTACATTCTTCAGCTGTCGTAGAGATGGCATCAAATCCGATATAAGCAAAGAAAACGGCCGAAACACCTTTTAAAACCCCATTAACGCCATTTGGTGCAAACGGATTCCAATTTTCGGTATCCACATAAAATACCCCCACGGCAATAACCAATAAAATAATCGCCAGTTTAACGACCACCATCAGGTTACTGGCATTACGGGATTCTTTCATTCCGCGGTATACCAACCAGGTAATAATTATAATGATCAATAATGCAGGAAGATCAGCAACAAAGTGAAACGACCCGATAACCGGTGACGTCGTCCAAGCCTCATGAGCCGCCTGTAACGCAGCACTCAGATTTTCAAAGGACTTCCCACCCTGCATTAGTGCAGTGGCTTCGGCATAACCGTTGGAAGCCGTCAGGTAATCCATTTGTATCCATTGTGGCAGGTGTATCCCACCACTTGCGAGCAATCCGGTAAAATAGTCACTCCAGGAAATCGCAACAGTAATATTTCCGATTGCATATTCCATGATCAACGCCCAACCGATAATCCAGGCGATTAATTCGCCAAAAGCCACATACGAATAGGTATAGGCACTCCCCGAAACGGGCACCATCGAAGCAAACTCAGCATAGGCAAAAGCAGCAAATCCACAGGCCAGCGCCGTAAAAAGGAATAAAAAGATAACGGCCGGACCACCGTCGGAACTCGCCTTTCCAATCGTACTGAAAATCCCGGCTCCTACTATGGCTGCAATTCCAAATGCGGTTAAATCTCTTGTGGTTAAATGCTTACCCAAGGCTCCGTGACCATCGGCTGCATTCTGCTTTACCTGTTTTAATATGTCTTCAACGGATTTTTTTCGAAATAAATTTGAAAAACTCATAAATTATTTTTGTGCGTAATCGGTTAGTTTTTAGGATTATTAACAATAAATTAAACCGTAATTTTTTTTTCTGCTAATAAAAACAAATATATAAAACCAATTTATAAATTGTCGGTTCTCTGGTAAATAAAGTAAAAACCACGGATACAGATAGATTTTATTTATATTAAAATAAAAAATAATAATCAAAATTAATACATAGGTCCGCTAAGAATTGGCTACTTTTGTACTGCAAAAAAATAATAATCTTTAAAATTCATTAAAATTATGTCATTAGTAGGTAAAAAATTTCCAAGCATTGCAATTGACGCTATCTCTGAAATGGGTGATAATTTAAAAATCAACATCTTTGAAGAAGCAACTAAAAACAACAAAAAAGTATTATTATTTTGGTATCCAAAAGACTTTACTTTTGTTTGTCCAACTGAATTACACGCCTTCCAAGCTGCTTTACCTGAATTCGAAAAAAGAAACACTATCGTAATCGGTGCTTCATGTGATACTAACGAAGTACACTTTGCCTGGTTAAACACACCAAAAAACAACGGTGGAATCGAAGGTGTTACGTACCCAATCTTAGCCGATACGACTCGTAACCTGGCGAACATCTTAGGTATTTTAGATATCGAAACTGCTAATTACAATGACGAATTGGATACGGTTATTATCGAAGGTTCTAATGTAACATACCGTGCTACTTATTTAGTAGATGAAACCGGAAAAATTTTCCACGAAAGTGTAAACGATATGCCACTTGGTAGAAACGTAAACGAGTACCTACGTCTTATCGATGCTTATACGCACGTTCAGACTAAAGGTGAAGTTTGTCCTGCTAACTGGGAAGAAGGAAAAGAAGCGATGTTTGCTACCAGAGAAGGTGTTGCAAACTACTTAAATAACTAATTCTTAAAAAAAATTGCTATGTTAATTGAATTAAATGAAGATAAACTACAGGAGTTGGTCAATGCTAACGAAAAAGTAGTGGTACAATTTTCTGCTTCCTGGTGTGGAAACTGCCGTATTATGAAGCCAAAATTTAAAAAACTGGCTTCCGAAAAAGAAAACATCACTTTTGTATTGGTTGATGCCGAGAATTCTCCGGAATCGCGAAAACTGGCTAATGTGAGCAACCTGCCTACTTTTGCTACTTTCGTTAACGGTGCCTTGGTAAACCAGTCGCAAACCAACAAAGCAGAAGTATTGTCGGAATTGGTAAATGAAATCGCTTAATTATGAAATTACCTGTAATTAAACAACTTACACAGTTCATTGAAGAGAACGACCAGGATTATATCATCGAAACCATCGAAGTACTGGAAGCGTTAACCGAAGTTCCATCGTTAAAAGACGAAGAACTGGACGTTATCGGAGAGCTAATCTCCAATATGTATGGCGCATTGGAAGTAAACAAAATGGTAAAAGAAGGAACCGATAAAAAAGAAGCTTTAAACAGCTTTATGAAACGGGTTCTGGGTTCGATCGACAAATAAACCCGACGCTCCAAATTCACAATAAAAAACGCTTTCCGAAAGGAAGGCGTTTTTTTATGTATGCCGTTTTAAGACTGTTCTTTACTCCTAAAATATATTATCTGATTTTATCCAGAGGCATTTCATCAGCACCCGGAAGGATTGCAAAGATTGGGCTCCCGGAAATATAAAAACCATTCTCCTTTTTTTTGATATAGATCACTCCCATTTCATCACTCAGGGAAAGATCATAATTGATTTTGATTTTTTCATCACCCATTTTCATCGCTTTTAGATTTGGATAGCTATTCTTTATTCCATTTTCAGTAATTGTTAGCGAAATATCGTCTAACCAATTTATGGTTATATCAAATAGGGTTCCGTTTGACCCTTCAGCATGATAGCTTCCGTTCCAAGACCTATCAACTTCCTCCGCCATATCGTTCTCGGCTTCGGAAGCTTCTCTACTATCATCAAAATCTTCGGGAGAAAATATTTTTTGTTTTACTAAAATGATTTTTCCGGAGGTGTTTATTTTATATTGTGCCCATTTTTTAGCCCCGGATCCGGATTCATTTTCAAAAAAATCCAATAGGTAAATCATATCTTTATTAAGATAATAATAGCGTTGTGACACCTCCAAAGCCATGTCAAAATTTATACTGTGATAAATAATCATGGAATCGGTAACCGTGTTGTTAACTTCTACATATAAAGTTACCTGATGAAGAAGCGATGCACCTTCAATAGGTTTTGGTTTAGTCGTTTTAATAAAAACTTCCGTTTTGGAGTTTATTTTCCCAGCTGAAACTCTAGTCTTAACAGATTCTAATTTTTCATAATCAAACTTAATTTTCGATAAAATACATTCCGTATTATCCTCTTCCATTTGCTCACCGGATCGCTCGAAAAAATCCCCGCTTACCCTGCATGTTGGATAGATGGAATTGGCAAAATCCAAATCCGAGATGGCTATATCGCCCTGCCATTCTTTGTTTAGAGCAATTTCTTTTGATTTTACATTGGTATCCTCTTCTGTTTTCTTACAGGATAGCAGGCTTAAAAAACACAGGACACCCATTATATTTCTCATTGTTGGGATTTTTTTTGCTAAAATATTCAAATTTTCAAAATAAACGAGCTGTTGTTTCCGTAAACCTGTGCACTGTTTTTATATATTACACTTAAGAAATAGCAAATTATTTATCCTATTTAAATCCGATTGAACAAGTCGTAGTTTGTAGTCCTTTTTTCAGATTCGGTATATTACGTTCTATATAATTGCTTTTTAATTCAATAATCGTAAACTCATCTAAATTTAATTAGGCACTTTAAATCAAGTTTGCTATTTTTGTGGCACTTTATAATAAAGCTAAACGTATCCAATTATGAATTTACACGAATATCAAGGTAAAGAAATATTAGCTAGTCACGGTGTTAGAGTACAACGTGGTTATGTTGCTAACAATGCCGAGGAAGCTGTAGCAAAAGCAAAACAACTAACTGCCGAAACCGGAACCGGATGGCATGTAATCAAAGCACAAATTCACGCCGGTGGTCGTGGAAAAGGTGGTGGTGTTAAGTTGGCTAAAAACCTGGAGCAAGTTCAGGAAATTGCCGGGCAAATCATCGGAATGGATTTAGTAACGCCGCAAACTCCGCCAGAAGGAAAAAAAGTACACAAAGTATTGGTTGCGGAAGATGTTTACTATCCTGGTGAAAGTGAAGTTTCAGAATTTTATATGTCTGTTTTATTAAACAGAGGTAAAGGACGCAACATGATCATGTATTCTACCGAAGGTGGTATGGATATCGAAGAAGTGGCAGAAAAAACACCTCACTTAATCTTTACAGAAGAAATCGACCCTGCTGTAGGTTTACAAGGTTTCCAGGCTAGAAGAATCGCTTTTAACTTAGGTTTATCCGGTGATGCTTTTAAAGATATGGTAAAATTCGTAGCCGCTTTATACGATGCGTATGTAGGTGCTGATGCTTCCCTATTTGAAATCAACCCGGTTTTAAAAACTTCCGATAATAAAATTTTAGCGGTAGATGCGAAAGTTGTTTTAGACGACAACGCTTTATTCCGTCAGAAAGCTTATGCTGAAATGCGTGATATCCGTGAGGAAAACGCTATTGAAGTAGAAGCAAAAGAAGTAGGATTAAACTATGTTGACCTTGACGGTAACGTAGGATGTATGGTTAACGGTGCCGGATTAGCAATGGCTACTATGGACTTAATCAAACATGCAGGTTTTGAGCCGGCTAACTTCCTTGACGTAGGAGGAACTGCTGATGCAAAACGTGTGGAAACAGCTTTCCGTATTATCTTAAAAGATCCAAACGTAAAAGCAATCTTAATTAACATCTTTGGTGGTATCGTTCGTTGTGACCGTGTTGCTCAGGGTGTTGTAGATGCTTATAAAAACATGGGGGACAGCATTAAAGTGCCGATCATCGTTCGTTTACAAGGAACAAACGCTGAAATTGCTAAAGAATTGATCGACAATTCCGGTATGCCAATTTTATCAGCGGTAGAATTCCAGGAAGCTGCTGATCAAGTAAAAGCTGCTTTATCATAATTGATAAAAAAAGTTATATAATTATAAAGCCTGAGTGTTAAAAACTCAGGCTTTTTTATTTTAAATATCACTGATCAATATCACATAATCAATCAGTCCCGGATTTAACGGGTCGGTATTTTCATAATATATCGCTTCCCAGGTCGGAATACCATTCGGCATATCCGGTCCTCCCTCTACTCTGAAATCCGGTGTATCATTACCAATATAACCACCGCTCAGATCAGGTTGTACATCGAATTTTATGGTATGAAAACGTTGTCCGTTACCATAGGCCGCATAAACATTTGCTGCTGTCATTGTTGTCCACGAACCGCCGGACATTTGTATGCGTTTCCAGCTATCGATATACGGTGACGAGTTCGGTGAATCAAAAGGGAATCGCGTTGTACTTGTCGTATTTTCCAGCGTAAAAGTGTCTCCCGGTGCAATTGTAATTCCCGTAGCCTGATTATTTATAAACCAAGGATATCCTCCGGTATTCGACTCGGTATAAAGCGATCCTACCTCAACGCTATAGCTTGAAAAGTTAAAAATATATAAGGTCTTTTGGGCATATGTACTTAACCCCATACACACTAGTAGTAAAACAAATATTTTTTTCATGTTAATTCGGTTTAAGTTATTTACTAATTGCTGTTTGTTGTGCATACGCTTTTAAAGCCATCGATATAATGGCTGTAGATCCGGAGTTCGCCTTATTTTGAATGTCCGACTCTTTATAACCGGAAATCAATAAAAACTTTTCGGAAACTTTAGCCATATTGGCATCCAAAGTAGCGGTATCGCCTTTAGCAATTCGCAATGCATTTTTCTCTTTAGCATAACTTTTTAACGCTGTTTCAAATTCCAGCATGTCTGCAGTTCGCTCTTTGCGGACAACTGATTCTTTTACAACGCTTTCTTCGCTGCTACAGGAAGATACCCCGAGGACAACTGCCAGCAGTAATCCAATTGATAAAAAACTTTTTTTCATGATTGTTGATAGATGCTCCCAGTGCAAAATTGCTTTAGGCTGCTGTATAGAGCTTAATGGGTGACCAGCCTTTGAATTTATCAATTAATCGTATTACGCATCATAATACTCAAATAAAACAATGCATTATTTACAAGTAAACGAAAGAATAAAAATAAATAGTATAAAAAAATCTCTATTTTGCGAATTTTAACTTTTTTTAAAGATCGTAAAAAAATATTTACAAATACAAAAAGGCGTATAAAAAGAAAGCCCGAATTGATCCGGGCTTTTATTTTATTCTGAATTTTAGATTATTTTTTTGATAAATTGGGAAACGTTAGGTAGTAACTTCCGGATTTTATAACACTCCAGAATCTTGTTCCCATTGCAACAATCCCTGATACGGATCGCCTTCAATTTGTAAAAGTTGGGCAAAGGCCGGTTCGGTTTTGATTCCGCTCTTTTTTAAAGCGACAACCGCTTCCCGAAAGGCTGCTCCCCTTACCTGTAAAATCCGGTGTTCGATCAACATATGCCGGTAACCGTTTTGTTCCCGGGTGGGAATATTTTGTCCGAAGATTTCGATTGCGATGCCATCGATACTGAAATTAGCCACTATAGCTTCCATAGCGCCATTATCCAACTCCTGACAGGAGTAATCCTGATATTCGGAAAATGCTTTGTGTAACGTCGCTATAAAACCGTTTTTGTCTTTCCAGTAACAACCGATATCCAGGTCACTCGATTCAATCGCAATATCGATTGGAATGGTTCCCACCAGAATCGGATCAAAATCCGATAGCAGTTCCAAAACAGAATGCGCAGTTAAAAGATCGTAGCTTTTTTGCTGTAGTGCATTTCCCGTTTTCAGGTAATCCAACGTATCGAATACACTCAAATTACGAGTTTTTATTCTTTCCGTTTTTAAAACGGACTTTTTCAACTATTGGTTCTTGCTTTTTCGCTTTAAATGCCGGTTTTTTACCCATTGGCTTTTTAGCAGCCGGTTTTTGAGGCGCTTTCGCTTTTACTTCCGGTTTCCCTCCTGTTTTGACCGCTTCTTTATTCTGTGTCAATACATCCATTGGATTTTTAGGATTCTCTTTTGTTCCTCTCAGGTGAATTACCAATCCGTTCAGGAAGTTACGCAATACCTGATCGCCACATTCCATAAACTTCGGATGATCCTCATTGCGGAAAAAATTTCCAATCTCTCCTTTGGATATTCTGAAATCAACCAGCTCTAAAATCTCCACAATTTGATCATCACGTAACTGCAATGCCACGCGAAGCTTTTTAAAAATATCATTATTCGTCATAGTCCTAAATTATCGTTCAAAGATACATAAAATCAACGGTCTCTGTTTTGAAACTGATTTTAATTTATTTTTGCAAAAAAATACCCGATATGAATACCCGTGAGGAACGAATAAGTCTTTTATCTGAAATGATTGCTTTTGCCATTGTTGATGGCGAACTACACGATAGTGAATACGATTTTTTAGCGATTGTAGCCGAAGAACTGGCCATTGAAAAAGCGCTTTTTCTGGAACTTTTTAAAAAACGTGCTGCCATTATTCCGATTCAAAGCGAACACCAACGCGTAATGCAATTTTATCGCCTGGCTTTGTTAATGCATGTGGATAATGTTTTACACGAACGCGAAATTAAAATGATCAATGAAATCGGAATTAAAATGGGATTAAACCCAATGGGAATCCGAAAGACGTTAAAAGCCATGGAACAGTCTCCGAACCGAATGGTCGAACCGGCTTTTCTGATTTGTGCTTTTGAAGAACAGCATAACTAGCCGTTCTTCAAAACACTTATATTTTTTCCTGTAAACTTTTGATTTCGTCACGCAATTTGGCCGCCTGCATAAAGTCCAGTTCTTTTGCAGCTTTTTCCATAACCTTGCGTTTTTCGCGGATCAGCTTTTCGATTTCCGTTTTCGACATATACGCCGTATTCGGTTCTGCCGCTTTGGCCGCTGCTTCATATTGGTAGGAACTCGACTGATTTTTCATCAGTGCACTTTCAATCTTTTTATTCAGGCCTTTGGGAACGATATTGTTTTTATCGTTATAGCTCATCTGTTTGGTACGACGGTAATTGGTCTCATCGATCGTTTTTTGCATACTGTCGGTAACCTTATCGGCATACATAATCGCTTTACCGTTTACGTTACGAGCGGCACGTCCTACGGTTTGCGTTAGCGAACGGTGACTTCTCAAAAATCCTTCTTTATCGGCATCTAAAATGGCAACCAGCGATACTTCCGGTAAATCCAGTCCTTCCCGTAACAGGTTCACTCCAATTAGTACATCAAACAATCCTTTTCGCAAATCCTGCATGATTTCAACCCGTTCGAGCGTATCCACTTCCGAATGGATATAACGACAACGTATCGACACTTTAGTTAGATACTTGGTCAATTCTTCCGCCATCCGTTTGGTTAGTGTGGTGACCAATACGCGCTCGTCGGCTTCACAACGCAATTGTATTTCCTCAATCAGATCATCAATCTGATTCAGACTTGGTCGTACTTCAATTATCGGATCTAATAAACCGGTCGGACGAATAATCTGTTCGACATAAATCCCTTCCGATTTTTGCAATTCGTAATCGGCCGGGGTAGCCGACACATATATTACCTGATTTTGCAGGCTTTCAAATTCTTCAAACTTTAACGGACGGTTGTCCATCGCCGCGGGTAAACGGAATCCGTATTCCACGAGGTTTTCCTTACGCGAACGGTCACCGCCATACATGGCATGTACCTGAGAAATCGTAACGTGACTTTCGTCGACCACCATCAGGAAATCATCCGGAAAATAATCCAGCAAACAGAACGGTCGTGTTCCCGGTGCGCGCCCGTCCAGATAACGGGAGTAGTTTTCGATACCGGAACAATACCCCAATTCGCGGATCATCTCTAAATCAAAATTGGTTCGTTCTTCCAAACGTTTCGCTTCGAGGTGTTTTCCGATTTCTTTAAAATAATCAACCTGTTTGACCAAATCCTGTTGAATTTCCCAGATGGCATTTTGCAATACATCCGGTGACGTAACAAACATATTGGCCGGATAGATATTTAGCTTGTCGTATTTTTCGATTACCTGTGCCGTTTTCGGATCAAAGGCTTCGATTTCTTCAATTTCATCTCCAAAAAAGTGAATTCGGAACGGATCATCGGCATAACTCGGATATACTTCCACCGTATCCCCTTTTATCCGAAAGGTACCCGGCGTAAATTCGGCTTCGGTACGCGCGTATAAACTCTGTACTAAACGGTGTAATAGTTTTGTTCGGGAAATAACCTGATTTTGTTCGATGGAAACTACGTTTTTCTGAAATTCCACCGGGTTACCAATACCATACAAACAGGATACCGAAGCTACCACCAATACGTCTCTCCTACCCGACAACAGGGAAGAAGTCGTACTAAGACGCATCTTTTCCAATTCGTCGTTAATCGAAAGATCTTTTTCAATATAGGTTCCGGTTACGGGTATAAAAGCTTCCGGCTGGTAGTAGTCGTAATAGGACACGAAGTATTCTACCGCATTGTTCGGAAAAAACTGCTTGAATTCCGAATACAACTGTGCCGCCAGTGTCTTGTTGTGCGCCAGTACCAGCGTTGGTCGCTGCACTTCCTGAATCACGTTGGCCACTGTAAAGGTTTTCCCGGAACCGGTTACTCCCAAAAGGGTCTGGTACCGCTCACCGCTATTCACCCCATTACTTAGTTTGTCTATAGCCTGTGGTTGATCACCCATTGGCTTATACTCGGAAACTACCTGAAATTTCATTGGTTACATTTTGCTAGTTGCAAAGGTACAAAGGAAAATACGAAAACAGCTAAAAGTTTAACGGGCCTTTTTAACAGGGGCTTCCATTTCAAAATAGACTCTCGATTTTTCGTTATTGACACGCGAACGGATCCATTCGGTTATTTTGTTCTTATCGTTTGGTTTTAGAGCGTTGGCAATTGCCGAAAAGGTTACGATTGCTGTTTTTTCCGGTAGCGTATCCCGATATATTTCCGTTTCCGAAAACGAACAGGCCGTGATTCCCGGATATAACGGTTTGATCTCAGCCAACAATTGTTTCCCTATCTGAACCCGGGCGTTAATACTATCCTGTTTGCGCTCGCCTTCTTTTAACAAAAGATGCATACGATTGAGTTCGCTTTGCAGACTTTCTACTTTGGACAGGCTTTTATCATTCGATTCACCAAAAGCCAACCCTTTTTGAATGTCGACACTGGAGCTGTCGATGCTAAAATCGAGTGCTTTGCTTAAAATATTCTTTTTGGCTTTATCTGTTAATGCATTTCCGGCATAAACCAGCGTAATTTTTCTTTTATTGGGATCGACCTCGTTTTTTAAAAGGTAATTCCCGTCATATACACTTACACTCTTAACAAAACGGTCGGCTTCGGTCGTAAATCTTTCGTTTATAACCAGGACATAACCAAAATAGATACTGGGTACTATCGTAATCAGAATTACGAACGATACCCAACGGTTTACTTTTTTCTTTTGCTCTTCGTTGACTAATGTACGGATGGGAAATTTCAATAATTGCGATACCAAAACCGACGAAAGCGCTATAAATACCGTATTGATCGTAAAAAGGTAAAAGGCACCGAAAAAATAATTCAGATTAAACGTTGCCAAACCATATCCGGCCGTACATAACGGTGGCATCAATGCTGTTGCAATAGCCACACCCGGAATCACATTTCCTTTTTGTTTGCTGCTCATTGCTACAATTCCGGCCAGACCACCAAAAAGAGCAATCAGTACATCGTAAATCGTCGGACTGGTTCGAGCCAACAATTCCGAATGCGCGGTGGAAACCGGACTGATCGTAAAATATAAGGTGGACGCGATTAAACTCGCAATAACGGCAAAGCCAAAGTTTTTGAAAGCTTTTTGGAATAACGGAAAGTTATAGGTTGCCAGACTATAGCCCATTCCGTTGATTGGCCCCATTAACGGCGAAATCAACATCGCACCGATAATCACGGCTGTCGAATTCATATTCAATCCGATCGAAGCAACAAAAATGGCAAAAACCAAAATCCAGAGGTTTGTTCCTTTAAAAATGACATCTTTTTCGATATTCTCGTGGATTTTATCGAAATCATCCACTTCTCTTTCCAGGTTTAGGTATTCCAGTATTCTTTTTATCATAAATGCTATTTTTATCGTTTACTTTATTTTACCATCACCGGAAGCCGTTTTAATCTGCCGGTTGTTGCTGTGTCACGCAATGTACCATTCCTCCGTTGGCGTATAAATTTCGTACATCTATCCCAACCACGGTTCTTGTTGGGTATAAGGTTTGAATAATCGCATTTGCAACCGCGTCATTCGCATCGTTATAATTGGGAACCAATATTTTATTATTGGCAATATAATAGTTGATATAGGATCCTTTATACCCCAAATCGGTTCCATCCGTTGTTTTGACGTTGTTTTGCGTTAAAGGCACTTTTAGAAAAGTATAGGCATTGCCATTTTTGTCTTTGGCACCGTAAAGTTTATTGATATCGCTTTGTTTGACGTCAAAATCCAGTAAATCAACCGTATCCATCGTCACTATGGTCGACGCGTTTCCAAATCGGGCAAACCCATCGATATGCTGATCCGTAAGTTCTAATCCTGCCTGTCCGTCAAGCCAGATAAAATGGGTTACACCGAGGTATTGTGAAAACAGTTGCTCCGCTTTCGCCTGTGTCATACCGGGATTTCGATTGTTGTTAAGGATCGCGCTTTTACACGCCATCAGGGTTCCTTTTCCATCAATTTCCACACTTCCACCTTCGTTGATCATTATTTCATTGATATTTACAACCGCTCTGTTTTGATCCTTCCCGATTTTAGAAGGAATACTGTTGCAATTAACAAACCTAATCGGATCACCCGATTCTTCGTCTGTCTTTTCGCCCCATCCGTTAAATCCCCAATCCTCAATAACTAAATTCCCGTTTTTATCGTGTACATAGATCGGACCGTTATCACGCACCCAAACATCATCGGTTTTATAAATTTTGAAATCTATATTTGTCAGAGGAACTCCGGCTTTAGTTAGAAGTCCGGTTATTCTGTTTTTTTCCGTTTCGTTATAGGCTATAATATGTACTTTCTCACTGGTTACCAATACCTGTGTCATCGCAACCCAGGTAGCATCCAGACTATTCCGGTAGGTAACACCATATTGATATTGATGCGGCCATTGCAGCCAGGTCCCTTCATGTCTTTCACTCTCCTCCGGCATCCTATACTGATTTTCCTTTTCTGAATAATTTTGCGCTTCGTTTTTACCGCAGGAACCGAAAAAAGTTATGCCTATCATAATTACAGCAACCATTTTTTTCATATTGAGTTATTTAAAATTTTACGGGAAATAAAAATGTCATACCATTACGATTCTATAACTCTTATAAAGATAGTAATTTAAAAAATATCACAAAACACTCCTCCTTAATCTCTAATTCTAACATGATGCTCCTGTAAAATTTATCCGGCACGTTGAATTTATAACATCCAACACCTGACAGGTTTTAAAAACCTGTCAGGTGTACCAATACAACAAAGGCTGCCTCGTTGGAAGCAGCCTTTGTTTATCTGTTGTATTCGTTTATTTTAAACTCATCAGACTTTGTTCGATCGTCTCAATTTTAGCGAGTGCGTCGGCCTCTTTCTGGCGTTCCATCGCTACAACTTTTTCCGGAGCCGATCCCACAAACTTCTCATTGGAAAGTTTTGCCTGAACCGATTTCAGGAATCCTTTGATATAATTCAATTCTTCCGTTAACTTGGCAATTTCTTCTTCCACATTGATATTCCCGGTAATCGGAATAAAGTATTCGTTGGATTTTACACGGTACGATAACGCTCCGTCTACTTTTTCCGAAACATATTCCAACACACTGATATTTCCTAATTTCTGAATTACCGTATCAAAGAAAGTCGTTGCTTTTTCGTTGTTGATCACTTTAAGTTCAATCGCATCCTTAAACGGAATGTTTTTGTCTTTACGAATCGTACGGATACCCGAAATTACTTCTGTTGCAAAATCAAACTCCTGAATTAAACTTTCACTATATTCTTTCGCTTTTGGCCATTCGGAAATGATCAATGCCTCTTTTTCCGTTCTTTCGGTTATATGTTGCCAGATCTCTTCGGTTAAGAACGGCATAAACGGATGCAATAGTTTTAGGTTTGCCTCCAACATTTCAATGGCTTTTTCGAAAGTCGTTTTATCGATTGGCTGTTGGTAACCCGGTTTAATCATTTCCAGGAACCACGAGCAGAAATCATCCCAAACCAGTTTGTAAATGGCCATAAGCGCATCCGAAATTCTGTATTTTTCGAAATGATCTTCGATCTCCACCAGAGTTTTCTGTAATTTGGCTTCGTACCACTCGATCGCAACTTTTGCCGATTCCGGTTGTACAGCACTATCACTTACTTCCCATCCTTTGATTAAACGGAAAGCATTCCATATTTTATTGGTAAAACCTTTCCCCTGATTACACAATTCTTTATCAAACAGGATATCGTTTCCGGCCGAAGCACTTAACAACAACCCTACCCGTACTCCATCGGCTCCGAATTCTTCGATCAAATCCAACGGATCCGGCGAGTTCCCAAGTGATTTTGACATTTTTCGGCGTTGACTATCCCGAACCAAACCGGTTAGGTATACATTCGTAAACGGTTTTTCTCCGGCATATTCATAACCGGCAATAATCATACGCGCCACCCAGAAAAACAGGATATCTGGTCCGGTTACCAAATCATTGGTTGGGTAATAATATTTGTATTCCGGGTTTTCAGGATCCATAATTCCTCCGAAAACAGATATTGGCCATAACCAGGAAGAGAACCAGGTATCCAGGGCATCTACATCCTGTTTTAGGTCACTTTCGGTCAGAATCTGGTTTCCAGTTTTTTGTTTTGCCAATGCTAAGGCTTCCGCTCTGTTTTCGGCTACTACAAAATCTTCTTTTCCATCACCATAATAATAGGCCGGAATTTGTTGTCCCCACCATAACTGACGGGAGATATTCCAATCGCGGATGTTTTCCATCCAGTGACGGTAGGTATTATTAAATCGGCTTGGATACAGTTTTACCTCTTCCGTTTCCAATACCGCTTTGATGGCCGGTTTTACCAGTTCTTCCATTTTCAGGAACCACTGATCGGATAATCTCGGTTCGATTACGGCTTTGGTTCTTTCGGAAGTTCCTACTTTGTTGATATGTGTTTCCACTTTTACCAAAGCACCCAATGTTTCCAGTTCTTTTGCGATTTCTTCGCGAACTACAAAACGGTCTTTTCCTTCATAATGCAATCCAAACGAGTTTAGCGTAGCATCTTCGTTAAAGATATCGATAATCTCCAGGTTGTGTTTTTCGCCCAGTTCCTTATCGTTTACATCGTGTGCCGGTGTTACTTTTAAACATCCGGTTCCGAATTCCATATCTACATAGTCATCAAAAATAATCGGGATCACACGGTTGCAGATCGGTACGATTACTTTTTTACCTTTCAGATGAAAATAGCGTTCGTCATCCGGGTGGATACAAATTGCCGTATCACCCAAAATCGTTTCCGGACGCGTGGTTGCAATGGTTACATATTCGTTACTATCTTCGATCTGATAACGCAAATGGTATAATTTACCCTGACGTTCTTCGTAGATAACCTCTTCGTCCGATAGCGTTGTTTTGGCTTCCGGATCCCAGTTTACCATACGATACCCTCTGTAAATCAACCCTTTGTTATACAGATCCACAAAAGTACGGATTACCGATGCCGACATATCCGGATCCATTGTAAATTTCGTACGTTCCCAATCGCAGGAAGCCCCCAGTTTTTTTAGCTGATCCAGGATTACACCACCGTATTTGTTGGTCCATTCCCAGGCATGCACTAAAAATTCTTCGCGGGTTAAATCGTTTTTATTGATCCCTTCCTCTTTTAATTTTGCTACAACTTTAGCCTCTGTTGCAATGGAAGCGTGATCGGTACCCGGAACCCAACAGGCGTTGAATCCTCTCAGACGGGCGCGACGAATCAGTACATCCTGAATGGTATTGTTCAGCATGTGCCCCATGTGCAGTACCCCGGTGACGTTTGGAGGAGGAATAACAATAGTATACGGCGTTCTGTGATCAGGTTCCGAGTGAAAATAATTGTTCTTCATCCAATAGTCGTACCATTTCTGTTCTACTGCTTTGGCGTCAAATTGAGCTGGAATTGTCATATTAATAATTTGATTTGTTTTTTGTTTAACATAGCTTACCCGAACTATAAATCACTTATTTTCAAAATGTTTCCTCAAAAAAGAACTCTTTTGCAGCGTTATAATTTGGTATACTTTTTGTAAACTATATCGCAAAAATAGTTATAACTGAGCAAATAAAAAAAGAGCGTTAAAATATTTGTTCGTTTAGCAAAACAATGTAATTTTACAATAACAATTAAAAAAACTAAGTTGAAAATGAAAAAATTATTAGGATTAGTTGCAGTATTAGCATTTAGTGTTGCTTCATATGCTCAAAAAGGACCAAAAATTGAATTTAAAGCAAAAGACAACACTATCGATTATGGTATAGTTACTAAAGAAGGAGATAACGGTATTCGTTCTTTCGAATTTAAAAACACCGGAGATGCTCCTCTAATTATTACTAATGTACAATCTACTTGCGGATGTACTGTACCTTCTAAACCTACGGAACCAATTATGCCTGGTAAAACCGGTAAAATTGATGTTAAGTACAACATGAACCCTGGTAAAATCAGCAAAACCATTACAGTAGAATCCAATGCGGTTAACTATGAAGGTGGAAAAGTAGCTTTACGAATTAAAGGAGAAGTAGTTGTGAAACAAGAGTCAGGCGTGCTTGAAAAACCAAAAGCAACACCGCAATCGTAACAACTTTACTTATTGATACAAAAGGGCCGTCATTTCGACAGCCCTTTTTTTTGTTTTGATCAATATTTAATTCAGAATAGCTTTCGGATCGTTACCTGGTATTCCCGGTTTTTTCCGTCGCGTTCTACTTCAATTCGAATTGTTTTATTGTCATCCACCTGCAACAACTCATTAATCCGTTGTTTGGAAAGGTTATAGGCATTTTTACGATCGATTCGGATAATTTTATCACCCGCTTTTAATCCGGCTTCCTCAGCTGGCGAACCTTTTCGGACACTTGCAATTTCAAAAACCGGCTTCAGCATAAATTTGTATTTAAAACTGGAATTATCAAATACAATATCATCAATATTGGTCGTACCTATTGGTATATTTTTACTAACATCGTTTTTAACCGATTCCTGTATCCATTGAACCCCATTATGTTGCACTTCGATACCGCTCATATTATACAAAAACGGATCGTCGAACATTTTGTTTTTCTTTAAAAAAATCTGTTTTCCGCTATAATCTACAATCAGATGGAAACGCTTTAAGATCTCCCCTCCCAACGAACCGTTCCGATCTTTGATGATGCTTAATTGCTTATATGAAGTCGTATCCGGATAGGAAACCAACGGTTCTTTAAACAGGAAATGAGCCGTTCTGATTTCCGATAAACGCGATTTTTTCCCGTAAATGGTTCCTCCGATTCCTTCGCCCAAAACATCCTCAAAGTACTTGTTATTACATTTGATCACATCGTCTTCAAACAGCCATAATCCATCGGTTAATCCGGTATCCATCAATAATTTTAGCGGTAATTCTTTACCGTCTAATTTTGCATTTACATTTACATATGGCCTGCCATTCACAATATCCAAAGGCATTGCCGTGTACTTTCGTATGCGTTTACTTTTTAACAGCTCGTCATTTTTATATAAGATGATTTTCTTTTTTATATAATTAATTTCCACCAGATGATTTCTAAAAAAAGAATATCCCAAAATTCCATTGACCGGGATTCCGATACGGGATGAGAAATTCAGCTTTTCGTCCAGAATCACCAGAATTTCAAAATTGGTATCGATATAATTGCTTACATTAAGTTTATTTTTTTGTGACAAAAGACCTTCGGCCACTTCTTCACTACCCAATCCGGAGATCCGTATTTTTTTAGTGTTATACAATTGTAAGGTATCGCTTTGCGGAAAGCTAAAAATCAACGATGGTTCCGAACCCGAATCCAATAACATATTCATTTTAGCGTTGTTAATCTCCACTTGAATTATGATCAAATTATCTACAAAAACAAATGGAATCTCGATCTTGTTTTTAGGGGAATGCCATTGAAAGCCTTCTTGAGCCAAAAGTTTGGCGGGATACGTGATGATTAGCAAAAGAAATACAAGTAACCGCATCACTAATTTTTTCTTAAATATAGCTATTTCCGTCGATATTTCCTATTAATATAAAATTTGAGGGCGGATTTTTTATCAATTTCTTAAAAAAAAGTCGCAAATTTGTGCATCAAAAATTACTATCATGCCTAAAGTTTCATTAAAAGGGCAACAGATGCCTGAATCGCCAATCCGAAAATTGGTTCCTTATGCAGAAATTGCGAAAAAGAAAGGTCATAAAGTTTACCATCTTAATATCGGTCAACCGGACATTAAAACGCCGGAAGTAGCTTTAAATGCTGTAAAAAATGCCGATATCACGGTGTTGGAATACAGCCATTCCGCCGGATTTGAAAGCTATCGTAACAAGCTTTCCAAATACTACCGCGAACACGGTCTTCCTATCGACACTGCCGATATTATTATCACTACCGGTGGATCGGAAGCACTTTTATTTGCAATGGGAAGCACCATGGATGCCGATGATGAGATCATCATCCCGGAGCCTTTTTATGCTAACTATAATGGTTTTTCAACGGCATCAGGTGTAAAAGTTGTACCGGTTATTTCGACTATCGAAACCGGGTTTGCGCTTCCACCAATCAGCGATTTTGAAAAACTAATCACACCTAAAACCAAAGCCATTTTGATTTGTAACCCTGGTAATCCAACCGGTTATTTATATTCGAAAGAAGAAATCATGCAATTGGCCGAATTGGTTAAAAAACACGATCTTTTCCTGATTGCCGACGAAGTGTACCGCGAGTTTACTTACGATGGTGACAAACATTATTCTGTAATGAATATCGAAGGTTTGGAAGAGCACGCTATTATGATTGATTCCGTTTCCAAACGTTATAGTATGTGTGGCGCGCGAATCGGATGTATCGTTTCTAAAAACAAAGCTGTAATGGCTACCGCTATGAAGTTTGCACAGGCTCGTTTGAGTCCGCCAACTTTTGCACAGATTGCCAGTGAAGCGGCACTTGAAACACCACAAAGTTATTTTGACGATGTGATCACCGAATATAAAGATCGTAGAGATACGCTAATCGCCGAATTAAATAAAATCGATGGTGTGACCGTTGCTTCTCCAAAAGGAGCTTTCTATTGTATTGTTAAACTACCGATTAAAAATGCCGATGATTTTGCACAATGGCTTTTGGAAAGTTACGATTTAAACGGAGAGACTGTTATGGTTGCTCCGGCTGCCGGCTTCTACTCGACTCCAAATGTTGGTCTTGATGAAGTGCGTATTGCTTATGTTTTGAAAAAAGAAGATCTGATTCAATCGGTTCGAATTTTAAAAGAAGCGTTACATACGTATAACAATAAGTAATACTACTTCTTATATACTACAAAAAAGCGATGCCAAGGCATCGCTTTTTTTATTTGCTTTAGCGGCTCTATTATGTTACACCTGACAGGTTTTAAAAACCTGTCAGGTGTTTCTCTCCTAACCCAAACAAAAAGGGCTGTCCGATTGGACAGCCCTTTTATTTGAGAATTAATTACAATTATCGTTTTAACGAGAAGTGAGCTTTAAACTCTTTAACATCTCCATTCTCGGTATAGGTCACTGTGAACCAGTAATCCGTCGATGGTAGCTGTTGACCGTTCATCGTTCCGTCCCATCCGGTTGATCGCGATGGTTTGATCTGTTTCAATAGTTTTCCGTATCGGTCAAATATATAAATTTTTGCGTTTGCATCGTTTTCTAAATCACCAATATTCCAGAAATCGTGATATCCGTCCCCATTTGGCGTAAAGTAATGCGGATAATTGATTGCCGTTACAGGAATGGTTACCGTAGCACAACCTTTGTTATCGTATACCGTTACCGTGTGCGATCCGGAGCTTACATTGGTAAATACCGGGCTTGTCTGGATATCACCTTCGTCTAATTGGTATACGTACTCTCCGATTCCAATCGCTTCTACTGTGATGGATTGGTTATCCGTGAACGCATTCGATACATAAGCCGTAACTTCTGCCGGTTCCGATTGTGTGATCACTACTGATGCCGGTAATGAAGGACATCCTGTTGCAATGCTGGTTGCAATTACCGAGAACGTTCCAGGGTGGTTTACTTCATACGTAGCTCCTGTTGCACCTGTAATCGGTTGTGGTACTCCCGCTGCATCATTCTCATACCATTGGAACGTGTGTGTTGTAGCATCCAATCCGCTGTTGATAATATGCGTACTTAATACCGTTCCTGTCTCCTGATCAATACATACAAATCCTGCATTTGGTGTCGGTTCCGGTAAACGGTGTACCGTGATGTTGAATCGTATTTCTGCAGGACATCCGTAAGTGCTGTAGGTGTTTTTAACTACTGCAATGATCTCGTGTGTCAGGTAATCCGTGATCGTATACGTTGCTGGTGTTGCAATCGGTGTTCCGTTGGCTAAGTCTGCATCCGAAGCATAGTAGCTTACGCTAAAGTTCGGATCCGCTGCCTGTACAGGACCTAAGATCGTAGCATCCAAATCATTTAAGTTAAACGTTTCCGTTCCATCGTTTAGGTCATCACATCTGTCGATATCCGCTACATCGGTAGCTTCCGATCCACGCTCTACAAATAATTGGAAGCTTGTGGTGTTGTAACATCCTGTTGCAGTGTTTACCACACGTACATAGATGGTTTCGCCGTTTACAGTACTTGGGTGACTGGTTGCCAATGGAGCATTTCCAGTATCCGCATCCGCCTGGTTAGCATGGTAGCTTACCGTGTAACCTGCAGGACCTTGTCCAGCTAATGCCTCAGGTGTTTTAGTACTTAAATCAAATACACCACTTCCTGTGAATGGAATCTGACACATATGGTAATCGGTTACCGGACCAGCGGCTGGTCGTGGGTTTACGATTAATGGCTGTTCTACTACTAATGAACAACGGTCACGGTTGTTGGCCGGTGCTGTTGTTACACGTACCCATACGCTGGTTAAGGCGTTTCCGTTGGCATCCATATTTTGCCAGTTGGTTGGTGTAGCAATCGCGTTGGTTCCTGCTAAAGCATCCGCCTGAGTTGGGTGGTATGTTAATACGTAGTTAGGTTCATTGTTTCGGATGTAGTTCGCGTTTTGCGTTACATCAAAGAACGTGATTCCATCTCCTGGATAATCATCATCACACTCTACAAGTGGTGCCGGGTCGAATTTCGGTTCCGGTAGTGGTGTAACACGGATCGTTAGGGTTACATAGCTGCTACATCCTGCACCGCTTACTACTTCTACTAATAAAGTTTGTACCGTTGCCGTGTTGTGGAACGCAGTTGGATCTGCGATCAACGTAGCCGGATTCGGTGGTAAGGCCGTGCTGCTGTAATAGTTAAAGGTATATCCTGTTGCTCCTCCTGTAATTTGCGCTTCACGGATCGTTAGGTCAAAGATTTGACGTTGATCGTTTGGTAAAGCATCATCACAAAGGGTGATTTCGTCCGGCTGTGTTAATTGTAGCGGACTGTTTACAATCAGTTTAAAGCTTCCGATGGTGTAACATCCTGTTGCTTTATGCGTTACACGTACCCAGATCGTTTGGCCGTTGGTTCCGATAAAGTTTCCATTGGATACGATAAATGGTGTACCATTCTGCGCATTGGTTTCTGAGATATAGTAGTTCACTACATAATCCGATGCAGGTCCGGTTTGAGCTGCAAGGATTGTGGCCGTGTGTACTGTTAAATCAAATGTGGTTTGGTTATCATGCGGATTCGAATCCGTATCACACTCATCAAGGTCTAATAGTGTTGGCATAATTGGTGCCGGTTGCACTAGTAAATTGAATGAGTATACGCTCTTACATCCCGTTACCGTATTGGTTGCCAATACCCATAGGGTTTGTGTCCAAGGGTTGATGTTTTGGTATGGCTGAACGGTGATTGGGAATAATCCGTTTTCTGCATTTTGTTGTGTTTCGTGGAAGCTTAATACTACGTTAGCTTCACCACTTAACATACCCGGAATTAAGGTTGTTAAGTCAAAATCTCCGATTCCGTCGTTGTTAGTTCCGTCACATGTAGTTACCGGTGTTGTTGGCATTACCAATACTGGTAGTGGCTCCACCCGTAAGTCCATTGCAGTTACCGCATAACATCTCGTTGTACTGTTGGTCACACGTACAAAGATGGTTTGTACTGTAGCAACTTCATTGGTGTATAACGTTGGTAATTCGGTTCCGGCTGTTCCGGCTTCTGCTAAAACTTGTGTCTTATAGAATTTAACTTCCAATCCGGTTGTGGTTCCGATGATTTCCGGAATCTTAGTCGATAGATCGAATTGTTCGTATAACGCCTGTCCGGTGTAATCACACAAGGTGTATGCCGGTACCGGGCTTGGTACGGTTGGTAGTGGATTTACGATTAGATCGAAAGATCCTACTGCGATACAGCCTGATGCGTTTTTCAACTGGTACCAGATTGTTTGCGGGTTCGAAGCATTCGTGTAGGCTGCCGCTCCTGTAATAGGGCTAGTTCCTGCTAATGCATCTGCTTCGGTGGTATAGTAGGTTACGTTTACTCCTGCCTGACCATTGATCGCTTCTGCGTCTTTGGTGGTAAGGTTGAAGATTTCAAATCCGTCACCAGGAGTACTGGTTTCACATAATTCGTAATCGGTGATATCCCCTACTACAATACGTGGTCTTTCATTAACAATTAAAGTTAAAGTACTGAAAGAAGCACATGCGTTTACTCCGGTGTTTACAACACGGATGTAAATAATTTGTGTATGCGGGTTGATGTTCGTGTATAACGGCATCGTAATCGGATAGTTTCCTAATTGAGCATCTTCCGGTGTTTCGTGGAAGGTTACCGTTAAGTTAGGGTCACCTCCGGTGATTTCTGCAATTTTAACGCTTAAGTCAAATGTTTCAATTCCGTCGTCGTAGTTGGAGTTACAAACTTCTAGTGGAGTCGGGTTGAAAATAGTTGGTGCTACTACTGTAGTTACCGTATGGCTCGCTGTTTGTGGTTGACTACAGTTTGGCGTACCGTTACTTTGTACGCTTACCAAAGTATACGTAACCGGTCCGGTTAATGCTGCTGTTGCAACTGTAGCGGTTCCGGCACTGTTTAAAGTAATGGTAAACTGAGTTGGATCGGTTCCAATAGTATAGGTTACCGTAGCATTTGGTGTTCCGTTGAATACGATGTTCGCAGTACTTCCCGAACATACCGAAGCAGGTCCTGTTACTGTCGCTACCGGTAGATCTTTAACTCCGATCGTTACCGATGTACTGATGTTTCGGGTACATACCAAAGGTCCTGCTGTACTTACACTAACCAGGCTATAAGTAGCCGGTGCGGTTAATACAGGAGTTGTAATTGTTGCCTGACCCGCTGCATCAAGGTTGATAGTCGTCTGAGTCGTTCCGTCACTATACGTAACAGTTCCGTTCGCTGGGCCTGTAAACGTTACTACAGCCGTGTCACCAGAACAAATTAATGCCGGTGCACTGATTGTCGCTGTTGGTAATGGGTTTACCGTAATTGTTGCACTACCGGTTAAGGTCTCAACACATGGAGAAGTACCCTGAGTGCTTACGCTTACTAAATTATACGTTGTAGTTGCTGTTAATGGTCCTACTGTAACACTTCCGTCTCCGGCAGTATCTAAAGTTACCGTTGCATTAGCGGTACCATTATTATAGGTAACAATTGTATTTGGTGTTCCGTTGAACGTTAATACCGCTGTATCACCAGAACAGATTGTTGTACTTCCTGAAATAGTAGCTGTTGGTTGTGCTGCAACCGTAACAGTTGCACTTCCGGTTACTGGCTGACTACATTGTGGTGTTGTACCATTTGTAATTACACTCACTAATGTATAGGTACTATTAACTGTTAATGGTGGCGTTGTTACCGATCCGTTTCCAGAGGCATTTAACGTAACGCTTCCTGCAGATCCGTCAACATCGTAGTTTACAGTTGCTCCCGGTGTACCGTTAAAGCTGATAACTGCCGTCTGGTTGGCACAGATTGTAGTAGTTCCACTAATAGTAGCTGTTGGTAATGGAAGAACCGTTACATCAGCCGATGTATTTAATGTTTTTGTACATGGCGTTGTTCCTGCCGATGTTACGCTCACTAATGTATAAGTAGTTGTAGCTGTTAAAACCGGTGTTGTAATAGTAGCCGATCCTGAAGCATCCAAAGTAATTGTCGTTGTAGTTCCTCCTACTGAATAATCTACAGATGCATTAGGTGTACCGGTCACAGTAAGAGTACCTGAAGTATTCTCACAGATGGTCGATCCGGTAATAGTTGCCGTTGGTTCAGCAATCACCTGAATATCCATAGTTGTAACACTTGAACATTGTGCCGGATCCGGTGTAAAAGTATACGTAGTCGTACCTACTGCACTCGTACTTACTGTTAGCGGACTCCATGAACCTGTAACTCCATCATTGGAAGTTGTAGGTAATGTTGGTGGTGGTGTATTTAAACAAAGTGGTCCAATCTGCGTAAATGCAGGAGGTGTTGATCCACCGCGAATCAATTCAAATTCTTTGATTTTATGACAATCCGAATTCGGATCATTCACCCTTACATATACGAAGTTATTTCCGGCAACCGGATTATAACACGTTGGATCATTAATCCAGTTAAATTCATTTTCGGCATCAGCCTGAGTCGGATAATAGGTCACCACATAATCTGCCGGGTTTAAGGTACCCAATACAACAGCATTATTATGTGTTAAATCCCAACAACTTGTGTCGTCCGGACATTTATTTAAATCATCTGGTTCGTTAATATCAAAATCACTAACGGTTACTGGTACATTATCCCGTACAATTGTTTTTGTTCCGTCACAAGCGGTATAAGTTGCTTCGGCTGTATAAAATGTATTAACAGTAGGACAAACAGTTACCGAAGTACTATTACTAATAGGTGCTCCCGTAGCATCCAACCATTGGAAAGTTACGTTAGACGGTCCTGACGGTGTAAAACGCCATGCCTCCGGAGTGGTAACGGTCCAGGTTCCTGTATTTCTACCAGGAGGTGTAAATCCTACAGTACCCGCAGCATTCTGGATACCTAAAACAACTCTTCCTCCATTAATAGGAGAAGAAACCGTAGGACTTGGATTTGGTCTTGCTTTTACATAAAACTCAATTGCATTTGTAGTTTCATATAATACGATCTGAAAAGTATTATCAACATGACTATCATTTCCGCTGCTATAATAAGGTACATTGGTAAAGTTAACAACAAGTGATCGACAAGGATACGTTCCTAACACTTGATAGTTAACAGTAATTTGTGGTTGGTTAGCAGGTCTCGTAAAACGCGGATCAATATCCTGATACAACATGATGGCATTACGATGCATTCCTGCTGACGTTGTTGGCAGCTGCGCGTTTGGTATCGCATAATCACAAAATGCCCCCCCTGTTTGCGGATTAAATGAAATAATTCCATTTGATCCGATATAACAAGTTGTGTAATTTACTCCGAAATAACAGAACTTGAAAGGAAGTGAAATGGCATTCGACCAAACGTCATCAGTGTTTACTGAAACACCTGTTCCGCCGGTAAACGGAAATGGTGGCGCATAAGGTACCGAGGCAACCGCATACGTATTGGTCCCTCCGGTTTGTAAAAATGTTGCTGTAAGATTCCTACAATCCCCCGGATTACAGATCGGAGAGACAGGATTACCATTCACATCTCCCCCGTGAACGTTCGCACAACCAGGCGCTTGCGCAAACATATTGACCGAGAAAATGCAAAATAATAACAATAACAGGTAATTATTTCTCATTATAATTAGTTTTTTGGAACGCGAAATTTACATAAAATTAAGAAACAATTAACTTTATTAGTGTAAAAAACATCATCAATTACAAAAATTAACATTTCCAGCAAAATACCATAACAAAAATAAAGCATCTAGTTAAATAATTTTGTTACATTGATAATTATTCGTTTTTTTTTATAGTTTTACAAACTTAACCAACCTGAAATTTCATTATGAAACAATTTTATTCCAAAAGTATTATAGGATTATTTCTATTATTCATCACCTCTTTATCCGCTCAAAGCGCAAAGTCTCCTTTTACACTGACTTCCGTTAACTCGGATTCAAACGCGATATTGAAAGTTACAACTACGCAGGATTTAACACAAGGATACACTATCGAGGTACAAAACAATGCTTGCGGTATCAACCCATCCGAATATCTGGAAAAACCAGTATTCTTCAAGTCTACCGACAGCCAGTATGCGAGCAATTTCACAAGATCTAACAACGATTACATTTTTACTTCTCCCCTAACCTTAAGCTTATTGTCATCAAAATGGTTCCGTTGGAGAGTTATTGATAATAAAGGTGTGACTTCTCAATGGATGTGTTATTCCTGGAGTGACTACTGTACCACTTTCTTAAAAAGTGACGGTTCTTGTAAAAACTAAGAATAGTTCTCAAAACTATTTCTCATATAATAAGGTTAAGCATTTTGTTTAACCTTTTTTTATTTTATTAAATGATTAACATTTAAAACACAATTTACAGTAGGAATCCGAATACAAAATCAAGTTTATTAGTTATCTTTGCAGCTAATTTTTTTACTTTAAAATTCCACATAATGATCCATAATGATGATTTGCACGACGAAATGGGCGACAATCACATCGCATCCAGCGCTGAAACACCATTACGTCCTGATGCTTTTGAAATATCCGATGAAGAAAAAATAAATGCTATCAAAAAAGACGTTGAAAGCATCCTAAATACTTTAGGATTGGATTTAACCGACGATAGCCTGAAAGGAACACCAAACCGTGTTGCTAAAATGTTTGTAAAAGAAATTTTCGGCGGATTAAATCCTGCGAAAAAACCGGGATCTTCTACTTTCGACAATAAATACAAATACGGCGAAATGCTGGTTGAAAAAAACATCACAGTATATTCAACCTGTGAACACCACTTATTACCTATCGTAGGTCGTGCGCACGTAGCCTATATCTCCAACGGTACCGTAGTGGGATTATCCAAAATGAACCGTATTGTCGATTATTTCGCTAAAAGACCACAGGTTCAGGAGCGTTTAACGATTCAGATTGTACAGGAATTACAACGCGTACTAAATACGCAGGATGTAGCCTGTGTTATCGATGCCAAACACCTATGCGTTAATTCACGTGGAATCCGCGATATCGAAAGTAGTACCGTTACGGCCGAATTTGGCGGAAAATTCAAAGAAGACAAGGTACGCCGCGAGTTTTTAGACTATATTAAGCTGGACACTCAATTTTAATTTGCTATTTTAGACAATTAAATAAATCAAACAACAAATAGTATACGATGCAATTATATCAAAATCAGAATTTGAAGATTTACAATTCTCTTTCCGGGGAAAAAGAACTTTTCACTCCTATTCACGAGGGAAATGTCGGAATGTATGTTTGTGGACCAACGGTTTACAGCAATGTACATTTGGGAAATTGTAGAACTTTTATCTCTTTTGATTTAATCTATCGTTATTTAAAGCATCTTGGGTTTAAAGTACGCTATGTACGTAATATTACCGATGTTGGACATTTGGTTGACGATGAAGATGATGGTGAAGACAAAATCGCCAAAAAAGCACGTATCGACCAGATCGAACCGATGGAAGTAGTACAAAAATATACGGTGGATTTTCACCAGATTCTAGAGCTTTTCAACAACCTGACGCCTAGTATCGAACCGACTGCCACCGGGCATATCATCGAACAGATTGAGATTATCAAACAGATAATCGACAACGGCTTTGCCTATGTGGTAAACGGTTCCGTTTATTTTGACGTGGTTAAATTCAACGAATCGCACCACTACGGAATCCTGAGTGGTCGTAATATCGACGATATGATTGCCAACACCCGCGACCTTGACGGTCAGTCGGACAAAAAGAATCCGCAGGATTTTGCTTTGTGGAAAAATGCCGAGCCGCAACACATCATGCGTTGGCCTTCACCATGGGGCGACGGATTTCCGGGATGGCATTTGGAATGTACCGCAATGAGTACCAAATACCTGGGCGAAAAATTCGATATCCACGGTGGCGGAATGGATTTAAAATTCCCACACCACGAATGTGAAATCGCACAAAACGAAGCTTGTACTGGTCATTCACCGGTAAATTACTGGATGCATGCCAATATGCTTACGCTAAACGGTAAAAAAATGGCTAAATCGACCGGAAACAACATTCTTCCAAGAGAATTATTTTCGGGCGAAAACACGGTTTTAAGCAAAGCTTTTTCACCAGCCGTAGCCCGTTTCTTTATCCTTCAGGCACATTACAGAAGCATCCTTGACTTTTCGGACGAAGCGATATTGGCCTCCGAAAAAGGTTTTAACCGATTAATGGAAGCGATCGACTCGTTAGAAAACATCCAACCGGAAGCAACGTCTACATTAGACATCAATAGCTGGAAACAGGCTTGTTATGACGCCATGAATGACGATTTTAACAGTCCGATCCTGATCGCACAGCTTTTCGAAGCCGTTCGGTATATCAACTTACTAAAAGACGGTAAAGAAAGTTTAAACGCGACCGATCTGGAGCAATTTAAAAAAGCGATAAAAGCTTTTGTATTTGACGTTTTAGGTCTGAAAAATGAAAAAGCAGATGATGCCGAAAACGGAAAACTGGAAGGCGTAATCAACATGTTGATCGGTATGCGAAACGAAGCCAGAGCCAACAAAAACTTTGCACTATCCGATCAGATCCGGGATCAGTTAATTGCCTTAGGCATTCAATTAAAAGACGGAAAAGAAGGCACTTCCTTCTCGTTAAACTAAAAATATACAACCAAAATGATGAAGCTTCCAACTTCATCATTTTTATTTTAAACACCCATGACCATTCGAAAAATACTCATCACACCTTTTATCTGGATCATCCGTTTTTATCAGGTTGCAATCTCCCCTTTCACACCCTCGGTTTGCCGTTATTCGCCTACCTGTTCGCAATATTCCCTCGAAGCGTTGCAAAAACACGGACTTTTTAAAGGGAGTTGGCTGGCCGCAAAAAGAATTATCAGTTGCAATCCCTGGGGCGGAAAAGGTTACAATCCCGTTCCGTGATTTAATCTTTAAATTTCCCTTAAATATGAGTATGGTTCGCTCACATTTCTCTATTTTTACCAAAATATAAGCACATAATACTATGATGACACACGCTTTACAATTCGTCTGGAATCCTTCACACGGAATTGATTTAGGCTTTTTTACCGTTCGTTATTACAGCCTGATGTTTGTAATTGCCTTTGGATTAGGATGGTACATTATGAAACATATCTACGAAAGAGAAAACATTCCAATCGAAAAACTGGACTCTCTTTTTATTTATACCGTATTCGCTACGTTAATCGGCGCCCGACTGGGACATGTATTTTTCTACGATTGGGATTATTTTAAAGATCACAAACTGGAAATTTTATTGCCGTTCCGTTTTGAACCGCATTTCGAATTTACCGGATTCGCCGGATTGGCCAGCCACGGTGCTGCTATCGCTATTATCCTGGTAATGTACTACTACAGCAAAAAAATCATCCACAAACCAATATTATGGATTTTAGACCGTATCATTATTCCGGTTACCTGTGGTGGTATCTTTGTTCGTTTGGGTAACTTTTTCAATTCCGAAATCGTAGGCCACGAAACCGCTTCCTCTTTGGGAATCCGTTTTATTCAGGACAAATATACTCCGGGCGAAGCCATGCGTTTAACCAATATCAACAACGCCACCGAAGCTTATAAAGCCATCGAAAGTAACCCGCAATTTGCACCGTTATTGGAAAATGTAATCCCTAAACACCCGGCACAGTTATACGAAGCATTCGGGTATATTTTTGTATTCCTGATCCTGTTCTTCCTATACTGGAAAACGAATGTACGCGAAAAACTGGGCTTCCTGTTCGGTTTATTCCTGGTATTACTTTGGACGGTACGTTTTATCGTAGAATACGTAAAAGAAAGCCAGGGTGGTTTCGAAAACGAATTAGGACTATTCTCAACCGGTCAGTGGTTAAGTATTCCTTTTATCATTGTAGGCCTTATCCTATTGATCCGCGCTAAAAAACAAGATACAACCGCGTAATAAAATAAACCTGACAGGTGTTAAAACCAAATAAAAAAGGCTGCTTCAGATTTAAAGCAGCCTTTTTTATATTTAATTATTTCCTGTTCGTTAGTCATTCATCGAAATCAGGAACTCTTCGTTGTTTCGGGTTTTCTTAAATCGGTCGTTGATAAAATCCATTGCTTCTACCGGATTCATATCCGCCAGGTATTTACGCATAATCCACATACGCTGAATCGTTGCTTCATCCAACAACAAGTCATCACGACGCGTACTGGATGATGTTAGATCGATAGCCGGGAAAATACGTTTGTTTGCAATTTTTCTATCCAATTGAAGCTCCATATTACCGGTACCTTTAAATTCTTCGAAGATCACTTCATCCATTTTAGATCCGGTTTCGGTTAATGCTGTAGCAATGATACTTAAAGAACCTCCGTTTTCGATATTACGAGCCGCTCCGAAGAAACGTTTTGGCTTCTGAAGCGCATTGGCATCAACACCACCACTCAATACCTTACCGGACGCAGGCTGAACCGTATTGTACGCTCGCGCCAGACGTGTAATCGAATCCAAAAGGATTACAACATCATGTCCGCATTCTACCAAACGTTTTGCTTTTTCCAATACAATATTGGCCACTTTTACGTGACGTTCTGCCGGTTCATCAAAAGTAGACGCAATTACTTCTCCGCGTACACTGCGTTGCATATCGGTAACCTCTTCCGGACGTTCATCAATAAGCAATACAATCAGATACGCTTCCGGGTGATTGGCTGCAATGGTATTCGCAATATCTTTTAAAAGCATTGTTTTACCCGTTTTAGGCTGCGCTACAATCATACCACGCTGTCCTTTTCCGATAGGTGAAAACAAATCGATAATACGTGTTGAAATCGTACTTTGTTTTTCTGCCAATTTGAATTTTTCTTCCGGGAATAAAGGCGTCAAATGTTCAAAAGAAACACGATCACGAACCACCTGAGGGTCATGTCCGTTGATTTTTAATACGCGTACCAACGGGAAATATTTCTCTCCTTCTTTTGGCGGACGCACCACTCCTTTTACCGTATCTCCCGTTTTTAATCCAAACAGACGAATCTGGGATTGCGACAGGTAAATATCATCCGGAGAAGCCAGGTAATTATAATCCGAAGAACGTAAAAATCCGTAACCGTCCGGCATCATTTCCAATACACCTTCACTTTCAATAATTCCGTCGAACTCATAATCCGGTTCTCTGAAATTTTGTTTTTTGTTTTTCTGGTTTGGATTGGTATTCTGATTTTGGGAATTCCCCTGATTGGTATTGGTTTGTGGTTTTTCAGTTACACCCTCGGTTGGGTTTTCTTCCTGATTTTGCTGGCGGGATTGCTGTTGAGATGCGTTTGCCTGTGGTTGCGCTGGCGTTTTGGAATTATTATCTTTTGTAAAGCGCTGTTTTTGCTGGAATTCTTTTTTCTTGGTAAAGCTATTCTCCTTTTTCGGTTCTGTAACTTCCGGAGTTGCTTTTTCTTTGTTTTGTTCTGAAGGGATCACTTCTGTTTCTTTCGGGGCCGCAATTACTGCTTCTGCCTTTACATTGGTCTCTTTAACTGCAACAGGAAGCGGATTGCTTTCTTTTTTAGTTTCCCTTTGTGGTTTTGCTATTCTTGCTCTTTTAATTTTACCCTCTGCCGCAGGCGTCTCTTCTTTTAAAGCTGGTTTTACAACTTCCGGGTTTGTTGCCTGATGATCTAGAATCTGATAAATTAATTCGTCTTTCTTTAGGTTTCGATACTTATTAATTTTAGCAATCTTCGCAATCTCTTGAAGCTCAGCGAGCTTCATTTCTTTTAATACAGAAATATCAAACATGAATCGTTTTCTAGTTAAATTAAATGTAATGTAGATCTAAATTTGGGTAGTATATTTTTGTGAAATGAAAGAACCGCAAAATGAAGTACTTACGGTTTGACTATGCAATAATACGAATTTATTTTGTTTCATATCCTATTTTTTAAAAAAAGAAATGCTATTTTTGCTCAACAATTTCAGATCACAATGTTACAACGAATTCAAACCGTATACCTTTTTATCGCTTTTGTCTTCTCGGGAATACTACCTTTTGTTTTTCCGCTTTGGACAAATCCTGCCGGTGAAAAAGTATTTTTCATGACCAATCTGGTTTATGTATCGCTTTTCGGTTTAAGCACAACGCTTTCGTTGATTAGTATCTTTAGTTATAAAAACAGACAAAACCAGTTTGTTATGAACCGGTTAAATATGATATCAAACGTTATATTACTAGGATTATTTGTGTATCGCTCACTAAATTTATCTGGAGAAACGCAAGTTTCTGAGAAAGGTATTGGGATGTTTCTTCCTATTGTTTCTATCGTTTTTTTGGTCTTAGCCAATAAAGCCATCAAGAAGGATGAAGATCTTGTAAAATCTGTAGATCGATTACGATAAACCTATCATCTTAGTTTATTAGTGCGTTAAAAAACCGGATCAGTTTTGATCCGGTTTTTTTATTTTAACGACAAACCAATCATCGTTTATTTTATTCCTTTTATCGTTTATTCACAATATCATCCTTAATTAATTGAATTAAAAATAAAAATATAACACAATTAATATTAAATTTGATTAAAAATAACAGCAATGAATGATAAAATACGTATTCACCTTGCCGATGACCACCTGGTGCTAATCGAAGGAATTCTTGCTGTATTAAAAACAAACAAGAATTTTGAGGTCGTTGGCTATTCCCTTAACGGAAGCGAATTATTGGATAAAATCTATACCCAGTCGGTAGATGTTCTGGTTATCGACATTAACATGCCATGCAAAGACGGTATCGAAGTCTTAAAAGAGTTTGCTCAGAAAGGATTTCCCTGTCACGTGATTGTTTTGTCGAGTTATGACGATGTAAAATTGATCAAAGAAGTAATCCAATTGGGCGCCAAAGGCTATCTCACCAAACAATGCGCCAGCGAAAATATCGTGGATGCCATCACTTGTGTCAGCAAAGGCGAAGAATATTATTCCAAAGCCATACGGGAAAAAATATTCCTGTCATTTACCGGAATCGGAAACGATAAATCGATCGACAACAGCGATCTGTTACTCTTAATAACCGACCGGGAACTTGAAATCTTAAAACTAATTTCCAAAGAATACAGCGGTAAAGAAATCAGCGAAGTGCTTTTTATCAGTACCAATACCGTTGAAACCCACCGTAAAAACCTAATCAAAAAATTAAACGTAAAAAATACCATAGGACTTGTAAAATTTGCTATACGTAACAATCTGATTAACCAATAAATCTACATCACTATGGCCTTACTAAAAAAACATGAAGTGCGTGACAATGGAAACAATTCGTTTGATCTGTTGATCACTTTCCCGGACAATTGCAGCTATACCTACTATTTTGATAGTGCAACATCCAAAAATCATATCGATATCATCCTGAGTATGGCTCAAAAGCCATCACCCAACTTCATTACCCGTAATGAAACGATTATACCGTATAATGATCAATTAAAAATCGACGTAACCCAAACGGAAGACGGTGTTACCGCCACCAAACCTAAAATTGTAATCGAGATCTGATATTGAAAAATAGTATCGTATTTTTTATTCTCCTGTATAGTGGCACTTTTTGGGGGCAAATCCCAAGCGGTAGCGACTCGACCGATTATTATCTGGAGCGTCATCAGGAACTAAAAGCATTGCGATACCTGCAACGGGAATCGGAGCTATTATACCGCGATAAAAATTATACCGAATTATGTCATAAAAGCATTCATAAAGCGCAGATATACACCCGCCTGAAAGATTATTCCAAGGCAACAACAATACTATTTAACGCGCTTCAGATTGCCGAAAAAGAGCAACTTAACCTACAGGAAGCCATTATTTTAAAACATATCGGAATTTGTTTCGAACAAACTAAAAACATCAAACAAGCGGTATATTACCTCCGAAAAAGCGAAAAAAGTGCCTATGCACAGGAAAACGATACGTTATCGGCCTGGGCGCAACAAGGTCTTTTTAAAATTTTTGCCGAAAAAAACAATCTGGACAGCGCTCGTTTTTATATGAAGCGCATTTTGCATATTGCCAAAAACAACGGTACCAATCATCAGAAATATATTGGCTACAGCAACTATGCCGCCTATTATCTTAAAACAAAAGAATACGAAAAAGCCAAAAAATACCTGGACACCACGTTACTATACGCCGAGGCTTCGCAAAATTTAAACAGTCTAAACAATACCCGCAACAATATCGCCTATTATTATCTGGAAGTTGAAAAGAATTACAAAAAAGCCGAAAACCTGTTTTTAGAAATTCTGGCGTCAAAACCAAACGATACCACTTCCCTGTCGACTTCCGATACGTATCTGAACCTGTCGTATGTCTACGAAAAAATGAACGACTTTCAGAAGGCGAATATTTATCTGAACAAATACATCGATAACACGGATGCGTTGTTTAACGAAAGAGTGAGTTCGGAATTACGGGATACGGAAACAAAATACAAGATTTACAAAATTGAAGACACCTATAAAACCAAAGAACAGCTGCTAAAAGACAAAGAAGCCCGCAACAAAAAGCTACTGTATATTTTTATTACGCTGTTTGCCTTTTGTAGTATTCTCTTCTATTTCTTTTACCAGAATATGCGTTTGAAACAAAAAAATAAACTCAAAGATGTGAACAATAAAATCCAGCAAAATATTATCAATGCAACGATTGACGGACAGGAGTTCGAACGAAAACGAATTGCCGGGATTCTCCACGACAGCATCAGCGCCTTGCTATCGTCGGCCAGTTTGCATTTAATGGCCTACGAAACCAACCATCTGGACGAATCGTCGCCTGAGCTTATCAAAACCAAAGCCATCATTAAAGAAGCACACGATAAAATCCGTGATCTGTCGCATACACTGATTCCGCCGGTACTCGAAAAACTCGGCCTCTTGTCGGCTTTACAGGATTTATGCGAGAAAAATTCCAATACCCTTATCCAGTTTGAATTCACCAATCATATCGCTAAAGACATCCGGTATAACAGTGAATTCGAAATGAAGATGTATTTTATCGTAGCCGAATTACTCAACAACATCATCAAACACAGTCAGGCGTCAAAAGCTTTTATTTCGGTCGAACAAAACAACAACCAGCTTTTTATCAATGTGGAAGACAACGGTGCTGGTTTTGATACCAAAAAAACCGAACACAAAGAAGGTTTCGGACTAACGCAGATCAAAGCCCGGATAAGAAGTATGAAAGGAAGCATCACGATTAATTCCAAACCGAATACCGGGACGCTAATCTATATGAAAGTGGAACTTCCGGATTAAATCAGCCTCTTTTCCCGATTTCGATTACTTCCAGTTTCTGAATTTTATCGCCATCGATCTCAAACCGCAACATCGTACGCATCTGGTGAAATCCATGCGTTCCGGCCGCACCGGGATTCATATGCAACAAATTCAGTTCTTTATCGAATTGTACTTTTAAAATATGCGAGTGTCCGCAAATAAATAATTTCGGCGGATTGTTTTTGATTTCCGTACGGATCGCCGGATTGTATTTTCCCGGATAACCGCCAATATGCGTGATCCAAACATCCACACCTTCACAGAAAAAACGATTGTGTAACGGAAACTCCAATCGGGCTTTTCCATCATCAATGTTTCCATAAACGGCACGCAACGGTTTGCGTTCTTTTATCGCATCGGTAACGGACAAATCGCCGATATCGCCGGCATGCCAGACTTCATCGGCCTGGTCTACATATTTTAAAATGGTCGCATCCATATGGCTGTGCGTATCCGAAAGCAGTAAAATCTTTTTCACAACGAGTCTTTTTTAGCGTGGCACGTACTTCTAGTAATTCCCACAAAAATAATCATACTTAACCGTGTTTTAACTTAAAATTATGGTATTTTCAAATTTGTCAGTTCTCGAATTCCCGTATCTTTGTTCTTTTTGTATTAATCTGGAAATTGAACTTTGAGGTACTTCATAGAATTCGCTTATAACGGGAAGAATTATCATGGCTGGCAGTATCAGCCGGATGCCATATCGGTACAGGAAACGCTAAATAAAGCCTTATCGCTTTTATTGAAACAGGAGATCGAACTTGTTGGAGCCGGAAGAACCGATACTGGTGTGCACGCACGGCAAATGTATGCCCATTTTGATTTTGACCAAATTTTGGATTCGGATCGCTGGGTACAAAAATTAAATTCGTTTTTGCCGAAAGATATTGCCGTTTACCGCTTTATCCCGCTACATGACGAAGCCCATGCCCGTTTCGACGCCACCGGCAGAACCTACGAATACCATATCCATCTTTTTAAAGATCCCTTTGAAAACGAAGGTAGCTGGTTCCATTTCCATCCACTAAACGTGGAAGCCATGAATAAAGCTTCGCAATTGCTGTTTGACTATACCGACTTCGAGTGCTTTTCGAAAGTACATACCGATGTGCGCACCTTTAACTGCACCATTACCGAAGCCCATTGGCAACAAAACGGTACAAAATTAGTGTTTACCATTAGTGCCGACCGTTTTTTGCGAAACATGGTCCGCGCCATAGTGGGAACTTTAATTAATATAGGACTTGGGAAAACAACATTGGACGAATTCCGACAAATAATCGAAAGTAAAAACCGTAGTAAAGCCGGCTTTTCCGTTCCGGCACACGGACTTTATCTCACCCGGGTTGTTTATCCCTATATACAAGAGCGCCATTCCCTATGAAAGCCATAAAATCTATTTCTTTAAAAAAAGTAATGCGTTTTGCTAAACCCTATCAGGGACGGTTTAACGCTGTTATTGCCTGGGCGATATCACTATCGATATTTGCCGCATTACGCCCCTATATGTTAAAAGAAACGGTAGACCGTTATCTGACAACACACGATTCCAAAGGACTCCTGCTTTTTATCCTGCTGATGGCGGTGATATTACTGTTTGAGGTGGCTTCGCAGTTTTATTTTGTGTACTGGGCCAACTGGCTCGGACAGGATATTGTAAAAGATATCCGCGAAAAACTGTTCCGTCATATCAGCAACTTCAAGATGAAATATTTCGACAACGAACCGGTAGGAAAACTGGTAACCCGTTCCGTTTCCGATATCGAGTCGATTGCCAGTATTTTCAGTCAGGGGCTGTTTATGATTGTCAGTGATCTGCTAAAAATGGTGGTCATTCTGGGTATTATGTTTTATATGAACTGGAAACTCAGCTGTATCGTTATTCTGGGTATGCCTATATTATTATATGCGACCCGTGTTTTCCAGCAAAAAATGAAAATCGCTTTCGAAGAAGTACGAAATCAGGTGGGTAATCTAAATACGTTTGTTCAGGAACGCGTTACTGGAATGAAGATCGTACAACTTTTTAACCGCGAGGCGATTGAATATGAAAAATTTAAAGTGATCAACCAAAAACACAACGATGCCTGGTTAAAAAATATCCTGTATAACTCGATCTTTTTCCCGATAGCCGATATTGTATCGTCTGTGACTTTAGGGTGTATTATCTGGTATGGCGGTCTAAACATCATCAGCGGTGATAACGCCACCACTTTTGGGGATTTGTTTGCTTATACAATGTTGATCAATATGTTATTTAACCCGTTACGACAGATTGCGGATAAATTCAACGTGATGCAAATGGGTATCATCGCAGCCGAAAGGGTTTTTGAAGTATTGGACATTGATGATCATCTGCAAACTTCCGGAACCGTGGAAGCCACGCATTTTAAAGGAGATATTCGTTTTGAAAATGTTCGTTTCAGTTATATCGAAGGAGAAGAAGTTTTAAAAGGGATCAATCTTAAGGTCAATGCGGGCGAAACTATAGCCATTGTGGGTGCAACCGGAGCCGGTAAGTCTACAATTATTAACTTACTGAACCGTTTTTACGAAATCGACAGCGGTACCATCACTATTGATAATACGCCTATAACCGAATTTACAATCGGAAGTCTACGGAAACAAATCGCCATCGTATTACAGGATGTCTTCTTATTTGCCGATTCGATTTTGAACAATATTACACTATACAATCCGGCGATCAGCCGTGAGGATGTTATTCTTGCCGCTCAGAAAATCGGGGCGCACGACTTTATTATGAGTTTGCCGGGAGATTACGATTATAACGTAAAAGAACGCGGTATTATGCTATCATCCGGTCAGCGACAGTTGATTGCTTTTTTACGGGCCTATGTAAGCAACCCAAGTGTTCTGATTCTCGATGAAGCCACTTCTTCAATCGATACCTATTCGGAAGAACTCATTCAGAAAGCGACGGAAACGATCACCAAAGGAAGAACGTCTATCGTAATTGCACACCGACTGGCAACGATTATCAACGCCGATAAAATCATTGTAATGGACAAAGGGGAAATCGTAGAAGAAGGTACCCATTATCAATTGTTAAACAAGGATAACGGGTTCTACAAAAACCTGTATTACTCACAGTTTGCCGTTACAGAATAAGTGGCAAACCAGCTATTCTGAGTAAAAAAATTAAAAAATCGACAGTCATTTAGCCTTAAAAATAGAAATACACTATTTTTAGCGGGTTCATTTTCGGGATATTTTGAAATTTGATCGCATTAATCTTTTCAGAAAACAAATAAATCCCTATTTTCGTACGCAGAAAATTCATTTGAAATTATACATTTATGAAATACGATATTATTGTTTTAGGAAGCGGGCCAGGTGGTTATGTAACGGCCATCAGAGCTTCACAATTGGGCTTTAAAGTAGCCGTTATTGAAAAAGAAAACTTGGGAGGTATCTGCTTGAACTGGGGATGTATTCCAACAAAAGCGTTATTAAAATCGGCTCAGGTTTTTGATTACCTAAAACATGCTTCCGACTATGGATTAACGGTTAACGAATTCGACAAAGATTTCGGAGCTGTGATCAACCGTAGCCGTGGTGTTGCTGAAGGAATGAGCAAAGGTGTTCAGTTCCTGATGAAAAAAAATAAAATCGATGTAATCGATGGTTTTGGAAAAGTAAAACCGGGTAAAAAAGTAGATGTAACCGATAAAGACGGAAAAGTAACCGAGTATACTGCCGATCATATTATTATCGCTACCGGTGCGCGTTCCCGTGAATTACCAAACTTGCCGCAAGATGGTAAAAAAGTAATCGGATACCGTCAGGCAATGACATTACCGGAACAACCAAAATCAATGATCGTAGTCGGTTCCGGAGCTATCGGAGTAGAATTTGCACATTTTTACAACGCTATGGGAACAGATGTAACCATCGTAGAGTTTATGCCAAATATCGTTCCGGTTGAAGACGAAGATATCTCAAAACAATTTGAGCGTTCGCTTAAAAAAGCCGGTATCAAAATCATGACCAATGCTTCTGTTGAAAAAGTAGACACTACTGGAAACGGCGTAAAAGCAACGGTAAAAACCGCTAAAGGAGAAGAAATTCTGGAAGCCGATATCGTACTTTCTGCAGTAGGTATCAAATCCAACATCGAAAATATCGGATTGGAAGAAGTGGGTATCGCTACCGACAGAGATAAAATCCTTGTTAACGCCTATTACCAAACCAATGTTCCGGGTTATTATGCTATCGGTGACGTGGTTCCGGGTCAGGCATTGGCACACGTTGCTTCTGCTGAAGGAATCCTTTGTGTGGAAAAAATTGCCGGTTTACACGTAGAACCAATCGATTACGGAAATGTTCCGGGATGTACCTATGCTACTCCTGAAATTGCTTCTGTTGGTATGACCGAAAAACAAGCCAAAGAAAAAGGATTTGAAATCAAAGTGGGTAAATTCCCGTTCTCTGCTTCCGGTAAAGCCAAAGCAGCCGGTACGCCAGACGGTTTTGTAAAAGTTATTTTCGACGCTAAATATGGTGAATGGTTAGGTTGCCATATGATTGGTGCCGGTGTAACCGACATGATCGCTGAAGCTGTTGTGGCTCGTAAACTGGAAACTACCGGTCACGAAATCCTAAAAGCAATCCACCCACACCCAACCATGAGTGAGGCTGTGATGGAAGCTGTTGCTGATGCTTACGGAGAAGTGATTCACTTATAAGATCCAAAAAAAACATAGTAAAAGGGCTGTCTCAAAAGAGATAGCCCTTTTTTTATGGCATGATTTTAAAATTTAACACGATTTTTTTAACAAAAATAACTATATTTGTAATATATATTCACTTCACTACACCGCCAGATAGCCCGAAACAAACTTGGACACTGGCAAAATCCACAAGTCATTAACTTTAAAATCAAATAGTATGTTTAGAAACCTAATGTATTTAGCAGTATCCCTTTTTCTATTTGCATCCTGTAGCAAAAGTGATGTGATACGATTAACAGTAGCTTCCGAAGAAGCGGACTGTGTTGGTGTAGCGCCTCAAAAATGTTTATTGGTTAAAAAAGAAGGCCAAAAAGACTGGGAGAATCTTTATAATGGAATCGATGGTTTTATTTTTGAAGATGGAAACGAATATGTATTGGAAGTACGCGAAGAAAAAATCGACAATCCGCCGGCCGATGCGCCTTCTGTAAAATATGTGCTGGTAAATGAAATCTCGAAAACAGCCAAAACATCCGAAGGTCTACCGGCAAAAGCTGAAGCACCGGTTACCCAAACCTTCCAGGTTATCGTAGCGTCACAACAAGCCGATTGTACCGGTGTGGCACCACAAAAATGTTTTCTAGTTAAAAAAGACGGTCAAAAAGACTGGGAATTCTGGTATAACGGTATCGAAGGTTTTAGCTATGAAGCTGGAAACGAATATGTATTGGAGATCAAAGAAGAAAAAATTGACAATCCTCCTGCCGACGGTTCATCGGTAAAATACATACTGGTTAAAGAGATTTCCAAAATAAAGAAAATCTCCGAAAACCTTCCAAAACCTAAAAAATAATCCAATTACAATACTACTGTCAGACCTCAAAATCCGACAGGTTTTTACAAGGTTGTTCTAAAAGACAACCTTTTTTTATTTATTTCCTGAAAATTTTAACAAAATAATACGCATACTTTTTGTAATTTATCGCATCTAAAAATTATGATCATCACAAAACAAAACCGTATGACCCGTTTTCTATGCCTTTTATTTTTACTTTTTATCCCGATTCAGCATAAAGCACAATCCATTACGCTGAATCAGGGCAATACACTTCAAAAAGATTATTTTGCCGAAATTCCGTTTGAAAACATTTATAATAAATTGATCATACCAGTTGTGATCGAAAACAAAACCTACCGCTTTCTATTGGATACGGGCGCACCTTGTGTGATTACCAGTGAACTGAGTAATGTAATGCAATCGAAATTTCTAAGCAGTATCAATATTGTGGATGCTAACGGAAAAAACGATACCATGAAAATGGTCGCCATACCAGCATTATCGTTAGGCGGTATTACTTTTCAGGATATTCCCGCATTGGTTAACGACAATAAAATGATTTTTGAATGCCTTAAAATTGACGGTTTTATCGGTAGTAACCTCCTGCGCAATTCGATCTTACAATTGTCATCTCAAAAAAAGTCCATCATCATAACCGATAATCCTTCCCGATTAAATTTACGCAAAAAATACGCGTCCAAACTCTACCTATACGATACACAAAGCAGTCCTTTTATTAAAATCGGCCTGAAAAACAAAAAAGAAGCTTCCGAAGAACTCCTGTTCGACACCGGGATGAACAACCTCTATGACATGTCGTTACGGGCTTATGATATTCTAAAGGAAGCGAATCTTTTTGTCGATATCGAAGAAGGCTACGGAAATGCCTCTATTGGGATATTTGGTAATTCTGAGGATACTAAAAACTACCGGTTTACCGTTCCGCAAATCAAAATCAACGGAACCGCTTTTAAAAACATGACCATCGAAACCACCAACGACAAAAATTCACGAATCGGTGCCGAACTACTAAACCACGGACTGGTTACTGTGGATTATAAAAACAAATATTTTTATTTCGAACCGTTCAATGAAAGCTACGATTTAAAAGAAAAACAAATCGGCTTTAAACCAACGATCAGCAATGAAAAACTGGTTGTTGGCATTATCTGGGACGATGCGATAAAAGGAACTGTCGGTATTGAAGATGAAATTGTCCAGATTGATGATGTAAACTATGATAACATCAATTATTGCGATATCGTTACCCAACCATCACCGTTGCGAAACAAGAATAAGGAAACTTTTAAAGTAACGTTCCGAAACAGCGTAGGTGATCTGACCACATTAGACCTAACCAAAAAATGACCGCATATGACGATACAACCGATCTACAGCAAGTCCATTCCCTACCCGCTATTGCTATTGGCCGATCCGTATATTGATATGATCAATAGTTATATACACGAATCGTTTTTATATGGAATTCCCGTCGGAAACGATTATATCGGAGTTTATGCTTTATATCCGATCGATGAAACCGCTGTTGAGATCAAAAACATAGCCGTACGGGAAGATCACCAGCAAAAAGGTATTGGGAAGCTTTTATTGCATCACGCCTTTGCAGAAGCCAAAAAAAGGGGTTTTCACGAGGTGATCATCGGAACGGGAAATTCCAGTATTCCGCAATTGCAATGGTACCAGAAACAAGGCTTTGAAGTTACCGGTCTGAAAAAGAATTTCTTTACGGAACATTATAAGGATCCGATTTTCGAAAACGGAATCCAATGCAAACATATGATCGTATTAAGCAAGCCAATTCTCAATTCTCTGTAAGATAAAGTTTGTACATTTGTAATAGTGATCCGGTAATTTCCGGAACAAAACACCAAAATTATTTTATCCTATATGATCACATTTGCCTATACCATCCTATATGTTCAGAATGTAAATCAAGCCATGACATTTTACGAAAAGGCGTTTGGTTTCGAACGTAAATTTATCACACCCGATGAAGATTACGGCGAATTGATCACCGGTTCTACCACACTGTCATTTGCCGTTCATACACTGGCAAAATCGAACCTAAAAGACGGTTATATTGAAAGCAATGCATCCGCAAAACCTTTCGGTATCGAATTGGGCTTTACGTCCGATGATGTCGAAAAAACCGTAGCAGCCGCACTTCAGGCTGGCGCTACATTAACCGAAGCGGTTAAAACCAAACCGTGGGGACAAAAAGTGGCTTATGTGAGAGATCCCGAAGGCTTTTTAGTGGAAATCTGTAGTCCGATGTAAAATGGAACGATTGATCCGGCATATTGAAAAATCGGTAGCGCTAACCCTGGAGGAAAAAGAAGTCATCGCCACAACTTTCCATTCGAAAAAAGTAGCCAAAAAAGAGATCCTTCATACCGAAGGCAGCGTTTGCCAATACAATTATTTTATCGGAAAAGGTTGTTTCCGTCTGTATCTGATCACCGAAAACGGAAAAGAACAGGTTATCCAACTCGGACTTGAAAACTGGTGGATCACCGATTATTCGAGCTATACTTCCGGCCGACCCTCCAAATTTTATATCCAAGCACTGGAAAACTCGGAAGTCCTCTATATCAGTCGTTCGGAACAGGAAACTTTATTTGAAAAAATCCCCGCACTGGAAAGTTATTTCCGGAAAAACCTTGAGCGGGCTTATGCCGCTTCCCTTACGCGAATCGAATATCTTTTTCTGCTTTCGGGCGAAGAACGCTACCTGCAATTTGTAGGCACTTATCCGGAGTTTGCCCAACGGATTCCGCAATATATATTGGCTTCTTTTTTAGGAATCAGCCCGGAATACGTAAGCGAGGTTCGAAAAAAAATGAGTTAAACGCATTTCTTAAACCAGCTTAATTTTTTTCCGGTTGGCACTTCCGAACTTTGTCCTAATAAAAAATCAATCACTATGGACAATCGAATTAACATCAGTCAACTGGAACCGGAAGCGTATAAAATCATGTATGCTTTCGAAAAGTATTTAAGCACTTCCAAGCTTACGGCTATTCATAAAGAGCTTATCAAAATACGCGCTTCGCAAATCAACGGTTGTGCTTTTTGTATCAATATGCACACCAAAGATGCCCGTAAATATGGTGAAACCGAACAACGTATTTATGCGCTAAATGCCTGGCGGGATACCCATTTCTTTTCGGAAGCAGAAAAGGCGATTTTAGCCCTTACGGAAGAAATGACACTTATTCCGAACCATGTATCGGATGCGACCTACGAAAACGCCCGTAAAGCGCTCAATGACGATAATTATCTGGCTCAGGTGATGATGGCCATTATCACGATCAATTCGTGGAATCGGATCGCCATTGCTACTAAAATGATGCCGGAACAAGATTAAAAAAGGGTCGCTTGTAGCGACCCTTTTTTAATGTTTTATGTTTTATTCTTTTCTCTCTTTTACATCTTTTACACCTGACAGGTTTCCAAAACCTGTCAGGTGTTGTTATAGTATCTTATTCTCTGATGATCATAATCGTTGCCTTAAACCCGGTGGCCAAATCCCAACGGTTGGCCGAAAGCAATTGGCCTTTATCGTCGTAGACATGAAACTCGGCCGTATTCGGACCCGAACTTCCCTGATTTAACGCTTCGAAATCGAGTTTATTAAACCCTTTTTCCAATCCGAGTGTCGTTCCTTTAAAACTAGCATCTAAAATGATCTGCGGAATCACGATTTTTCCGTTTACTAAAAACTTAATCATATCACCATCCACATATTCGTGATCGCGGTAAACAATTTTAACGTATTCCGATTTGGTACGGATTTCCCCAAATGACTGGTCTCTTTTAAAGATACGCGAATCACCATTACCTTCACCTTTAAAATCCTGTTTTAGTTTTTCGACATATACATCGCCCGGATTGGCAAATTTTTCTTTTTCCGCGCCAAATTTGGAATTGTCTTCTCCAATCTGAAACGAAGAAGTATTGGGCTTTAAGGTTTCCAGCGGATTTAAGGGCGTATCAAAAATAGACGAACTAAAATTCATCGATGGAAAAGCGGTCGAATTGGATGATTTATCCGGGCTAATAGCCGGTATTTTCAAACGGGGAATCGGTTTTGATTTGGTTACAAAATCATTTTGCGCCCAACCACTTGCAGATAACCCGATTAAAATGAACAACAGATATAGTGATCTCACTTATTTACTTTTAAAGTCTAAAAATAGCAAATTCAACCCTACCTAAAAATATTCCGGCTACATTTAACGCTATTTTATACCTTTTAATTCTTAACGTTTCATTACCACTATAACAATCAAAAAAAAAGTAACTTCATAGCCTTCCTACTGATAACCAACTAAACAGACATACTTATGGCAACAAGAATTTTTGTAAACCTACCCGTTAAAGACCTCAATCGATCGATTGCGTTCTTTACCAAACTGGGATTTACATTTAATCCGCAGTTTACAGACGACAAAGCCACCTGCATGGTCGTTAGCGATACTATTTTTGTGATGTTACTGGTACACGAACGTTTTAAGGATTTTACCCGTAAGGCAATTAGCGACGCCACACAGACAACCGAAGTACTTTTATGCCTGGACACCGACAGTCGGGAAAAGGTAAATGCGATCATAGCCAAAGCCGTCGAAGCCGGTGGAACGCTTTATGCCGAACCGATGGATTACGGCTGGATGTATTCGCACAGTTTTTCCGATCTGGACGGTCATCAATGGGAAATTGTTTATATGGATCCGGAAGGAATGCCACAGTAAATTTTATGATTTATTTAAGACAAATCCACAGCAAATAATCCGAAAAACCGTAATCGACTATTATCTTTTTTTGTAACTTGCAGTTCGTTAAACCTTCTTTAAATCATTGATTTACTCATGGTACAGCTAATGATTATGCTAATTAAACAACTTATACTGCTGATCATCAATTTCGGCCAGTTGTTGTAATTTTTAACGTCCCCGACAACACCTAACTATCTAATTCCTCTATGAGGTTTTATATAGCTGTCGACTCTTTTATCTTTAATTTTAATACCAATAAAAAATCCTTCCGTACGGAAGGATTTTTGTTTTTATATATTCTGATGTTTAGAAAACAAACATGGCGCGTTCGCCCATCATGTCATTTACCGCATCGGCTACTTCTTCCAATACCGCTTCGTCTGTATGATTTAGAATCACTTTATCAATCAGAGCAACGATGGTTTCCATATCGGCTTCTACCAAGCCACGTGTGGTAATTGCCGGAGTTCCTACACGGATACCAGACGTTACAAATGGCGATTTATCGTCAAAAGGAACCATATTTTTATTAACGGTGATTTCGGCTTTTACCAACGCATTTTCAGCTTCTTTCCCGGAAATATTTTTATTTCTAAGATCGATCAGCATCATATGATTATCGGTACCTCCCGAAATAATATTGTATCCTCTTTTTACAAACGCTTCTGCCATTGCTTTTGCATTTTTCTGAACCTGCATCGCATATGTAAAGAATTCATCGCTTAACGCTTCGCCAAAGGCTACTGCTTTTGCCGCAATGATATGCTCCAACGGTCCACCCTGATTCCCCGGGAATACCGATCCGTCTAATAAAGACGACATCATACGGATTTCTCCTTTTGGCGTTTTGATTCCAAACGGATTTTCAAAATCTTTCCCCATCATGATCATTCCACCTCTTGGTCCGCGAAGGGTTTTGTGTGTTGTTGTCGTGATGATGTGGCAATGTGGAACCGGATCGTTCATCAATCCTTTAGCAATTAAACCAGCCGGGTGTGAAATATCGGCCATTAAAATCGCCCCTACACTGTCGGCAATCTCGCGGAAACGTTTAAAATCCATATCGCGGGAATAAGCCGAAGCTCCAGCGATAATCAATTTTGGTTGTTCCTGGGTTGCTACTTCCTGAATCTTATCGTAGTTCAACATTCCAGTTTCTTTTTCCACTCCGTAGAATACCGGATTGTATAATTTTCCGGAAAAGTTCACCGGTGAACCGTGTGTTAAATGTCCTCCGTGTGAAAGATCGAAACCTAATATTTTATCGCCCGGTTTTAAACAGGCTGCGAAAACGGCCGTATTGGCTTGCGATCCGGAGTGTGGCTGTACGTTTACATAGTCGGCCCCAAACAAAGCCTTGGCTCTGTCGATTGCGATTTGTTCGATTACGTCCACTACTTCACATCCGCCGTAATACCGTTTACCCGGGTATCCTTCTGCATATTTATTTGTTAAAACAGAACCCGCTGCTTCCATTACCTGATCGCTCACGAAATTCTCAGATGCAATAAGTTCCAATCCGTGAATTTGTCTATCTTGTTCCTCAAGAATTAAGTCGAAAATTTGTTCGTCGCGTTGCATTTTATAATATTTCGTTAAATTGACCTCAAAAATACGAAAATGGTTTGTTAAATTCACAATAGCTACTATATTTGATTTCGAATTTTTCAACAACAAAAACAAACATACAATATGCCTATAAGTGCCAATAACCCTACTAGAAAATCGTGGTTACACGTCCCTGGAAACAGCGATTTTCCGATACAAAACATTCCTTTCGGGGTTTTTATAACTAAAGATGATGTGGTAACCATCGGAACACGTATTGGTGATTTTGCGATCGATATGGGAGCCCTGCAACAATTGGGTTATTTTGAAGGTATTGAACTAACTGACGATATGTTCATGCAGGATACGCTGAACGATTTTATCTCCGACGGTAAAAAAACATGGCGCTTGGTACGTAACCGACTAGCTGATATATTTGATGCCGAAAACTCGCAATTACGCGATAACGACGCCCATAAAGAAATCGTTATTTTTAACGTAAATGACATCGAAATGCAATTACCGGTTCTAATCGGCGATTATACCGATTTCTATTCCAGTAAAGAACACGCGACCAATGTGGGCAAAATGTTCCGTGACCCGGACAATGCATTACTTCCAAACTGGTTGCATATTCCGGTAGGCTACCACGGAAGAAGTTCTACAATCGTGCCTTCCGGAATTCCGGTACACCGCCCGATGGGACAAACCCTTCCAAATGGTGAAACTCAACCGGTATTCGGTCCGTCGCGATTAGTGGATTTCGAATTGGAAACCGCTTTTATTACGACAGATGCCAACATCATGGGTGAAAACATCCCGGTAGGTGAAGCCGAAGACTATATTTTCGGTATGGTATTGTTAAATGACTGGAGTGCCCGTGACATTCAGAAATGGGAATATGTGCCACTAGGTCCCTTCCTTGCTAAAAACTTTGCGTCTTCCATTTCCCCCTGGATCGTAACGTTGGATGCTTTGGAGCCTTTCCGCGTGGCAAGCCCAAAACAGGAACCAACTCCGCTTCCATATTTACAACAAACCGGCGATCATGCTTTCGATATCAACCTGGAAGTGGCTATCGCTCCTGAAAATGCCGATGCTACTGTCGTTTGTGAATCAAACTTTAAATATATGTACTGGACCATGAGTCAGCAGTTGGCGCATCATACCGTTAACGGTTGTCGTGTGAATTCTGGTGATATGATGGGTTCCGGAACCATTTCCGGTTCTGCCGACAACAGCTTCGGATCGATGTTGGAATTAACATGGGGTGGTAAAAACCCACTAAAAATGAACGATGGTACCGAGCGTAAATTCATCAACGACGGTGATACCGTGATCATGAAAGGTTTCTGCCAGAATGATCAGGTACGTATCGGATTTGGTGAAGTTTCCAGCAAACTATTACCGCCATTCGAACGAAAATAAGACATTATATTCCTAATAAAAACTCCGGCCTGACCGGAGTTTTTTTATGCCCGTTTCATATAATCCGTTCAAAATTTATACTTTTGGGCATCTTTAAAGATTTCATTTATGAGGAAAATTACTGCTTTAGTATTCATATTGGCTTTTGTTTGTTCCTGTGGTGTCAAACAAACCCAGAATATGCTGAGTGAAGGCGATTACGACGGGGCCATTGACCGGGCTATCGAAGGATTGCGAAACAATAAAAATGCAAAAGGAAAACAAGATTATGTGTACCTGCTGGAAGAGGCATTTGCCAAAGCCAAAGACCGTGATCTTCGCACCATTGAACTCCTTGTTAAAGATGCGAATCCTTCCAAACTGGAAAAACTATACAATACCTATTTACAGCTTAACAACCGTCAGGAGCGTATTCGCCCGTTATTGCCGCTCCGACTTATAAAAGAAAACCGGAATGCTATTTTTCCGTTTGACGATTATTCCGATCAGATTGTAAGCAGTAAAAATGCACTGGCTAAATTCCTGTACGACAATTCCAAAGCCTTAATGGCGACCAATAACAAACTGAATTACAGAAGAGCTTACGATGATTTCGCTTATCTGCTAACGCTGAGTCCTAACTTTAAAGACGTTACCAAATTAATGGACGACGCCCAGTTTAAAGGAACCGACTTTGTAAATGTATACTCTAAAAACGAAACCAATATGGTAATTCCGGTACGCCTGGAATCGGATTTATTGGACTTCAGTACGCTTGGTCTGGACGACAAATGGACCGTTTACCATAGTAATCGCCAGAAAGGAATTACCTACGATTATGGTCTGATTGTTAACTTCCGCGATATTAAAATCTCTCCGGAGCAAATCAAAGAGCGTCAGTTTATCAAAGAAAAACAAATCAAAGACGGCGTTAAAAATTTGGTTGATGCCAATGGCCGCGTGGTTCGCGACAGTTTGGGAAAACCGGTTAAAGTAGATAATTTCCGTACAATCCGAATCGACATTTACGAATTTACACAGTTTAAAGCCTGTCAGGTAACGGCCAAAGTAGATTATATCGACTTTAAAACCAACCAACTGATCGATTCGTTTCCGTTGAGCAGCGAATATGTTTTCCAAAATATCTATGCCAATTATCAAGGTGATCGTCGTGCCTGCGATGATAACTATTTTAAATATTTCGACCGCAAACCGGTTCCGTTTCCAGGTAACGAGCAAATGGTTTATGATACCGGCGAAGATTTGAAAGCAAAACTCAAAAACATCATCACCCGGAATAAATTCCGACGTTAATATTGTTGAAAAACACCCTAAAAGCACTTCCAAAAGAAGTGCTTTTTTTATGCCCAAGCCCCATAAATATTAACAAGAAGTATAATATTAATTATTTGTTAATAAATATTTCGCATTTTGTACCATATAAATAGTAATTTTATGAAAATCAAATCTATACATTATGAAAAAAAACCTATTGTACATTTCGATGTTGTTTTTAGGCATCTGCGGGCATGCTCAGAAACTATCCGATTTTAATCGCGTAAACGTCGAGGGATTTTTCACAAATCCCGTAGTTTCGCCAGACGGAACACATGCCCTTTTAACCGGCGAGCATTTTAAAGGAGTTTATCTTTTGGATCTGGCCAAAAATACGGTACAAAAAATTTCCGATAAGGAAGGAAGCGGTTACGGTTATACCTGGGATCGCAACAACAGCACCTTTTATTTTAAAGAAAAAGGTGGCAAAGAATTCTTTGCACAGTCAAGAGTGTATGCCTATGATGTGGCCACTCAAAGACGTGAATTAAAAGACGACATCAACCACACTTTTCTGCCATCGTACCAGGGTAAGGAAACACCAGTTGTGGTTTACACCAATCTAATGACTTTAAAGATCGAAGCGAAAGATCTTGCTACTGAAAAAACCTGGGTGATCACCAATGACGAAGGGCAGTTTTACAATGCCATATTGTCTAACGATGGTAAAAAAGTGGCCGTTCACAACGGAGCGGATATTTTTGTTTACGATCTGAATGGAGAAAATAAACCCGTAAAAGTCGGAACCGGAATCGCCACCGGATGGTCGGCAGACGATAAATTCCTGTTAGGATTTTTAGACGAAAGTGAAGACGGACATAGCGTAACCAACTCCGAATTGTATTTGTTTGATACGAAAGCTTTCAAACCGAGAAAAATTACAAATACGGAGGTTTTTGCCGAAATGTTCCCTTCTTTCTACGGAAAAAACAAAGTATTGTTTACCGATGATAAAACCGGTAGAATCTTCACTTCTGAACTAAAAAACTAATGCTATGAAAAAAATAACTACACTCCTTTTTGCCCTGATACTAGGTTTCGCCGCAAATGCACAAATCATTGTTATCGACCCGGGACACGGCTATGGTGCCACAACCAGCGATAATCCCGATGGTCGAACCGCTACTGAAATTGAAACCTCACTGGAAGTAGGTTTGCGTACCCGTAACTTAATCCAAGGTAGTTGTTCCTGGACCGTATACATGACCCGTACAACCAATCTGAACAGTTGGACTTCGGTAACACAACGGGCAACCATGTCGAACAACTGGAATGCCGACCGTCTGTTAAGTATTCACTGTAATGCCGGTGGCGGAACCGGTACCGAAACCTTTTATTGTACCGCCGACGATACCGATACGGCTCCGGATATCGCTTTTGCTCAGAAAATCCAGGCCGATATGGTATCCTACGGTTCATGGGCTAACAGACGCTGCGTAGAAGACAACAGCTTCCTGGCCTATCACCTGGGCGTATTGCGTTATTCCTCCGCTACAGGATGTCTGAATGAAATCGGTTTTGTCGATACCACAGCCGATGCGGCCAAACTAACCAGTTCTACCTGGAGGGATTCGTTTGCATCTGCTTATTTTAATGCTTTTAAATCGAATTTAGGGCTAACTTGTAGTACGAGTGCTCCGGGTGCGTTTACATTAACCGCTACTCCGGAATGTAACGGAACCGCAACCCGCGTTCGATTGAACTGGACAGCTTCGGCCAATGCGACAAGCTATGACATCTATCGTAACGGAGCTTTATATGCCAGCAGTATTACCGGAACGCAATACCTGAATACGGCGGTTACTTCCGGAACGGCGTATACTTACTACGTAAAAGCGAAAAATGCAGGAAGTGCAACAACCAATAACTCCAACGGAACCTTGTCGGCTACACCACCGGCTTGTGGCGCTCCGGGTGCATTTACGGTTACTTTAACACCAACTTGTAGCGGAACAACCAGCGCTATTAATGTGACGTGGACGGCTTCTGCCAATGCCACTACCTACGATATCTATCGCAACGGAAACTTATATGCTCCGGACGTTACCGGTACATCATTTTTAAATACTTATTTGATCAACGCTGGTACGACCTATACGTATTCGATGGTAGCGAAAAACAGTGCCGGATCGACCAGCAATTCCAACGGAACGCGTTCGGCTGTAGCGATTAGCTGTGGTGCCCGAATGGCTGCGGAAAGTCCTGTAAATGGTTTTGAAAACCTACAGTTATATCCGAATCCGTCTGATGGTTTTGTAAACCTGTCGGTAGAAAATATCGCCGATCAAAAAGTAAACCTGATGTTGGTGGATACCAATGGTCGTATCGTATTGGAAAGCAATGTGATGCCTTCCAACAATACGCTATCCGAGCAAATCGATATCCGCAATCTGGCAACGGGTATGTATATCCTTAAAATCACGACCGGAAATAAAGAATATATCCGAAAAGTGGTGAAAAAATAAAGAACTGTTTTGACGGTTAAACCGGGATTAATCATATGATTAATCCCGGTTTTTTTATTGAATAAATCGTGCAAAAACCCCCATTTAAAGACAAAAAACAGCATTTTTATTATTTTTTTCAACTTATGTTATAATTTATACTACATTTGTCCCGATGAAATTAACTGCGTTACATAGTAACCGTTCCCTACGGAAAAGCCTGTCCACTACTTCGCGGACAGTGCGGAGTCTATTCTAGTACCCGAGTTTTTCCTGTTGTTATTCATCTTCTATTTTTTCCCATTTTGGAAATAGCTATTGTTTTTACCGGCTTTATTAGCCTTATTTTAAATATCATTTTAGTACTACCGTTTGCAATTCCTGCAACACGACGGTAAACACTGCCTTTTTCGAAACATCCCGACGGTTTCGACTCCTTCCTATTACCCTTTACTTTTTATTGTTTATTAATATTTACCCATCATTGTAAAAGATGAATGTAATCATTGTTATTGCTCAAAAGGAGCATTATGTCTATGCGGCAGAGATTTGCGACACCATCGAAACCTCAGCCTTACAAAGAGGCACCGGTATTGCCAAAAGGACACCGGAATACATCCGTAAAAAGATCGACATGCAGGATGCTGTTATCGCACTCGAAAACGGAAAATTTGCCGGTTTTTGTTATATCGAAAGCTGGAGTCATGGCAAGTTTGTAGCGCATTCGGGCCTTATTGTCCATCCGGATTACCGTCACCTCGGACTGGCTAAAAAAATCAAAACGTTTGTTTTTGACTATTCGCAAAAAAAGTATCCCGAAGCAAAAATTTTTGGAATCACTACCGGTTTGGCCGTGATGAAAATCAATTCCGATTTAGGTTACCGGCCGGTGCCATTTTCGGAACTAACCGATGATCCGAGCTTTTGGAGCGGTTGCAGGACCTGTTCGAATTTTGACATTCTACAGCGGAAGGAAAACAAAATGTGCCTTTGCACCGGAATGTTATACGATCCGAACGAAAAAAGAAAGCCAAAAGCAACCTATACCTTTAATCAGAAAGTCCTGAGCCGACTGAAAAATATCAAACAGGCACTTTTCTTAAAAAAATAAATACGATGACAGAACAACCTACATCCAAGGAAATCAAAAAAGTAGTTTTAGCCTATAGCGGCGGACTGGATACGTCTTTTTGCCTGAAACACCTACAGAACAAAGGCTATCAGGTACATACCGTTTTGGTGAACACCGGTGGTTTTTCGGAAGCCGAATTAGAAACCATCACGGCCCGCGCCTACGAATTGGGAAGTTTTCAGCATACCAACTGCAACATTATTGAAAAATATTATCAGAAAGCCATCAAATACCTGGTTTTCGGGAATGTGCTAAAAAACAATACCTATCCGCTTTCTGTAAGCGCCGAAAGGGTTTTCCAAGCATTGGAAATTATCCGTTATGCCAAAAAAATCGAAGTCGATGCCGTCGCACACGGAAGTACCGGAGCCGGTAATGATCAAATCCGTTTTGATCTTATATTTCAAACCATAGCGCCGGAAATTGAAATCATTACCCCTATACGCGATCTTACATTATCCCGTCAGGAAGAAGTTGACTATCTCGAAAAACAAGGGGTTTCCTATTCCTGGGAAAAAGCGCAGTACTCGATCAATAAAGGAATCTGGGGAACCAGTGTGGGCGGAAAGGAAACCCTAACCTCGCACCTTCCGTTACCAGACGAAGCGTACCCGTCGTCACTACAAAAAACGACACCCGAAAAAGTGGTTCTTGAATTTAAAAAAGGCGAACTGATAGCTATAAACGGCGAAAAAGCCACACCTACAACCAATATCGCCAAACTCGAAAACTTAGCCGCTGCTTTTGCGATTGGTCGTGACATTCATGTGGGCGACACCATTATCGGGATCAAAGGGCGTGTCGGTTTTGAAGCCGCCGCTCCTTTGATCATCATCAAAGCACATCATTTGCTCGAAAAACACGTACTGAGCAAATGGCAGCAATACTGGAAGGAACAACTCGGAAACTGGTACGGCATGCTTTTTCACGAAGGCCAATACCTCGATCCGGTGATGCGTAATATCGAAACGTTTCTAACCGATACGCAGCAAACCGTAAGCGGAACAGTTACCGTTACCCTAAAACCCTATCATTTTTCACTCGATGGCATTGCATCGCAACACGATTTAATGAACACCGGAATGGGTCAGTATGGCGAAATGAACAATGCCTGGACGGCTACGGATGCGAAGGGTTTTATCAAAATCCTCGGAAATGCACAAACTATTTATTCACAGGTAAATGCGCTCGATTATGATTAAGACAGGTATTATTGGCGGTTCGGGGTATACCGCCGGAGAGTTATTACGTCTGCTCCAAAACCACCCCAAAGCAACAGTCGACTTTGTTTACAGTACGACCAATGCCGGAAAACCCGTTGTAACTGTACATCAGGATTTATTGGGTGATACGGATCTGATCTTTACCGATACGATCAATCCCGAAGTAAATCTTGTTTTTCTTTGCTTAGGCCACGGTCAGTCGAAGGCTTTTCTGGAAAAACACCATTTTGCTTCCCATACGCGTGTTATCGATCTGGGTAATGATTTTCGTTTACATCCCGATGCCGGTTCTTTTGTATACGGCCTACCGGAACTTCACCGTAAAAAGATCAAAATGGCTCAATTTGTAGCCAATCCAGGGTGCTTTGCTACTGCGATACAATTGGCATTAGTACCTTTAGCGCAGGATCAGGAACTACAAAACAGTATTCATATCAACGCGACTACCGGTAGTACAGGTGCTGGCGTACAACCATCGGGGACTACCCATCACAGTTGGCGCACGAATAACATGTCGCATTACAAAGCTTTTGAACACCAGCACCTTGGCGAAATCCAACAAAGTCTGGACAAACTGCAACCCGGTTTTAATCAGGAGTTGCTGTTTATTCCAAACCGTGGGGATTTTAGCCGTGGGATTTTTGCGACCCTATACACTCAAACGGAAAAATCGCTGGATGCTATTGTTGCGTTATACAAAACTTTTTATCAGAACGATCCTTTTGTAGTCGTAACTACCGATACTATTCATCTAAAACAGGTAGTGCAGACCAACAAATGTATCATCAGTCTGGAAAAAAAAGGAAAGTACCTGTTGATCACTTCTATTATCGATAACCTGATAAAAGGGGCTTCGGGACAAGCGATACAGAATATGAACCTGATGTTTGGTCTGGACGAAAAAACCGGGCTACAACTAAAATCAGGCAGTTTTTAACCCATTTTAATTTTACAACAATGCCTTTATTTAATGTTTATCCGATATACAACCTCACTCCTGTCCGTGCTTTAAACGCAACGGTATGGGATGACAACAACCAGGAATACCTTGATTTTTATGGTGGTCACGGTGTGATTTCCATTGGTCATTCTCATCCGGCCTATATAAAAGCCATTACCGATCAGGTTGGAAAGATCGGTTTTTATTCCAACTCCATTCAAAACCCGATACAGGAACAATTGGCGCAAAAGCTGACTTCCCTTTCCGGCTATCCCGACTATTCCCTGTTTTTGTGTAATTCCGGTGCCGAAGCCAACGAAAATGCTTTAAAACTGGCTTCCTTTCACAACGGAAAATCAAAAGTTATTGCGTTTCAAAAAGCGTTTCACGGACGAACCTCAGCCGCGGTTGCGGTAACCGATAATCCATCGATCGTCGCGCCGCTGAACAGCAAACACGAAGTTGTTTTTCTTCCGTTAAACGATAGCGAGGCTGTTGCGCAGGAAATCGCCAAAGGAACTGTTTGTGCCGTAATTATCGAAGGAATTCAGGGCGTCGGCGGACTGGACGAAGGAACTACAGCCTTTTTTCAGTTTTTACAGCAAATCTGTAAGGCGAATAATGTCGTTCTTATTTTAGACGAAATCCAAAGTGGTTACGGGCGATCCGGGCAGTTTTTTGCGCACCAGCATCATGCGATTCAGCCGGATATTATTTCGGTAGCCAAAGGTATGGGCAATGGCTTCCCTATTGGTGGAATTCTGATCCATCCAAAGTTTAAAGCCTCCTACGGTTTGCTTGGTACGACCTTCGGCGGAAATCACCTGGCCTGTGCGGCCGCTTTATCGGTTTTGGAAACGATCGAACAGGAACAGCTTCTCGCAAATGTCAATGGGATCAGTGATTATTTTAGAACACGGGTGCAACAAATTCCTGCGGTAAAAAAGATAAAAGGCAAAGGCCTGATGCTCGGACTGGAATTCGATTTTGACGTTAGCGAATTACGTCAGAAACTGATTTACGAAGCGCATATTTTTACCGGAAATGCGTCGCAGAAAAATCTTTTGCGCATTCTTCCGCCGTTATCCATCACTCAAAAACATATCGATTTATTTGTGAGCGGACTCGAAAAAGTCCTTACCACTTTAGACTAAAATACCATGAAACATTTTACATCCGTAAACCATATAGAAAATCTCGACGAGCTGTTATTACTGGCCAAACAGATCAAATCCGATCCCTATGCACATAAAGCATTAGGCGCGAATAAAACCATTGGACTTTTATTTTTTAACCCAAGTCTGCGAACCCGATTGAGTACGCAAAAAGCGGCGGCTAATCTGGGAATGAATTGTATCACCTTAAACCTGAATTCCGAAAGCTGGAGTCTGGAATTTGAAGACGGAGCCGTGATGGATGGGACGAAATCCGAACATATCAAAGAAGCCGCACAGGTGGTTGCACAATACTGCGATATCATAGCAATCCGTAGTTTTCCTACGTTAACCGATAAGGAAAAAGACGAAGCAGAATATGTGATCAACGCTTTTATAAAAGCCGTTTCCATTCCGGTGATCAGTCTTGAAGGTTCTTCGGAACATCCATTACAGGCCGTAGCCGATATACTGACCATACAGGAATATAAAACCCGACAAAGGCCGAAAGTTGTCTTAACCTGGGCGCCACATCCGAAGGCGTTGCCTCATGCGGTTCCGAATTCGTTTGTCAAAATGATGCAAAAAGCTAATGTCGATTTTGTGATCACCCATCCGGAAGGCTATGAACTCAATCCCGAAATCACACAAAACAGCACCATTGTGTACAATCAGGACGAGGCTTTTGAGAATGCCGATTTTATTTATGCCAAAAACTGGAGCAATTACAACAATTATGGCGCCATTACCTCTCAGGATTTGTCGTGGATGGTAACCCCGGAAAAAATGGCGCTTACCGACCAGGCTAAGTTTATGCATTGTCTTCCGGTGCGCCGTAACCAGATTGTGAGCGATGCGGTTTTGGATGGCGATAATTCCATAGTGATCCCGCAGGCAAATAACAGAACCTATGCCACACAGGCAATACTCACTAAAATTTTACAGGATGAAAACAGCTAAACCGGAACTAACCCTTGTTAAAATCGGCGGAAACATTATTGATGATCCGATCGCATTGCATCAGGCGCTTACTGCTTTTTCACAGCTAAAAGGCAGCAAAATTCTGGTTCATGGTGGCGGTAAAGAAGCCAGTAAACTCGCTGCAATACTCGACCTCGAAACGCAAATGGTGGATGGTCGACGTATAACCGATCAGCCGATGCTGGATGTGGTTGTAATGACCTATGCCGGGTTGATCAATAAACGAATGGTAGCGCAACTCAACGCATTGGATTGTCCGGCTTTTGGTTTTTCCGGAGCCGATGGCAATCTGATTCAATCGGAGAAAAGAACCGTTCAGGATATCGATTTTGGTTTTGTGGGCGATATTCGCCATATCAATACCCCGCAACTCCTTTCGCTTCTCAATTCAAAAGTGGTACCGGTGTTTTGTGCCATCACGCACGACGGAAAAGGTCAGTTGCTCAATACCAATGCCGATACCATTGCGGCCGAACTGGGTATTGCTTTGTCGGATATCTATTCCGTAAAAATCATCTATTGTTTTGAAAAACAAGGCGTGTTGATTAATACCAACGACGAATCGTCCCTGATTCCATTACTAACAACATCAAAATACCGCGATCTGCTGGCTATCGGTGCCATTTATTCGGGAATGATTCCCAAACTCGATAATTGTTTCAGAGCATTGACAAAAGGCGTCGATCGCGTGATCATCGGAAACCTATCCACTTTAGAAAACCAAAATACATTATGTACCGTCATCCAGCTGTAAATATGAAAACGATAATCAATTTAACCGCCGAAGCGATTCTTTTACTAAAAAAGCTAATCGAAACCCCTTCTTTTTCCGGAGAAGAAAACCAAACAGCTGTATTAATCGCCGACTGGTTCGAGCAAGATGGCATTCCGTATCATCGGGAAAATAATAACCTCTGGGCCTATAATCGTCATTTCGACCGTACCAAGCCTACGCTATTGCTCAATTCCCATCACGATACCGTAAAACCCAATCAGGCCTATACGCTCGATCCGTTTACCGCTTTGGAAGAAGACGGAAAAATCTTCGGGTTAGGTAGTAATGATGCCGGGGGTTGCCTTGTAGCCTTACTCGCCGCATTCGCTTATTTTTATCCGCAGGAAAACCTGTCGCATAATATCGTGATGGTGGCTTCGGCCGAAGAAGAAAGCAGCGGTCCAAACGGATTGAACAGCGTGTTACAACACCTTCCGGAACTGGATTGTGCCATTGTTGGCGAACCGACCGAAATGCAATTGGCCATAGCCGAAAAAGGACTTTTGGTATTGGACATAACCGTACGCGGAACCGCCAGTCACGCAGCGCATGAAAATCCGGATAATCCGATTTATAATGCGTTAAACGTAATCGAATGGTTTCGGAACTATCGTTTTGAAAAAGTATCCGAAATACTCGGTCCGGTAAAAATGACCGTTACGCAGATCAATGCCGGAAAACAACACAATGTCGTACCATCCGAATGCCAACTGGTGGTTGATATCCGTGTTAATGATCAATATACCAATACCGAAATTCTCGATACGGTTGTACAATCCGTAAACGCGACGGTACAACCGCGATCGATGCATTTGAATGCTTCTTCCATCGCACCGGAACATCCATTAGTTCGATCGGGCGTAGCATTGGGGCGTACAACCTACGGCTCTCCTACCCTTTCCGATCAATCGGTTTTGAGTTGTCAATCTTTAAAATTAGGGCCCGGGAATTCGCTGCGTTCCCATACGGCCAATGAATTTATTTACCGCCATGAAATTGAAAAGGGAATCGCTTTGTATATCGAAATCCTTAATGGCTTTTTTAACAAAAAAACAGAATAGTATGAAACTATGGGAAAAAGGGATCACCACCGATCAGAAAATAGAAAACTTTACCGTTGGAAACGACCGTGAACTGGATCTGGTACTCGCTCGATACGATGTGCTGGCTTCGATTGCCCATGCCAAAATGCTGGCCAAAACAGGTCTATTAAAAGAACAGGAAGCCACCGATATCGTTCTGGCACTGGAAGATATTCTGCAATATTGCAACAGTAAAAGTTTTACCATCGATACGGATTTTGAAGATGTACATTCCAAAATCGAATTTATGCTGATTGAAAAATTGGGCGCTACCGGAAAAAAAATTCATATGGCGCGTTCCCGAAACGATCAGGTTTTGGTGGCTGTACATCTTTATCTGAAAACCGAAATCGGCGAACTGAAAAATCTGATTACGGAGTTATTTGAATTACTGCTTGTTCTGGCCGAAAAGCATCAGGACGCTTTATTACCGGGTTATACGCATATGCAAATTGCCATGCCATCGTCGTTTGGCCTGTGGTTTTCCGCCTATGCCGAAAGTCTGATCGACGATATGATAATAGTAAATGCCGCGCTACAAGTAGTCGATCAAAATCCGTTGGGTTCTGCGGCCGGCTATGGTAGTTCGTTTCCGATCGATCGTACACATACGACTCAAACGCTAAAATTTTCGACGTTGAAATACAATGTTGTAGCCGCACAAATGAGCCGTGGCAAGTCCGAAAAAACAGCCGCTTTTGCAATGAGTAGCATCGCAGCAACCTTATCGAAAATGGCAACCGATGCGTGCCTGTATCTGTGCCAGAATTTTGATTTTATCAGGCTTCCCGGTCATTTAACAACCGGGTCGAGTATTATGCCGCATAAAAAAAATCCGGATTTATTTGAACTGATCCGCGGTAAATGCAATAGAATACAAAGTCTGCCTTACGAACTGACGCTACTCACCAATAACCTGCCGAGTGGTTATCACAGGGAGTTTCAGTTGTTAAAAGAAGGCTTATTTCCAGCAATGGAAAATTTAAAATCCTGTTTGGAAATGACCTGTTATGCGTTACAAAACATCGAAATTAACACCTCCATTTTAGAGGATTCGAAATACAAACACCTCTTTACCGTTGATACACTGAACGAACTGGTAACCCGAGGCATTCCGTTTCGCGATGCGTATAAAATCGTAGCGGAACAAATTGAAAAAGGGACTTATAATGCACCGGAAGCGATTTCTCATACCCACGAAGGCAGTATCAATAATTTGTGTCTGGATCTGATCCGTCAAAAAATGCAGGCGGTACTATAAAAAAAGAGGTTCCATTTGGAACCTCTTTTTTATTCGGCCCATCGTTTCAGATCGTCGGCCTGTATTGCACTGTGGGAAGCGTTATACACCGCTTTTCCATCTTTGATCACTATAAGTTGCGGCGATTCGTGCTGTACGCCAAAACGCTCCGCTATTCCATTCGAAAGCGGTCGGTGTGCCAATAAATCCAAAAAGTACACATCCAGTTCATCGTCCAGAGCATATTCCCGTTCAAATTGTTTTAAAGCCATACGGCTAATGCTACATCGGGTACTGTGTTTAAAAATAACCGCCGGTTTTTCGAAAGACTGTTCCGCAATCGCATCCAAAGTGGTCGTTTCTAAAAGTTTCCAGTTCACCTTTGAAGGAACAGCTTCTTCCTGTCCTCCGAATATTTTATCCAAAAATCCCATTTCTGTCCGATTTTACGCCATTTTGGCATTTATTTTTTGTAAATTTAAGTACTAAAACGCCAATTTGTCTTGTTTTTTACATTGGAACATAAATTGACTACTACCAATCAAAGTTAAAAAATAACTATCACAATCGACAAACAACATTTAAAAATATGAATTTTAATAACCTAACAATCAAATCTCAGGAAGCCCTGCAACAAGCGCAACAAATTGCGCAAGGTTCAGGCCATCAGCAAATCGAGAACGAGCATATCTTTAAAGGTATCCTCGAAGTTGATGAGAATGTGGCACCATTCATTTTGAAAAAACTGAATGTGAATGTAAACCTGTTCAAACAAATTCTGGACAGTACGATTCAAAGTTTTCCTAAAGTAAGCGGAAGCGAACTGATGTTTTCCCGCGATGCCGGAACAACCTTAAACGAAGCCGCCAATATTGCTAAAAAAATGAACGACGAATATGTATCGATCGAACATTTATTATTGGCGATATTCAAATCGAAAAGCAAAGTGGCACAGATCTTAAAAGATCAGGGTGTGACCGAAAAAGGCCTTGAAAGTGCCATTAATGAAATCCGAAAAGGCGAACGGGTAACCTCAGCTTCGGCCGAAGAAACCTATAATGCCTTAAACAAATATGCAAAAAATCTGAACCAGCTGGCCAACGACGGCAAACTGGATCCTGTGATCGGTCGTGATGAAGAAATCCGCCGTGTATTACAGATTTTATCCCGTCGTACCAAAAACAATCCGATGTTGGTTGGAGAACCGGGTGTGGGTAAAACCGCAATTGCCGAAGGTCTGGCCCACCGTATTGTTCAGGGAGACGTACCGGAAAACCTAAAAGACAAAGTGGTCTTTTCATTGGATATGGGGGCGTTGATTGCCGGAGCCAAATACAAAGGGGAATTCGAAGAGCGTTTAAAATCGGTGGTAAAAGAAGTAACTTCTGCCGAAGGCGACATCGTGTTATTTATCGATGAGATCCATACATTGGTTGGAGCCGGAGGTGGCGAAGGCGCGATGGATGCAGCCAACATTCTGAAACCGGCTTTGGCACGTGGTGAATTACGAGCTATCGGAGCGACTACGCTGGACGAATATCAGAAATATTTTGAAAAAGATAAAGCACTGGAACGTCGTTTCCAAAAAGTTATGGTGGACGAACCGGATACCGAAAGTGCGATTTCGATCCTACGCGGTATCAAGGAAAAATATGAAGCACACCATAAAGTGCGTATCAAAGACGATGCGATTATTGCCGCTGTGGAATTGTCGCAACGCTATATCACCAATCGTTTCCTTCCGGATAAGGCGATTGACTTAATGGATGAAGCGGCTTCCAAATTGCGTATGGAAATCAACTCCAAACCGGAAGAACTGGATGTTTTGGATCGTAAAATTATGCAGCTGGAAATCGAAATTGAAGCGATTAAACGTGAAAACGACGAAAACAAACTTAAAATATTAGGTCTGGATCTGGCCAACCTGAAAGAAGAACGCAACGAGATTTTCGCCAAATGGAAATCGGAAAAAGATGTTGTAGACAACATTCAGGCGACCAAACAGGAAATTGAAGATCTGAAATTACAGGCTGAACGCGCCGAACGTGATGGCGATTACGGTAAAGTAGCCGAAATCCGTTACGGAAAAAGCAAAGAAGCACAGGAACGTCTGGACGCCTTGCAAAAACAATTACAGGAAAACCAATCCGGTCATTCTTTGATTAAGGAAGAGGTTACCCATGACGATATTGCAGAAGTTGTAGCCAAATGGACCGGTGTTCCGGTAACCAAAATGCTGCAAAGCGAACGCGAAAAATTATTAAAACTGGAAGACGAATTGCACCACAGAGTAGTTGGACAGGAAGAAGCCATACAGGCGATTAGTGATGCCGTACGCCGTAGTCGTGCCGGTTTACAGGATTCCCGCAAACCTATCGGTTCGTTCCTGTTCTTAGGTACAACCGGTGTGGGGAAAACCGAATTGGCAAAAGCCCTGGCCGAATACCTGTTTGACGATGAAAATGCGATGACACGTATCGATATGAGTGAATATCAGGAACGTCATAGTGTGAGCCGACTGGTTGGTGCGCCTCCGGGATATGTCGGTTATGACGAAGGTGGACAGTTGACGGAAGCCGTACGAAGAAAACCGTATTCCGTAGTCTTGTTGGATGAAATCGAAAAAGCCCACCCGGATACGTTTAACATCCTGTTACAGGTATTGGACGAAGGACGTTTAACAGACAACAAAGGTCGTCTGGCTGATTTTAGAAATACGATTATCATCATGACCTCCAATATGGGTAGTCATATCATACAGGAGAAATTCGAGAATCTGAAAGGAAGTATCGAAGCGGCAACCGAAGCGGCCAAAGTGGAAGTACTCGGTTTACTAAAACAAACCGTTCGTCCGGAATTTATTAACCGTATTGATGAGATCGTGATGTTTACACCATTGAGTTCGGCCAACATCCGTGAAATCGTAGGATTACAGTTAAAAAGCGTGATCAAAATGCTGGCACAACAGCATATTACGATGGATGCCACACCGGAAGCGATCGATTATCTGGCGCAAAAAGGATATGATCCGCACTTTGGTGCGCGTCCGGTAAAACGAGTAATTCAACGCGAAGTGCTAAACGAATTGTCGAAAGAAATTCTTTCCGGTAAAGTAGCCACCGATAGTATCGTGTTACTGGACAGTTTCGATGGCCAATTGGTTTTCCGCAACCAGGCGGCAACCGATAACAAATAAAAAATAGCCGTAGTAACGGATCATAAATAAAATAGTGTAGCTTTTCATAATACCCGAAAGGGTTGGTTTTTGGTTGAAAACACCGGTCCCCACAAAAGGCCGGTGTTTTTTTATTCGCTAAAGTTTTATAAATTGGATTCCTTTTCCAACGACTATGACACTAAGCAGCAGAGCCGAAAACTATATCAATACGCTCGATCGGAATCCGGAATGGATGGGTTCGGCGTCAGCTATTCAAAAATACCTTTCCCGCTATCGTTTGGAAAACAGCGACCGATTATTCCAGATACAACAGGATTATTCCGGTTATACCTTTTCTCCCGATAAGGATTCGGATTATGCCATCCAGTTGTATTTTTTATCGGATGCCATAACGGCCAAAAATCAAAAAATCTATTATACAACCATCGACGGTAAAGCTGCTTTTTCGATGGACAACAGTAAAACCGAGCCGTATTATCTGATTGCGGAAAATGGTGCGGTTTGGTATTGGGATGACGCGGTTAATCAGTATTTCTGTTTATACGAATCCATAGAGGTGCTGATTGAGATTTATGCCTTGGAACGCGATTACCAGTATCATTCGTCTTTTCCGGCAAAAGATCTGGTTTCGAAAGATGTCAAATCGATTATGGACTACCTGAACCAACATTATACTTTTGTTCCGGAATGTTCCGATAGGTATCAATATTACTGGCAAACCGATTATGATCTGATCCGCATCCTGTATAACGACTATGAAAAGGAATATTCACTTGTGATCAATAGTGTTAGCCCTTATAATTTCCAATTGATCTTAGACGGACTCAAACGGGATAATCTGTATCTTTGATCCTCATTTCCGCTTACTATGATACGCCTACTTTCCGTTTTCCTTTTTTTAAATATATGTATCGGTTATTCGCAAAAGAATAGCCTTGACATTCGCCCGGTCAATCGTTTTAGCAATCTGAAATACCTTGCCGTTCACGGGGAAAAAATACAGGAGTTTAGCTATTCGGAATCGGTTATTCGCGCTGAAAAAAACCATTATGCCATTGCGATGACCATTCACGGTCACCAACGCAAATTTACGTTCCCGTTTACCCGTGAAGACCTAAAAGGAAAAGACAGTCTTAATACAGGGCTAACCGATGCCTTTTACGCCGAAAAGATAACGTATCATCTCGATGACAAGGAATACATTCTATACAAACACATCGATTACAATTGTTATGATCCGTTATGCGGCAGCAAACACGGTCATCGTACGATGATTACCGGTAGCAGCTATTTTAGTCCGGATTACGGCTTGCTCTTTATCAGTCAGAACAACAATATGACGCTGGAAATCCTGACCCGTATTAACGGAAAAGAAGCACCAAAAGATTTGATCATTGCTATTTTAAAAGACAATCAGATCGATAATCGTATTATTAAAGAATATAAAAAGACAAAATAGCGATCGATTAATGCCGCAAATAATCCAGTCCTTTACGGTACCCATCCATAATCGACTTAAACAATTCGCCACTGGTTGGTGGTGTTAAAACAATAGCATCCGCGCCCGAAGTGATGGCACTCTGAATACTTTCCAGGCTTTTTCCTCCGGTTGCCATAATCGGATAACCCGGAACGGCATAACTGATATGCTCCAGAATTTTAGCGGTGTTTTTTCCGCCGGTGATATGAAAAATATCCACTCCGGCATCGACACGATCCTGAAAGGAAAAATCGGCTACCGAAACACTGGAAATAATCGGAATTGTAATCTTTTTACGGATCACGTTGAGGTCTTTGTTTTTAAACGGCTGGTTTACGATTATCGCCGCCGCACCCAAGGCTTCCGCCTGTATAGCCATTTCCATTGCCACCTTCCCTTGCGTAAGCCCCCCGCCTACTCCACATATTACCGGTTTATCGGAAAAATCAATTAATGCCTTCATAATTTTCGGAGAAGGGGCAAATGGATAAACAGCCAATATTGCATCGGCATCATTGTTTTCAATGATCGCCATATCGGTCGAAAACAGTAATGATTTCACGTTTTTTCCGCCTAACATAATGCCGTTACAGTCTTCACTGATCATCTTAGGAGTGGTCAGTGGTTTCGGTGTGACTTTTGGTCGCCTGAAAAGCCTCTGAAAAAAAGAGAGGGCTTGGGTTTCACCTTTCCAAATGGACATTATGTTAAGTTCGTGCTTCATTTCAATACTTTTAACACGGTAAAATTACAATCGTCAGGAACCGAAATAGGCCCTACTGGAAAAACCATATCCGATTCTGTAATATGACGCTAAAAAAATGTAGTAAAACTGAAATGTGCCCGGCTATCGGCACGGTATAATTCCGAAGAATTGAAAAGTCATCAAACTACTATAACGCTACTATAGAATGGTTTCGTATAAATTTTAGCAACATCTTAACATTATAACAATTAGCCCTGATTTTTACCTAAAATATCTTTTTTAACTAAAAAAATGTTAATCCGGGTTTTTCCCCGTTTTTTTATCACAGGATAATGGTAATTTTGTATGACCTTCCACCTTAATTACAACTCGGTATGACTTCGAAACTATATTCCCTCCTGTTTGTATTCCTCGCAACAGTATCACTGAATGCGCAGGGCGTACGCTTTGAATCCGGTTTGGCAACCGCTCTCGAAAAAGCTAAAAAAGAAAACAAACCGCTGTTTATTGAATATTACAATGAAAACTGTTCGGTTTGTAAAACCCTGGATCCGGTATTTGAAGACGCCACTATGGGTGATTTCTACAATACTCATTTTGTCAATTACAGAATCAATACTGAAAACATAAAAAAAGAAGACAGTTTGTATATCGCGCAGTCCAAACTAAAACTGGAAAGCGTGCCGTATTTTCTGTTTTTTGATACCGATAACACGCTGATTCATTGTTCCGGAGCAAAAGCCGATGTCGGTTACCTTGTAAATACGGTTGGAAAAACGGCTTTGGATCCGGTGGAACGCACTGCAAATCTGTCCAAAAAATATGCTTCGGGCGACAAAAGCATTCGTACATTATATGCGTATTCCACTTTGGTACAATTGTATAAAGACGATCGAATGACCAATCGTATTGCCAACGACCTGTACGACGCTTTTCCGAAAGACCAGTTGGGAACTCAAAAAAGTTATACGATACTAAAAAACTGCGTGTTCACCATTGATAACGGATTTTTCACCTATTGGGTCAATAATACCGATAAATTAAAAGGTTTTGAAACCGGTTCGAAAGCCGGAAATGAGATCAAAGTACTACAGGATATCCTGCTAAAAACGATCAACAGTGATGCTAAAAACAGTTGGAATCTCGCTAAAATCAAATCGGTAAAAGAACTGATCGAAAAAACCGGGCTTAGTACCAATCCGGATGCTTATGTATGGCAACAGGAAGCGGCAGTTTTGGTAAAAGACGGTCGGGAAACAGAAGCACTGGCTCTTTTTAGTAAGATGATCGAAAACGAAACCGTAGCCGGCGCGACCTATATTATCAATCAGTTTCTGGATATCGTAAAAGAGAAAAACAGTATTGCCGTGATCAAATCTAAAATTGATGCGTTACACAACCTGGCAAAAGACAACGATGATAAAGCCGATATGTTCTATACCGAACTGCGCTATTTTAAAAAAATCAACAACCAGGATGCGTTTAAAAAACTATTGGAAAAAGCCACTGCTTTTTATAAAACCAATCAAATGGATATGGCCCGTTTAACCGAATTTAAAGGGAATTAAAAAAATAAGCAGGAAAAATTTACCTCTTTCGACTAGGTAAAATCTTTTCCTGCTTCTCTATAGTACTCAATATTGTGTTTTTCCTCGTCAGAACGACTGTTGGAAAAATTGATTACTTTTTACATACGTTGATAACACTGGCTACCAATTGTTTGTTCTCCTCTTTTTCGTTTTTCATGAGCATCGATTTTAGGATATAAACCACAATAATTCCCGGAATAGCCATGATCAATGCTGCTAAAGCTGTTGCTATTTTCTGACCCGGTAAAAATGCGAATGGTTCGATATGATTATACCCCATATAAGCACCAATACCCATAAAAGAAAATAACCCACCATACAATATTCTGGATCCCATTTTAGAAGATTCGTCAACGTCTATTGAAAGAACCGTTGGGTTCGATTTCGCCCATTTTAACGTAACTGCAGCGCCAACTTTATCGCCTTTTCTGATTTTGATTTCATGCGACCAATCTTTATCCAACACACCAAATTCGCCTGCAGTAACCGAGTGTGTACTTCCAAATTGATTTTTTAGTTTCGCCAATAAATTGGTGGCCTCATTTTTTAAATTTGTTTCTCTGGTACCAGTACCTTCCAAGGTGTAAACGATTTGTTTTTCTTCCATGTTTGTGTTTTATTAAGATTGTTTTTTGGTTTTAGTTTAATTTCAAATTAGATTTCAAAATATCTCGAAATTGTGAATTTTCAAAATAAAACCGTGAAGATATTTAATTCTGATTTATTTCCAATTATTAAACTGACAAAAAAACGTTACATTTTCAAAATTTTAGTTATAATTCTATAGTATTCTGATAAAAATCAGCAATCTTGTTTTTTTAATAATATAAATCCACCCCGTTAAACAAGGACATAGCTGACGAAATTTTCAGGCTATTAATCGTCTTAAAAATATCCTGGCAAAAAAAGAACACAGAAGACAATTATTTATATTTTTGGCAATACTTAACCTAAAATATAAATGGAATCCCAAAAAATTAAACATTTATTATCCTTTCCTGTAATTGTAGCAGCTTTAGGCTATTTTGTCGACATTTACGATTTACTCCTTTTCGGCATTGTTCGTATTCCCAGTTTAAAAACCCTTGGTCTTGATGTCGATACCGATGGTACGATGATTCTGAATTTCCAGATGGTCGGACTATTGTTAGGTGGTATACTCTGGGGCATGTTAGGCGACAAAAAAGGACGGCTTTCGGTACTTTTCGGTTCCATACTTGTCTATTCCGTGGCTAATATTTTGTGCGGTTTCCTTCCGTTTCTCCCCTTTAACGACAAAGCGATGACCTATGCCATTCTGCGTTTTATTGCGGGTGTCGGACTGGCGGGTGAATTGGGCGCCGGAATCACGCTGGTTTCGGAATCATTACCCAAAGAATTACGGGCAATCGGAACTTCCATTGTGGCCGGCTTTGGTCTTTTAGGTGCCGTAGTGGCGCAGCTTACGGTAGAACTGGCCGGCGACTGGACCTATGCCTATTTTATCGGTGGTTCGTTAGGACTGTTTCTGCTTTTTTTACGCGTAGGCGTGATGGAATCCGGCCTATATAAAGACCTTCGGGATACCGATATTCAAAAAGGAAATTTTCTTGGCGTTTTTACCAATCGCAAGCGTTTTATAAAATATGTAAAGTGTATTTCCATTGGATTGCCCACCTGGTTTTGCGTGGGGATTCTGGCGGTGATGGGGAATCAGTTTGCGCCATCCTTCGGGATTGGAGAAATTGACCCCGGTAAAGCGATTATGTGGGCGTATGTTGGGATTTCCGTAGGCGATTTTGCCAGCGGGTTGATTTCGCAATTGTTGCGTTCGCGGAAAAAGGCCATTTTATATATGATGCTCTTTACGATTGTAGGAATTGTATTGATGCTATACGGCGGAACACGGTCGGAGACTATGTATTACTTTTATTGTGCCTGGCTCGGATTGGGAACCGGCTATTGGGCGATGTTTGTAACGGTGGGTGCCGAGCAGTTCGGAACCAATATCCGCAGTACGGCCGCTACAACGATCCCGAATATGGTTCGCGGTTTGCTTCCGGTGATGTTAATCGCTTTTGATCATTTAAAAGTGCATAACGGGGTAATTGTTTCCGCTTCTATAGTCGGATTGATTGTATTTGCTTTGGCTATTTATTCGACGCTTACAATCGCCGAAACCCATAATAAAGATTTGGATTATACTGAATAAAAAAGCGCCTCTTCCGGGCGCTTTTCATTTTGTTACTTTTTTTTCATTTCGTCTTTGACTTCGGCTTTCGCTTTTTTACCTTCAGCTTTCATCTCAGCTTTCGCTTCTTTGCCTTCGGATTTCATTTCCGCTTTCGCTTTTTTGCCTTCGTGCTTCATTTCTTTTTTAGCCGCATCAGTCTCTTTTTTTACTTCTTTTTTCACTTCCTGAGCCGACATTGCCATGGTAAATAATAATGCCATTCCTAAATAAACTACTTTTTTCATACTGTTTGTTTTTATTGATTAACGAGTATAAATGTAATAGGTATTTTGTTAAAAAAATATTAAAAATCAAATTATTTAATACCCATAAATAAAAAAAGCTACCCGAAGGTAGCTTTCATTATTTTTATTATTTTGCAATTATTTCTTTTTATGCAGGTATTTTTTGTTTTTGTAGTAGGCCAATGCCACCAACAGCGTTATCAAAGCCATTGAATAATACACGAAGTTTGGTGTTACCACTTTATCTCCTTTGGCATACGAATGCAAACCGGACAGATAGAAGTTTACTCCAAAATAGGTCATCAAAATGGAATAGAAAGCATAAACACTAACCGCATTATAAATCCATTTACCACGCATGGCCGGAACCAAACGCATGTGGATTACAAAAGCGTATACCATAATGCTGATCAATGCCCAGGTTTCTTTTGGATCCCATCCCCAATAACGTCCCCAGCTTTCATTAGCCCATTGTCCGCCCAGGAAGTTACCAATCGTTAACATCACCAATCCGACAGTAAGTGCCATTTCGTTGATATAGGTAATCTCCTGAATGTTCAGGTTCATTTTTTCTTTGTTCTTTTCGTTCGTGAACACCATTAGCAATAACGCTACAATTCCCAGGATCATCCCCAGTGTAAACGGACCGTAACTACCTACGATAACCGCCACGTGGATCATCAACCAATACGAGTTTAATACCGGTTGTAAATTGGCGATCGCAGGATCCATCCAACTCCAGTGTGCTACCATCAAGATCATGGCCGCAACAAAGGCTGTAGACGCTACCGTTAATTCCGATTTTCGGCCGAATACCAATCCGAATAGCATGGTCGCCCATCCTACGTAAATCATCGATTCATAAGCATCACTCCACGGCGCGTGACCGGAAATGTACCAACGGAAGATCAATCCGGCGGTATGCAATACAAATAGTACCGCAATAATCGCATGGCTGATTTTTACCAGTATATTAACCGTTTTATTGGTTTTGAAAATTTTGATGATCACAAAAAGGAACATCAATACTCCGGCATACATATACCAGGAGAATAGCTTTTTGAAAATGTCGTATTTGTTGTACAGGATTTCCGTATCAATTTTTTTGTCGCTTGGACGTACTTTCGATCCGTATTTGATCTGATAGTTTTCCAATCCTTTAAGCAGGCTGTCCGACAGTTTATAATCGCCCGAAATAGCAGCTTTATCGATACTACTCAAATAATACGGAATAACGTTTTTAATGGAATCCAAAGCGGTATGCGTTTGCTCGTTCACTTCCAGGAACGATACCCATTTGTTATTCGGATCGTTCGGAACCGGGAATACTTTTAAAATCTGACCGCTTAATGCCGAATACAACAGGTTTACTTTTTTATCAGCTTCGATAAAGTCTTTCTGGAATTGGTTTGGAACCGCAGCTTTATAGGCTTCGTCCAAAACACCAGCCAGTTTGTAATTCCCTCTTTCGTCGAAGAAACTTACCAACGGAGCATATTTTTCGCCCAACGACACTCCGATTAATTTATGGATACTGTCGTTGTCTTTTTTCATATAGATCAACGGAACGTTATACCATACCTGCGGGAATTGTGTCATCGACAGGAACGCCTGATCGGAGTTCATTCCTTTATAATGATCCTGTTTGCTTACTTTTCGCAATAGTTCGGATGAAAACGTATTGATAGGCTTCATACGTCCACCCTGATCCTGAATTACCAATCGGCCAAATTTTGCTGCTTCTTCGTCGCTTACCTTATATTTGGTTAGTAAAGAGTCGATTTGTTTTGGCGTTGGCATCTGATGTTGGTGGTTGTTTTGTGCAAAACCGCTAAACGATAGCAATAACGCAATAACCGGTAGTAATTTTGCTTTTTTCGTACGCACTTTTTCCAGTTTCTTTTTCAGATCGCCAAATCGGCTGTTTTTATCAAATAGGATCGCTATAAGTCCAACATACAATAAGAAATAACCCAAATAGGTCATATTGGTTCCCCACGAATCGTGGTTTACCGATAACACGGTTCCCTTTTCGTCCGGATCGAATGACGACTGGAAGAAGCGGAATCCTTTATAGTCCAAAATGTGATTCATATAAATACGTTCATCGCGTTGTTCCGCACCATCGAGTACGGTTACTTTACTTTCAAAAGACGAGTAGCTTTTTTCCGTTCCCGGGTATTTTTCGGCTACGAAATCATTTAAACGGATTTTAAATGGCGTTTCATAAACTTTACTTCCGTACATCATGGTAAACTCCAGATTCCCCAGTTTAAAGGAATTCGGCACGCCCATTTTTCCTCTGGCGCCCAATAGGGTTACTTCGTGTTCTTCGCCTCCAACAGTTACGGTTAACACCAAAGCATCGTCGGATTTATCGTCTTTAAAATCGTTGTTCGATTCGAATGCTACAACACCTTTTATAGCCGGTTCCGGTAGTACGAATTGCGTACCGCCCATATTATACAGGGAACGGAACATCAAGTCCTGAACCATATCTTTCGCAACATCGCCTTTCATCTGGTCGGCCATTCGCATAAAGTTTCCTTCAAATGGTGATTTTATCGAATATTTATCGCCTTCTTTGATGATATTAATCGCACCATCGGTTGGTTTGTTAAACGCAAACAATACGTTGTGGATATTTTGTACTTCCCCTTCTTTCAGGTAATGCTCGTGACGGGTTCCGTCGCCGGATTCCACGAGTTTTAAAAACAATGTCCCTTTTTCACTTGGTTTGATCACCTCTTTGGCGCCCATTACAAAGTCTTTATAACGGATTTCAAATGGCGTTTCATTAAACTTTTTGGAAATGGTAAAGTCGTTATTCGTCACCGGTGAGAACAAAGCTCTTTGTTCAAAGGTTCTTCTACGCATTTCGCCTTGGTAATCACCATCTACAAAAACAGTCAGATACGTTCTGTCTGAAAAAATCTGATTGGAACTTTCGCCTTCGCGGATTGGCATCACACCTTCATAACTGATATAACGGGTGATAAAAGCTCCCAAAATGATAAAAATAAAAGACAAATGCAGCAATAGCGTAGCCCATTTCTCTTTTTTATGCAATTGGTAGCGTTTGATATTTCCAAAAAAGTTGATCAGGAAGATCGCCATAATACCTTCGAACCATTTCGTATTGTAAATCAGAATACGGGCTGTCGTGGTATTATAATCGTTTTCGATAAACGTTCCTACGGCCATCGCTGCTGCAAAGAAAATAAACAGGAAAGCCATTAAACGCGTGGAGAACAAAAATGAGACTATTTTTTTACCCATGGTGATTGGATTTGTTTTTTTATAAATTGTCGCAAAAGTACTTAAAAACAAACTCCTATTAACGCTTTTTAACGTAATATTTAACAGCTGTTAAAATTGATAAACCTTTCTTAAAACGGGCATTTTTGTCCTTTTTTTTTATATCGGTGACCGTCCTGTGGAAAAGTTAAGTTAACATCCGGTTGTGTATTGGTTTACCTTCCTAACCTATTCTTAAACATTCTGTTACACCGATTTATTTTTAAGTTAATACTACCCTAACCTGAAACCTTCACTTTTGTACCCAACCAAAACAACACACATGACACAATTTTACACTTCTAAAAAGAACCTGTTACGCCTGTTCCTTTTTATGGGATCGACCTTTACCTGGGGACAGACACAGCAAATTCACTACTGGAATTTTAATGCACTTCCATCCGGAACGCTAACAACCGTAGCTCCCGATGCCTCATTGATTCCAACCGGAACACAGATTACCTATCCCGGAACCGGTGCCGGATATATGGACAATGTAGCCGGATCGGCATTGAACGCACAAAACGGTGATGCAGCCGGATTGGGTTTACGCCCGAGAAATCCGAGTAACACCCGCGCACTACTGGTTGCCGCACCCACTACTGGATATCAGAATATCATCATTAAATTTGCAACGACTCGTACCACACAAGGTGCTTCGTCTCAAAACTATTCGTATACGTTAAACGGAACCGATTTTATCACTACCGGATTGGCCGTAACCACCTATTCTCCTCAAACCGAACCTACCTATGAAGTGGTAACCCTGGATTTCTCCGGAATCGCAGGTGCCGCCAACAACCCTAATTTTGCCCTGAAAATTGAATTCGGAGGTAGCACAGCTGCCGGTTCAAGCGGAAATAACCGTTTTGATAATCTTACCATTACCGGTTCTACGGCAGGTGGTAGCGATACCACGCCTCCATTAGCGTCTTTTAATCCAACGCATAATGCGACTAACGTAGCCATCAATACACAGCCTACAATTTCGTTTAATGAAGATGTCCGTCTGATTGACAATTCGCCTATTACCAATACCAATGTGGATGCTTTAGTACAAGTACGCCAAGGCAGTATTACAGGAGCTACTGTACCATTTGACGCTACTTTTAACAACAACACGATTACGATCAACCCGACACAGCCGTTTAATAACAGTACTACCTATTTTGTATTCTTATTACCGAATCTGATCGAAGATATGCATGATAATGCCATAACATATAGTTCTGCAGTTCAGTTTTCGACGGTAGCTTTCGATACTAAAATTGCGATGGCTTCCAATTTTGTAACGGTAAACGAAAATCACGGTACGCTATCATTCAACCTAAATCTAACCAATCCTGCTAATGCATCGGTTGATTTAGTAGTAAAGGCGGCTCCGTTCAGTACAGCCGATCAAAATGACTTTACATTACAAACCCAAACCTTACATTTTACAGCGGGTAGTAACGCAACTCAAACTATTTCGATTCCGATTATCGACGATACCCAGGAAGAACAACATGCCGAATATTTTGTACTAAGCCTTGAAAACCCGGTTGGTTTAACGATCAACGGAAATCCAATGGCTACCGTATATATCAAGGATAACGACCGCCAGGCGCCTAGTCCGAATCACGATATCCAACTGGACTATATCGGAAGTTTCGATCCTTCCGGAGCAAGTACCAGTTCTTGCGAGATCATCGTACACGATCCGGCTACGCAACGTCTTTTTACCATCAGTGCTATTTCCGACAAGCTGGAAATCATCGACTTTTCGAATCCGGCCAATTTAACGGTAATCAACTCCATCAATATGGCTTCGTATGGTGGTATTACCAGTGTAGCTGTTAAAAACGGAGTGGTAGCCGTTGCTTCGCCAAATGCCAACGAACAACTAAACGGATCGGTGGTATTTTTCGACACCAATGGGACGTTCTTAAAACAGGTAACCGTAGGGGCGCTACCCGATATGGTAACGTTTACACCGGACGGAACAAAAGTGCTAACTGCCAACGAAGGACAACCGAATGATGCCTATACCGTAGATCCGGAAGGTTCGGTTTCCATTATCGATATTTCCGGTGGAATCGCTTCTTTAACGCAGGCTAATGTCACTACGGCTTCATTTACCGCTTTTAATGCGCAGGAAGCTGCTCTTATCGCTTCAGGCGTACGTAAAACCAAAAGTACCAGTACGCTGGCACAGGATTTGGAACCGGAATACATCACCGTTCGTCCTGATTCTCAAAAAGCATGGGTAACCCTTCAGGAAAATAACGCCATTGCCGAAATTGATTTGGTAACTAAAACCATTTCCGACATTTGGGCTTTAGGTACAAAAGATATCAGTCTGCCGGGTAACGGTATGGATATTTCCGATAATAACAACGAAGTATTGATTGCCAACTGGCCCATTCAGGCGTATTATATTCCGGATGCCGTAGCAAACTATACCGTAAACGGAACAACCTACCTGGTTATGGCCAACGAAGGTGATGAAAAAGAATATGCCGGTTTAACCGAAAGAACTACGGTTGGTGCCAATACCTATACTTTAGATCCTGCTATTTTCCCGAATGCCTCGGTTTTAAAACAAAACCACAACGCCGGAAGACTACGTGTAACCAATCTTAACGGAAATACCGATGCGGATGCCGATTTTGAAGAAATCAAAATTTTAGGTTCCCGTTCGTTCTCCATCTTTAATGCCGATACGAAAGCGATCGTATTTGACAGTGGCGACGATTTCGAGATGTATACCGCTATGACACCGTCGATCAGTCCGATTTTTAATGCCGACCACGGTGATAACGTTAAAAAAGGAAGAAGCCGTGCCAAAGGTCCGGAGCCGGAAGGTGTTACGCTAACGCAAATTGCCGGGAAAACCTTTGCGTTTATCACGCTGGAGCGCGTTGGTGGTGTAATGGTTTATGATGTGACCAATCCGAACGATGTAAAATTCGTAGACTATAAAAACAGTCGTAGCACATCGGCTTATTCCGGAGATTTTGGTCCGGAAGGCGTTACCTTTATCAAAGCTGCGGACAGTCCGAACAATAAAAATTATGTAGCTGTAGCCAACGAAATCAGTGGTACGATTAGTATGTATGAAGTAAATACCGCAAATCTGACCAACGACGATTATGTACATGCTCCAAAAACCTTTGCTGTTTTCCCGAATCCATCTACCAAAGGTGTGGTTTATTTTAACCGTATGGCCAACTATTCACTATATGATTTGACCGGAAAATTAATCCAGTCGGAGAAAAATGCACTATTGATCAACACATCAAAACTGACGGCAGGTATTTATCTGATCAAGACGGATGAAGGCATTACCCAAAAACTGGTTGTTAAGTAGTTTATTATATTTTTAGGAAGAAAGCCGGGTTGGATTCGCCTCCAATCCGGTTTTTGATTTTTGGGCGTTAAATATATCCCAAACCCGGTTTTACGGTAAGCATTTTCATAAATTTGAGAAAACATTTACCATGAACCGGTTCCATTCCATTACCGAAAAGTTACACATTCAATATCCAATCGTTCAGGCTCCGATGTTAGGCGTAACCACTCCCGAGATGGTTGCCGCGATTGCCAATGAAGGCGGATTGGGATCACTTCCCGTTGGCGGTTTATCGCCTGAAAAAACAACCGAATTAATCCGAAAAACCAAACAACTCACCCAGCGTCCGTTTGCCGTCAATCTGTTCGCGCATACAATCCCGGAAGTAAATCGGGATCAGGCTACGCCAATGCAGGATTTCCTGATCGGACTTGGCCAGAAAAACGGGCTGGAATTCCCGGAGTTAGCTTTGGACACACTCACTTTTTATTCCTACAAAGCACAAATCGATATTCTGATTGCGGAACAAATCCCTATTGTTAGTTTTACGTTCGGGATTCCGGATGATGAAAGTCTGCAAAAATTAAAAGCCAACGGTACGGTTTTAATCGGAACGGCAACCTGTTTGGAAGAAGCGCTACTATTAGACGAAAAAGGTGTCGATATGATTACCGCTCAGGGTATTGAAGCTGGTGGTCATCGCGGTACTTTCCTCGAGGATATTCCGCTACCACAAATTGGCGTGCTGGCATTGGTTCCGCAAATTGTAAATCGTATCGGTAAACCGGTTTTAGCATCCGGTGCAATCAACGATGGGAAAACCATTAAAGCGGCTTTTGCTATGGGCGCTTCCGCAGTGCAAATTGGAACGGCTTTTATTGCCACAACCGAAAGTCTGGCGATACCGGCTTATCAGCAGGCGGTTTTGGCGGCAAAAGATACCGATAGTCAACTTACCCGTGCATTTTCCGGACGATGGGCTCGTGGTTTGCAAAATCAATTTATGACCGAAGTGGAGCATTCCGGTTTCACACCACTTCCCTATCCGATACAAAATAGTCTGACGACCGCATTGCGCCAAAAAGCCCAACAACAAAACAAAGGTGATTTTACCAATCTGTGGTCGGGACAATCCGCCCCTAAAATCCATTTACCGGATTGTGCCGCGATTTTCCGGGAACTGATTCGACAGGCTGAATTAACATACTAAAACACCTGACAGGTTTTCGAAACCTGTCAGGTGTCTATCCAAAGAATATTCTTTTTTAAATGCCTATTTTCAATCTGATAGCGAATAGAAACACCTTCCTTATCTGTTTTATTCTTCAAAGTAAAAATACACCCTAAAAGAAAACACCTGACAGGTTTTCAAAACCTGTCAGGTGTCTCTTCATATGAGTATTCTTTTTAAATACCTATTTCAATCTGGAAGCGAACATACCAGTTATTTTTTGTCGATCCGTCGTTAAAACTCAGACGATCGTAGGTAAACTCTGTTTGCAATTTAAAGGCATGCTCCCAAAGGTATTTCGTTACACCAAGGGTATATTCGTTGGTATTTGGTGTAAACGCAGCAATATCTTTATTCGCTTTTTGCGTTGAAAAACGTCCGATAATTTCATAATTCGTTGGAAACGTATAACTCAACTGATAGTCCATTCCGTGACCAACATAAGCATAATTTGTTAAGGTCGGATCCAACGGATCAACAGCCACCGGATTGTGTGATGCACGGGACATATAGGTCGCCATAGCAGCCCAACCGTTGTATTTAAACATCGCATCCGCAAAAAAGGAACGCAAGGTTTTTTGCTGGTACAAATCGTCTCCTAACTGACCTTGGGTTCGTCTGGCGTTATTGTTTTGATGATAAGCACCCGAAAACAATAATTTGGGTGTTTTTTCGCGGGCAAGATCGCCTTCAAAATTCGATCCGTCTTTCGTGAACGATCCTAATGGAAATAATTCGATCTTACCGGTTAAAGCCACACCGTTATCCGGGCTTTTGGTCCAGTTACGACCTTCACCAGTAGTAACAGCCGCTTTTAAATTATAGGAAAACCGGTCTTTTTGCTCATTCAGATAATACGCCTGAAGTCCAAAATCCCGGTCGATATTAAATTTGGCATTGTTTATCGAACGATCGGTTAACTGTAACGCTCCCGATGAATTGACCCGTTGACGGTTACCGGGTAATTTTGTTTGTCCGAAAGTAAAACTCCAGTTTCGGTTTGGTCGGTAAATAACCGCCGCATCCCGGATAATATTGATGTTTTCCCCATCGTGAATTTCACCTACATCGCCCGGTGCAAATGATAATTGTAACACATACAGAAAATGTGGGTTTCCTACATAACCGTCGAAACGCAAACGCAAACGACGAATCTGTCCGTCATACGCATCGTCTTCCCCTTCATTTTTGATAAATCCGATACGGTTTTGCATCCGGAAACGAATATTTAACTGGAAAAGACTGTCGGCAGAAGTAATTCCAAGCCCCTTACCGTAGCTGTAATAGGGTAATGCCGCTAATTTTAAATCGTTATCTTTGGTGCTAATCTTAATGTCCTGCGCCTGTAATACAGCTGCGACGAACAGTAAAACAAAAGTTAGTTGTATTCTCATGTTAGTGTTGTGTTATCTGAGAGCAAAACTAATGTTATTTATCCGCTGACGATATTAAGATAATGTTACCTTTGCGAAAAATTAATGTTATGCAAAATAATTATATAGGATACCACTTCTCTGTGGAACCCAAAGAGTTAGGTTCTGAAATTTTAATCGCTGAACTGGGAGAAACGGCTTTCGAAAGTTTTATCGAAACCGAAAACGGGCTGTCCGCTTACGTTCAAAAAGAGCTGTGGAATGAAAATATCCTGGATGATATACAGATTTTACATTCTGAGGAATTTACTATTTCCTATACTATAGAAGAGATCGAACAGGTAAACTGGAACGAAGAATGGGAAAAGAATTTTGAGCCGATCGACATTGACGGTATTTGCCAGATTCGCGCCCCTTTCCACGAGAAAAACGAGGCACAATACGATATCGTAATCGAGCCGAAAATGAGTTTTGGAACCGGTCATCACGAGACGACTTTTATGATGGCACAACACTTATTGGAAACCGATGTAACCGGAATGAAAACCCTAGATATGGGATGTGGTACGGCAATTTTGGCAATTTTGGCCGAAATGCGTGGCGCACAACCCATCGATGCTATTGATATCGACAACTGGTGTTATCTGAATTCCATCGAAAATGCCGAACGAAATAATTGTAAGCATATCACGGTTTACGAAGGCGATGCTGCTTTATTGGTGGATCAGCAATACGATTTGATCATCGCGAATATTAACCGTAATATTTTACTAAACGATATGCAGGCTTATGTAAACCGTCTGAATAAAGGCGGTATTCTATTGTTAAGTGGTTTTTATGAAGAGGATATTCCATTTATCGATGCGTCATGTACCGAAAAAGGACTGACGTATGTTAAAAAGTTCCAAAAGAACAATTGGGTATCTCTAAAATATGTAAATTAGCTAAAAAATTAAACTAAGCTTCTGATTATGAGTACCCAGGAAAAAGTTTTAGAAAGCGTATCGGTCGAAGAGCTGATTTCATTAAATAATGAAATTGTACTGTTTAACGACGATGTAAACACTTTCGATCACGTAATAGACACTTTAATCCGCGTTTGCGACCATACCTCCGAACAAGCCGAGCAATGTGCCATTTTGGTACATTATACCGGAAAATGTACGGTAAAAACCGGTTCGTATACCGACCTGAAACCGCAGTGTTCGTCATTGCTGGATGCCGGTTTAAGCGCTGAAATTCAATAAAAAAGTCCCGATAAATCGGGACTTTTTTATTTACAAACCGCTCTTAATGCGGCAGTATATCTTTTAACAATCCGTAGATATAGGTTCCTAAAAGCGCACCGAGTAAAATCACACCAGCACCCCAAAATCCGGCTCCTAACAAAATAAAAATCGGTCCCGGACATGAACCAACCATCGCCCAGCCCAATCCAAACAACGTACCGCCAATAATATAACGGGCAAATCCTTTTTCTTTGGGTTCGATCGCAATGGGCGCACCGGTATAATCTTTTAGTTTTTTACGTTTGATCAACTGAACACCAATCAAGCCGGTCATCACCGCAACCATAATAATTCCGAACATATGGAACGACTGGAACTGGAACATTTCGTAAATACGATACCAGGATACCGCCTCTGATTTGGTTAGCACGATTCCGAATACAAAACCAACCAGTATAAATTTGATATATTTCATCTTATCTGAAAATTAAAGGTAATAGAAAATGGGACATGATCAATCCGCCGATAAAAAAACCGATTACGGCAATCAGCGAAGGCAACTGTAAATTACTTAACCCGGAAATAGCGTGTCCGGACGTACATCCGCCGGCATAACGCGTTCCGAAACCAATCAGCAACCCTCCGGCTAATAAAATGATAAAGGTTTTCGGATTTTTTAAGGCTTCAAAACCCATTAACGAATCCGGAGCCAGTTTGCCTTCCGGTGCTTCGATATGCATCGTTGCCAATTGTTCTACTGTTGTGGGATTCAGGTTTACGCCACTTCCGTCACTTAAAAAGTGAACCGCTACAAAACCGCCCAGCATGGCTCCAAAAACCACCGCCAGATTCCAACGTTGCGCTTTCCAGTCAAATCGGAAAAAATCGGCAAAACGACCCGCTCCGGCAATACTGCATAAGGTTCGTAAATTAGAGGACATTCCGAATGCTTTGCCAAAATAAAGTAGCGCCAGCATCACCATTCCGATCAAAAAGCCCGATATATACCAGGGCCAGGTTCCATAAATTACTTCCATAAAAAACTGATTTAGGGCAAAAGTACTTATTCGACCAGTATTTTGTGTAACATTGATTACATAATTTTCCGCAAACAAAATATTCTGCTACCTTTGAAACCATAAATTTACCCGCAGATGAAAAAGTTTTTTACCGAAATAAAATGGAGTATTATTTTTTCCGTAGCCACTGTTTTATGGCTGTTTTTAGAGAAAATTGCCGGCTTTCACGACGAAAAGATCAGTAGTTATTTCTATATCAGTTTGCTGTTCGGAATCGTATACATTATTGTTTATACGCTGGCATTAAAAGAAAAAAAGACAACTTTTTACAACGGTACCATCACCTACAAACAGGCGTTTATTTCGGGGGCTATTCTGACGTTACTCATCGCTGCAATAAGTCCGCTGGTACAAACGTTTTTCCATGAGGTGATTTCTCCGGATTTTTTCGACAATGCTATCGCGAATGTGATCAAAACCAAACCGGGTAATAAGGAATTTGCAACGGGTTATTTTAACCTTCAGAGCTTTATTTCACAAGGATTTTTAAACATCCTGTCTTTAGGAATTATACTATCGGCAATTGCCGCTTATTTTATTCAGACCAAAAACCGAAATTAATTATGAAAAAAACAGCTTTTGCCCTGCTATTACTGGCGCTGTCGGTTTCTTCCTGTATCAGCACCAAATCGACCATTAAAAATATAGACGAAACCGCTTCCCGCCCTATCCTTCGCGAGGATTATTATCTGCTGACCGAATATAGCGATAACGCCAAATACGGATATGATTCGGACTATCCGATCAATATCGGGTTTGTAGCGGAATCGCAGGAACAAAATAATGTGACGTACTTTTTTAACGGATTGGAAGGTCCTGACGGGCAAAAATTAAGCTTCGAAAAAACCGGAACCTGTTGTCCGTTTCCAACGAAACACAACCGTGTAGGTGCCGGAATGCTGGCACAATATACCGTAAGCTGGGAAGGTCTGGCAAAACCTATCGTACTTTACTTTAACACTTTCGAAAAAGGCAAAATAATGTGCCCTAAAGGTTTATCCATTAAGAAAAACCCATCCCGAACACACTAATTTTAAGAATACTATAAGAAATCGCATCCTTCCAAAACGTTTTTTGGAAGGATTTTTGTTGTATATTTGTTTCACTTTTTAAGAATCTATTATGAACTTATCCAATATACCGCAAATCAAACATACTGATAGCGGAAATTTCTTTTTATTGGCCGGACCTTGTGCCATTGAAGGCGAGGAAATGGCCATGCGAATTGCCGAAAAATTAGTAGGCATCACCGACAAACTTGCCATTCCCTATGTGTTTAAAGGCTCGTTTAAAAAGGCTAACCGTTCCCGAATCGATAGTTTTACCGGTATCGGAGATGAAAAAGCCCTGAAAATACTTCAAAAGGTATCCAAAGAATTTGGCGTACCAACCGTTACCGATATTCACGAAAACCACGATGCTGAATTGGCTGCCGAATATGTGGACATTCTTCAGATTCCTGCGTTTTTAGTACGTCAGACGGATCTTGTGGTAGCTGCGGCGCAAACCGGAAAAACCGTAAACCTGAAAAAAGGTCAGTTTATGAGTCCGGAAAGTATGAAACACGCCGTACAAAAAGTATTGGACTGCCAAAACGAAAACGTGATGCTAACCGATCGCGGAACCATGTTTGGTTATCAGGATATGATTGTGGATTACCGAGGAATCCCAACCATGCAACAATTTGCTACAACGGTACTCGATGTGACGCATTCGCTACAACAACCCAACCAATCGGTCGGCGTTACCGGTGGTCGTCCGGATATGATCGAAACGGTTGCCAAAGCCGGAATCGCAGTTGGTGTAGACGGTATTTTTATCGAAACCCACTTCGACCCTGCCAATGCGAAAAGCGACGGTGCCAATATGCTACACCTGGATTATTTTGAAGGGCTGATGCAAAAACTGGTAGCGATCCGTAAAACTGTAAATTCATTTTAATTTTTACTATCGATAATGAAACATCCATTTTTAATGGCTGTGCTAACTTTTTGTGTTTTTTCACAGTACACCTTTGCTCAGGAAGAAGCAATCACACCTGAAAAATACACGGCTCACAACAAAGGTAAGTTTTACGTTTTCTGGGGCGGAAACCGCGCGAATTTCACCAATTCGGATATCCATTTTCAAGGTGCCGATTACGATTTTACACTGCACGATGTTGCGGCTCAGGACAAACCCAAAGGATGGCATATTGACTATATCAACCCGGGACGAATGACGATTCCACAGACCAATCTGCGTGTTGGTTATTTTATCACCGACAAATACAATATTTCAATTGGTGTGGATCATATGAAATATGTAATGCAACAGGATCAGCGGGCGCGTATTTCCGGTACGTATCCGGCAGAATACAACAACACGGTCGTGAGCAATGGAATGGTTGATTTAACCGATGAAAGTTTCCTTACTTTCGAGCATACCGACGGATTAAACTATATCAACACGGAATTTTCCCGTGTGGACGATATTTCAAAATGGTTTGGAATTACCGATACCGACGTATTTCAGATCAATGTAACCGAAGGTGTTGGTGGTGGTGTTTTATTCCCTAAAACCAATGCAAAATTGTTTAATAAAGAACGTCATGACGATTTCCATATTTCCGGATTCGGACTTTCGGCCAAAGCCGGACTTAACCTGACTTTCTTTAAACACTTCTTTATTCAGGCCGAATTAAAAGGTGGTTATATCAACATGAACGACATCAAAACGACGTATAGCAACGACGATAAAGCGTCACAGCATTTTATGTTTTTACAACGTGTGATTGCTTTTGGTGGTATTTTTAGAATATAATTTAAAAGAGGAAAGACGCTAGACAAAAGATACTAGATAAAAAGGCTCCGTTTGGAGCCTTTTTTTATGGATATAATGTCATCGCTTCTTTGATCACATCTATTAGTGCCGTATTATCAATTTCTTCCAACGATCGGTAGCGCAGTGATTTCATTGTATTCCTACCGCCATCGGCCACCAATACATCCTGATGTTGTTGCAATTTAAAACCTCTTGAAAAACCAATGTCTACAAATTGTTTTTTATGACTCGCATTAAAAAAACAGAAAGGCCTCTTTTTATAATACATATAAGGCACTTGCCATTTGCATTCCAACTCGTACGATCCTTCCAATGTTGTTTCTAAAACGGCCAACAGGTGCAATAATATCGAACGATACGGCTCCGGCTGGTTGATAATATAGACGTCGGCTGGTTTCATAATTACAGTTGTTGCTCTTCGGTAGAACTATTTTGTGTTTTATTTTTTGCCTTACGAATCAGACGTCGTCCGTAGCGGATTAGCAAAAAGTCGGCTACAGCCAATACAATCATGGCAACAATAATCCCCATATAGTATACAATCAGAAAACTGGGTTTCTCCCCTTTCAGATGTTCCGTATACGATGTAACACCGATAAGTGCCATCAGGAGATACACTCCGAACAATATCCCTATGATAACCAGTAAATAACCTACTATACGCATCGTTTTAAATCTTTTTACAAACATATCACTTGTTTTGGTAATTTCCGATCAATCTTTTATCAGATTTATTTTCTTAAAAAATTGCTGGTTTCAAAAAATATCACTTACTTTGTTTTTCAAAGTACTTTTAAATGGATACAAATAATTATTTACAGGATTTAAAAGACATCAAGGACTTGATGAATAAATCGACACAGTTTATTTCGTTAAGCGGTCTTTCCGGCGTTTTGGCCGGTGTGTATGCTTTGATTGGTGCCTTTATGGCACAGTATCTGATCCGTACCAACACCGATGCCTATGTTTCCGTGAACAGTTCCCTGTTCCAACAACTTGTTTTGGTTGCGCTGGCGGTACTGTTTGTTTCTTTAATCACGGCGTATATCTTCACCGTTAACAAAGCCAAAAAAACAGGCGAAAAAGTATGGAACTCCTCTTCCAAAAGACTACTGATCAATTTTTTTATTCCACTGGTAACCGGTGGGATTCTGACCTTGCTATTATTTGATAAAAGCTATTACGATCTGATCGTTCCCACTACCCTTATTTTTTACGGTATGGCTTGTCTAAACGCCAGTAAATACACCTTACGGGATGTGCGTTATCTTGGGATTACCGAAATCATTTTAGGATTATTATCCGTAGTATTTTCCAATTATGGTTTGTACTTTTGGGCGCTTGGATTCGGAATCTGCCATATCCTCTACGGTACTGTGATGCATTATAAATACGACCGAAAATAATTGTTTTGAAAAGTCTGATCGAAAATATCAATAAAGCGTTTGACCATCGGATCCGTCTGGGCATTATGTCCATACTGATGGTCAACGAGTACGCCGACTTTACGACGCTTAAAGAACTTCTAGGCGTGACAGACGGCAATCTGGCGAGTCATTCCAAAGCGCTTGAAAGTGAAAACTATATCGTTATTGAAAAACAGTTTATCGGGAAAAAACCCAATACCCGCTATATCGCAACTCAGGAGGGCCGAAAAGCCTTTCAGGAACATATTGACGCTCTTGAAAAATTAATCCAAAAACACTAACGCTATTTTTTTGCTTTTTTACTTTGAAATTCAAAGTACTTTTAAATATGAAAGATAAATTATTTGAACTGTTTTACACACTTTCCAAATTACCGTATCAGCACTTTTTTAAAAAGAATACGCCATGGAACGTTACCAAAGAGGAACTACTCTCCTATCCCGAAAAAACACTAGGAAACGACCTCGGAATATTTTTAACTGCAAATCATTTTACAATGGAACCCAAACTGGAAGACCACGATGTGATGCATATTCTCACCGGAATCGGAACGTCTGTAAAAGAAGAAATCGCAATGCAATGCTACGGCAATGGAAAAAGAAGTGCCTATCTGTTTATGGTAGTACTAATCGGAACACTATTTTATTGCTTCGAATTAGCATTCTTTCACTCGTATTACAAACGAGGCCGCAAAGCATTGGCCTTTCATTACCTCGACTATTCGAAACTCTTATTACAACCGACCGAAAACATTCGAAAAACTTTTAAAATTCAATAACCTTAAATCAAATCAACATGGACCATCAATCTGAAAAAGACACTTCCAGACCGGAAGTAAACCTCCCAAAAATGCCGATTCCTTTTTTCCAAACGCCAACGGTCAAAATGATCATGATTGGCTTTCTGACGCTGTTTTTACTAATACCGCTACAATTTGTCAAAGATTTAATTTCGGAACGTTCACAGCGGAAAAATGAGGTGATTAAAGAAGTGAGTGAAAAATGGGGAAGCAGTGTTTATTTTTACGGACCTATTTTAAAAGTACCGTATACCGAAGCCAATAGCCAAACCTATAAATATGCTTATCTGTTTCCGGAAAAACTGGAAAATCAGACGACAGTCGAAACCAAACCGTTAAACCGGAATATTTATAACGCCACGGTCTACACGGCCGAAATGAATTTTAAAGGTTCCTATGTAAAACCGGATTTTGACATACAGAATATTCCGGCAGGAAATATACATTGGGACAAAGCGACCATCCTGATTCAGACCACCAATCTGAAGAGTATTAAAGATCAAGTCGACATTACATTTGGTGGCAAACCGTATACCTTCGAACCGATCTACAATAGCAATTCCGGTTATGAAGCACTGGAAACCGCTCCTATCAATATGGCAGGCGCAACTTTTCCAACTTCTTTTGATTTTAAAATCAAATACGATGGTAGTCAGCTGATCAAAATTGTACCGATTGGAAAAACGACGGAAATGAGTATGAAATCAAACTGGCATAGCCCGGGCTTTACCGGAAATTTCCTTCCGAACGATAAAACAAAAGTGATTTCAGATGATGGTTTTCAGGCCAAATGGAAAGTACTGCATATCAACAGAGCGTTTTCGCAGCAATATTTTAATACTCTACCGGATCTGAGCAAATATGCCTTTGGGGTTAATTTTATTGTGCCTGTTGACGAATATCAAAAAAATGAACGCGTATCCAAATACGGCTTCCTGGTAATCGGTCTTACGTTCCTGACATTTTTCCTGATTCAGTCCATCAGTAAAATCCGTATTCATATTTTCCAGTATTGTATGATCGGTATTGCGCTGGTATTGTTCTATACGTTGCTTATCGCGATAACCGAGCACAGTAGTTTCCGCCTGGCCTATATTCTTTCCGGTCTCGCAGTTGTTCTGATGATCAGTCTGTATTCCTTTTCCATTCTGAAGAATCCTAAATTCCCGCTGCTCATCGGTACGTCGCTATCGGCTTTGTATCTGTTTATTTATATTATCATTCAAATGGAAAATTACGCCCTTCTTGTAGGCAGTATCGGTTTGTTTATCATCCTTGGACTTGTGATGTACCTTTCCCGAAAAATCGACTGGAACAGCAATTAATCCTATAAAAAAAGTCCCGATTTTGTCGGGACTTTACTTTTATTTATTGTTTTGCTTTTGGCGCCGGTGGCGTTTCCAACATTTCGATTTCAAAGATCAAATTGGTGTTTGGCGGGATAATCGCATACCCTCTTTCTCCATAAGCCAAATGTGACGGGATAAAAAGGATCGCTTTATCACCAAATGACATATTTTCCAATCCTTCGATAAAGCCCGGGATCAAACCTTCTTTTTTACCGTAAGGGAATGGGAATGGCATATACTGATTCGCAGCGGCTCTGTTGGCATCAAGCTTTCCGAAAGCTTTTGCAACATCTTCATAGCTGGTATCAAACAAGTCTCCGTTTTCGAAATAACCGGCATAATGTACATATACCTGTGTTCCGGCAGCTGGTTTTTTACCGTTTCCTTTGTTAACAATAACATATTCCAATCCGGATTGTGTTTTAGTAGCTCCTGTTTTTGCTGCTGCAAATGCCGCTACTTTATCCGTTTTAATTTTACTTAAACCTTCGGCCAATTTCTTTTGTGCAACCGATTCGGTATCATAATAGCCTTTGAATACTTTTGGCGCGTCGAATTTTTTAGCGTCTTTTCCAACACGGATAATTGTGATTTTTTTGATCACATCGTTTTGCTCGATCTTATTTACAACATCCATACCTTGAACCACTTCTCCGAAAACACTGTGTTTTCCGTCTAACCATGGCGTTGCCTTGTGTGTAATAAAAAACTGACTTCCGTTTGTACCCGGTCCGGCATTGGCCATCGATAAGATTCCCGCTTTGGTATGTTTTAATTCCGGTGCGATTTCATCTTTAAATTTATAACCTGGTCCACCTTCTCCATTTCCGTCCGGATCACCACCCTGAATCATAAAATCTTTGATCACACGGTGAAATTTAACGTCATTATAAAACGGTTTCCCTTTGAATTTATCTTTTACAAAAGGATTTTTACCTTCGGCTAACGATACAAAATTCGCTACGGTAACCGGCGTTTTCTGGTATTCTAATTTAACGATTATGTTACCTTTATTTGTCTCGATATCGGCATAAAGCCCGTCGCCTAACTTATCGTAAGATGACGTACAAGAGCTAAATAATGCAACAAGGCCTAAAAATAAACTTGTCATTGATTTCATTTTTAAATTGATAATTATTACTAGTTTTCGGGTTGGTTTTTTGTATTTTCAGTTTCGGTTTTCGGAGCTGGCTTGCTTTTTTCGGAAGCACCCGGTTTTAAATCGGTCAATGTAACCGTACAGATTAACGGTTGATTGGTGCCGATTTTATCATTATCCCCGTGATAGCCATATGCCATATGCGACGGAAATAAGAACGTTACCTTTTCTCCTTTTTTCATCAGTTTGATTCCATCGCGAAGTCCCATCATGATGTTTTGTTTGTCCACATGATATACCTGCGATTTTAAATCGGCTTCCGAATAAATCAGTTTACCGTCCAGGTCGCTGATGTTATAATCAAAATAAGCGATATCGCCTTTTTTAGGCGTCAGGGTTTCTTTATCATTTTTGATATCATAACGATACCAGTACCCTTTAGCGGAAGCAACATAGGCCTTTGCGGTATCTTTACTGATCACCGCCTCGATAAGCGATTCTTCATTGGCGATCAGTTTTTTATTTCGCTTGATCGATTCTTTGATAAAAGTCCCCGAACTATGCGAAATCGGATGCCGTGCCTGTTGTTGAGAACAGCTTGTAAAAGCAAATCCCAAAACGGCCAGCACTAAAAAATAGATTCTTTTCATAAGTTATGTTGTCTTTTCAGACGCTAAAATAGCAATAAATTGTTGTATCGTTTCGTCTAATGGTAAAAAGGATTTTCCGCCGGCCGCATTGATATGTCCGCCGCCGTTGAAATGTTCGCGGGCAAATTGGTTTACATCAAAACCACCTTGCGAACGGAACGATATCTTAACAATCCCCTCTTCTCTGTTTTCGATAAAAATAGCCGTAAAATCGATTCCTTTAATCGATAGTCCGTAGTTTACAATTCCTTCGGTATCACCTTTCACATAATGAAACTGATCTAATTCGTCCTGACTTAAGGTAATATAAGACGTTTTGTATTCCGGTAGCAGTTTCAGGTTTTGCAAACCGCGTCCTAATAACTGCAAACGGTTATAAGAGCTTGTATCAAACAACAGATTATGAATCTTACTGTTTTCTACACCACGGTCGATCAGATCGGCTACAACACGATGTGTCGTACTGGTTGTAAGCGGGAATCGGAACGAACCCGAATCGGTTACAATCCCGGTATAAATACAGGTTGCCACAGTCTTATTGATCAAATCGGCATATCCCAATTCGGTTAAAAACGTATACACCATTTCGCAGGTAGAACCGTAACCCGTATCGGAAAACGTATATTTTGCATAGGCATCCGGCAACTGATGGTGATCGATCATGATGAATAATTTTTCCGTCAACGTTTTTAGGAAATTTTCCATCTGTTCACCGGTTCGGTGCAAAGCGTTAAAATCTAATGTAAAAACAATATCCGCCTCGTTTATCAGCGTTTCACAGGTTTTTTTCTGGGTTTCAAAAACCCGAACCGTATCGGCTCCCGGAAGCCAGTTTAAAAAATCCGGAAATTCATTGGGCGCTATGACAACCGCCTTATGGCCCAGTTGTAAAAAAGTGTGGTACAATGCCAGTGTCGACCCCATAGCGTCTCCGTCCGGATTTCGATGGGGAATGATCGCGATTTTTTTTGGCGAGGCCAATAACGTATGGATCGCTTCCATTTCATTTTTATTCATCATGCTGCGAATTTACATTTTTTTGGTTCACAAAAGGGTTAGTATTTCCTTAAAAATAAAGGTTTCGAAAAAACCAATAAAATAATACGGCATTCCGGACGTTTTTTTTGTATTATTGTCCCCATTAAAGCATAGTACTAAAATGAAAACGATTCGAAAAGCCCTACTTTTTTTGCTGTTTCTATCCGGAAGCAGTCAGCTTTATAGTCAAGATTACCGTTTTGTCACGACCGGTGTCAGCGTGGCCGAAAAAGATAAAAAAGGAAAATGGAGCGATTATACCGAATTCCGTAAAGCGGAAATCATTATCGATCTGAATACTCAAAAAAACCGGATTATGGTTTATTCCAACGTCGAACAGTTGTTTAAAATCATTAAATATTTCGATGTTAAATCTACCCCTACCGACGACATTGCTTCTTTTCAATGTGTCACCAACGAAGGAGATGATTGTACGATTGCTATTTACACCCGTAAAAAACAAGGTAACCGCAAACAATTATACATCTATTACAACGACCGGATTGTGGTTTACAACATGAAATATCTAAAAGATAAATAATAAAAAAAAGAGCTGTCAAATGACAGCTCTTTTTTTTTATTTCAATTTCCAATTACAGGAACATTTTCAAAATATAATACATTATTGCCGCGATCAGGGCCGAAACCGGGATCGTAAGAATCCAGGCCCATAGCAGGTTAATCGTTACACCCCATCGTACCGCTGAAATACGTTTTGTAATTCCAACCCCGATAATCGAACCGGTAATGGTGTGTGTCGTTGATACCGGAACGCCCATATGCTCAGTTAAATATAAGGTAACCGCACCGGCAGTTTCGGCTGCTACACCTTCTAATGGTGTTACTTTGGTAATTTTAGATCCCATGGTTTTAACGATCTTCCATCCACCGCTTAGTGTTCCCAAACCGATCGCAAGGAAACTCACAAAAGGAACCCAGGCCCAGTCTTCCACAAAGTGTGCAAAACGGTGATTCGAATCCAAAGCGGTATAGGCTACGTCACCAATGTTCATATGGTAACAGATTACAGCAGCTCCGATAATACCCATAACTTTTTGGGCATCGTTACCTCCGTGTCCTAAACTGAACAAAGCCGAAGATACTAACTGTAATTTTTTAAACCATTTATCGGCTTTATGTGGATTGGCCTTTCGGCAGATATTCATAATTAAAATGGTAATCAGATAGGCAATAAACATACCGATTAACGGAGCACAAAAAATAAACAGGAACGTTGGTATTACTTTGGCGTAGTTAATTACGTCTACTCCGTTATCGGATAAAGCGCCGGCATGTGCCAGTGCTGCTCCCATAAAACCTCCCAATAAGGTGTGGGATGAAGAAGACGGAATTCCAAGCTTCCAGGTTAGTAAGTTCCAGATAATTGCTGCGATAAGTCCGGCCAGAATCACTTCCAGCGTGATAAAGTTTTCGTTAACCGATTTGGCAATGGTGTTACCAATCTTAAATTCACCGATCCAGTACATGGAGATAAAATAAGCTGCGAAGTTAAAAGCCGCCGCCCATAATACCGCCTGAAAGGGCGTCAGTACTTTTGTTGCCACGATGGTCGCAATCGAGTTGGCCGCATCGTGAAAACCGTTGATATAATCAAAAATCAGTGCTAATACAATGATAATGACAAGTAATGTAAAATCCATACGATTTATTTTCTGGGGGTGATGACTGTTGTTATGAATATTTAACCGTTACCGATTCTAAAACATTGGCAACACTCTTACACTTGTCGGAAGCAGTCTCTAATGCCGATAATACTTCTTTGTATTTGATGATATTTTTAGCATCGGTTTCGTTTTCGAAAATATCCGCTACGGCTTTATCGAATACGTTATCCGCTTTACTTTCCAGTTTGTTGATTTTTTTACAAGCATCAGCAATGGCTTTTAAGTTTTTAAGGTCTTTTAATTCCTTAATTGCATTTCCGATATGCTGACAAGCTTCCAAATTGATTTCCGTTAATTTACGGATCGATTTTGTAATTTTTTCTACCTGATACAAACGCATTCTACTTGCCGCTCCGTGCATATAATCGGCTACGTCATCGATAGCAGTGATCAAAGCGTGGATATCTTCACGGTCGAATGGCGTGATAAAGTTACGGCTTAATTCCAGGTTTGTTTTATGGGTAATTTCTTCGATGTTAGCTTCTAACTCTTCAATCTTTTTGAAGTACTCTTCTCTTTCATTTTTCGGTGCATTTACTGCTTCGTGAAGGGTTTCTGCCAATTGAATCAGGTTAATAGAAGCCTGCTCAAAAAGAGGAAAGAATTTCTTATCTTTCGGTACTAAAAACTGGAAAATGTTGTTTAATGACATCATATGTTAATTTAATGACGCGAAATTACCCTTGTAATGTTAAGCTAACGTTAACTAAATAACAATTCATGTTTAATTAATCCCCTTCAAAAACTTCAATAGACACCCACTTTTTTATTGGTAATTAAATCGTAAATTAGCGCTCCAACAAACAAACTCAAAGCGAAACAACATATAATGGACTTAAACTTCAACAAAAACGAAGATCATAACAAGCTTTTAGTCTCCGAATTAAAACAAAATTTAGCAAAAGTAAAGCTCGGAGGTGGCGAAAAACGAATTGCAAAATTACACGCCGAAGGCAAAATGACAGCCCGTGAGCGTATCGATTATTTATTGGACGAAAAGTCAAAAAGTGTCGAAATCGGTGCTTTTGTAGGCGACGGCATGTATAAAGAACACGGCGGATGTCCATCCGGTGGTGTGGTTGTCAAAATCGGATATATCAAAGGAAAACAATGTATTGTTGTTGCCAATGATGCTACCGTAAAAGCCGGAGCCTGGTTTCCGATTACCGCGAAAAAGAACCTGAGAGCACAGGAAATCGCAATGGAAAACAAATTGCCGATTATTTATCTGGTGGATAGTGCCGGAGTATACCTTCCGATGCAGGATGAGATTTTCCCCGATAAAGAACACTTTGGTCGTATTTTCCGCAACAATGCCATCATGAGTAGCATGGGAATCACCCAAATCGCTGCCGTAATGGGAAGCTGTGTTGCCGGTGGTGCGTATCTTCCGATTATGAGTGATGAAGCCCTGATTGTAGACAAAACCGGAAGTATTTTCCTGGCCGGAAGTTACCTGGTTAAGGCTGCTATTGGCGAAACGATTGATAACGAAACGCTGGGTGGCGCAACAACGCATTGCGAAATTTCAGGAGTAACCGACTATAAAGCCAAAGATGACAAAGATGCTTTGGATACGATTAAAAACATTGTAGGTAAGATTGGTGATTTCGAAAAAGCCGGATACAACCGTGAAAAGCCGGCCAAACCTGCTTTGGATGAAAACGAAATTTACGGTATCCTACCGAAAGCGCGTTCCGAACAATACGATATGATGGACATCATTAATCGTTTGGTAGACAATTCGGAATTCGACGAATATAAAGCCGGGTACGGACAAACAATTATTACCGGTTATGCCCGTATTGACGGTTGGGCCGTTGGAATTGTAGCCAACCAACGTAAAGTGGTTAAAACCAAAAAAGGCGAAATGCAATTTGGTGGTGTTATTTATTCCGACAGTGCCGATAAAGCAACCCGTTTTATTGCCAACTGTAACCAGAAAAAAATCCCGTTGGTATTCCTTCAGGATGTAACCGGATTTATGGTAGGATCCAAATCCGAACATGGCGGTATTATTAAAGACGGTGCCAAAATGGTAAATGCCGTATCCAACTCCGTTGTTCCGAAATTTACCGTAGTAGTAGGAAACTCCTATGGTGCCGGAAATTATGCGATGTGCGGAAAGGCTTACGATCCAAGATTGATCTTCGCCTGGCCAAGTGCCGAACTAGCCGTTATGGGCGGTGCGCAGGCAGCCAAAGTGTTATTACAAATTGAAGCGTCTTCGCTAAAAGCCAAAGGAGAAGAACTGACTTCGGAAAAAGAAGCCGAGATGTTCGACAAAATCAAAGCGCGTTACGATGCGCAGGTATCCCCTTATTATGCCGCTTCACGACTTTGGACCGATGCTATTATCGATCCGTTGGATACCCGTAAATGGATCTCCATGGGAATCGAAGCTGCCAACCACGCTCCTATTGAAAAACCGTTTAACCTTGGCGTAATCCAGGTTTAACACAACATATTGTAACAATTTTAAAAATCTACTACTTATTCGTAAGCAGTAGATTTTTTATTTATACTACCGTTTTCTTTACCCGGATTAAAATCAATACGACTATGAAAAACCTTATACTCGCTTCTCTTTTATTACTTGGTTTCCAACAGGTTTCCGCTCAGCTCATCACCGAAAAAGACGTTTTTACCCGTAGGGATTCCCTTCATGGTGGTTTGCGGGCCGAACGTACCAGTTATGACGTACAACGTTACGACCTGAACATCAAAATCAACCCGGAAGAACGTTCGATCACCGGTTATAACGACATCACTTTTAAAGTGGTTACGCATACCAATATGATTCAGGTAGATCTGTTTGAAAACATGAAAGTCGACAGTATCGTGTTTCAAAATAAAAAACTGGACTACAAACGCGATAACGATGCCGTTTTTATTGCCTTTCCGGAACGCCTTCTAAAAGGAAACACCGAAACCATACGGTTTTATTATTCCGGAAAACCCATCGTAGCCAAAAATGCACCATGGGATGGCGGTTTTGTATTTAGCAAAGACAGCAAAGGAAAAGACTGGATCGCCGTAGCCGTACAAGGAACCGGAGCAAGTTTGTGGTATCCGGTTAAAGATTCGCAAACCGACGAGCCCGATAATGGCGCCTCCGTAAAAGTAGCGGTTCCAAACGGTTTGATGAATGTTTCTAACGGTCGTTTTAAAGGTAGCGAAGATTTAAAAAATGGGTATACCCGTTGGGATTGGGAGGTGATCAACCCGATAAACAATTATGACATTACGGTTAATATCGCCGATTATGCGCATATCCACGACAATTACAAAGGTCTTGATCTCGATTATTATGTGTTACGTGAAAATGAAGACAAAGCCCGTAAACATTTTGAAGAAGTAAAACCGATGATGGATTGTTTCCAGTCGAAATTTGGAAAATATCCATTCTGGGAAGACAGCTATAAATTGGTCGAAACACCTTATTTAGGTATGGAACACCAAAGTGCCGTAGCCTACGGAAACAAATACCGCAAAGGCTATCTGGGATCGGATCTGAGCGGTACCGGTATCGGACTGACATTTGATTTTATCACAATACACGAATCCGGACACGAATGGTTTGGAAATAGCATTACGTCTAAAGATATTGCCGATATGTGGATTCATGAGGCATTTACCACCTATACCGAAGCGGTTTTTGTAGAATGCAATCTGGGTTACGACAAAGCGTTAGCTTATGTAAACGGTCAAAGTCGCAACGTTAAAAACGACCGTCCTATTATTGGTTTTTATGGTGTAAATAAAGAAGGTTCGGGCGATATGTATTACAAAGGTGCCTTGATGCTCAATACGATTCGTCACATCCTTAACGACGACGCCAAATGGTGGAAGCTTTTACTGGATTATTCCGAAACCTATAAAAAGCAAATTATCGATACCGAAACGGTTATCGCTTTCTTTAATAAGGAAACCGGAAAAGACCTGACACCGATATTCAACCAATACCTACGCTATAAAAACATTCCGGTATTGGAACTTCGAACTCAAAACAACCGTTTGGAATACCGTTGGAAAGCCAATGTGGATAATTTCCAGATGCCGGTAGAATATACTTACAAAGGGAAAACCGCCCGAATTGACGTTACTACCGAATGGCAAAAATTTGACAAAAAGGTAACCGCCGATCAATTGGAATTTAATACTAAAAAGATGTATTACAATGTTCAGAAATAATTTACAAAATATATCATTTTAACATTTAAAACCCACAAAAACACAACTTTTAACCGATAAATTATCAAATATTGATTTTATTTAGTAACTTTCATACTAAATCAAATTGTCATTTGTTATGGATAGAGTAAAAAGTTTAAACAAATGGGCCAACGCTCATACCAGCTATCCGATAGATCTGGTGCGTATTGGCCTTGGTGTCTTTTTGTTTTTAAAAGGCGTATTTTTTATCACAAACAGACAGTACTTACACGAAATTCTCGGTCATATGAACAAGAATTTTGGTAGTGAAATGCTACTAATCCATTATGTGGCCTCGGCACATATGGTAGGCGGTATTATGATCGTTTTCGGATTACTGACCCGCTGGTCGATTTGGGCGCAATTGCCGATACTAATCGGAGCGGTGATGATTAACTTTTTAGGACAAATGAATGTACAAAACCTGATTATGGCCGCTATCACGCTGTTGGTTTGTGTCTTTTTCCTATTCTACGGAAGTGGAAAACATTCGGCCGACTATTATTTTAAAATGAACCAATAGTTCTTATAAAAAACCCGCCACAAAGACCACTTGAACCAACGTGTATTCAGAAACGTGTTGTGAACAGCTAACAGGTGACTTTGTGGTTTTTTTATGCCCTTATGCCACGGTTTCCTTCCGCTTGATTTTTCCGGTTTCGGTTTCTTTAAAATGGGTTACAAAAAGGATTTCTTTCGGTTTTTCAAATTTATCCAATTTGCCAAAAGCTTCCGGTGCCAGGGTATACGGTTCCCCTTCGATCACCAATACCAACTTTTCGCCCAGCGTATCGTCTTCCTTTCCGATCACAAAATAACGTTGCGGTATAGCCATAGCCAGCTTCTCTTCGATCTGTTCCGGGAACAATTTCACGCCACCACTATTGATCACGTTGTCATAACGTCCCAACCATATAAATTGCTTTTCTCCGATTATCGTTACCATATCGTTTGTTACCAAGGATTCCTCACAAATGCGTGGTGCGGTTATCACCAGACAACCGCGTTCGTCGGTAGCAATATGTATTCCCGGTAATAGCGTAAAAGCTGTTTCCTGTATTTTTTTGGCCGCAATATGGGTAATTGTCTCCGTCATCCCATAGGTTTCATAAATGGCCACCGGTAGTGTTTTTAACTGTTCGACCAAAGTGGCGTTTAGTTTGGCTCCACCGATAATTAGTTTTTGAACCTGATCCAATTCGGCCAGTGATTGTTCCACCTGCAAAGGTACCATCGCCGCAAAATCGTATTTTTTTCCCGTTATATCCAACGGACGGGAATCCGGTACGACATAATCCAACTCCAATCCGAGGATAAAGGCGCGCACCAACATCATCTTACCGGCTATATATTGTATCGGCAAACAATGAAGTGCCGTATCGCCCGGTTTTAAATCGAAAAAATCGCCTGTTGCCAGTGCCGAATTAACCATTGCCGCCTTTTGTAAGTGTATTTTTTTAGGCGTTCCCGTGGTTCCGGAAGTTGTCATTTCGATATATTCTTTTCCGTCAAACCATTCCAAAATAAAGTTCCCTAATGCTTTTTCGTGGGCGTCTCCTTCTTTTACAAAAACATAGGCTTTATCATACAGTTCTTTTCCGTTAAAATGCAGCCCGTTTAACTTAAAACGATTGTGCACATTTTTGTAGGTTAGTTTATTCATCATAATCCTCTTTATTTTCAAATACGATTTTACCGGTTAGCTTTTCTTTCCAGTTTTTCCATTGGTATTTTCGCGAATAGATATACAGCAATACCGGGAAGATAACGAACACCGGCAGTATCACATCAAAACCGGCCGATGGTTCCGACATATCTTTTAAAATGGAATGGGTCTGAAAAACCGTCCAGTCGGAAGTAACCAAAAGTGCTCCAACCAGGTTATTGGCCGCATGGAAACCCAACGCCAGTTCCAAACCTTCGTCCATTAGTGTCATTATTCCCAGAAAAAATCCGGTTCCGATATAATATATCAATATAATATTTCCCATTTTCCCGACTTCCGGGTTGGCAATATGCAGTAGTCCGAACAATATAGAAGTGGTCAAAAATGGAATCAACCGACTTCGTGTCACCACACCGATACCTTGCATCAGGTAACCGCGAAACAAGTATTCTTCGAAACTGGTTTGCAATGGGATAAACAATACCGCCAATATCAGAAAGGTAAAAAACGGTCCCGGTTGGAAATTGAACGTAAAGTTTTCGGGATGCGAAAAATAAACCGCCAGCGTCAGTACGATCGATATTGTTGCCCATAATCCGAATGAAAATAAAATCCGGCTCCAATCCACTTTTGGCCGCGAAGTCGTCAAACTGGTAATACTTTGACGGTGTATCACTTTTACCCAAACCCATAACAACAGACAAGCAATAGAAAGTGGCAGAATAATCATTACAAAGGTCATATTTTCACCAAAAGCGGCTATGGTTTGATGCATTGCCTGTTCGGTATCGATCTCGGAAGCCGCCATATAATTGGCAATCATAACGGCAAAAAAGAACACCGGAATCGGTAAATACAAAAAGAAACGAAAGTTTTTGGTTTTGACTTGTTCGATAAACATATCTGTTACTGTATTTTAGTAAATTTCCTATAGCAACCTATGACGGAAAATTTGTTTTCACTAAGTTAATCCAATTTTCACAGAATAGTAGTTCCTTTGTAAAAAATATTGCGCTATGATTACAATTTACCACAACCCGAGATGCAGCAAATCCAGAGAAGGACTTTGCCTGTTGGAAGAAAAAGGAATTACATTTGAAACCGTAAAATACCTGGACGAACCTTTGAGCCGCGAAGAACTGCAATCGATTATCCAGAAACTAGGGATTAAACCGATCGAACTGGTGCGTCAGAAAGAAACGCTTTGGACCGAAAATTATAAAGGTCAGACGCTTTCCGACGATGCGATCATTACCCTTTTAGCCGAAAACCCAAAACTAATTGAACGTCCGATTGTTATCAATGGCGACAAAGCCGTTATTGGCCGGCCAACCGAAAAGATTCTGGATATTATTTAGAATCAGTATACGTTTGTTTTAACAAACATTTGTGATTCCGCACTTAAACCCAAGGTTACTTTTGCAGTCAAACCTTGCAAATCAAACTAATTACACATGAAACGATTTCATTTTGCGGTAGTAATGTTCTTACTATTGTCTTCTGTTGTCTCTTTCGCTCAAAAACCAGACGTCAATAAGGTTACCGTTACCGGACGTGTTGTGGACAGCGAAACCAAGCAACCCCTGGAATATGCTAATATCTATGCCCAAAATCTTAAAAACAAATCACTTGTTTCCGGTGCGATGACCAACGACAAAGGGGAATTCACTTTTGAAGTACCCGCCGGAAATTACTATATCAAGGTGGAATTCCTTTCCTTTAAGACTGTTGAAATCCCACAAAAAGAACTTAACAAAGACACCAGTCTGGGAATGATCACACTGGCACTTGATGCCAAACAACTTCAGGAAGTTACCGTAGTAGCCGAAAAAAGTACCGTAGAGATCAAACTGGACAAAAAAGTATACAACGTTGGAAAAGACATGACCGTTAAAGGCGGTAGCGTGAGCGATGTGTTGGACAATGTTCCTTCGGTTACGGTTGATTCTGACGGTAACGTAAGCTTGAGAGGTAACGACAACGTTCGTATTTTGATCGACGGAAAACCTTCGGGATTAGCCGGAATCAATGTTGCGGATGCTTTGCGTACACTTCCGGCCGATTCGGTTGATAAAGTGGAAGTCATCACCAACCCGTCGGCGCGTTATGATGCCGAAGGTGGTGCCGGTATTGTAAACATCATCCTTAAAAAAGGAAAAGCACAGGGAATTAACGGTAGCGTTATGGCTGTGGCCGGAAATCCGGACAATTTTGGTGGTAATACCAATATCAACTTCAGAAGCAAAGAGTTTAACCTGTTTACCAACTTCGGTTACAACTACAGCAACAGTCCGGGGAATTCGTTTACCGATTCGGAAAACTTAGATCGTACTACCGGTGCGGTTTCCAGCTATATCGAAGAGCGTCGTAAAAACAAAAGAGAGCGTAAAGGGTATAATGCCGGTTTCGGATTGGAATGGTATTTAACCAAATCCTTAACCTGGACGAACTCGATTGGAGTCCGTAAAAACAACGGTGCCAATCCGGATAATGTATTCTTTAATAATTATGATGCCAATCACGATTTTTTATACACTCGTAACCGTTTTAACGATCAGTCAAACGATTCACAAAATTTAGAATACTCGACAAATTTCACGCAGAAGTTTAAAAAAGATGGTCATAAATTAACCGTTGATTTTTCGGCTTCTACCAACCGTGATAATGACGATGCAACGATTAGCGATACCCGTTTTGATACCGGTGTGGCTACTATTGACAGAACCTTAAACAACCAAAAACAAACGCGAAGCCTGTTACAAGCCGATTACGTTTTACCAATTGGAAAGAAAAGTCAGTTTGAAGCGGGTTACCGTGGTGACTTTACCGATTTGATCACCGATTACCGTGTGGATCATTTTAGTAGTAACGCCTGGATGAACGATCCGAACTTTACCAATATTTTCGAATATAAAGAGCAAATCAACGCGCTTTATGCACAGTTTGGTTCTAAGATCAGTAAATTCAGTTATATGGTAGGAATGCGTTTTGAAGATTCCAACATCGGGATTGACTTTTTACGTACGGAACAATTCAACACCAAAAAATACCACAATTTCTTCCCAAGTGTATTCTTAAGCTATGAGTTTGCACAGGATAACAGTATTAGTTTAAGTTATAGCAAACGTATCAACCGTCCAAGAGGGCGTTTCCTAAATCCGTTTAACGGACTATCGAGTAACATCAACGTATTCGAAGGAAACCCGGATTTGAATCCGTCGTATACCAACTCCTTTGACCTGGGTTATTTGAAACGTTGGGACAAATTGACATTAAATACGTCAGCTTATTTTAATAAAACCGATGATAGTTTCCAGTTTATTAAAAAAGCAACCGGAAATGTAATCGACGGTAACCCGGTATACGCCAATACGCCGGTGAACTTAGCTACCGAATATCGTTTTGGTTTTGAATTTACGTTGAATTATACGCCATACAAATGGTGGAAATTAAACGGTAACTTCAACTTCTTCCGCAACGAGTTGGAAGGAAGTTATACTTATATTGATCAAAACAATACAGAGGTTTTTACCGATTTAAGCAATACGGCTTACAGCTGGTTTACCCGTGTGAGTTCGAAAGTGAGCTTACCGTATGGAATCGACTGGCAAACCAATGGGACGTATAATGCACCGCAAAATACCTCTCAGGGAAGAAGCGAAGGAATCCTATCGGCAAACTTAGCTTTGAGTAAAGACATTCTGAAAGATAAAGCAACAATTGCCTTAAATGTAAACGACGTTTTTAATTCCAGAAAAAGAATTACCGATACCAACATTCCACTCCTACTGAATTCACACAGTGAAATGCAATGGAGAGAGCGTCAGATCAACCTAACCTTTACGTACCGTTTTAACAAAAGTAAATCCGACAGGGATAAACAACAAAAACGCGACGATAATGGTGGTGGTGAAGAATATATGGGTGGATAATCTCCCAAAAGCAATAAAAAAAGCTCCGTATCTACGGAGCTTTTTTTATGCAATCTAGTTGTCGTTTTTTCTAATTGATGATCAACTTCTTAATCAGTGTTTGATCCGCTGCGGTTACTTTCGCCATATAAATTCCGGATGGCAATCCCAATTGTAATCGGGTTGTTCCGTCAAAATCGAATGTACGTACTTTTTGTCCGGCGATGTTATAGATTTCAATTTGTCCGCGATCAACGCTACCGCTAATCATCAGATAATCGTGTGCCGGATTCGGATACAATACCATTTGTAGTTTTGTTATATCTTCGGTTGTTAAGGTAGCCGACCATGCTTCTCCCGCATGAACACCCCAGATATAATCCGCTAAATTTGGATGATCAATAAATGGATTACGGTTCATTTGCCAGGTATAAATATAATTGTTACGATTCATTTCAAAATCATCCGATGGATCGCTGTGATTCCACGTCAATAAAGACGCCAGATCGCCCAATTGTCCTACCGTTGTATCCGGTGGATTACCGTTTACCAGATCCAATGCGTTATAACGGATCGCCATATAAAATAAAGCACGCGCTACATCGCCTTTCCAGGATCCCTGGTTGCCTACCGGTCCGTTATAATCGGTACCGCCATAATCGCGGTTGTTACGCGAACTGTTTTCCGGTCCGTCTTCCGCTCGTAAATGATGTGCATCGGCATGGGCCGCATTAATATCGTCCGCATTCGTTGGTAACCAAACATTGATTCCATCCGGTGTAGATGACGTTCCGTTACTAAATCCACCACGGGATTGCGGATAAATGTGTTCGCGGTTCCAGGTGCCTACATTACTGCTTCCGGTCTGAAAATCGAGTTTTGCACGTGGCGCTTCCACATACATCATCCAAACCTGATTGCTGTTTAGCGGATTCTGATCGGCTTTTTTCAGGATATCGACAATATCACCATAATTATGCGCGCGTACTACGGCCGGATTGGCAATAATATTCTGAATTCCCTGTTTTAGCGCTGCTCCGCTTAGTCCTTCCAGCGAACTGTAATAACCGGCCGGAGCGGTACTACTTACCACACCATGGGTAGGATTTAGAGGCGTTCCCCAGGCTGAAGTGGTATAATCGTTGTCAATTACGCGAATCTCGATAAAGTCGTTCATCCGAACATAACCCGATGGAAGTGTCCCGAATTTAATTCGTAAAACTTCATCGCCTTCGTCTTCGGTATCATCTACAAGTTGAATCGTCGTGGTAAACGAATTGGAACCTGCCGGTATAAAAACCGTAGTATTTCCGGTGAAATCAGCATTGGTAAAACTACCGTTGTTCAGCGTAAAATTAAAAGTAAGATTACTCGTTACATTCGTTTGCGTGGTAAAGGTGATGTTAAAACTATCGCCTTCGGTCAGATGTGTTGTCGGAGCGGTAATCGTGATACCGTTAAAAGCAATACCGCTACCATCGTTGTTACGGCCCGGTGTTGGCGCTTTAACTTCATACGTCCCGTCGTTTTTACGCTGAATGGATTGCGTAGTTCCCTGGGAATTCATATTTTCATTAATCTGAGTCGAAACACCCAAAGCGGTCAATAAAGCCGAGGCCTGCGTATTGTTGTTTCCGTAAACCAGCGCATCGATAAGATTGGTCGTTGAGGCCGGCGTATTCATTGGAAAACTGGAAGCACTCGCCTGATAAATCGCAATCGCATCCGGTCCGTTCTGAATGGTATTGATCGAAAAAAGATAGTTTGGAACCGGCGATACTAAGGGATTTCCCAATACGATAATTCCATTGGCATCGGTAACCATACCGTTTAAATCGATCACATAATAACTCAAATTCGACGTTCCGGTACTTCCACCGTTAAACATAACCAGAATATAGCCGTTTAACGAAAAATTGGGTGTCGCCGATTTTAATTCAACGAATTCTTTATCGTCTGTCGAAGGCGTATCCGAATCCAGTTCGTTGATAACCACCTGCGAAAACATAAAATTCGTCGCTAATAGAAATAAAATTTGGAGGAGTTTTTTTGTCATTATAAGAAAGTTTAAAGACAAATGTAGCCATAAAGACTAAAAAATGATCTTTTTCAAATGTTAATACGTAACTGGATATCAAAAAATTACCTTTTCTTAACATAGTAAAAGCAGGTTTTGGCATGGCTAAGCATCAAAATAGTGTCTGATTTTTTTTATTTCTGTTAAAAGAATTTTCGCAAATATTCTGAATTAAAATTGTAACATTGTGAATCGGGAATGTGAAACTATAAATCAGGTCAAACACAAGAAACGTTATCTATTGAAAGCCTATATCTATCTTTGTATTGCTTTACTTTCAGGAATATGCAGCATTCATGCGCAACACCACAGCGCCATGCAGATAACCGTTGATTCCGATGCCAAAACACTAAAGATTCAACAGGAAATAACCTATCACAACACGACCAACGACACGCTAAAAGATTATATTTTAAACGATTGGAACAATGCTTATTCCGATAAAAATTCACCTTTGGGGAAGCGCTTTTCGGACGAGTTTACCCGGATTTTCCATCTGGCGAGTGATAACGACCGCGGCCATACCGATATCGTTTCAATTATTGATCAAAATCAGAGAAGACTCGAATGGTCCCGCCTTCCCAACCAACCCGATCTGGTCGATGTACATTTGCTGAATCCTTTATATCCAAATCAGAAATTTAAAATCAACATCGTTTATTCGGTAAAGCTTCCGAACGATCGTTTTACGCGATACGGATTCGATAGTCAGGGCGGTTTTTATATCAAAAACTGGTTTTTAACCCCGGCGCGTTATGAAAAGGGCGGTTTTGTAAAAGACAGTAACGAAAACCTGGACGATATCTCGAATGCCGTATCCGATTTTGATATCCAGATTAAAATTCCGTCACAACTATCTCTGACAACCGATTTAGACGTTTTGGCTACAAACGAGGAGGATCCCTATAAAATATATAGCCTAAGTGGCAAAAACCGTCAGGATATACTACTGGCCGTTGAAACCGCCGCTACCTATAGCTTTTATAAAAACGATAAAACCGAAATCGCAACCAATATCAGCGAAAAAAAACTGGATGATTTCCAAAAAGCAGTGATCATCGACCGAGTGGTGAATTATGTTTCCGAGCATTTGGGTAGTCCGGCGCAAAATAAAATGATCATTAGTCAGACCGACTACGACCGTAATCCATTTTACGGACTTAACCAACTTCCAAAGTTTTTAAGACCTTTTCCGGATTCCTTTGTCTACGAATTGAAATTCCTGAAAACCTACGTCAACAATTACCTAAAAAACACCTTACAACTCAATCATCGCGATGACAACTGGATTTACGACGGTATTCAGGTTTATACGATGATGAAATATATAGAAGACAATTACCCGAATGTAAAAATGACCGGGACGCTTGCCCGTTATAAAATATTACGCGGTTTTAGTCTTTTTAGTACCGGTTTTAACGAACAATACAGCTATCTCTATCTGATGATGGCCCGTATGAATTTGGATCAGCCGATTGGAAATCCAAAAAACACCTTTGTTAAATTCAACGAGCAAATCTCCGGAAAATACAAAGCCGGACTGGCACTGAATTATCTGGATGCTTATTTGCAACAGGAAAGCGTGGATCAGGCGTTACACGATTTTGTGACCTTAAATAAAACGCAGCAAACGACGCGTCAGGATATCGAAAATATCCTAAAATCGAAAACGGATAAAAATATCGATTGGTTTTTTAAATCGGTGATCGATTCCAGAGATCTGATCGATTACAAATTTGGTAGAATCAAAGAAAGTGACGATGGTAAAACCGTACAGGTTACCGTTAAAAACAACGCGCATGCCACTGTACCGATATCCCTTTACGGGGTTAAAAAAGACCGCGTTATTTCGAAAGTATGGTTGCCCAATGTCGCCACCGATACCGTTGTGACCGTTTCCAAAGAAGGCATCGACCGATTGGCACTGAACTATGGCAATGAGGTGCCCGAATTTAACCGTCGGAATAATTATAAAACCTTAAAAGGGTTTCCAGCATTAAACCGTCCTATAAAATTTAACTTTTTTAAAGATCTGGAAGATCCGCAATACAACCAGTTATTCTATGTTCCGGATTTCAATTATAACCTCTATGACGGTCTGATTCTAGGAATGCGTATTCATAACGAAACCCTTTTGGACAAGCCATTCCAGTTTGACATCATACCGGATTATTCCAGTAATACCAAAGAATTGGTCGGTAGTGCCACACTCTCCTATTTCCATAACGTAAGAGACGAACGTTTGTATAATATCCGTTATTCCATTACGGGTTCAACCTTGCACTATGCGCCAAATGCTTCGTATACCAAGATTACACCATCGGTACAATTCCGATTCCGTGAACCGGATTATCGCGAAAATAAAAAGGAAACCATTTTATTCCGCCATGTTTTTGTAGAAAAAGAAGACTCTCCATTGTTGAAAAATAAAAAAGAAGAAAATTATTCCGTTTTCAATGCGCGCTATTCTGTTGGAGAAGCGGAAACAGCCAAATTATACAGCTTTCTGACCGATTTACAGATTGCCAATAATTTCAGTAAAATATCCGCGGAATACCAATACCGTAAATTATTTGACGACCGTCGTCAGTTAACCGTTCGTTTCTTTGGTGGTACGTTTATGTATAACGAAACCGGAACCGATTTCTTTAGTTTCGGATTGGATCGTCCATCGGATTATCTTTTCGGTTACAACCTTATCGGACGTTCGGAATCCACCGGCCTTTTCAGTCAGCAATTTGTGATGGCCGACGGCGGTTTTAAATCCAAATTGAAGAACCGTTATGCCAATCAGTGGATGACGACATCCAATGTTAGTGTTAGTATCTGGAACTGGATCGAAGCTTACGGCGATGCCGGGATTATTAAAAATAAGTTTTCCAATCCGCAGTTTGTATACGACAGTGGTATCCGACTCAATCTGGTTCAGGATTATTTCGAATTGTATTTTCCGGTATACTCCAACAATGGTTGGGAAGTAAAAGATCCGAACTATGGGCAACGTATTCGATTTGTCGTAACACTAAGCGCAAGGACATTAGTTTCCCTTTTTACCCGTAAGTGGTTCTAAATAAAACTTAAAAAAAGTCCCTTTTTTATTTTATTTTATTAGAAATACCTTGACAAAAAATAGGTTTCAATAAAATATATGCAACAAAAGCATCCTATACCCTCTTTTTTTTATCAAATATTAAATTGTAATTTTAACAATTCTTTGTTTTGTATTGGGTAAATAATTAAATTTGTCCAAATCTCATTTATTTTATTATTTGACTATGAATCAAACGGCCGCTAAAGAAGCGCTTTCTTTTGAAGATTTCAAAACAGAAGTGCTTAACGATTATAAAATTGCAACTATCAGTAGAGAATGCAGCTTGTTGGGAAGACGTGAAGTACTAACCGGTAAAGCGAAATTCGGGATTTTTGGAGATGGTAAAGAAGTGCCGCAACTTGCTATGGCAAAGGCATTTAAAAACGGTGATTTCCGTTCGGGATATTACCGCGACCAAACCTTTATGATGGCAATTGGCGAAATGACTATTCAACAGTTTTTTGCCGGTTTGTATGGCCATCCGGATTTGGCTCATGATCCGATGAGTGCCGGACGTCAAATGGGTGGACACTTTGCCACACATAGTCTGGATGAAAACGGAAACTGGAAAAACCTTACCGCTCAGAAAAATTCAAGTGCCGATATCTCTCCTACTGCCGGGCAAATGCCACGTCTTTTAGGTTTAGCACAGGCCTCAAAAATATACCGCAATGTAAGCGGACTGGAAAACAATACCAATTTCTCTGTAAACGGAAATGAAGTTGCCTGGGGAACCATTGGTAACGCTTCTACTTCCGAAGGTTTGTTTTTCGAAACCATCAATGCTGCCGGAGTATTACAGGTTCCGATGGTGATGAGTGTATGGGACGATGAATACGGAATTTCGGTTCATGCCCGTTACCAAACGACTAAAGAAAGTATTTCCGAAATATTAAAAGGATTCCAGCGTGAAGCCGACACCAACGGTTATGAGATCATTACCGTTAAAGGATGGGATTATCCGACTTTGGTCGAAACCTATGCCAAAGCAGCTGCCATCGCACGGGAACAACATATTCCGGTACTAATCCACGTACAGGAATTAACACAACCTCAGGGTCACTCCACTTCCGGATCGCACGAGCGTTACAAAAGCAAAGAGCGTTTGGAATGGGAAACCGAGTTCGATTGTATGGCGCAAATGCGTAAATGGCTAATCGAAAACAACATCGCTACAGCTGAAGAAATCGAAGCGATGGATACCGAGGCTAAAAAACAGGTTCTGGAAGGTAAAAAAGCCGCCTGGAGTGCCTACGTAAACCCGATTAAAGAAGAACAACAGGAATTGGTAGCGCTTTTAAACACCATTGCCGCTTCCAGTCCGAATAAAGTTTTTATTGAAAAATACAGCAACGATCTGGCCGCAATAAAAGAGCCAATTCGCAAAGATATTTTGGTTACAGCCCGTAAAATTGTTCGTCTTATCGTTAATGAAAGCGGAAAAGCACAATTGGCCAGCTGGATTACCAATTATACCGAAAAAGTACAACCGCGTTATAGTTCGCATTTGTTCTCACAATCGGATAAAAACATTTATAAAGTAGCCGAAGTGGCTCCGGTATATACCGAATCCTCCGAAGATGTGGACGCGCGTTTAATTATCCGTGATAACTTCGATGCTATTTTTACCAAATACCCGGAAGCTTTGATTTTTGGAGAAGATTCCGGAAATATCGGTGACGTAAATCAGGGATTGGAAGGCATGCAGGAAAAATACGGTGAATTCCGTGTGGCCGATGCCGGTATCCGTGAAGCGACCATTTTAGGTCAGGGAATCGGAATGGCAATGCGTGGTTTACGACCAATTGCCGAAATCCAATATCTGGATTATTTATTATATGCGATTCAGATCATGAGCGACGATTTGGCTACGTTACAATACCGTACAGCAGGTCGTCAGAAAGCACCATTGATCATTAGAACACGCGGACACCGTTTGGAAGGAATCTGGCATTCCGGTTCGCCAATGGGAATGATCCTGAACGCCATTCGTGGTATCCATGTTTTGGTTCCGCGTAGTATGACAAAAGCTGCCGGTTTTTACAATACTTTATTGGAAACCGACGAACCGGCTTTGGTTATCGAATGTTTGAACGGCTATCGTTTAAAAGAAAAAATGCCAACCAATTTAGGAGATTTCAAGACGCCAATTGGTGTGATCGAAACACTTAAAGAAGGTAGCGATATTACTTTGGTTTCCTACGGTTCTACACTTCGTTTGGTAGAACAGGCTGCTAAAGAATTACAGGAAGTAGGTATTGATGCCGAAATCATCGATGTACAATCATTGTTACCTTTCGATATCAACCACGACATCGTGAAAAGCCTTGCCAAAACCAACCGTCTACTGGTAATCGACGAAGATGTACCGGGTGGTGCTTCGGCTTATATCTTACAACAGATTATCGACACACAAAAAGGATACCTGCACTTAGACAGTCAGCCGCAAACATTGGCTGCCAAAGCGCACCGTCCGGCTTATGGAACCGACGGGGATTATTTCTCCAAACCATCTGTAGAAGATATCTTCGAAAAGGTTTATGAGATTATGAACGAAGTAAATCCTTCAAAATATCCAAGCCTTTATTAATAAAGGACATTAAAAAAACCGGAATTAGTTCCGGTTTTTTTTGCTACTTACCCAACATTCATAACGTATTGCTATCAAAGCCTCAGCTATTACTTTTATTTACAACTTAGATAACGTAACTTAAAGATTCCTTATGCCGGATAACTATTATGTACTAACCGGTGGTCCCGGTTCCGGAAAAACCACCTTACTCGACGCCCTCGCTCAAAGCGGTTATTCGTGTATCCCTGAGGTGGCCCGGGAAATTATCAGCGAACAAATCCGGGACAATGGTACTGCGCTACCCTGGCAGGATTACGTTTTATATACGCAGCTCATGCTCGAACGTTCGGTTTTAAGTTATACGGAAACCACAAAAAAGCACATTCCAAATCAGCCGGTTTTCTTCGATCGCGGCATTCCCGATACATTATGCTATGCCGAGTTAACAAAACAACCGATTACCGAAATAATGACATCGTATGCCCGGGAGTATCGTTACAATCGTAACGTTTTTATCCTACCGCCCTGGGAAGCAATTTATCATACCGATGCCGAACGCAAACAAAGTTGGGAAGAAGCCGTTGCGACCTACGAACAAATGGTAAAAACATACCGACAATACGGTTATAGCATTATAGAAGTTCCAAAAGACACTGTCGAAAACCGGCTGACTTTTATGCTACAACATACAAAAGCCACTCTGTAAAACATTTGATCAAAAGATTAAAGGGATCTGTTTTCCACTTAAAAACAAAAGCGGTTTCCGGTTTTATTTTTCTTTTCAGATTATAACAAATTTCAAAAAATAATCAAAAAGTGTTGTTTTTCAGAATAATATAAAAAAATCGTACATTTATAACACGAAAAGTTATACGAATACCGTTACTAAAATATAATCGAAACTGGTTATCATGCTGGAAAAACAATGCTACATTAACAAAGAACTTTTTTTACAACGTCCAAAACCTTTGGATATCCCGACTTTTATTTCGCTTTTTTCCGGATTGACAGAAAAAGCCGACTCAAAGCCGTTCCATGACGATTTCGCAGTTCTAGAAATTGATCCTTCCGTAAAACCAGTTGGCGTGGCCCGCTTTGGATTTACGAGCGTACTGCTTTGCCTTTCCGGTAGTCTGGAGAGCATTGTTGGGCAGCATCAATTTACCATAAAAGCGCACGATATCGCTATTATTCCAGCCGAACATATTAATGCTTTATCCGGGTTTTCAGACGATTTTAAAGCCAAACTAATCGTATTCCGTTCCGATTTTCTAAGAAAAGGATTCCTGAATACCGCCATTTTGGATGAATTGCTCTATATCAATCCGGATTATCCGCCCATTTTTGAACTGGACACGGTCAATTTTGAGGCCAATCTATATAAGTTCGATAAGATACTGGAAGAACAAAATAAGACCAATCCTTTTTTTCTGGATATGATCCGGTTATATCTGGTTCAGATTCTATTCGATTACAATCGCGTTTGCGAAATCTGTCTGCTCAATTCCACAACCAATATGAACCGGCAGTTCCAGATTGTTCATAAATTCCGTAAACTGATTGACCGTCACTTTGCCACACTTAAAACCGTAAAAGAGTATGCTGATTTACTGCATATCACTCCTAAATACCTGAGCGAATGTACCAAACAACAATTAGGTTATTCTGCCATTGATTTGATCCACCAACGCATTCTATTGGAATCGGAATTTTTATTGCGCTATTCCGAACTCACCATTAAAGAGATCTCGATTTTTCTGAATTTTGATACGATTTCTCATTTTGGACGTTTTTTTAAAGCGCAAAAAAACCAAACACCATCCGAATACCGTCAAACTCGGTAAAATTGGTTCTTATAACCGCAATACCGCTCTTGATGTCCCTGTCGTTTTACCGGAAATTTGCCTAAAAATTATATGAAACATTTTTTAGCAACAGCCGTTTTGACCGGGTTATTCGTTGTAACCGCCTGTCAGAACAAAACAAAAACAACAGTTACCATGAATGAAAACACAAGCGGTTTCAGTGCCGTTCAGTTCCGAATCGCACGTCCTACCAACAATTTAAAAGCGGTTGTGACTTTTTACAAAGAGGCTTTAGGTTTAAAAGAATTAGGCTCCTTTTCCGGACACGATGGCTATGATGGCGTTATGCTTGGTCTTCCCGGCGAACAGTATCATCTGGAATTTACGCAACATAACAGTCAGACTGCTTTACCGGAACCAACCCGCGAAAATTTATTGGTTTTTTATTTTGACACACCCGAAAAATACCATCAGGCCGTACAACGGATGGCCGATTCCGGAATCACTCCCGTAGCACCTGAAAATCCCTATTGGAACGGAAAAAGCGAAACCTATGAAGATCCGGACAAATGGCGGGTAATCCTTTTTAACGGAATATACAAACCCTGATTCAAAGAAGAATCCTTTCAATACCAGAACATTTAAAGGATTCTTCTTTTTATTTGGATTTACCTCATCCATTTTTTATCCCTATTCCACACACTTACAACAAACTACTCGTGTTTTAGCGCTCAAATACTTCTTTTATTCCTACAATTCTGCTAAATTTGAGATAGCAAACAAAAAACTACCGATTATGGACAAACCTATTCAAAAAATAACGCCTTTTCTCTGGTTTAACAATCAGGCAGAAGAAGCCATGAATTTCTATATTTCCATTTTCAACAATGCCCGCGTACTCAAAACCAGCTATTATAGCGAAGGTGGCCCTGCTCCAGCCGGTACATTAATGACCGCCAGCTTTCTACTGGAAGGACAAGAATTCGTCGCGCTAAATGGCGGTCCGCAATTTACCTTTACACCGGCCATTTCATTTGTCGTAAATTGTCACAATCAGGACGAAATTGATCTTTTATGGCATAAACTTTCCGAAGGTGGTCAGCAGCAAAAATGCGGTTGGTTACAGGATCAATACGGTGTATCCTGGCAGATCGTACCTGCAATTATAGGCGAACTTATGGGTTCTAACGATCCTGAAAAGTCCCATCGTGTGATGATGGCTTTATTACAAATGGACAAACTCGATATCAGTATTCTGCAACAAGCCTATAATGGCGCTTAAAAATATCTCCTATGCATCCACAAACGTATAGCGCTAAAGCCGCAATGCTTATCCGCAGACCGGTTTCTGAAGTATTTGAAGCCTTTATCAACCCGGATATCACCACAAAATTCTGGTTTACCAAAAGCAGCGGACCGCTCGAAGCCGGGAAATCCGTACAATGGGATTGGGAAATGTACCACCATTCCGTTACCATAACCGTAAAAACCATCGAACCCAATAAACGTATCGTAATCGAATGGCCTACCACGGTTGAGTTTGCGTTTACCGCACGGGAAGACAACACCACTTTTGTGAGCATTACCGACTCCGGTTACGACGGAACCGTAGATGAAATTATTGCCGATGTCCGCAACGCTACCGAAGGCTTTACACTCGTTTTGGCCTCTTTGAAGGCACTTTTGGAACATCATATCAACTTAGCACTGGTAGCCGACCGTTTTCCTGATTTTGAGTGATATTTATAACGATGAAACACCTCTTCCTTTATAGCTTTCTGTTAATCAGTCGGATTATTTTTGCCGGCAATCCGTCAATTACGGACACTCCTTTTCACGCTTTGGTTCAACAATGGAACAACGCACATAGTACTACTACTACCGATTCGTTCGAATCCTTATATGATACTACCGTATTATTTTATGGGAAGCCGGAAAGCAAAGCCGGCTGTATTACCCGGAAAATAGCGCTATTAAAAAAATTCCCGGATTTTAAACAAACCGTAAACAACATTATAATCGAAAAACAGACCGATGGTACTGTGAAATGCAGTTTTCTGAAAACGGTACGGTATAACGGAAAAAACGAAAATTATCCCTCTTATCTCGTTTTTAAAAATGATGCTCCCGATTGGAAAATCATAGCGGAAAGCGATCTTATAACCGATAAAAATCGTGCTAAAAAACAAGCATCCGCTTTTAAAATTCCGGAAGATGCCGTAAAAGGCGATTATAATGGCGATGGCAAAGCGGAATATATGTGGCTGGAAGCACCGCAACTGAGTGATAATGAAATGGACTGCATTGGTAGTTGCACTGCTTATATCCGGTTTTCCGACACGACAATCCCCGCCATTAGTATTCAGGACTGTATTGGCGGTTACCCGACTAATAAAGGTGACCTGAACGGAAACAAAACCGACGAAATTGGCCTGCTGCCCGAATGGTTTACCAGTTGCTGGCGTTCCTATTATGTGTGGACTTTAAAAAACGGAAAATGGATCTATGCGGTCAAACCTTTTTCAACGCATTGTACCCAATGGGAAAATGATGTTATACCGATTGAGATCGATAAAAATAAAAAGGGAAATGTGATCATTCGATATAGTCAGATTTCCGATACTGATATTATTATTAAAACTGCATCCCTAAAAGTAAACTAACCTCAAAAGCTCCAACTTATGAAAATTCTACATTTTAAAATCGATATTAAAGCGCCGCGTACCACGGTATGGAATGCGCTATGGGAAGACGCCAACTACCGTAAATGGGCTGCTGTTTTCAGCGAAGGTTCAACCGCTGTTTCCGACTGGCAGGAAGGTAGTCGCATCCTGTTTGTAGACGCCAGTCAGAGTGGTATGTATAGTATTATTGATCAAATGGTCCCAAACGAAATCATGTCTTTTAAGCATCTCGGAATTCTTAAAAACGGTAAAGAAGAACCGTTGGACGAGGAAAGTAAAAAATGGACCGGAGCGATGGAAAACTATATTTTAATCGATTTGGAAGAGGTAACACAACTGGAAATCAGCATGGACATTACAGAAGACTTTGAAGACTATTTCAACCAAAAATTTCCGCAGGCGTTGGAAATTGTAAAAAATATTGCAGAAAACGGAAACTAATATGAATACAGCCCTTTTAAACGCCGTAACCGATTTTATCAGAGGAGGCGACAACAGCGATACCGCTCTATTGGATCGGGTATTGCATCAGGACTTTAGAAATACACAAAACGGCTTTTTTGAAAAAGAAGGCGTGGTAATTTTCAGTAAAACCGATTACTTGAAATTGATCGAAGACAAAGTATTTGGCGGAAAACCTCGCGAACTAACCATTATTTCTGTAGATCAGATCGGTAAGATTGCTATGGTCAAAGCAGAATTAAAAAGTAGTGCTTTGTCGTTTATCTCCTTTATCTCGCTAGTTTTAGATGATCATAATGAATGGAAAATTATTGAAAATTTTCCGCATATCTCCACCAATCACTCGTAATATTCTTTCCTGTCGTTATTCATAAAGCGGCAGGATTTCCTGAAATTGTTTTTTCCCTTTTAAGGTCAGATACGGATAAATGGAATGCATAAATAAAAGCGTATGGTTTCCCATCGGGCGGTAGCCAATCGCATTTTCGGTGATTTCTTCTGCCGAAAGATAAAAATCCAAAATAATCTGGATGCGCTTATACAACATTTCATATTCGTCCAGTAATTCTGCTTCACGAAACAGACCGGAATCGATAAATTGTTCAATCATGCGCAAAAACTGTAGCTTACGTGAAATGATCAGTTGCTTATAATGTGCCGAAATAACATCGTTATTACGCATCAGGTGTACGATATCCAAATAGACAAAACGATAGGCATAAATGGTAACAAAAAAGCTATCTACAAAAGTGATCAGATTCTGTAAACTCACCTCCTTCTCGCCCATCTGTCTAAATTCTTCACTAATCCAGTTAACCAGATCAAAATACAAAGCTTCCTCTATATTTTCTTTCTTTTTAAAATGGTACGTTAGATTTCCGGGGCTTATTCCCAAATACTCTGAGATTTTTCGCTGACTCACATTTGGCAATCCGTAAGTATTGAAAAGCTCTAAAGCCGCTTCCAATATTTTCTTTTTTGTTTTATTCATGGTACAAAAATATAAAAATTAGTACAACTGTACTAATTTTAACTTTATTTAGTACATTTGCCCTAAAGTATTTACTCCTATGAAAGTAATTGAAGTTAACTATACGCCTGGTGAAAACGCTATTAGTAGTTTAACCCGAATTGATTTTTCCGATACTTTCGCTACCACAAATCATACAAATTCAATTACAGAAATAACCCAACTAATCTTTGGTCGTTCTCCAAAATGGATCCGTGCCTTGTTTGCTGTCCGTAATTTCATGGTGCGCTTTATCGGTCTGAAAAACGACAAACCGGCAGACTATAACGTCGGTTTTGAAGTAGGCCATTACATTGGATTTTTCCGAATTTTTTCAATAACCGAAAATGAAATGCTATTGGGTGCCGATGATACACATCTCAATTTCAGAGCCGTGATCACAAGCTCGCAAACGCCTTTATACAATATAAAAGTCACAACGCTGGTATCCTACAACAACCGTAAGGGACGTATGTATATGCAGTTTATAAAACCCTTTCATCGCATGGTTGTTAAAAACATGGTGCAGCAAGCCTATAAAAATCCTGATTCGGAAGCCAAGCCAAAAAGAAAAAAATCTTTGAATTTGGCTAAATAATCGGTACTTTTAAGGGAATCCTAAAACCAAATACATTCCCCATGGCAAAGTATTTTATTTCCTTTCTCATTTTACTATCATTTACCAATAGCTGGGCTTTAAAACCGGATAAAAACTATATCGCAAAACCGGAAGATCTTTCGTTACGCTATACAACCAATACGATTACCACTTCCGATGGATATGCGTTACATTCCTGGACAATTCAACCCGATCCGGCGAACGATAAAAAGACCACTTTGATTCTGACTTATGGCGATTCCGGGAATATGTCCTATTGGCTTAATCAGGCGTGGGTCGCATCGAATAATGGTTATACCGTAGTGCTTTTTGATTATCGCGGTTTCGGGCAAAGTCAGGATTTTACGATCAACAATGATTACCTGTATTATAATGAGTTTGTAACCGATCTGGAAGCTGTAATCCAATGGGCTAAAACCAAAAATAAAAATAATAAAACCGGTATCTGGGCATTTTCAATGGGAACCATTATGACCAACATGGCCCTACAGAAACAGTCGGTCGATTTTGTAATTGCCGAAGGTTTGGTTTTCGATCCATCTGCCATTGCTGCCAAAATCAAACAGGCTAAAGACAAAACGATACTCCTACCGGATACCAACTTCAACATTCAAAAATTATCAACCACTATCCGTTGTCCTTATTTGCTTTTTGCCGGCAAACAAGACAAAATGACTACGGTGGCAGACAGTAAGTTGTTTTCGGAAATGGCTACAAACAGAGAATTAATCGAATTTGACGGGAATCATCTGGAAGGTTTTGCTAAATTATCGCAGGGGGATTTTGGAACTACCTATATGCAAAGAATAAACAGTTTTATACAACGTTAACTCTACAATCTTACAAACCATGCAGAATAGTAAAGGCCTTACCACACAAGAAGTACTCGAATCCCGAAAAAAATACGGTAAAAACGAAGTCGACTACAAAAAAGAAAACGGCTTTTGGAAAGCTGTCAAAGAATTGCTAAAAGAACCGATGGTGGTATTGCTTTTAGTCGCAGCACTATTGTATTTTATCAGTGGGGATACCGGTGATGCGATTTTCCTTGCTTCGGCCATTGTTCTCGTAGCCGCCATCTCCTTATATCAGGATTCCCGAAGTCGGAATGCTCTCGAAAAATTAAAAGCTTATACCGAACCGGAATGTACCGTAATTCGTAACGGTACTACCGAAAAAATAAAAAGTACCGAACTCGTTGTAGGCGATCATCTCGTGGTGGAAGAAGGAACTTCTATTGCTGCGGATGCCCGGATTATACAGGCCAACGACTTTTCGGTTAACGAATCGATTCTCACCGGCGAATCCCTATCCGTCTCCAAAGACCCTACAAGTCCGGAACCCTACCTCTATCAGGGAACCACCGTTGTAAGCGGACTTGCAATTGCTATCGTTACAGCTATTGGCAATCAAACCCGACTGGGACAAATCGGAAAAAGCCTCGAAAGCATCAAAGAGGAAAAAACGCCGCTCGAACAACAAATCGGGAATTTTGTCAAAAAAATGGTGCTTTTGGGTGCTATTATTTTCCTGATTGTATGGAGTATTAATTATTATCATTCCGGAAACCTGCTCGACAGTTTACTCAAAGCCTTAACGCTCGCCATGAGTATACTCCCGGAAGAAATCCCCGTAGCTTTTACCACATTTATGGCACTCGGAGCCTGGCGTTTAATGCGGTTGGGAATATTGGTCAAGCAAATGAAAACAGTAGAAACCCTTGGTAGTGCTACTGTAATTTGTACCGATAAAACCGGAACACTCACCGAAAATAAAATGAGCCTGGCTAAAATCTATTCGTTTCAAACCGATACAATTTCGGATTATGCCGACAGTACGAATAGCGAAAGCAATGCAATCATCCGGATGGCGATGTGGTCCAGTGAACCGATTCCTTTTGATCCGATGGAAATTGCGCTTCATAACGCTTATCGGGAAACCCATAATCCCGATGAACGCCCGGAATATAAAATGGCGCACGAATACCCTTTAGGCGGTAAGCCACCCATGATGACGCATATCTTCGAAAACAGCTCCAAAAACCGCATTATTGCTGCCAAAGGGGCACCCGAAGCTTTTTTAGACTGCATTCCTTTTGACGAAACACAAAAAAATAAAATCAACAATGCGATTCAGCAACTCGCTTCCGACGGTTACCGCATTCTTGGCGTAGCTGAAGCCACTTTTGACGGAACGCAATACCCGAAACGCCAACAGGATTTCCCGTTTGTATTTAAAGGAATCGTGGCGTTTTACGATCCGCCGAAAAAAAATATCGGCGAAGTGCTGCAACAATTTTACAAAGCCGGTATTACGGTAAAAATTGTAACGGGAGACAATGCCGAAACCACGACTGCCATAGCGCGGCAGATTCAATTTTCGGGTAGCGAAAACAGTTTGAACGGAGACGAGCTGGTGCGGATGGACGAACAGGAACTACAACAACGCGTACAAAACACCCATGTATTTACCCGAATGTATCCCGAAACCAAACTAAAAATCATCAATGCTTTAAAAGCTCAGGGCGAAATCGTAGCCATGACCGGCGACGGCGTAAATGACGGACCGGCACTAAAAGCAGCGCATATTGGTATCGCCATGGGGAAAAAAGGTACCGAAATTGCCAAACAGGCGGCTTCCCTGATTTTACTGGAAGACGATTTATCAAAAATGGTTACCGCCATTGCGATGGGAAGACGGATTTATACCAATCTGAAAAAAGCAATCCAGTACATTATCTCGATTCATATACCGATTATTTTAACGGTCTTTTTACCGTTGGCACTGGGTTGGATGTATCCGAATATCTTTTCGCCGGTTCACGTGATTTTTCTCGAATTGATCATGGGACCTACCTGCTCCATCATTTATGAAAACGAACCGATGGAAGCCAATAGTATGAATCGGAACCCACGACCGTTTTCGACTACGTTTTTTAACTGGAAAGAGCTTTTTACCAGCATCATACAAGGATTGGGTATAACGGCCGGAATTATCATTGTGTACCAGTTTGCGGTTTATGATGGTTATAGCGAAAATGCAACGCGAACGCTGGTTTTTACAACATTGATTATTGCAAATATTTTCCTGACGCTAGTGAACCGTTCGTTTTATTATTCCGTGATACGAACATTGCGCTATAAAAACAATATGATTACAGGGATCATTCTATTGACATTGGTACTGCTCGGCATGATGTTGTTTATTCCGCCACTGACTTCCTTTTTTGAGTTCGAAAAGCTACCGTTACAATCATTAGCGCTTAGTAGTGCCGTTGGATTTTTATCGGTTATCTGGTTTGAACTGGTCAAAGGATGGAAACGCAGCAAGGAGCATAACCCTTACGAACAGAAAAAATAGTTCTCGTTTAAAAAACATTTTTTTAATCTTCGGACATTTATATTTTATGTAATTTCGACCTCTATTTGGAAGCTTACTATGACGAACGAACAAACCGCTATCAAGACCACCTATTTCAGTATTATCGGGAATACCGCTCTGGCGCTGATTAAAGGATTAACCGGTTATTTTGGGAACTCCTACGCCCTTATTGCCGATGCGATCGAATCGACTACCGATATTTTTGCTTCGTTTCTGGTATTGTTCGGTATTAAATATTCCAATAGACCGGCCGATAAAAATCATCCTTACGGACATGGGCGGGCCGAACCTTTGATCACCTTCCTTGTTGTTGGTTTTCTGATCACTTCGGCTACGATTATTGCCTACGAAAGCATTATCAATATCAATACACCACATGACCTGCCAAAACCGTATACACTGATTGTTTTGGGGGCTATCATTATTTGGAAAGAGATTTCGTTTCGGATGGTTTATAAAAAAGGAATTGAAACCAATAGTTCATCTTTAAAAGCCGATGCCTGGCACCACCGAAGCGATGCTATTACGTCGCTGGCTGCATTTATCGGAATTTCCATCGCTTTGTTTTTTGGAAAAGGATACGAATCAGCCGACGATTGGGCGGCTTTGTTTGCCTCTTTTTTTATCCTTTATAACAGCTATCTGATTTTCCGTCCCGCTTTGGGTGAAATCATGGATGAACATTTTTACGACGATCTGATCGAAGAAATACGCACCATTTCAGTTCAGGTGGATGGTGTTATCGATACCGAAAAATGCTTTATCCGGAAATCCGGTATGAAATACCATGTGGACTTGCACGCTATTGTAAACGCGCAGCTTACCGTTAAAGAAGGTCATGAAATCGCACACCGGCTTAAGGATACGCTAAAAGAACAAATTCCGGAACTGGGCCATATTCTGATTCATATCGAACCCAACGAATAATTTTTTTTTACGGCAACTGACATACTGTTGTCACTCGCCACTACTACTTTCGTGCTGTTAGTAATTTAATCACATAACACCATGATAAAAGTACCCCACCTGAAGGCTTCCGTAATGGAGTTTACCCGTTTCCGAATAACCGAAAACACCACAGAAGAAGCGCTCTTAAAAGCCATTTCCGATTTCGAAAATGATTTTCTGGCACATCAGAAAGGCATTGTTTTTCACTGTCTTGCTAAAAATGATAAAGGAGAATATGCGAATATTCTTTTGGCCGAGCACACCGCTGTACTTACTGCTATTGAAAAAGATATCGTTTCGAATCCCGGTGCGCTTTCTTTTTTAAAATTGATCGATAAAAAAACGGTCGACATCCATTATCTGGACATCGAAAAAGAAGCCTTCTTTATGCCGGAACATTTTTCCTGTATTGAATTCGGAACATTTGCCTTAAAAAAAGGGAATATTCAGCAGTTACTATCGGTTTCCGAGGCTATTGAAAAAAATTACCTGTCGCGTTTCCAAAATACCCAATTGCATTTTATCGGATCGCTTTCGGAAGATATGTATGCCGAAGTGACGTTTGGAACAACTTTGGAAGCCACACAACAAATCTGTTCCGGTTATCTTTCCGATTCAAACGGTCTGGCGCTGATGGAAATGATCGACGAAACCCGAATGGCACTTGATTTTTGGTCGGTCGTATCCTAAAATCACCTTTAAAATGAATACATTTGGACAATCCGTTTCCCATTTACCTTAAAAAACAAAAACATGAATATCGAAAAAATAGCCTCTTTTAGCGTGATCGGAATTGCCGTGCGCACCACTAACGAAAATCAACAGGCGATGACCGATATCGGAGCGTTATGGCAACAATTTATATCGGAAAAACTGTTGGAAAAGATTCCGAACAAAATCGATACTACGATTTACTGTATTTACACCGATTACGAAAAAGACCATACCCAACCGTATACCACCATTTTGGGCTGTCGTGTATCCGATACGTCGCTTGTTCCCGAAGGAATGGTCGCCAAAACATTTGTATCCGGAACCTATGATAAAGTAATTGTGAAAGGAAATATTTTTCAAGGCGCACTTGCCGAAGCCTGGTTTGATATCTGGAATTCCGACAGAAACAGAGCGTACACCGCCGACTTTGAAGTTTATTCCGAAAAAGCCAGTGATCCTGAAAATGCCGAAGTGGCTATTTATATCGCCCTGGCATAATCTAAAGTATAAAAGCACGGATTACAAATCCGCGCTTTTTATTTTGTACAAGATGATTTCGTATTCGTTTCTATATGCCTGACGCAAAACCCGTGTTATAGGCTATCTTCCCAGGTTTTCATTGTTAGCGGTGTCGGTATCCGACTTGGTTTTAAGGGATTCAAATCGTGCACCATTTCCAGATTTGTATAGTCAACAGAACCGTCGGTTGCTATTTTTGAAGCATATAATTTCCCTTCTTTGGTCGCAATTATCCGGTTTCTATTGTCAATGTCGGCCCACGTAATATCATGGAGCTTTATTTTCTCTTCCTTTCTTCCCAAATAAAACAAATCAACGTTTTTTCGCTGTTCGGGATGGTAAAAGGTAATCCAATACAAAGCCGCACTATTCGTGATGTTTTTCTTCCAAAGTTTTGGAACGATACTTTTCGGAGTCGTTTCTTGGAGTAACGGCGTCGTTTCCTTTTGAATAAAAGAGGGATCTTTTTCTTCCGTCCATCCGTTTATTTCCTGTCGATGCTCATGCAATAAATTGACCTGACCTTTTGAAAGTGAATATTCTTTTTGTGTTTGAAAAGTCTCAACATTCAAATGAGACGGTACAGGATAGTGATCAAGCGCTTGGGTAGATTGTACATTAAGTACTACTGTTTTTTCATCGGCGAATAACCCTCCTCCTCTATCAAAAAGCATATCTCCGTGTTCCCAAACGGTAAGCGCGGTCCAGAATGGCGGTTTACTGATGACCGTTCTGCTCCTACCGTTTTCAAAATTATCGACCGCATAAATCAGGTAGTTACCGGAAGGCGATATATCACAATTTCGCATCGGTACTTTTTTATGGATCCATTGTCCGGGTTCCAGCGTGTCGTTATCCAAATTCCAAATACTCATCTGAATCCAGTCGGTTGGACCACGTCTAAAAACAATGGCACTATTCATTATTCTAGATTTAAGAAAGAAAATTCGAGCGGTTGTAGTATTGGGATGATTCAATTCGAAGTGATTTTTTGTTTTATTAGCTTCTCTTATAGCATAATCGCGGATGTGTACCTTCAAGTTCTCCTTTCTTGATCAATTGCGCTACTTCTGCTTCGCTCCATTCGTACGGATAATCTTTACCATTTGCGATACCAATAACGGCCATCGAATCTAAAATGGTTGCGATAATATTTTCAAAAACTGCGGCATGAGGATCGTATATATAATCTCTTGTGGTAATAACCATATATTCAATCGTCTGATTATCTAATGAATCAAATGAAACGCCAACATCATAGGGTGCCAATCCATCAAATTTTTCTTCAATACCTCTGTAGTTGACTAATCCTCCGGTTCTGTGGTTTCTAAGTTTTTCAATAAGATCATCATGCTCCTGTTTCGACTCCGGATCGATGAATTTCGATTCAAATACATAATCGCTGCCATCATCGGTTTCAATATCGGCAAGGAAAACCGAATCGAATGGTTCTTCTTCAAATTCGAAATGATGCTTCCTTAAAACAGTGTCCATACGATCAAACACACACTTCATATCAGAAGGAGAAACAACAATTACAATAACCTGACTTAAATGGGACATTTTTCTATTTATGGGTTACTTGTTTTGGTAAGAATTAGTGCGATTCCGCTATAGCATCATTGTAGTCGACAATTTACTTGGAGTTATCGAAAGCGCGTGTATATTTTTCAAGAATCGGATCTTGTATACATTCGCAAATATATTCAAAGATACTTTCTATAAGCTCCGATTCATTTGTTTTTTCATGATAACTGTCTTTAAGAACTAAATGGATGGCTACAGTATCATCATCCAGACAGATTTTTCTAACGATACCATCATTAATCGTTATACCGTTCGGGACAGATGGATTCGTATGACAGGCTTTGATTAGATTGACAATTTTGTTTATCGTTTGATTGTCGTCAATTTGTTTATGCCAAACCCTACCCTTTTCCTGAAAATAGTCTGATTTCGACATGATAACAATCAAATCATACTGATTGTCATTTTTTTTAATCTCGATATCCAGTTCGCCGTCAAGGGTGTTTATATTTATTTTGATCATATAGCGTTGGTTACTTGTTTTGATGCAAACTTCATTTGGGTTGCTTTATTGCATTTTCTGTTTTAAACTCTCGACAACTTTTACGGTAAGCCCGGTTAGTTTCGCAATATATTCGATTTCCATCCTTTCCTCCAAACATTTCGTTGCCATTTCTCTTGCTTTTGCATCCCGACCGGTTCTTAAACCGGTTTTTAAACCTGCTGTTCTTCCAAGTTCCTTTGCTTCCTTTTGTATTCGCTCTTCCAGTACATACCTTGGAACCCATTTGGTACTTTTTCTTAATTCGTCCATAAGTCCAATATCGGTAAAGCTTAGATAGCTTTTTTCTGAAATGATTAAATGATCGATGACTTCGGTTTGAATAATTATACCCACTTGTATTAATCGGTCGGTAATGTCTTTATCGGCATCCGAGGGTTTTAGTTCAGTGCCAATGTTTTTATATAAACGTTTTCTTTTTTTAATTCGTGACGTTCTTTATCTTCTAAAAGTATCATTTGCTCTCTAGTAATATTTCTATGTGAGCGTTCCTCACTTTCCACACGAAGTTTTGTCTTTTGTAATAGTTTATTTACAGCATGATCAGACCTTTCTCCAATGTTTATTATAAATAGGAATTTAAGATACTCTGATGTATCCGAAATGTATTTTTTATTATTTAGTAATTTGTAGGCATCGTCTATTAGGTGTTTGCTTTGCATTGATCCAAATTTCGAGCTACCTTTTACGGGGATATTACATTTTACTTCGGCAATTAGCTTTATAGATTCGTTTATAACTATATCAAAACCTTGGGAGTTCGGTTTAATAGAATCAATTTTTCCTAAAATGCTGTTTATCTCGATTTCATTTAGATTAAAATAAGTTCCAATCCATTTTCCGGCTTCAAGAGTTAACTTGTAAGTTAGTAAATTGTTGATATCTGATAAAACGGTCTTAAGATCTAAAATCTCTTCGTTTTTTAAGACTGTATAAAAATCTATGTTTAGCCCTGTAAGTTTCTGTAAATGATTGTTGTATTTAGTCTTTAGTTCATTATTTCGACTTATGAAATTTTCCATTGTTTAGATGTCGTTTTTTCGATTTTTTTAGTCAGCGGTTATAACTAAGGAGTTGATTATTTTCGGATATAGATAGAATTATTTTGAGAAGAAAAGCAAATCAGTAATTACGTAGAATAATTACTATTATTAACAAAATCTACAACTTTATTAGTTAATTCGGCAGATTGTTCAAATTCATTAGAGTATCTTTCAATGCAAATACCGAAACCACCAGATTTATCAATATGCCTTCCAGAAAATTGTTCAACTTTTACAAAAATAATTCCTATTTCTTCAGATAGACCTTCATCAGTCGGAATGTTATAATAATCATTAGGCATGTCTGTTGTTCTAAATAATATATTTGGAGTATTATATTTTCTACCATCATCAAGTAAAATGATCATTAAATAGGATTGATAGAAACCTAGATTTTTGTAAAATTCTGCTTGGACAACCCCTTTTTTAATTTTTTGGAGGTTATTTATTTTTGTTGTTTGATCATCTTGTGAAATGCATTTAACCCTTTTACACTCAAATACAATTGTTTTTTCTGGGTGAGATGGATCGACTAAAAGAACATCAATGTCTCCTGGTTTTTTGTTCTTCGTAGTAAAAGGATGTGTAACCTCAGTAAAATATTTTACAGTTTTGTAGTCTTCAAATAAAGTTTCATAGAATATACTTCTAAAGGATGAATTAGCAAATAACCATTTAATAATTTGGTCTTCAGTCATTTCTGTTACACTCTCATCATTTTCATCATTTCCAGTGAAAAATTTAATTTCCCCCGTTCCATTTATATATTGCGAGTCATAAATTATTTTTCTAAATATTCTCATAATAATAAACTTTGTCAGGTTTGCTGCTAATATTCTATCGACTTTAAGAAATTAAGGGTTCTTGTATTGAACCATTCTATTTGAACCGGTGTTAAATATATAAAGTCATCTTTGAATTTTGCCCGAGACCCAGATTTCTTAAAATTATTGTTGGCGGCAGTTTAATTTTTTTCTTTATTTTTTTTTAGAAAAAGTGTTCGATATTTTGAAAATTTTATAGTATCAATTATGCAAAACCATGTTGCTAATATACCATAGAGAAAACAGAATTCTAATGTTAAAATCAATATTGATTTTTGCAACCAAACATCTCTATAATTTGTTTCTAACCAAAAAGAAGTCCCAGTATATAGTATAATTGATAGAACAAGGCTTGCAAATAAAATGAATAAGGTAAACTTAAAAGACCAAAGTAATTCAGTAAATGTATTTTTTTCCTCTAAAAATTCAATAAAATCATTATCTGGTGATGATATTAAGATAGCCATGGCAGTAAAGAATAAAGAAAAAATTATTGAAAGAACCGTCATTGCAACATTATAAAAAGAAAGTGCAAATTTCATATTTACATAATCAGGTAATAGAAAATATGTTGTGATAGTACTCAGAAGAACTATTACAAAATCCCAACTTTTTATTACTGCCTTTATTCTCCTCATTCTTGATGATTTGTTCTTTGTCTTATTCTTTCAAATGTTCTACTAAGATAATTAATTATGTTTGACATTCCAGTTCTTTCAATATTATCTGGTAAATTTTGAGTTATTTCTTGATTTCTTGTTTTGGTAGTTATAGTCATTTGGTGGCCATTTTCATCTTTTCCACTTGCTTCTGCAATTCCATAACCATCCTCAGACATCGCCATTTTTGCAATAGTTTCGTCGTCAATTACCAATCCTTCTGCGTTATTTGATTCTTGAATTTCTTTGTATTTTGTAATATTATTACTTTGTAATCTTTCATCGGTTTGTCTCCAAAGATCTGCATTATTAGGATTTGAAGGGACTAATGATATAGAGACCCTCTTAATTTCACGCATAGTTTTAACTTGTTCTATGAAGGAATACTGCTCTCTTATGCTAGATATTGAAAATTCAAAATCTTGCCCTTCATGATTAATATGAAAAAGATCTGTAAACATTCTAACAAACATCGTTTTAGAAATTAAATTTTGAATCTCTTCATATGCTATTATCATTTCGTCAGTGTTTATTAAAAACATTGACTTAGCTACTATGCTATTTACTGTTCCACCCTGTCTAGCTGTACCTGTTACTTCGTCTAAAATTTCTCCACGTCCATATGGATCATATTTTACTAAATAACCTAAAATGTAATTATTGAGAGTTTCAATATCAATAATTTTATAGGAATAATCATTGTAACCAGCAGCAGCGACACTTCTAATTCCGTCTATTATAAAAGGTCTTTTTAACCTATTGTCAGACAAGTTTAGATGTAGCCTATTAAAAAACATTTTTGACATAAATTTGATTTTATAAGATTATTAATTTTTTCCTTTTTTTTGCAAAACTGCCGCCAATATCATTTCACAAAACTTTCCAATAAGTTTATTTCTTGAAAATTCCGCAAACTCGCAAGAAACCAATTTCCTTCTAACAAAGCAATACGTATTTTTACTTAATTTTTACTCTAACTACTTTCAATATAGTATATTAAAAATTATAGACGAGCATAAAACAACACGGTTTAAATACTCCGATTTTTCTTTCAACTATTTCCGATATATTTGCAAACAGCCGCGCTATAGTGGCGCAACAGTACTAATTTGCAACCTATTAGCAAAAAAACAATGAGCGAATTTTCAGGGTATGAAAAGATGCCTAATAACATTAAAAAACTAGGCTTCAGTGAAAAAGATTTTTCCGAAATGGAGAAATTTAAATGGGTTGTGACCGAAAAAGTCCACGGTGCCAACTTTAGTTTTACTTACGAAAATGGTACATTAAAATTTGCTAAAAGAAAAGACTATCTCCAATGGAACGACGATTTTTTTGGTTTTCAATTGGTTGTAAACCGACTGGAAGATGCTATACTTCGCCTCTTTGAACAACTCAGCAGCGATATAAACGGAGAGAAATATATTGTTTATGGCGAATTGTTTGGTGGAAACTATCCGCATCCGGAAGTCGATTCCATAAAAGATTTACAGGCCATTCAAACCGGCGTGTATTATACCCCTGAAATTGCATTTTGTGCCTTTGATATTGCCATCGAAACAAGTGGATCCGATTCTAAGTATTATCTGGATTATGAAAGTGCTGTGGCTTATTTTAAGCAGTTTGACATCTTTTACGCAAAACCGCTATTGATCGGAAAATTTGCTGAGGCGATGAATTTTAATATCCGAATAAACTCTACGATTCCGAAAGAATTTAATCTCCCGGAACTAAAAGACAATCTCATTGAAGGTGTCGTGATCAAACCGTTTAATCAAACCAACAAGGACACATTAGCTTTAAGACCAATAATTAAATTAAAAAATGCCGAATTTGACGAAGAAGACAAATTCCATGAAGCCGAAAAATGGTCCTTTGTTCCAGATGTTTCTTCCAGAACAGAAGATTTATCGTTTATTGTAACGGAATTGCGGCACTATATCACGCAAAACAGATTGGTCAGTGCGATTTCAAAAATAGGTGCATTGGATCGAAATAATCCTGCCCGAATTCTTGAAATTAAAACCGAATTTTCAAATGATGTGCTTGTCGATTTTAATGAAAACAACAACAATCTTTTAAACGATTTACAACCAGACGAAAAAGAATGGATTATCGAAAGGGTCAACTTTGAAATAAATAGAATGATAACGTCTGCTAATTGATAACTTTTTGACAATTAAAACATAAGAAAATCAGAATTGACTATCGGGAACTTTATATCAAAAAAACAAAAGCCATGAAGCAAATAAAATTTATAGAAACGATCCTATATGTAAACGACCAACAGGCCAGTGCCGAATTTTATACCAAGCTATTGCGACAGGATCCAGACTTAAACGTTCCGGGGATGACCGAATTTATACTTGCTGAAAATTTTAAATTGGGACTAATGCCTAACAAAGGAATTGCAAAAATCCTGTTGAATAAAACGCCGCATCCCGACGAAGGTAATGGTATTCCCCGATGTGAACTTTACTTTTATGTAACCGATATTGAACTCGAATTTAACAATGCTATTCAATGCGGCGCAAAACTGATTAGTCCGATTTCACCTCGTGACTGGGGAGATAAAGTCTGTTATTTTGCCGATATTGACGGACATATTATTGCATTTGCAGTGAAACAGGAGTAATGAATGTTATTGCGTTTCGATAGTTAGATAGCGCGGATTTGCAATCCGTGCTTACAATTAAAATCAATACTGCACTTTTGCTTTTTATTAATGCAAATACTTAAGCCCAATGTCAGATAGCGCGGATCTGTAATCCGTGCTTACAATTAAAACCAATACTGCACTTTTGCTTTTTATTAATGCAAATATTTAAGCCCAATGTTGTTTAGAATCGTATTGGTTCCTTGCTTGATCACTAAATATAAAACGGCAATTATCGTTACCCGAATAATGAGTTTGTATTTTTTTAAACCAAAGACCGAAAAGTATTGGTAATAAAAAATCAATACATACAATAAGGTTAGCGCAATCGCAACATAATTTACGGCAACCAGAAAGTCTTTGTTATCACTAAAAACCAAACAGATGGTTAGCATAAGACTGATGGCCAATGTTCCACATAACAGGTACAAATTGAGTACCAGATTTTCTGTATAGTTTTGTTTGCTTTTTCTAAAAAACAAATAACTCACAACAGAAATGATCGGTACGTTCAGGAAAACGGTAATTTTCGAATAATCTTTTAGTACTTTTAAAAGGCCTTCGACTGTCTTTTTATCGTCATATAAAACGGTTGCATCAACTTTAGCCCATTTTTTAATAAAGTAACCAATGGTCATCAAAAGAATTATCGTTGCAAAATAATTAAAATGCTTTACCCTTTTTCCCTGTACATATTCTCTGACACTATGTCCCGGTCGGGTAAATAATTCTTTCATCGTAAAGAAAAACCCTTTGTCGAAATGAAATATACCGTGAATAAAATCATGTTGAAAAACGTGATGTAACGAAAAGCGATGTGTGGATGTTGGCTGACTACAATTACTACAAAATTTACCCGAAATTTCTTTATTACAATTTAAACAGTTAGTGGTCATTAGTACGTTATAGATATCAATTTTATTTTTTGTTGTTTTCTGTGGTCTGTCGGAGTAGATTAACTAAAAGGGCAAACCCGTTACTGTGTAAAACCTGTGTTAATCGTTTCCTTTTACTTCGTAATAATCCCGACACCGGTTAATGGTTCCTTTTTTTCGACTGCTATTGAGGTTTCAACAGTCAAAATCCACCAATTAATAAAACCTAAATCATCATCCTGCATTCCGGTATGGGTGTCGACTAGTTCTTTCCAGCTTTTACAATACACTATAAACGTATCCAGAAACTGTAGTCTGTATTCCAATGAAGTGGTTCTTGCAAAATGATAGCGTATGCCTTTTTCTTTGGATAAGGATAAAATTATTTGTTCGTTATCTGTTGTCTCAAACGCAAAAGCCTGAAAGCTATCCGGAAGTCCCAATCGTTTTGTGTTTTCACCAACGATTTCTAATTTTTTAAGTAGGTCGGCAGTGATATACGACCAGTAATGTTGGGTTATGGAATACGCCGTTTCCCATTTCCCTATAATTGGAGACGATTCAAAAACGGCATCCTCTTCTGACGGAAGCCACATGGCAAAATCAACATCTTTTAAATCTTCCCATTCAATTGATCCTTGAATGGTGTTTTCAAAATCTAGAATTTTGTTTATTAGAATACTTTCTGATTCGTTCATTTTTTTGGGTTGCGTCGTTATTATTTTGTCTCTCGATTTTTTTTGAACATGCACATTGTCTAATTACATGTGATCAAATTATTTGGCCAATTTACTTAAAAAAGTAAGATAAAACTTTTATTATCGACAAAAACACATATACATAATCACGAACACGATTAGCTTTTAGAATTACGATTAACAAAAAAATCAAAAAGTTGGCCTTTTGGTTCAACCATACTATTTCCGACTTTCAATTTTTATAAATTCTGCTAGTGAAATTCTTAATAGCGTTATTAAAAAATCTACTGCTGGTGGCAAAAGACTATTAAATCAAGTGTTTAATTTAACAATATAAATTTATGGAACTAGAAAGTTTAAAAACAGACAAATTTGAATCATTCAAAGAAAATGAAATTTTAAACATAGTCGGTATTGTTGGTGGCAGAATAGAACCCGTTGCAACGTGCCTTAAAGGTCATAATGACTACCGAGACTATGAAACTCAAACGGCAGGGCAAACAGACGGAGGAGGAACCGCCTGGGATTTTAGAGTATTAGATTAGGAGTTGCAATTATTTATGGAGCTGATTGCAGCTCCATCTTTTTAAGATTAATCGATTATGAACAGAATATTTTCTTTAGTACTTCTGATACCGTTACTCATATATTCTCAGAAAACAGATTACAGGGATTATCATTTGAACATTAATAAAGCTGAAGAACTTTTTTTTATGCAGCAAAAAGTCGATAGCTGCTTATACTATTACGATAATGTTTTTTCGACTTATGATTTCATTTTTGTAAAAGATCTGGTCAACGCTGCACAAATTGCGATATTTTCGAAAAAACCGTATAAAAAATATATTGAACAAGCTTTTACACAAGGATTGAAATTGGAAACTATTGAAAAGTATCCATTATTCAAAAAAGTTATTCCAACACTAAAAAAAGACAAAAAACTAATTGAAAAATACAGGATTGCCCGGTCCAATTACATTAAAAAAATAGATTTTGAATACCTTGACTGGCTTTACAAAAATGCAATTCAGGACCAAAAAGATAAAAGATTGAAGTGGTCAAAATATATGAATCTTGTCTATAAAACATCGAATAAGATGATGGACTTAACCCAAAAGAAAGGGTTTCCGGAAGATAAAATAATTGGACTGAGCGATAGTTTGATTTTTAAGGAAATAAACAAACCCTGGTTGGATTTATATCAGCAACGAAAACATGATTCGCGCTTATTTTACATGAACACGAATGATAAAAGTTTGAGTGCTACAGAATATAGTCTGGTTATTATGGTACACAATCCTTGTTCCTATTTTTTATACAAAAATATTCTTATTAAAGAAATGATAAAGGGGAATATCCATCCCAGAGATATTGGTTTAATTTATGACAATACCTACAGATTTAGAAGTTCTTTTCCCTATTACTGTAATGTAAAACTAAAGGGCGTTTATAGATTAAATCTTTATACGGATTATAGCACTCATAATAATATACCAGAAACGAATGCGATGCGAAAAAAATTATATATCGTTTCTACTCATGTTGACGATCAAAAAAAGGAATATGAAATAGAATATGGTTTTAAATTGTTTTCCGGATTTTGGAATTGCAGATAAATAAGTATATGAAAGAAATTTTTATTCAGTCTGAGCGTAATGATTTAAGTACTGATGATGTAATCGCATGGATTTACTATTTAAAAAAGGATATCAAAATAAATACTTTTTTAGATGATTATCATATAGACAACTTAAGTGTTGAAATGTCAAATACTAAAAAAATTGAAGCCCGAATAAATGATAAGAAGCTAAATCACAATTCTAACGTATGGTACAGAAGAGGTGAATTCATTAGTTTTGATAAAAATGATGTAAGAAATAAAGAAGTTCATAAAAAAATAAACACCGAAACAATTACACCTGTTCTAGAATTCTTAAATAGTGGTTTTTCTATCAATCTGATCAATAAATTTGATGATAATTATGCTAGTAAGCTGAAAATGCTAAATGTAGCATTGTCTTTAGGAATAAAAATACCTGATGTTTTAATAACTGGGAACAATTTAGAATTATATCAATTTACAACAAAACATAAAAAAGTTATTACTAAACCCATAAAAAATCCATATATCAATTTCAAGTTTAATAGTCATTCCATAAAATTTTCAACGCGTTCAAAACTACTTACAAAAGATGATCTGGAAGAAAAAGAATCGTTCTTTTCACCTTCATTTTTTCAAAAATATATTGAAAAAAAATACGAAATAAGGAGTTTTTATAGTGATGGACTATTTAAAAGTATGGCCATTTTTAGCCAACAAAACGAAAAGACAAAAATTGATTTTCGAAATTATGATCGAATACGACCAAACAGATGCGTCCCTTATCTATTACCTAAAACATTAGAACGAAAATTACATAAATTAATGATTCAAATGGGGTTGAATTGTGGCTCATTTGATATTATTGTAACACCCCAAAATCAATATTACTTTTTGGAAGTAAATCCAATAGGTCAATTCCAATGGGTTAGCCTTAATTGTAATTATTACATTGAAAAATTAATAGCAAAAAGATTAACTAAAAATGGAAACTGAGACTATAAAAAAAGTTGTTAAAATGGATATAATAGAAAATCCAACAGCCTATCCTTTTATTGCTAAATATTGGGATGTTGAAGTATTCAAAAATGATGGTGATTTAAAACATAAGGAAGTTGATTTTGGACATTATGAGACAAAATCATCTGTTTTAATTCCTTTTTACAAGCCAATTTCTAAGATTATAGATTTATCTCAATTTTTATGAAGCCGCAACTATTTAAACTTTTTTCAAATTGTCAGATTGTAATTGGAAAAAACAGATCAACCATCTGTGATTTACAACGAAATAAATATATTTTGATACCGAATAGTTTGGCAAATTTATTTGATAAAAATGGAATCATAGACGTTACCGAAATATCAAAAAAACTGGATGTAACGAATCACCATATATTTGAGGAGTATTTAGATTTGTTAAATAAAAATGAATTAATCTTTCCTTGTACAAAAAGTGAAATTTCCAGATTTCCGATTTTGGATTTAGAATTCGATTATCCCGCTGCTGTATCAAATATGATTATAGATTTTTCTAAAAATTCCAATCATGATTTTGATTTAATTCTTACAAATTTCATTATACCTCTTAATTGTCGACATATTCAAGCTCGATTTTTTGATGCTACTAGCTTTGGTCACATAGAGGAAATTGTCAAACAAGTAAGTAACAGTTTTATGAAAACAATCGATTTAATTATCAAAAGAGACTTTGATATTTCTACTAAATTTATGCAATGGGTTTCTGAAAATAATAAAATTAGAAGTATTACTTTTCATTCTAGCGACGACACTAAAATAATTAGCGAAGGTAAAGACGGTTTTGGAGTTGTGATTTGTACAAAACAAAAAATAAACGCTCCAATTCATTGTGGTATAATAAGCCACAATCTCTTTAATATTACAATTGAAACTTTTACCGAGTCACAACATCATAATAGTTGTTTGAATAGAAAACTAGCAATAGATACCAATGGTGATATTAAAAATTGTCCGTCTATGAGAGAAGTTTTTGGTAATATTAAGACTGCCAAATTAGAAGAAGTTATTAGTAATAAAGAATTTAAAAAATATTGGAATATAACTAAAAACCAAATAGACGGTTGTAAAGATTGTGAATTTAGGCACATCTGTACAGATTGTAGGGCTTATCTTGAAAATCCAAAAGATATATACTCTAAACCTTTAAAATGTGGTTATAATCCAAATACAACTATATGGGAAAAATGGAGTTGTAATCCTTTGAAAAAAAATGCCATTACTTTTTATAAAATGTAAATAAAAATAACATCCGATACCACTTTTGTTGTGTTTGAATAAGGTTAAGCGATGATTTTAGGTGAAATACCAGTTTAAGTATGAAAAGAGTTTATCGCTAATTCCCGCCGTTTTTATCGCCAGGATGTTACTTTATAGTTGCTATAATTCAAATCCATGTCTTTCATTCGGCTGTCGAGGCTAATGATACCCTCTTTCAGATAAAGCTCCTGTTCCTCTTTTGATAGTTGGTGGTAAATATCTATTCCAATTCCTACATTTTTGCTAATCGAAATTGCATAGGTTAAATCCGGATTTTTATACATGATATAATCCAGCCCTTTATAGTCGATAACAATTGGATGAGAAGGTTTAATGGTCTCGATGTCTATTAAATCTTTTCGAACAACCCGATATCTTTTTTGTGGCCCATGTCCGCCGATCTCTAAATAATAGAAGAAAACAGTGTTGCATTTTGTACATTGAAAAATTTCACAACCGTAATACGGATACCTGTCGAATTGGATTTTCGCATCTTGTCCCCAATATTGGGATTCCCATTGTTTTTCGCCAGGCTGAACTGAAATTTGTCCAATTTTAGTTAGGTTGGTTTTCAATTCTTCCGTTTCGTTATGCCACTCCCAAAAATCGTTATGACCACCACAAGAATCGTTGACTTTTGTGGATGCCAAAAAATGTAAAAGTTTTTGTTCGTCAATTTCAAATGCTGTTTCCATAAAATTACTGCCAGGGTTTGGGTGGGAAATTAAAGTTCAATTGAAAACTTCCGTTTAAATATCTCTAAGATCTTTTACAGTACCATTTTCAATTTCAGAAAAGTCAAAGTCATTTTCGATTACAAACGTTGCTGTAATTTGCTTTGGTTGTCCAATCGGCTCAAGTCGAAGTAAATCGTCGTCGTCGTTTAGTGCCGTTAAAAATTCAGTTTCAGAATTTGCAGTGCCTAAAATAATCCATGGCCATCCGGATTCCGTTTCCAGATAGTAACTATTTAATTCGAAATTTCCGTTGTCACGATACAATTCTTCTCCAATTGGATAATCCTGAAGTTCTCCAATTAATTCAAAGCTTGTTTTCTTATTTTGATAATTCTCCCCAATCTGATCCAGAATATGGTTCCGTTTATCCTGCTCGATTTTATAGGCTAAATCCTCCTGAACTTGAGATGCATTGGAAAAACCGGGGCGTTCCGTTCGGAGCAAAAAGTATTTTTCCTCATTTTGAATTTTATAAATGCTGAAAATTGTCAGTTCACTTGCCATAAATTAGTTGTAAAAATTTTATTTATTTTCAATTATACGAAACCGATGTAAAATGTATTCGTCTGAAATTAAGCTTTAAATATACGAACTAAAATCGTATCGGATATCAAATTCTTTACAGAAATCCCGAAGGTTTCGACAACCATCCAAACCGCTAAAATTTTCAGTTAATAGTGCTTTTATATCAAGCGTAGGGTTTTGTTCTGACAGTTTTGTAATAAGAACTTTCGTGTTTTCAACATCAAAAGAGTACCAATACTCATAATCGCTGTCGGCAAAACGCTCTTTAACAAAATCGCCCAAATCTTGCCCTGAGATTAAAAGGCGCCCACTGTTTATCGCAGCCCATACATTTACCGAAAGTCGGGAACCGTCCCGGTATTCACACAGATAAAATTTTTCAACATCGTCAATACTTTTTTTTAACTCCATATTAGTTTTTCTGATCCCTTTTGTACTACGCTATCGCTCCTTTTTTTACAAAACTTTTTATCTGCTTTACAAAATCCTTTTTTATTAGTTAAAATGTTCTAAAACCTGGATGATCTCTACAGCATAGTTAATTTCTAAATTCAGTGTCTGACTTCCGTCACAGCCAATTTCTACAGCATTTTCAATTTCATTGTACTTGATCATAAGTCTTGACTCCTCTATGTCCCAATAATATACATTGTCAACCTCCAAGCAAAGTTGATTTGGATACGGTTTTCTTTCATAGTCAGGATCTTCCCAAATCTCCTTAGCAATTTTAGTCAATAGCTGAATTATGTCGTCATTGTCGGAACGCGTAAGCAAACAACTTTCTCCTTTTTCGCCGTTAAGTTTTAGCGAAATACAAGTGTCGTCTCTTTGAATCAGAATGTTCCCTTTTTTAACAAACCAATTGTATATCTGATTTTCCATTTTTTGAAATTTAAACTTATTTGGCTTTCCCATCCGGACAAAATGCAAGGCTTTTCGTTCTATCAGGCGACGATTCTACGAATTAGATCGCAAACGAAAATAGTGATTATTTTCTAAAATGATCGAAATTTTAATTTTAGGTAAAATGTTATTTTTGTACACTTTTTCTTCGAAAAAAAAACATATCTTCCGCAAAAAATAATTTTGCTTATGATGTATTAAAAATCATTTAATCATCCTATTCCAAACAATATAAAGCAATCATTACGGAACAAACACCGATTCCGAAATACTACATATAGCACAACGAAAAATCCAATCTGAACGCATAAATAGACATGAATACGCTAAACAAAATAAAGATATTACTTTCCGTTATAACGCTTTTTAGTTGTGTACAAGGGTGTTCTCAGGAATACAAAACCGATGATCCACTGGCGGCCTATAACGAATTCTATCCGTACAGAAATGGATATGCCACTGTGGGAATCAATAAAAAATACGGATTTATTGATAAAAAAGGACGCAATGTTGTGCCCTGTAAATATAGCTTTGTATTCGAATTCAATAAAGGACTGGCAGCCGTTGAATTGGACGATAAGTATGGACTTGTAGATACCACAGGTCGGGAAGTGGTGCCTTTTAAATATGATTTTATTGGCGGCTTTGAGGATAGCAACAGAGCGATTGTAAAATTAAACAAAAAGTGGGGTTTTATCGACAAAAAAGGAAATGAAGTCATTCCTGTTATTTATGAAGATGCGAGTCCGTTTTATGAAGAAATGACTACTGTCAAAGAAAACGGCCAATGGTATATCATCGATACCCTGAACAACAGAAAACCGGTTCGACGTGACATTGACAACCTTGCTTCTTTTCAAGAAGGACTGGCCGCTGTAAAACTCCGTGGACAATCCGAGTGGGGTTTTATGGATAAACAGGAAAAGATTGTCATTCCGCCACTATACGAAAGTCCCTCTTCTTTTCAGAATGGCCTGGCAGACGTGAAACGCGATGGAAAAACAGGTTTTATCAACAAAAAGGGAAAAGTGGTAGTGCCTTTACGTTATGACGGTTATCCTCATTTTAGCGATGGTATGGCGGCTGTATCCTTAAATGACAAATATGGATTTGTAAACACAAAAGGAACTTTGGTCATTCCGATACAATATTCGAATGTCTATAGCTTTTATGACGGTATGGCCATCATCCCGATATCCGGAAAATATGGTTGCATCAATAAAAAAGGAGAAACGGTTATTCCATTTATCTATGATGAGATGTATTCCGACGAAGGTATTTTTGCAGTGGTGAAAGACGGAAAAGGCTATTTTATAGACGCTAAGCAAAACGTGTTGTTCCCGGAAGTCTACCAAAGTGTGGATGCCTTTAAAGACGGAGCAGCTCTGGTAAAACAAAACGGAATCTGGTTTTTTATAGACAAAAAAGGAAAACGATTATTTTAAACAGAACCGCAATCCTTATATTTTTAAAGAGATAACGATCAAATGAACTGAAATCTCCGATCGCTGTTATCGGAAGTCCTTTATAATTGATATCGCTAAATCTTCTTTATTCAGAATGTTGGAACACCAAAAGCCTTTTCCCCAGGTTCCTTTTCCAACATAGGTTTCCGGATATTCGAAGCTCAGAAGTGTTGCCGTTCTACTTTTTAATCGTGCGATTTTTTGAGTTATTACATTGAATTGGAAAATACCAGCATTTCAACTTTTGAAGCATCAACTTTAAGCATTTTGATGTTCAAGCCATTAACAATTCGATCCTGATTTTCCTTACACAATTTTTCAATGTCGGATTTTAATTGGTTTATTGCTTTTTCATGAAGTAAAGAAAGTTCCTGCTTCGGAGTCTTATTTAAGTATTCCGGTTTTAATTCTTTGTATAAATGATAATGGATATCGTGCTTTTCTAATTCGGAATAAGTATCAGCCAGTTTTTGCCAGTCACCATTTTTGTCCCATACGGGATATCCATTAAAAATAGTCCAGATAACATGAAATAATTGCTTGTTTTCCATAGTTTTTGAATTACACCTGATAACGCTGATTTATGTCCTTTACGGTCATTTGTTAGTGGCTTTTTAGTACTTATCGTAATACTCGTATGAATTTTTCAAGTTGTATTTTTGTTTTATTTCCGTTTCCCAGGCTAAATATTCGTCTATAAACTTATTAAAGTTACAGGGTATTCCTTTTGTCCAATACATATCTCCGTGAACGAGTAGCATTGCCCAATGAAATTCCAGTTCATGTGTGATATATTCGACGTCCTTAATAGTACGGGGTTCTTTTATCAGATAGGAATCATTTAGTTTTTCTGTTGCTAAATTGTAGTCTATCTTTCCATAATTGACCATGATGTGTTTTACCAGTTCACAGAATGAATAATGATTAAATATGACTCCTGTTTCGTCATCCTCCAATTGAAGTCCATCGGTTAGTTGGACTGGTTTTTGTCTGTCCCAAACTTTTATTTCGGGGTTACACCAACCGGTAACGATGTCCAGTATATCGTAGGCTCTGTCTTGTAACGTTTCATCATCTGAAAGATCAACTGCCACTTGTTCCATAAGTTTTCGGGCTGTTTCCTGTTGTCCGCCGGATTGTTTATAGTCCAGTAAAATCTGCTGTACGGATTTATTAAGACAGTCGCCTTGTGCTATTTTTTCTTTTAAGATTTTTTGTAGTTCGTTTTCGGTCATTCTTAGTAGTAGGTATATTCTTTGTACAACACATGTTTCACTTTTTGTTTGTTCAGGTCGTAATATCCATAAAGTACAGTCGGGTTTCCTTCATTGTCATATTCCTGGGCGACTTGAATACGATACGACACCGTCTTTTTCCCATCGGTGGTTTCAGTCTCCGTACTTGCAATTTCCTGTATTTTATTGTTTTTGTAAATCGTTTCAATTTCTTGTATTGATTCTACAACCTCTTCCTTTTTGAAAACACTTTTGAGTAAGCGGTAATTTTTATCTAAGGTAATAATGTTTGAATAAGAACTGTCTTTCTCCGAGCGAACATTATAACTGTAATCGTCTAGCCAAATGTATTTATAGCTATTTTCGGTATGTTCTCCATCGTAAAGATGTGCTGTTTCTTTATACGATAAGGATTTTCCTTTGCCGGAAAAAACGCTTAAAAACTCCGATTTGCCGATACTTTTAATATCCCACATCTTATTTATGGTAATAACATTGCCCATCTTATCGAACGTCATCGTAATTTTCCCGAAGGGTTTGCCCGTATTTGCAGGTATTTTTCCATCTTCAACGGTATGTATATACGTGACTACTTCTTTTACGGCTCCTTTAAGTCCGTATTCCAGTTTCTGGCTATAGGTCGTTTCGGTTGTTTTGTTTCCTTGTCCGTTACAGGAAAAGAATAGTGGAAAGAGTAAAAGTAATAGTACTATTTTTTTCATTTGTTATTTCGTTTTTACCGGATAGCGCGGATTTATAATCCGTGCCTTTAAAACGTCGGATTATATTCATTCCGATTATTGTAACCCCTGTTTTTAATCTAAATTCTCATGACCCCATTTTGCCAATGTCGGGTCGTTTGGATCAGCATCTACAACCTGCGTTAAATCTTGTGTCCGTACTAAAGTCAGTTTTATTTTTTGTTCTAAAATAATACCCTCCAGATGCTTACTGATAAAAATATAGGTCGGAAAATCAAGTACTCTAAAAATATTCCTGCCATTTGTTTTTTCATCAATCATTTCCACTCTTGTAATAGCATCAGGCCAAAATTCATTCGGATTTATATATTTTGTTTCTTTTATATATTCGCTTTTTTCCCAGTCAAAACAATCCACTAATTCAAGGATATTCATGATCCAGAATTCTTCTTTTTGTTTTGCATAATTCGATTTACATTTAATAAACTGAATGTATTTACTATCCGGAAGCGAACTTAATATGTCTTTAAACCGGGTTGAAACAATCGGAAAGTGCCCGATTCCCATTATATAATCAGTTACTTTTGCATTTTTACTTCGGAATTTAAGGGTCGGATCTCCGATATTTTCAAGAACCACTCCTTCGAATTCTAATTTTTTGGCGTCGTTATCGATGTTCTCGATAGCGGTATAATATAGATGGCCATCTGTATGATAACTCTGTATTCTGATAAAGTTTGACATCGTATTCTTATATTTTATTCTCTGATAGTAGCGTACAAAAGTCGCTTTAGAAGCTGTTTTTGAGTTGTTTTTATTTAATCAAAAACAATTTCTATATCCAATTGCTTGAACATAAAGCCTGTTAAATGATGTTCTTCTATTGCTTTTTTCACATTTTCATTACAGATTAAACCAATTCCAAAGGCGGGTGTAATATCGAAATATTCCGTGAATTTTAGCGATTTACGGGTTAAACTCCAATTGTCATTGGCTTCAAATAATTTTCTGTTTTGGATCTTGAAATCTTCGAAACTTACGACTTTAATTGTCTCTCCATATTGTTTTTCGATGCTGTTAAACGCAATAAAATCGGAATTCTCCCAATCTATTTTGCTTTTTCCTCCCGATTCATACCACAGAAAACGGTATGGATGTGGTATTCCTCTTCTAAAAATAGTCATTGGATAAAAACTGCCGTTTATTTTAAACGATTCCAAAACCTGATGGCCTTTTTCACTGACAAATAAACCGGAAGTGGTAATGACAAAACTACTCGAGACACAGTCGGATAATCTCGAATTATAGTGTAGTACAAAATTATTGAGGTCGGGAATATCATCATCCGTTTTCCATTGACTTATAATACCCCATTGAGAGGCTCTGGCTTTGTGAAAATCAATTTTCAGTTCTTTTACCTGTGGGTATCTACCAATTATCTTAGAATCGGTTTCCTGACATATTTCAAAGTATTTCATACAAATTTTAAATCTGATAATTCTTTTTTTTCAAACGCGCAAGATTACTATTACTGCTTTTTGGCTTATTTTATCGTTCTTCCAAAAGTTTAAAATAGCGGCTGTAGTCTTTATCCGGAAAAGCTTTTTGCAGTGCTTCCAACGATTCTTTTACGTTTTGATAGATCCCATCTGCTTTTAAATCTTCTAATGCAACTTCGGTAAAAAGATATTGCCAATCGGCTATTCCAAGCATGTCTAAAACGGCTTCATAATATCCGTTAAACGTCAGATTGGTTTTATAAGCTAAAGCACGATTAATATAATAAATGGCCGGTTCATTAGGTGGCGCTACTCCATTTTGAATACTGTAAACCGCTAATTTACCATCGCCAATCTCCGGACGGCCATCCAATATACGGAAAGTCTTCCATAAGGCTATTTCTTCGGCTGTTTGTCCTTTAAACCAAAGCTGTTTATCATAATTTTTGTCAACTAATAACAACCCTGAGTAAAGTTTTTCAATATTAAATTCTAATTGAGAAGCAAAACCATCCACTTCCAACCAGGCATGAAAATAATATTTGTCAATATTCAAAATATCCAAATATCTATTTGCCACTTCCTCATAACCTAATTGTGAAAAATCGTTTATAACAAAATCGGCTGTTTGTTCATCGGTCTCTAAAATATTAGATTTAATTTTTACATCTTCAAAATAACTTAATTGCGTTATGTTTTCTAAATTTTTAAATTGTTCGGTTATTTTAAATTCCATGATTATATCTTAAAAAGTAGTTCTGTTTAGCCTTGGTCAATAGTGCCAAATTTCCTGTTTTGTTCTTTTCTTTTAGTTGTAATTCGATATTATTTTAAATCCATTCTGCCGGAATAATAATCCCCTCAGGACAATTAAAATCTTTAATAACATCGAGAAATTTTTGGGTCACACCAATTTCTCCGTGATCCGTAAATTCAAAGATATCAGCGCCTTCGTACCTATCCGAAAAGACCTGTAAGTGAATCGGATTTTCAGTCGTTTTCCGCATAATCAGTTGGGATTTTTCTTCATTGTATTTATTGAGCGTCAGATTACATCCTTCGCAAGTTCCTGTATAATCGCTGGCAATAGGAATATTTCGGATTGCGGGTGATAAAATGGCTAAATAAACAAAATCGGGTATTGTTGTCACATCAATGTCTGCATATTTAAAGGGTACCTTTTTTACTTTTAGAGGTGCAAATCCTTTAATTCCTGCCTGCATAAGGGCATCATACAACTTTTTGGTAACCATTAACAAGCCCGAAGAACTTACCCAATCTTCTCCGTTGTATTTATCAATTTCCAATTCCACTTTTGAGAATTTGATTTCTTCTTTTAATTGTCTGTTGCACTTTTCGCATTTTGGTTGCTGTACTCGGACACTTTTTTTACTCAGGGTTCCAATCCAACTTCTGCAATTAAGCGTGTATATCTGGGGTTTATTCTGTTCCATTTTTTTATTGTTATTTTACTTTGGTTGTTTTGATAAAATCAAGTCCTGTGATTTTTTCATCCAGTAACTTCTGTGCTAATCGTGTAGATATAAATTGTTCCCGACATAGAAAGTAATTCTTAAACGCAAACAGATCCAGTTCGTTGGGATGGAGCACAATTTGTTTAGATTGTATCGTTATCCTTTCATTAAAATTGCTCCGGGAAACACCTTCATTTAATCGGTTTGAAACCGCCTGTATTTCTTCGGATGACTGGAACGATTCGGGTAGTATCGCTCTTGCGGCAAAATCAAAATATCCTTTTCCTTTATAAAAAACAGATAGCGGATAATTTACGTAGTCATCGGCATAATTAATAAAATGCAGGTATACATAGTCTTCCGAAACGACTTTCTTACTTTGTACAGCAATCTTGTATTCCTGATAATCGCCAATATTGAAATTTTTAAGGATTTCGAATAATTTTTTACTAACAATCCAGCCGCCACCTTCTACTCCATTTACAACATCCGTTAGTTTGGCTTCTGCATATAGTTTAACCACTCCCAAATCCAATTCGGTTGACGGGAAAGCACCTTTCCGCATCATTCTGTTATACATATTCATCAATGGAACAAAATCGTCATCCTCTTCCGTTCTATAATGATCATTAAATATCGATTCTAAATTTGCACTTTTAGAGATGTCGTGGTAATCTACTTGCCAGGCGTGTTTTTTGCCAATTGGCATTTCGACTTTGATGTAGTTTTCGGAAAATTCGGTATCGAGGAAGAAACGTTCTTCTTCATTTTTCCATTGAATTGCTATCTGATCTAATATATGTACGGGTTTATCCATCTTTTTGACGCTTCAAATTTAGTTAGGCAATACGGAATTTGAATGGGTGTTTATTTTCATTTTAAAGCCTTACTTATTTACTAAAAAACGAAACTTTTAAAAGAAAAATGTCGTTTTTTTAGACGTTCCTAATATAAAAATTTTATTACAAAATGGCATTGCTTTTTCATTTATTTACTGGAGTCCGTTTTGATCATAACTAGAGTCTGTGCCTTCTCTAAATACAATAAAAAAAGCCTGACACTAGTATCAGGCTTTTGTAAAATTGCAGGCTAAGAGGTAGTACATCAAACATCTTATGTCCTTTTATCCGATTTTAATCCGATTGTGAATTGGAAATTTACTCCTTTGCCATTAAGTTATCCAAATCGGACAGAGTGTAAAACTGCATATTGTTCAATTCTATGTATTTACAGATAAATGCTAAGGTTTCAATTTTTGTTTGATAATTAGCTGTTAACTCCTTAACCGGTTTATGACCGCACAAAATAAGTATCTTATTTTCTTTTCTGGCATAATCCAATAGCTCTAAAAGGTAAGGTATACTAAAATGGACATGATTATTATCGATATCAAAGGCATACATATATTTTGTACCTCTAAAATAACAGCCTTCTTTTTCCGGAACATCGCCACAAAATGCCCTTCCCCTGATAATATTAAATTTTGGAGCTAAAGCCTTATCGAGTTCCTCTGATCTTTCCCCATAGGGATAAGCAAATGAGGTAACATGTAAAGCCAACCTTTTCATCGATGCAAGCATCGGGTCTATTTCTACTTTTACATAATTATCGATTCCGTTTGCTGCCGCATACGTAACCGCATTAAAATGATGGTATCCATGCCCGGCTATTTCATGTCCGTTTTTCTGCATCTGAACAAGCTTGTTTAATTGGGGTGCGCCTATGGAATCAATCCTGCAAACACAAAAAGTGGCTTTCCAGGAGTATTTTTTTAAAGCCTGGTCGGCCTCAAACCATTCGTCTACATAGGCATCGTCAAAAGACAAAACCACGCCTGCCCTATAGGGTTTTGAATATGGGACCGACTGTGGTATTGCTTTTTTATTATCGCAGGCGGATACAATTATCGTTGTTATAATTAAAAAGGACTTATAAAAAAACGGCTTCATAAATTCTAAGGCTTAATCCTTTTCTACCATTCTGATAAACGCTCCTTTATCACTAAAAACCAAGTCATAAAACTGACTTCCTTTAACAACTCCTACTTCATACGTGATCATCTGTTTTATATTCCAATCTAAATCTGAATCCGGATGTATATCCATGTCGGTAACCTTAACCGCTTCGGTAACTTTATTTAAGAAATTTCCTTTTTTTAAATATTTAGTAGCATTTGCAGGAAGATCCCTCAACGTTATACTGGCTTCAAAGGCTTTCAGGTTGCCCAGATTATCATAGACAGCCAGATCGTTTCCTTTAGTCCCCTTGAATTTTGCTTCGTATCTCAGTTGATCATCATTATCGCCTCTATATTCTCTTGTCCAGGAAGCCTTACTATTGGGGTATTGTTTTTCAAATGCTGCTTTTACTTCTATTGGCAGTATAATTTCATCTTTAGCGTTTTTCTGTCCGAAAGATTTGGTATTGAAAGCAACCATCAACAATACAAGAATAACTTTGAAAACTGTATTCAGATTGTTCTTTCTGTGATCTGTTTTGACTATTCTTTCCATGATGCAATTAGTTTTAAATGAGCTTATTTATTCCGTTTGATATATAAATATACTGATTCTAAATGAAGAACAGATGAAGAACAAATGAACGCAGGACAACAGTTTTTCTAAATTAATAACTTACCACTTTTTGTATTTTCCAGATAGCGCAGATTTACTATCCATGTCTATCATGAACGACAAAAAAAGCCCTGATAAAATTTATCGCTTTTGTAAAGTTGCAGGCTAAGAGGTAGTACAATCCAACATCTGATGCTGCTTTTGTTGTATTTTAATACCATTGGAAGAGAAAATGTATAATCAAATACTTAATTATTACTAGATAGCACGGATTATAAATCCGCGCTATCGGGGCTTAATTATTTATAACGTTCCAAGGAAGCTGTCAGTAATGAATCTAGTGTTAGCTTCTGTTTTCATTTATTTAGTTATTTCATTTTCTAAACATTCCACTATCTTATCATCAATTGGCATTCTTTTCAGATTTAGCATTCCACATTTCATAAATTCCAGAATTTTTAATCCGTTTGTTTTTCCTTTACTGATTGATGCTTTTAGTTTTCCACCAACTTTGAAGAACATTTTTTGTGAAGTTCCAATAAATGATTTTCTATCTTCATCTTCTAAAAATAAAGCGATCTCATTTTCTTTTGGTTCATAAAGTTGGGAATCATGCATTATATTGGCTCCATCAGATTGCGTTTGTATTCTAATCACAATCGATTTTAAATCTTTATCTTTTGAATTGAAAAAGTCACTTTTAAAATTCTTTTTCATTACGGTTAAATTCTCATAACCACCACCAGAACTATATTCATCATAATATTCTTTTGGGTTCTCTATTTTATGGATATGCTCACAGTTGAGTTGGTGACTTTGTGCTTGGCAGATTGTAAAAACAAAAAGGGCTATTAGGGTTATGTTTTTTTTCATAAAGTGGTTTAAGCGTGTAGCTAACGTTTTGAGGTAATCATATAAATGCCATGATTTAGTGTACCACAAGGCAGTATGCTGGTATTACTTGTTCGCAGCACGGTCTTTTGTACTTCGAAGAAGCAGTTATTGGTACAGCGATAAGCCAGGTCTTTTCGATAGTGCCTCCGGTATCGTTAAAAGCGGATTACCTTTTAGGTGCAGTTGATCAATTCGGTAGCCTCCCTGACCTAAGGTTCCGAGTGATTCCAGTTCATTGTTATTAAGATAGATGTCTTCAAATACTACTTTATGCAACGTGTTGGGCAGGGTTTTTAAGCGGTTATTGTTAATATTAAAATAGACAACCATTTCTTTCAGGTTTCCTAAGGATTCCGGCAAATGCGTTAATTGATTGTGATGCAAGTTTAGTACTTGAATCTGAGTCATGTTTCCGAATAGTTCCGGAAGCTGCGTTAGTTGATTATTTGCAGCATTGAAACTATATACTCTTTCTAAAGAACAAATACTATCGGGTAGTGTTTTTAGTTGGTTGCTTTCCAGATCGATATTGGTTAGTCTGGTAAGCTTTCCGATTGCGTCCGGCAGACTTGTGAGCTGGTTGCTTTTTAGGTCGATATAGGTAAGCCCGCTAAGATTTCCGATTGCGTCCGGCAGGTTTGTTAACTGGTTGTTTCTTAGACTTAGTAAGTCTAATTGAGTCAGGTCACCAATGGCATCCGGTAGACTTGTCAGCTGATTGTTGTCCAGATATAGCTGTCTCAGGTTTTTAAATTGTCCGATGGTTTCCGGCAATTCCTTTAGGTTCTGGTGGCTTAGGTTAAGTGAGGTGTATTTTAAAGGGTTTTTAAAGGCTTTTTCAAGCGTCAACGGCTTCTTTTTAAAGAGCTGCCCGATCGTACTAAAGATACTTTTTTTAGGAGATTTTTTTAAAAGATCTCCCAAGGTCATGTCGTCGTGGTTTGCCATTTTTTAAATATTTTGGTTCAAAGTTTTCCAGATTCAATATAAGGTTCGGGAAGATAACCAAAAAATCGTTTGATCAATTCTCGGGGTTGTGAAATTTGCCAACAAGATAAAAGAAATCGGATATTCTTTAAAAAGAAAAAGTTTAGACATCTTAAAAACGTCTGAACTTTTATCAAATTTGTATAATCAAAAATAGTCAACCTATTTCGGGACTAGTCATATACTTTCGAATTTCTTCAATCTTCTCAATTTCCAATTTATATGAATTTACATTTATTCTTTCATAAAGATTTTTACAGGCATTTAAAAATTCTTTAATAAATATATCCTTGTATACGAAAACGGGATTTTCATTACCTATTTTGATACTTATAAGTTCTTTTTCTTTTGTTAAAGTAACTTCAACAGGTTGGTCTGGGAAACAAAATTTTTCAAATTCTTTATTATTTATTATTATCTCATAAATAGAATTAATAAAATATGAACATAATTGATCTATTAAATCCCAATGTTTAAATCCGATGAGTTCTTTTCCATAATATGCTATATACATAGCACCTTCTATATAAAAACTGTCCTTAGCCAAATATTTGTCTAATTCGGTTTCGTTTAATTCATTAAACCGAAAAAAATAAAGTTCCCAATTATTCGAAATGCTTTTCAAATCATTAATAACAATATTTCTCTTTTTTAAGAAAAACTCTATATGAATTTCTGTATTTTGTGTAAAACTGACCGACTCTACCATCTTTATTTCCTGTTTTTATGTTCATATCTTCTATAATTCCTCCCTACCAGATAGCGCGGATTTACTTCGTCAGTTCGGCTAAAGCCTCGGGTGTAATCCGTGTGCTTAAAACTAAAAACTACAACTTTTTAGGTTGGTAGTATACTTCTTTTCTATTGTCATGGATTGCAAATCCGCGCTATCGGGGTATTTATTTTCATTTTAAAGCCTTCATTTATTGTAATAAAAACCAAACTTTAAAAAGAAAAATTTGGCTTTTTAGGAATTTGTAATATAAATTTTTATTACAAAAATGGCATTGCTTTTTCTTTTATTTGCTCAAGCCGTTTTTGATGATAATTAAAATCTCTTTCAGGGAATAGTATTGGTAAATTTTTCGTTATTATTTCTAATTCATCAATTAAATACTTTAATCTTGGACTATCTAAATCTGTGTCTTCAATTGGGCAATTGATTACTATCCCATGTCTTAATATCATTTCTTTATTTTGTTTGATCAGTTCATCTATATCAACATAAAAGTATTGCCAGTAACTAACCGCACAACTATCTATCAAAGCTTGAATATAGCTTTCAAATGACATATTCATTTGAATACGTACCCCTTCATCAAAAAAATAAATAGTCAATGGCCATTTGCCATGTTCTCTATAAAAACAGCCTCTCCCTCGTTGGGAAATATGCCTGCGTATTTCACTGTCATTAAATGAATATAAATTTCCCACTAATTCTTGTGGATGATTGAGCGGGTTTTCTTTAAGCCACTCATCTTGAATTTCACAAAGGGCTTTATATATTAGAAAAGATGTCCCGCCACTGATGTTCTCCTTTACTTTAGGAGTCAATTTATTAGTCCATTTTATTGAAAGAGACGTTAAGCCTAATATCCTTATAGCGTCGTTGCTAAATTCAATACCTGCTTCATCAGAAATTTTTTTTGATATCTTTGAAGAAGCCTGTCAGACAAGTTAAATTCTTGAGGGAAAAGAGACTCTTCGTGTAATTCTATTAAATCGTTTGAACTTAATTCATTAAAAAAGGTCACTAATTTTTTGAATAAATTTTCCATATTTTAAAACGTAATTTTTATTTTTTGACAAAGCAATGATTAGTGCGACACGAACCTTTTTCATTTCGTTTTGTGTAGACACGAAACGAAGCACAGAAAATTTTGGCTTTAATTATTGTACTCGGCATTATAATCAGCCAAACTGTTTGCTTCCTGCGGCGCTTGATATTTTTCAACAGCTATGCGTTTACCGGGATGCGCTATTTGATTTATTTTTAAATCATGTGAGTGGCCCCACCTAGGCGCATCACTTTCATAGCGTATTCTATAGATTATTTTCAATCCTTCATTTGTTTGTGCTACGTAGAATACCGCAGCATAATCAAGAGGCAAGCCATTATTTTCCGTATAACTCGTATAGCATGCAAAAAGTTCTTCATCAACTAACCATCTGGCTAAACCTTCTCCTACTTTAGGATTTTTATATTGCTTTATTTGAAATAAGGTACGCGGAATTGCCCTTTCTACATTTTGAAAATATAAATCTTTCATTTTAATATCCAATTCCTGTACATCTTCTTCCTCTAACCCTCTCCAATATTCGTCCCTATTTACAGTATGAAAGTAATCTTCAACCTTTAATCTCATCTTCTCATATTCCTCATCAGAAATAGAAAAATCATAATTTGTTTTATTGCAAGTATATTCATCCTCAATAAAATTTTCAATAAATTTTTTAATCTCTACCATATGTTTTTTTAGTTCTAAATAATAAGCTGGATTTTTTATGCTAAATCCTGCCAAATCAATTTCTTTTTTGCTGCTTTCACCGACAAAGTAATGGTTCGTGCGACCATTAAACGAAGCATGGTTCTATTTCCAGTCAGCCACAATTTGAGTATATAATTCCTTTTTTAATTTATATAAAGTGTCGTTTTCTTTTTGGCAGAGCACACCGTCTTTATAAAGTACTACATCATCAAAAGCCCCCATTCCACCATATATTGAAATTATTTTTCTGTAGGTTGCATTATCTTTTGAGACTTCCAATTCAGCTATAAAGTTTTCAAAACATTTTGCCCAGTTTAATTCCCCAACTTCTGTTAAGAGTTTTTGTATTTCAAGGCAATACTCTTTTACAGTCATAGTATTAAGTTTCGATGTTGTTGTGATTTTTGTTATCGATGAAGGTTTTGTTAAACTTAGCTGTAACGAACTTATACATATACCTCAATCGTTACAATAATTGTATAAATTTCACCGATTTACTTCGTTTATACTTCGCTAAAATAGTAATAAAATTCTTAAATTAATTAGCTTAAAAGTATAAAAAAGCTGCGCTATATTACTGCACAAAGAGCGGCAGCTACTACTCTACCGATATATAAAAATTAATCTCCTTTTTAAGAATCGATTTTTATGAAATTTTGAAATGATGCCGTAAATATGGTACATTGCACTATCCTAAATCAGATTCTCTAGGTCGTCCGATAAGAGATCTGCAAAAGCAACGCAACTTTAAATTATAGGTAATTATGTTTTTTAAAAAGGAAGTTAAAATATCTAAAAACTTTGGAGAAGAATATATTGAAAAGGTAATAGCATTCCTAAGTACTGAATTTACAATTTCTTTTAAAAGAACGAATGTGATCGAAATGGATTTGATTTTGTATGATTATATAATTGATAAAAATGAGGTTACTTTTCTTTCCGAAAGTAGGATTGGTACCTCTATTCTAGGTAAAAAGAAAATAATTGAAAAAATCAAAAAGAAAATGAAGGAAGAAAATACAGGACTTTTTGATGTCTAATGACAAATGTAAATTCAAAAAATAGTCAACCTATTTTATGACCAGATAGCGCGGATTTGTAATCTGTGAGAAGGTTATATTAAACCACATATGTTAAAAAACAAAACTACAACTTTTTAGGGTTGTAGTTTACTTCATCTTTATTGTCACGGATTACACCCGAGGCTTTAGCCAAACTGACGAAGTAAATCCGCGTTATCGGGGATCGTTTATTTTTTAAATTTTAGTCCCAATGGAGCTTTAGGTTTTACTTTGTCATACATATTAAAATATAAAGTTAAAGTATCCTTTTTGCCTTCATATGTGACTTTATAAACATCTAACATTCCCATTCCAAAAGAACTATTTCTAGTTTCAAAACTACAACAGCTTCCTGATCTTTTATACCATAATTCTTCTCCGTTTGGACCAGATAATGAGCTTAAAAATTTTTGCTCATTTGCAGGACCATTGGTATTACCTCCAACCTTAATTGGGTTCTCTTTAGAATATCCATACGTTGAATCGGTAGCTATTTCTTGTGTACCTGATTTTGTTGTTGAACATGAGATTAATGAAGTTAATGTGAAAATAATTAATAGTTTTTTCATGTAGTTTGTATTATTTCTTTTTTGTTTAATTTTTAATTCACTTATTTTAAGACTATACGTAATTTTAAATTGTCCAGATAGCGTGGATTTACTTCGTCAGTTCGGCTAAAGCCTCGGGTGTAATCCGCGTAAAGGTTATTAAATCACAGATGCTAAAAAACAAAACTACAACTTTAAAAAGTTGTTTTACATTTTCTGTCAATTCAAGATGTTCGTTGTTATCATCTCCTCCAAAGAATTTCTGCCAAAATGTTTTTGGTTTAGGTTCTGTCTTTACAACTATAAATAGCTCATGTCCGTCAAGCGATTTAGGATATATTACTCGTGTCGCCCAATTTGTCGAAGCGAAAAGTCCTGGTGCTAATTCACAGTTGAGTTTTTGTCCTAATTGTTTCCAAAACTGTTCGTGATCAACTGAGTGTGTCGGTGCTTGCCACCATTCGTCAACAGTGTCGGCAAAAACAAAAAACCAGTCGTCTGCTAATGGTCCTGCCGAAGTTGTATATTCTCCAATAAATTTAATTTTATCAATGTCAAGCGTCCATCTATTCTGTGGGTCTTGTTCATAAACTATTGTGTCGTTCTTAATTGTCAGTTTATTTGCCGGTGCCATTTTGCTTATTGCCTGTTTGTTTAGCCTTGTCCATAACATTGTTTTATACGAAACTTTCCCCTTATTTATTTCATTAAAAAGCGATATAGCTGTATTTCGTAGATCCGCAAGAAAGCAATTTATACACAACAAAGCAATACGTCTTTTTACTTATTTTTATGTTTTAAAATAAACGTTAATAGAAATCAATCTGACTACGCTTTTATAAATGAGATATATCCTGGAAACCAATCGTCTTATATTAAGAGAATTACATCCAAATGATGCGAAAAGTTTTTATAACTTAAATTCAAATCCTAATGTAATAAAATATACCGGAAATGTGGCTTTCAAAAATGAAGAAGAAGCAACAGAATTTCTTGTAAATTATCAGGACTATAAATTGAACGGGTACGGAAGATGGGCGGTAATACTCAAAAGTACAAATACATTTATTGGATGGTGTGGATTAAAATTCGATGGAGTTGAAAATGAAACAGATATTGGGTTCCGTTTCTTTGAAGAAGAATGGGGCAAAGGATATGCAACGGAAAGCGCCATAGCTTGCCTGCAATACGGATTTGAAAAACTAAAATTGAAACGTATCATTGGGAGAGCAATGAAAGCGAATATTGGATCAATAAAAGTTCTTGAAAAAATCGGTCTTGAATACGAAAGTGATACACAGCTGGATGGAAAAGATGCTGTAATCTATAAAATCGAGAAACCCGATAGCGCGGATTTGTAACCGCGCTATCCAGATCGTAGTTTGCTTCTTCTTTATTAACACGGATTACAAATCCGCGCTATCGGATTTAGTTAAAATGTTAAACGAAAATGCAGTTTAACAATAAAAGCATCCCGATTATGAGATGCTTTTTAACTTTCTTTAAAGTTATATTAAAATTTCTTGTAAAAATTATCTATCACAATAATTTTTATTCAAAAGAAATTCCTATTTCTAATGGTTCAAACAAAAAACCTGTTAAATGATTTTCTTCAATAGCATTCTTAACATTTTCATTACAGATTAAGCCATATTTAAACATAGGAGTCATATCATACTTTTTATTAATTCTTATTAATTTCGGAAAAAGATTCCATAAAGCCATATCATCGTTTTTAGATATTCTTAATGAATCAACTTTTTCCTTGTAATCTTTAAAATTTTTCACTAGTACTATATTTCCAAATTCCAAAGTATTGATGTTATATTCAATAAATTCTGATTTTTCCCAAATTATATTACTTAAACCTCCATATTCATACTTTAAAAAGCAATATGAAAGCTTTTCATCAAGCTTATATATTGTTGCATTGTAAAAGTTACCGTTTACCTTAAATTTTTCAAAAATTTCTTTGCATCTTTCACTTATAAATATTCCATCAGAAACTATAATAAAAGAATTAGAAATTAAATCTGTAAATTTAGATTTTGTCTGTAATAAAAAATTATTCAAATCAGGAATGTCGTCATCAGATTTCCATTCATCAATTTTACCCCATTGTGATGCTCTTGCTTCATGAAAATTGATTTTTAAATCTTTTACCTGAGGATATTTACCAATTATTTTTGAATCAGTATTTTGAATTATTTTAAAATATTTCATAGTTTTTTTATTATTTGGGTTTAAAAAGTTCATTAATTACCGTTGTCGAACTCTCACTAATCTTATCTCTCATTTGTTTTGCTACTAACTCAGCCGCTTGTTTTGGAGTTGTTCCTTCTTTAACTAAATTCCCGATAGCGCGGATTTTAAATCCTCGCGAAGGTTATTAAACCACATATGTTAAAAAAACAAAACTACAACTTTTAAGGTTGTAGTTTACTTCATCTTTATTAGCACGGATTGCAAATCCGCGTTATCGGGTCACAATCGAACACCTGATGCCGTTACTGATCTTTTTGGGCAATTTAGATAATGAATTACTAATAAGCTTCACATAGATTTTGTTCTACTTTCCCATTTTTTCAGGTGTGAAACAATTTCTTCATAAAAACCTTCCTCATTTGCTTTTCTAACTGCCCCAATGAACTTTGATCGAAATTCACTTCTGTTTTTGCATAGTAATGCAGCTTGTTTGCAACTTTCATAAGTCCAAGTACCTTTTGGCAATCTTCTATAAACCATATGATCACATATTTGCATCCAATTATTTCTGTGAGCTGCAGAATAGGCCCTGCGACTATTGTTTTGAAAATCGCTTCTGGTTTTATATTTTAACGCTTCTACTTGGCATTTCTCAAATGTCCATTTCCTATTACTCCATCCCAGAGCACCTGCTTTTACGCTATTTAAAATTTGCCAACCATTACTTTTATAGTTTTCGATTGTTTTATCTTCTAGTTTCTGGGCTCTTTCAGCGGTGATATATGTTTTTGATATTGATTTATATATAGGGGTTAATTTGGTTTTCAGTGAATACTTGTAAACGGGTGATTTCCTATACTGTAAATGTTGTAGTTGCCTGCGTTTCTTGTTACAGGTTAAACCAACATACACAGCCTTGTTTGGAAACTCATAAGCATATACTAATCTTTTATGTATGTTGCCAATTGCCTCCATATGAGAACAAATACTTGTGATCCAACCTCTTTTTAGGCTTAAGCTATAAGCTGATGAATTATTTGTTTTGAATTCAATTTTTGTTTTATATTTAAGTGCCTCTTTTTGGCATTGATCAAAACTCCAAAATCGATAAGGCTTCCATCGGGAAGTCATATGGGTACAAATTTGATCTAAATAGCCATCCTTTATTGCCCGGTGATACGCAGAACAGGAATAACGGACAAAATCACTTCTATTATTATATTTAAGAGCTTCATTTTTGCACTTGTCTAATGTCCATATTTTGTTCCAATTTCTCAGTTCAGGATTTTTGTAAACTTCACGTCTTCTTGCATTTCTACAACAGGTGCAACGATGTCTACGACCACTCTTAGTTACTTTGCTCATGGCAAAATCATGAATGGGTTTTTCTGTCTTGCATTTTGTACAAAATTTAGTTATAATGTCCATATATGAAAATATATTATTTTTTCTAACCCTGATAGCGCGGATTACAAATCCGTGCTATCAGGGTTTAAAAAGTTCATTAATTACCATTGTCGAACTCTCACTAATCTTATCTCTCATTTGTTTTGCTACTAACTCAGCCGCTTGTTTTGGAGTTTTTCCTTCTTTAACTAAATTCCCCGATAGCGCGGATTTATAATCCGCGCGAAGGTCATTAAACCACATATGTTAAAAAACAAAAACTACAACTTTTTAAGGTTGTAGTTTACTTCTTCTTTATTGGCACGGCTGTAAATCCGCGCTATCGGGGTCAATTGTGCGAAACTGCTGTTAGATATAGCTTTAATATTCTTCGTATTCGTAAATCATTGGAAAATATTGTTTCGGATCATATCCATCACAATAATCTTTTGGTATATTTCTTAGAAACTCATATTTTGTTATGTATCCATTCTCTTTCCACTTTTTACCGAATCTAGATAAAACATTAAAAAAGATAATATATAATTCAGGATTAGACAGTTGGGCTTTGTATATTTTTATTAAATTTTGTTTTTGCTGTGTCGTCAGATATCTGCTCTCATCAACCATTTTGATTGCATTATACATATTTCTAAAATATGTACTCAGATTTGTCTGATTGGTTCGTCCGTACTTCAACTGAGGATATGCATTAAGCTTTTCAAGTATTTTTTGCGAGATTTTTGCGGGTTGTGGATACCTTTGCAACTTTTCAGTAATGAACGTCATCCATGAGCCTTCTAATCCATAGTAGAAAATTATATATGCTATATCGAGTTGCTGATTTTTGTCAAGATTTAGATTATTTTCTATATTAACTTCACTTACAATTGGTAACAACCTATGAATTTGAATTTTGAATTGAACAAATGTCCTTCTCCCTTCAGAGATGTCGTTTTTAGTTGTATCTAGATTCGTAACTTTTATTTGATTTACGTTTTGATTATGATAATCAATCATTCTAAAGAAATTTGTTTCCAGATCTGCTCGCTTTGAATCAGAATTTTGTGATATTATTGTGTAGATTAGTAAAAGTACACTGACAATACTAAAAATCGTACCAATGAATCCTCCAAAAAAAGTTCCAAAGTCCGCAGCTAATTTAGGATCAAATTTATAGGTAGTCTGAAAATATTCATTATCAAAAATTATAACAAAAAAACCTACAAACCCTACTATACTGAAGGTTGTAATTATAATTGTAAATAATGTTTGTAGTAGTTTTTTCATAAAATTACAGCTGCAGTTTACTTTGTGCCCAGTATATTTATTTTTTCAACTTCTACTTTTCTTAGCTCCTCTGTTTTTTGTTTGAGTTCTTTTTTGATTTTTTTTGTTTGCAGCTTCGAATTCCAAACTTCATAAAGTTTAATTGTGTTACTAAAAGGTAAAACTTCATCTTTTTCGTCTCTTAGTATACAATAAATAAAAGAATATGTATTTACACTATAGCAAAAAGTGCTACCAATTGAAGAGAAGGCGATTTCCTCATCTGCAACACCTTTTGTGAAGTATGTTGAAAAAGCTTCCATACTATTTAAAACTTCTAAAATAGGGGTAACTTTTTCACTAATAAATTTAGATCTTTCAAGAATCTCTCCAGTATTCATTTTTTTTAATAATTCTTGCGTCGTAAATTGCCTGAGTCCATTGATATTAACGTCTTCTAATTTACTCTCTATTAATCCATCACTCAACTTTGATTGTGATGGTATTATTACATTACAATAAATTTCTATCTGCTTTGCAGATAACTCTGCAGCTTGTCTTTTAGAAGTGAGTTCGATAACTTTTTTTGAGAGTCTTAGTTGAGAAAATGCTACGAACCCCAATAAAGCTATTATTGGCCCACTAATTAAATAAATATTCTCAATTAAGCTTTTTGAATGATCAAATATATCCATGTATGATCGTGTTTGTGGTCTTGACGTCCTGCGGTTTTACACTAGTTTTAGAAATCGAAGCTGAGTTTCTCTCCGCTAGACTGAACAAGTTATGAAAACTGAACGAACTTTTACAACAAAAATAGCAACTATACAAAACTGTTGTTATGTGATGTTTTTCTTTTTTATAAAATCAATAATAGTTTCAAATTGTGGTTTTACCAATGTTTGGATTTCAATGTCATTCAGTTTTTGTTGTAATATTTCATTTATTGAAGACAAACTTATTAATACTACTTCACTATTCGGGATGTTAGTTTTATAATCTTCTAGCTGAAGAATTGTAGAAAATGGTAAAGAGGAATAACTTCTAGAATTTTTAACTTCAAAAAGCAATACTTTGTTTTTAAACTCAATTGAAATATCTGGACGATATTTATCGTACTTCTTTTCTATAAAAACATTATAGTCAGGAAATTCAGAAATTATTTTTCGATAAAGTTTTTGAATATAATCAAATTCGTTTATTTTGTCAGTTGTTTCCATGTAATTATGCTAAAGGTACAAATTTAAATTGCTTATCATTTTTAAAAGTTAAAAATTCTGTTATATACCAGACAATCAGAGCAATTATCAAAGAGCAGCTACTTACTACAACAGTTTCGATATTGGAGATCCAACCTAATTTCTTTCCTAATAAATTTACTAGAAGTAATCCGAGCGGAATAAAAATAATTCGAACTTATTGTTATCCAATTCATTTTTGAATTCAGTATTTCTATTTGGAATTTTACCTATTAAAATATAACTATCCTCCGATGAAATCATTACTTCTTGTTCTATAGAGTCAATATTGACTCCATTATTCTTAAAAAAAGTTATAAGTATATCATGATATGAGTTTACTTTTCTTTTTAATGATAAATAAAGATTGTTTGACGGTGGTAATTCGACATGAATCATAAGTTCATGGCCTGTGATTTGGAATAGTAAAGTTGAATCGGCTGCTTGAAATCCATGTGAAAAACTACTGTGCAAATTTGGTTTAGGTGCATAAATTGTATTCGAAATTACCTCAATCAATGATGATCCATTTAAAGGAAATAAACCTTGAAGCGAATGCAAAAGATTATGAGGAACAATATTGAATGTTAATTTTAACTCTGCTATCATCTAATTAATGATTTAATTTCGGAAGTTAATCTATTTTACCGGTTATACAAAAATGTCACATAACATCACTTTTTACGAAACTACTCGTCTTTTAATTTCGTAAACCCGAAAGAAAGCGATTTATACACAACAAAACAATACGTGTTTTTACCTAATTTATACATAACTAGAATCTGCAATAAGAAAAAAGAAGTTCTATTTGCAATAACGCAAATAAGCATAATAAAAAAATCCTTAAACAATTAAGTTTAAGGATTTATAAGAAAATTCTTGCGGAGAAAGAGGGATTCGAACCCCCGGACCTGTTACAGTCAACAGTTTTCAAGACTGCCGCAATCGACCACTCTGCCATTTCTCCAATATGTCACAACCGCTTTAGGATTGCGGTTGCAAATATAGTGTGTTTTCCGGGTTTTACAAGTCTTTTTCACTATAAAATCACTAAAAAAAGTGATCATTTTCGTAACTAACTTATAGTGATCGACTTATAAAATCAGGATTTATTAAAAACCTACGTATTCTGTAATTTCAAGACCGTATCCAATCATCCCCACACGCTTGGTTTGTTCGGAATTGGATAACAAACGGATCTTACAGATATCCAAATCGTGTAGCATTTGCGCTCCGATTCCGAAATCTTTAGTGTCAATCTTAATTTGAGGTGCCTTGTTTACGCCTTGCGCCTGTAAGTTTTTCAGTTCAGACAAACGGTTTAGCATATCGGCTGACTGGATTTCCTGGTTGATAAACAATATCGCTCCACGGCCTTCCTCATTGATACGACGGAACATATCATCCAGACGTTTATCAGCATCATTCGTAAGCGTACCCAAAATATCGTTATTCACATGTGTAGAGTTGATACGGGTCAGGATCGACTCACCAGAACTCCAGCTTCCTTTGGTTAGTGCAATATGCACTTGTTTATTGGTAATCTGAAGATACGCGCGAAGACGGAAAGTTCCGAAACGGGTTTCAATCTCGAAATCTTCTTTTTTCTGAATCAAACTGTCGTGTTGCATTCTGTAGGCCACCAATGCTTCAATCGAAACGATTTTAAGATCAAATCGCTTGGCTACTTCCATCAATTGTGGTAAACGTGCCATAGATCCGTCTTCGTTTAAGATTTCCACAAGGATTCCGGCTGGTTTTAAACCTGCCAGACGCGCTAAATCGATAGCGGCTTCCGTATGACCGGTACGACGTAATACACCGCCTTGTTTGGCGCGTAACGGGAAAATATGCCCTGGTCGGCCAAGGTCTTCCGGTTTGGTATTGTCGTCTACTAATGAAAGTATGGTTTTAGCTCTGTCGTGAACCGAAATACCCGTAGTACATCCATGTCCTTTTAAGTCAACCGAAACGGTAAACTGGGTTTCATGAAGTACGGTATTATTGGTCACCATCAGGTTTAAATCAAGTTCTTTACATCTGGCCTCGGTTAAGGGGGCACAAATCAGACCGCGGCCATGTGTGGCCATAAAGTTGATCATCTCTGGAGTAACTTTTTCAGCTGCTGCGATAAAATCCCCTTCATTTTCACGATCTTCATCATCTACAACAATAATGATTTTGCCTTGTCGGATATCTTCAATAGCTTCTTCTATAGTGTTGAGTTGTATGTTAGTGTTAGTTGCCATTTTGATTGTTATTATTTTTAAATAGTTTTTCGGAAAGTTTTTGGAACGGCAAGGTAATCCAGTCAAAATTGATCATGACACCAATATCGTTGGTGGCACGATAGGTTAGGAATATTGCCAGAGGCGTTAATACAATGGAGGCCATCCAGGTTCCTAAAAAGGGAGGAATACCATTTTCCTGTGCCACTTTTTTACCGAAAGTATTGATGAAGTGGTAAATAATAAAGATAAGTACCGCAAATACAATTGGTAATCCCAGTCCTCCTTTTCGGATGATCGCTCCTAAGGGCGCACCGATAAAGAACATTAGCAGACAGGAAAAAGCGACCACAAATTTTTCGTGGAGTACAATCCAGTGTACATTGATATTTTTTTGTTTTTCGAGTAAATCAGCACTATTACTGTCGATAGAGTAATTCATGCTCATGATATTGTTTTTGGCGACTTCCAGAACTTTATATTGCATTTCCGGTGTCATTAACGACAACAGGTCTTTTGTTTTATTCGGGTCTCCTCCTGTGGAACCATGCTTGGGTTTTAAGGCATAATCGGTTCCCTGTATAATATTATCCGCAAAGGAAAGTTTATCCTTTTTAAGATTGGTTTCCAGTGAGTCGATCGTAAAATTCAACTCATTCAGGGTAAGCATGGTGTTGGTATTGGTGATCTTTTCGTTTTCATCTACCGGATTTAAAGCGGTCAGATCGATATTGACCCGGTATTTTTTAAAGGCGGCTTTGGCAAACGGTTCTCTTTTGCGTTCTTCGTAGCTTTTCGGCATCACATCCTCATAATAATAGCCGTCGAACAAATCCAGTTTTAGAATGTTCGAGTTTTCTTCGTTGATCAACAAACCTCTTTTGGCTTTAATAACCGATTTGTTACCGGTGCCGAGGTTGGATTTTTCGTGCATCGTTACACCTTCCAACTGCTCCCCTTTTTCACCGGATTTTTTGTCGACTTTAATAGAAATATTACCGATTTTATTAAAAAGTCCCTCGGCTATAGCCATAGCGGGTTTGGTATGAAAAATTTCTTTTCGGAGGTTTACGAAGTTATACTCGGCTTTTGGAATGACGTTGTTGGCAAAAAAAAAGGATACAAAGCTTAGCAACACGATAAAGATGTTTAAACTTTGCATCGCCCGTTTCAGGGAAATACCGGACGATTTCATCGCAGCAAATTCATAATTTTCAGCAAAACTTCCAAAGGTCATAATCGAAGCCAGTAAAATAGAAAGTGGCAATACCAACGGAATCATTTTTGGCGAATAGAAAAGCAGGAACTGAAATACAAGCCAGGCATCGAGGTCTTTACCCGCTAGTTCGGCAATAAAGAGCCATATTCCTTGTAAAATGAATATAAAAAAAAGGATTACAAATACCGTAGCAAAGGTAATCAGAAAGCTTTTAAGAATGTAACGGTCTAATATTTTCACCCGATAATTAATCTAATTTATTGATGTAGTAATTAGGATATTTACTCTCGGTAAAGGTAAAATGATTTTTCGAAATAGGCTGATTCGTTTTAAAAGAATTAACAGTAAGCGTTGTTTTTGTACCGTCTTTCGCAATTTCGATCTTATTATAGATATGTTTGGTCTGAGTATCAATCCCTAACAGTATTTCTTTGGTTTTATCCTTGGTACTAAGCGGTGTTAGTTTTACATACTGAATTTTTCGCCCACGGATGTTTTGCAGGATATCCCAGTTGTATTTATACCCGGAATTAAAGAACGTTAGCATTTTGGACGGCGTAATGGAGTTTTCGTCGTTTTCGTTGTATTTGGAAATCGTCACCTCCTCGTCCTCTGGTATAATGGTGTAATTTTTCTTTCCGTCGAAAATACGGGTAACGCCCATAAAGTTCAAAACAAACTGGTTGCCTTTTAAAGTAAGGTTCCCTTTGCTATCCTGATTTTGGTTTTGTTTTTGATTTTGCAACGTAAAACGAAAATCGATTACGATGTTATCATAACTTTTGGCTTTTGCCGAAACTTCATCCAATAGGTCTTTTGCCTTTTTGGAATCCTGCCCCTGCAACGTTAAGCTGCACAAGAGTAGTATTACAAGTTGAAAAAAAGTACGCATTTTACAAATCATTTTGTTCGTTAGCAAAGAATTGATCAAGAGCAACAAGATCAGGAATCAATACACTTCGGGCTTTACTGCCTTCGAACGGACCAACGATTCCGGCTGCTTCCAGCTGGTCAATTAGTCGTCCGGCGCGATTGTATCCTAATTTCAATTTTCTTTGTAACAAAGAAGCCGATCCCTGTTGTGCGGTTACAATAATCTCGGCGGCATCTCTGAATAAAGAATCTCTGTCGGAAATATCAATATCAAGACTTATGCCACTTTCTTCACCAACGTATTCCGGAAGCAAATAAGCATTCGGATAGGCTTTTTGAGAACCAATAAATTCGGTTATTTTTTCTACTTCAGGCGTATCGACAAACGCACACTGTACGCGGGTAAGATCGTTACCTTGTGTATAAAGCAAATCCCCACGTCCAATCAACTGATCGGCACCCTGACTGTCCAAAATAGTCCTGGAGTCAATTTTGGAGGTTACCCTAAAAGCAATCCGTGCCGGGAAATTGGCTTTGATAATACCGGTAATAACGTTTACCGATGGACGTTGTGTTGCGATGATCAAATGAATTCCGATCGCACGCGCCAACTGTGCCAGTCGGGCGATTGGTGTTTCCACTTCTTTACCAGCCGTCATGATCAGGTCGGCAAACTCATCGACAACCAAAACGATATACGGTAAGAACCGGTGACCGTTTTCCGGATTTAGTTTACGAAGCTTGAATTTTTCGTTGTATTCTTTAATATTCCGAACCATCGCGTCTTTTAGCAGACTGTAACGGTTGTCCATTTCAATACAAAGTGAATTTAACGTATGGATCACTTTTGTGTTATCGGTAATAATGGCATCTTCGGTGTCCGGAAGTTTGGCCAGATAATGGCGTTCAATTTTATTAAAAAGCGTAAGCTCTACTTTTTTAGGATCGACCAATACAAATTTTACTTCGGCCGGGTGTTTTTTATACAATAACGACGTTAAAACGGCATTTAGTCCAACCGATTTACCCTGTCCGGTAGCACCGGCCATTAAAAGGTGCGGCATTTTTGCCAGGTCGACTACAAAGGTTTCGTTTGAAATCGTTTTTCCTAAGGCAATAGGTAATTCCATTTCGGCCGTCTGAAATTTCGGTGAGCCAATAACGCTCTTCATCGAAACCATAGTAGGCGAATTGTTTGGTACTTCGATACCAATGGTTCCTTTTCCTGGTATTGGAGCAATAATACGGATTCCCAAAGCCGCCAGCGATAAAGCAATGTCGTCTTCAAGGCTTTTGATTTTGGAAATACGAATACCGGCTTCCGGTACGATTTCGTATAACGTTACCGTTGGTCCTACGGTTGCTTTGATCTGCGCAATATCGATTTTGTAGTTACGTAGCGTTTCGACAATACGGTTTTTATTTTCTTCGAGTTCCGCCTGGTTGATTGTAATTCCACCGGAGTTATATTCTTTTAGAAGATCGATTGATGGAAACTGGTAATGGGACAAATCGAGTGTTGGATCGAATTCTCCGAAATCCTTCACTAACTTAGCCGCCAGATTTTCTTCTACAAACGTTTCTTCTTCTATTTTTTCGATGACAAAATGTTCGTCGTCTGTTTTGATAATTTCGGATGTAGGCACAACCGGCGTAGGTACAACCGGAGGCGTTACAATCGGAACAACCGGTTCTACCGGTTTGGTTTTTAACGTGATTTCCGAGGCGTGCTCAATAGTCGGTTTTAATGATTCCTGATCGATTTCAAAAGCCGAAGGTTTGGTTTTTAATTCGATATTAGACAAGATTTCTTCGTCTTCTTCACTATTAAAATCCAGACTCGGGTTGGAGATTTCGATCGATTCGTCGATGATTTCATCCGGAAGCGGAACCGGTGTAATAACCGTGTTTTGTGCTATCGGAGCATCCTGATTTAATTCTTCGTTAAACGACTGATTGGTTTTTTCAAAGAAATTTTTGATGCCTTCGGTAGAAACTTTTATTTTCAGAATCAGATAGACAATAATACCAAAAAGGAGTACCAGAAAAGTACCTGTTTTCCCAAGATAATCCTGGACGAAAAGGTTCATTTCATAACCAATAATCCCCCCTAACTGCGGGACATAATTCCAGAAAAAACCGAATAATATGGACAAAATTACCATCGCAAACAAATCCCAGAAAATGCTCTTTTTGAGTTTTCCTAGCGACAAGTCAACCAATAGGTAGGCACCGGCTAAAAAGAATAGTCGGACAAATAAAAAGGAAGCCACACCGAATCCTTTGTATAAAAAGAAATCGGACAGGAACGCTCCAAATTTCCCTAACCAGTTATAAGTTTTCTCACTGCGATCTCCAAAGTCGGTTAAGGCACTTTGGTCGTAATCACCGTAGATATAATAGGAAATAAAAGAGAGTAACAAGGCTACCGAAAATAAAACAAGTAAAGCCCCGAGTAGGACTTTGTACTGGCGGGATAAGTGCCATGTAAATTTCGGTTTTGTTGCTTTTTCCCCTTTATCAGGAGTATCTTTTTTTGTTGCTTTTGCCATTTAAAATTTCGAAATTATGTTGCAAAAAAATGCAGTAAGCCTGGAATTAGGTTAGCCGTGGCAAATATATAATTAATCCCACAGCTATGGCGGCCATAGCGGCAAAAAATACAGCTCCGGCGGCTATGTCTTTAATAAAACCGATTTTCTGGTGGTAGTCCGGATGGATAAAATCGGCTATCTTTTCGACAGCCGTATTCAATCCTTCAATACTAAGTACCAATCCGATCGCAAGGGTCTGGATAAGCCATTCCTCTTTTGAAATATGAAAATAAAATCCGGCCAGAGTGACCACTATTGCCAGGCTAAACTGAACCATGACACTGTGTTCGGTTGTGATCAGTTTATAAGCGCCTTTAAAGGCAAAGACAAGGCTTTTCAGCCGACCGGTAAAAAAGGAATTATCTTTTTTCATTGACTTGTTTAAAGTGCTGCCAAAGCATTATCGTAATTGGGTTCGTTAACGATTTCCGGAACCTGCTCGCTATACTGAACCACTCCGTTTTCGTCAATTACAATAACTACACGTGAGTGTAAACCAGCCAAAGGACCGTCGGCGATAGTCAATCCGTACTCTTTTCCGAAATTTCCATCTCTGAAATCAGATAAGTTGATCACATTTGATAAACCTTCCGCTCCACAAAAACGAGCCTGAGCAAATGGTAAATCACGCGAAATACACAATACTTTTGTATTTTCCAGATTACTGGCTTTTTCGTTGAATTTACGTACCGATGCCGCGCAAGTACCCGTATCAACACTAGGAAAGATGTTTAATACAACTTTACTTCCTTTAAAATCGGATAACGAAGCCACGGAAAGGTCGTTTTTTACCAGTTGAAAATCTTTTGCTTGTGTACCTACCTGCGGTAATTCTCCTGAGGTATGAATGGTATTCCCTTGTAAAGTGATTTGTGCCATTGTTTCATTTTTTTTAGTATTCAAAAGTATAAAATTATATCGGAAATATAAAAGCCGGTTTTTATCCGAAACGGTAACTCCGGACAGGAACATGGACAAACCGACGGTTACCTACGTCGGATTAGGATATGCCATCCCTATCGGTTTTATTTTAAAATCATGCTTTTTTGTTTTGAAATAATCCCATTATACAATCTAAGTCACTAGAAATGAACGTTAAAATATCCTGTTCCGTTAAGATTTTTATATATTTTTACCTATATAATGCTTAACCAGACCTTAATCCCATGGAACAGGAACAAAAAAAATCGTTCTCCTTTACGTTAGCAATTATTGCAATCATTTTAGGTGTATCTTTATTTAAGCAAATCGACTTTAAAACCTTTACCGTCGAAAAGCCTGCATTAGCCGCCGTTTATGCGCTCGCTCTTATTATTGCTATAGCGATTATGGTACGAAAATATAAAGGCAAATAACAACTTGATAACGGTTTGCAGATTGCACAAACAGCAACACCTGACAGGTTTTCGAAACCTGTCAGGTGTTAAGCACCGATTCAAAATCCGCGTGTCCAGGCTACTTTTTATAAAAACTCCGTTTACCTTCTCATAAATCTACGATATATCGTAAATAAAAAATCTTTTTAAAAACCATAAAAAACTGTAAACATAACAGTTAACAAAAAAGGCACGTTGTTTGGCTAGTGTTCTATAGCTCATTAATTTAAAAATATAGAACATGAAAACAGTACTTACAAATGAAAACGGAAAATTCCATTTCTCAGAAGATCCGGCAATTTCTGCCGAAACAAAAAAATTCCTAACCGCTTTAAATACGGGCGGACCTGGATTGGAAACCATGACTCCGGAAGCGGCCCGACAGGTATTAGTAGGCGCACAAAAATCGGTGGAAGTCGACTATTCCGGTATTGAAGAATCGGAAAAAACCATCACACAGGACGGTTATACTCTAAAATTAAATATCGTTAAACCGGAAGGCGTTACCGAAAAGCTTCCTGTTTTTATCTTTATTCACGGCGGAGGCTGGGTTTTGGGCGATTATCCGACACATAAACGTATGATTCGCGACCTTGTGGTTTTAACAGGCGCTGCAGGTGTTTTTGTTAATTACACACCATCGCCGGAAGCGCATTACCCGCAGGCTGTCGAAGAAATTTATGCCGCTACAAAATGGGTTGCTGCAAACGGAAACGAAATCAATGTAGACGGAACCAGACTTTCGGTTGTAGGAAATAGCGTGGGTGGTAATATGACCGCTGTTACTGCTTTAAAAGCCATCGAAAACAACGGTCCAAAAATCGCTTCGCTAGTGATGTTCTGGCCTATCGTTGCCGCAAATTTCGAAAATGAAACCTATCAGCAATATGGCGAAGACCGCTTTTTAACAACGCCTCTAATGAAATGGATGTATGATCACTATACAAAGGATCTGACACAACGCGAAGAAATTTATGCCTCGCCTATTAATGCTTCTTTAGAATTATTAAAAAACTTCCCGCCTACGCTAATCCAGGTGGCGGAAGCCGATGTACTTCGCGAAGAAGGAGAAGCTTTCGGTCGCAAGTTGGACGAAGCCGGTGTTGAAGTCACAACCGTACGCTACAACGGAATGATCCACGATTTCGGGTTATTAAATCCGCTGGCACATTTGCCTCAGGTAAAATCCTTGTTCCGTTATGCGGCAGCCGAATTGAAAAAAAGTCTTTTTAATTAATTCCGGATATGAATTCAACACAACCTGCTTTTGATACGGTTACCGAAGCCTTGCAATGGCTCACCCGGGAAGGCTTTACCCAGAATTTTAATCTGGACGAAAATTGTATCCGTTTTAATAACAATACGCAATCGATGTCACCGGACGAGTTTAAAATTGAATATCTCTTCCGTTTCGAAGGCGATACCAATCCAGGTGATGAAGATATCGTTTATGGAATTGTATCGGATGTTCACAATATCAAAGGTGTTTTAACCAGTGCTTTTGGAATCTATGCCGATGCGCTTTCTACAGAAATGATCCGAAAACTTGCGACACATTAGTATAAAACAAATAAGACGCTAATAAAATTACGAAATATCGTAACAAAATAAAATCACCTTTTATAATAAAACCCTATATCACAACATTTTAAAATCATGGCACTTTGTTCGCCTGATAACTAATAAAATATAAAAATAGCACTATGAAACCAGCAACAAATTTATTATCTCCGGATAATCATGCCCTTGTATTAATTGACTTTGAAGGACAAATGGCATTCGCCACCAGTACGATCGCACTAAGCGAACTACGAAACAATGTGGCGATTATCTGTGGCGCTTCAAAAATATTTTCCGTACCGACAATTGTGACAACGGTTGCCGAGGAAAGTTTTGCCGGACCGGTTTTCCCGGAAATCGAAGAATATTATCCAATTGCATCCTCAGGTTATATCGACCGTACCACCATGAATACCTGGGAAGATGAAAAAGCATATACGGCTATTACCGCTACAAAAAAACAAAAATTAGTACTGGCCGGATTGTGGACAGGCGTTTGTATCGTCGGACCGGCTTTATCGGCTATCGAAGAAGGTTATGAAGTATATGTAATCACCGATGCTTGCGGGGATGTGAGCATCGAAGCCCACGAACGCGCCGTACAACGAATGGTTCAGGCGGGCGCTATGCCAATCACGTCGATCCAGTATTTGTTGGAACTTCAAAGAGACTGGGCACGCGAGGAAACCTATGTTCCGGTGACCAACTTAATGAAAAAACACGGCGGTTCGTATGGCTTGGGGATTCATTATGCCCACAATATGCTAAAACACTAATACAATCCGTTCCATTTCTTATCCTTCATTCTATTGAAATCATCAAAATCCATAGCGAAAAACGTCCCGTTCCTTATTCTTTTTCTGTTATTAGGAAACATCGTGTCGGCACAAAACTTTAAACTTTTGCGCTACGATGAAAACTATGAATACCTAAAAGATTCCGTTCGAAATACTTATAAAAAGCTAAAATTCATACCTTTAAATAAGGAAAAAAGTTTTTATATGTCAGTTGGCGGGGAAGCCCGGTATGAATATGTTGATTTCAATAATGAAGATTGGGGAAGGCTCAACATTGGTCATAATGGCTTTTTACTGCAACGTTATGATTTACATACCGATATTCATCTGGGAAAAAACGTTCGGATATTCGCCCAGCTTAGGAGTGCGCTACAAGACGGAAGAAGTAATGGACCACGAGGTATTGATGAAGATCAGCTAAATGTCCAGAATCTTTTTGCGGATATCAACCTCTGGAAAAAAGACAATGCCGGAATAACGCTTCGCCTCGGACGACAGGAGTTGGATTATGGCTCCGGAAGGTTGCTTTCGGTACGGGAAGGTCCTAACGCCCGACTATATTTTACCGGTGGCAAACTCATGTATACCACTACCCGATTCGCGATTGATGGTTTTATGATGATGCCCGATACGGTTTATCCCGGAGTTTTGGACAATAAAATGTCGAAACAACTGAATTTATGGGGTGTTTATTCCAAAATAATTATTCCAAAAGCGGGAAATCTCGATTGGTACTATCTCGGAATCAGAAGGGACGAATCGCGCTTTAATGAAGACATCGCACCCGAAAGACGGCATACCGTCGGAACGCGGTTCTGGAAATACGGAGGCGGTTTTATTTACAACCTGGAAGCGGCCTACCAGTTTGGACGTTTTGGCTCCGGAGCGATAAATGCCTGGACGGCTTCGGCTGATATAGGTTATTCTTTTGAAAATGTAAAATTCAAACCGACGATCAATTTGCGGAACGATTATATTTCAGGCGATCAGAACAAAGGCGACGGACAACTGCAAACCTTTAATCCGTTATACCCTAAAGGCGGTTATTTTGGTTTTAGTCCACAGGTTGGACCGGTAAACCTGATCGATATCCATCCGTATGCTACTCTGGATTTGCTTCCGGAATTAAAGATGCAGGTCGATGTGGTTTTTAACTGGCGTTATAGCACGCAGGATGGTGTTTATCGGCCTAGCGGTATCCTTAATCTTTCCGGAGACACTTCGGACAAACGCTATATCGGGACGGCCTACCTTGCCAATTTCACCTATAGTATAAGCCCGTTTATATCGGTTGTTAGCGGTATCCAATATTTTAAAACCGGGGCTTTTATCAACGAAAGCATTCCCAATTCTAAAGACGGTATTTTCTTTAATGCCCGACTTGGATTCAAATTTTAATCAAAAAAATTACGACTATGAAAAATCTATTACAATACAAATCAGGAAACGTCAGACTATTGCTTTTAGCACTAGTATGGGGTTTATTTCCTACCATCCTTTTGGCACAAACCGCGGCGATCGGTTCGACCGTAACCTGGGGAAAAGTCGACGGTGTAGCGGTAAACGGACTCGTTCAGGGGCCTTCCGCTGCCAAATCCGAATTACAGGTTGCCTGTGTTTTTGAATATACCGAAGGAGATATTTTTAACCCACCTGCTCTACCCGCTAACCTCAACGGAATGGTACATCTGGACGATGCCCTAAAAGGAATCATTACCGAATTGCGTAAAAGCGGAAAGTTTACCGGTCATTCGTTGGAAACTTTATTAATTACACCACCACAAGGTACGCTGGCTGCCAAAAAATTACTGCTTATCGGTTTAGGAAATCGCAATACGTTTACACCCGATTTAATGATCAGTGTTGGAAGCGTGGCCATGCGCGAGGCTTTACGCTTGGGCGTAAGTGATTATTCTTTTGCCAGCGATATTAAAGATGCCGGTATCGATTCTCCTACGGCTTTAGTAGCCGAAAACGTAGTGCTTGGTTCTTTTGAAGCCTATAGAACGCAGGCATTTTTAAAAGATAAAAAATTATCCGATCACAAGCCTTTGACCAAAATCATACTCCTTGCCGGTCCTGCATTTTATACGGTTGCCGGCGATGGTATCAAAGAAGCGATCAGTAAGCTTAACACCAAATAAACCGATATGAAAGCAGATCTAATTTTATTTAACGGTAAGGTTCACAGTTTTAATTCGGAAACCCCAAATAGTACAGCGGTGGCTATTAAAGACGGAAAATTTATTGCCGTTGGAAGCGACAGTGCGGTGATGGAATTTGCATCCGAAACAACACAAGTGATCGATTTATTGCAAAAAAGAGTTGTTCCCGGCATTAACGATTCGCATATACACCTCATCCGCGGCGGATTAAACTATAATTTAGAATTGCGTTGGGATGGCGTTCCGTCGCTTGCCGATGCGTTACGAATGCTTAAAGAACAGGTCGATCGTACGCCACATCCGCAATGGGTACGCGTGGTAGGCGGTTGGTCGGAGTTTCAGTTTGCAGAACGCAGAATGCCAACCTTAGAAGAAATCAATGCCATCGCTCCGGAAACGCCTGTATTTATTTTGCATTTATACGACAGAGCCATTATGAATCAAGCGGCTTTAAAAGCGGTTGGCTATACTAAAAATACACCTGCGCCTCCGGGAGGCCATATTGAAAGAAACTCGAAAGGCGAACCAACCGGACTGATCATTGCAACACCCAATGCGATGATTCTATATTCGACCTTAGCCAAAGGACCTACATTGTCCTACGAGCATCAGTTAAATTCCACACGTCATTTTATGAAGGAACTAAACCGCTTTGGAATTACCAGTGTTATCGATGCCGGTGGTGGATTTCAGAATTTCCCGGACGATTATAAGGTGGTTAACGAACTAAATGAAAAGAAACAACTAACCGTACGAATCGCGTATAATCTTTTTACACAAAAGCCAAAACACGAGTTTGAGGATTTTGAAGATTGGATCGATACGGTCAAATTATACCAGGGCGATGATATGTACCGACACAACGGTGCGGGCGAAATGCTGGTTTTCTCGGCTGCGGATTTTGAAGATTTCCTGCAACCAAGACCGGATTTACCCGAAAACATGGAAGCCGATCTGGAAAAAGTGGTACGCCTTTTAGTCGAAAACCGTTGGCCTTTCCGATTGCATGCGACCTATAACGAAAGTATTACGCGTTTTTTGAATGTGTTTGAAAAAATAAACCGGGAAATCCCATTCAACGGATTGCCATGGATATTTGATCATGCGGAGACAATCGACGAACGCAATATCGAACGGGTAAAAGCTTTGGGTGGCGGAATTGCCGTTCAAAGTCGGATGGCCTACCAAGGAGAATATTTCACGGATCGCTATGGTGCCCAAGCGGCCGAAAACACACCGCCGATCAAAAAGATGATCGAAATGGACGTACCGGTCGGTGCCGGTTCGGATGCGACACGCGTGAGCAGTTACAATCCGTGGGTTTCCATGTATTGGATGACGGTAGGAAAAACCGTTGGCGGCCTGCAGTTGTATCATGAAACCCGACTGAGTCGTGAAACGGCTTTGGAATTGTATACCAGAGGTAGCGCCTGGTTTTCGCAGGAGCAAACCAAAAAAGGCGATATCCGAACCGGGATGTTTGCCGATCTGGTGGTTTTGGATCGCGATTATTTTACGATCGCGGATGAAGATCTTAAAAAAATTGAAGCCGATTTAACGATTGTCGATGGGAAAATTGTGTACGCTAATGGTGATTTTTCATCGTTTTCGCCGCCCAATATACCGATTTTACCGGATTGGTCGCCAACCCATATTTATAACGGATATCCAACGAAAAGTACGTTGCAAACTGCGATCGAAAAAAATGTAAAACCAAATGCAAAACCGGGTCTGACAGCACAGATTCACAGTTGCAGCGGTAGTTGTGATGTACATGCACACAACCACGATGTGGCCCGGATGAGTACGGTACCAGTTAACAATTATACGGCATTCTGGGGCGCATTGGGTTGTTCTTGTTTTGCCTTCTAAATCCTGAAAAATGATGGACATTCTCAAACAAATCCTTTTCTCCGATTTAGGAACACCATACAACAATATGGCCTTGCTGTTCTTTCGGATTTTACTGGCGGCAGCGCTTTTTGGCGTCCATGGGATGAAAAAATTCCGTGTCGAAAACGGACAAACGGAACAGGTTCCTAATCCGTTGCATTTACCTGAAAAATTAAACCGTTTTGTGGCGACTTTTTCAGATACGGTGGTACCGGTTTTTATGATCTTGGGACTTGGCACCCGACTTATGATAGTACCCACCATTGGCGTGACGGCCATCGGTTATTTTGTAGTACATCGAAAAGACTCGCCCGAAGTGCGCGATGTTCCCTATATGTATACCTTATCATTACTACTACTTCTGGCACTCGGTGCCGGAAAATATTCACTCGATTATTATCTATTAAACCTGATTTAAAATGAAAACAAACATCGGAATTCAACAGGAAAATATCGCGAAAGTGGTTACTGTATTAACCAAAGTACTCGCTGATGAATTTATATTGTACACCAAAACAAAAAAGGCGCATTGGAATATTGAAGGCCCTGATTTTTACAACAAGCATCTCTTTTTCGAACAGCAATATAAAGCATTGGATGAAATTATAGATACAGTAGCCGAACGAATCCGTGTTTTGGGTCATTATGCGCCCGGAACCTTAAAAGAATACCTGGCACTAACACAACTTACGGAAGAATCAAGAGAAAAAAATGATAGCGCCGGTTATATCACAGCCTTATTAGCCGATCACGAAAGCATTATCATTCACCTACGGGAAAATATCAACCGTTTTGCGTCGGAGTTTCACGATGCGGGAACCAGCGATTATATTACCGGACTTTTGGAAAATCACGAAAAAATGGCCTGGATGCTTCGGGCACATCTAAAATAATACTATGGAACTACAAAAAAATATTGGCTATGTAACCCTGCTGCTCACGATGATAGCAGGGTATTGTGACACCGTAACGTTTGTCGCGGCCGATTCGATCTTTTCCGCACACGTTACCGGGAACTTTATTGTATTTGCCTATCAGATCATTAAGGGTTCGGATATACATGCGTGGATAAAATTACTAACGTTTCCCGTATTTATCGTTGCGGTAATTACCGGTGGCCGAATCGCTTTAAAGGCAACCAATCGGTATACCCTACTTTTTTGGGAAGGTATATTATTGCTTGTGAGCGGTATCGCATCCTATGTTTTTGGTTATATGGAAATCTTTACCGAATGGGCCATGTACACCGTTGCGATGACAACCGTATTTGGCATGGGACTTCAGAATGCCTTCGGAAAATTATACAGTAAGGAGACACACGGTCCAACAACCATGATGACAGGAAATGTAACGCAAGCCGCACTCGATTTGGGAAACCTGCTCAAAAACGGATGTAAAGATCCGGAAGTGGTTATCAGTTTTAAAAAACAGCTTGTAACAATCATCGGATTTCTTATCGGTTGTTTTTTGGGTGCCATTGCCGGAAAGCTTTTTGGTTTGGGAACATTAATCGTACCCGGAATCGCGATGATCATTTGTTATTTATACCACCGAAACAACTAGGAAAACCCGATTGTGAATTTGCAGATTTCTGATAATAGAGTATCTTTAAAAAATGAATTATACCCCCTTAAACGCTGCTAAAACTCCCGTATATCGCCTTACGATAGCTTTCTTGTTTTGGGCAAATCTGAATGGAAATGCACAAACAATTGACGATCCAAGGCAATTACAACTCAAAATAGCAACGGCTAAAAATGACGCTAAAAAAGTCGAATTGCTTTTGGATTTAAGCAGCTACTTCCTGAACAAACCGGGCGAGTTTAAAACCGATCTCCGAAGTGCCGATTCAGTTAATGCTGAAGCAGGTCTGTTAAGCGATCGTTTGGGGTATAAAACAGGAAAAGGGAAATCCATTCTTTTAGAAGCGCAGATTCTCCGGGAAAAAGGCGCTATGCAAAAGGCCTTACTAAAAGCCAACGCGGCGCTTGCCTATGCCAAAAGCAATAATTTAATCGAATTACAGGCGCAAAGTTATGCCGAACTGTCGATATACGACGCCAAACTCGAAGAAAAAGTCCGCTATAAAGAAATGGCCATTGCGTTTTTTAAAAAAGCCGGATTAATCGAAAAACAGGCTACGACTTTAAAGGAGCTTGCCGAATTATATACGATTAATGAAAATAACGTCAAGGCCGAACCGCTGTTAAAAGAAGCGCTGACGCTTTACAGATCGATACGGTATCCGGACGTTCAAGGGGTTTATAATCTGCTGTCGGAAGTAAATACGCAAAAAGCAAATTATCCGGAAGCTTTAAAATATGGTCTTTTAGCCGAAAAAACCGCACTTGCCGTCAACGATAACTCGTTACAGTTAAGTTCCATTTACAATCATATCGGATTGGTGTATTATTACCTGCGCCAAAATGATGATGCGGAAGAATACTGGTATAAGGCGTTGGAAATCGCAAAATTTCATAAGGATACCGAATACGTACGGACAATCGGTGAAAATTTGTGTTCGATGCTGATCCGGCAAAAAAAAGAGCAAAAGGCCCTTCAGTTGATCAAAGAAATGCAGCGCAACTTTCCGACCGCTAACATTCAGCGGTTGATGAAAGAGAATTATCTGTTGTTTAATATTTACCGGATTTTAAAAAACGATCCCATGGCGGGTTTCTATTATAAAAAACTGACCGCTTATTACGGTGAAAATGCCGATAAAAACGGGAATAGTATTGCCATTTTAAGAAGTTTTGCGTCCTATCATTACCAAATCAAAAAGTACGATGATTTTTACCGAACCATCAAACTGCTGGATTCGCTGGCGGCCGGTTCCGGAAATAACCTGATCCGGTCCGAAAGTTATCTGATCTGGTTTAAAGCCGATTCGTCACGAGGGAAATACATCGATGCAATAAAGCATTATCAACTGTATAAGAGTCTTTCCGATTCTGTCTTTAAAGGTGAAAAAAGCAAGCAAATCAACAGTCTTCAGATCGAATTTGAAAGCGCGAAAAAGGATCGGAATATCGATTTGCTAAAACAACAGTCCAAATTACAGGAAATAAAAATTCATAATGATACCATTATCCGCTATGTTTTTATTGCGAGTGTGGTGATCTTGATTCTGTTTATTGTATTGCTTTACAATCGTTTCCGGTTAAAAAAGAAAACAAATGAGCAACTGGAAATCAAAACCCGGCAGATTAACGAGCAAAACGAGCTCAACAAAAAGATGCTGATTGAAAAGGAATGGCTTTTAAAAGAGATTCACCATCGGGTAAAAAACAACCTTCAGATCGTGATTAGCCTGTTAAATACGCAATCGGCTTATCTGGAGAACGAAGACGCGCTAATGGCCATACAAAACAGTCAGCACCGAATGCACGCGATGTCACTGATTCATCAAAAATTGTATCAGTCCGATAATCTGGCCAATATCGATATGTCCTGGTATATTTATGAATTGATCGGCTATATGCGGGAGTCTTTTGATACCGATCTGAAAATCAATTTTGTTTTGGACACCGAAAAAGTATATCTCGATGTCGCTCAGGCGGTGCCATTAGGATTGATCATCAATGAAGCCATTAACAATGCCATCAAATATGCGTTTCCGACCGATCGAAAGGGTACGATTTGTATTGATCTTAAAAACACCGGCGACGCCAATTATCTGTTGCGCATTGCCGACGACGGGGTTGGTCTTCCGGAAGATTTTGACGAAACGGAACGAAATTCCCTCGGAATGAATTTAATGACCGGATTAACCAATCAGATTGACGGAACTTTTGAACTTAAAAACGATAACGGACTGGAAATCAAAATTACATTTACAAGAAATTCTGAGTTTGAAGAGACATCCGAAAATTCAGAAATTATATAATTTAACGCATGAAGGAGAAAATTCTAATTGTAGAAGACGAGTTTATAGTCGCAAACGATTTAAAAATCATGCTCGTTAAAGCGGGCTATCAGATAACCGGGATAGCCTCTTCTGTCGTTCAGGCTCGTAAATTAATCGAATCCAAAAGACCCGATTGGGTTTTACTGGATATTATGCTAAAAGGCGATCTAACCGGAATTGACCTGGCGTGGGAACTGCGCGAAATGCAATTGCCTTTTCTGTATATCTCGGCCAACACCAATCAGTCAACGCTCGAAGCGGTAAAAGAAACGCATCCCTATGGTTTTATGGTAAAACCGTTTAGGGAACGGGATCTGGTGGTGATGCTCGACATTGCCAAATACCGGTTTGATGAGGAAAAAGGCGCCTTTACCTCGATTGCGCCAACAGTACCCGATACGGAAATTGAAGGAATCATTGGCAATAGTGCACTTTTAAAAGATGTGATCGAAAAAATAAAAATCGTAGCACCGGCGCAAACTTCCGTACTGATTTTAGGCGAAAGCGGTACCGGAAAAGAACGCGTAGCCCATGCGATTCACGATCTTTCCGCCCATAAATCAAATGCTATTGTCGTGGTGAATTGTGCCGCTTTACCGCAATCACTGGTCGAATCGGAACTTTTCGGACATGAAAAAGGGGCGTTTACCGGTGCCAATACCCTGCGTATCGGAAAGTTTGAACAAGCCCATAACGGTACGATTTTTCTGGATGAAATCGGTGAATTACCACTGGATTCTCAGGTAAAGCTGTTACGGGTGCTTCAGGAAAAGGAAATCCAGCGACTGGGCGGTTCGTCAACCGTAAAGATAAATGTACGCGTAGTGGCCGCGACCAACCGATCGCTCGAAAAAGAAGTAGCCGAAGGTCGATTCCGACTGGATTTATATTATCGCCTGAATGTCTTCCCGATTCAATTGCCGCCGTTAAAAGAACGCAAAGAAGACATCGAGGCACTGGCCTATTATTTTCTGGCTAAATATGCCGCCAGTTCCCGGAAAAATGTCACCGGTATCAATCCTTTTGCCCTGGCGCAATTAATGCACTATGACTGGCCGGGAAATATTCGCGAACTGGAACATCTTATCGAACGAAATGTGTTGCTGACGCGATCCAATGAAATTGAAAAATTTGACCTTCCTACGAATACGGTTAATCCGCTACAGGAAAATAGCGCTACGCTAAAATCGATGGAGGAGATGGAAAAAGAACATATCATGGCTGCTTTGCAAAAATGCGGCGGAAAAGTTTCCGGTCCGGGTGGTGCCGCCGAACTTTTAAAAATGCAACCGCAAACGTTGTTCTCAAAAATGAAAAAATTAGGTATTAAACAAGGATACGAATAAAATATGGAAACTATAAAATTAGAATTAGACGAAAAAAACCGAGGGGCTTTTAACCTCTATGTCGACGGTAAAAAACTAGGCGAAATGACCGTTAGCCTTAAAGATGCTGTCCTGACAGTCTATCATACCGGTGTAGAACCGGAAGCCGAAGGAAAAGGCTATGCCAAGCTTTTACTAAACGAAATGACCGCATATGTCCGTGCCAATGGGATGCAAATTATCCCACTTTGTCCGTATGTACATGCACAGTTTAAAAAACATCCGGAAGCGTATCTGGATATCTGGAAAAAATAAAACAATAGCCTATGAATTTAGAAAATATAGCAGTCGGATTACCGTTAACCGAGGCCAAAAAAGCACTGATCCTGCTTCACGGGCGTGGTGCCGGAGCCAATGATATCCTTTCGTTAACGCAGTATTTGAACGTGAGCGATTTTGCCTGGATCGCACCTCAGGCCGATAACCATACCTGGTATCCGTATTCCTTTTTAGCGCCATTGGAACAAAACGAACCGTCGCTTTCGAATGCGTTGGAAACCCTTGCGCAAATAGTTAGCGAACTGGACAAAAATGGTATCAAAAAAGAAAATATATACTTTCTCGGCTTTTCGCAGGGTGCTTGTCTTACGCTGGAATTTACAACCCGAAATGCAGCGAAATACGGTGGTATTGTAGCCTTTACCGGCGGATTGATTGGCGATAAAGTGTATGCCGAACATTACACAGGAAACTTTGATCAGACCCCGGTTTTTATTGGTACCAGTGATCCTGATTTTCATGTTCCGGTAGAACGGGTCAACGAAACGGAAATATTGCTGCAAAAAATGGGTGCCGATGTTACCAAAAAAATCTATCCAAACATGGCACATACCATTAATCAGGATGAAATTGATTGGGTTAACAAACTTATTTTTTCTTCAAAATAATGATAACCATCACACGAATTTACAGTGACGAAAACGGCGAAAGTCATTTTGAAGATTTCGAAGTTCCGCTACACAATAATGGAATAATTGGGTTTTTATCGGATGAAAAAACGGTAAAATCCATCGTATTTAGAGAAGTGAGTCCTTCCTACGATTATGATTTCCATACGGCACCCGACCGTCAGTATATTATTTTGCTCGATGGCGGTGTTGAAATTGAAACGTCGTTAGGCGAAAAACGATCGTTTACAACCGGTTCGATATTGTTGGTCGAAGACACCACCGGAAAAGGACACAAAACAAAAAATCTGGAACCGAAATTGCGAAAATCAATATTTGTAAAACTATAAAAATGGAAAAAGAAACCGTACGAATCGAAAACTTTAGTGATGCCGTTTTTGCCATCGCCATTACCCTTTTGGTGCTGGATTTACGTGCGCCGGAAGCCGATACGATAAAAAACGGTTCGGAATTGCTCACTTTTTTAAAAAATCAGTGGACTACCTATCTGGCTTTTACGCTTTCTTTTTTCAGTATTTTTATTATGTGGGTCAACCATCATAAAATTTTTAAACAGATCTATAGTCGCAATACCGCCATTATGTTTGCCAACGGACTGATTTTATTTCTGGTGGCAGCGGTTTCCTATCCTACCGCTTTATTAGCCCGCTTTTTCGGTGGCGAAGCGGCTACTATAGCCGTGGCGGTTTATACCGGAATGTTTGTACTGATCAATATCGCTTACAATCTTTTGTGGTGGATTGCCAGTACCAATAAAAAATTACTACGCCCGGGTATTACCGATCGGGCGATCCGAAAAATCAGGAATAATTATGCCTATGGCTTGCCTTCCTATCTGATCGCTTTTGGAATTTCGTTTTCGTTTCCGGTAACCGCCTTGACGATCAACATGATTTTGCTTTTATTTTGGGCTGTATCCTCCGGAAAAATAAACCTGCAACAGGAATGATCAGCTTATATAGTGTTCTTTTTTAATACCCAATTTCTGCATTTTCGAAATCAGTGTCGTACCGGGTAAGCCCAATACAACCGCAGCGCCTTGCGGACCGAAGATTTTTCCGTTACATTTTTTAACGACTTTTAAAATATGGGCTTTTTCCACTTCCTGTAATGTTGCCGTATATAATTCCGTTTCCGGATTTGTAGTTTCCGTTTTTAAAACCGTTGGAAACGTCATCTCTTTGATTACACCCTCTTTTGCAAATAAAATACTGCGTTCCACCATATTTTCCAGTTCGCGTACATTTCCCGGCCAGGTATTGGCGATCATGCTTTTCAGTACTTTCTTAGAAAAGCCACTGCTCTTTTTACCTGTTTTCAGCGAATGTTTTTCTAAAAAGAAATGTGCCAGCGGCTCAATATCCTCCGAACGGTCGCGCAAAGCCGGAAGTGCTATCGGAAACACATTTAACCGGTAAAACAAATCGCTTCTAAAACGGCCTTCGGCTACTTCTTTTTCGAGCGATCGGTTGGTTGCTGCAATGACGCGTACCTTTACTTTTAAGGTATTTTTGCCAGCAATCCGTTCTATTTCTTTTTCCTGTAAAACCCGAAGTAGTTTCCCTTGAAGTTCCAGTGGCAACTCTCCTATTTCATCCAGGAAGATTGTACCGTTATCCGCTTGTTCAAATTTTCCGATTCGCGTAGCAGTCGCTCCGGTAAAAGCTCCTTTTTCGTGACCAAATAATTCGCTTTCAATCAGATTTTCAGGTATCGAGGCACAATTAACCGTAATGAGTTTTTCGGTAAAAGCCGGTGATAGTTTATGAATCGCATTTGCAATCAGTTCTTTGCCTGTTCCGGTTTCCCCGAAAATTAAAACGGTCGACGGTGACGGAGCTACTTGTGTAATGAGCTCGTAGACCTGTTGCATCGCTTTGCTCTTTCCGATAATTCCATAAAAACCGTTGTCGGAGGCTACCGTTGTTTCGGGTTGTTCAACGGGTTGTTTTTTTAAAAGCTGTAATTCCGCAAAACTACTTTCGTAGACCGTTGCCATTTTAATATTACCTATAGTTATGGCAAGTTGGGTCGCAATTCCGCGCAGCATCCGATTGGATTCCCGGGTAAAAACCGACGCATTTTTAAAAAACAGAAAAAGTACCGTTTGATCATCCTTCCTTATCGGCAAACCAATTCCGATTCCGTTTTTAATTCCTTTCGATGCAATCGGATCGAGATAGACCGGAAGTTGTTTTCTTTCCGAAACCGGTTTTAAATCAAAAACAACAGTGTCGGCCGTATCCAAACAACTATCAAAAAATCCATCATTCACCGGATAGGCTGTATTTTCTGTCGGTTTTAGTACAGTATACTGATAGAAAATCCGGTATTCCGTTTCATTTTTATCGGATGACGCGATGATCAAATCTTCAAAAGAAAAATGATCTTTTAGCAAACTTCCAACAACCGTATGTAACTCGTTATGCGTTACCACTCCGGAAAGTGCCTGACAGACCGACAAGATCAGCTGTTGTTCCCGTTCCCGCTCCTGTAATCGGTTCATCATTATTGTCGCCTGATCTTTCGGATTTTCCATAAGTAAGTAATTGGCACCATTTTTATGCTGTTACAGGGTAAATTTAAGAAATAGCCCGTATTCAACCGCTATTTGTTTCCGAAATAAAACAGAATACCCTCATAAAATTACGATATATCGTACCGATAAAAACCACCCATTAAAAATTAAAAACCTAAACAACAACACTTTAAACAAAAAGGAACAGGATTTGGATACTCTTTAAACGTTACCAATCCGGCCATCGCAATTCTTAATTTAGATTAACCGATTTCCGGGTATAACTGACGTAACTTTGTAAAAGAATCGCAATAATTAAATAGATAACATCATGGAAAATAACATTTTAGGACTACACCATATTACCGCAATTGCCGGAGATGCCAAACGCAATTTCGACTTTTATTCCAAAATAATGGGACTGCGGTTTATCAAAAAAACAGTCAACTTTGACGATCCGGGAACCTATCACTTTTATTTTGGTGACGAAATTGGAAGTGCCGGAACCATTCTAACGTTTTTCCCTTGGGGAGAAGGTATTCAACAGGGACGAAAAGGTTCCGGAATGGCTACCGAAATCGGATATTCGGTTCCAAAAGGTAGTCTTGATTTCTGGCAGAAACGTTTTGAGCAATACAACGTTATTCACAATAAACCAGCTGAAAAATTCGGAGAAAAATACCTTACGTTTTTGGATCCCGACGGGTTAAAACTGGAGTTAATCGAATCGAAAACGGAAGATAATCGGAAACCCTGGGAAACCGACGAAATCAAAGCGAATGTGGCAACGCGAGGTTTTCATACCATTACGCTAACGCTAAACAATATCCAGCCCACGGCTGCCATTTTAACCGAAATATTCGGCTATACCTTAATCGAACAGGATGTAAACCGTTACCGGTATGCAACCACGGCTGTTGAAAATGCAGCTATAGTGGATTTGGTCGAATTACCGGAAGAAAAACGCGGTCATGTAGCCAACGGATCGGTACATCACGTCGCTTTTCGCGTAAAAAATGATGCCGTTTTAATGTACTTCCGCGAAAAAATTGAAGCCTACGGTTTGTCGATTACCCCGCAAATTGACCGTAATTATTTCCATTCGCTTTATTTTAGAGAACCGGGCGGTGTTTTGTTTGAACTCGCAACAGAAAATCCCGGTTTTACGGTAGACGAAAGTTTGGAAGAATTGGGTAAAAATTTAAAACTTCCGGCGCAATACGAACCGAATAGAGCCAGTATTGAAGCCCACTTGGTTCCTATTAATTAAATAGCTTTTGTACACCTGACTGGTTTTTGAAACCTGTCAGGTGTTATTTTTAAATCGGCATATAGGTAAGCTCCACAACGCCCGACCGGAATACGCGGGTGTCGGTTAATTTTAGATTTATTCGGTTTTTCAAATTCTCAAACAAGGGCTTTCCACTTCCTAAAACAACCGGGTGAACCGATATTTTATACATATCGATAAGTCCTAAATCAATAAAGGATTTAATCAGGTTGGCACCACCATACAACCAAATATCTTTTCCGTCCTGTTCTTTTATTTCGGCTACGTTATGCCCCATATTCGACGTGACAAAAACATCTTTTTTATGCTCTCGTTTCTGATTTGAAAAGACAAATTTATTTTTAGAATGGATCTTTTCCCACATTGCTTTTTCGGCCAAATCCGCATGGGCATCGGGCTGATAATTCCCCCAGGCGTCATAACTCACCCTTCCGTAAAACAACGTATCCACGCTATCCAAAAAGGCGTCAAAATCCATATCATCGTCCATAATACACCAATCCACTTCCCCATTTGGTCCCTCAATAAACCCGTCTAAGGTAACGGCAAGATTTAAAATTACTCGTTTCATCACTTTTGCTTTTCTTACAAATTTAAAAAAGGATGGTGTCTTTTCGATGTTATTTTTATCCTTTCTGTAACAGTATGGTTCTCCGTAATAGAATCTGTCGTGGGCTAGCTACTTTAGTCAAAAATTTAATAATTCAAATTATGATGTTTAAAAGACTAGTATTGATTACCACATTATCTTTATTTTCAATTTCAACTTTTTCGCAAGTCGCAAAGAAAGAAGGAACCGTTACAACTAAAATGGATGCTTTTACTTCAAAAACAGGTAGTATTATAAAAATTGTGGATACAAAACTTCCAAAATTAAAAACAACCTATAATGCTACAGTCGAAACCCGAATCAGAAAAATATCGAATGGAGCCGCTTTCGCTTATTTTTTTCAAATCGTAAAAAGCAATAGTATTGCCTCTATTGAATATTCAGATTTAATAGAATTGTTAAAAGCGTTACAAGTTTTAAAAAACGAAATTAATTCCGACATTACCAGTAATCCCGATTATTTGGACAATACGTTTACTACCACTGATGGTTTCCAAATGGGCTATTTTTGTAGCGGAGGAAAAACAAGTTGGTATTTAAAACTGGATAAATCTGGTAGTGACAATACTTTGTTTATTAGTGATAGTGAGGTTATTGAATCTAGCTTTACAGAAGCAAAGAATAAAATGGCTGAACTAAAAAAATAAATAGTAACACCTGACAGGTTTTTGAAACCTGTCAGGTGTTTTACAACCGATGCTCATTTTTCCGCAAATACTGCATCGCTTCCCGAACCGTTTCTAAGGTATTCTTAGGACTAAATCCCAGTTCGGTTCGTGCTTTGGTTATATCGAAATTCTGCTGTAATCCCGAAAACATCGCAATGTCTTTTGTAGTAATAACGGGTGCTTTGCCAATGAGCTTGCTTGTTGTTTCCATCAACCAGGCTACTGTATATAAAATTGGCTTTGGAACCGCCATCGGAAGTTTTAAACCTAGTTCCGGAAACAATTCCTGTGCGATTCGCGTAGTTTCTTTTATTGAGGTACACTGTTCGTTCGCCAGAATATAGCGTTCGCCGTTTTGCCCTTTGGTTGCTGCCAGATAACACCCTTCGGCTACATCGTTTACATCAATCCAGTTTAAGGTAATATTGGTTTCGACCGGTATTTGCTTTTTCAGAATCAGACTAATGATATTGTACGACACATTGAGCGGTGCAAAAGCAACACCACCTATCATCGCCGACGGTAACACGGCAACCAATTCAATCTGATGCTTTTTAGCCAATTCGAATGCCAGCTTTTCGCCATCGTTTTTAGAATTGTAATACATATCCCGACGGTCGGTGTTATAACCGTTACTTTCTTTTGTGGGAAGCTGTCGGTAGTCTAACGCAGCAATCGAACTCACATAAACAATCCGCTTCACACCGGCTTCGGCGGCGGCTTCTATTGTGTTTCGGGTACCTTCCATATTGACCTCATAAATTTCCTTCTTCGGATCTTTCGCCCATAATTTAAACGAAGCGCCCACGGCATAAAACGTATGCACACCTTGTAGGGCTTTTACAAACGAGGCTTTGTTGGTAATATCGGCTTCCACCACTTCGCAATTCAAACCGCCAAATGGTTCTTTGTTTTTCGTATTGCGTACCGAAGCACGTACCGGGATTCCTTTAGCGAGTAGCAATCGTACCAGATTATTCCCCAAATGTCCGTTTGCACCCGAAACAAGTGCCAATTGATGCTGTTCCATTTTTGTTGATTTTAAATGATACGACAAAGTTCTGCCTTGATCATCTAAAACCACTTCACAAATGTTACCTAATGATCTGTTTGCGGATACGGCTTAAACTTTTTGGATTCATGCCGAGAAACGAGGCGATATATTGTACCGGAACGTTATGAACAATTTCCGGTTGGGCATCGATGAGCTTTTTATAACGCTGCTCTGCAGTGAGCGTGGCCAGTTCTTTCGATCGGTTTTCATTATACGATAACGATTGCTGAAAAACAAAAATGCTAAAATCTTTAAATACCGGGCTTTTAAGCGTAAGTGCATCCAGATCGGCTTTTGTAATGCGCAACAGTTCACAATCGGTTATGCATTCCAGATTTTCGTCCGATATCGTTTGATTACTAAAATTAGCATACGAAGTGATAAAACCCGGTGGGCAATTGATATGTGTGGTGACCTCATCACCCTTGTCGTTGTAATGAAACAGGCGTACAAATCCCGAAACCACAAAATACAGGTATTCCGGTACCTTTCCTTCTTCTTCGATAATCTGATTTTTAGATACCGATATCGACGACAAATAATGCCGACACAACGCTTCATCTTCTGCACGGAGTGTTATGTTTTGGGAAATAAGTTTTAATAACGATTCGTACATATTTTTCTTTTGCCTTTTATGAGTTTCACAAAGTTAGCCGACTTAAATGGAATTAAAAAGTAAAAACGGATCCGACTAACACCTGACCCATTTTCGAAACCTGTCAGGTGTTTTTATTTTCATCGATCAGGCATTTATACGGTTTTACACATCAGGTAATTCTACGTTTTCGCAGCCAAATGCGCCATCCTATATTTGATACGAGTCCTAAAATCATTACCAACATTAATTATTAAAATCGATGGCACTTATCAATTTTTTCGCCAATCCCGATAGCTATACACCGGGATATTACCCTACTATTTTAGATGCAGCAGCAGCAATCGCTTCCCCTTTTTTGGTACAACAAAAAAAACAGACCTTTCCCGGGGTAAATGTATCCGGCAAACAGGTTGCTTATAACGGTACGCTTTTTAATGTCAGCACCAATTATATCAATCCGTCTCCCGATTATTACATTCACGTTCCGGACGCTTTTTCAAATGTATGGCCAAGGGTCGATTACTTTCCGAATGCCGCTTACGATCCTACAACCAATACGTTTACTGCCAACATCGACTGCGTTGGCTACGGATCGCGCGTGCTTATCGCTACCGGTAACGACAACCCGACAGAAAATGCCTTTTGTTTGTTTCAGAGTCAGGTAAACCCCGATGCTGCCCATTTTTCGGCACCGGGTTGGATTCCGACCGCTTTTGAATTTGCGGTGGCCTTACCGGTACTTCGTCCCGGACGCTGGAGTTATGTTTGTGGTAGCGTTTATGCTCCCGGCATACAGAAACAGGAATCCGATAAAATCTATAATGGCGTAGCCAAAGGAGGTTTTTCCCAGGCTCAGGCCGGCGATATCGTTTGTATGGCCTACAAAGATGCTGAATCCAACGGTCATTTTATGGTGCTTACCGAAGCCCCACAACCGGTTTCATTGAGTTTGTTTCAAAACCTAGATTCCAAAGTTACAAATGCCTATCGTATTTCGGTATACGACAGTACCGCATCCGGTACTTCGCTACATTTTAACGATTCCCGTTCCGGCGATGGTGATACCGATTCGGGCGTAGGCTATGGCGAACTCTATTTTTTCACTAATAGCAACGACCAGCCAATCGGTTTTATTTTCGGTCCGTGGAAAGGCGGTATGGAAGCAGCGCATTACCTGTATGATCCTAGCGTAGTACAAACCTCCAATCTGGAAGTCATGGCTATAACATTGGGTCGTTTTCAATAAGACGGCTCACTTACCTAATTTACAACTCCTAAAAATTACAAACTACAGCCCAAAAGGTTGTAGTTTTTTTATATCCTACTTCCAGATTAGCAATAAAACACGGGAATTAAATTAAAAAAACAATTCCTATTGAGGACTATTACGATGTTCTTGAGGTCAATTATCAATATCCTCCAGAGTTAAAACAACAGCTTTCTATCGTTATTGATCATTTTAAAAAAACAACACAACACAATGATTATCAACACACAAACAACTTATAAAAACTAAAAAATGATCTTCTAAACGGCCAAAACACAAACAGCATTCTTCTACAAACATGACATTCGTTAGCTTTTTTACTATATCGAGTAAGTACTTTTAGAAAGTCTAATATGTGTTTGATAGCAGATGAAAAAATTACTAAACAGTATACCTCGTGCCTTAATTATTCCTCTATTTATTATAGGTGGTATAGCCGCGGGGCTAAGTACCTATACGGTATATATGTCACGTATGCATTCGTATCTGTCCGACGATCCGTCGGCGTGTACAAATTGTCATATAATGACTCCTTACAATCAGTCGTGGACGCATAGTTCCCACCATTTGCAGGCTACTTGTAATGATTGTCATGTGCCACACGATAATGTTTTCAAAAAATATGCCTTTAAAGCTATGGATGGTCTTAAGCATGCTTCGGTTTTTACGGCCAGAAGTGAGCCGCAGGTTATCCGTCCTCGTACTGCCAGTCATAAAGTGATTATGGATAATTGTATCCGATGTCATACCCAACTCAATACCGAATTGGTAAACACCGGAATGATTGGTTATACCGAGGCTAGAAACGGTGCCGGAAAAGCCTGTTGGGATTGCCATCGTGAAGTACCGCATACCGTTGTAAGCAACCTTTCCTCTTCTCCAAATGCCATTGCACCGCTACCGGAATCCCCTGTCCCGGACTGGCTGAAAGCACTTATAAAAAAATAGGAATCAAAATATAGAAACACTATGTTCAGAAAATTAGCAGAATCAATAAAACGCAAACCAATCATCGGCTGGGGGATATTTGCCGTTGCTATGATTGCCGTATTTATGTTAGGTTTATTAGCGGCCTCTATTACAGAGCGCAGAGCCGAAATCGCTACATTACACAACAACCGGGTAGTCGAAATAACCGGAATTAATCCGAAAAGTGACGAATGGGGGCTTAATTATCCCCGTGAATACAACACCTGGAAAAAGACCAAAGAGATGGATTTCCGTAGTAAATACCTTGGTAATACCTTCGAAGATATTCTCGAAAAACGTCCCGAAATGGTTGTTCTTTGGGCCGGCTACGCTTTTGCCCGCGATTATGCAGCACCACGCGGACATATGTATACGGTAGAAGATGTTAGGCATACACTCCGTACAGGCGCTCCCGAAAACGGACAGGGAGAAATGCAGCCGTCAACCTGCTGGACGTGTAAAAGTCCTGATGTACCTCGAATGATGCAGGAAGTAGGTATCGCAAATTTTTACAAAACACCATGGAGTCAGAACGGTAGTGAGATTGTCAATCCATTAGGATGCGCCGATTGTCACGATCCGAAAACAATGAAACTGGCAATTACCCGCCCTGCGCTGATTGAGGCTTTTGAACGTCAGGGAAAAGATATTGCCGAAGCGACGCCTCAGGAAATGCGCTCCTTGGTTTGTGCACAATGCCATGTTGAATACTACTTTAAAGGCGACGGTAAATACCTGACTTTCCCGTGGGATGGTGGGATGACCGTTGAAGCGATGGAAAACTATTATGACAATGTCAATCATACCGATTGGGTGCATCACTTAAGCAAAGCTTCAATGCTAAAAGCCCAACATCCCGATTATGAACTATACCTTCTCGGACCTCATGCGCAACGCGGACTTAGTTGTGCCGATTGCCATATGCCCTACAAAGCGGAAGGTGGTATCAAATACTCCGATCATCAGATTATGAGTCCGATGAAAAATATTGCTTCAACCTGTCAGACGTGTCACCGCGACAGTGAGGATAATCTGAGAAACTATGTCTATGACTATCAGGATAAGGTATTGGAGATCCGTAACCGAATTGAAAAAGAACTTGCTAAAGTTCATATTATGGCCAAAACAGCATGGGACAACGGAGTTGACAAAGCAAAAATGGAAGGTCCTTTAAAATTAATCCGTCAGGCACAATGGCGATGGGATTTTGTAGGAGCTTCACACGGGGCTTCGTTCCATGCTCCTGTAGAATCACAGCGTATTCTGGCGCATAGCCTTGATCTTACCATGCAGGCGCAACTGGAATTGCAAAAGGTATTATTTCCGCTTGGCGTGATGGACATTGTGATGCCTGATATTTCAACAAAAGAAAAAGCCCAAAAGTATGTCAGACTTGATATGGAAAAACTTCACAGTGCAAAAAATCAGTGGATTAAAAATACGATCCCAAAATGGATTGAAAAAGCAAAAGCGGAAGGTAAACTAAACTGATCTTAAATAATTAAATCCGGTATGAAAAGCAGTAAGACAACAACGAAAAACAAACGAAAAATATGGCAAATGCCTTGGGGGTTTCCGGAAAGTATCACTATCGTTTGCGGTATCGTTGTTGTTGGTAGTATGCTTCAGCTTCTACTTAGAGGTGGTTTTAATTTCTATTTGCTCGCAGCTCCGGTAAATTATTATATCGGAGGAGGTCTTATTTTGACTTGTATTGGTTTATCCTTGTTGAAAAAGAACCGCTTTATAAAATGGTTTTCCGGGATTCCGTTTTCCATATCCTTGATTATGGCATTCTTACTGCTAAGCCTTATCATGGGATTGACACCTCAGCTAACAGGTGAACAGACGAATACCGGAACTATTTTTTCTCAATTAGGATTTGATCAGATGACTCATTCATGGGCTTTTGTCCTGATTTATCTTACCATGTTACTCGCTCTAGGAGTGCTTATAGCACAACGATTGCAAAATTTTAAATGGAAAGATTATACCTTTCATGCCTACCATATAGGAATATGGCTGGTCCTATTCAGCACAGGACTGGGACATGCCGATATGGAACGATATATCATGCACGTACCCGAAGGTGAAACCGAATGGCGGGTATACGATGCTTCCAAAAATGTGAAAGAACTTCCAATCGCGATTCAGCTTAACGATTTTGATATGGAAACCTATCCACCGCAATTGACCATCATTGATCGTCATAGCGGCGCACCACAACCAAAAGCCAAGCCGGATTTCTATTCGATTGATTCCGAAAACTCCAGCGGCATGCTTAACGGATGGCAATTGAAACTGGAAAAATATATTCATCAGGCTATTCGCAACAGTGATAGTACGTATCGCGAAATGCCAATGCCTGGCGCTACTCCCGCAGCGCATATCAGTATGTATAACCCTTCCACCGGAGTCAAACATTCCGGTTGGGTTTGTGGCGGCAATCAGGCGCAACTTTATATGACGTTACCATTAACAGAACATCTTTCCGTAGTGATGAGCCAGGCCGAGCCAAAACGGTTTCGATCTGATGTCATACTATATACCCCTAACGGAACTCCCAAAAAAGCAATCATCGAAGTCAATAAACCGGCTCAGGTGAATAACTGGATGGTCTATCAATACGGTTACAATAATCAGGCCGGGCAATTATCAAAATATAGCAGTATGGAACTGGTTTATGATCCATGGAAAACTGCTGTTTATATCGGTTTTGGACTGATTGCATTGGGGACTATTGCCATGATCTGGAATGGTAAACAAATCAAACATAAGTATACAAACGATAAACAACCTCTCGAAATATGACTTGGGATAATTTTACCGGATTTGCATTACTATCCATAATCTGCTGGTTATCGGCCGGTAGTATACTATATTTCCCTAAACTTCCCAAAAAACTTTCCGATATATTAATGATCCTTGGTCTGTTTATATTTGCATTTTTTATTATCGGACTGTGGATTAAACTGGAACGACCTCCAATGCGAACTATGGGCGAAACCCGTTTGTGGTATTCCTTTTTTCTTGCTGCTTTTGGATACATTACGTATCGCCGTTGGAAATATTCCTGGCTGCTGTCTTTTTCGGCAGTTATGGCTACAGCTTTTGTGATGGTCAACCTCTTAAAACCTGAAATACATTCCAAAAATCTGATGCCTGCGTTACAAAGCAAATGGTTTGTACCTCATGTAACGGCCTATATGCTTTCCTATGCCCTGTTTGGAGCAACAACAGTTGGTGCTTTTATTCAACTATACAAGAGCATCAAATTCAAAAAAAACGATCCGAAAATATTCGATTTTATAGATAATACCGTCTATGTAGGATTCGGATTCCTGATCTTAGGTTTACTGATGGGAGCCGTATGGGCAAAAGAAGCATGGGGACACTACTGGGAATGGGATCCAAAAGAAACCTGGGCTTTTATTACCTCTTTCGCTTATCTGGCCTATATACATCTAAGGCTCCTCGGTAAAAAATACGAAAAATTTGCGCTGTACGTATTACCTATAGCCTTTGTTTTACTGATAATTACATGGATTGGTGTTAATTATCTACCAGCCGCTCAAAAAAGTACCCATGTCTATTCGTCGATGGATTCGTATCTTTTCTATTTCCTTATACCCTATCATCCTAAAAATAAAAATACTGCCCTGTAAAACAATCATGTAGTAAATTTCGTTTATTTGTTAAATCAATCAATCACAAACGAACAATCAACATGAAACCTACTTTATCAACGATTGCCATACTGGCATTTACTTTCGGGTGCATGATCCTCCCGGCATCGGCACAAACAAAATCAAATAGCAAAAACGACATTTCCAAAGTAGAATCCGGATTAATGCCGGCTGTTCGCTTTAAAGGCGAACCACTCTGGACCTTAGAATCCCGGATGAAACATTACGCTATTCCCGGAATGAGTATTGCCGTGATCAAAAATTCGAAAGTGATCTGGAGCAAATCGTATGGCTTTGCCGATGTCGAATCCAAAACCCCGGTCGAATCCAAAACCTTATTTCAGGCAGCTTCTATAAGTAAACCGGTTAGTGCTTATGCTGCATTAAAAACCGTTGCATCCGGAAAGCTTAATCTTGATGCCGATGTCAATTTGTATTTAAAATCGTGGAAAATTCCGGAAAATGAATTTACAAAAGAAAAGAAAGTCAGCCTTAAAAATATTCTCAGTCATACCGCTGGCTTAACAGGACATGGCTTTGCCGGGTATGAAGCCGGTGCGCCTTTGCCATCGGTTATTCAGATTTTAAACGGACAAAAACCGGCTAATTCACCGGCTGTCGTAGTGGATAAACTTCCCGGTACCTCATTTCGGTACTCCGGTGGTGGATATACCATTATGCAACAACTCCTTATGGATCTTGAAAATAAAGACTTCGCTTCCATTATGTCTGAAAAAGTACTTGTTCCTCTGGAAATGAAAAACAGTACTTTTGTGCAACCGTTGCCAACAGCACAAGCATCGTTTGCCGCTACAGCCTATAACGTTAATGGAGTGAGAGTACCGGGAAAATACCATACCTATCCCGAGCAGGCCGCAGCCGGTTTATGGACTACCGCCGAGGATCTGGCAAAGTTTGTCATCGACATTCAAAATACCGTGAATCATAAAAGTTCGCTTGTCCTTTCTCAAAAAATGGCCGAGGCATTTACAACTCCTTTTATCGAATCGTTTATCGGATTGGGGATTTTTCTGGAAAACAAAAACGGACAGGTTTACTTTAGTCATGGCGGTTGGAATGAAGGTTTTTCCAGTAAATTCGTAGGTAACAAAACCAACGGCGACGGAATTGTAGTGTTAACCAATACCAATAAACCGGAATTTATAGAAGAACTCATTCGTTCGGTTGCTTCGGTGTATCAATGGCCGGATTATATAACACCTGCTCATACCATTTTACCGTTAACCCAACAGGATTTTAATAATACGGGACGTTACAAATCAAACAAATACGGATTTTATAAAGTCTATAGCGATAACGGAAAATTAATGTTGATCAACAATATAGAACGTCCGGTAGCACTGCTTAAAATATCCGAAAACACCTATGCGCTTCGTGACGCGCCTTTTAACGTAAAAATTACAGGAGATACAAAAATGGGAACAAAAGAACTTACATTGGTTTTTCCGGATGAACCGGCCCGTCCTGGAAATCCACAGCTAAAAAACGATGAAAAAGTACCTTTAGAACTACTTTTGGAAGGTTCGTTTGAAAAAGGTCAGAAAGCCTATCAAAATGCAAAAACCGAAGATCCCAACCATCAGTCCCTTTCCGAAGATTATCTAAATCGTTTGGGCTATAGCCTGCTGAGTCAAAAAGATTTTACAAAAGCAATCGCCATTTTCCGTGTCAATACACTATTGTATCCCGACAGTGAAAATGTGTACGACAGCCTGGGAGAGGCCTATATGAATACCAGAGAAAAAGACAAAGCAAAACAAAACTATCAAAAGGCGTTGGAATTAAATCCAAAAAACGAAAACGCTGCCCAAATTTTAAAAACATTATAAAAAGATACGACCTTCAATCACGAAGGTCGTTTTTATTTTAAAAGATAGTATCGCTTACATTGGTATTTCCAATTTTATTACCCATCTGGAAAAAACGGCCGATTCCCGTATACGTCAGGCGTTTGATCATAAGCATTATTATAGCAACAACGATCCAACGATACGAATCATGGATCATCTGAGATACTCGTTTATCTAAAAAAATATTTTAGTATAAAAACAATAAAACATCCCTTTTATCCCTTATATATTTAATTCGGTTTCGATATTCACCATTCACTATCAAAAAACAGCTATTATTATATGACGATCAGCATCCCGTTTTACCGTAACGCTTCAGGAATTATTCTTTTTTTAGTATTCTTTTTTTACACGGTATCCGGATTTGGTCAATCGATTAGCGGAAAAGTAACCAATTCTGAAAATCATCCCGTTATGGATGCTCAAATCACGCTTACCAATGCCGGTGTACAAAAGCAGAGTCTTACAGATAAAAATGGTTTTTATAAAATGACTGTTCCATCGGGTAATTACCTTTTTGAGATTGTAAAAGAGAATACAACCCTGTTTTCGCAAAACATAACCATTGATCGTGATACGCTAAAAGACATCACCCTTACGATAACAACCAACGCTAAAGTCGATTTGGAAGAAGTGACCATCATCACCAAAAAGAAACTATTGGAACGCAAAGTGGACCGAACCGTCTTTAATGTTGAAAATTCTATTAACGCTCAGGGTGTCGATGCCATTGAAGCCTTATCCAATACACCACAGGTAAAAATTACCGATAATGCGATTCTGATTGCCGGTAAAAGTTCGGTCGCTGTAATGATCAATGACAGACTATTGAATTTACAAGGTGAGGAACTTCTCAATTATCTAAAAAGTATCCGTTCGGACGATATCGCCAAAATTGAAGTGATCACTACGCCACCGGCAAAATATAGTGCCGAAGGCCTAAGCGGACTGATCAATATTATTTTAAAGAAGAATAGTAAAATCGGATGGAATGCTTCCCTACAGGCGGGCGGTTTTTTTTATTCGGATGCCGTACTAAATTCAGGTCGATCGGGAGGAATTTTTAATTATCAGAATGAACGCTTATCATTGTCGACCGGATTTACCTATACGGGTTTTAAACGGCAACAAAACACAACCAATAACATTACCTATACGAATAACGATTACTGGAATAACACCGGGGAATCGCTATATAAATCCGCGTATATAAGTCCGAATCTAAAAGCCGAATACAAACTGAATGCTAAAAGTACTGTCGGTTTTACTTATAATTATTCCACAATGAATACCGATCAGCGGCTTAACAGCGAAACCTTCCGGAAAATTACGGCTGTCGAACAAAACTTTCAATCGTTATCTACCGATAGCCTGCAAAACCAATACCATTCCGGTACTGTTTTTTACGACCTGAAACTGGATACTCTTGGCACCGTTATCCGCTTTTCGGGCAACTATCTAAAAGCTAAAACCGATACCGACAAATGGGCTAAAACCTATGAAAACAGTACTGAAAACACCTTACTAAACAACAATACCGGTCATTATCAAATTACCGCTTTTCAGGCCGATCTCGAAAAAAAACTGTTTGGTCTTATTGGGGAATTTGGTCTTAAATATACCGCGATCCGGAATGATGCTTTGCTAAAAATATACGACATTGAAAATGGTATTCCGATTCTAAATACGGCGATTAGCAATGACTTTTTTTACCGGGAAAACAATTATGCCGCCTATTTTAGTTTACTACGGAAATTAGGTTCCAAATGGGAAGCCAAAGCCGGTTTACGTTATGAATATACCTATCTGGAAGGCAGTATTCCCAACCAACAACAGACAACCAATCATTACGGTCAGTTTTTCCCAACCGGATATCTGACTTATAAGCCTAATGAAAATCACGCTTTTAGCCTTAGTTATTCCAGACGCATTAACAGGCCTAATTTTCAGTCATTAAATCCATTCCGCAGGTATTATTCCACCTACGAATATCAGGAAGGGAATCCGTATCTAAGACCTGCAATCAGTAATACTATTGAGTTGAATTATACTTTAAAAAACAATTTTAACGTTAACCTTTACTATACCCGATCCGATGATAATTGGGACCGAATCATTCGTTTTAGCGATGGTTTTAGGATCCACCAACTGGAGAATTTCTATACCATGCATACCTACGGTACCACGATCAGTTATACACAAAACCATTTAAATTGGATGGAAAACACAGCCAGTTTACAAGGTAGTTTTATGACTACGGAATCCGATATACCCGATGCTATAGCTGTTAGCAACGGCTTTCTTGCAGAATGTAATCTGAACAGTACCTTTCCGCTCAGAACGGACAAAACCCTGTCTTTATTTGTAATTCTAGCCGGAAATACGCCCTATCAGTATGGAAATACTTTTTTCTACGGTTATTTTAAAAACTCGATTGGAATAAAGGGTTCCTTTCTTAAAAAGAATCTTGCTTATACCTTTCTTTTTAATGATGTTTTCAATACCACACAATCAAAAGGAGACGAATATTTTAAAGATTTCCAGTCTTTTTATGCCTATCGATCCAGTAATCGTTATCTGAATTTGTCCGTGACCTATAAATTTGGAAATAGCACGATTAAAGGAGTCAATCAAAAGATTCAATTCGATGAAAATAACAGGGCTTTATAATTGATAAACCTCATAATAGCGATTTAACTACGTTTGCGCTATTGGCTATAATTCTATTTTAGAAAAAAAAGATTCCAATAAAAGGGCTTTACTCAGCGATTCCAGTTGTTTTTCGCTGGCGTGTATCTCCCAACTTAGTATAATCGTATCCAATTCTTTTTGCTGAGCAATCAACCTTGATTTGACACCATACTTTACAAAAAGTTCGGTACATCGGGAAAAACCATCGTCCTTTTTATCAAATGTGATATGCAGTGTCCGGTACTGATTGATTCGGTCGATTTTATTTTGCAGATAGGTCAATGTAGTCAGTACCAACAATATCAAACCACCGCCACAAGCCGAAATCAGATAATGCCCGGCTCCTATTCCCATGCTGATGGCTGCCACCGCCCAAATCGTCGCGGCAGTAGTAATCCCGTTTATATGATTGTCGGCTCTAAAAATAACACCGGCGCACAAAAATCCCAATCCGGTTACGATATTGGAAGCGATCCGATCCGGATTACCTTCTCCCCCTATCCAAATGGACATAACGGTAAAAAAACAAGCCCCTATTGAAATCAGTATTGTAGTTCGGAATCCGGCTGCTTTCCCCCTGTATTCCCGTTCTGCACCAATAATAGCGCCCCAAATAACAGCTATAAAAAAACGTAGCATTATTTCCATTTCTATTGCCATACCGTATTGCTTTTTAGACTATTATAAATATATCTATTTTTTTTGATCAAAACACCCGCTACACCTGACAGGTTTTTAAAACCTGTCAGGTGTTACAAAAAAAGCAAAAAATCCCTTGACATTTTAAACAAAGTAATTTGACATTTTAAACAAAATGACAGCATTCATAACCCGGTAATTTTGTCCTATAACTTTTAATACTAAAAAAGATGAGACAGAACAATTATCAGGGCGCGTTACAACAACCTATTGGTTCCGGATTTAACGCAACAGCAACTACAAATGAGGTAATCAAAGGAATTGACCTCAACGGAAAAATCATAATTGTCACCGGTGGTAATACCGGTATCGGACTTGAAACGACTAAAACACTTGCCAGTGCAGGTGCAACGGTAATCGTTGCCGCAAGGGATATCGAAAAAGCAACGAAAAATCTTGACGGTATCAAAAATGTGGAACTGGAAGTACTGGATGTTATGAATCCGGATTCGATTACCGCTTTTTCCAAAAAATTCCTGGCGTCCAACAGACCTTTGCATATCCTTATTAACAATGCCGGGATTATGTGGGTACCTTTGCGTAGAGACAGTCGCGGATTCGAATCACAACTGGCTACCAATTATCTGGGACAATTTCATCTAACCGCGATGTTATTCCCTGCCTTAAAAAAAGCTAACGGTGCGCGGGTAATCAATGTGTCTTCCTTAGGTCATCAAATGGCTCCTTTTAATTTTGAAGATCCGAATTTCCTTCACCGGGAATACGAAACCTTACAAGCTTACGGACAATCCAAAACGGCCAGTAACTTATTTGCAATGGAACTCGACAACCGCGCCAAAGCATTTAATGTACGGGCCTATTCCTTACATCCCGGTTCCATTGGCGGTACGGAATTAGGTAGAGAAGCATCATTAGAATTATTCCAAAAAATGGGATTCCTGGACGAAAACGGAGCCATGCTGCCGGAAGTAGCCGCACGATTAAAAACCATTCCGCAAGGTGCCGCAACAACGGTATGGTGTACGACAAGTCCGCTATTGGATACGATTGGCGGCGTGTATTGCGAAGATACCGATATCGCCCCATTGGCCAACGAAGCCAGTGTCGGATCTTATGGTGTGGAATTGTATTCATTAGACGAATCCAATGCTAAAAAACTATGGGATTTAAGTGAGCAGCTAACCGGTATAAACTTTCCAATTCTTTAAAAAATGAAACCTTTTAACGGAAAAATCGCGGTTATCACGGGTGGTAATAGCGGAATCGGGTATGCTACGGCAAAAGAACTCAAAGAAAACGGCGCCACGGTCATTATCACAGGACGCCGAAAAGAAGCTATTGAAAAAGCGGCTTTGGAATTGGGTGTTACCGCTGTTGTGGCCGATCAATCCAGTGTGTCCGATATTACTCATTTAGTCGCCACCGTTAGTCAGCAGTTTGGTAACATAGATATGTTGTTGATCAATGCCGGAATAACCAGTGTGTCCGCCATAGAAACGACCACCGAAAGTATGTTCGATTCCATAATGAACGTCAATTTCAAAGGTGCTTTCTTTACCCTAAGCCGGTTTATTCCTTTTCTGAATGAGGCAACATCGGTTGTGTTTTTATCCTCAACATCAGCAACCATATCGCCGCCAAATGCTTCGGTTTATGCCGCGAGCAAAGCCGCGCTGAATGCTTTTATGAAAATCGCGGCTCTTGAATTGGCTCCGAGAAAAATAAGAGTGAATGCTGTAAGTCCGGGACCGGTAGCCACCGAAATTATGGATAAACTAGGACTGGATAAAAATGTCGAAACGCAAATGATAAACAGTATTCCGTTGGCCCGTTTCGGTAAGCCGCAGGAAGTAGCACGTTTGATCACCTATCTGTTGAGTGACGAAGCGTTGTTTATTACCGGTTCTGCATTTTTAATCGATGGCGGACAATCGATTTAAGTTGCTTGTTTAAAAAGCCTGTTTTAGATCAGACAGGCTTTTTATTCTTTTAAAACATTTTGACATTTTAAACAAAGTTATTCCTATAATACGCAGTACTTTTGTAGTGATCAGCGTTTTATAAAAAACTATTTTATACTATCTTATGGAATATCAGGCGAAATACATCACTCCGGACATCAAACTTTCCAGTTATGATGATAAATTATTCAAATCGGATATTATGTTTGACGAGCATATGTTGATCTGGTTTATTTCCGGGGAAACAAAAATCATTCAGGCCGATAGTACTTTCTTTTTTAAAACCGGAGACATTTTTCTGATTCCCAGAAATCAATTGGCCACCATAATCAATTACCCCAAAAATGGTCAGCCACACAAAACAGTTGTGATGCATTTGACTATAGAACGACTTAAAAAGTTCTATGAAAAAATAGATATCCCAAAAAAATTGTTTTCCGAACATAAAATATATCATTTTAATACGCATCCCTTATTAGAAAGTTGTTTGTCATCTCTGATTCCTTATTTTGAATTAGAAGGTAATTTTCCGGAGCATATCGCTTCCTTAAAAATCACCGAAGCCATCAGTATTTTAAGAGAAATCGATCCAAACATTGATACGATTTTAGCTAATTTCGATGAACCGGGTAAAGTGGATCTGATTCATTTTATGGAACGCAATTTTATGTTTAATATGCCCCTGGAAAAACTGGGCTACCTTACCGGTCGCAGTCTTTCCACTTTTAATCGGGATTTTAAAAGGCTGTTTAATACTACACCTCAAAAATGGTTGACAAAAAAAAGACTGGAATTGGCCTATTATCAGCTTACAGAAAAAAGGAAAAAACCAATTGAAATTTATCTTGAAGTTGGTTTTGAAGATCTTTCGCATTTCTCTTTTGCGTTTAAAAAACAATTTGGAATAGCGCCAACTGCTTTACTCAAATAAACAAAACCTTATGAGCCATACAACAAAGTACATTTGAGCTTCTCAACAAAATGCTAATCTCATTTTTGTGGGAACTTTGCTATATCAAAATTGAAACACAATGAAACGAATAGACAAAGTTTACACAAACGGTGCTTTTATAAGCCCAAAAGGAACAATGGTTTTTGATTTGATCAACCCGACTAACCGTCAAAAAATCGGCGAAGTGGTGTTAGGTGATGAAACTGATACCCAGGAAGCCATTGCCGCGGCAAAAGAAGCTTTTAAATCCTTTTCAAAAAGTAGTATCGAAACCCGTATCGAGTTATTGGAACGACTAAAAACAGCCGTTCAGAAACGGGAAAAAGAGCTTATCGAAGTTATGATACTCGAATATGGTGGAACGCGCCAGTTTTGCACTACGAGTATCCATTATGCCATCACTTCTTTTTCGAACATGATCGAGGTGCTACGCGGGTTTGATTTTAATCGTATAGCCGGTAATACCCGGGTACAAATGACTCCGGTTGGTGTGGTTGGAATTATCACACCGTGGAATGCGAGCAATAGTTTTATCTGTAATAAACTCGCCACAGCCATTGCGGCCGGTTGTACCGTGGTTGTAAAACCAAGCGAAATGAGTGCTTTGCAAACACAACTATTAACCGAATGTATCCATGAAGCCGGGTTGCCTAAAGGACTCTATAATATGGTTAACGGCCTCGGAAATGTGGTCGGTGCTACGATTACCAGTCATCCGGATATTGCTAAAATTTCGTTTACCGGTTCTACACTCACCGGAAAATTAATTGCCAAAGGAGCGGTCGATACGGTAAAAAGAGTTACTCTGGAACTGGGCGGAAAATCACCCAATATCATTCTGGATGATGCCGATCTGGAACAGGTAATTCCTCAGGCGGTTTTCGGGGCCTATATGAATAGCGGGCAGGCTTGTGTTGCTCCTACTCGTTTACTGGTTCCCAAAACAAAACTGGAAGCGGTTAACCGTATTGCCAAAGCAGCTGTAGCCACAATACAAGTGGGAAATCCCGAAAATGAAACGACTCATGTCGGGCCTATGGTGTCGGAAAAACAATTTGAACGCGTACAGCATTATATCCAAACCGGAATCGAAGAAGGTGCTTCTTTACTCGCCGGAGGATTGGGGAATCCCGAAGGACTGGAAAACGGGAACTTTGTAAAAGCTACTATTTTTACCAATGTTCACAATGATATGCGTATCGCCCGCGAGGAAATTTTTGGCCCGGTACTTTCCATTATTCCGTATGAGAATGACGAGGATGCCATCGCGATTGCCAACGATACAACCTACGGACTGGCGGCCTATATCAGTACCGCCGACGAAAACCGCGCGCTGAAAATGGCGACACAACTTGAAGCCGGACGAATTAACATCAATGGTTTTAAGCACGATCCTTTAGCTCCGTTTGGTGGATTTAAACAATCCGGATTAGGTCGCGAATACGGTTCGTTCGGATTGGACGAATATCTGGAACCAAAGGCAATACTAATCTGATTTTTCAAATAAAATAGTACATTTATATCCTTGTCAGCGTAACAACTGACAAGGTTTTTATTTCGATTTTTTATGGCAACAACTTCCGATAATATCCGCTATTCCTGTCATGCTGCGGCATTCCGGGAAGGCGAACAATTTGTTCACTCCCATAGTTTGTCTATGGTTATTTCCGGAGAAATGGAACTGAACGATGGTACAAACCGGCATGTTTTCCGAAAAGGAGATCTTTACTTTGCGCGTAAAAAACAATTGTTGAAGTTTATCAAAAAACCTTTGGAAAATGAGGAATTTCAGTCAATTTCGATTCTTTTTGAAGAAGAATTACTAAACAATTTCAGTATCGAAAATAAAATCACAATCGATCCCAAACGCTACGACACCGCTTATATTCCGCTTTCGGATTCCGGACATCTCCGTTATTTTATGGAATCCCTGTTACAGTATCAGGATCTTTTGGAAGATAAGGCTCCGGCTTTTATAACGCTCAAACAAAAAGAGGCACTTACCTTATTGCTTGCCTATGATCCTTTATTAAAAGATACCTTATTCGATTTCACGGAACCGCATAAAATCGATCTGGAAACATTTATGCACAAAAATTACCATTTTAATGTTAAGATCGAACGGTTTGCTTATCTCACCGGCAGAAGTCTGGCTACTTTTAAAAGGGATTTTCAAAAAATTTTTCAGACTTCTCCGCGAAACTGGTTACAACAACGGCGTTTAACCGAAGCCTATTACCTGATCGAACAACAACATAAAAAACCCAGCGAAGTCTATCTTGACCTCGGTTTCGAAGATTTATCCCATTTTTCCTTTGCTTTTAAAAAGCAATTTGGAATAACACCAACAGCGCTATTAAAATAAGTGCAATTTATTTTATTATTTTTTGTCGTTTTAATCTTATTGAGTTTAACGATTTATTTCAGTAATACCATTTCCAAAATACAAAAAGGCTGCCTTACTACTAAGACAGCCTTTTTTATTTTCTTTAAATCAATATTAAAACCGGTTATTGGTCTTTTTTAAACATAAAATTGCCTCCTTTTTGTTTTAATACCATACTTTTTTCCGCTGGATTAAATTCCAGAATTAATCCGGCTTTATCAAATCGGAACTGGTCTTTTGCAGAAGCTTCTAACGCAATTGCCGGCTGACCGGGTGTTAGCAATTGTAACGCACCATTTTCTTTGGTGATCGTCATTTTTACCGGAATTTCGGCAGATGAATAGGTTCCCAGATATTGTTCCAAAGCTTCCGGACTTACCGCATAGGTTTTAAATTCCGGAATATCATACGGCTGGTTGAAAATCGCACTTAAAATCGTTAATGCAATCGCATTTCCACTGTAATTCGCCCCATTCGATGTCATCGCAAAAGAGATATCACCATCGGCATAATAGGTAAAAGTACCGTTAAAGCCATCGATATTTCCGGCATGCCCATAGCCAATTTTATCATCAAACGGCATTTTAAAAAGTCCGCGGCCATAATTGTCTTCAATGGCTTTCATCGCGTCCAAACTTTCCTTTTTAAGTAGTTTTCCTTTAAAAAGGCCTTCGCTAAACACTACCAAATCGCCCGGAGTGGATACCATACCGCCGGCACCCATCGGAATGGACATATCCGTTTCCGGTACGGCTTGCCAGGTTTCGGCAAATCTATACGACTTGGATTCGTTATTTTCGGTATTGATCTTTCCTCCAAAAAAGGTGTTTTTTAAGCCCAGTGGTTTCGCAATATAAATTTGTACCAATTCCGAATACGGTTTTTTAAAGGTTTTCTCCAAAATATAGGTCAACAATACATAATTGGAATTGCAATATTTCCCTTTGCTTCCCGGTTCGAAATCACTTCCCCCTTTGGCGATAAGGGCAACCATTTCACGTTCTGTCATTGGTTTGGTATTCCAGTCTTCATAATCGTCGTCTCTGGTAAAATCATGGATTCCGCTATGATGGTTTAACAGTTGACTGATCGTAATTTTATTTGCATTGGCAATCGTTGGAAAAAATTTTTCAATGGTTTGATTCAGGCTTAACTTTTTGTTTTCGATAGCTTTAAAAATCAAAACCGACGTAAACGTTTTCGAGATCGATCCAATACGGTATTTTGTATTTTCGTTCGCTTTGCGGTTGTGTTCCACATCGGCATATCCAACCGATTTGGCATAAATTTGCTGACCGTTTTGAGAAATCGCCAGGCTTCCCATAAATTTATTATTGGCTTCCAGCGTTTTAAAATACAAATCCAGTTTTTGCGTGTCGATTTTTTGTGCCCATCCAAATGCGGTAACAAAAAGGCTTAGTAAACCGACCTTAATTTCTTTTTTCATAGCTATTTTTTACGATTTTAAGGTTCTTTTTAATCGGAGTAACAGGGTAATCATAAAATAGAAAAGCACGGTTAAAACCAGCATCAATGGAATAAACCAATTGCCTAACTTTTCATATTCCAAATGCGTCACACCATAGCTTCGGTAGTAGCCCAAAATACAAATATCATTTGCACGGTAGAAGAAACCTACGTTTTCCGGATCGATCAATTTGGCACCGATCAGGAACAGGAATCCAAATAACAACAGGTATAAAACCGCAAAAATGATATAGGAAATTCCATTTCCGATGTTTAATACCAGAGCTTTGATCACCTGAAACGGGTTAAACGTACGTGTCGCTTCCTCCAATTTTTTTTCGGCTACCAATGGTTTTAAAAAGACTTCCGGTTGTCCTAGTTTTTCTAAAATATCCAGTAAATGGGCTACTTCTTCTCTTCCGGAATCCGGATCCGACATCAGACTTTCGTAAATATGGCTGTTGATTTCCAGTAAAATTTCCTGTTGGTTGGCTGCGTTCAGTGTCTTTATCGCCTGTTGAATACGCGCGATATAATCCAGGTAAATTCGCTTCGAATTTGGTTCCCGGAAAGCTATTTCTTTAAATTTCATATTGAATTAATCGTTGTATTGAGGCTGTCCCAATAGATTTTCATTTCGTTTACAGTGTGCAATCCCAATTTGGAAATCGTATAATATTTCCTTGGAATACCCGATTCCTGTTCGACCCATTTTGAGGCTACCAGTTCTTCTTTTTTTAATCGGTTCATCAACGGGTAAAGCGTCCCTTCCGCGATGTCGATTTGCGTTCGTTTTTTAATCTCATTGATTAAATCATACCCGTAGTATTCTTTTCCATCTTTTAGAATACTAAGCACCAAAAATGACAATGTGCCTTTTTTGAGTTGCGAGATCCATTTGGTTGTAAAATCTTCGTTCATGTGACAAATATAAAAACAAAATACATAGTATTACAAAGTATGTAGTTAAAAAATATATTTATTTCAACAACAAGCTAATAGTCAATAATTTAAAAATCAACAAATCATTATTTTGGTTTTTTATGAAATAAAAAAACTCCGACAGTACTATACTTTCGGAGTTTGAAAACACTTTTTAGATGGTGCTTTTATTTAATTCGGATGTTATGCGTTTCGAGTACCTTCTTTGCATTTTCATTATCCGGGTTTAATTGCAATGATTTTTGATAAGCCTGAAGCGCCTTTTTTGTCGCTCCGGTTTGTAGTAATATTTCGCCGTAGCTGTCGAATGTATTAAAACCTTTCGGATACAACTCGGTGTTTAGTTTTAAAATTTTCAGTGCTTCGTTCGTTTTTCCCGATTCGGACAGTTCATATCCAAAACTATTGATCTTTTCTTCACTAACATCGTATTCCGATTGTTTCCCTTTGGCGACTTCCGATTTGATTAACTTAATCATCGGATCAATTGATTTTTGTTCGTTATAATACGCTGAAATCGATTTTAAATTCATCGCCCGTTCTTTTGCTTCCTGTTCGGCAAGCGTTTCCACCTTATAGTATTTTCGTTGTTCGTCCGTGATCTGAGTCGGATCGATTTTATAACGTTCCCACCGACCGCTGGTTCTGTTTTTAACGAATTGGGTACCGTAAATCTGCGGCTTTCCTCTTCGCATCAAATCACGGTCGACCGCCGCCGCATACCACCATTTATTCAGTGTTTCGTCCAATTGTATGGCTTTTTCAAAACTTTTAACCGCCATAGCCGAATCGATCGAATCACTACCGTGCTGAAATACTATCCCCGCATTGAGATAGTCTTTCGCGGTTTTTACCTGATCTTCTTTAAACAATTGCGCGGTTCGCTCGCGTCTTGTTTTGTCTTCTTTATTTAAAATCGTCCAGTCAATGTTCGGTTGCTTTCTGGCATTTTGATCATCATCGGCCATTTTTTGAAGTTCCGGATTGTCTGTTGTCTGCGAAAAGGTTGTAGCCGATAGCAATAGTATCGTTATTGTTTGAAGAAAGTTTGGCTTTATCATATTTTTTGGTTTGTTTATAAGGTTTGGAATAGCAAGATTACTTTTTTTAAAAACGGAAAACTTGTAAAATTGAGACATCCTACTATTTTGTGAAATGCCAGAAGGTATCGGCCGAACCTAATAGCGTTCCCTTACTAAAAAACTGTTTGGGCGAATGATGGGTAAATTTTTCGAAGGTTTTATTCAAATGCGCCTGATCGCTAAAATTATATTCGTACGCCAGTTCCGTAAAACTTTTATCCTGATTGGTAAAAAGTTTGTGTTTCATGGTTTTTCTAAAAAGTACGATCTGCTGAAATTTCTTTAAGGAAACCCCAAAATGCGCCTTAAAAATACGAACAAGGTGTCGGCGACTGGTTTGGAGTTCGTCGGCCATTGCCGCAATCGAAAAATCTTCATAATGCCGGAATATATAGGCTATCGATTGTTCCAATAAAACATTGTGATAGCGGTGAAACCGATTTTCTAAAAACTGATCCAGTAAGCGGGTTAGTTCCGAAGGTTCCGCTGTAAAAAGCTGATGGAGTTCTTTTTCGGTAAAAAATTCAAAATCGGTTATATATCCGGAAAAATCCTGTTGGTAAAATTGTTCGATTCCCAACGGATTAAAGACGATAACAATCCGGTGGAGATTCCCTAATTGAATAACATCCATCACCTGTTCCCGAACCGGCGTAAACATTTGCAACGGTTTCCTGTCGGGATGATAGATCATGATCCCATCGGGCGTTCTTTCGTGCGATCGATAAAGGGAAATAACATTGTTATAATGTGGAAAACAGGTAAATTCGGTTCTTACATTATCCGGTTTGATGTCCACATAATAATAGCTTACATATTGCGCTATTATTGGGTTTTCCGGTGAAAAGGTTTCAAAAATGGCTTTCATTTTCTATACAATGCAGGAATCCCTTTTACAACTTACCGTATTTTTCGTGTAATTGCAGTATCGTGTTCCCCATTAATTCCTTAACCACTTCAATGTCGATATCCGCCAGCTTTTTGACATAAATACAGCCTTTGCTTATCTTGCATTTTCCGAGCTTTTCCAACAATGGGTGCTGTTCTTCATTCCCCATATGAATGTATAATGAAAGAGCCGCTTTTCGCGGTGAAAACCCCACCAAAGGCCAGTCGGCTTCCTGACGGCTTCGCTCCGATTTATAATGATAGCGCCCGAAACCAATGATAGATGGTCCCCACATTTTAGGTTCAAAACCAGTAAAATCCTGCATGATCTTTACTAAAGCATAGCTATCCTGCTTTTTTTGTTCGGTAGCGGCAAAGCTGTCGATAAACTCGTGAACATCGGCGTCGGTTTGTTTGGTTTTAATGGCGGCCATACTTACTTTTTATTTGATCAATAAATATAAATTGAAAATTATATAAAAATCGGATATCGGAATACGTCGTTAACTAAATTTTATATAAACCCTAAACCTCTATTCCACACGATCCCTTTCTTTCCTCTTTATTCTTTCCTCTTTATTCTTTATCTTAAACCATCTTTACGCCGTATAACACTATTCGTTTAAAAGCATATAATGCCGGTAGTTTTGGAAAATGTGCCGCGATTCGTTCCAGAAACACTTGGTTAAAATGCAACTGTTGCTCGTCGTCCATCCGTTCTGTATAAGGTAATAAGGCCGTTCCGGAAATAAAATCGAATAAGGTTTTATGATCTTCCGCGATAATCGGATACACTTTTTGTAGCAATTGCATGTCGCGTATTCCGTTATCGAATAATATCTGCGCATACCGATCCAAAGACAATACCGGTGAATCGCGTTTATACCCTTTTAAATAGTCCGAAAAGGGCTTTTCCTGAACCAGATCCAATAAAATCCGGTTTAATATATTCTCCGTTTGCACCGGCATTTGTATTGCTAATTGTCCACCGGACTGTACACGGGAAATGAGTTTGGGAAACAATTCTTCGTGATACGGCGACCATTGTAACGCGGCATTACTAAAAATAAGATCCCATTTTTGATCGGAATTGATAACGGATTCGGTGGTAGCCTGTTCAAAATGCAGATTTTCATTTGCAAACGCTTTTGATTTTTCCAGCATTTCGGCCGAAGCATCAATCCCGGTAAAATGACTTCCGGGAAACTGTCGGGATAAAATCGCCGTTTGTTCTCCGGTTCCGCAACCTAAATCGATTGCTATAAGGTTTTCTTTCGGTTGAATAAAAGCCGCCAGGTCATAAAACGGCTGGTAGCGGACTTTTTTAAACTGATCGTATAGTTCGGGATTCCAGGCCATCGTTTCTTGTTTTAGTTTATAACGTTTCAAGTTACTATTTTTTAAAACGTATCGCAAGTTTTATTACAATCCTGCGTCGGCAGTTCCTTTGGTAATCAGATCCCGGTGTGCAATTCCCCATTGCGCCAGAATCGTAATTACCGGTTGTACCGTTTCGCCATAAGGCGTTAGTTCGTACATCACACTAACCGGTTGCGTCGTGATCACAGTACGCTTGATCAATTGATTTATTTCCATTTCCTTTAATTCGCGACTAAGCATTTTTCCGGAAATTCCATCGACATCTTTTAAAATATCGGAATAGCGTTTTTTTCCAAATAGCAACGACGCAATAATCGAAATCTTCCATTTACCGCCCAAAACATACATTGCATCGTGTACCGCCATTATTGCCTTACCACAGGCCATTTGTGAGTGAATTGGTGTTTCCATATCCCGCTTGTTACCTCTATGTTACTATTACTTTTTGTTTGTTAGTAACAAAAGTAAACAACTTATTTCGAACTTTGTCCTCAGAATCATTAAATTGTACTATCATGGAATTAATCGAAAGCCTTAACTGGCGTTATGCGACTAAAAAATTCAACACCGAAAAAGTAAATCCCGATACCATCGACCAGATTATTAATGCGACCAATCTATCGGCTTCCTCAACCGGATTACAACCGTATCGCCTGATTGTAGTCGAAAACCCGGAGCTTAAAAAAGAATTGGGCGAAGGCTCTTTTAATACACAAATTGCTAATTCATCGCATTTGCTGGTTTTTGCTGCATTTGAAAAAGTCACCCTTGAACAAATTGAAGACTATATGAACCATATTGCGACCGTACGCGGAATTCCGGTTGAAAATCTAGCCGATTTTAAAAATGCATTGGTAAACGGTATCTTGTCACGCGGCGACGAGCACAATTTCCAATGGGCCGCCCGACAAGCCTATATCGGCCTTGGAACCGCGATGATTGCTGCTGCCGATTTACGCGTGGATTCCACGCCAATGGAAGGTTTCGATCCGGAAAAATTCGATCGCCTTTTAGGTTTACAGGAAAAAGGACTAAAAAGTGTTGTGGTACTGGCTTTGGGCTACCGCGATACCGAAAATGATATTTTTGCGACTTTTAAAAAAGTACGTTTACCACAGGATGAATTTGCCACAACAGTAGCCTAATTCCGGTTTTGATTCCATATCCTAATACTAGTAAAAATCCCTGATCTCAGGGATTTTTATTTTCCCAATACTTCTTCCAGCCATTCTATTACTTTTGGTTTGATCGTTGTAACAGCATCACCATTTTCCAAAAAGGCTGGCCCGATAGTAGCTTCCGGACACCATTCCCGAATTTCCGGAATACTGTTTGCGGAACCAAAACCGGAATGGGTATGAAACGGCAGTATTGTTTTTCCTTTTAAATCAAACTGTTTTAAAAAACTTCGTACCGGTGGCGGCAGGCGCTTATCCCAGACCGGAAAACCTAAAAACACTACTTTATACCTATTCAGGCTTTCAATTTTGTTTTTCAACTCCGGTAATACATTCGTTTTATTCTGTTCCATGACAAAATGTACAGCTGACTGGTGATCGGTTGGATACACTATTTCCGATTCGAGCCGAATACTGGTACCACCGGTTTTTTCCTTTATATAGCCGGCCAGTTGTTCTGTGTTACCGGTATGTGAGAAATACACAATAAGTATTTCGCTTTCTTTTACAGTCGTTTGTATGGGCATCGGCATGATTTAAATTAATTTCTGAGTGTACATTGAAAAGAGTCTGTAACGCTTTCATTATTGTTTAACAATACAAAATTAGACGACTGTTTTATTTTAAACATGATACAAGTCATTTGAATTTTGAAACAAAATTCAGACTGTAACGGATGACCTATAATGACTTAATACAGTCTGTTTTTTGTCTGAATCCTATAAGCATACTTATTATTCTTGGTATTTATCGCTAAAATTGCATTGAATTTAGTACTTTCAATACTGTTTAAAAATAGTCTGTGATGTCATTCAAACGCTTATTTCTGATTTTGTTATACCTGCTTGTTACCGTTGCGAATGCGCAATCTGACATTCGCCAATACACACGTTACACCGGCTACGGACAACTCAACCGGGAAGATCTGATTGTTTTAAGGCGTTTCCAACAAAACGGACAACTGCAGTATCTAACCGTAAATTGTACGACACTCGAAACCCGGATTGTACCCGCTAGCGCATTACAGGTACAAACCGCTTCCTGGGAAACACTGAAAAAACAATTTAAGAACACGCCCTATCTAAAAGCCTTGCAATATGCCTCCTCCCAATCTTTTTCGTTACAGGATGCAGGGATTATTCATGGTTATCCAAAGGAAAAAGGAATTACACTAACCATCGACCTTTGTCCGTCGCACAAACCGTTGGATCGGAACATTTTCAACGATCTTATGACTGCATTTGGCTCCATTGAAAAACCGGTTCCGGTAGCGCTCTCCCTATCCGGACATTTTCTGGAAAACCATCGCAACGACATCGGGTGGCTGCAACAACTCGAAAAGAATAATGCGATCCGTATTACCTGGGTCAATCATACGTATAGTCATTTTTATGATCCTAAGTTCCCATTACAGGACAATTTCCTGCTCAAACCCGGTACCGATGTTAACTACGAAATATTACAAAATGAGATTGTGATGCTCGAACAAGGACTTATCCCCTCCGTATTTTTCCGTTTTCCCGGACTGGTATCGGACAACAAAGTCGTTAGTCTTGTAACGGATTACGGGCTGATTCCAATTGGTAGTGATGCCTGGCTTGCAAAAGGACAATTGGCGACTTCCGGAAGTATCGTTCTGATTCATGGTAACGGTAATGAACCGGTTGGTGTTTCAGACTTCATCCGATTGCTGAAAAATGAAAAAAATGCCGTACTAGAAAAACAGTGGTTGCTTTATGATCTTAGCAACAGTATCGGTTCCGAGTTTAAAAATTAGCGACTTTTTTACTTCCTTTTTTGTATCTTAGTCGTATTCGAACTGTTTTATAAAATATCAATCCCGGTTTAGGAATGCTTCCTGAACATCCGGATTCCCAATGGAGTCCCGGTATTTTATTCTCTAATTTTATAAAACAATCGCAATGAAAACTATAACAATTGCCGTAATTGGCGGCACCGGAAAATCCGGAAAATACCTTGTACAACAACTGCTTAAAAAAGGTTTTTCCGTTACATTACTACTTCGGAATCCCGAAAATTTTGATACTCAAAATCCTTTGCTTAAAATTATAAAAGGCGATGCCCGCAATTTTGAATCGGTATTGCTTTTGTTACAGGACTGTGATATGGTAGTGAGTACACTTGGGCAACCCAAGGGCGAACCCACGATTTTTAGTACCGCAACCAGTCATATTATAAAAGCCATGCGCCACTATAAATTGTCACGTTATATTGTAACAACCGGATTAAATGTAAACACACCAACCGATGCTAAAAGTGATACAGTACAAATGGCCACTCAATGGATGTATGATCATTTCCCGGATACCACATATGACAAACAAAAGGAATACGAATTACTCGCACAAAGTGATTTGAATTGGACGATGATTCGGTTGCCTTTAATCCGGCAAACCGACGAATCGTTTTCGTATCATACGTCTTTGGTCGATTGTCCCGGTGATTTTATCAGTGCTACCGATCTGACCAATTTTGTGCTACAGGAAATGGAGCAACCTCGTTTTATACGACAAGCCCCCTTTCTATATAGCTTTGATCAATAATTAAAAACGGAGTCTTTATCAGACTCCGTTCTTTTTTAATACCGTTAATCATTACGTTTATGCTTATGCGGTTTTAAAGTTGGATGTTTTGGCTTGTTGTCCGGTGTAACCCGTTGCCGTTTGTCGTCTTTTCCTTTGTCCGTTTGTCTTTTTGGTCCGGGTTTAATCGCCTGAATCGTTTCCATAATCTACTTATTTATTGTTTGTAATTACCCGCAAATAACAGTCCGCAAGCCGCGATTTCCTTACGGAAAACCGGAAATAAGAATATTTCATTTTAAACCTCAACGTACAAATATTTTGTATTTCAATTTATTTTTATTGTTTTTCAATAAATTTTTACTGATATTTGTCTTGTAAATTTTAAATCATCATCATCTTATGGAAATTAAAATCACCACCAACCAGATATTGAAAGTACTACAGGTATTTTCCTGGATCATTTTTATCGGCTTATGTGTAGAAGCGGGCGGCATTGCCGTAAACACTATTATTTCACTTTTTATCAACCCGGATGGCGTACACAACTTTTGGGAGGGAGCCGATTATTTATCCGGTCTTTTTAAATCAGATCGAGGTCATTTTGCTGTCATTGCCATTATTATGACCATCGTAGCCGTATTAAAAGCAATATTGTTTTATCTGATCGTAAAACTGTTTGTCGACAAAAAATTAAACATTGCCAATCCTTTTAGTAGTGCCTTACGCCAATTTATTCTAAACATAGCTTATCTGGCTTTGGGCATCGGTTTTTTTTCGTATTACGGCCTACATTATTCCGAATGGCTTACCCAACAAGGTGCCGGAATTCCTAACTTGCGTATCTTAAATATCGATGGTGCCGATGTATGGCTTTTTATGGCTGTGATCCTGTTTGTAATTGCTCAAATCGTAAAACGCGGTATCGAAATTCAGAATGAAAACGATTTAACGATATAATATATGCCGATAATAGTAAACTTAGATGTTATGATGGCCAAGCGAAAGATGTCGCTGAATGAGCTTTCCGAAAAAGTCGATCTGACCCTTTCCAATCTTTCCATTTTAAAAACAGGAAAGGCAAAGGCAATTCGCTTTTCGACACTGGAAGCCGTTTGTAAGGCCTTAGACTGTCAGCCCGGAGATATACTCGAATATGTAGCCGAGGATAAATAATATTTGATCAGACTAACTTTTTAAATAAACACCTGACAGGTTTTAGAAACCTGTCAGGTGTAAAACGTTTAGGGTTTGTTTTATTAGCACGGATTATAAATCCGCGCTATCAAATCCGCTATCAAATCCACACTACCAGATCAGTGTAAACAAATAGCCAAAATAACCTATAACACGTAAAATAGCAGCATCAGAAGTGCCGGTACAATTAAAATCATACAGCCATTTCCGCCTTTATAACTCCTTCTGTGATGATTTGTAAAATGCCCCTGTACATAGGTTCCGTCTTTTTTAAAATAGCCTTTTCGATATGCCATAATGTTCCTTTATTACGTTATAATTCATCGCAAAGAACCACAATAAACCAGCATTTCCTTTACGGAAAAACGTAACAACAAAGAATTTTTATTTTTGATCACTTACTTTTGATAGCTTTGTTAACTATCGCTAAAACAACGCTTATGGAGCCCTATTTTCATGAGGATTCTTTTTTATGTTATGAGTTTACTTCGGTTAATAATGTCCGTTTTATAAACGAGGCTTTTACACTATTGACAGCATTAGAAGACGAAGAACGCAATTCCTGGGAAATGGTTCCGGAAAGCGAACAGTATTTTACTACGCGTCCCATTGGCGGTAACCGTCCTGTTCCTACATTCGATTTAGCAATCATGATATCCGATTTGACTACAAAATTGATCAGCCATGGTTTTATACCACTTGCCGAACCTGATTTTGTAAAAAACAGCACGTTTAGGTCGTATCGAAGTATCATTCAAAATGCGAGTTGTTTTGTTTATCACAACTTTGCCATTTTTTTATATGCCGAAAATGATCGTATAACCTATCTATGGTTCGATTCGTTTGCTTCTGAAATCGAAATGACAACCGACAATTCCGGGATAATCAATTTTCTGTATGCTATTGGTGTAGACCTGCAAATGGTTTTAGTCGACTGGTATGAAAAACGGATTATTGATTTAACCCAAAAAGACGTTATTGCCGATTATTTGGCTACATTAAAATCATAGTTTGAGCGGAATTTGTAATAGTCATCTGATTTATTAGCACGGATGCACTCGAGGCTTTAGCCAAACTGATAAAATAAATCCGCGCTATCCGGTATACTCGAGTATGTAGCCGAGAATAAATAATATTTGATCAAATCAACTGTTTAAATAAACACCTGACAGGTTTTGGAAACCTGTCAGGTGTAAAACGTTTAGGATTCGTTTTATTAGCACGGATTATAAATCCGCGCGGTCTGAAACGACTTCGTTTATCATAAACTTATCACAAAAACCATTCAATCAGTATTTTTTGTTTTATTTATCGTATCTTTATATAATCTGAATGATTGATGGTTTTATCCTTCTGATTATTTTGGTCTTTAAAGAGCGTGCAATTTGGTTTGTATGCTCTTTTTAGTTTAAAGTAATTCCGAGCGTCGGATTGTGGTTCCGAAGATTTGTTTCTGTTAACACAAAATAAGAGATAAGCGATGATGTTCATCACCTTTGGGTTCGTTTCAATGTTTTTGTCTAAATTTGTTGTTCTTATAATAATTTAACTACAATTATAAAAAACGAATAACACAAATAGTAAATGAAACTAGCTTCAATTGACAACAAAACCAGAGATGGACAATTAGTAGTCGTAAATAAAGAATTAACTAAAGCTGTAAAAGTGCCTGAAATTGCAGAAACTATGCAATTTGCAATCGATAATTGGAAAGAAACTGAGGCTAAATTACAACGTGTTTATCAAGACTTAAACGCAGACAAGATCCCTAATACATTTGATTTTTCTTCTGTAAGAGTTTTAGCTCCAATTCCGAGAGCTTATCATTGGGCAGACGGAAGTGCCTATGTTACTCATGTAGAACTGGTACGTAAAGCTAGAAATTCTGAATTGCCTGAATCTTTTTGGACAGACCCGTTAATGTATATGGGAGCTTCTGACGCATTTATTGGGGCTAATGACGACATCACGATTGAAAACGAAGAATGGGGTATTGATTTTGAATCAGAAGTAGCCGTTATTACTGATGATGTTCCAGCTGGAACTAATTCAGAAGACGCTTTAAATCATATTAAACTAATCACAATTATCAATGATGTTTCTCTAAGAAATCTGATACCAAACGAACTATCCAAACAATTTGGATTTTATCAATCCAAACCCTGGACATCATTTGCTCCAGTTGTTGTTACACCCGACGAACTCGATGGCGATTGGACAAATGGAAAACTGCATTTACCATTATATTCAACTTTAAATGGCAAATGTATTGGTTCTCCTAATGCAGGAATTGATATGACATTTGATTTTGGTCAATTAATCGCACATGCCTCTAAAACGCGTTCATTAATGGCCGGAACTGTTATCGGCTCCGGAACAGTCGCAAACCAAGGAAGTCTGAATGGTTCAAGTTGTTTGGCTGAAGTTAGATGTTTAGAAATAATAAAAGATGGAAAAGCTTCAACTCCATTTATGCGTTTTGGAGACAGAATTGAAATCGAAATGAAAGATAAAGAAGATCAGTCCATATTTGGTAAAATAAATCAAATCGTAAAAGAATACAAAAAATAACGATTACTGAAACATCAATAGTCTTAAGGTTCTCCCTTTGAAAACCTATTCCAATTTGGAGTAGGTTTTTTGTTTATTGGTACCTCAACACCCGTTTATTGCTTGGTTTTGGGTGTTGGTGGAAAAGAAAAGGACGGACACGCTATGTTACTCCGAATGCCGTTGGAAACCGATTAAAGATTTTGAAATACTATTTCTTAATTATTTTTAAATTAGCACGTGAACGTAGTTCTTGTTATACATAGCTATCAGGAACCTATCTTTTTGACGCCTTATATATCGTAACAAAGTTGTGCGTCAGCATACAACAACCAAACTTAAAAATAAAACAAATGAAATGTATTTATTACACCCTTATTTTTCTACTGGTAACACTTATGAGTTGCTCAAACGTATCACAACCAAGTGATCCAATTCCGGAACACGAAACTTTTAAAATTCAATCGAAACAGGCTGGAGAAGAAAGGATAATTAATGTCTGGACACCGGCAAACTACAAATCAAACACCGACTCATTGTCGGTAATGTATATGGCAGACGGTGGAACAAAAGAAGACTTTCCACACATTGCAAATACATTGGCTAAACTTATAAAAGAGCACAAAATAAAACCAATTATTCTCGTGGGAATAGAAAACACACAAAGAAGACGCGATTTAACAGGTTTTACCGAAGTAGCAAAAGACAAGGAAATAGCACCTGTTGTTGGCGGTTCTGAAAAATTTAGAGCTTTTATAAAAGAGGAACTTTTCCCTGAAATTGAGAAACGTTACAGAACAACGAGCGAAAAAAGTATTATCGGAGAATCGGCATCAGGACTTTTTGTAGTGGAAACATTTTTCTTAGCACCTGAAATGTTTGACAATTATATTGCTTTTGACCCTTCGCTATGGTGGAATAATCATTATTTAGTAAGAACTGCAAAAGAGCATTTAGCAAAATTTCCATCAACTGATAAACGAATTTGGTTTGCTGGCTCAAATGCGGAAGATATTGCCCCCTTTACAAAAGAATTGGCAGCGCTATTGAAATCCGAAAACCGAGCAAACATAAAATGGAAGTTTTCCGACGAACCAAAAGAAAAGCACACAACACTATTTAGAGCCACAAAAGAAAAAGCAATTATCTGGGCATTAAACAAAAACTGAATAAAAACACCGATAGCACGGATTTGGTTTTATTAGCACGGATTATAAATCCGCGCTATCGGGGTTTCTGACTTTAATCATTATCTATTAGAAATTCATCTATAAATTCTTTTTCTTCACTAAGATATAAGTAGTAAGTGCTAATTCTTTTTTGCTCCGTTTGATGATGAAGTTCTATTTTTATCTTAACACAAGGTGTTGGAATGAATTTATGATCAATTAGAATTGATATGGACTTAAGTACAATCTTACTAAGATCATTCCGATGATCCTCATCAATATTATAATAATATTCAATTGCTAATTGATAATATTCTTCTTTATTATCTAAAATATATTTCTGCAAATTCATTTTATTAATCCCGATAACTCGGATTTATTCCTTTAAATAATAAATATTATTTTTGTTGTCCAAACATAATTTTTCTTTATTATTTTCAAACCAATTCGTCCACTTCATAACATCTGATGATGTAGGATGAAATTTACCCAAATAATTGCTATCTGATTCCGATTCTATAGAAGACACTTTTTCAATTTTTTGGATTACTAATGGTAATTCTTTCAAATTTATATTCGTGTTTTTTATTGAATATGCCACAGTTTGAAGATCTTTTTTAAACTCTTCAACAGCTAACTCATTATTACAATTATCTTTACAAGAGCTATTAATAAGGCTAGCAAACAAAAAGACTACAACGAATAATCTACTTTTCATATTTTAATTTCTTTTACACCAGATAGCACGGATTTACTTCGTCTGTTCGGCTGAAGCCTCGGGTGCAATCCGTGCCAAGTTCTTATAGTATTCACTAAAACCACATGTATTTAAAAACAAAAGACAGGCAAATCAACAACAATTTCCACTAGCCTGAATCGGTGGACATTTTACCGTTCCATAACTACAATACACACAACAATCACCTTCCAATGGTCGTAACCGTGTTTTACAGTTTTCACATTCATAGAAAAACTCACATGCATCTGTTGGCATCATTTCCGTTTTTTTATGCCCGCATTTCGGACACCTAATCGTTGATTCCAATGCAACGGTTTTGCCGTTGTAAATAGTACAGGTATCACAATTTCCGTGAAGTTTGTTTCGGTAGTAGTTTATGGCAGTACCAATAAACAGCCCAAACATTCCCGTATAAATAAAATAGGTACCATCGCTAGCGAAATAATAACCGTAACATATTAAAAGTGCACTTGGAACGCCAACCAACAGAGGATAGATACATCGGTGCTTTCGGTAAGCTATAAAAAGTCCAACAAGTGAAATCAAAACCATCGCCTGGAAAATCCACATTGTCCAACCTCCAAATAATTCAAAACTTCCAAGTCCAAGAGCAGAAGCTCCAAAAGCAAAAAGCGGAAAGCAACATGGTGAAAAGAACGCTGTTAAAAACAGACCGACTGTTCCAAGTTTATCGATATTAGCGGTTACTTTATTTGTCATTATTCTATAAATTTCCACAAAGATATTGTAGAAAAACAAAAACCGATGGTGCGGATTTGGTTTTATTAGCACGGATTATAAATCCGCGCCATCGGGAACTATCGGGAATATTAATGTTGTTATCATTACAAAAATCACATATATCTAACTCATTTTCAATAAATTTATTTATTTTTATTATCAATCTAAATCAAGATAACTTTAGACTTAAACCAAACTAATCAACAAAACAAATTATGTTCAGAGTCTATATTCCAATTATTTTTTTTACAGTTTTTATAGGTTGGGTTTTATACCGACTAGTGATAAAAAAAGATTTAAAACAAAATCTAAACACATTGTATGTAGGACTAACTTTTACAGTAATTTGGATTGTGATTTATTATTTTCTGCTTAAATAGAAAAAGGTACAAGCTTGCCCCTACCTTGTATCCCGCCGAATGCTGTTGGAAACAGCACGGATTGCACCCGAGGCTTTAGCCGAACAGACGAAGTAAATCCGCGCTATCGGGTTATACTATTTCTTAATTATTTTTAAATTAGCACCTGAATGTCGTTCTTGTTCATAGGTATCAGGAACCTATCTATTTGACGCCTTATACACAGTAATAAATTAGCCACAATAATAAAAAACCGAACTAAATGACAACTTTTCCAGTATTAGCCTCAACATTATCAGAAACAGCATTAGGGAATTTTATAAAAGAAAAATACCTGCTATCAGAGAATCTTAATTGTAAATTATTTAGAACGGGAGTAAATCATACTTACTTTATTTCGGATCATGAAACAAAATTTGTTTTTAGAGTTTATTGTCATAAATGGCGAACAAAAATAGAAATTGAGCAAGAATTAGAACTTCTGAATTTACTCAAACAAAATTCGCTTTCTGTTTCCTATCCAATTTCAGATCGTAATGGAACCTTTATTCAAGAAATTAATGCTCCTGAAGGAATTCGATATGCAGTACTTTTTTCATTTGCTGAAGGCCAAAAAATGCGATTTATGTCCAACGAAACTTGTTTTTCCATTGGTTCATTAATGGCTAAAATTCATAACGTAACCGAAAGTAAAAAAATTGACAGAATAAATTATGATTCTGAAACACTTCTGAATCAACCCTATACCAATTTAAAACCTTTTTTTGACGAAGATTTAGACGAAATGAAGTTCTTAAAAGAAATTGGTAGTAAAATAGCAACGAGAATTAAAGAACGTAATTTATTAGAAAATAAAAATGGAATCGTTCATTTAGATATTTGGTATGATAATCTGAGTGTCAATAATGAGAATGAAATCACCATTTTTGACTTTGACAATTGCGGAAATGGGTCATTAATTTTAGATGTAGGTTATTTTTGCAAACAGTTATTTTTTATAGAATCTGACAAAAATGAATATGAATTAAAAGCAAAAAGCTTTCTAAATGGCTATCAAAAAATAAGAAATTTATCAGAAACAGAAATGGAATCAATTCCTGATGCCGGAGCGTCAATTTTTGTATTTTATCTTGGTGTACAAGCACAACGATTTGATTGGTCCAATATATTTTTTACTGAAAATTATCTTAAAATGTATGTGGGAAGAATACGCAATTGGATTGACTATTATGAACAAAAAATAACTGTAGCTAGTTCCGATAGTATGGACTTGTAACTGTAAGTATTCACTAAAACCGTATACCCTTAAAAACAAAACTACAACTTTTTACAGTTGTAGTTTTTAGTTTTAATGGCACGGATTGCAAATCCGCGCTATCGGGTATAACTCTAATAATCATCTATAATCTTATACGCCGCTATATATACATTTTTAGATTCCATGATTAAATGAAACTGCTCTGTTTCATTTGATTTTACAATTTTAACACTAAAATTGTCGTTGTAAATCTTAATTTTTGATTTGATTCTAATGGAATCTATAACTCCTTTATTTTCTACAATTTCCCAATGTGCTGACTTATCACTTTCAAAAAAATATGAAGCATGAAACCACGCTGACTTATCATTACAATGAAGGCCAAATGTATTGACATATAAAAATGGTGAGAAATTTTTCTGATTAACAGTCATTTCTTTTATTGACCATGTTCCACACAATGCTTTCGATTGATTTTGTTTGCAACCAATAAATAAGAAAACTGTTGAGACTATACCTAATCTAATACGTTTATTTTGTAATCTTTGTATCATCTATAATCTTGATTGTTTTTTTTCCAATAACGCAGATTTGTAATCCGTGCTAAGATTAGAAAGTATTTACTAAAACCGTATGCCCTCTAAAAACAAAACTACAACTTTTTAGGGTTGTAGTTTTTAATTTTAATAGCACGGATTACACCCGAGGCTTTAGCCGAACAGACGAAGTAAATCCGCGCTATCGGGCTTAATGACTTTTACGCAATTATTTAAGGATAGTCAAAACCAAAAGTAATTCTGGTTGCTTTATTGTTTTTTAACCTAAATTCAATGAAATAGCCTGGCATATTATATCGTAATAGAAATGGAGATTTTTCATAATCATCAATTCTATAAGTTATAATAGTTTCTCCATTTTCATCTTTTGATTTGTAACCATCGCCTTTGATTTTTATGATTTCATCTAAGGATAGACCGAGAACTAATTTTGATTCGGTTTGAAAAATTCTATCAGATGTGTTGTAACTTGAATCTTTACTTAACTTTTTATCATTATCAAAATATCCAATTTCAAAACAACTGAAGTTGTTTTTTGAACCACCTTCGTATTGGTATGCTAATAAATATTGAGATTTATCAGAGTTGCTAAAAATCACTATTGGGCTTTCTCTCAATCTATCAACTGTTGAAATCATCTTATAATCCTTATAAAATTTCTGCAATGATTCACCATTTTCAAGCATAAGAATTTTATTGATAGTTGTATCTGGAGCAACTTCTTTTACTTCTTGTTCAGTCTTTTGTTTTTCTTTAATTATTGAAGTTGAATCAATCCTTGATACCAAAACAGTATCAGTAGTTCTATCGGTTTGTCGTACGATATTTGAATCACTATTGCTGTTTTTACATCCAACAGTTAATAGCATAATTAGACTTGGAATAATCATTTTCTTATTCATTTACATTAAGTATTTTAGCCCCAGATAGCGCGGATTTATTTTTTATTAAATAATTTTTCTTACAATAACCATTATAATAACAACTATACAAGCAATAACCAAAATTAAAAGGCGATAAAACCTTGAATTTTGATAGAAGTTATATACGTTGTCATTAGGTAGTCTTTTCGATTTCATCAAATCTTTTATTGATATAAAGACAGTAACAATCAACAGAAAAAGCCATATTAAATCCATATTGTTAAATTTTCAATTTAACCCCCCGATAGCGCGGATTTGTAATCCGTGCCCACTAAAATAAGTCCAATAAAATAACCTCTAAATCATTATCTAAATTCGCATAATTTCTTGCCGAACTATGATAATAATCTTCCGGACAAACTACAATTTTATCTTTGACAGGATTATTATGAATATAGTTTATTTTCTGGATAATAAATCGATTGGTTTCAACAATTTCTGCATGATATCCATCTTGCCAAACTTTATATTGCTGATTCCTTTTTAAATGCTCACAAGCTTTTTTAAAATAGTCCAACATCCATTCACGCCGACTCTCCGGTTCTTCAATTATAGTCTGAATTATTTTCTTCGAAGTAAATTTTTTAAAGTCCCTTATTACATCCGACAGTATAAAACCATTAATAGCTTTGCAAAGTAAATGCAAATGGCTTGACATAATACAATAGGCATATATTTCCAATCCTTTATTTTTCTGGCAATACTGTAATGCTTTTACAATACCATTTTTCTGATTAACTCTGGTAAAAACATCAATCCATCCTACTACAGTTAGGGTAATAAAATAGGCATTTTCGGTTGTTGTGGCTTTATATTTTGTTGACATGGCTCATAGATAAAAAACAAAACTACAACTTTTTAGGGTTGTAGTTTGCTTCTTCTTTATTGGCACGGATTACAAATCCGCGCTATCGGGTTTTACTCTGTATATATATCAGAAGTAGATTTACTTTCTTTTAATATAAAATTTTTTCCTTTTAATTCATATACATGATAATAAGCGTTTGTGTACTTACTGTATATAATTTTTACACAAAGTTGCTCATTTGTAATTGCTAAATAATCTTTAAAATATTCATAGTTTTCTTCTCCTTCAAATAAGACTAATGTGTTATTTAGTACACATCCAAAAACAAAATTATTATTGAATATTTCTTTATCAAATTTATTATTGTATAGATAGTCTTGTACATCAATATTAATCATAGGATTTGAAGAAGACTTAGAAAGTTTAATTATTATGAACTCTGGTTTTTTCTTAATTTTATTGGTAAAATTATTTTTTGCATTCACGACTAATTTTTGTAAATCTCCCTCTATTTTTACTAGTTTAACACTAAAATAATTGTCAATATCAGAATTACATAAACTAGCCTCTGCTATATATTTATTAGATGTAGAGCAAGATATGAGCAAGATAGCAATTAAAGATGTAATCATTTTTTTCATCATCAATATGAATTATATTTATAGTTGAAGTATACATTAAAAGTTGGTATTACTGACTTTTTATCAGGATTTCTTTCATTGTAGCTTGAGATATTATTTAAAATTTCTTTTTTAAAGCTCTTATCACTGTTTGAACCTTCACCTAGGTCATGATAAGGATGACTATGATTATGTTCTATTAATAATCCTGAATTAGAAAGTCTTGTAGCAAATCTAGCCCCAGATAGCGCGGATTTGCAATCCGTGCTAAGCTTAAAATTCACTAAAACCGCATACCCTATAAAAACAAAACTACAACTTTTTAGGGTTGTAGTTTGCTCTTTCGTTATTAGCACGGATTACAAATCCGCGCTATCGGGTTTGTAGTTTGCTTCTTCTTTATTGGCACGGATTACAAATCCGCGCTATCGGGTTAAAACAAAACTACACCTTTTTAGGGTTGTAGCTTGCTCTTTCTTTATTTACACGGATTACAAATCCGCGCTATCAGGTAGATTACCAAAATCTAATCATTAAATTCCAATTTCTCTAGTAAATCTTCTTGCCAACTTGGTTTTAATAAATTAATTTCAACTTTTGTACTATCATGATCATTCTTTAAATAGTCAAAACAGATAAAAGTCTTTTCATATTTATAATTTGTTAGATAACTAAATAGAAAAATCAAATGCAATTTCGTATCAATACTCAAAGCTTCGAGTGAAAAGAGAAAACAATCATATTTATCTATAACTGTGATTAAATTTAGAATGATTTTCTGCTTTACAGAAAGTTTTTTAATTGGTGAATTTTTATTCTCTTCATAAAAATAAAGAAATTTTTTGTCTACAGCGAAATATTGAACGTAATCATGCAAAATAAATGAATCAAACTTTTCTGTATCAAATGAAAAACTACTTAAAAGAATTGAGACATTATTAAAATTAGACAAATCAAAATTATTTTTTACAGTCTCAATATCTTGAAAACTTGGAGGCAAATTTATTTTATAAACTTCGCTTTTTTTAAATTTATATCTGTTCATGTATTAATCTGTATTAGTTGTAAATTTATATGTCTTAGCGGCTGGTGTTTTAGATGTCCAAGATCCTGTTTCTAAAAACTTATCAACATACATTGAACTTCCAGTTTCTACTTGATATTGTAATCCAGCCCCCATTCTATGATTTCCTTCATTTATATAATAAGTACCCTCTGAAAAATACCCTCCAATTGTATGTTTAGAAACATCAAAACCTTCAGGAGATTTCATTTTATCCAAGATCTCACCAACTACCTTTTCAGATCTCAGACCTGACTGCATGCTCTTAATATTTTTCGATTCCGCAAGTGATTCCACTTTACCTACTTCTGAAAAAACTGATTTGCTTACACCTCCCTCTGCACTAGCAGTTGCTGCGACACCCAGATAGCGCGGATTTGCAATCCGTGCTTAGTTTAAAATACACAAAAACCGCATATCCTATAAAAACAAAACTACAACTTTTTACAGTTGTAGCTTTTAGTTTTAATTGCACGGATTGCAAATCCGCGCTATCGGGGTTGTAGTTTTTTAGTTTTAATTACACGGATTACAAATCCGCGCTATCTGGGATCCTTTCATAAATACACTTTGTAGAAGTTTACTTAAAAGATATATTTTCTTTGCTAAGATTTATTAAATAGGACTCTTGGTTATTTTCATAATATTCTCCACTTCCTAAAAATAGCGTTTTATCCCAACCTTCAAAATAAATAGATGCTTTTTTTGAGTTAGAAAAATTAAATAACCCAATATAAATAATACTATCATTAGAACTATTTACATAACCTGCATATTGTCTATAATATTTAGAAAATCTTTTCTTAACATTTTTAGGTTCTTTTAATTTAATATCTGTTTTTTTATTTGAATTAAAACTATCGATTACTTTATTTTTATAGTCATAGTAACCTATCATTAATAAATTCTCAGCTTTCTTAAGCTGCGTTATAGTTGGAGTGAATGGCTCTTTATAGTCAGATTGGACAAAAGGATATTTATACTCTTTGTTAAATATGACACCAAAACCACAATAATACTCTTTTAATGTAATCATTTTAGGTACTTGTATAACAAGTATAATTCCTATGATTAAACCATATAGTGTTTTCATAAATATTTAATATTGATAAGGTATTACAACTGTAGTTGCTCCAGTCGTTACAGGAACAACTTTAAAACCAGATGATGAAAATTGAGTTTGTAAACTTATAGAAGGAATTACTGATTGTTTATAAAAATGTAAGCTTTGCCCATATTTATTTATATTCTGTCCTACAGCTTGTCCATTATTTCCCATTCCATAACTTGAGCGTGGAGAGATACCATTTTCACTCCTAATTCTATTCTCCCAATGCATAGCTATTAGTTCATTTGCAGGAATTTCTGTATTTCCAATAGTTCCAATAGTATTAAAGTTCATAATCCCATCTAATCCATCATATGCATGTCCTAATTCATGAGCTAGTCCAATGTATGAAGGCCTACTTGTTCCTGCCACATCACTATTAGAATCATTCCAAGTTACACCACCAGCAACACCAGATGAAGCATTTTCTCCTTCCCTAATTCTAATATCTTTTGAGTTATTTTGAATCGTAGTAATTAATTCATTTCCTGATGTCCCTCCGTTTCTAATTTTATCAAGTGCAGTCATTGCTTTACCTAAAAAGCCTCCAATAGTTTTACTTCCGTCTTTATTTATTTTTAAATTTTTACCATTATATGAACCCCATTTCCCCGTTTCAGTATTTCGAGAATATAAATTTCCATTTTCATATTTAACATACGATTTATCTTGGTTAGAATATATCATAATACTATCGCCTTTAATATCATTAAATATTACAGGATTATTAGCCCCATAATGATATGGATTCTTATGATAATATTTTTCTGAAAATCTATCCATATTCATAAATCTACCTATAGCAGCATCATAATTACGATTTCCATAGTCATACATATTCAGTCCCAACTCGTCTTGCAGCTCTTTTCCGTTGTATTTATATTTATACGGATTCGGATTATCAACCGTTTCACCAACCAGTTCGGGTATATTATATCCCGGAGAACCGTCCATTGGCATGGCATAGGTATACGATTCTACATTATAGGCACGGTGCTTAAGCCCAAACGGATAATAATGGTTTTCTTCCATAATGACCAGACTACCATTTTTCTTGTGCCAGGTCCAACTCATACGAACATTCCCTAAATGATCGGTATAATTATAAATATAGTTAAAATAGTTACCTTCCGTTACTTTAACATAGCCCTCCGTATGTGGGAAAAACGATAATTCCTGATTCTCATATTGAAAGCCCTGTTGGTAATCAACACGGGATGTACTACCGCCATCCAGGACACTTTTTTGTACCTTAACTCCGGCTGCGTTGTAAATATAAGCAATTTTATTACCATCACTAAACAGAATTTCTGTTGGTAAGTTTAAATGATTATAAACAATATTCGTAATCTTTTTATTCGCATCCTGAGTCATATTACCGTTCGCATCATAGGCATAATCGTTATAGGTATTCCCATAACCGTTATCCTTAAATCCTTCCGGATTATTGGTCAGATCGTTTACCCGCATCAGGCGGTTTCCGTTATAGAAATAAGTCAGCTCATCAATCGGAATTGAAAAAACCTGATTGTCCAGATTTCCGTTACGAAATAAGTTGGTGATATTTCCATTTTTATCGTACCGTACATATTCATTATAGGAATTAGTAGCAGGGTTTCCGGTTTCCGGCCGCTGATAATAACTATACGTCATCCGATTTATCGCATCATAGGTATAACCGTATTTTCTAAGAACGTTATCATTACTGGTTACCCAAAAAGTCTCCGAAATATTCCCGTTATAAAGCGGTAATACATTACCATCCTGACTTTCGGTAGCGTATATTACTTTAGCATTGTCACTTTCCGTTACCTGATTGTAATTGATCTTAAATCCAAATAGGTCGCCTTCGCCCAAAGCAAGTCCCGGATCGCCCAAAGGGGCACTGTTGTTAATATCGGTTAACCAGCCGCGGATGTTATAACGGTAGTCTACTTTTTGCATACCGCTGGTTCCGGTAATATCCGATCCGCCTACGATTTTGGATTCCAAACGACCCAGTTCATCATAGTTGTTTTTGGTAATAAGCTCTTCAACACCGCCATTAATTTGATGGACATGTGTCAGCAATCGATCTTCATCGGTATACGTATAAGAATCCTTGATCGTATACTCCGGACTACTGTTATTCAGTTTATGATAGGTTTGCGTAAATTCTACTTTTCCGCTAAAATCCAGTTTACTGTCTACTCGGGTATAACCGCCCAAATGATTGGTCGTATAGGAACGAATCGGACGGTATTTCGGATCATATAACGTATAACTCTGTTCGTTAAGCGTTTCCGACGGAGTCGTTATTACGCGTACCCAACTTCCGGTCGGTTGTCCGGTCACTGAAGTCGCTTCGGTTTGAAGCGGTGCATCCGGCTGTGTAACGGCATTGACATAGGTATAATTATCGTAGTAACTTACCGTCAGCAGTGTCATGCCACTGGTCGGGATTACCCGGTTGGTATAACTAATTGTAACATTGTCGACAGTTTGCGTAACACCAACCTTAAGTCGTTCTTCTGACACTATGGTCGCAGCAGCATTGTATTGTCCCTGCATAGTTGCGCGGGTAGATGCCGTTTGTAACCATCCGGTATATACAGCCCTGTTTAAAGCATCGTATTTGGTGATCAGATAACCGGTTTGTGTACCGCCAAAAGGTGATAAAGCCGGCCCGGTGGCCACCACACGGTCAATTTTATCATAAACGATAAACTCCCATTGTTTGCCCGGTAGTTTCTTTTCGACCATACGATTACGGGAATCGTATTTATACTGATAACACAAATCGTCCAACTGTGAAGCCGGATTGGTCACCAGCGGTGGGATCACATACGTCAGATTCCCATAGATATCATATACATAATAGGTATCATGCGCCCCATTGTTATAGGCACGCTTTAAAACCACACGACCATTTTTATCTTTAAACTCTTCAGTGGTATTATTGGTTCCCGAAGTCCAGTTCTCGTCTTTAACAATCGTTTTATACAATTGGCTGATCGCATAATATCCTTTATCCTGCAATTGTATCGTATAAACACCATTGGTATTATCCCAAGAGGTTGTCGCAAAATAGTTTTTGACTTCGTTTGCACCATTGGTCAGATAGTCCATTTTTATGGTATGATCGGTATTCGCATTCGGGTTGACCTGCCAATCGCTTCCGGGAGCACCCTGTTTTAAGGTACGTGCCAATGGGGATAACTCCACTAGCTTTTCGCTAAAGGGATATTGTCCGCTATATTGCGAGTAGCTTAACGTTGCCGATTGCGCTCCCGCCTGATAACTCATATCATTAGTCGTGGCAGGATACGGCAGGTATTCTTTTATTTGACGTCCCATATCGTACTCCATATGGGTAATCAGATCTTTTCCGGTGCCGGATTGTTTGTTTATATTTTGCTGTACCGGTCGGCCCAATCCATCGTAATAGGTCACCGCTGAAGCCGGTCGCCCGCTATTGGCCTCCCGATAGCTGGTTTTCTTGGTCCAGTTTTGTGAATTCGTTTGTGCCACCATCCAAACCGGCGCGCACAATAAGGCCATAAGTAATTTTCTCATACTGCTGGTTTTAGTTGGTTCTATAATTGGTATCATATTCTTCCATGATATTTCCGTCATGGTCTTTAATACGTTTTAAACGTAACAGACTATCATATTCGTAATAGGTATTGCGGCAATTCGTATCGACGGTTCGGGTTAATAACTTCGTAACGGCATCATAATAGAACATGGTTACAATACTTCCCGGATAACTCTGATTTAGTCCACATGGTGCTCCCGGTGTTAGTTCCGGTAATGGAATCGGATTGGCCGTATCATTGGAACCTCCCGAGGCATAGTTTTCTATTTTAAGCAGCAATTGGTTGCGACTGTTGTACTGATAATAGGTCGCAGCGCCGTCTTTTTGTAGCACCTGCGCCATGTTTCCGTATCCATCGTATTTTTCAATCAGGATACGATCTTCCAAAGCACCGGCTCCTTTTGAAATACGAATAATTTCCGGTAAAATCCGGTTCGGATTGTTGTTCCAGCTTTTGAATAGCGTTACTTTGGTTCCTTGCGCCGTTGGAAGTCCATCACTAGGCCCTTTAAACGTTTTTACCATCATTGGTTCCGAAACCATATTAAGTTCCACCAACTTGCCCATCGCTTCTTGTTGTATTGGTGTTGTATTGGGAATCAAATGCGGTTGATCTGCATAGACATAAGTTACATGAGTTACGGTACCTTCTTCACTGGTACTGCTGATAACCGAAGTAGGCAATCCGATCAAACTGTTATAGCGGTAATCTTCTGTTGTGGTTATGGCTGTGCTTAAAAATGGTCCCACAAAATCGACTGTTTTTTTCTGAATGAGCTGTTTCTTACGGGCAATTAACGTATACTTCGCCAAATCTAAATTATCGGCTCCACTCGAAGGGAACAAACAGTTATAATAGGCATATCCACCAATAATACCCGTAATACTGGCCATATCTTCATACTGATATGCATACGTTTGTTGCCGCACCATAACTAAATTGTTTCCGCGTTTAATCAAATCGGCCTCTTCCATTAGCGTTCCATGGTAAATATCTTCTGCATTCCCCATATAACTACCTCTTTCGCCCTGAAAAACAGTACTACCTACCAAATGGATATCTTCGTTTATAGCCAATGGCACGTTGTAAAAACGTTTGTATTTTCCGCCTAATTCAAAGCTATCGCCTCCATAACTCACAATCACTTCTCCGTACTTTCCTTCAAGCTGAAATAACGGTATTTGGGATTGTGATGAGAGTGTTTTAAAGTTGATATCCAATTGTTGTTTGTGTTCCAACGATGCTTCGCCACCGCCATTACAACATTGCATCAACTGCCAACTGGTTGTATAGGAATAGTTCTTTTTAAAAACAGCCAGATCTAACGGGTTTTTAGCAACATCTGCCAATCCCGTATAATAATATCGTTTGATAAAAGCATTTTGAGATTCGGCCGTATAATCGGTAACCCGTTTTACCCGAAGTGGGCCGTCATCGACTAACTTCATTCCTTTTACATAAACGAAATATACTTCGGCATCGAATTGCATCGTCGAAAATTGGTAATTGTTATACAGTTGTACATAATACTGATGGTCTTTTTTCACATCAAATGTAAAATCTACTGAAAAGTCATAACTTCCGGTCCCTATTTGCTGGTTACCATCCGGCATTCGGAAAGTAAATTGCTGTACGGTATTATCCGTTATATCCGTAATTTTCAAAATGATTACATCAGTGTGTCCCATTTGACTATTACTGATAATGTTTGCCACCCCTTTAATGGTTTGATCCATATAAATTCCGGTAAAACCAAAGGTTCCGTCCGGGTTTTCGTAAGGGTTCCCCATAATGGAAGCAGTTGTCGATGTTTTATTAACCGGATTTCTCCCCGGATTATTCCGCCAAATGCTCATCTGTACTCCTGTATTCCCATAATCCAGTTCTTTCGATTTGACCATTTCATATTCAAATTCTGTATACCCTTTGGTAGGAAAAATGATCTTTTTTAAAGCACCTTTAACGGCATAAGAAAAATCAGAACTACGATCAGCCAGATTCGAATAGTAATTATAAAACAACGGATCTGTATTTTGCGGTAATGCAGTTGTGTTTGACTTTCCGTTGTAATAGCCCAATACATCTTTCGCCTGACTGCTCCGACTAGGTAAAAGACCAGCCTCATAATACTCCAACTCATATTGTTCGTATTTACGTCCGGCACCATAGTTTTTGTTTTTATTAAACTCCACTTTGGTTAGGAAAAAACGATCTGATGTAGTTTGTGTTTGTGGAAAATAGTACGTTAAATCGATGGTATTGATCACTGTACTTTCTTCTTTTACCGTAATACTGTTTAATACTTTTCGGTAATTCTGAATCGAACCGGTCGTGCTGTTAAATAGAATTTCAGTAGCTCCCTGATTCCCTACGATCTTGGACAGCGTTTTACCATTGGCAATGATATTATAGGATGTGTTTATATCGTGGCTCATTTCGGTAGTCGCCGGTCGGATACACTCCCGATGCTCAGAAGGTCTTTCCCACGTCTTAACTGTTAAGCTTTCGTTGGTTTCCAATCGAATAGTACGATTAACATCATCACTCACATATTCCAATGTAATTATTCCATTTATAGGGTGCTGGATTTTTGTCAGATAATAAGCCGTAGGAACATACGGATTATCAATACGATTACCCAAAAAAGAGGTTTCGGTAGCATTATCACCACCAAAATAGTATTTTATACCATCGGGTGTCGTGATACAAAATTCCCTCGATTGTCGCAAGCGTGTTTTTAGATCAGAGGCTGGCCCGATGATCTCAATTTTCAGGTTACTATCCGCTTTAACCAATCGTGGTACAAACTGTTTGTCCAAAAAGAAACTTCCGGAATAGCCCGGCAAGTTAAACGTAAACACATCTGGTTTGATATCGTATAACTTCCGTCTTTTAGCAAGAACCGTATTTAGCCACGCCGTATACATGGAACCGTTTAATAAACCAGCCGGCACAATCGTATCGGCCGTGATACGACCATCGAGATTATCCGCTTCATCGCCTTTATCATGTACGGTACGGGTAATCACACCACCAGCACTCAATACCCAGTTAATTCCGGTCCAGGTGGCCGGTTGGCTTACTTTAACGCCAACCGCATTATAATCTAAACTAACCGGCAAAGAAAGCTTTCCGGATTTTAAGGTGTAAACAGGAATCGCCGCATTAACCATTCCGGTATATTCGCTAATCGGAATGTCGCCAAACTTGGTAATTGCCTGTGCATCGACCGAAGGTTTGGTAATATCCGGAAGTACCATTGCGGTGGGACTAGGTGGCAGGTCTTGGGCCGTAGTTGTCCCATAAAGCCCTAAAAGCAGTAAGGTGAGTAGTATTTTTTTCATGTAATTTCTTATTTAGGTTGGATGCCCTTGATGACTTTTACCGAATTGTGTTGTACGTTGGTACGGATTTCTACGATATAGATACCTTCCGGGTACTGACTTAAGTCAACCGGTACGGTACGACTATCGATCGAAAACTGTTGCAGTTGACGTCCCGAAAGGTCAAATACCGAAGCAGTTCCCGTTTGGAAGTCGTAACCCACAATGATGTTCGTGAATTGTTGCGCCGGGTTCGGAAGGGCTTCAATCGCCGGTTTGTCCAGTTCTTTTTTGTAACGATCTTTAAGTTTTACCACCCAAAAATCGCTACCGCCATGTCCGCCGCTTTTATTACGCGAGGGCTTCCCTTTGGAGGTTCCGGCAAGCAGATAACCACCGTCACGGGTTTCGATTAATCGGCCTAAGATATCTTCCCCATCACTTCCTACGGTTTTACTCCATACTTCTTCGCCTTTATCGTTTATTTTTACCGCGATATAGTCGTTGATGTCTTTTTTATCTTTTTTGCCTTCGCCTACTTCCGTATGGGCATAACCACCGATCAAAAACGTATGATCGTCATTCTCAATGATCGAAGTTAACAGGTCGGTTTTACCGTAATTATAGGTTTCCTGCCAGATGGTTTGTCCATCCGTGTCCAATCGTACCACCCAGAAGTCGGTTCCTTTACCGTTGGCCTTACTTTTATCGTTCGACGGGTTCGAATTGGAACTTCCGCCTAATAAATAGCCGCCGGTTTTGCATTGGATCAATGCCGTCAGGTGATCATCGCCATTACCCCCTATGGTACGTTGCCACTCGATACCTCCCTGTTTGTCAGTTTTAAGGATCCAGTAATCACCCACACCTATATTGTCGTTGAGTTTGTTTCCGGAAGCCGGTGAGTTGGAGTAACCGCCAATGATATAACCACCATCGGGAGTTTGTTCGATTGTTTTTAATTGATCAAGGTATTTTCCGCCATAGGTTTGTTGCCATTCGATCGTACCGTCCGAACGCAATTTGACCACCCAGTAATCCAGGTTACCGAAGTTCGCTTGCGTTTTGTCACCGGATTTTCCCGATGCGGACGAACCGCCTACAATATAACCGCCATCTTTGGTACGACGGATACAAGCCAGTTGCTCCTGACCGTTTCCGCCAATAGTGCGTTGCCATTGTTCGGCTCCTTTGGCGTCGAGTTTTACAATCCAGAAGTCATCATGACCTTTGGAATCATCTTTTTTTCCGGCACTTTTCGGGGAATCCGATACACCGGCCAGAATAAAACCGCCATCGGTTGTGAGTTGTACACTTTGAAGAAAATCCATACCGGATCCGCCATAGCTTTTTTGCCATTCGGGTGATCCGTGTTCATCCATTTTCCAGAGCCAGTAATCGAAATTACCGCTCGAAACCATTTCTTTGTTTCCGTTTTTGTCGGATAAGGAACTGCCAGCTAAGAGGAACCCATAGTCGGGCGTGGGCAGTACGTCTGCGAGGAACTCGGCATGTTTACCACCATACGATTTTTCCCATAAGATATCCTGTGCCTGGGATACCATCGGAAAAAGGCATGGCAATAGTAGTGCCGAAATCCTGCCTTGTAATAAGGCACGATTCGTCATTTTTGTCATTAAACAGTTGTCAATTAAGTTAGTGGACTGCAAAAATAATTCTTTATTATCGCTCTTCAAAAAGAAAGAATTGCAATCTGTGAAAAATAGAATCTTTATAAATTAAACCATATTTTTTCGCTACATATTGACCATTTATAAAAAAATAAAGGGTTTATTATTCACAATACGTACATAAAAAAACTAATCCTATAGACACCTGACAGGTTTTAAAAACCTGTCAGGTGTAATTCCGTAAGCACGGTTTTATAATCAATGCCTTCAGGTTAATTAACTAAAAGTGAATTTTTTCCACGGAATCTGAGATACGTCCAATTTTGATAAAAATGCTACTATATCTTTTCTTCCGTAATATGTTGGAACACCTCTTGAATCTTGTGCCATAAGAATGATTGGCATTCCAGAAAAATATTTTGAAAACTCTCTCCTTATATCATCTCTTTGGTTTGAATTAAGGACATTTGATTTTACAATAACAATAGCGAATTGTTGACCTTGTTCTTTAATAACTGCTCCTTCTATTTGCATAATTTTAAAATTTTTAAACAATATATTTTTCCTGATTCTAGATCTGAACTCCTAAAATTTAATGGCTTTTTCAACATTAAATTTGGTGATCTATCTTGATTTTCAGTCACAAATAACGTCAACAAAATTATTATTCCATTACGGGAAACTGTAACATGCAAACAAATTTCATCATATCATACAATACGTATTTATACTTAATTTTTTATATTATAATTTTAGTTAGACTTGTTATTCACACAAATAATTTTCTTTATCTAAACTGATTCAAGGCTATTTTTTAAATTAGTAAAGAAAAAGAATCTCAGCTATAGTAATCTACGCAACCCGGAGGCACGAATTTGAATTCCGTGCTTTCACATCTACTTATACGATTATTTCTTTCCCAATATGGAGCTGTTCCAGAAAAGTAGCATCTTGAGAAACTACAATCAACGTTCCTTAGTATTCATTGATCGAGATCTTTTATTCGCAATATGCATCAAAATAATTATCTATACAGGCACAAAATTGCAAACACCTGACAGGTTTTAAAAACCTGTCAGGTGTAAAGAAGTAATTATAGTACTATTTCTCTCTCAATATGCAGCTGTTCCAAAAAAGTAGCATCATGGGAAACAACAATCAGGGTTCCTTTGTATTCATTTATCGAAGCGGTAAGAATTTCTATATTTTGCAAATCCAGATTATTTGTCGGCTCATCCAGAACAATACAGTCGGGCGCTTCATTTCCAATCGTAAGACCACAAAGCAACAAACGCATTCGCTCTCCACCACTAAGGACTTTACAAGGCTTTTGCCAGTCATCATAAGTAAACAGAAACCGATTTAAACGCATTTTTATCTCGTGTTCCGGCAAAGCAGCCGTATTGAACTGTTGCGCCTGCTCGTATACCGTTATACCATTATCGATTAAGGAATATTCCTGATCGATATAGATTGTTTTAATCGGTATTCTGTGAATTATTCCGGTTTTAGGTTGCAAATTGCCTAAAATAATCTGAATCAATGTGGTCTTTCCGGAACCATTATCTCCTTTTATCGTCAGGCGATCGCCGCTTGCGATTTCAATATTCAGATTATGTTTCCATAGTGGCCTATTGTCATACGAGAAATTTAGTTCCGTTGCTTTAAAAAATAATTTGCCTTTATGTAGTGCCGGTAGTCCAAAACCAAATTTCATTTTGTCGCTATCCGGTACTGTAGCTCGTAAATTTTGCAATTCTTTGGCGATACCGCCTATTTTTTCGGCATGAATGCTTTTTAGTTTGGAAGTACTGTTTTCAGCTTTATTCCGCATAGTATTGATCATTATTCTTGCCACTCCGGATTTCTCCTGTTTGCCTTTTCCTTTTGCATCCAGTTTTTGTTGGCGCTCCAAGGTTTCCCGTTCTTTTTCTTTTGCTTTTTTTAAGGCCTTTTCCTTGCTTTGAATATCCTGGTGTAAAGCATTCTTTTCGATCTCTTTTTGAGTGGTATAAAAATCATAATTACCGCCATAGGTCGTAATCCCGTTTGGTGTCAGTTCGCAGGTTATATCGAGTAGATTTAGCAACTTGCGATCATGACTGATTACAATCATCGCTATATTGGACGATTGGATAAAGTCGTATAACAACTGACGTCCGGCACGATCCAGGTGATTACTGGGTTCGTCCAATAAAACCAATTCCGGTTGATGTATGGCAATTCCAGCCAGAAAAACTTTTGTTTTTTGTCCGCCGCTTAACGTATGCATCGGCTGATTCAGGTCGATACCGTCCAATTGCCAGTAGCACAAAGCTTCCCGACAACGTTCTTCCAATGTCCAATCGTCGTTGAGCGTCGTAAAATTTTCTTCAGTTACAGTACCGGAGAGGATTTCGGATAGTGCCTGTAATTTTCTGTCAATCCGTAAAGCTTCAGCTACGGTAAGCTCGTTAAATTGTCCGAATACCTGTGGTATATAATACGGTTCGGTACGAATAGTACACTGACCTCCGGAAATTGGTACAGCTCCGGTGATGATCCGAAACAACGTGGACTTTCCTACGCCGTTATGCCCTATTAAGGCTATTTTGTCATAATTGTTAACAACCAGATTCAGGTCGTCAAATAAAAGCTCCCTATTGGGATGTATATAGGAGACATGCTGTAAAATCAACATAATTTCTTTCTTTAGAGGTGAAACAAAACACCCGGGAGCACTTTGCAGTCCCCGGTTTTAGTAATGCCTGAAAGAAATTATTTTCACATGTAGATTACATTTTTGTACGACAAAGATAAAATTTTTATCGCAATTCCCGATTTATTTTCCCGTATCACAATAAAAAAGCGACTGCTGGAAAATTCCAGCAGTCGCTTTTTATAATTTATGATGGTTTACGGGATTAAAACGGCACGCCCTTTTATCTGTCCGTTTCGCAATTTGTCATACACTTCCACCGCCTGATCTAGCTTGTATTTTTCGACTTCAATATGGATTTTCTTTTGTCGGGCCAACCCGATTACTTCCATAAGTTCAGTACGCGAACCCCAATACGGATTGGTCATACTGACACCAAAAGGTAAGCCATTCATATTGTATTCGTATTTTCCACCGCCCAAACCAACAATAGTCAGATCGCCATCCAGGCCAACTACCTTCGTGCCAAGGTCAATTGTAGACGATGCGCCAACAAAATCGATTACGACTTTGGCTTTTCGGATACCGGTAATGTTCTGGATTTGCGCTGCCGCATCTTTATCCATTGAATTGATGGCATGGGTAGCACCCAATTTTTTAGCAAATTCCAATCGCTCCGGAGTAATATCACAGGCTATAATCGTAGCGCCGCTCATTTCCGTTAGTATTTGTAAAGCCACGTGGCCCAATCCTCCTACTCCGATCACTACGACATATTCATCCGGCATTAATTTGTGTAACGATCGCTTGATGGCCGAATAAGGCGTTAAAGCCGCATCGGTTAAAGGTGCTGCGATTACCGGATCGAGGTCATGAATGGGAACCAATAAACGGGAAGACGGCACCAACATATAGTCGGCCATACCACCGTTAAGTCCTAATCCACCGCCAAAAGCTTGTTCTGACTGATGATCACAATAATTTTCCTGTGAATGCTGACACGGTTTACAATGTCCACATCCCCACGGACCGTAAACCAATACGGCATCACCTTTTTTAAAACCCTTTACATCCTGTCCCACTTCTTCTACCCAACCGGCATTTTCGTGTCCTAATGTAAACGTAACTCCCGAAACAATTCCTTCATCAATAATATGTAAATCGGAATGACAAACACCGGCTCCTCCAATTTTTAATAGTACTTCATCCCCCGACGGAACCGGTTTTTCCATATCGGTTACTACTCTGACATCTTTATGTCCAAAATATCGTACTGCTTTCATACTTACTGTTTTTTAAAGGTTAATCTTATAAATTTAAGCAAATGCGATTTAAAAAAAGTTATATAAGCGTTAAATCTGTCACCTCCAAGTCAAATAATACTTTCCGGTTATCACTATTTCGCTTATCGTTTAAAACGTGATCCAAACCTCTTTCTAAAAAAAATGACGACTCTTTTCGGGTCGTCATTTTATTATCGGTTGATTATTTTTTTTCGATGGTTTCCCAATCCTGTTTTCGGATTCGATAGATAAAATTCAGTTTGGGCGTTTCGCCATGATAGGCTATATTTTCTTCGGCAATTTTGGTGACTCCAAGTCGTGATATGGCAATCTGCGAACGGTAGTTGGTCGCGCCGATATGAAAGTCAATGGCAGCGACATATTGAAAAGCATAATCCATCATGAGTCTTTTTACAGACGGGTTGATTCCGGTTCCCCAAAATTGTACCGCATAAAAAGTATAACCAATCAGAATCGTGTTTTCTTTTTCATTATAATCGTAAAAACGGGTACAGCCGGCGACTTCTCCAGTCGCTTTGTCTACAATTTTATAGGCTCCTTTGCTTTGCATCGCTCCGTCGAAAAAAACACGAAAAACGGGTTCTTTCCATCGATCTTTATTGGGATGTTGTTCCCAAACTTTAGGATCGGAAGCCAGGGCAAAAAGGGATTCGAAATCGGATTCCTGTAAGGGATATAATTGGACTTTATCGTTTTCTAACGGTGTTTGAATGGAAAATAACATGGTTTTTTTTTTGATATTTCAAAATTATCCAAAAAACGGACTATCCCTATAGACCATTCTTACAAAAAAGGCTACTCCATTTCAGACGCTACCTTACACGGTTGACTGAGAAGCAATGACAATCGAATCGAGTACTTTTTTAAATGCTATTGCTGCATTATGTACCTGTATCGTCCAGTCTTCGGCTGCGGAACCATCGGCTCCGTCCGAAATATATTTCAAACATAAAAACGGAATTTGTTCCTGTTTTGCGATCAGTGCCATCGCATAGGCCTCCATGTCCACAACGGTATAATCGGTCGTATCATGATTGGTTTCAAAATTGTCTCCGGTACCACAAATTCCGTCCGGTAACCCCGGAATTGTTACTCCGTATTCCAACACGATTTCCTCGTTCGAAAGTGGCGTTTTATACAAATCAAATCCCAATCCTCTCACGTCCATATCGCGTTGTATAAAACGGGTACAGTTTACTACGGTTCCCTTTGTAAAAGTGTTACTCCCGGCCGATCCAAGATTTATGATCAACTCTGGTCGGTTTAGCTGAATTTCACGGGTCAAATGATAGGCTGCGTTGACTTTTCCGATACCGACAAACAGTGTTTTTTCATTTTGGAACAATTCTCCGGCTTCCGAATTTAAGGCAAATACATAAAGCGGATTGTCCTTTACTAATTGCGTTATCGTTTTTGATTGGGTATCCAAGGTTTTTAAAATTTAAGATAAAAAATAAATAGCAATATCGTATTCCTGTTTTAGTCCGGCAAAGATACAGAAAACCGATGGCTCCAAAAACAAAATGCCACCGGTAGTCCGGTGGCATTCGATGTTGTTATAGTTCAGCGTATCTACAAACGAAATACCTGTGCTATAGCTCTTATTTTTTAGATTCTTCTACAGATACTTTTCTGAACTCTTTTAATAATTTGCTTAATTCTAAAGCAGATTTACGAGCTCTTGTTCCTGCAGCTTTATTTCCTTTTTCAACTTGTAATTCTGACTCGGCTTTGAATGCATCAATTTCGGCGTTGATCTTCGTTAATAAGTCTTTCATAATATATATTTGTTAAAAATTAAAAAACAAAAATAGCATTTTAAGGTTAGGAAAAAAGCTTCCGGAAGGGTTAATTTTACTTTTACTGCCTTCCAAAAACACTACCAATTAATAATCAGCGACTTATATTTTAACAAAATCTTCTGCCGACAGCTCATTATTGATAAAAGCACCGGCCTGAGTCCCAGTGGCGACGGCAACTGACACGGTTCGCATGCTGGAACAATCGCCCGATGCAGATACACCTTCGACCGTAGTTTTAAAAGTCGGATCGATTTTTAGCAGTCCCATTTCATTTATTTCGCAACCCAATGCTTCCGGTATCGGACAATTTTGTGTAAACTCCGGACGGGAATAAATCACCTGAAGCGGTATACTTGTCTGATCTTTAAACACGATCCTCTTTAATTTTCCCTGCTCGTGTTCGAGGGAAGCAATCTCTTTTTCTATAATTGCAATTGAATTGCTTTTTATTATTTGTACCTGCGCCGCCGAAAGTGTCGATTTTCCATTGGTATAAATCGTCAGCTTTTTGGTCCAGTTAAAGATAAGTTGTGCATAATGAAAGGCTATATCTCCATTGGCTATAATTCCGGTCGGTTGTTGTTTTACTTCATATCCATGACAATACGGACAATGTAATACCGAAATACCCCAACAAGCTGCGAAGCCATCAATATCCGGAAAATTATCTTTTAAACCGGTCGCGAATAACAGTCGTCTGGCGGTAAAAACGCTACCGTCATCCGTTTTGATTTCAAAATTCCCGTTTGTTCTTTGAGCCGCTGTTGCGCTACCCTTATAAAAACGGATCGTCTCGTAACGGGCTACCTGTTCCCTGGCAATTGCGGCAATCTGTTGTGGCGTTTCTCCGTCCTGTGTCAGGAAATTATGGGAATGCGGTGTTTGCCGGTTACAGGGTTTTCCATCGTCGAGAACCAACACCTGTCGCAAAGCCCGTCCCAGACTCATCGCTGCGGATAAACCTGAGTAACTTCCTCCAACAATAATAACATCATAAGTCGTTTTTGTCATAGCTTTTTATGTTTTATATAGAAATATCAGGACAAGAAATGTCCATTCGGGTACAAAAATACAATTATTTCAGTAAACGCAACTTAATTGCGTTTATTTTTATAACTATTTGATTCAAAAGAAATAATCAGAATACGGCTACAAACAGCTTATTTAAAATCATTTTAGATAAAATTACCTTATTCGACTGCGATTTTATACGGGCACAAAATAGTACCGGATACAAACTGTTGATAAGTCGTTTTAAAAAACAAAAACAGATCGGAAGAAAAGCTGTTTATAACTTTTTTTGGATACCGGGCAAGTCGCCACAATCCTACTACTTTCCGTAAAATTGCCTGCTGTTGATAACTCTTTTTTACAGGTTCGAAAGGGGCTGTTGATAAAACATCCGGATTTCTTTCTCAAATCTTTTGACCAAAAATCAGGCTTGTCGTACCTTTGAAAAATACCGGACAAGCTTATTTCCGATCGGAAAAAAGCCCGACGCTACCTCCCCAAATCAGGTTCAATTTTAAATTCTATATATATGTCAATTTTCGATAAACGAATCAACTATAAACCGTTTGAGTACCCGGAGGTACTGCAATTTACTGAGGCTATCAACAAATCGTACTGGGTACACAGTGAGGTTGATTTTACAGCCGATACACAGGATTTTCATTCCCATTTGAGTTCGGCCGAAAAAACGGCAATCAAACATAGTTTATTAGCTATTGCACAAATTGAAGTGGCCGTAAAAAGTTTTTGGGGCAATATTTATGAGCATTTCCCAAAACCGGAATTCAACGGATTGGGTAGCACCTTTGCCGAATGTGAGTTCCGCCATTCGGAAGCCTATTCCCGTTTACTGGAAGTATTGGGCTATAACGACGAATTCGAAAAATTACTGGACATTCCGGTAATCATGCAACGGGTAAACTATTTGTCAAAAGTTTTACAGGATACTCGCTCGGAAGACAATAAAAAATATGTCGTTGCGCTGATTTTGTTTAGTATTCTGATCGAAAATGTATCATTATTTAGTCAGTTTGCGATTATCCTTGCCTTTACCCGTTTTAAAGGATATATGAAGAATGTAAGCAATATTATTGCCTGGACTTCGGTAGACGAACAAGTGCACGCCAACGCGGGTATTTATATCGTAAACAAAATTCGCGAAGAACACCCGGAATATTTTGATGCGGAAACCATCGACCTGATTCGCGAAAGCGTTAAAGATTCGATCAGTGTTGAATCGGATATACTGGACTGGATCTTTGAAGAAGGTGAAATTGAAATCATTAAAAAACACGATCTGGTGAATTTTATGAAGTTCCGTATCGACGAAAGTCTTAGTCAGATTGGTATTGAGAAAGTATTCTATGTATCTCCGGAAGACTATCAGGCTATGGCATGGTTTGAAGAAGAGGTATTTGCGAATAGTTTGGATGATTTCTTCGCTAAACGTCCGGTTGACTATACCAAACATGACAAAAGTATTACCGCTAACGATTTATTTTAATTTGAGTTTTTAAACATGCAAAATATCCCACAAACCAATAGCGAAATCGCAACCGACAATGCCCCATTACCAAAATTATGGTGGAAAAATTCAGAAAGTGAGCAAATCTTAAACCGGGGTTACCTTTTAAAAGGAGAAACCGTTGAAGGCGCCATCGACCGGATTTGTAGTGCTGCAGCACGTCGTTTGTTTCGCCCGGAGCTAAAAGAATCCTTTCAGGAAATGATCGAACGCGGCTGGATGAGTATCAGTTCGCCGGTTTGGGCCAATATGGGAACCGAAAGAGGTTTACCGATCTCCTGTTTTAACGTACACGTTCCGGATCATATCGAAGGAATTACCCATAAATTGGGCGAAGTGATTATGCAGACAAAAATCGGAGGCGGTACTTCGGGTTATTTCGGAGAATTGCGCGAACGCGGTAGTGCCGTAACCGACAATGGGAAAAGTAGTGGTTCTGTAAGTTTTATGAAACTATTCGATACGGCTATGGATACCATTTCGCAAGGTGGTGTTCGCCGTGGTGCCTTTGCCGCCTATCTGGATATTGATCATCCGGATATCGAGGAATTTCTAAAAATCAAAAATATAGGTAATCCGATTCAAAATCTATTTACCGGAATTTGCGTACCGGATTACTGGATGCAGGAAATGATCGACGGCGATACCGAAAAACGCCATGTTTGGGCCAAAGTACTCGAAAGTCGTCAGCAAAAAGGACTTCCATATATTTTCTTTTCCGATAATGTGAATAAAAATAAACCGCAGGTCTATAAAGATCTCAACATGCGTATCAATGCCAGCAATCTGTGCAGTGAAATCATGTTGCCGTCTACAAAAGACGAATCGTTTATCTGTTGCTTGTCGTCGATGAACCTGGAATTGTATGAGGAATGGAAAGATACCGAAGCCGTTAAACTGGCTATCTTTTTCCTGGATGCCGTATTACAGGAATTTATCGAAAAAACGGAAGGAAATTATTACCTGACCGCTGCGAATAAATTTGCAAAAAGACACCGTGCGTTAGGACTTGGTGTACTAGGCTGGCATTCGTACCTGCAAAAAAACATGATTCCGTTTGAAGGTATGGAAGCTAAAATGAAAACCACCGAAATTTTCAAACACATCAGTGATAAAGCCGATAAGGCAACTCAGGAACTGGCGCGTATTTACGGTGAACCGGAATTGCTAAAAGGATACGGTCGTCGTAATACCACTACGTTAGCTATTGCTCCTACCACATCGTCTTCGGCCATTTTGGGACAAACCTCTCCGGGAATTGAACCGTTTAGTAGTAACTATTATAAAGCCGGACTTTCCAAAGGGAATTTTATGCGTAAAAACAAATACCTTAAAAAACTATTGGAAGAAAAAGGGCTGGATAACGAAGAAATATGGCGCGGTATTATGCTAAATGGTGGTAGTGTTCAGCATATTACAGAGTTGACACAACAGGAGAAGGATGTTTTTAAAACCTTTAAAGAAATCAGTCAGTTGGAGATTATCCAACAAGCGGCTATCCGTCAGAAATTCGTGGATCAGGCACAAAGTTTAAATCTGAATATTCCTTCGGAATTGCCAATCAAAGAGGTAAACAGCCTGTTGATCGAAGCCTGGAAACTGGGTGTAAAAACCTTGTATTACCAACGTAGTCAAAGTGTTTCCAAAGAATTTATCACCAATCTGGTGAGTTGCAGTAGCTGCGAATCTTAAAACAGATAAAAAACCAACCCGGTTTTCAATTTAAAAAGGACTTTATTAATGCTAATAAAGTCCTTTTTTAGTTCTTCGTCACAAATCTGTCCCAAAAACATCCGCCTTATCATCAAAACATCTTATGTTTGTATAAAATAAAGCTTATGAAACTGTACACCAAGATTGTCAACAGTATAAAAGAAGATATTGCAAACGGGGTTTACCAACCCGGTGAAAAAATTCCTGCCGAACCGGAATTAATGCAAAAATATGGCGTAGGTCGATCGACCATTCGGGAAGCTATAAAAACATTGGCCATTTCGGGAATCCTTAAAGTCAAACAAGGTTCCGGTACTACGGTGACCAACAATTACCAGGAGCTGAATATGGAACAACGCCTGCAACGGGCTGATTTTAAAGATGTCAATGCCGTTCGAAAATTGTTGGAAGAAGAAATCATACGTCTCGCAACAGCCAACCGAACGGAAACACAACTGACCGAAATCACACACTGTCTGGAACGTCGGAAAACAGCCATACTCGCGGAAAACCCGGAGGAATGTGCCAATGCCGATATCGATTTTCATATGGCGATTGCCTTTGCCTCCGGGAATAAAGTACTGGCCGAATTATACTATGGTTTTACCGTGATTCTGCGTAATTTCTTTGCGGCTCGCGAACCGAAAGGTATAACCCAGTTTGCCATGAACCATCACCTACACGAGCAGTTGCTGGAAGCACTGAAATCACAACAGGAAGCTGCCGGAATCGCTACATTACGAAAAATACTCGATCAGAATCAGTAAACTCCGGTGTTAAAATTAGTCCAAAAAAATTCAAAACATCATATGTTTAAATAAAAGAGCGTATGTTTGCATTGAATTAACACGATTACAAATTAAAATCCGCAATATTATGTCTATACTAACCTTTACCCTAATCCTTTTATTAGGCGCCTATCTGGCTGGTCTTTTGGGATCCCTAACCGGTTTGGGCGGTGGTGTTGTCGTTATTCCCCTATTAACACTGGCTTTTGGTGTGGATATCCGTTATGCCATCGGAGCTGCTTTATTGGCTTCGATCGCTACCTCATCGGGATCGGCCAGTGCCTATGTAAAAGAAGGAATTACCAATATCCGACTGGGTATGTTTCTGGAAATTGCTACCACCATTGGAGCCGTTATCGGTGCGTTGATAGCCGTGTATACGCCTACCAATACGATTGCCATTTTATTTGGTTGCGTCCTGATTTTCTCCGCCGCAATGACCTTGCGAAAAAAGAACCAGTCCGCTTTGACCGAAGGAAGTCCGCTTTCCTATAAACTGAAATTAAACAGTACCTACCCCACTCCAAACGGAGAAGTTCCGTATAAACTCAAAAATATCGGAGCCGGTTTTTCAATTATGACCGTGGCCGGTGTACTTTCGGGTTTACTAGGAATTGGTTCCGGCGCTTTAAAAGTATTGGCCATGGATGCGACCATGCATATTCCGTTTAAAGTGAGTACGACTACGAGTAACTTTATGATTGGCGTTACGGCCGCAGCGAGTGCTGTTGTTTACCTACAACGGGGGTATATGGATCCGGGAATTGCTTTTCCGGTGATCATCGGTGTATTGGCCGGTGCTTTTACCGGTTCGAAATTACTCACCCGAATGGATCCAAAAGTATTGCGAATTATTTTCTGTGTGGCGATCACTTTTGTCGCATTGGAAATGATTTATAACGGTTATCACCATAAATTTTAAAACGACGCCTTATGAAAAAACATATTTCAGATACCGATGTACAGCAACTGGTGGGAAAAGTGTTGCGTTATGGCGTTTTAACAGCCTGCTTTCTGGCCATTGCCGGTGGTGTTGCCTACCTGTTACATCATGGCGGATCGCCCGTTCCTTCCTATCATACTTTCCAGGGTGAAGGTGCAGCATACACCACTTTTGAAGGGATTCTAAAAGGTGCAATGGCATTAAACCCTACCGAGATCATACAGTTTGGCGTATTGGCCCTGATCGCGACACCAATCCTGCGTGTGGTACTGTCGCTATTTGCTTTTATTCTTGAAAAGGACAAAATGTATATCGTCATTACCCTAATCGTTCTCAGTATTATTATGACCAGTATTTTTGGCGGACTGAAGGTATAATACAACACGAATTTAACATCTTTTCACCTTTGAATTGGTACATTTGAATCTATCATAACTCTATAAATCACAACCATCATGCATAACAGCATTCCAGATTATACGCTTAATAACGGGGTTAGCATTCCGGAAATTGGTTTCGGAACCTGGCAAACACCCGATGGAGCAACCGCAGTACTAGCTGTAAAATCGGCTTTGGAAAACGGATACCGACATATCGATACCGCTGCGATCTACGGAAACGAAAAAAGTATCGGTCAGGCGATTGCCGATTCGGGAATTGACCGTAAGGAATTGTTTATTACCAGTAAGCTTTGGAATTCCGAGCGTGGCTACGAAAGCACTCTAAAGGCTTTTGAAAAAACGTTAAGTGACTTACAAACGGATTACCTGGATCTCTATCTGATTCACTGGCCGGCAAATGCCAAACAGTTTTCCGATTGGAAACAAAAAAATGCCGATACCTGGCGTGCTTTCGAAAAATTATATCAGGACGGAAAAATCAAAGCGATCGGACTGAGTAATTTTATGGTACACCATCTGGAAGCCTTATTGGAAACGGCTACCGTAAAACCGATGATCAACCAAATCGAATACCATCCGGGTTATCTACAGGCGGAAGTCGTAGCATTTTGTAAAGCAAACGACATTTTGATCGAAGCTTGGTCGCCACTGGGAACCGGAAAAATGCTAAACGATCCTACTTTATTGGAAATCGCAGCAAACTATACCGTTTCGGTGGCACAATTATGTATCCGTTGGTGTCTGCAAAACGAAACCCTGCCATTACCTAAATCGGTTACTCCGGAGCGAATCAAACAAAATCTAAACGTATACCATTTCGAGATTTCGGAAAGCGATATGAAACGTATCGATGCCCTGCCCTATATTGGCGGATCGGGCTTACTTCCCGACGAAGTGGCTTTCTAGCTAACTACAGACCTGATCGGCAACCGATCAGGTCTACTTTTATCAATCCATTACGCTATCCAATCCTCTTTTAAAACCGGTAAAACTGCTTACTTTTTTAATCGCCAGTAAACCGCCTTTTACGTAGGGTTCGGCTCCGGTTCCGGAATCATGACGAATCGTAAGTCGTTCGTCTGTAAGTCCGAAAATGGTTTCCACCGAAATGGTATAACTGGGCAAACGCAACGCATGTACCCGAACGCCATTCATCTTGGCACCCCAAACTTCCGGTGGTCCTACTCTGTCGGCTTCGGCAACCGTTTCATTCGGAACCTGTACTTCCGACAACCGTTTTACCAATTCCCGTACCGTACCGCTTGGCGCATCCACTTTCCGGTCGTCGGCATAATCGATTACTTCAAAATTCGGAATATACTTTGCCGCCATCTCCGAAAATTTCTGTAACAATACCGCCGTAATCGCAAAATTCCCTACAGCGAGTACCGCTACCTTATGTTCTTCGGCCAATGCCGCAATTTCATTGTAATCGGCGTCAGTCAAACCGGACGTTCCAATCACCACATGAACTCCTTTCCGGATCGCAGCCATTACATTTGTTTTTGCACTATCGGGCTTGGTAAATTCGACAAAAACATCACAGGGTACTGCCTCCAATGCCTCTGTAGCGGTTTCGTATACCGGAACTGAAACCGCTCCCAATCCTAATAACGCGCCTAGATTCTGACCTTTTGCTTTTCTTGAAATTCCGGCAACCAATTCCAATTCCGGATCCGCTGCCACGCCCCGGCTTAGTGCCGAACCGGCCCATCCGGTAGCACCGGCAATACATACTCTTATTTTCATCGTTTTTTCTTTTAAAGTTACGGATTTTACAATTTCAATCCGTCTTCGGTGTGACTAAAAAAAGTTACTTTTTTATTTTCAAAACCCTTTTTTTCGTTTCAATTTTTGCTCCATTTTGTGTAACTTTAACCTGATACGATTTCCAATTGCTACTCCGGAAATTGTTTCAACCGATAACGCATACAACACGATTTAACTAAAAAATATTTATCATGCCGATTCAAATTGTAACTGTAGCCGGAAGTGGTGTTTTGGGAGCGCAGATCGCGTTTCAGACGGCATTCCACGGCTATACGGTAAATATTTATGACATTAATGATACCGTATTGGAGAAAGCCAAAGTAACGTTTCACAAGCTAGGTGAAGCCTATCAGCAAGACCTGAAAGCAACGTCGGAACAGGTTCAAAAAGCTCTTGAAAACATTCGTTATTTTTCCGATTTAAGCAAAGCCGTCGACAACAGTGATCTGGTTATTGAAGCCGTTCCTGAAAATCCGGAGATTAAAATTGATTTCTACCAGAAACTGGCCGCCGTAGCACCTCAGAAAGCCATTTTTGCGTCGAATTCGTCCACCTTATTACCGAGTCAGTTTGCTGCTGCTACCGGTCGACCGGAACGGTTTTTAGCACTACATTTTGCCAATGAAATATGGAAACACAATACCGCCGAAATCATGGGACATCCGGGAACGGATTCTCAGGTTTTTGATACCGTGGTGGCTTTTGCCAAATCGATCGGAATGGTGGCTTTACCTTTGCATAAAGAACAACCGGGTTATATTGTGAATTCCTTACTGGTACCTTTGTTGGGTGCCGGACTCGGACTTTTGGTAAAAGGTGTCGCCGATGTGGAAACCATCGATAAAACCTGGATGGTAGCGACCGGTGCGCCTGTAGGGCCTTTTGGAATATTAGACGTCGTGGGCATTACAACAGCCTATAATATTAATAAAATTGCAGCCGACAAAACAAAAAACGGCCATGAACAAAAAGTGGTAGACTACCTGAAAACACATTTTATCGATACCGGAAAACTTGGTGTTGCTACTGGAGAAGGCTTTTATAAATATCCCAATCCGTCCTATCTTGACCCTGATTTTCTAAAATAGTCCTTTGGTTCTATTTCTTTTTCGAATTACCTTTGCATTCTGTATATCATCCCTCTTTACTACTTGTATAGAGGGATTTTTTATTGCTGTATTTATGAAAAAGATTGCCTGTTTTTTACTTATCATCCTTTTATTTTTTTGCTGTGCTGTAAAAAAAGACGCGTCTTTTATCAATACGGAAATTGATTTCGATACGTTGTTAAAACATAGTATTCCGATCAATCATACACTACCGAATTGTAATTTTCACATGTCTAAAAGATGGTAATGTGGCGTATCCATACGTTTTGCCCAGTGCCTTTCATACGTTTGGATTAAAGCAATTTATAAAGAAAATAATGCAATTAGTAGTCTGATTTTTCACATTTAAAACGATACTTTATTACTTCTTAATTGTTAGTGTAGCCCCTATACTGGCAGCAATTACGCAGCCTATGGCGATTCCTTGGATAAGGCTTAATTGTTCGTTTAAAAAGAGTAATCCCGATAAGGCCGCAAATGCCGGATGCAGACTCATCAAAATGCTAAATGTTTTCGATGGCAATTGTCGTAAAGCCCCCATATCGAGACTAAATGGAATGGCACTGGTCAGTAAAGCTACAACCAGTCCCAATAGTAGTAAATTACCGTTTAATATGTTCAGATCGCCACTAAAAACGCCAACAGGAATCACAAACAGAGAAGCAAACAACATCCCCAACGTTACCGCATCGCCGCTTTTCATTACTTTGGAAATCTTACCGCCTATTACGATATAACCCGCCCAAAAAGCACCGGCCAATATCGCTAATAGAATTCCCAAAACATCAACAGTGCCTTCATTCCATGGAGCAATCAGGAAGATTCCCAATCCGGCCAGTAACGCCCAAACCCAATCCAGCAGTTTGTGCGATCCAGCCAATGCCAACACCAATGGGCCTAAAAATTCCAGTGTTACACCCAATCCCAACGGAATCCGTTGAATCGCAAAATAAAAGATCAGGTTCATTGCTCCGAGGCATAATCCGTAGAGTAACCCTAAGAGTAGTTCTTTTCGTGTCAATTTTCGAAAATCCGGTCGGAAAAATCCATATAAAACCATTGCCGAAATACCAATTCGCAGGGTCGCTACGCCACTAATTCCTAAAACCGGGAACAGTTGTTTGGCCAGTGAAGCTCCGGATTGTATACTGATCATCGATAAAAGAACAGCCGGTATGGCTGGCAGGGCAATTTTTTTATTCCGGAACATTCGCTTTTTGAGTTTATTTTTTATGTTGCGTTACGATTCGTACAACAAGTCCATCTCCATATATACATCGGCTCTTTTGTATTTCGAGCTGTCGATTGGCTTATGTACAAAGCCATACTTTTGATATATTCCAACGGCGGTTTCCAATTGTGTTTGCGAATATAAGACCAATTTCTGAAGTTGTAAGTCCCGTGCCAGTGCAATTGCCGCTTCACATAATAGCTTACCGGCTCCCAATCCCTGGTATTTTTCATCGACCGCCATTTTGGTAAATTCCATAACACCATCGGCCACTTTTCGCAAAGCAACGGTACCAATAACCTCGTTTTGATATACGGCAAATAAAATCTGTCCGCCGTCGTTTAAAATCGCTTCTTCCGGATGGGTCAACACGTATTCGTCTATCGCTTCAACTACAAAGTATTTTTCAAGCCAGGCCTTGTTAAACGCCTCGAAATAGCACTGGTATTCCGGTTTGTATTTTTCTATAGTGATCATTTTGGTAAATTATTTTTTGTACCCACAAATTTCGCAAAAAGACAGCACTGTGTACAGATACAATTTCTTTAATTTTATAGGACACAGATTTAATCTTTCGACGGATTCAGAGCGATTCCGGATTACTTTCTTTGGATGACAAGACGTTTTTTATACTCCATAAGAGCATACTGCCCTACCTTTTTAATTTTTTGTCCCAATCAGGCACTATTTTTATACTGATTTTAAGATTTAAATAGTATATTTATTGTGATTTCAAACTTGAAAAAACTATAGCGTTTCCAATCGCTTTAGCATACGATTTAATTTAATTGCTTAGAAAATTATGAATAACAAGCTTATTTTTCTGGTATTGGGTTTACTTTTTATCGGAGTTGGAATAGGAGTGTTTTGTACACCCGTAACTTCATATGCCGCACTAGCCACCTTATTTAGTGTTACTTTCCTTGTAAACGGTCTTTTGGAACTGGGCTATTATATTACCCAAAAAGAAAAGGTATATGGCTACGGATGGGGCGTATCGGCCGGTATTCTCGATTTGGTATTGGGAATTTGCCTGTTGGCCAATCCGGAACTTTCCGAAATGATACTTCCCTATTTTATCGGTTTTATGCTTTTATTCCGTTCGTCCACCATATTCGCGCTGGGTTTTGAACTCCTTTCGCTAAAACGACACAATTGGGGTTGGTATATGCTTTTCGGAGCCTTGGGATTCCTATTCTCTCTTTTCCTGATTCTGAATCCGCTTTTTGCTGCGATTACCATAATTACGTGGACTTCCCTGAGTTTTATTACCATCGGGATTTCCAAAATTCTGTATATTATGCTTTATCCGCAAAACATACAACCTATTCTATAATTCGTTTTTTCCGCCCGACGGATTCTCCTGTTTCATTTTCCGTAGCCATAGCGTCACACACCAAATAACGGTAATTCCAAAAAGGGCAAATAACGGGATGTAATAGTGCTCAAAAAAAGAATGAAAATACGTCCCGATGATAACATAGGCCGCAGCAATACACAGCTTTAACGGGATAAACTCCGCATTGGTCCAGGTGGTTTTAAGACTGAAGAAACCCATAGCTTTCATTTTTTAAAATCGGTTAATCCACTACAATTTAGTGAATTATCAAATAGCATCGTCTGTTTTTCTAAAAAAGAAAACCGCCGTATCATTTCGAAACAGCGGCTCTCCCGAAGGTAGTCTCTTTTTTAATTTTTCATTCGTTTTTTAGTTTCGTCGTCTTCGATGTTTATCTTCCGTGCCGACTGACTTTGATCACCAAAATTATAGGTAAAAGAAACGTTTAGAATACGGCTGTCCAGATTGATGTTTTCTTTCATATTGATATTGTTAAACTGCATGGTTCTATAAAACCGTCGGCTTTTAAAAATATCATTTACCGCCAGTTTTACCGTCGCTTTATCCGAAAACAGCTTTTTCTGGATACCGGCCGAAACGACAAAGAAATCCTTGCGCTCGAACGTACTGTATATCGATCGGGAGTTGTACTGGAAACTAAATTCCGAGGATAAGCCTTTTTTAAACCTCAGACTGTGTTGCGAATTAATCGTATAACTCCATATTCCGGTCGCGATATCGGTTTCGTTTTGTTCACCACTAAATTCATTTCGGTAGAGATTTAGAAAACTGCTCGAATCCCACCAACGGGTTAGTTTTACCGAAGATGTCAGACTCATTCCGTAATTTTTTCGCGTACTCAGGTTCTCGGAACGCAATATTGTAGTATTGGTATTGTCAATCTGAGTGATTGCATCTACAATAACATCACTGGTTGTACTGTAAAAAAAGTTGATCATATGCTTACTTCGAAACGAATAGCCCCATTCTACCGAATGGGTTAACTCCGGTTGTAAATATGGGTTTCCTTCATAAAAAATAAACGGATCCCTAAAAAAACGGAACGGGTTCAGATCATAATAATCCGGTCGGTCGATTCGTCTGCTATACGACAATTGAACGGTATGCGCTTCGCTGATATTCTTTTTTAGAAACAGACTTGGGAACAACTGCGTATAATTTCTTTTTACAACGGAGTTCATCGTAACCTGATTCCCTTCCGCAATGGTATGTTCGGCACGCAATCCGGCCTGAACATCGATAAATCCGAAGCTTTGTTTGTAGTTGATATAACCGGCATGGATCTGTTCCTTATAAATAAAATGGTTGGTCGTTCCTTGATCAATCGCCCAGTTACCACCGGAAATCGTATCGTAACGCACATCATTATCCGATTTTACAAAACTGCTTTTCCAACCAGCTTCAAATGACAGTTTTTCTTTTACCCGATATACATAATCGGCTTTCGCTACAAAAATAGTGGTACTCGAAGGTGTCATTCCTCTTCTTGTTGATTCAGAAGCACTCTGTACCGGTGTCGGATTAAATTGGGTAGCCAGCAGCGCATTGTCCCGAAAACGGGAATGGGTATAATCGACATCCGCGCTGATTTCCTGTTTTTCACTGTCAAATTTGTGTAAAAAGCTACCGTTATAACTCATACTGTTCCATTTGGAATAGTTATGGTTATTGGTGAGCGCATCCGACAGCAGACTTGAATCGGCCGAACGAACCTTGTTTTCCGACATACTATTGTTGGTATAACTACCGATATCACCGCTCACTTTAAAGCCAACAAACGTATGCTCGGAAAGATCATATTCCAATCCGGCTTTAAAATTGTTGGTTTTTAACGGTTCGTCGGTTACACTGTACTGATTTGATACTTTATCGAGTCTTTGCCGGGAAGCATCTGTATAGAAACTACGATCGAAAGTAAAAGTTTCGCTTTCGCCCCGATAGTATTGATCATAACTTCCGTAAAAATTGTATTTCCCGGTTTTATAATTCAGGTTTAATCCGCTGCCGAAACGGTTTTTACGGCCACGTCCATAGTTGGCATTTACCGAACCGTTAAATCCGTTACGGGCGTTCTTTTTAAGTTTGATATTGATCACTCCGGCATTTCCCGCGGCATCGTATTTGGCCGAAGGATTGGTGATTACTTCTATAGCACTAATAGAAGATGAAGAAGTTCCTTTTAAAAGATTGGTGAGCTGTTGTTGGGACAAATAGGTCTTTTTATCGTTGATCATAATCGTAACCCCTTGTTTCCCTCGCAGGCTTATATTCCCGTCGTTATCGACCATAACGCCGGGTGCTTTTTCCAACAATTCCAATGCGGTATTCCCTTCAGACAGTACGCTGTTTTCAACATTCATCACGATTTTATCCGATTGCAACTGGATTAACGGCTTTTTGGTTGTCGTTTCAACAACAACTTCATTTAACAATTTCCCATCCTGTTTTAGGTTGATCAAAGGAAGAATCTGGTTGTTACCGCTTTCCACTTTTATAGCGGGCGATTCGTAGTTTTCATATCCTAAAAAGCTGGCTTTAACAGTATAAGTTCCCGGTTCAATCGTAAATAAAAAAGCGCCATCCGCATCGGTTACCGTTCCATTCACTATTTTTTTGGTTTCCCAATCGAGTACTACGATGTTTACAAATTCCATCGGTAAGGTTTCACTAGCGACTTTACCGGCTAGCGTTGTTGACGTTTCCTGGGCGTATATAACACACTGACTGCATACAACCAGTAGTAATAGGTAAAATTGTCTCACGGTTTTGTAGTTTATTGCGGACAAAATTACCAATATTTAGACTAAATAAAAATAATAATCTTCTTAAAATGGTTGTTAAATATTACTTAAAATCGGAAATACTAAAAAGATAAAGCTCCCATTTGGAAGCTTTATCAATTGGTTTTACGCTATTCAATTAATTCATATTCTGGCGAATGGCCAGTGTATTATTATCCGGATCGGAAAAAAATGCAAAATGATCAATATATCCTTTGTCGGATGTATTGGCAACGATTTCGCTTACCGTTATACCTTCCGCAAGTAAGTGATCTCTGGTTTTTACAATATCACTAACAATAAAAGTAGGCGCAGTTCCGGTTTCTTCGGGTTGTAGCGGTTTGTCAATATCTTTAAACAAGCCTATCGCTACGGTGTCCATATCATCGTGTAACAGTTGTAAATAAGAGTCATTTTCAAAAGTCCCGCCTTTGTTGATCGTGTAATCCGACTGTACTTTAAATCCTAACTTTTCGGTATAGAATTTTTCGGAAACAGGCATATCGCTGACAGATAATTTGATCACCATTTTTTGCTGCTGTTTTACTTCTTTAAAAATCATGGCTTTCGTTTTTAATCGGTTAATTCTTTTTCTTTAATGCGTTCTGTTTGTTGTGCTTTCCGGGCATCTTCGCCAAATATGGCTTCCAGAATAAGCGGACAAACGTCGATACCGCTTATTTTTTCTTTCGTGACGGATTTACTGATAAAAACCGGTTTATCCGCATCATCCGTATCTATTCGTCCGTGTGAACCTTTTACCAGTCCGGCATCAAGGGAAATCAAATCCATGACGGTTCGGAATCCGAGTTTTTTGCGAAGTAATTTTATCGCAATTCGCGGAAAGAGCATTTTCTTTTCCCGATCAAAAAACATTTCCACCGGATCATAACCCGGTTTTTTATGGATGTCGACCGTTCGGGCAAAATCCGGCGCGCGATGATCGTCTTCCCAGTAATAATAGGTAAACCAACTGTCTTTATCAGCGATACAAACCAGTTCTCCGGCTCTTTCGTGGTTGATGTGATACTCTTTTTTACCTTTTTCGTCCAATACACGTTCTATGCCCGGAATGGTTTCTAATAAGGTTTTTACTGTGGCAATCTGCGACGGGTCTTTTACGTATACATGAGCAATCTGATGATCGGCCAACGCAAATGCCGATGATTGTCCGGCATCCAACAGTTCGAGTCCTCTTTCTTCGCGGATGGTGATATAGCCGTTGTCGCGTAATACCCTATTCACATGAATCGGATTACTAACATTCGTAATTCCATATTCTGATACAATAATCGGGTTGACTCCCTTTTTTTCAAAAAACAGGATCAAGTCTTCACAAACAGCATCAATTTCTTTGATATCCTTCGTAATTTCCGATGATCCTTGTTCGAATTTCTGACAACAATAATCCAAATGCGGAAGATAGATCAACATTAATGTCGGATTATGCCATTCCTGTACCAATTTGGAAGCATCGGCGATCCATTTACTGGACTTTACAGAGGTTTTCGGTCCCCAGAAATCAAAAAGTGGAAAGGTTCCCAACGCTTGCTGTAACCGATCGCGAAGATCTGCCGGTTGACTGTAACAATCCGGTTTTTTCTGTCCGTCGGCCCAATATTGCGGTCGTGGTGTTACCGAAAAATCGGCATTGGAATACATATTATACCACCAGAACATATTGGCACAGGTAAATTCCGGATTGATCGCTTTGGCCCTATCCCAGATTTTGGGTGCCTGAACCAGTTTATTGGATTGCCGCCATAATTTTACTTCGGCTTCGTCCCGAAAATACCATCCGTTACCCACGATACCATGTTCCGATGGCCATTTCCCGGTTAAATAGGTGGCCTGTGCCGAACAGGTTAAAGCCGGAAAAACCGGCTCTATACTACTTTTAGCCGCTTTTTCTTTTATCCATCGGCTTAGGAAAAGTGTTTCGTTATTGAGTAAACCGGACGTAAGCCCTACTATGTTTATGACTGCTGTTTGCTGCATTTTTTACTGCTTTTATTACGGTTGAATGTTCTGTTTCAAGCTGCATTAAAACCCAGGATAGTTCCCGGTGTATTGCATCGGTTAAATGCATTTGCAGTTGCGATGGCAATACGTCCCAGGTATAGGTTTCGACTTCCAGATGGGTCGAATACGGTTTTTTCGACCAAAGTTGCAACGCTTTACTAATGTCTTCCTGTGTGGACTGTAATCCCTGATAATCCGACAGGAATATCGGTACATGAAAATGGGTTCGAAGTTCTTCGGAATCGCATTCCATCATGTTGGTGATACCTTGTCTTAGATCGGGAAATTTTAATAAGGCTCCCGATTTAGTCCGGATTACCGCCTGATGCAGATAAACCGGTTCGTCAAATTGTTGTAGGCGTGCGGAAAGTACTTCCCGGTCTGCTTCGGAGGCTATATCGCATTTTAAAGCAGCACTGATCTGTATCTTTCCGATTTTGATCCTGTTGGCTTCCATGATGCGGATTACTTCTTCCGGTTTTTCAAAAGCGACAGCAAAATGGCAAACATCATAACACAATTGGATGTGTTCGCGGATATAATTGCGCGCTTCTGCTCCGGTACATTTTATCTTTTTCACCAGTTCGGTTACGCCTTCTTTTAACAGGTAGTTCTGGAAAAAATCAATAAAATCATCGGTATTTTCTAGTAATCCGTCCGGTTCCGGTTCGATATCAAGGTGCATTTTCTTTCCGGTTGTTTTTTGCAAACCGATCAGATGCGTTACAATAGCAATCAGCTGCAGACAACTTTTCTTTTTGGCTTCTTCCCGTTCCGTTTCCTCTTTAAACCAGTATTTATAGGAAAGCGGCGAAGTGGATATGCCTCCGCAAATTTCTTTTGGAACTAATTGTGCCAACAGGTCAAATAATAAACGGGTATAATCCACTCGTTCCTGATGTAACCAGTCGGGCGAATGTACGCGGTCTTTTACTTCCTGTTTGTGGAAATTGCCATACGGAAAACCGTTTATTGTAAATACGTAAACATCGTTTTCCAACAGCCATTGCCGGAACGCCGTCAGGTTTTCTTCCTGTTGTAATGTTAACGCACTTTCATTGGATAATCGCAATCCGATTCCAAAAGGTTTTCCTACGGCCATTTTCGATTTTACGTCGAGCGTATAGCGCTTTAAATTTGCAAACACTTCTTCCCAGGTTTCCCCGGAATGAATGTTGGTACAATAACTCAAATGGGCGTTGTTCCTGATTTTCATTTTATTCCTGAATTAGAACATTCGATTTTGCCAGATATTGAACTGCCTGCGAAAGGATCGTTTTTTCCATATGGTGCACTTCTTCACCACTTCCGATGCCTTTTAACAACATGACAGTGAGTTCTCCTCCCAGATGTTCTCTGAATTCTTCAAGTCCTTTGTACAATAGCGGATTGATTTCCGTTTGGGTTTCATCCGATAATAAAGTGTGAAAAATATCAAAGCCTAAATCTGTTAAACAGGTCAGAATGCGTTGTAACGCATCTTCTTGCAGTCGTCCGGTTTTATAGGAATATACCGCATCCAGTGCGATTCCAATAGCAACGGCTTCTCCGTGAAGCACTTCATATCCGGACAAATATTCGAGTTTATGGGCGGCCCAATGCCCGAAATCCAACGGTCGTGACGAGCCTTTTTCAAACGGATCACCTGCCGTTCCGATATGTTCGATATGCAATTGGGCACAACGGAAAATCAATTGTTCCATAACCGACATATTCCGTTCGTTTAACGCCTCGGTATTTTGTGCAATCCAGTTAAAAAAAGCCGCGTCTTTAATCAAGGCTACTTTTACCGCTTCCGAAATCCCCGAACGCCAGTTTCTGTCGTCCAGCGTTTCCAAAAAACAGGAATCGTTTATAACGGCATACGGCGGCGAAAAAGTTCCCAGAAAGTTCTTTTTTCCAAAGTAGTTGACACTGGTTTTTACACCTACTCCCGAATCGTTTTGTGACAATACCGTAGTCGGAACGCGAATCAGGCGAATCCCGCGATGTGCGATTGCAGCGGCATATCCGGCGGCATCCAGTACGGCGCCACCTCCAATGGCAATCAGATAGGAATGCCTGTCGATTTGGTTGTTGTGAATTAACTGTAATATTTCTTCAATAGTATGATCGTCGTTTTTAATGTTTTCACCGCCTCGTACAATCAATATACTGCTATCGACAGTGTGCAACTGGAAATAATCGGATATATCGTTAATGATGTTCGGATGATAAACAGCGATATCTCTTTCGATAACCACTACTATTTTGGGATTATCGGTTTTAATGATGTTTATTAGTTCTTTATTGTCGGTTTTAAAGACATTTCGGGTAAAAACAACATCGTAGTGGTATTCTACCTGAAAATGCTGACGGATATTTTGGGCTTTATACATAAGTCATCGTATTAAATTGGACATCAGGTTACGGCAAATTTCCGCGCCAGTAAAACGGATAATGGTAATAACAATAAAACCGGAAGTGCATAATTCCAGTCTGCAAATCCGGCGATATAACAAGCATTGAGTACGATTAGCGACAATACGCCTGTTTTTACGGCTTTTTTGATCCAATCGGGTTGGTTGTTTTTATAGGCTTTATACTTCGCAAAAAAGTTAACACCGTACCAAAGTACCAGAAACGGTGCGGCAATGTTTAAATTGAGATTACCGTATTGGCTTATCCCGATAAATAGCACCACGACTACCGCGTCCAAAAGCATGGCAAGCAAAATGGAGGTTTTGTTGTTTCCACTTACTTCTTTTTGTCCGGTTAATGTTATCGCAGCAATAAACAAGACTGGGATGATCACTACATACCAGTCACGGAACATATTTTCGGGCATAATACTCATGCCGAGTAATAAATTTCCGCCCCGGCAAAGTCCCATATTTAACGGTCCCAGAAACGAATGGTGTTTACCGATTATATCGTATGTTAAAGCCAATACCATAATGATCAAAGCTAAAATACCGCTGGTTACCGAAACCAGTAAGGCGGCTATAATTCCGATAACAAAAAGCAACATTCCTAATACGACTGCTTCTGTAACGGAGACTTTTCCGCTAGGTAAAATCCTCTCCGGGCGATTGATACGATCTTCTTTAAGATCGAAAACATCATTAAAAACGATTCCACCGGCATAAAGGCCAATGGTAGCCAGCAATAACCATCCGACACTACTCCACGACGTTGTTTCCCAATCGGTTGCGATAAGGAAACCGGAAATTGCCACGCCGCCCAAAATATCGGATAAAGCCGTCATGATATTGGCCGGGCGCATTAACGTCAGATAATAATATAATTTCATAGTATCGGTTAATTATCAACGATATTCGAAAACGATATCACTTTAGCATCCTGTCCTCTCAGGATTCCGCTACCGTCATACAAAGCCGACTGTTCTACGATCATTTCTTTTTTCCAGTCGTCTTCTTTCATTTGTCCGCTTTGCGAATAGGCCGATAAAGCATTTTTATAGCAGGTCAGGTGTACATCTTCCCTGGATATACCTCTTTCCAGCATTAAAGCGGCTGTTTTGGGTACGGATAACGGATCGCTTACTCCCCAATCGGCTGAACTGTCGACAATGATTCTTTCGGAACCATATTGTTTTACGATTTCAACCATTCGTTCGTTACCCATTTTGGTATTCGGATAAATGGTAAATGCAGCCCAGTAACCTCGATCCAATACGTGTTTTACGGTTTCTTCGTTGTTATGATCAATTACAACCATATGGGGCGGAATACCGTGTTCTTCGAGTACATCCATACTTCGGATGGTTCCGTTGATTTTGTCGCGGTGTGGCGTATGCACCATTACCGGAAGGTTAAACAATAACGCCAGTTCTATTTGTTGTCTGAAATATTTGTCTTCTGCAGGTGTTTGGTCGTCATACCCAATTTCGCCAATGGCAACTACGCCTTCTTTTCCGGCAAACAACGGTAATAATTCCATTACCTGCTCGGCCAGTGCTTCGTTATTGGCTTCTTTGGAGTTGAGTCCCATCGTACAATAATGCTTGATTCCAAATTGTGACGCGCGGAAGCGTTCCCAACCGATTAGCGTACTGAAATAATCTTTAAACGATCCGGCTTCGGTTCGGGGTTGTCCCAACCAAAAAGCGGGTTCGATTACGGCTACTATTCCGGCTGCGCGCATGGCCTGGTAATCATCAGTTGTTCTGGATACCATGTGAATATGTGGGTCTATAAAATACATCGTTTTTCTTTTTTAGTAATTTGTAATGGTGTGTTATGCGTTGCTGATCAATGCCTGATAATCGGCTCCTATTTCGTTCCAGCATCTTCCGTTGTTTTCCAGAATTTTGGCGGCAACTTCTTGTTCGAGCGGTGTTCCGGTTTGCATGACTTTATACAGATCGGTTTCGATAACCTCATCGACAAAGCCTTCGATTCCTCTCCATATTTCGGGCGTTACGGCTCTTCCCGCCGACCAGCGTTCGTGAATATATCCGTGAAGCATAAAAGCCAGTTTTTCGTTTGCCCGCAAATCCAAACCATAAATACGAAATAAGGGTCTCGCGGTAAAAACAGCTTTTAAAACCAGTTGGTTCCAGGCATCTTCGGGTAAATACAGGTAGGCATACGGATTATGCAGGGCTATGGCTTCAAAAACATCGGTCATATTGGTGCGTACACCTTCCTGCATCCGCAAGGTGAAATCTTCTGCATTATCAAGAAAATACAGGCCTTTGTATAGGGTTATCAGTTCTTTTATATCGGCTGTTTCGAATAGCAATTTCAGGATGATTTCATTTCTTTCCAGAGGCAGATTAACCATTAAAAATACCCTGCACAATTGTTGGTTGTTCCATTCTGAAGCAGCAAATCCGGGATACAGTTTTTCCAGTCGGCTGAGGGCTTCCGGTTTGTATTCCGGTACATCCGGCGTGATATAACGGGGAACCAAACTAAATAAGGAAATGAACTGGTTTCCCAGTTCATCTCTATTTTTAGAACCTATGTTGGCGTCGAACCAGCTGCGTTGGACTTCCGGTAAAGTGTCCTGCAACAATTCCAGTATGACCTGGTGTGCTGTAATTTCTGCCGTTTTATACATCTGTTCGGAATTTTATATTAAACATTTACTCTGTTTGCCATATACATGTCTTTTTCACTTGGCGTTAAATTATCGTTTGTGATATATTCATAGCTTGGTCCGGCGGTATATCCCGGCTGATTCGGACTCGGCAGTTTTAATAATCGCAAAGCATATAATCGCAGCGAATACATCAGTCCCATTGCCATGTCGATTTTTTCCGGCGCACCGTTAAACGTGATGTGCAAACTGTTTAACAGGTTGGTATAGGTATAATTGAAGAATTTGCTGTTTACATAAGCGGAAGAATCTGTAGGGTAATCGCTCATTTTAGGATTTATGGCCATATTCGGGATTTTTGATTCGTCACATGGAATCGGATCACCGGAATACGAATATCCGCTATCGGCATTCGGATCTTTTACCAGTTTTCTACCTTTATAGATTTCTTCAAAACGGTAATAATGTGCCGGTTCAGCGGCTTCGTCCGGTCCTAAATCTTTTTCACTTATAAATGGATCGGTACTGGTTCCTTCTCCCTGATCCACAATGATATTGATCCCTCTTAATGCGGCCAATAAATCCGTGATCGGGAATAATTCTTTGGCTGGGAACCATTTTTCATTGGTCATCTGATACGTCGAATCGCCTGTAAAGATGGTTTTACCTTTCAGTTTTGCTTCTGCTTCCAGAAATGTAAGCTGTTTGGCAATTTTATCGTAAAACATTCCGATAGTCAGCTTATCTTCTGCTCCTTTCATCATCATAAAACTTTTTATTTTGATTGGATCTTCCGGTTCTTCAATCGCCATAAAAACATCTTTCATCAGGTCTTTTGTAAACTTCGCGATCGGCACAATCAGTCCGGTATCAACGCCTCCCGGAAGTGGTCCCGGATACGTTGGGATAAAACCGGGTTGGTTTAATACGGGTTTCCCTCCAATGGCGTTCAGTAAGTTACAAGCGATGGATAAATGCAGCATTTCTTCTACTACAACCGATCCGATTAATTTTGAAATCTCGTCATTCCCGGTTTCAAACAGGGTAAACATCGCCGTCAGGTATGGTGGAATCGTAGAATGTTCCAGCTCTATTGCCGTTTGAAGTGCCTTTCTGACATCATCAATCGTTTCTATTCGTATATTTTTAAGATAGATCATGAGTAGTTTGTTTTTGTTTTGTTGTTTGTTTTGTTTGTTTTAGCTCCTTTGGATGATACGTTCTGCCGTCGATAATTCGACCAACGCATTTTCTTCTATAACACTGTCGAGATAATTCAGTATCATTTGCTTTTTGTCTCTCGAAAGGTCACGGGTTACCGGCATATGGTTCGGGTCTTCTCTCGGCAGATCGAAAACAAATCGCAGTAGTTTGGCATTGTTATCAACCACTTCTCTATTGGCCAAATTGAAAATCCCTTTGGACATTAACGGATACAAATTGGCATATTGCTGCATTACAGGTTGCACGTCTTTGTCCCAATCCGGTTTGGCAATGATCTCCTGCTGAATGGCATCGAAAACTAGAATACTGATAAAGTTCGTCGGATCGATACCGGATAACGTTGCCGGCGTTACAACAGGATTATTATTTTCCATGCTAAACGTGAAATCGACCGTCGGATAGCCATCCAGGTAATACCATAACGCATAAACCTGTCCATCGATAAAGCCTCTTGGGTTTTGCGGATTGGACGCATTTACGCTTACTGTCGCTTTTCCATTTTTATCGGTCACCACACTGGATTCGAAAGCAAGGATATTGGGCGAGGAAGTAACCGGAGTTCCGTCTCCTTGTCCCATGATATTGATCAAACTATCCTGAAACTGACAAATAACCGCCTGATTTTCCATTGGTCTGCCTAAATCGGTCGCAAAAAAATCGATGGTGCTTTCTTCTCCCGGATTCATTCGGAATACAAACTGATCGGCTCTTACATAATGGGTAAGTTCTTTAACTAAAGGCGATAAGCTTCCGTCCGGTAGCTGGTTCATGATTGCCAATGGGCAATTTCTCACCATATCCACCTGCTCGTCATTTAGTCTGATCTTAACCAAACCACCTCTGTTTTCATACCATTTTGGTAGCTTAAAGTTGAGCTCTCCCAGCGGAACATAATCTTCACCCCCAATGTTTGCAGCTAGAACCAATGTGCGTGATTCTGCAATTGTTCCTTCCGGGCCTTTTGTTTGCAGAAAATTTCCAAGATCCAGAATAAATTGTTTGGTTTCTTCCTGTAGTAATCCATTGGCCACATATACGGAGGTACTCAATGGCATATACATTCCACTGTTACAGGTAAGATCGGAAACGAATTGTCTTCCCATAAGAAAGTGTTTTGGTTCATCCAGACGCGATGGTCCGATACTTCCCACTATTCGGCCAATCGTAAAATGGGCGGAATCGTGTATCTGATTAAACACATCCACGTTGAATTTCATCGATAAGCGATCCGGGCTTTCACTTCTTAATTCTTCCAGATAACGGGATTTACTTTCTACTTCCGACCATTGCAGGTCTGTCACAACCGACTGATAGCTGGCCGATGCGCCTCCTGATCCTTTTTCAGTGGTTGAACGATTCCACCAGATGTCGTTAAAAGCAATCGGTTCGAAATTTCCTTTTACAAAATCGGTTTCGCCCTGTCCAATTCTAACGATCATTCCCCAAATCTGAGAAACCGATTGTTGTTGCGGATCCAGATCGACAATTTTTCCGGCCACGCGGCTGTTGGCATCCATAATACTCATTCCGATAATCGGATCGGCATTCGGATCGCTGGTGGTAGTACCGTCCTTATAGGTCACACTGGTGATCACACAATCGATCAGACGCCAGTTTCCGGTTCCGTCCGGATTCCACCAACCATTCGTTCCTCCTGCCCCATATTCCTGATAGCTGGGCTGGAAGGTCTCATTGTTGTAATGATTCACATCATTGTTTACCGTGGAAGGATCTGCCTGAAACTTCCCCGAAAAGGTAAGTCTCGGTGAATTTAAATAAGCCATATTATAACAAGTTAAATTATTACGTTAATGAAAGATTTGGGGCAATTATTTTATTCTCAAAATGAGATTATTTCTTATTTATTCAAAACCTGGTATTCCTATAACCGAAAATAAGCTACTGATATGTCCATACTCCATTTAAAAAAGTATAAATTTCACAAATACAAACACTTAACCACCAAGTATAAATACCCGTTTTATCAATCGCGTATTTCCACTTAATCACATTGCTAACCGTACGAATCTTTCCCTTAACACGCTAAAACACTGTAAAAAAGACAACTAAATAATAAATTTAAAAATATAAAATATTCTCAAAAAGAACCATTACTTTTTAATTTTATTTTAAAATAATCACATTTTGTGTATTTTAGTTATCCCAATTAATCCCAAATCACTATTACTTATGGTACAAAAATCACTTTCAGCGTTATTGCTTTTGTCTTTGATGACCCTTTCAGGATGTCATCACGATCACGATCCGGAAAATAACAACCACGATTCCATGTTTTTTATCGACTATCGGCATCTTGGCGGCGGATCAGACGGTATGGCCGTAATCGAGCTCGATCCCGAATCTCCCAACTTCGGAAATATCAGTAGTAAACTGGAATTGGGTGTAGGCGTACTTCCGCATCATATCTATTACGATTATTTTGCCCAAAGGCTCTACACTACCGCTTTAGGTGGCAGTTATTTGTATCAGATCCGTACGGTGGAAGATGCCAATGGCTTGCCTACATTGGTTAATGCTACTCCTATTAATACCGGTACCAGTACCGTTGGAGAAGATATTTTCTTTACCAGCGACAATCGTTATTTTGTAACCTTTATGGGTGGCGACGGAAGCCTGAAAGGCGGAAGTGTGGGGGTTTTTAACGCGTCCAATAACCAATTGATCAAAACAATATCCGGTTCTATTGATGTCAACCCAAACAAGTTTATCATGTATCCACATGGTATTTCGATCAGTGAAGAAAAAGGACTCATGATGGTTACCTCAACCATCCATCCGGATCTGACTTCCGGCGTGGGGAATACGTGCACCTTAATCGATTTAAATACGTACGAAATGATTGAAACCTATACCGTTGCTGATAGTCCGACGGATATGTCCAGTCCGGTGGAGGTTTTGTTACTGCGAGGTCAGTTTCCGAAATTTGCCCTGGCTACGACGATGCTTGGCGGCGATATCTGGATGGCTCCCTATAATCCGACTACCGGTAAATACGATGCCTTTACAAAAGCATTCGACGGTTCGGCAATGGGATTGGGATGGGCTTTGGAAATGTATATGGACAACAACAAACAACTTTACGTTAGTTTCGGACAACCCGGAAAAGTCTTGGTATTCGACATCAGCAAATTGCCAACGTTAAAACTATTGCGAACACTGGACGCTGATGAAGGGGCGCATCATATGGTTTTCTTTAAAACAAAATCCGGAAGAGAGGTAGTTGCGGTTCAGAATAACCTGCTCAATCTACCCAATCTGAATTCCGGTACGATTACGGTAGTCGACGTAAAAACCGGCGAAAATCTGGGCAAAGTCGATTTGCGAAATCGCTATGGTATATTGCCGGAATCGATTGAAGGCACCGGTGGTCCAAGCAATTATTTACACCATTAATGCTAAAAATAAAAACACCCGGATTACCGGGTGTTTTTATTTTGTCTGGGTATTATTTTTCCAGTTCTTTAACCGCTCGCAATATCAGTTTGGCAATTTCATGCGGATGGGAAACCATTGAGGCGTGACTGGCATCCAGCGACAAGGTTTTGGCATTCATCCTTTCGGCAAAAAAATGTTGGGTCACCGGTGGCAGCATCTGGTCGCTTTCCGAAATCTGATACCAAACCGGCAATCGCTTCCACCCTACGGTTGTGGGCTTGTCTTCAAAACATCTGCCCGATGTAGGCTTATGGGTTGCCGCCATAACCAAGGCTTCCGCTTCGGAACAATCGTGCGCAAAACTTTCCCGGAATTTGTCTCTCTTAATCCAGAAATTACCGTACGCATCCGGGTAAATATGAGCGCCTCCTGCCGGAACAGCATCTTTTGTCAGCAGGTATTTTAGGTTTTCGGTTTCATCCGGTGCAAAAGCCGCAATATACACCAGACCTACCACGTCCGGACATTTTGCCGCGGCATCGGTAATAACTACACCGCCATACGAATGACCAACCAAAAGCGTCGGACCATCCAAAGATTCAACCAGGCGTTTTACGGTTTCTACATCATCGGCCAATGCCGTTAGCGGATTTTGTGCCGCCACGACCGTATGTCCCGCCATTGCCAATTCGGGGATGACATTTTTCCAATGAGACCCGTCTCCCCACGCACCGTGAACCAGTACTATATTGAGTTTATTTGCCATAATTTTTGTTTTAAATCAGTCTATTAAAATTACGAAAAAAACATTTTATACAAATTGATTTTGTTTTTTCTTCGCTTCTATTTAACAATTCTGAAATTTCATAAACAATTGACCGTAAAAGTATTATTCTTCAAAATACTTTTTACCTAAAGTGTGTAGTCGGCGTAGTTTAAAAGCCAGGATAATTCTAAAAAGACCATAGGTAATAAAAGCCAATGCCGTCCAGATGATGATGGTCATTCCTCCAAAAATCGGATTCCAAATCATGATAAATGAAAAGATCAATCCCAGAATTCCGAGTAACAGTAACCAATACCAGTCACGTACGCCAAAACCTTTCAGGTCGAAAGCATAGCCCATAGCCGCAACCGAACGGAACAATAGTATAAAACCGACATAAAACGGCAATACCGCCATTGACAGTCCTACGTTGGATGCCAATACAATTCCGAACAATAAATCGATAATCCCGCCGGCTAATATCCAGCCCCAGTTGTCGATTTCTTTCCGATTGCTAATGGAGAAAATAATTTCGAAGATTCCGTTTACTAAAAAAACAACACCAAACAACAGTGCCAGCGTTACATAGGATTCCAGTGGCGTTTTTAAAATCCAGAATCCGAATAAAAGAAACAGAATACCTACAATAAGCGATAAATACCAATGTTTTACAGCATTTTTAATGTTTTTGAACAATTGATTTTCCATATCGATCGATTTAAAAGTGAATACAGCTTCTTATTTCTTCTTTTGCCTGTCCAAATTCAAAATTTCCTGTCAGAAGAAACTTTTATTTGGTTTTAAATTACTAAATTTCTGTGACTTTTACAATTATATCTAATCGATACGCTTATGAAAAATCTTGTCTTAGCTTTGTTCGCCTTAGTGGTAATGGTGTCTTGTTCCGATAAAAAAACAGATCGAAAAGAAACGTTACACCAAAACGAAAAACTGATCCAACAGTATTTCGACTATTTTAACAAGCACGATTGGGTAAAATTATCCGAAATGTATACCGAAACAGCCGAATTTCGGGATCCGTCGCTCGGTCCGGAAGTGGTAAAGCAATCCCGCTATCAAATCATTAAAAAATATACGGAATTAGCACAACTGTTCCCCGATCTGAAAGATACCGTTTCGACGATTTATCTGGCCGGAGAACATCATGTGGTGGTAGAGTTTACTTCGAGTGGTACAGCACCGGATAAATCCCGGTTCCTACTTCCGATCTGTACTATTTTCACTATTGAAAATGGAATGATCAGTAAAGATTTTACGTATTACGACAATTTCGAATAACCACTTCCTAACGTTGTAACAATAGAAAATTGGCGTAAAAATCGGGAATTCCGCTTGCCATAATCGCATCGGCCGTTTCTTCGACCGGATAAGGCAATTTGATGATTTCGACGGTTACCGTTGTCGTCCCAATGTCCAGTAACAAATAGGTTGCCATGGATTCGCCTTCTTTGGAACGCCCCACCGAGCCGCAATTCAATGCTAGTTTTTCGGTGGCTTCACCTGTTTTTATGTTTCGGATATACGATTGGTGCGTATGTCCCATAACCAAAATATCGGTATTTTCCTGTGCCATCATGTCGTACAGATCGGCCTCATTATGGTTTTCATAAATATATTCCTCGTTACTCCTTGTACTACCGTGTACCAGTAAAAGCGCAAGCTCACGTTCCTGTTGCGTAAACGTCAACTTGATTTTTTGTGGTAGCTTACTTAAAAAGTCTTTATTTCCGGGCGTAATGGTATCTCGGGTATGATCAACAGCTTGTATCCGTGCCTGGGTTTCGTCTTCGGAATGTTTTTTCAACGGAATCACCGGGTAATCGAAAGCAATGCGTTCGTCGTGATTTCCCATGATACAAGGAATGCGATGGCTTCGCAATAATTCGATGACTTCATTCGGCCAGGGTGCAAAATCGACCAGATCGCCCAAACAATATACCTGATCGGGTTTTCGCAGATCCAAATCGGTTAAAATGGCTTTTAAAGCCGGAAGGTTTCCATGTACATCACTAAAAATAGCTATTCTACTCATAGGCCTGGAGTTTACTACAAAGGTACAGCATTTGTCAATTTGGATATTAATTTTCCGATGATCCTCTTTTTATAACGATCAGTTACATTAACGGAGCGGCCAAACGTACCAGACGTTCTTTAAATTTTTGCATTCGGGATCGTTTTCGCCATTGTATCGGATCAATCTGCTCGGAATCGTCGAGATCTTTGTAAAACTGAGCGCGCAAAGCTTCCGCTATGGTCGTATCGTAAATAATCGCATTGGCTTCAAAATTCAGATCGAAACTCCTATAGTCCATATTGGCCGAACCCACCATACTAAATTGTCCGTCGCAAACCATTGTTTTGGCGTGTACAAAGCCTTTCTGATAGCGATACACCGCTACTCCGGCTTCCATCAGTTCCTTGTAATACGAAGCCGATACGGCATTGACTATTTTCGAATCGGAAATACCCGGCACCAATACTTTAACCGGAACACCGCTTAACGCGACGACCTTAATGGCATTTAACAGGGTTTCATCCGGAATAAAATACGGTGACGTTAACAACACTTCCTTTCGCGATACTGCAATGCTTTGCGCCATCGACAGCATAATGGACGGCATCTTCGAATCGGCTCCACTCACCACCGTTTGTACAATCGTATTACCTGGTTTTTCGCGGTTTAATCCCGATGGAAAAAAGCATTCTTCCGGTTGTAGGGTTTGTCCGGATGCAAAATTCCAATCACTCAGAAACGTATATTGCAGGTTGTAAACGCCGGTTCCGGCTATACGAATACTGGCATCCCGCCAATAATAATCATTTTCAAACCGGGAATCGTTTATATAACGGTCACTTACATTGATCCCGCCTACATAGCCTATTTTACCATCGATAACGGCAATTTTCCGGTGATTCCGGTTGTTAACACGATTGGCGAGCAATGAAAAAATGATTTTATAAAACGGATAGACTTCGACGCCGTTTTCCCGTAGCCGACGCGCCAGTTTTTTGATCCCGGAACTTCCAAAAGCGTCATAAACAAAACGTACAGCTACACCTTCTCTGGCTTTTCGGATAAGCAGGTTGGCAATCGCATTTCCGGTTTCATCGTCTTCGTAGATATAGTATTCCAGATGGATGTTTTTTTCGGCTGCAGCTATGTCGTCCAGCAATCGTGGAAATTTTTGTTCCCCATTGATCAATAAGTCGACACAATTGGTATCGGAGATCAGGCTGTTTTCATTTTTTAAAACCATCTTCGCTACACTGTCAAAATTGCCAAAAGCTTCCGGTTTGTTTTGCAGTATCTTTCTGGAATTATCATTAACCGCCCGGATTACCTGCGCCAGTAAATTATCGTCTTTTATGATTTTTTTGGAATAGATTTCCCGTTTCCGGTAATTAAATCCGAAAGAAAAGTAAACAAAAATACCCGCTACCGGAAGAAAAGTAACCAAAAGCAGGTAGGCTGATGCTTTGGCCGGTGATTTGGTATTGTATATAACGATACAGCAAACCGCTATTACGATCAGGTAATAAATTGCTAAAAATAAGGTGCTCCACTGATTGATCAATTCTTCCAGAGTCATGAAAGCCGGATTTTACCTTAAATGTACCTTGTTTTCGTTACAGTAACAAATTTTAACAGGAAAAACAGAAATGCTATATTTGTGTAGCTCCGGAATGTATCCCGGAAATCCGGATTAAAAGTAATTCTAACCGTTACTTCGCCATGAATAGTAAAAAAGTTATTTTATGGTTATTGGGAACCCTGCTGGTTTTGGGTATTGCCGGCTATGCTACTTCAAAAATCAGTCCGTGGCCTACGGCGCTTTTACTCCGCTATGCGTTTGATTACGGCGCCGATAAAAAGTCGGAAGCCTTGGAAAAATACGTTCCGGATCGTATTACCACAATACAGAATCAATGTTATGATCCGACCGATCCGGAAGCGCTTCTGGACGTATATTATCCCGAAAACCAAGTCATAAGCGCATCTATTGTCTGGATTCACGGTGGCGGATGGCTTTCCGGAAATAAAAAACAGGTTGCCAATTATTGTAAAATACTGGCCTCAAAAGGCTTTTCGGTAGTTAGTATTGACTATGCACTGGCGCCATCCGTAGTCTATCCCGGTCCGGTGCGCCAATTGAATACAGCCTTGGATTATCTGATACAAAACCAACAACGATTGCATATCCGCACTGCGAAAATAATTTTGGCAGGTGACTCGGCCGGAGCGCAAATCGCAGCACAAACCGCCGCTTTACTTACGTCACCGGAGTATGCCAAACTACTAAAAATTGTTCCGAAAACTCCGGTTTGTCCTATCGCCGGATTGGTTTTGTATTGCGGGCCATATGACATTGGAAAAACCGATGTGGAAACCGGATTTAAAGGGCTCGCCCGACCTATATTATGGTCGTATAGCGGTACAAAAGATTTTCTGACGGATGCTTATTTTAAAACCGCTTCGGTAAATCAATACCTCACAAAACATTTTCCGCCAGCCTTTATTTCGGCCGGAAACGGAGATGATTTATTGTTTCAATCTCAGGTATTGGCCCGGCATCTTGGTCATTTGGGCGTTCCGGTCGACACCTTGTTTTTTCCGAATGCCTATACTCCGAAACTGCCGCATGAATACCAGTTTGATCTCGACCATAAAGCCGGAACCACCGCTTTACAACGTTCTGTCCAGTTTATTACGAAGTTGCCGTAGCCGCAATCATAAAAAACGGGTTCGTATTAAAGGCGTCAAAATCGGATTTTAACACGGCTTCCAATTCGATAATTTCCGGCGTTCTATCCGTTTCCTTTATTTTTTTCAGGTATTGCAACAGGTTATAACAGGTGGTAAACTGTCCGGTGGCGATAATACTTTCTTTTACTTTCTCGGACTGATGACGGGAATCGAACCATAAAGTCGTACTCATCGTACGGGCTTTTTCGGCTACTGCAATTAACTTTTGTGACGGATATAACGGATCGATGGAAACATCGTCGGTATTAAAATTGGTTCGGCTCAGATCGTAAATGGTATTCTGAATGACTTTATCGCGGTATTTTTTATCCGTAAACAAACGATCGTAATACATACGTCGGATTTGTTTCAGATATACATCATTGGCCAAAATAAAGACCGATTTGGCTCGCGACAACAACATGTGCTTTAAAATATCAAAACGCAGTCGGTACAATATGCTGCTGTATTTTTTAAAGACCGTATTCCAGGATCCGGTTTCGGAAGGTTTTCGGACCGCTTTTATCATTTTTGAAACCACAAATCCGATCACTACGGTCGAAAAAATTCCGGTCAGCGTTCCCACGATATAGTGCCACGGTTTCCAATCGTCAATCAAAACCAGCATCAAAGGAAGTACGCATGCCAGCAAAAAAAGCAGCGTTCCGATGCTGCGAAGCGAAAAACCATTATACCAACGGTTTTTATACACCGGCAACGTATAACCGTCCATCAGATAACTACTCACATCACAACTGATAAACAAATCGAATTTATCGGCTTTTTTCCGGCGTTCATCCGCTTTTAAAAAAGACCCGATTCCCTGATTATCGGTAATTCCGCCGTCCATGATTCCGAATTGTTTTTGTTCGAAATTTTTATTTTTCAGGAAATCTACCCGGTTATAATCCGACAACGTATATTCGTTTTCTTCGTAGGCAATGGCATTTTCCAACGCCTCTTTAGTCAGATTCGGACCTGTAAAGTCTTCCGGGAACAACATGGGTTCAAAACCGGACGGAAAACAGGACGAACAGGCTAAAATATCGGCCAATCTAAGCTCATCGGCTACGGTTTTTCCTTTTGGCGTAAAATAGATATAGCGGTTTCCAATTTTTCCACCCGATCGTTTTTTATCGGCATTTTGCGACTGGAAACGAAACGGTAATCCGTTTGAAAATTCGGTCGCATTCACGCAGATTTCCTCCAGGTGTACCGGTTTTTCGGATTTCGAAAACACCCCAAAGGTTTTTCCGGAAAACATCTTGTCGTATACCAGACTAAAAGCATTGATCAAATTACGACTCTTATGCGGTCGTTCTTTCCAGGAAGCGGCGTTGTCCAGAGTTCGGATAGCGTCACCCAAAAGTTGTTCACCTGTGAGCTGCTGATCCAGAAAGGCATAGAACTCATCAAACGTTTTCCCTTCGAATAGAAAAGTGCTGTAGGATAAATTGGTGATACTACCACCGGAAGTCGATGAAATATAACGGACATTATGCAATAACGGTTTTCCTTCGTATTGAATTCTGTTTAGATACGACAGACATCCCAAACTATAGGCTGCCGCGCGAAATCCGCCTCCGGAAAAGGCGAGTGCAATGTTTTTCATGGGTGTGGGTTTGGCCACGCTAAAATCATTATTTATGACGGAATACGCAAATCTTTACCATTATGTTTCCAACAATTACACAATTATCGCCGTATTTGTAATTATCTTAAAATAAAAATGAGCCATTACGGCTCATCTTATTGGTAGTACTATTCCGGATTTTTGCTATTCAAATACGATCGGTTTGGCAGTGCGTTTGATTTTTACAATTTCAAAGGGTTGTGTAATCACGGTAGTCGCATCGCCTGTTTTGATATTGTCCAGATTGACCAACAGGTTTTGTTGGTTTTCGGCAATATCCGTGATATCAATAGTCCATCCACCATTCATTTTAACTTCGTCAAAAATGGCCAATACCTGATATTGCTCAAAATCAACATCCGTTTGTGTAAACTGATAGGTCGTATTATTAACGGCATCCATTGCTGCTTTTAGCGCATTCCATTCCGTTTGTGAATTGATCACTAAATTTTGCTGACCGATATTTTCGGAACTGCCGCCGTAAAGGTTTCCTTTTCCAACCAACTGGAAATTGACATTCTGTTCCTGTGGAGCGCTTGCAACCGTAGTCGCATCGTCACTACAGGCTACCAGTAGCAAACCTGTAAAAAGAAGTAGTATTTTTTTCATAGTCATTCGTTTATTAGATTATTATTGCGTATTCGGCACACTTCAAGCGCCAAAGTCTTTTCAAATTTAAATAAAAATAAATAAAACACTATATATCAACACCTTAAAATTAAAACCATAAAAAAACCGGAATCAAGATCCCGGTTTTTATTTCTTTTTTATGCCAATTATTTTTTCAATTTATCCATAGCGTTTTTAGCATCTTCTTTCGCTTTTTCGGTTCCGGCTTTAACGTCTTCTGCCGCTTTATTAGCCGCGTCTTTTACGTCCTGAGCCGCTTCAACTGTTTTGGTTTTTGCTGTTTCCCAAGCGGCTTTCGCTTTGTCTACAGCTTCCTGAGCCAGTTTTTCGGCAGCTTTATCACCTTTAGCTTTTGCTTCTTCCAACGACTTCTCTGCAGCTTTTACGTCGGCCTCCAACTTCGCCATATCCGAGTTGGTGTCGGCTTCCATTTCAGCAGGTGCCGGTGGTGGCGCTACTTCCATTGTTTCTTCTTCCGGTTTTGGTGTTTCTTTTTTACACGATGTTGCGAATAACATTCCGCATACAGCAAGGGTTAACGTTAACTTTTTCATTAGTTATAATTTTAATGGTTGAAACTTACTCCTAAAATTATAAAAAAAAATAATTAACTCCGCTATTTTTTTAACTAAAAAAACTTTACAAAATTAAAACATAACCAAAATCACCTTACAAAAAATGCGTTTTTATCCGACTAAACCCAAGCTGTTTTATTTTTTTAACAAATCGGATGATCAAAAATAACCTCACAACGCTTCCAAATAGATCGGACAATTTTTTATCGTCTCGCATTTAGTTCGTATTTTTGCGTGCTTAAAATCTTTATCGGAAATGATTACTAAGCCATCCCACCCCATTTACAATATTCACTTCGGCTTGGTCTGCCTGAGCTCTTTATTATTTTCAGCCAGTTTTAATATGCTTATCCCCGAACTACCGGAATATCTGAGTAGTATGGGCGGTGCGGAGTATAAAGGTTTGATCATCGCTTTATTTACACTTACTGCCGGTATTTCACGACCTTTTAGCGGTCGGCTTACCGATACCATGGGACGCGTTCCCGTTATGGCTACCGGTTCTATCGTTTGCTTTGTTTGTGGTTTCCTTTACCCGATTTTAAGTACGGTTTCCGGCTTTTTATTCCTGCGATTACTACACGGTTTTTCAACCGGTTTTAAACCTACCGCTACGGCTGCCTATGTGGCCGATATTATTCCAAGAGAACGTTGGGGCGAAGCGTTGGGATTACATGGACTTTGTTTTAGTACCGGAATGGCAATCGGACCGGCAATCGGGAGTTCGATAAAGCTCTATTTTTCGATGAATATACTGTTTTATGCCTCTTCCCTGTTTGCGCTGTTATCGATCCTGATTCTGATGAATATGAAAGAGACACTAAAGGACAAAGAACGCTTTCGTTTTTCTATTTTAAAAATCTCTCGAAAGGATATTATTGCTATCGAAGTACTTCCGGCTGCTATTGTTACCTTTCTGTCTTATATTGCCTATGGCGCGATACTAACCCTTATCCCGGATTGGAGTCAGCATATGGGAATTGAGAATAAAGGTTTGTTTTTTATGGTGTATACGATCGCCTCTTTAGTGATCCGATTTATAGCCGGTAAAGCCTCCGATCAATACGGACGCATCCGCGTGATCAATATCGGACTGGTTTTACTATTTGTTTCGTTAGCCGTCATCGGTTATGCCGATACGTTTACCGGATTGATGATCGGTTCTTCTATTTATGGTATCGCAACGGGTATACTATCACCGGCTTTAAATGCCTGGACCGTCGATATGAGTCATGTGGATCACCGAGGAAAAGCCATGGCTACGATGTATATCGCACTGGAAGCCGGTATTGGTCTTGGTGCGCTTTGTGCCGGATGGTATTATCAGGATGTCATCGCTAAAATTCCAATCATTATGTATACCACAGCCGTAATGGCGGTTATTGCTTTAGTCTATATGCTGTTGCGAAAACGGTCACAATTGGCCTGATTGCTGGTCAATTAATGCTAATCGCCCGACTATCGTCCTTGAATCTAAAATGGTTCCGGGTGATAAAACTGCGTTCGCTCCAATCTTAGAATAATCGCCGACTAAAGCACCGAATTTTTCGACTCCGGTTGCCTTGTTTTCCATACCTATACGAACCGTTATTTGTTTATCTTCCCGTTCGTTATAAAGATTCGCGATCACGGATCCGGCCTCGAAATTCACATAACTTCCGATAATACTATCGCCTATAAAGTTAAAATGAGCCGTAGCCGAACCGGGAAGTAGCATACTGGTTTTGATTTCGCATCCCGGACCAATTTTTACCGATTCGGCCAAAAAAACACCGCCGCGTAAATAGGCATGTGCGCCAACAAAACAGTTTTTTGAAATCAGAATTGGTCCTTTTAAAATCACCCCCGTTTCGATAACCGCTGTTTTATGGATCGCAATTGTGCCGTCGATATGGTATTCTTCTTCCGATAGCTCAGTAATCCGGTTCTGTACGATTTCCGGGATTTTCGGTGTTATTTCCCATGGAAACCGGTTTTCGTATTCCGGAAAAATGGCTTTAAAATCAAGGGCATAATCGGATATTTTCATGGTCTTTTGCGGTTTTATCACTACAAAAATAGGCGAAACACCATTTCCAAATACTAATTTTAAATTAAAAGTATTGCGAAATAATACCAATCGGTATATATTTGTTTTTTATCCGTAACTGATGGGAAAAGCTGAAAAAACCAGGCAATTTATTATCGAAAAAACCGCTCCGGTCTTTAATTCCAGAGGGTTTTGGGGTACTTCTTTACAGGATCTTACCAGTGTAACCGGTTTGACTAAAGGGAGTATTTACGGCAATTTTAAAAATAAAGACGAGGTTGCACTGGCCGTTTTGGAACACAATCTCAATAAAGTCAGTAGCCTTGTGATCCGCGCTATCGCCGAAAAAAAGAGCTATCGGGACAAATTGCTATGTTATCCGGATTTATATGAAGATTTCGCCAAGCACGACTTCCCGGCTGGCGGTTGCCCGATTTTAAATACTGCCATCGAAGCAGACGACACCCATCCGGCGTTAAAAGAAACGGCCAAAAATGCCTTATTATATTGGAAAGATTCCTTAACCCATCTTATCAACAAAGGAAAAGAAAAAGGGGAATTTAAACCCGAAACCGATGCCGAGGAAAATGCATTGGCAATCATCGCATTGATCGAAGGTTCCCGTATGATGATCAAACTAACTGGAAAACTAAACCATAATCGCTCCGTTATGCATACGCTGCGAAAACTAATACTCGAACTCTGATTTTTTTTATTTAAAAATATACCGATCGGTATAAAAACTATTTTATGAAAAATGTAAACATCATCTTAGCCCGACGTACTCCTATTGGAGGATTTCTGGGTAGCTTATCGGCATTAAGTGCCACCGAACTTGGTAAAATCGCCATAAACGGACTTTTAGAACAAAGCGGAGTACCGCCAACCGCAATTGATTCCGTCTATTTGGGGAACGTCCTTTCTGCCAATCTGGGGCAATCGCCAGCCAGACAAGCCGCATTAAACGCCGGAATTCCGGACAAAACAGATTGTACAACGATCAACAAGGTTTGTTCCTCCGGTATGAAAGCGGTTATGTTGGGCGCACAACAAATCCAATTGGGAATCGATCAAATTGTATTGGCCGGTGGTATGGAAAGCATGAGTAATGTTCCGCATTATATCCAACACCGAAAAGGTACCAAAATGGGACACGATACTCTAACCGACGGACTTTTAAAAGACGGACTAACCGATCCGTATCATCATTTTCATATGGGAAATGCCGCCGAAATCTGCGCCCGTAAATTCAATATCAGTCGGGAAGCACAGGATGCCTATGCATTGGAATCCTATCGCAAAGCTACCGAGGCTACGCAATCGGGTAAATTCAAAAACGAAATAATTCCGATCACGTTACAAGACAAAAAGGAAACCCGGATTATGGATCAGGACGAGGACATTTATAAAATCATCCCGGAGAAAATCGCAAAATTAGCGCCTTCGTTTGAAGAAAATGGCACCATAACCGCTGCGAATGCTAGTAATTTAAACGATGCCGCCTGCGCTATTTTACTGGCTTCCGATGAGGCGGTGGCGCAATACAACCTAAAACCCGTAGCCCGAATTATCGGTTATGCCGACGCTGCACAAGCTCCGGAATGGTTTACCACTTCGCCTTCGCTTGCAATTCCAAAAGCCTTGGAACAGGCAAATCTGACCTTGGATACGATCGATTATTATGAAATCAACGAAGCCTATTCGGCTGTGATTCTGGCCAATCAGCAAATACTAGGTCTTGCGCCCGAAAAAGTAAACGTATATGGTGGCGCGGTGGCTATGGGTCATCCTATCGGAGTTTCCGGCGCCCGAATCATCACAACTTTGATCTCCGTTTTGGAACAGGAAAACGGCCGTTATGGTGTCGCTGCAATCTGCAATGGCGGTGGTGGTGCATCGGCAGTAGTTCTCGAAAAACTTTAATCTTATTTTATCCTATGAAAAACGACGCTTTTGATTTTTTAAAACAACATATTGGCAAGGAAGTCAGTACTTCTCCATCTCCTTTTATGAACTGGCTTCGACCAACGATGCTTGAAGTCGAAGAAGGCAAACTGGTTTTCCAATACACGATACGTCACGAAATGACGAATCCGTATCGCACGTTACACGGTGGTATTATCGCCGCCATAATAGACGATGCGATCGGTGCGACACTGATTTCCTATAATGAACCTTATTTTTATCCGACGATTAATAATGTGATCGATTATTTTGCTTCGGCACGCGAAAACGATGTTATTATTGCCGAAACAGCCATCAACAAAAAAGGAAAACAAATCGTAAATGCCCAATGCGAAATCTGGAATCACGATAAAACCCGACTCTTAGCCAAAGGATATACCAACTTGTTGCGTACCGATATAAAATAAATCACAACACTTACTTACTAATAAGTAAAATTCATATCTTTGTCCCGATGAAGGATACCCGATCCCATATTATCCGGCTTGCCGACGAATTGATCCGGTCAAAAGGCTATAATGCATTTAGTTATGCGGATATTTCCAAAGAACTGAACATTAAAAATGCGGCCATACATTACTATTTTCCCTCCAAATCGGATTTGGGCGCAGCTGTAATTGATCATACAACGGAAAAGTTTTTGGAAACCATTGCCGCATGGGAATCATTACCGTATGAGACGCAACTGCATCAGTATACCTGTATGCATAATAAAACCCGTGAAAATCGATGGGTATGTCTTATGGGTGCTTTGTCTCCGGTACACGATACCTTATCGCCCGAGATGCAGCAAAAGCTAAAAGAAATGGCCGAAAGTATCCTTCAATGGCTCACCGGTTTACTGGAAAAAGGCAAAGCCGATGGTAGTTTTCATTTTACAGAGACACCAAAAGCGAAAGCCTATTGCATTCAATCGTCGTTATTGGCTTCTTTGCTTTTAAACAAGGTATTGCAAAACGATGTTTGCCAGGTGATTCAGCAAAATATTCAGGAAACGTAGATTTTTAAACATACTTATCAGTAGAAAACCATTAATAATGAAAAGAGTTGTAATTACAGGACTTGGGGCGCTTACCCCAATTGGAAATACGGTAGCCGAATTCTGGAACAACAGTATCAAAGGAATTAGCGGAGCCTCCAAAATAACGCGTTTCGACGCTTCGAAATTCAAATCGCAGATTGCCTGTGAGGTAAAGGACTTTACACCTTCGAATTATCTGACCCATAACGAAATCAAGCGTAGTGACTTGTTTACACAGTATGCTTTATATAGTGCCGCTGAGGCAATGGAAGATTCCGGATTGGATTTAACCACTATCGATCCGTTTGATATTGGGGTGATTTGGGGCGTTGGACAAGGTGGAATGGAGACGTTCGAAAACGAAGTGCGCGATTATACTTTAGGCGACGGTACACCTCGTTTTAGTCCGTTTTTTGTTCCGAAATTGATCATCAATATGGCATCGGGAATGATCTCGATGAAATACGGATTACGCGGAATCAATTATACGACAGTTTCGGCTTGTGCGACGTCTAATACCGCGATCATGGATGCGTATAATTATATCAAACTGGGTAAAGCCAAAATATTTATCACCGGTGGTTCGGAAGCACCGATTACGCCGGCTTCCATGGGTGGTTTTTCGGCCCTTAAAGCCATGTCGACCCGCAATGACGATCCGGCAGCGGCAAGTCGCCCTTTTGACGTGAATCGCGACGGGTTTGTGATGGGTGAAGGTGCCGGAGCCTTAATTCTGGAAGATTATGATCATGCGATAAAAAGAGGGGCTAAAATTTATGCGGAAATCGTAGGTGCGTCAATGACAGCCGATGCTTATCATATGACTTCACCGCATCCGGAAGGAATCGGTGCCGCTAAAGCGATGGAGTTGGCTCTTGAAGAAGCGCAATTGACTCCGGATCAGGTGGATTATCTAAACATGCACGCGACTTCCACTCCTGTTGGTGACGTGAGTGAGTTAACGGCTGTTACAAAAGTATTTGCTAACAGTCCGAATCTTAGCGTAAGCGCAACCAAATCGATGACCGGGCACTTATTAGGAGCTGCCGGTGCGATCGAAGCCATACTGTCGATTAAAGCGATTAATCACGGGATTATTCCGCCAACCATCAATTTGGATGACGTTGATCCAAATATTCCGGAAGGCATTCATATCGTAGCGAATCAGGCACTTGAGAAAAAAGTGGATGTTGCGATGAGTAACGCATTCGGTTTTGGTGGTCATAATGGAATTGTGATCTTTAAAAAGATATAATCTTATTTTTCACACCTGACAGGTTTTTGAAACCTGTCAGGTGTAGCACGTAATAAAAAAGCAGCTTTGATCAAAGCTGCTTTTTAGAAACCTGTCAGGTGTAAAACAAAAAGAGGCTGGAAATTCCAGCCTCTTTTCTCTTTATTCTTTTCTCTTTATTCTCTTTCTATTTCCGTTTATAATCGAACGTTGACGGGAATTTACGGGTTACGATATTCGGTTCGGACAGTATCTTTTTTTCATATTTCGGACTGATCTGTTTGTCCATATAGGTCTCCTCTTTAAACTTTTTATGTTCAATAATAGCCGATACTTTTACATTCACATCGATAGGCTGTACGTAGTTGTCATTTTTCAGCATCACATAGAATTTCCCCTGTAACATTCCCAGTTCGGTAAAGCGTTTCGATGTTGCAATTCCTTTTCCGAAATCGTAGGATTTAATCGGTTTCCCCTGAAGGTATAACTTTTTGTTCTCTTCGTTTACCAAAGCATATTCCACATCTTCCCCAATAGACGGCAACGCCAGGTTGGTTACCGCTCCGGCCGCAAGTCCACCTAACGGACTGGTAAAAATCGTTGTCGCGCCCTGAACAGCCCCTACGATAACCTTACGGTTTTGTTGCCAATAATCATTGCTTTCTTTTCCAACGCCAACCCAATACGCCCAAGCCACTACTTTTTTGGTTTCATCTGCCGTAATGGTATTCCCCGGTAGTGCAAAAAAGATCCCCGATTGACTCGGATCCAGGCTTGTTTTAGCACTCACCCGCTGACTTTTGTCAACCACCATTTCCTCGTATTTCTTTTCGAAAGTAACTACCTTTCTGGTTTTACGAACATATAACGTATCATAACCCACCACAACTTCTTTGGTAAACGAATTCCAGGTCGTGTCCTGTTCCGTTACCCATTTGACCGTCGTATTGAAATTCCGGTTTTCTTCAGTAGCCGGTATACGTTGTATCAATACCGAAAGTTGTTTGGGTTCCTTATCGGTATTTTTAAAAAGGAATTTATAAACCCCTTTATGATTCACCACAATGGCCTGTTTTTTTACTTTTTTGACATCCATCGCTTTAAATTTCAGGATGTCCGGAAATTCCGAAACCGATACTTCGTTTAGCTTTTTTCCATTTTCCTCTTCAAAAGTGAGCAAAATCTGATCACCTTCGGCAAAACCGTATACCAATTCTTCTGTTGTGCCGGGTTTTACCTGTATGGCGATTTCGGCAACTGTACTATTTTTTTGTGCAAAAAGAACGTTAACTGTCAATAAAAACAGTAGGGTAATTTTATTCATCTGTTCGTTTGTTATCTTTTATTTTTCAAAACCATAATCGCTTTCCACTTTGGCAATACGCACTTTAAAAACGCGATACCAGTCGGTACGTCCTTTTTCGCGGGCAATGGTATGTTCGACATTTTTTTTCCAGTGGGTAATTGCTTCCAAATCGGACCAGTAGGAAACCGTAATACCAATCGCATTCCGAGCCGATTCCACTCCTAGAAAACCGGGTTGCTGTTTGGCAAGTTCGACCATACGATCGGCTGTTAGGCCATAATCGTCGTCAATTTCCGTTCGTTCGGATGTAAAGATCACCGCATAATACGGTGGTTCCGGTGTTTGTGCGATCATTTTAGTGTTTTTTAGCTTCTTCCCAGAAAACATCCATTTCGGCCAGGGTCATATCCGCCAGTGGTTTTCCCATTTCGGCGGCTTTACTTTCGAGATACTGAAAGCGTTTGATAAACTTTTTATTGGTTCGCTCCAAAGCATCTTCCGGGTTTACATTTAGAAAACGAGCATAGTTGATCATCGAAAACAATACGTCTCCAAACTCGGCTTCCACCTTATCCTGATCCCCTCTTTGGACTTCAACCTGTAATTCTTCCAGTTCCTCCTGAACCTTATCCCATACCTGATGCGGTTCTTCCCAGTCGAAACCGACTCCTTTTACCTTATCCTGAATCCGACTGGCTTTTACCAATGCCGGCAGACTTTTAGGTACGCCTTCCAAAACGGATTTCTTACCTTCTTTGAGTTTTAATTTTTCCCAATTCTGTTTGACCTGTTCTTCGTTTTCTACGACCGTATCACCATAGATATGCGGATGTCTATCAATGAGCTTGTCACAGATTGAATTGGCTACATCGCCGATATCGAATGCCTCTTTTTCACTTCCGATTTTAGCATAGAAAACGATATGCAACAAGACATCGCCCAGTTCTTTTTTGATTTCGTCCAGATCGTTATCCAGAATCGCATCGCCCAGTTCATAAACTTCTTCAATCGTAAGATGGCGAAGGCTTTCCAGCGTTTGCTTTTTATCCCAGGGACATTTTGCCCGTAGGTCTTCCATAATATCGAGTAAGCGATTAAAAGCGTCCAGTTGCTGCTGTCGTGTATTCATAGGTTCAGAATTTGTGTAAAAATAAGAAATCCCGCCCGAAGGCAGGATTATTTTACAAGTGTTTCAGCAATTATTCTTCAGTAGCTGTTTCTGTTTCAGCTGCTTCGGCCGGTGCTTCTTTCGACACCAATCCGTTAGCCTGTAACATGTTGTACCAGTTCAATACTTTTTTAATATCGGAAGCATATACTCTGTCTTCGTCAAATTCCGGTAATACTTCTCTGAAATAGGTTTCCAATGTTGCGTTATCTTCTTTGTGTGAAATCGCAGGTCCGTTGTCTTCTTTTTCAGCAATTGCTCTGAAAACTTCTGCCAAACGGATTTCTCCATCATAGGTATAGATTGAAATTTCAGACAGTAAACTTACATTACTACGTAAACCAACCGTGATTTTTTTACCGTCTAATAATGATTCGGCTACAAATCCGGTTCTGGTTTGTAATTTTAATGCGTATAAACCTGGTTTTCCTGAAATTGCTAATATTCTTTCGATGCTCATTTTTCTATTTTTTTAAAGGATGACAAATATCTAATCTTTGAATTGAAAAACAAAAATTATCGCCCTTTTTTGGCAATAAATTTCATTTTATAATCCGGACGCGTTTTGCCTTCCATAATGTTTTGTAATTTTTTTGAAATTAATCTTTTTTTCAAGGACGAAATTTTGTCCGTAAACAATATTCCTTCGATATGATCGTATTCGTGTTGGATTACTCTGGCAATCAATCCGTCGTAAACATCGGTATGCTTGTTAAAGTCCTCGTCGTAATATTCGATTGTGATCTGTTCTTTACGGAATACATCTTCCCGAACATCCGGAATACTCAAACAACCTTCGTTGAATCCCCACTCTTCGCCTTCTTCTTTTAGAATTTTGGCATTGATAAACGTTTTGCGGAAGTTTTTTAACAGTTCCTGTTCTTCCTGCGTCAGATCTTCACTATCGCTAAACGGTTCACAATCGATGATAAAGATGCGAATCGGCATTCCTACCTGCGGCGCGGCCAAACCAACACCATAGGCATTATACATCGTATCGTACATGTTTGCTATCGTTTCTTTCAATTTCGGGTAATCCTGCGTCACTTCATCACATACTTTGCGCAGTACGGGATCCCCATATCCGATAATAGGTAAAATCATTATTCTTATTTTAAAGGATTTACGTGGATTAAAAGCAAAAATCATACCCTTAATCCGTGCGCAAAAGTAATGATTTTTTACAGATTCCGATACCGATTCTCCGGATTTGACTTTTTTTAAACATTTTTATGCAAAATCATTCTTAATTTTATGCTTACTTTTTTTACATTTTCTACCTTTGTTTTTAACACTGTGACAATGCTATATCAAATTAGAAAATTCATCGACAGTACCAACTTCACGAATGCTTTTAAAGTTACCCTTGCCGCTGTAATTCCATTTATCGTTTTTGCCCGACTGGATTATTCCAGCATTGGCTTTACCGTTGCATTGGGAACGATTATGGCTTTTCCGAGCGATATTCACGGGAATCTGAAACACAAAATAAACGGTTTGCTGGTTGCGGTTTTCCTCGGTGCGGCCTGTACCTTATTGATCAGCGCCTGTAGTCACCATCCCTGGGTTTTATATCCGGTAATGGGTATTACGTTGTTTTTCCTTTCGATGTTGTCGGCCTACGGACAACGGGCAAATCTGGTTTCGTTTTCCGGACTTATTGCCATCGCGCTGGCTTTTAGTCACGATTATAAAGGTTGGGATTTGATCATGCATAGTGTATGGATTGCCGTTGGCGGTCTTTTTTATATCCTGATTTCACTGCTTTTCTATTTTATCCGTCCGAAACGCTATGTCGAATTACAAACCGTAGATTGCATCCGACTCACGTCCAAATACCTGAAATTGAGAGGTGATCTTTGGAATATCGACGCGAATAAATCCAAAATCATCGAAAAGCAATTGCACTTACAGGTCGAAATTAATGCGATTCACGAGAACCTGCGCGAGTTTTTAATCCGAAACAACAGCTCGTCCAACTCGAACCATAACCGTAAGATGCTGATCGTTTTTACCACGATGGTCGATATTCTGGAACTGGCTTTATCGACAGCATTCGATTACGATAAATTACATAAAAAGTTTGCCGAACATCAGAAAGTACTGGCAACCTATCAGAATCTGGCATATAATCTTGCCGCCAGTCTGAAGAAAATTGCCCGAAGTATCGAAAAAGGCACCAAATATACATCCCGACATTCGTTACTGGAAGATCTGGAAGCCTTACAAAGAGTTATCGCGGCCTACGAACAAAACGTAGGCAAAGTCGAAGCTTATGAAGGCGTACTGATGCTTAACAATATGTTGCATTATGCCGAACGTCAGATTGAAAAAATCAAGGTATTGGAACGTGTTTTTTCCGATTCCATCAACCTTCAGGATTATAAAAACAGAAATAAGGACATTGAAAAATTCCTGACACCACAAAATTACCGTTGGAATACATTGGTCGAAAACCTGAGTTTTTCCTCTACTTTTTTCCGCCATTCCCTACGGATGACAATTACGTTGTTATTGGGATATATCATCGGACAGTTTTTACCGTTCCAGAATCCGTATTGGATTCTGTTAACGATTGTCGTGATCATGCGTCCGGGTTACGGGCTTACCAAACAGCGTTCGATCGAACGGATATTGGGAACCGTTTTAGGAGGTATTATCGCTTTCGGTTTTCTGTATATCACCAACAATCATACGATTTTAGGCGTTTTATGCGTGATTTCGATGCTTTTGGGCTTTACGTTTTCAAATACCAATTATAAGATTGGAGCAACTTTTGTTACGATTTATGTGATTTTTATTTACGGGATATTAACCCCAAATGTAAACGAAGTAATTCAATACCGTATTCTCGATACACTTGTAGGTGCGGTACTTTCCTTTACGGCAAGTTACCTGTTATGGCCTTCCTGGGAATTTCTAAACGTACGGACTTTCCTTGAAAAAGCGATTGCCGCCAACCGGGAATATCTACTGGAAATCAGTGTTTTTTACAATAAAAAAGGCGAGGTAACCACGTCGTATAAACTGGCGCGGAAACATGCTTTTATCGAAATCGGGAACCTGATGGCTTCGTTTCAGCGTATGATTCAGGAACCGAAATCCAAACAACGTCAGAAGTCGCAGGTTTTTAAACTGGCGGTACTCAACCATACCTTATTATCGTCACTGGCATCGATAGGTACTTATGTCCAATCCCATAAAACCACCAAGGCTTCGGAAGCTTTTAATATCGTGGTCAATACCGTGGTTCGAAATCTTGATCAGGCGATTGCCGTATTGAATAATACGAAAAGTGATTTGCTTTCGGAAGAAGAACGCACCAAACTGGAAGTCAGTTTCTCAGAATTAAAGAGCATTCGGGCCAAAGAACTCCATGAAGATCTGGAAAATGATGTCGATTTTAAACTAAAACTGGAAGAAGCGCAATTGGTCATCGAACAGTTAATCTGGCTGACCAACCTTTCGGAAAATATTTTAAAAGCTACTATTGCTTTAAAAAACAAAAATGCTGAATAGAAGTTAGACCTGACAGGTTTTAAAAACCTGTCAGGTCTGGCATCCCAACAAAAAAGCGGCATGTTATAACATGTCGCTTTTTTATTCGTTTATTTTAAACTATAATCTAGTTTTCCAGTTTTAATACTTTAGCCGTATGGGCACGTAATGTATCGGCCAATTCCGGTTGATCATTTAATAAAGTACCGTAAGAAGGAATCATTTCTTTTAGCTTGGATTGCCATTCCGGAGTTGCCAATTGTTCCGGGAAACAACGTCCTAGCAAATCCAACATGATCGAAACAGTAGTCGAAGCACCCGGAGAAGCACCCAGCAATACCGCCAGTGTACCGTCGGCTGCATTCACTACTTCGGTTCCGAATTCCAAGACACCTCTTCCCTCTTTGTCTTTTTTAATTACCTGTACACGCTGACCGGCATTTTCCAATACCCAGTCTTCTTTTTTCGCATCCGGTAAATATTCTTTTAACGCTTTTAAACGGTCTTCCGAAGACTGAAACACTTGATCAATTAAATATTTTGTCAACGGAATATTTTTAATACCGGCTGAAAGCATCGGTTTGATATTGTTTAATTTGATGGATTGCGCCAAATCGAAATATGATCCGTTTTTCAGGAACTTAGTCGAAAATCCGGCATAAGGTCCGAATAACAGGGCTTTTTTACCATCGATCATACGGGTATCGATATGCGGAACCGACATTGGCGGTGCTCCAACCGATGCTTTTCCGTATACCTTTGCCTGGTGTTTTTCGATGATTTCAGGATTCACACATTTTAACCATTGTCCGCTTACCGGGAATCCGCCAAAACCGTTTCCTTCCGGGATATTCGCTTTTTCCAGTAATAATAACGATCCCCCGCCGGCTCCGATAAAAACGAATTTTGCTTTTACCCGTTTTTTCTGTCCGTTGGTTTCGTCTTTTACTTTTACTTTCCAGCTTCCATCCTCGTACTTTTTAAGGTCTTTTACGTCGTGGACAAAGTGCATTTTTACACCGTCCTGTTTTTGTAGATGATTAAAAATACTACGGGTTAACGCTCCAAAGTTCACATCGGTACCGATTTTCATCGAAGTCGCCGCCAGTTTTTTAGTTCCTTTACGGCCTTCCATGATCAACGGAGCCCATTCGCGAATCTGGTTCTGGTCTTCCGTATATTCCATTCCTTTAAAAAGATGGTATTTTTGTAGTTCCTCAAATCGTTTTTTAAGGTACTTTACATTTTTATCTCCCCAAACAAAGCTCATATGCGGTACACTTCTGATAAAACTTTCCGGATTATCCAGTAATCCCTGTTCTACCAGATAGGCCCAGAATTGTCGGGAAACTTCAAAGGATTCCACGATTTTTACGGCTTTTTTGGTTTCTACGGAACCGTCTTCCAGTTCCGGTGTGTAGTTCAATTCACAAAACGCTGAGTGCCCTGTTCCGGCATTGTTCCAGGCATCCGAACTTTCGGCAGCCGCAACATCTAAACGTTCAAAGATTTCAATTTTTAAGTTTGGTTGTAGTTCTTTTAGTAGTAGTCCTAATGTTGCGCTCATTATTCCTGCTCCAATTAAGACCACATCGGCCTCAGTTTTTTGTATTGTAGTAGTCATCGCAGTATTTTAAAGTGCAAAGTTACTTTAGAAAGTTTGAAAAACTATCACTTTTTCCCAACCTTTACAATGCAAAATGCACTTTTAGTAAATTATAGTTTTTTTCTAAATCATTTTTCGAGTTAGATAATCCCGAAGCATAATTGTTGCAGAAATCTCATCAATAAGGGCTTTATTTTGCCGTTGTTTCTTTTTTAATCCACTATCGATCATGGTCTGAAAAGCCATTTTTGACGTAAAACGTTCGTCCACCCGCTCCACTTTCATGTCGGGAAAAGCCGCTTTAAACCGGGCTACAAAAGCTTCGATTATCGGTGTACTTTCAGACGGCTGACCGTTCATTTGTAAGGGTTCGCCAATCAGTACTTTTAACACATCTTCTTTTTCAAAATACGTTTTTAAAAACGCAATTACCTCTTCCGAAGGAACGGTTGTAAGTCCCGATGCGATAATCTGCAATTCGTCGGTTACCGCTATTCCGGTTCGCTTTTGTCCGTAATCTATGGCTATTATTCTCGGCATAACTAGTCGTTAAAGTGTTTTCTGTAATTTTCCTATCCGCAAAAGTAGTGGAAATGTTACTTTTTTATCGCTTTCTTTCCAGGATGTTTTCAGCTCTTTCCGGATAAGCTCCAACGGGTCGGTCTGATTTTGTTTTTTATAATGCTGTACCGCCGACCAGGTGCCCAAATAGCCCAACAATTGCTCGTAATCCCATTCGTAATGGTTTTCGAACGATCTGGTTTTGATTTCTTCATACGGGAATGGAATCGTTTTATAATTCTCGTCGATATAACGTCTTTCCTTATCCCAGTATTCGCCTAAAATTTCTTTATATAGTTTTTTAATAATAGCGTCGGTTTTCGGGTTTGTTTTTAGCAATCCGTAACCCAACACTACAAAAACCCCATCGTTTTTCAGGATTCTATAAATTTCTTTGTTAAACGTATTAAAATCAAACCAGTGTATCGCCTGCGCTACCGCAATCAGATCAAATTGTTTGTCGGTAAAATCGGTTTTTTCAGACGGTTGTAGGCTATAGGTGATATTGGCTGCTTTTTCGGCATTTTCAATTTGTTGTGCGCTGATATCGGTCGCATACACCTGATCAAAATATAAGGCTAACTTCCGGGCCAACTGACCGTTTCCCGTAGCCATGTCCAACGCCTGTTCCGTACGTGGCGCCAACGATACTATATAGTCGATAATTTCTTGTGGATATCCCGGTCTGAAAACAGCATATTCTGCTGCTATTTTCGAAAAATTGTCTTTCATCTCTTCTTTTTTAAGCACTATAAAACCTAGTGCTATACAAAGTTACTTCCAACAACGTGAAATTAAAGGGAAGACGGCTTTAAATATTTCTTAAAGTTTTCGATTTTAGTGGGATACGTATTTTAATCCGATGATTGAGGCAATCAGGGTAACAATAAAGAACATTCTCCAAAAATCGGCCGGTTCTTTAAAAATAATGATACCGACCAATACGGTACCAACCGCACCAATTCCAGTCCACACGGCATAGGCTGTACCAATTGGTAAGGTTTGTGTTGCTTTGATCAATAACAACATACTAATGGTTAGACAGATAAAAAATCCCGAATACCACATAATGGATTCATTTCCGGTGGTTTCTTTGGCTTTTCCAAGACAAGAAGCGAATCCTACTTCAAACAGTCCGGCGATAACAATTAAAATCCAGTTCATATACTTTACTTTTAGACCGCAAAATTCTGTCTTTTTAGTCGGTTATTTTTTAACAAATGATAAAAAAGCTACCGAATTTCGGCTCGAATCCGACTTAAGGTGACCTGAGTTACGCCCAAATAGGACGCAATATGTCCCAAGGATACCCGGTTTAATAACTCCGGATCGCCTTTTATCAATTCTTCATAACGTTCTAAAGCCGATTTAAACTGACGGGAAATGAGTCGTTCTTCTGTTTTAACCAGTTCGTATTCGCTGAGTTTTCGCCCCCAATTGGCGATATGGATATCTTCTTCGTACAAAGCTTTTAACTCGGATGCCTTAATATGGTACAATTCGGCATTTTCGAGCAATTCTATTGTTTCGTATCCTGTTTTTCCAAAGATATAGCTGTTAAACGACAGTACAACCCCTCCTTCCCGACCAAACCAAAAGGTTACTTCGGTATCGCTGGTATAACAAAATGCCCGCGCCATTCCTTTTTTGATAAAATAAATATCGTTTTCGATTTTATTGCTTTCAATCAGATAATGCCCTTTTGGATAGGCAACTTCCGACAATCGGTCGAGGATTTTTTGCAGGGATTTTTCCGGCAGCGGATGGATGGATTGTACAATCTCTGTGGCTGTCATCGCCTATTTTGATTTGAATTTCCAGTCGAATTCGTCCTTATCGTTGATAATCGCACCCACCTCAACACGGATAACTTTTCCAAATTCCGATTGTAAAATCAGCCAGTTGCTTTCGTTGAATATGTTATCCACCGTATCAAATGTTTCGGTTTCCCAATCTTTGATTCCTTTGGCCTGAATTTCGTCCTGTACCGTTTTGGTAGCTCTGCCGATCAGTTTGTTTTCAAATAATTCCAATTCGGGATGCGATCCGATAATATAGCCCAGTTTCATGTCTTCATCTTCATAAAACGTAAGACGCATATAATTGGCGTTATACAGGTAAATGATGTTGTTGTCATCGTCTTTATACTGACGATCCGGTTTGCCATAAACCGCTTCCACATCTTTTTGTTTCATTCCGAAAACCAGTTCGGCTATTCCTGTTTTTAAGTTGATTTTCATAGTCAATTTGTTTCCTCAAAGATATTTCTTTTAGCGGTATTCCTTATAAAAAAATCCCTCATTTGAGGGATTCTTTTGGTATTTTATTAATATTCGAATTGTCCGTATTCGCTGTTTATCGTTAGCTTTTTGGTTTCGGATGCTGTTACGCGTCCTACTATTTGCGCTTCAATATTAAACGATTTGGAAATCGCAATGATGTCTTCGGCAATTTCGGCCGGCACGTATAATTCCATACGGTGACCGCAATTAAACACCTGGTACATTTCTTTCCAATCGGTTTTGGATTGCTCCTGAATCAATTGAAATAAAGGCGGTACCGGGAACAGATTGTCTTTTATAATGTGTAGGTTTTCTACAAAATGTAAGATTTTGGTTTGTGCGCCACCACTACAATGTACCATTCCGTGGATTTGATCTGCCTTATATTTTTCCAGTATTTTTTTGATCACCGGTGCGTAGGTACGCGTAGGCGATAAAACCAGTTTTCCGGCATCGATCGGTGCGTTTTCAACCGCATCCGTTAGTTTCACATTTCCGGAATACACCAAATCTGCCGGTACGGAAGCATCAAAACTTTCCGGGTATTTTTGCGCCAGATAGTTATGGAATACGTCATGACGAGCCGATGTTAGTCCATTACTTCCCATTCCGCCATTGTATTCGGTTTCGTACGTTGCCTGTCCAAAAGAAGCCAAACCTACAATTACGTCACCGGCTTTAATATTGGCATTATCGATCACATCGGCGCGTTTCATTCGTGCCGTTACGGTCGAATCGACAATCAGGGTACGTACCAAATCGCCTACATCGGCGGTTTCGCCTCCGGTGGAATGAATGGTTACGCCAAACGATTTTAATTCGGTGATCAGTTCTTCTGTTCCGTTGATAATGGCCGAAATTACGTCGCCCGGAATCAGGTTTTTGTTTCGTCCGATGGTAGACGACAACATAATGTTATCGACCGCTCCCACACATAACAGGTCGTCGATATTCATAATCAAAGCATCTTGCGCAATGCCTTTCCAAACCGACATATCACCGGTTTCTTTCCAGTATAAATACGCTAATGAGGATTTTGTACCGGCACCGTCGGCATGCATGATCAAGCAATAATCGTCGTCATTGGTCAGGTAATCGGGTACTATTTTGCAGAATGCTTTCGGGAAGAGCCCTTTATCAATGTTTTTAATGGCATTATGCACATCTTCTTTGGCGGCAGAAACGCCTCTTAAACTGTAACGTTTACTCGTATCAGAACTCATGTATTTTTTGTGTGTGTTGTTGTTCCGCAAAGATACTCTAAAATGTGGAATTTGAAAAAAATGCGGATTTGAAAATATTCCGCTTAGTTTTCTATGATTTCAATTTCCACTCTTCTGTTGGCCGCACGTTCTTCTTCATTTTTTTCCGGTAGTGGATTGATCGGTTGCGTACTTCCGAATCCTTTAAAGGTCGCCCGGCTTTTGTCGATTCCGTGTGCTTCTAAAAACATTCGGATGGCTTTGGCGCGTTTGGTCGACAAATCGGCCCGATCGTTTGGCATACAGCAGATATGTCCCTGAATCTGGATTTTTAGTTTCGGATTCTTCTTCATGATCTCCAGTAACTCAAACATTTTCGGTCGGGATTCGGGTAAAATAGCAAAGGTATTTTCGTAAAAATTAAGATTCTCCAGTTTTAGTTTATCTCCTACTGCGGCACGTTGTACCTGTAATTCCAGTGATGCATCCAATGGTAATCCGACTCTTTGCACTTGCGTAACCGGTTTAATCCCTAATATTTCATTTTCCCGCGACAGGTCTTTTGCCAGGATATAATGGATGGTTACTTTCCGGTTTTCGGCTTTGATTTTAGATTGTTTGTGACTTTCTCCGAAACTGCGGGTTTTAAAATCGTCCCGGGTTTTCACTTTTTCTTTTACCAGATCATAAATATAGGACACCCGTTTCTGAGCCAGCGTATCGTTATAGGCCGTGGTTCCATCTTCGTCTGTAAATCCGTTAATCGCGACGATTTTGGATGTGGCATTTTGTTGCATCCAGCTTTCCAGTCGGAGCATTTCTTTTTTATTTGGTTCGTGTTTGTTGCTTTCGAAATAGACAACAAATGATTCCTGTGCCGATGCGCTAAACGCAGCCGTAAGGAAAAGAAAAAGGGCTAAAAACGTTTTCATTTCAGTAGTTTACTGTAACGAATTAACGATATTCCGGTGAATTTTAAAAGTATTCCGATGTTTTATTCGCGAAAATAATAAAGGCGCATCCCGAATGTTCAAGAGACACGCCTTTACCAAAAAGAAAGAGGTGGACGTTTATTTCCAGTCGGGCATCACACCGTTGCTAAACAGTGTTGTCCGGGAATTCGATGTTCCCATCGTATATTTTGTAATCGTGCGCGGCGATACGCCATCGTTGGACGTACTCACAAAGATCAACTCGGCTTCATTTGGTGAAAAGCGCACATCAAGATCGTTGTATCCGGCCGGACGTTGCACTGCGACTTCGGTGGTTGCATTGGTTGTAAAATCGTACATAAATATTCGGTTGTCCAATTGGCGGTAATCGCTGCTTTGGTAGCCGGAAACGTCTCTGGTAAATACCAGTTTGGTATTATTTACCGACAAATGCAAGCCTCCGGCGGCACCATTAACGCCGGATAACACATTTGCCACGACATTTCCGGACATATCAATCACATAAATTTCAACATTATAACCGCTAAGATCATTCACTTTAAGCGCAATACGATTGCCGTCGTAACTCCAGTCACATTCCGATATAAATTTCCCATTCGGTGTTTGGTATAATTGGATTAAACCACTTCCGTCTGCGTTAATTCGGTATAATTTATCGAAATTGGAGTAAATCAGCTGACTACCATTGGCGCGCCAGCAATAATTATAATAATCCAGATTAAATCCAGCCACCGGTACATTGCTCGTTACTTTAAATTCACTGGAACCGTCGGGTCGCATCGTATAAATATGCCCTTGTCCGCCGGTGGTTCTGATAAAGGCTATTTTGTTGGCCTGTGTATTTTTGCGTGGTCGGAAGCTATTGGTTGCATCCGAAGTGATTTGCAATTCATTTCCGGAATCATCGGCTGTAAAAATTACATTGTTATCGCCAGCTTTCCGCACAAAAAGATAACGGGCATTCGGAAACATCAGGGTTCGGAAGGAACTTGTAAGACTATTCACATCCGCATTAATACCATCGTTTGCCGTAACCTGCCAGTAATATTTGGTGCTATAATTCAGGTTCGTCAGCGTAAAACTGGTCGTCGTGATAGCATCATACGTCACGACATTATTATTGGTATCATTTCGCAAGGTAACTTTGTAGGTGATCGCATCCTGTTCCGGATCGGTACACGTCCATTTAAGCGTCACTTCCAGCGACTGATCCAATGCATTATCGGTTGGTGTGGTCAAAACCGGAACCGTTGGCGGCAAATTGGCCTGCTGTTGTTTAACCAGTTCAAAGACCATCTCGGTGGTTCCGCCGGTATTGACGTGTACGGCTTCAAATTTGGCAATATAGCCGTCTTTTCGGGCTTCGAACGAATAATCGCCTTCGTTAACCTGCGTCACGGTATAATAACCCGACGAATCGGTAAAAACCGTACTGGTACTTGGACTGGACGATACCCGGGCGTTGGGAATGGGTGTAAAAGTTTCCGATTCGACCACTCTTCCCTTGACAATTCCCTGTCCTTTTTCAATAAATTCTTCCTGACTGCAGGACCATGCGATCCCAAAAAGCATTAGCAACAGTCCTATTCTGATTACTATTTTCATATCCCTTTCTTTTAGTTTTCCGGAAAGCCGTTGGTATAACCTGTAGCGCGTTTACTTTCTTCTACATGTTTTTTAATTGCTTTATTGGGATACTTTTGTTTTGGAAAATAATAGGTAATCCCGGCTCCAAAACGCCAATAATAATCGTCTCTTTTTCCCATCACCAGATAATCGACTTTATCCGAAAAGGTAATATTGTTTTCGCCGTATAGTTTTATACCGAAGTTATCCGTCAGCAGATACTCCACGCCCAGTCCAAACTGTATTTTCGTATGCAGGTTTTCGTAGGCACTATTGATTCCCATTCCACCGCCGCCGTAGATATAGGGCGTACACCGGTCGTAGGGTAAAACCAATAACTCGAAATTCAGATCACCGATGAGATAGCCCACATCGAGGTAGTTTTTATTCCCAAACCACGACGGACTTAAGGTCGCACTCAGGTTAAAATTCGGCCAGAAAAAATATTTTAATCCACCGCGGATCATCGGTTTTAACTCGGCATTCGGATAATCGCCGTTGATCAAAGTTGTTCCGCCTCCGATTTCAACGCCATAACGCGCCCGACGTTCCGTGAAATGCCGACCGTATAATGCGGAGACATCGGCTTCCTGTTTTTCCGCATCATAATTATTGATCAACTCGGTTAACTTTGCAATGGGTGCTTTGGCTTCCCAGATATTATCGCGGATTCCTTCGATAATAAGTCCTTCCACTCCTTTTTCGATGGCTTCGGTAATCGCCATCTGGATCGGTTCATTTTTGGTAAATCCGGTTTCCACTTCCAACAATCGTTTAAAATCGACATAGCGGAACAGACTTGCATCTACCGATTGCGACAGGATTGTTTTCGAAACATAAATCGTTTTCAATATTTTCCCGTTTGAAGTCGACACCAGACGTAGGTAAATCGTAATCCGATCCTGTTTGTAACGGGTCGATCCGCCTGCGCCAAAATAACGGGCGCCATAGCCACCGGTAATGATATTCGAATCGTATGAAATCACGCCGCCTTCCAATAATACACCGGCATACAGCAAAGGTGCCAATTGCATTTCGGGCGCATTCTGATCTTTGTTGTATTCCTGTCGGGTAGAACGGATAATATTGCGTTCGTTCATCAGGTTTGCCAGATTTTCCCTTTCAATGGGCGTAAACCATTTGGAGTCTTCCAATGCTTTTATCAGGATAGAGGTCGCGCCCTGCGTAACAGCCGTACTAAAAGTACTTCCCGTTTCGGTGGGTTTGTATTGTCCGGTTTGGTCTCTAAATTTATAGACTCCGATCACTACCGGTTCCTTAGGAGGCGGTAGCGATTTTAAGGCACTGGTCGACGGGGTTGGCTCACCGATGGCGGCTTTTTCGACGCCAACCGGTTGGTTAAAATAGGCGCCGCAACCCGATAAGGTTAGTACCAGTAATAACGAAAGTAATGGTGCTCTTTTCATATTAATTCCCTGGAATGATTACTTGAGTTTGTTCACCGGTTGTGATATCGAGTATGTTCACGACGACACCGAGATTAGACGGGTATATTTCGACCGAAAGGCTTCCAAAAACATAGGTTCCCTGCTGAAGTCCGCCGGTTCCTGTGCCCGTTCCCGTTCCCGTACCTCCTGTTGTGGTACCGTCGCCATATTGTTGCTGAAATAGTGAACGCGATATATAGTTTAACAACTGGTTGTTTAAATTTTCTTTGAATCGTTCCAATTCTGTCTGCGGTTTGTACAAATCGCTTGTCGGTTCTTTAAACTTGTTCTGCGAATCGGCAGAATTGAGTAACCACTGGTAATTAAAGGTGTCGCCTCCAAAGGCCGGATTTATCGGTTTGTAAACCAGATCCTGTGCCGTTGCATAGACTCCGGAAAGCGTCATCATCACTAAAAAAACGATTGTTTTCATACTGCAAAAGCTAGAATTAATACTGTGTTATATATTGTTTTTGTTTTTCGACATCCTGAAAATATTTGATCAGTTTTGCGATGGAATCCTCGGCCATATAGAGCAGGAAATCCTCATCGGGTCGCGAAACAAATTCGTTTATCAAATCATTATCAATGACCACCCGGATTCGGGTAGTGCGTCCGAAACTAAGTTCTTCTTCTACTTTTACGATTTTACGGGCATTGAGTTTTTTTTCCTGATATTTCCCGTAGAAATAGTCGTAGAATTCCTTTCCGAACTTGGTCTTGGTTTCGTCCGATACAATTCCCATCAGTTCCAGTCCATCGGCAGGTTGTTCGGCTTTATCGGTTTCGCCTACCACGATACGGTCTTTTCCGATAATCTTATCGTTTTCATCATAGATGAGTAACAACAGAATGGTTTCGTCTTCTTTGGAAATGTTGACCTGGGTTTTGGACAGTACTTTTTTTTCGTTTGGCGCCAGAGTAAACCGGCCGTCCTGCGAATTGTTCGAAAGGTTTTTACTTCTTTTATTCTTTTTGATGACCGTTAGTTTGTAACGCAAACTTTTGTGTATTTCCGTTACATTTTCGGCCGTTCCGGTAACCGACAGCATATTTTCTAATTCGGAAGTTTCGATTTTGGCTTTAACCTCTTTGTTCATAATCTGAGTATAACCGGAAAATGAAAAGGCAAACAGTAGTACTAAAAGTGGGTAGATTGGTTTCATGATGGCGCTGTTATCGGTTTAAGATAAGTATGGATCCGGAATTCCCTCTTTGGATGATTTTCATGTCATCGGATATCGAATTCGATCCGTAGCTGGTATAATTCAAATTGTTTCCGTATTGGAGTATCTGATTGTTGCTCGCGCTATACGGATTGGCGGAAAAGTCATTGATCTTGTTGTTGTTTCCTTTCTGAATCAATGACTGATTGATCTCCCTGGCATTTTTATACAGATCCAGGTTATTTTGATTGCCCAACTGCTTTACATCGATGTTGGATTGTTGGGCTTTAACGGCTATGTTGGTATAATTCTGATAACCTATCTGCTGAATCGTTACCGTATTATTTCCAGCAACATTTTTTTCTTTTTGAGCCTTTTGTACGGCTTCCTGCTGCTTTTGCAGTCCGAATTGTTTAAAATCCTGCTCGTCCTGTGCCTGAAGGTTACAGGAAAACAAAACCATCAGCAATCCGTATGTTACCGTCTTTTTCATGGCATTGTTATTTAGGAGGAAAAAGGAGAGATCGCTTTGCAGTTACCTCTCCTCTTTTCTATGGGATTAATTTGATTGGTTTACTAAAGATACGTTAGCAATACCAGCCTGGTTTACAAAACTCATTTGTCCTAAACCGGTTTGATTGGTCCAGGCAAAGTTTAACGCACCATCCTGATTAATTAAAGATAGGTTGGCGTCGCCGGCCTGAGTGGTTATTGCCATATTATAGAATCCGTCCTGAGTGTGAACCGCCATATTATCGTCGCCTAACTGGAATTGGTAAGATTGGTTACCGGTTCCGGTTTGGAAAGCAATAGCCGTATTATCCTCACCCACTTGCATTTGTGTTGAATGGTTTCCGGTTCCGGCCTGAACAGCCAAAGCGGTGTTATCTACTCCAAACTGGGTCTGATCGGCTACATTGGCAGTACCTACCTGAATCACAGCCGCGTCGTTTCCAGCTCCAACCTGTAATACATTAGCGTCATTGAGCGTTCCAACTTGCATTACGGAAGCATCGTTTCCAATTCCGATTTGTTGAATATCAGAACTATTGGCAATACCGATTTGCGTTACAGTAGCATCGTTAAAAGCGCCCAACTGATAAACGGATGATTGGTTAAAAATACCCCATTGTGTTACACTGGCGTCATTTCCCCATCCTACCTGATCGACATCGGAACCATTTAAAATTCCCAATTGATGTACATCAGAATTGTTGAAAAATCCCAACTGATCTACATCGGAAATATTCAAAAGTCCAGCCTGGTTTACATTCGACATGTTTCCGATTCCGGTCTGGCTTACAGTGCTTAAATTAAATTGGGCAAATGCCCCTGCGGTTAACAGCATCGCGGAGATGCCAAAAATCACTTTTTTCATAATAAAAATATTTAATTGGTTAAAATTTCATTTCTATTATGAGGAAGCAATACGATACGTGGGTATCCTTTATGTCGGTTGCGACATGTGGAAATGTTGTTTTGAAAGTCCGGAAAATTGTGGTTATTTTCCATTTCAAAGATAGCCATTTTATATTTTGCTAAAAGACAGCCATTTGACTTTATTCGTAAAAACACCCGATTTTCTATAAGCGGAATAAAAAACCGGATAAAAAGCACTGTTTTTTAACAAAATAAGCCTCCGTTTCCGGAGGCTTATTTTTACTAATATATTGATTTCTAACCTTATTTGGTGAAAAGTAACTCCCTATATTTGGTTAGTGTCCAAATCTCATTGTCGACCAAAAGTTCCAGTTTGTCACTGTGATAACGGATCACATCAAAATATGGTTTTACTTTTTCGCAATACGCCTCAGCCTGTTTTTCTACTTCCAACAGTTCGTTGGCGTTTTTGCGCTCTTCGGTCATTTCTTCCACTTTGGCATTGATTGCTGCAATGTGCTCTGAAATTTCTTTGATCAAGCCAATTTGCTCGCGTCCGATAGTTTCAAATTCTTTTCCAAAAATCTCTTTTAATCCTTTTACGTTTTCGATCAAAGTGTTCTGATAACGGATCGCTGTAGGGATTACGTGGTTACGGGCAATGTCACCTAAAACACGTCCTTCGATCTGGATCTTTTTTACATATTCTTCCAATTCGATTTCGTAACGGGCTTCCATTTCCACATGATTCATAACGCCCATTTCTTCAAATAACGCCAATGCCGCTTTGGATACTTTCGCTTTTAAAGCTTTTGGAGTTGTTTTATGGTTACTTAGTCCTCTTTTGGCCGCTTCCTGTTCCCAGGCTTCGCTATAACCGTCACCTTCGAAAAGGATTTTTTTGAATTGTTTGATGTACTCTCTCAATACGTTGAAGATCGCATCATCTTTTTTCATTTCTTTATTTTCGATCAGGTTATCCACCTCGATTTTAAAGTCTTTTAACTGTTTGGCCACGATGGTGTTTAAAATCGTCATCGAGTTGGCACAGTTTGCCGATGATCCTACCGCACGGAATTCGAATTTGTTTCCGGTAAATGCAAACGGTGAGGTTCTGTTTCGGTCGGTATTATCCAAAAATACATCCGGTAATTTCCCAACTACGTTTAATTTCAAATCGGTTTTTTCTTCCGGTGATAGTTTTCCTTTTGAAACACCTTCCAACTCTTCCAATACTTTTGTCAGTTGCTGACCAATGAATACCGAAATAATAGCCGGTGGCGCTTCATTCGCACCTAAACGATGATCATTACTTGCAGAAGCAATCGAAGCCCGTACCAATTCTTCATTATTATAAACCGCTTTGATGGTATTGATAAAGAAGGTCAGGAATTGTAAATTGCTCATTGGCGTTTTGCTCGGACTTAACAGATTCACTCCGGTATCGGTTGCCAAAGACCAGTTGTTGTGTTTTCCGGATCCGTTTACACCTTTAAATGGTTTTTCGTGGAATAACACTTTAAAATAATGACGCTCTGCTACTTTTTGCATTACATCCATCAATAACGAGTTATGATCAACCGCTAAATTGGTTTCCTCGAAAATTGGCGCCAGCTCAAACTGGTTTGGAGCCACTTCGTTGTGACGTGTTTTTACCGGGATTCCCAATAACATACATTCGTTTTCCAAATCCCTCATATAGTTTAATACACGGGTTGGTATCGATCCGAAGTAATGGTCTTCCAATTGTTGTCCTTTGGCCGATGTATGGCCTAATAAAGTTCTTCCGGTTGCCAGAATGTCGGGTCTTGAAGCCGCCAAAGCACTGTCAACCAAAAAATATTCCTGTTCCCAACCTAAAGTTGGTGTTACTTTTTTAACGTTTTTATCGAAATAACGCGCCACGTCTGTAGCTGCCTGATCAATAGCATGTAAGGCACGTAATAAAGGCGTTTTATAATCCAGTGCTTCTCCGGTATACGAAATAAATACGGTTGGAATACATAGTGTTGTTCCGAAGATAAAAGCCGGTGATGTTGGATCCCAGGCTGTATACCCTCTGGCTTCAAAGGTATTTCGGATTCCTCCGTTCGGAAAACTGGACGCATCCGGTTCCTGTTGTACCAACTGACTTCCTCCGAATTTTTCTACCGGGTCGCTTCCGTCAAACGACGTTTCGAAAAAAGCATCGTGCTTTTCGGCTGTCGTTCCTGTTAACGGCTGAAACCAGTGTGTGTAGTGTGTTACTCCTTTTGATAACGCCCACTCTTTCATTCCCAATGCGATATAATCGGCCAATCTTCTGTCGATTTTTGTTCCGTGCTGGACTGCATTTTTTACCGCCTGATACGCTTCGCTGGTCAGAAACTGACGCATCGCCTTATCATTAAATACATTACTTCCAAAAATCAGTGATTTTTTCTCCAGTTCTTCTACCGCTACCGGTTTTCTACTGCTTGCCTCTTTTAAAGCCTGAAAACGAAATGTTGACATAAAAGTTGTGTTGTTTGTTTGTATTAGTTGTTTTACCCTGCAAATTTATATTATTTTTTAATTCAAAAACAAATCACCCCCTATTTTTTTAGGGGTGTATTCAAAAATAAATACATTTTTTAACAACAAACCCCTGTAAAAAACAATTTTAAAAACAAAAAAAGGAGTCGTTTGACTCCTTTTTTATATACTATAATATATTTATTCTAATACTTTCACTTTTGAATCATCAATATTATACGCTTTGATCACCGCATTATAATCGGAGTAATCAACTGTTTTCCCTCCTTTATTAGCAAAATAACCCGGAACAATTACCACACGGAATGTCTGATTGGTAAGATAAGCCGGAGTTAACGATAAATCATAATTTCCGCCGGCATAGATATTAAAGTCCGTTCTGGTAAAATCAAAGTCATAATCCAATTCTCCCTGCGGCAGGTATAAGGTTCTTGGAATCTGTTGCCAGATTGGTGTCGTGGAATTAACGGTACCATTCATACGATAAATCAACATTACATCCGATTGGTACATTCCTGGTATTTGTCGGTAAAAAACATAGCCATCCGTACTGTTATAACTAAAACTAACATTCTGAAATTCATAAACGGCACTAATCGTATCACCCGGAGGTCCTGTAGGTCCTTGTGGCCCTTCCGGCCCTTCACATCCCTGAATTACAAAAGCGGCTACAACGGTTAAAAGTAGAATTATCTTTTTCATATTTATTTTGGTTTTATAGATTATAACAAATATAAGACAATAATCAGGCCAAAAATTATCGCCACGTTATCATGTGCCTTTATTCCTATAAATATTTCCAGAATTATCAAATATGTATACTAATAATTTAAAGCCCAATCATTTAACTTCTTATTATTTTAAAAAACTTTAACAGTTAAAATTCTTTTCGCTCCCGGATAAACAACTTACATTTGCCGTCCAAAATTAATCCACTATGACAAAAATTTACCTATCTGCATTTTTAATGTCGGTAGTAACCTCGTTTGCCCAGATTCCTCAAGGGTATTACAATTCCGCCACCGGAACGGGTTATACACTAAAAACGCAGTTGTACAACATCATTAAAGGACATAGCGCCAAAAGTTATAATGCGCTTTACACCTGTTACCAGACATCCGATCGCGATTATTTTTATGAAAACGACGGTACTATTCTGGATATCTATTCTGAAAAACCGGATGGCCCGGATTTTTACAATTATTCTGCGACTGTTACTGGTGACCGTTGTGGAAACTATGCCAATGAAGGTGATTGTTTTAACCGCGAGCACTTAATGCCACAAAGTGTTTTTAACGAAGCTTCGCCAATGGTATCGGATGCACACCATATTTTACCGACCGATGGAAAAGTAAACGGTATGCGTAGCAATTATCCATTTGGAATAGTAAGCAACCCGACCTGGACGTCTAGAAACGGTTCGAAATTAGGAAATAATACTACCTCTGGATATTCCGGAAAAGCCTTTGAACCGATCGACGAGTTTAAAGGAGATGTAGCCCGTTGTTTGTTGTATTTCGTAACCCGTTATGAAGATAAAGTAGCCACCTGGAATCATGCGATGCTTAACAACACCAGCAATCAGGCACTGAGTAACTGGTTTAAAAATATATTATTAACCTGGCACAATCAGGATCCGGTAAGTCCGCGTGAAATTGCCCGTAACAATGCGATTTATGCTTTTCAGGGCAATCGTAACCCTTATATTGATCATCCAGAATATGTAGCAATGATCTGGGGTCAGGCACTGGCTACCGATACTTTCGATGCATTGGCCGCAGTTACGGTATATCCGAATCCGTCGAATACCAACCGTATTGCTATTCAATCGGAAAAAGCATTGGACGAAATCACACTGATTACCCTTAACGGACAAGTACTACAACAAATCAAAAATCCTACCGGAAACCAAGGCACCTATACCTTGGAAAACTTACCACAAGGATTCTACTTTGTAAAAATGGCTGCCGAAAATCAGTCTACTACCAGAAAAGTGATCATCAACTAATACAGAAAAAGGGCTACAATATGTAGCCCTTTTTTATTTGTATACTTTCCTTTTTACACCTGACAGGTTTTGGAAACCTGTCAGGTGTTAGAGGCGGTATTTTTTAAGAATTATTGGTGGTATCTTTTTGTCCCATCATCATCAGATAGGCTTTTAAAAACTCATCCAGTTCGCCATCCATCACTCCGTCAACATCGCTGGTTTCATAACCGGTTCGAACATCTTTTACCAGTTTATACGGATGCATCACATAGTTTCGGATTTGCGATCCCCATTCGATTTTCATCTTATTGGCTTCGATCTCGTCTCGTTTGGCCTGACGCTTTTTCAATTCGATTTCATACAATTGCGATTTTAACAACTGCATCGCTTTGGTTTTATTATCCAATTGCGAACGGGTTTCGGAATTTTCAATAATAATCCCGGTTGGATGGTGACGTAAACGTACCGCGGTTTCCACTTTGTTTACATTTTGTCCTCCTGCACCACTCGAACGCATGGTTTCCCACGAAATATCCGACGGGCTAATCTCGATTTCGATCGTATCATCGGCCAACGGATAAACATAAACCGATGCAAAAGAAGTATGCCGTTTTGCATTACTGTCGAAAGGCGATATACGCACCAATCGGTGTACACCGTTCTCTCCTTTTAAATAACCAAAAGAATAATCGCCTTCAAATTCAAGGGTTACGGTTTTGACACCGGCAACCTCGCCTTCCTGGAAGTTTAGTTCTTTGATTTTATAGCCCTGACTTTCCCCCCACATCAGATACATTCGCATCAGCATGGCAGCCCAGTCGCAACTTTCGGTTCCGCCCGCTCCGGCCGTAATCTGAAGTACGGCACTCATACTGTCACCCTCATCCGAAAGCATGTTTCGGAATTCCAGGTTTTCAATATGCGTGTTGGTCAGTTCGTATTGTTGGTCCAACTCCTCTTCGGTCGCATCGCCTTCTTTAAAAAACTCCTGAATGATCTGAAGCTCTTCGGCCAAAGCGACTCCTTTTTCATAATCGTCTACCCATTTTTTCTTGGAACGGATATTTTTAACAATAAGTTCCGCTTCTTTGGCGTTATTCCAAAAGTCGGGCGCAAAGGTTTTCTCTTCTTCGTTGGTAATCTCTATCTGTTTTTTATCGATGTCAAAGATACCTCCTTAACGCACCAAGGCGCTCAATAATATCCTTAATCTGTTCGGTATTTACCATAAATATCGTAGTTTTATACCCGCAAAAATAGACATTCCTTTTTAAATATATGGAAATAAATTTAGTTAGCGATACCGTTACAAAGCCTACTCCCGAAATGCTACAGCAAATGTTCCGGGCTAAAGTGGGTGACGACGTGTATAAGCAGGATCCCACGGTGATCGAATTGGAAGAAACCGTAGCGGATCTGTTCGGAATGGAAGCTGCGCTTTTTTTCCCTTCCGGAACGATGGCCAATCAAACCGCAATAAAATTACACACCAATCCCGGTGAACAAATTATATGTGACAAATGGTCCCACATTTTTCATTACGAAGGTGGTGGTGCTTCCTTTAACAGCGGGGTTTCCTGTTGTCTTGTTGATGGTGACCGCGGTATGATAACCGCCAGTCAGGTGGAAGCCAACATCAACGATCCGGAATTTTACCACAGTCCGTTAACGAGTTTGGTAAGCATCGAAAACACAACCAATAAAGGCGGTGGTGCCTGTTATGATATTGAAGAATTAAAACGCATTCGACAGGTTTGTCGCGATCATGGTCTGAAATACCATTTGGACGGCGCCCGTTTGTGGAATGCTTTGGTAGCCAAACGTCAGCATCCGAAACAATATGGCGAGTTATTCGATACGATTTCGGTTTGTTTGTCCAAAGGTTTGGGTGCTCCGGTAGGATCGGTATTATTGGGAAGCCGTGAGGATATGCATAAAGCACTCCGGATTCGTAAAATCTTTGGTGGCGGTATGCGTCAGGCCGGTTATCTGGCTGCGGCGGGTCTTTATGCCCTGCAACATCATGTTGGCCGACTGGAAGAAGATCATCGCAGAGCCCGACAAATCGGTTCGGTTTTAAAGGACTTACCCTGGGTAGCCAAAGTAGAACCCGTGGAAACCAATATTCTTATTTTTTCGGTGAAACCACAGTATAACGAGAATGCTATCATCGAAAAGCTAAAACAGAAAAACATCTTTATCAGTTCGATGGGTAAAGGGAAATTACGTCTCGTAACACACCTTGATTATCGCGAAGTGATGCATTCGTATGTATTGGAAACCTTACAGAAAATGACATTTTAAAACTTTTTGTTATATTACAATTACAACCGCTAAAAGTATCACACTGTTAGCGGTTTTTTATTTCATCTGACTAAATCGTTCTAAATCAACGACATTTCAAAGTCATGATTACACACTACCCTTTTATTAAATCCGGAAATTCATTATCATTTCAACAATAAAAAACAGCAAAAGAATCGAAATACTATTTTTTTTTCAGCATTTTCAACTTATTTACTAATTATTCATACCTACTCCAACGCAAACCGGATGATTTTTATATTTGTTATTATTAACAAATTTTATAGCGCATGCAAATCAATCATTTACTTTCAGTAGCGGAAGAATTTGGCAGTCCTGTATATGTATACGACGCCGAAAAAATGCAATCACAGTACCAACGTTTAACCAATGCTTTTTCCAAGGTGGAAAAGTTGCGCATTAATTATGCAGTCAAGGCATTGTCGAACCTATCTGTTCTTAAGCTACTGAAGAAGATGGGATCAGGGCTTGATACGGTATCTATCCAGGAGGTACAGTTAGGCTTACTTGCAGGCTTTACACCCGAACGAATCATCTATACGCCTAACGGGGTTTCGATGGAAGAAATCGAGGAAGTAGCACAACTGGGTGTTCAGATCAATATCGATAATCTATCCATTCTGGAACAATTCGGAGCCAAACATCCAACCACTCCGGTTTGTATCCGAATCAATCCACATGTCATGGCGGGCGGTAACTCGAATATTTCCGTAGGCCATATCGATAGTAAATTCGGCATTTCGATTCATCAGTTACCCCATTTGCTACGGATTATCGAAAATACACAAATGCACATCAACGGGATTCATATGCACACCGGTTCGGATATTCTGGACATCGAGGTGTTTTTATATGCAGCCGAAATCTTATTTGAAACGGCCAGTCATTTTAAAGAACTGGAATTTATCGACTTCGGAAGCGGCTTTAAAGTACCGTATAAAAAAGGCGATATCGAAACCAATGTCGAAGAACTGGGTAAAAAATTGTCCCGTCGTTTTAATACTTTTTGCAAAGAATACGGTCGCGAACTGACGCTGGCTTTCGAACCGGGTAAATTTCTGGTGAGCGAAGCCGGTTATTTTCTGGCTAAAGTGAACGTGGTCAAACAAACCACCTCAACCGTTTTTGCGGGTATCGACAGTGGTTTTAACCACCTGATTCGTCCGATGTTTTACGGATCGCAACATCATATCGAAAACATCTCTAATCCAAAAGGAAAAGAGCGTTTTTATACCGTTGTGGGTTATATCTGCGAAACCGATACCTTTGGCAGTAACCGTCGGATTTCCGAAATCAAAGAAGGCGATATCCTGTGTTTCCGCAATGCCGGCGCCTATTGTTTTTCGATGTCGTCCAATTACAATTCGAGAGTCCGTCCGGCCGAAGTGCTTTGGTATAACGGAAAAGCGCACCTGATTCGCGAGCGGGAAACTTTCGAAGACATCATCCGCAATCAGGTTATTGTAGATTTTGAATAAAAATAAGAATCAAATTAAGAAAAGAGCCTCATAATAAGGCTCTTTTTACTTAAAATAACACTAAGATAAAACGGCTTAACCAATTGTTTTTTACCTTTGGAGCCTAATTACAGCATTATACAACATGGACAGAAGGAGATTTTTCAGAAACGGTTCGATTTTTACTTTAGGCGCTGCTTTGGTAAATCCACTGGATGCCGTTTCCAATACACTTGAATTTGACACGGTTCGAAAAAATAAAAAAGCAAAAAACATCATTTTCCTGGTAAGCGACGGAATGAGTACCGGAACTTTAAATATGGCCGATTTATACCTGAATCGCAAAATGGGTCACGGTTCCAATTGGTTACAGTTATACCGCGACAGCCGTATTAACCGTGCGTTGATGGATACCGCTTCGGCGAGTTCGATTGTTACGGATTCTTCTGCGGGAAGTTCTTCCTGGGGTGGTGGTTTCCGTGTAAATAACGGTTCGCTTAACGTAGGTCCTAACGGGGAAATACATATGCCGATCTGGCAAAAATTTAAAAAATCCGGAAAAATGGCGGGTTGTGTAACCACTGTTCCGATTACGCATGCCACTCCGGCCGGTTTTTGTGTAAACAGCAAAAGTCGTAATGCACAGGAAGATATTGCCGAACAATATCTGGAACTGGGATTTGATATCATGATGGGTGGTGGAAACAATTATTTCAGTCCGGAAATCCGAAAAGATAAAAAAGATATGTATGCGGCTTATAAAGCCAAAGGGTATCAGGTAGCGCGTAGCCGTAACGAAATGTTGGCCGCCGATACCAATAAACCGATTTTGGGTGTGTTTTATGATGATGCCTTACCGTATAGCATCGACCGTAAAAGCAGCAAAGAATTAACCGAAAATATCCCGACTTTAGCCGAAATGGCACAAAAAGCGATCGATCGCATGAAGAATCATAAAAATGGTTTTGTACTGCAGATTGAAGGCGGAAAAGTGGATTGGGCGGCACATGCCAACGATATCGGTGCGTTGATTTACGATCAGGTGGCGTTTGATGAAGCTGTAAAAGTGGCCATCGATTTTGCCGAAAAAGATAAGGAAACCTTAGTGATCATTACAACCGATCACGGAAATGCAAACCCGGGTGTGATTTATGGTAAATACGCCAATGCGAACTTCGACAGTATTCAGAACTATACCCAAACCAACGAGTGGATTCTAAACTCTATTAGTCCGCAATCGACGGTAAAACAGGTTCACGACATTATCGAACATGCCAACGGTAAGACGATAACCGATGAGGATGCCAAAACCGTTTTAAGCTATTACGACGGCCTACATAAGGAAGATGGCTTGTATAACTACAAAAAGCTACCGTATAAAGCGTTTTCCGAAATGCAGCAAAAAACAAACTCTGTGGGCTGGATCAGTATGGATCACTCCGCCGATTATGTAGAGCTGGCTATGTTTGGTCCGGGTAGCGATTTACTAAAACCATTTGTAAAAAATACCGATCTACACTATCTGATGCTTCAGGCAGCAGAAGTGGAAAATAAATTCTAATCCGCTAAAAACCGGATTTATAAACCTCGTTCGTTTTTTAGACTAGGTAAGTTTTGTTTTTTTATATCAATTATAGCAGACCTGTCAGGTTTTTGAAACCTGACAGGTCTTTCTATATACTTATTTAATAACTTTGCTTTGCATTTAAGCCTTTTCCCTTGAAAAAAATACTGATCATAGACGATGAAGAAAAACTGCGTTCCCTGATGGCGCGCATTATCGGTTTGGAAAATTTTGAAGTCTTCCAGGCTGGCGATTGTAAATCCGGTTTAAAAAAACTGGAGCAAAATCCAATTGATGTTGTTCTATGCGACGTAAAGCTTCCCGATGGTAATGGCGTGGAACTCACCCAAACAATCAAGGAAAAATATCCAAATGTCGAGGTGATTCTACTTACCGCTTACGGGAATATTCCCGATGGCGTACAGGCGATTAAAAACGGAGCCTTCGATTATATCGTAAAAGGTGACGATAACAATAAGATCATTCCGTTGTTACACCGGGCTATCGAAAAAAGCGCACTAACCAAACGGGTTGCTCAACTGGAAGCCCGACTGGAAACCAAATTTTCGTTTAACGGCATCATTGGAAATTCAAAAACGTTACTGCAAGCGATCGAACTGGCCAAAAAAGTCGCTGTAACCGATACAACCGTGTTACTAACCGGTGAAACCGGCACCGGAAAAGAAGTTTTCGCACAGGCGATTCATCAATCCGGAGAACGAAAAAATAAAAATTTTGTCGCAATTAACTGTTCGGCTTTTAGTCATGACTTGTTGGAAAGTGAAATGTTTGGTCATATCGCCGGTGCTTTTACCGGAGCCAATAAAGACAAAAAAGGACTTTTTGAAGAAGCCCATAACGGTACGATTTTCCTTGATGAAATCGGCGAAATGCCTTTGGATTTACAGGCCAAGCTTTTACGCGTACTCGAAAACGGGGAGTTTATTAAAGTGGGCGAAAGTAAAGTGACCCAAGTAAACGTACGTATCATTGCCGCCACCAATCGAAATCTGCTCAAAGAAATCGAAAATGGACACTTCCGACAGGATTTATATTACCGATTATCCGTGTTTCAGATTCCGCTTCCGGCTTTAAAAGACCGGCCTTCCGACATTGAACAACTGGCTCTAAACTTTCTTCAGTTTTTTAGTATCCGAACCAATAAAAAAATCAAAACCATTTCCGACGATTGCCTGCAACTTTTAAAACGGCATACCTGGCCCGGAAATATCCGCGAATTAAAAAACATCATCGAGCGAAGTGTGATTCTGGAAACCGAAACAACGCTAACCCCTAGTAGTTTGCCGCTGGAATTACAGCAATTGCAAAATGAAACCGGAAATGACACTACTACGATCCTATCTGCTTTTTCATTGGCTGCAGCCGAAAAAATACACATCCAAAAAGTGCTGAATCATACCAACGGAAACAAAACCGAAACAGCACGATTACTCAATATTGCGCTAACAACGCTCTACCGCAAACTGGACGAATACCGTATCCAATAAAAAACCCTATCGTTTTGAAAGTACCAACCCTATCGTTTTGATAGGGTTTTTCGTTTGGCATAAGTCCGTTAAAAAAATAATCCCCGTAAAATCAACCCTTTAAACCGAATTCTAAAAATTCGGATCGGCATTTGGTTATAACACGGTAAATAATTTTAATCCTTATGAAAACATTCAACGAAACCCTGGTTCAAAAAATGGAACGTCTGGCAAATCTTACCATTCAAAGTTTGCAATCGGGGAAAACAGTTTGTACCAAAAGATGTCTGAATCTGGCCGATCAACTGTTGCAAAAAGGCAATGCCGAAATGAAAAATGCCATTACCAATGTATACCTCTTTTCCGTCTCTCATTATATGGAACTGAACCGGTATCCGATGGCCAAATTACTTCCGGTAAGCTTACACAAAGAGTATATCAAACAAATTAATACCTCCGGAGTATGATGACCATAATTTTAACCGTAATCGGGTTATTGTGTTTTGCCCTGTTATACCTGTCTGTTTTTTATTTTGATAAAATCTAACGAAATGATACTACTATTTTTTATAGCACTGGCCGTTTTTGTCTATATCTGTTATGTCCTGCTAAAGCCCGAAAAATTCTAAAACCCAAAAACTAAAATGATGAATACAGAAATTATAGGAATCATAGCAATGTTTGCCATCACCCTGGTAGCAGCACTGCCATTGGGAAAATACATTGCTAAAGTCTATTCGGGACAAAAAACGATACTTGATCCGGTTTTTAATCCGATCGAAAAATTATTCTTTAAATCCAGCGGAATAGACGCCTCAAAAGAAATGAACTGGAAACAGCATATGATTGCTTTACTGGCGATTAATGTGGTCTGGTTTGTCCTCGGAATGGCCGTATTACTTGGTCAGGGTTGGTTACCGTTAAACCCGGATCACAACCCGAATATGGCGCCCGATCTGGCTTTTAATACCATCATCTCGTTCCTTGTTAATTGTAACCTACAGCATTATTCCGGAGAAACCGGTGTCAGCTATCTGAGTCAGTTGTTTTTAATGTTCCTGCAATTCGTTTCCGCTGGGATCGGACTGGCAGCCGCAGCGGTGTTGTTTAACGCTTTAAAAGAGCGTACTACCGAAAAACTGGGGAATTTTTACAACTATTTTATTAAATCCTGTATCCGAATCCTCCTACCGGTATCCGTGATCACGGCTGTAATCCTTTTATGGAACGGTACGCCGATGACGTTTAACGGTAAAGATACGATGACGACCTTACAGGGTGATACGGTTCAGGTTTCCACCGGGCCGGCTGCGGCTTTTGTCGCAATCAAGCACGTTGGTACCAACGGAGGCGGTTTTTTCGGAGCCAATTCCGCACATCCTTTTGAAAATCCAAATTATATAACCAATATGACCGAAATGGTCGCTCAGATGATCATTCCTTTTGCGATGATCTTCGCCCTTGGTTTTTATCTGAACCGCCGCAAATTATCCTGGATGATTTTTTCGGTAATGACAATCGGTTTTCTGGCGCTGGCCGTTCCGACAATAGTTACGGAAATGAACGGGAATCCGGCGATAACCGAAATGGGAATCAATACAACTCAGGGTGCTACCGAAGGAAAAGAAACCCGATTCGGAGCCGCGGCTTCGGGATATTGGAGTATTGCTACCACGGTGATTTCGACCGGATCGGTCAATTCGATGCACGATAGTGCGATGCCGCTTTCCGGAATGAATCAGTTATTAGCCATGATGGTGAACTGTTTTTACGGCGGTTGTGGCGTAGGGATTCTAAACTTTTACATCTTTATCATCCTCGCGGTATTTATCAGTGGATTGATGGTGGGACGTACGCCTGAATTCTTAGGTAAGAAAATCGAAGCCCGCGAAATGAAAATCGCAATGATCATCGCACTATTACACCCATTTCTGATTTTAGTCGGTACCGCTTTGTCTACCGCTTTTCCGGAACAAGGTACCAGTACGCTAAATAATCCCGGATTCCACGGATTTAGTGAGATATTATACGAATATACCTCATCGGCAGCCAATAACGGTAGCGGTTTCGAAGGTCTGGGTGATAACAATCCGTGGTGGAACATCACGACCGGTATCGTATTACTACTTTCCCGATTCCTGCCTATTATTGGCCCGATAGCGATTGCCGGTATACTTGCCGCTAAAAAGCATATCCCGGAAAGTGCCGGAACCCTAAAAACCGATACGGCTACTTTCGGACTGATGACCTTTGCTGTGATTGCGATCATCGCTGCGTTATCCTTTTTCCCTGCCCTGACACTCGGTCCTATTGCGGAATATTTTTCAATGAAATAAAACAATACCATGAAAACCAAAAATCAGTCTTTGTTTCAAAAAGAATTGCTGTTGGAAGCGTTGAAACAATCTTTTGTAAAACTCAACCCGGCGAGCCTTTTCCGGAATCCGATCATGTTTACCGTCGAAATCGGTACTGCAGTGATGCTGGGCGTATCCCTTTGGATTCTTACCGGAGAAACGGCACAGGGTAGCTTTGCCTATAATTTCACGGTGTTTTTAATACTGCTGTTTACACTGTTGTTTGCCAATTTTGCCGAAGCCATTGCCGAAGCGCGTGGTAAAGCTCAAGCCGACAGCCTACGAAAAACCCGAGAGGAAACCCCTGCCAAAAAAATAGAACAGGTTGGCGAACTATATGTGAACGAGATCACCATCGTTCCGTCGTCCAGTCTAAAAAAAGGCGATCTTTTTATTTGTGAGGCCGGCGATAATATCCCAACCGACGGTGAAATTATTGAAGGGCTTGCTACCATTGACGAAAGTGCCATTACCGGCGAAAGTGCCCCGGTGATTCGCGAAGCCGGCGGTGATAAAAGTTCCGTAACCGGCGGTACCAAAGTGTTGTCCGATAAAATCAAGGTTCGGGTAACTGCCGAACCCGGGGAAAGTTTCCTCGATAAAATGATCGCACTCGTAGAAGGTGCTTCCCGACAAAAAACGCCAAATGAAATTGCTCTAACGATATTGTTGGCCGGGTTTACACTGGTGTTTATCATCGTTTGTGTTACGCTAAAACCTTTTGCCGATTATGCCAACATTCCGATCACGATTGCCGCTTTTATTTCCCTTTTTGTCTGTCTGATTCCTACTACTATTGGCGGTTTGTTGTCGGCGATCGGGATTGCCGGTATGGATCGTGCGTTACGCGCCAATGTAATCACAAAATCCGGTAAAGCGGTGGAAACGGCCGGTGACATCGATGTATTGTTACTGGATAAAACCGGAACCATTACCATCGGTAACCGAAAAGCAACGCATTTTCACCCGGTAAAGGATATCCCTGAAAATGATTTTATAAGAGCCTGCGCCTTGTCCTCTTTAGCCGATGAAACGCCCGAAGGAAAATCCATCGTGGAACTGGCCGGGAAAGAATTGACACAAAATCTATCGATCAAAGGCGCGACATTGATCCAGTTTACAGCCGAAACCCGTTGTAGTGGTGTCAATCTGACCGAAGGTACCCGAATCCGAAAAGGGGCTTTTGATGCCATTCGCAAACTAAGTGAAAATGCAGGGTTTCCGTTTCCTAAGGAGATTACCGATGCCGTAACTAAAATTTCTGGGAATGGAGGCACACCTCTGGTAGTGGCGCAAAATGAAAAGGTTATCGGGGTAATCGAATTACAGGATATCATCAAAACCGGAATCAGCGAACGATTTGAACGATTGCGTAAAATGGGTGTTAAAACCGTGATGGTCACCGGAGACAATCCGCTTACGGCCAAATTTATCGCAGAAAAAGCCGGTGTGGATGATTTTATTGCCGAAGCCAAACCGGAAGATAAAATGAACTATATCAAAGCCGAACAGCAAAAAGGAAAACTGGTAGCCATGATGGGCGACGGTACAAACGATGCGCCGGCACTGGCTCAGGCCGATGTGGGTGTTGCGATGAATAGCGGAACGCAAGCGGCCAAAGAAGCCGGTAATATGGTCGACTTGGATAATGATCCAACCAAATTGATTGAAATCGTCGAGATCGGAAAACAGTTACTAATGACTCGTGGTACGCTAACGACCTTTAGTATTGCAAACGACGTGGCGAAGTATTTTGCCATTATCCCGGCCTTGTTTATCACCGCGATTCCGGCTTTACAGGGATTGAATATTATGAAACTCCACAGTCCGGAAACGGCCATTTTATCGGCCGTGATCTTTAACGCGGTGATCATCCCGTTCCTGATTCCGCTGGCGTTAAAAGGAGTTGCTTATAAACCAATCGGTGCTTCGGCGCTGTTACGTCGCAACCTGCTGATTTATGGCCTTGGTGGGATACTCGTTCCTTTTATCGGAATCAAGCTCATCGATATGATGGTCGCCTTGTTCTTTTAAACACAACTTAAATTAAAAATCATGAAAAATCATATCCTATCCGGCATCAAACTAACACTGGTTTGTATCGTGTTCTTTGCCGGAATCTACACCCTGTTTATCTGGGGAATTGCGCAACTGGCACCCAATCATGGTAAAGGGGAAATCGTAACCTATAAAGGTAAAACTTATTATTCCAATATCGGACAGGTGTTTACCGCTCCGAACTATTTTAATTCCCGCCCATCGGCTGTTAACTATAATGCGGCCGGATCCGGCGGAAGTAACAAAGGTCCAAGCAATCCGGAATACCTGGCTGAGGTTCAAAAACGAATCGATACTTTCCTGATTCAGAATCCCGGTGTTTCCAAAAGTGATGTTCCGGCAGAATTGGTTACCGCCAGCGGTAGCGGATTGGATCCGGATATTTCGGTACAGGCGGCCAAAGTTCAGGTGAACCGTATCGCTAAAATCCGTGCCATCGAACCCGAAAAGCTTTATCAATTAATTACACAAAACACACAACAACCGGTATTGGGTCTTTTCGGACCTGAAAAAATCAATGTCTTACAATTAAATATCGCCCTCGATAAATTACAATCCTAATGACTACCAAAATTTTTCATTCGACCTTAATCGCATTCGTTTCTTCCTTTGGCTTACAGGCACAAACCGAAAATGACAATGTGGAAAAAAAATCGCCTTTAACTGTTAGTGGCTACCTTGAAACCTATTATGCTTACGATCTGAATGCACCGGAAAACAACACGCGTCCGGGCTTTATTTATTCGCATAACCGTCATAACGAAGTCAACCTGAATTTGGGTTACATCAAAGCGAATTACGAAAAAGACCAGGTACGTGCCAATCTGGCTATCATGGCCGGAACCTATAGCAATGCTAATCTTGCAACGGAAGCCGGAGTCTTAAAAAACATTTACGAAGCCAATGCCGGAATCCGATTGTCCGAAAAACACAATCTTTGGGTTGATGCCGGGATTTTTGCTTCCCACATCGGTTTTGAAAGTGCTGTTAGTAAAGATTGCTGGACATTAACCCGAAGTATCCTTGCTGATAACTCCCCGTATTATGAAAGTGGTGCGAAGATATCGTATACGTCACCAAGTCAGAAATGGTTTATTAGCGGACTCGTGCTAAATGGCTGGCAACGTATCCAGCGCGTCGACGGAAACAAATCGCTGGCTTTTGGTCATCAGGTTACCTATAAACCCAGCAGTAAGGTTACTTTAAACAGTAGTTCTTTTATTGGAAACGACAAACCTGCGGTGGAGAAACGCATGCGCTATTTTCACAATTTTTACGGTCAGTTCCAACTAGACCCGAAATGGGGATTGATCACCGGCTTTGACATCGGAGCCGAACAAAAAGAAAAACACAGCAACAGCTATAACATTTGGTACTCGCCTGTAGTCATTGTAAAATACAATGCTACGGATAAAATCAGTCTGGCGGCACGCGGTGAATATTATTCCGATAAAAACGGGGTTATTATCAGTACCGGTACACCAAACGGGTTTCAGACATTCGGATATTCCGTAAATTTGGATTACAAAATCATGGATAACGTCGTATGGCGCATAGAAGCCCGTAACTTAAACAGTAAAGAGGCTATTTTTACCCGCGATGCAGAACCGGTTACCTATAATTTTGTTGCCGTTACCTCATTGGCCGTTTCATTTTAAAACTGCATATTTTGGAAAATAACAGAGAAGATAACGTACAACATTTTCTCGACTTGATTCGGAAATCAAGAAAGGGAAAATTCAAAGTGTATATCGGGATGAGCGCCGGTGTGGGCAAAACCTATCGTATGCTCCAGGAAGCCCATTCCCTGTTAAAAAACGGAATCGACATTAAAATCGGGTTTATCGAAACCCATAACCGTAAGGAAACCCACGAGCTACTCGCGGGTTTACCTGTTGTTCCGCGTCGGAAACTATTTTATAAAGGAAAAGAACTCGAAGAAATGGATGTTCAGGCGATTATTAATCTCCGTCCGGAAGTCGTGATTGTCGATGAACTCGCGCATACCAATATCGAAGGAAGTAAAAACGAAAAACGCTGGCAAGATGTAATCGAAATCCTCGATGCAGGTATTAATGTGATCAGTGCCGTAAACATCCAGCATATCGAAAGCCTAAACGAATCGGTTAAAAATATTACCGGGATCGAGGTTAAAGAACGGATTCCCGACAGTGTGTTGGCGCAGGCCGATGAGGTAGTGAATATCGATTTAACCGCCGACGAGCTGATTACCCGTTTAAAAGAAGGAAAAATATACGAAGCGGGAAAAATCGAAATGGCGTTACGTAATTTCTTTAAAGGCGAACACATCCTGCAGTTACGCGAACTGGCTTTAAAGGAAGTCGCCAGTCAGGTGGAACGGAAAGTCGAAACGGAAGTCATTAAAAACAAAAACATCCGACAGGAAAAGCTGATGGCGTGTATTAGCAGTAACGAAAAAACAGCCAAAAGGGTGATTCGAAAAACCGCGCGGCTCGCCAATTATTATAACAGCAAATGGTTTGTACTCTATGTGCAACTTCCGGATGAAAGCGCCGATAAGATTGCACTGGACAAACAACGTCACCTGATCAACAATTTTAAGCTGGCTACGGAACTCGGTGGCGAAGTACTAAAAATTGAACACACCAAAATTTCCAAAGCCATTATCGAACAGGCCGAACTCAAAAAAATAACCACCGTTTGTATTGGTAAACCGCGTATGAATTTCCTAAAAATTATTCTTTCGACAAACGTTTTTAAAGAATTGCTGAATAAACTATCTTCGAGTGATATTGACCTGATCATTTTAAGTTAACGCCAAATGAAAATAAAAACCAAATTGACCCTCGGTGTCGGATTGCTCTTTTTCCTGATCGTACTTCTCGTCGCATTGGGCGTACGACAATTGCATACGTTGGCGAACGATACCGAAAATATACTGGTCGACAATTACAATTCGCTCGATTATTCCCGGAACATGCTAAAAGAACTGGACAAAATTGAAACCGACAAACAGTCACTCGATAAATTCCAGTATTATCTCGAACTCCAAAGCCGGAATATTACCGAAATTGGCGAAAAAGAACTAACCGAAAACCTACTCGAGGATAGCCAAACATTTATCCAACAACAGGATAATAAAACGGTTATTCTTTTGATTCGAAACGACCTGAATGCCATTATGAAACTCAATATGGATTCCATTCAACGGAAAAGTATTGTAGCTTCCCAAACAGCCGACAGGGCGATTCTTTGGATTTCCATTACCGGTTCCATGTGTTTTATCATTGCTTTTACATTATTGATCAACCTGCCAAGTACGATTGCCGATCCGATAAAAGACTTGACCGAAAGTATCCGTCAGATTGCCGGTAAAAACTACTCCCGACGGGTTCATTTTGAAGGACATAGCGAATTTGGCGATCTGGCGCGTTCTTTTAATACGATGGCCGAAAAGCTACAGGAATACAGCGATAGCAGTCTTGCCCGTTTAATGATGGAAAAGAAACGGATAGAAACCTTGATCAACAATATGCACGACCCGGTAATCGGATTGGACGATACCCAAAAGATTCTGTTTGCCAATGAGGAAGCGTTAAAAATATCCGGGCTCAAATCGGCGGATATCATCGGAAAACCCGTTCAGGATATCGCGGTGTATAACGATCTGATTCGTTCCCTGATTCAGCATTTGGCCGGAAATAGTGTCAATAATTCCAAAAACGAAACCCTGACAATCTATGCCGATAACAAAGAAAGTTATTTCGAAAAGCAGATCGTCCCGATTGTGATCACGCCTACCGGAGAAACCGAAAAAAAGGAAATCGGGTCTTTTATCATACTGCGCAATGTTACGTTATATAAGGAACTCGATTATGCGAAAACCAATTTTATCGCTACCGTTTCCCATGAGTTTAAAACACCAATCGCTTCGATGAAAATGAGTCTGCAATTATTGGAAAACGAAAGCATCGGTCCGCTAAACGAAGAACAACAACATTTGATTGCCAGTATTAAGGACGATACCAAACGTCTGTTACGTACTACCAGTGAATTGCTCAACATCACACAGGTGGAAACCGGAAAAACGCAATTGGAAATCGAAAAAAGCAATGTCCTTCAAATTGTAACCGAAGCCGTGGACGCTACACAAAAACTCGCCGAACAGAAAAATATCAAACTTTTTACGGCATTTCCCAATTCGATTCCCGATGTCTGGGCCGATCGGGAAAAAACAACCTGGGTGGTTTCCAATCTGATCACAAACGCTATTCGCTATTCGTATGAAAACGCAAACATACAGGTACAACTTTCCGAAGACGATTCGTATGTAAAAATCATTGTAAAAGACAACGGACTCGGTATTTCGTCCCAATATACCGGCAAAATCTTCGATCGTTATTTCCGGATTCCGGGCTCGGAAAAAGAAGGCACCGGCCTCGGATTGGCCATTAGTAAAGAATTTATCGAAGCCCAACAGGGATTGATCACTGTAGAAAGTGAACTCGGTTCCGGTAGTACTTTTACTGTATTCCTAAAAAAAACAATTTAAAATAACGTCAAAAACGCTTTAAAAAAAGCCGTTGATTTTTCTGGAAATCAACGGCTTTTTTTATGTCCAAACCGGATTTCCGCCTTTTTTAAAAAACCGGGTTTTACTATTCTTCACAACCTCCTCAAAAACGACAAAAATCACAACACCCTACAAATCAATAACTTAATAAATTCATCTAACCAAATTTAGGGAGGCCTTTTATGGGTGAATTTCCCGTTATCGCAAGGGAATATATCCCCGTTTAAAATACGGGAATATCCTCTTTTTCAGCACATTGAACTAATGCAATTTTACACCAACAAACAAAACCATTAAAAACGGAGGTCAAATCCTTCGATTGGTAAACGAAAAAATAACATTCATTAAAAACATTGAAATCATGAACAACAAATTAATTTTTAGAGCAGTGATGGTGATCATCATTATTATCGGAGGTGTAATCATCATTATCGGAAGAAAACCGATTCCGGAACCTATTTGTATCGTATGCGGACGAAACATCCTGACCTTTTTAGGAATCATCGAAGTTGTATTGGGTGCTATCGCGCTTAACCTTCACAATAAAATCGTCAATACAAAAATCAATGTGGGGCGCTAATCCATCCTTTTAAAAAGGACATCAATCAAAATCGAACAGTTAATCCAATCAGGGCGGTATCCGAAAAGCCCGGAACAGAGTAGGAAATCATCAATCAAAACAATCAAACACTATGGGAACATTCACACCTATGCCGGATGAAACCGAATTCATGAACGTTATCTTAGGAGACGTATTTAAAAAATTAACCAACGGAGGCGATCCGAAAATGTTAGGCCCAAATAATTTTGTGGCCTGGGAACCGGTAGCCAGCGTAATCGACAAAACTGCTTTTGAATATGCACACAAAGGGTTTACCGGTAGCGCACCAAAACTGGAAGGAATGACCGACGAAGAGTATACCGACCTTCGTAACGAGAAAAAATATTCGGCTTATGCCCATGCAGAAGAATTTGCACGACTGGTGGATCAGATTCCAAGCAATATCCCGGAAAAGGATAAAGACGGCAGCCGTAAGTTTACCATTTTCAGTTCACAAAATGATCATACCGTATCGAACGTCTATAGCGATATCATGGAATTTTGTGTCGTAAAAGATTCCAAAATCGATCCTAAAGTCGAGAAAAAACTGGAAAAATTAAGAGGGGAATTATTCACCATCAAAAAATTAAAAAATCCGGATTATGACGACAGTATGCCGGAACATCCGGACGATAACCCGAAATATGTTTTCAACACTTTCCCATCGCCGAAATACGTTAAATACCTGGAATATGAAGCGTTGTTTTATGATGCCGACGATCGTTTGGCGGAGTTAAAAAGACGTGTGGATCTTCAGGATCCGGATGCCATGGCCGAGATGACCATTTCCGGTAAAAACTATATCAAAAAACGTGACGATGCGTTGAAAAGATGGGAATCGATGGGGTATAAAGGTGCCGTTGAAAAAACCATGAACTATATCGACGAAATCGAAAGCAGCAACTTTATCACCGTTAAAAAACGATACGAATCGGAATTGCTGGCGGCTAAAAGAACCGGATTGGGCGGTATGAATACCTACTACTATTCGGCTCCGCTACCGGCGACAACTTTAGCCAATTCGACACAATGGGTAGACTATAAGTTTACAAAATCGAGTTACGATACGAGTTATAAAAACACCAAACACAGTTGGTCGGCTGCGGCTTCTTACCTTGGCGTTTTTGGCGGAACAGCCAGCGGATCGCATCAGAAAATCGATTCCAGCTATAATTTCAACGACTTTGAAATGAGCTTTAAACTGGGTAAATGCTTTATTACGCGTCCGTGGTTGGGTACCACTTTTATCAAATCCCGATTCTGGAAATACTCTAAAACCGGTCAGGATGTCGTAAACAACCAAATGGTGAGCGACGGAAACGGTGGCGGATTAATGCCGGCCGTAACCACGGAACTTTACTTTATTACCGATCTGAAAATCGGATTTAAAAAAGGAAGTGATTCTTACAAAAAAGTAGAAAACCATGTCGGTGCCGGTGCCGGAGTTCACTTCGGATTGTTTTCGATTGGCGGAAGCTATGGCTACGACGATACCCGTGTGAATTCTTCCGGAGAAAGATCGGAACAAGGAATGTCGTCGAAAGGAATTTTACTGATCGGACGAAAATGTAACATCCTCGATTTATCACCTAACCCGCTTCCATCGATCAAAGATGACGAATGGGTAGAAGTTAATTAATCCTTATAATTCCAGGCAATTCCAAATACCAACTCCGGTATTTGGAATTCCTTTCTTTAAGCAAACACATTATGAAATATTATACCGCTTTATTCCAGAAAATAAAGGAATACTATAAATCGCAAAGTTCCAATCCATCCGAATTGGCTTTGATTTGTCCGTCGCTACGGATCTATGAAAATGATGAAATCAAATTGTTACTGCCGCAAATCCTGTTGGACGATCCGTTAAAAGGGGAAGGTTTACTCAAAAAGCAGGATCTTTCGTTCCAGTTAAACTCCTTACCGGCTTCGGATACTTTTTGGGATGTCAATCCGGCCAATACGTTGTTTAACGTTTACGGCGAGCTGATCAATGCCGATCAGGGACTTTCGCCCAACGCCATCGCAACGGTAAACGAAGAAGCGCAAAAGGTTTTATACGATGCCAAAGGGAAACCGACCAAGGAAAAGAAAGCCTATGACAAATACCTGACGCAATATGAAACACTGCTTCGCGAATGGGAAACCCATGTAAACACCTATGATGATGCTTTTTCGGATGACGAAAAAAACATCTGGCTGGAAAAACTAAACGTAATCCTGTTGAAAAAAGAAAAAATGGCTGTTGATCATAAACTACTCGGTTATAAAAAACAGATCGAAGAAGCCATAAAACAAATCAACAGCAAGGACGGACTGGAAATTTTCCTGGCCAATCTGACCAACTCGCGGAATACGATGGAAATGTCCCGGAAAACCGGAATTCAATCGTTGGAGTCGTATCACGATATTAATTTCGTTCCTTACGATTTTATGTCGAACGACAGTGGCTGGATCAAACTTTCGATTGATAAAAAAGAACTGGATAGCCTATATGAAATGGCGAAAAACGAAAAAGATGCCTTTCCGGACGAGGTGATTTCGATCGATTATGACGAAAAAAACATTATTGGAATCGAACTGGAATTTTCGATCGTAACGATGCTTCGCAACTGGTTTTCACTGCCAACACTTACGTCGGAGTATTTTAAATGGAACGGCAAACAACCGGTATCCGACGGACAAACCATTAGTAACGATTTCTTGCTATCGGCTTTTCCAAAAAAAATGATTCTGATCAAAAACCTGAAAATTAACATCGATCCGAATATTTCGGATGCGGTTGTCAGCAATATTGATCAGTTGATACATTTTGGTCCGATCATTATGAAAAACCAGTTGTTTACCAATGCCAGTACGAATGTCCGTTTTATCAAGGCAATCAAAAACAAGGAAACGCTGGAATCGAATAACGTCAAATATTACAGTACCAAAGCGACACTGGACGAACCCGCTCCATTCGAACCGGAACCGGTTACCACGCCACCGATCAAACCAATTGCTTCCGCTCCTATTTATAAGGCTTTGGCGGGTATCAAACAACCGTTGATCAAAACTACTATGGCTCCGGGTATCAAAATGATGCCGTCAACCGATCCGGCTCCGGCTCCGACACCTTTACCGCAAACCTCGAATACCGTTTGGGGCATCAAACGTTTTATCCGTACCAATCCGATATTGTTTACGCCAGTCATTAAAGATCCTACTCCGGCCAAAACCCTAACTACGGTGATTTTGTCCGTTACCGATTCGGTTTCCAGACAAAGTGTCTATAAATCGGAGATATCGATCATCGGAACCAATAATAATACGTTTAAAGAAATCGAATCGGATAAAAACGGGGCGATCGAATTCCAGCTTCCGGTAGGAAACTATAAGGTTAAGATCAAAAAAGACGGTTATAAAGTTTTTGAAACCGAACTCAAAATCGAGAACCTGTTTACCGTGACCAAAGAATATGCCCTGGCACCGGAATCGGTTACCTACGACAGTTTTTTCCTGATTGGTATGGTCTGCGAAAAATTACCGCAAATCCCTAAAATATCCGGATCATGAAAACCGTCCGATTGCATTCAAAAGGCCCCGAAGTGACCACTTTATGCGAGATATTGGTCCGAATGGGCTATCCGGTTATGGTTTCGGACGTTTTTACTGTTGCGGTTGATGAAGCCGTAAAAAGCTTTCAGAGCGACTATAACCTTGTTGTAGACGGGATCGTTGGTATTAAAACCTGGTCCCGCCTTTTCGAGAAAAACAGTACGCTGACGCAGTATAACGACAAATTACTTTCCGAACAGGATCTGATCGATTTTGCCAATGACTATCAGGTGGAACTCGCTTGTATTAAGGCGGTAAACGAAATCGAAAGCAGCGGAAAAGGCTTTCTTATCGACGGCCGACCTAAGATTTTATTCGAAGGTCATATTTTCTGGCAGGAACTGGAACACCGGAATATTGATCCGCAAGCCTATGTCCGACCGGAAAATCAGGATGTTTTATATAAAAAATGGACCAAAAAATACTATCAGGGCGGTTCGCGGGAATACGAACGTTTGGCCAAAGCTGCCGCACTTATTCCGGGATTAAATCTTACCGATGCCGCTCATGCTTCCGCCTCCTGGGGCGTTTTCCAGATCATGGGATTTAATGCCATCCCAATCGGGTATGACAGTATGGACAGTTTTGTTGGTAAAATGTACCTACATGAACGGGAACACCTTACTGCTTTTGGCTGTTTTCTGAAAACGAACAACCTGATCGTTGCTTTACAAAATAAAGACTGGGACACTTTTGCCTACCGTTATAATGGCGAAGGCTATAAAGCGAACAAATACGACGAAAAGTTGGCCAGAGCGTATCAAAAATATACAACCTGAACCTAAATTCAGGTTAACCGTTTCCTCCCTTCCCCGTATCGGCAGCAATCGTACCCACTATACACAAACGATTTTGTTTTTCATTGCGTATAACACCAGTCCGATGCGGGTTTTTATTTCCAGTTTCTGAAAAAGATTTTCCCGGTAGCCATCCACCGTTTTCGGACTCAGGCACATTTCATCGGCAATTTCGCGATAGGTCATTTCGGTACAGGCCAGGCGAATAAACTCCAGTTCGCGTTCTTTTAAACTGGCTTTATTACCGGCTTCTAATTTATTGATCAAAACACCTGAAACCATTTCGGTATAGAAATACCCGGTTTCGTGTACTTTTAGCAATGCCTCCCGAAACATATTCGGATGGGTATCTTTTAATAAATAACCACTGGCACCGTTACTGATCATCTTAATGATCGTGTCTTCGTCATCGTTTACCGACAACGCCAATACCCGTAAACCCGGGTAATCTTCTTTGAGGCGTCTCATGGTTTCCACGCCATCCATAACCGGCATATTGACATCGAGCAATACCAGATCCGGAAGTTCATCCATAGCTTTTAGTCCGGTAAGGAAATCTTTTCCATTGTTGTAATTTCCGCAGACCACAAACTCTTTAAAGCTGTTTATCAGGAACGATAACGACTGGGAAAACAGCAAGTGGTCGTCAACAATTACAATTTTTATTTTATTCATAGTAGTAAGGGGATTTTTTTACTCTTTGCGTCCTTTTTCCAAAGGATATACAATTTTGAGCTTCGTACCTTCGTTCGGACGGGACGAAACCAAAAAAGCGGCGCCAATTAATCGGGCCCGCGTGTTCATGTTTGCCAATCCGGAACCTTTGGCCACGGTGGCATTGTTAAAACCGATTCCGGAATCGGTTACTTCGATAATACACTCCTTGGCGTCAAAACAGATATCCACATCGATGGTTTTACTATGCGAATATTTTAAGGCGTTGGAAATGGCTTCCTGTAATATCCGGTAAATGATCACTTCGTGTTGCGGATCAATAGGTTGTATTTGCCCGGATATATTCAGGTTACCATTAATGATTTTCAATTTGGTAATTCGGTTCAGATCTTCGGTTACGGCATCAATAAAGCCGGATTGCAGTTCCACATCGCCATTGATCAATTTGGCAACCATACGGATTTCGTCCAGCGATTTACTAACAAGCTTGCGTACCTCATCGAGTTCATGCTTATCGTCGGTATCGATTTTAGCCACCATCAGGTTGAGCTGCATCACCGCAACCGATAAAATTTGTCCGATATTATCGTGTAGCTCCCGACTGATATTCGACAGGGTTTGCTCTTTGATTTCGATTCGTGATTTGGCCAACTCGGAATTAAAAAACAACTCTGCTTCCATTTTATCCATTAGGAATTTCGACTTTTTCTTCTGAAAATACAGGAAAAAGACCAGTAACGTGCCCAACAAGGTTAAAAGCACGATACTAAACGAAATGATCAATAATGGTATCTCTTTTTGCTCCATATAAAACCAAAGATAAAACTGGTGTTCATTAATACGTTTAAAAAGAAAATGATCAAGCTATAAGTTGTTTCGTGGATTCCAGATAAAAACCAACGTAAAGAGAGCATAAATGGTAAAAAGGGAACATAAAAAAGTAATATTCCCAATACGAACCAGAAAAAAATCGTGTCTTTAATGGATAATATCAGATTCGAGTTGAACAGTTCCATCAGGTAAAGGCAACTCAACATCAGAATCATCACCACACCAATGGCAAAATTGTTAAAACAGACTTCTTCTACCACATCCTGAAAAAAGGTGAGGTTCACGAATACTGACACCAAAAAAAGCGCAAAGCATACGTTCGCAACCTGTTTGTGTTTAGGTTGTTGTAAAATGGATTTTAAAAACAGTATATAATACGGCAGAATAATAAACATATAGATATTAAAAACCATATAGTTAACCTGCCCGGTTATTTGCGTATAAAAAATTCCGGTTAGCTCCGTAATTGCCGAGAGCCATATGGATAATACAAAAAACTTTGCCTTATTATTCGGAAGTTTGTACCAGTAAATAATGCCAAACATTCCCGATAATAAGGCGAGAAACACAGTATATAATCTTAGATCTGCCAACATTCGTTATCCACCGTAATTGAGTTTTGGAGGATTCCCCATGGAACCGAAATTCAAAGGTTCTATAGTTGTTATGTCCAATGCATTACCTTGCAGACTAGCGCCTCCTCGGGTTCCCTGTTCGTCGTTGATCGTTCCGGTTGGTGTTAAAAATACGGTAGTATAACCCGCATTTTTCTCTTCGGTTTCCGGATAAACACCCAGATAAATACGAATACCGTCTACCGAAAAGCCTTTTTCGACAGCATTTTCTTTTACATACGCGATATAACGCTCCAGCTCTTCAATAGAAAACCAAAAGGCATTGGCATCTTCCAATCCGGATCTTTCGGTAACTAAAGCACCTCTTTGTTCATTGTAATTTTTGTTCAACTCTTTCCCTTTTTCAAAAGAAATTAATTGAGTAGGTTTCACCATTGTGTTCATTTTTAGATGGGTTTATTGATTTAAAAGCAAAATTACAGGCTTGGCGAAACTATTACAAGGGGAATTTTCCCCTTTTTCACTAACCATTTTTTTTCGTTTAACTCCGAAAATTCTTCTATTTCAAAGAAAAAACAAAATTAATCATAAAATAACGATTCGCTCTATTTCTATTTTCCTATTTTTTTAACAAATCCCGGATTTTATCAATACTGATCCACAATAGTTCTGAAAGTGAGGTTTACACGCGGACGCATCACTTTGGTTGTTGGCGGCAAACGGTGTAACCAGTGGGTTTGGGTGGTTCCCTGCATAATGAGTAGGCTTCCGGCTTCCAATACCAGCGAAACCGTAGCTTTAGTTGTTTTGTGTTTAAAGGCAAACTTGCGTTCGGCTCCAAAGCTTAGCGACGCAATCACGGTATTCACACCAAGGGATTTTTCGCTATCGCTATGCCAGGCCATTCCTTCCTGTCCGTCGTGATAGAGGTTTAACAGACAGGAATTAAAAGTCGTACCGCTTACATTTTCGGCTATTTTTTTTAAGGCGATTAATTCTTCCGTCCACGGTAAAGCCGTTTTGGTCGTATTGGAATAGGTATACTGAAACGGATGATCACCATACCAGGCCACTTTTCTTTTGGTCTGGATCAGCTTCCCAAAAACAACCGCCTCGTCATTGCGCCATTCGATGGTTTCCATAAAACGATCGTAATACTGCTGTGCTTCCCGACCGTTGATTATACAACCGTGATAGTACACTTCCCCGTCATATGGCAGTATGTTTTCGATTTCTCCGGTGCTGAATAAATCCATTATAGTTGTTGTTTTATTTTCCAGTGTTGATACGCTTCCCGCATGCAATGACCACAAGGCCGATATCCCATCGCTTCCGCTTCTTCCATTGAAGCAAAAAATACCCGGTTTATTTTTTTCATTCTTTTGCCGGATGCACAATGTAAACGTCCAACAATTTTCAGTTTTTTATTTCCTCCAAAGATAATGCTTTGTTTCCGGATCCGACGGTGTAGTTCGGTATCCGGAAGTTGTTCGTGTAGCCACATCTTTAACTGATCGCGTCGTGAAAAATGATTCCCATCGTATACCGTTTTCCGCTTCGAACTTCACTCACACCGTGTTTCATCGCTACACGATAATAGCCTTTTGTACCGCGTACCGGGCGGAAGTTTGTCGTAAAAATCAGCATATCACCACGTTTTGGTTGTAAGACGATCGCTTTTGATTGTGCTCTGGGAATCTGTTCGGTCAGCACAAATTCGCCTCCGGTATAGTCTTCTTCAGGTTCATTGAGAAACAACACAATCTGAATCGGGAAAAAGACATCGCCATACAAATCCTGATGCAAGGTATTAAAACCGCCTTCACTATAATTCAGTACCAATACCGTAGGTTTCAACTGGTTGTTTGCCTTACAAAGCGCTAATAATTCCTCGTGTTTTCCGGGAAATTGCCGGTCTATCTGTAATGCTTTCATCCATAAATTGGCAATCGGCACCAATTTTTCATAAACCGTAGTCCGCAATTGCTGAATCAGATCCGGTAACGGGTAATCAAAATATTTGTATTCGCCTTGTCCAAAGCGATACCGCTCCATCACTACTTTTTTCCGATACCGTTTATCTTCCGGATAATATCCGATCAAGGTATCACAAACCGATTCCGGAATTATGTCCGACAATACGGCGTATCCTTTTTCATGCATCATTCCGGCCACCCGATCCCAATCGGTAGCCTGCAATTGTTCCAATATAGTCTCCATTATTCCTGTAGTAAAAGATCCGATTGACAGGCTTCCCATCCGATAATGGCTTTTTTCCGGGCATTTCCCCAATGATAACCACCAATCATTCCGGTAGCTTGAATTACGCGATGACACGGAATTAAGAACGCCACCGGATTATTTCCGATTGCCGTTCCCACTGCTCGTGAAGCTCTCGGTTTTTCGATACTTTTGGCAATATCACCGTAGGTCGTTAACTGTCCCATCGGTATTTTTAACAGCGTTTCCCAGACCTTTAGCTGAAAATCCGTTCCGCGTAAGTGTAATTTTACAGTATGCGATTCATTCCAGTCGTTGCCAAAAAACGAACGTACGTCTTTTTGAAAAGTATCGGTCTGATTGGTAAAAGACGCATTGGGAAATTCCGCTTTTAATTCCTGTAATGCCAACTCCTGATCGTCGGCAAAAACAAGCCGACAGATTCCTTTTTCGGTGGAAGCCATCAACAACGTCCCAAACGGACTTTCGTCGAAATTATAATTGATACGCAACTGTTCGCCACCGTTTTTATAATCTCCGGGTGTCATTCCCTCGATGTTGATAAACAAATCGTGCAAGCGTCCGGTTCCGGAAAGTCCGGTTTCGAAGGCCGCTTCGGATAAGGTAAGCTGACTGGATTTAAGCATTTTTTTGGCGTGTTCCACTGTAAGATATTGTAAAAACTTCTTCGGACTCACACCTGCCCATTCGGTAAATAGTTTTTGAAAATGGAATGGACTCACATGGACAAAAGAAGCCACCTCGTCCAATGACGGTTGTGTTTTAAAATTATGATGCAAAAAGTCGATTGCCTTTGCAATTCGGTCAAACTGAAATTGTTCCTGTGTTTTCATGAGTATATATTTGGAATTCACCTTACAAAGGTAATCGCCGAAAAAACGCTTTCCGACCCGAAACTTGCGGGATTAAAACGCTTCGAAAAGTCCTTTAAATTTACAAAATTATTTGCCTCAGTTTGTGATACAAAAATGCTTTTTGAATTATCTTTGTGTGCTTAAACTACAAATTCCCAACGAGTATGAAACTGGTTTTCGCATCCAACAACCACAACAAAATTAAAGAAATTCAGCAACTCCTTCCCGACTCCATTCAGGTTTTAAGTCTAAGTGATATCCATTGCGATGTAGACATTCCGGAAACAGCCGATACCATTGAAGGCAATGCCATTTTAAAAGCCAATTACGTTACCGAACACTACGGCTATAACTGTTTTGCAGACGATAGCGGACTGGAAGTTGACGCACTAAACGGTGCTCCGGGTGTTATTTCGGCCCGTTATGCCGGTGATCATAAAAACGATAACGACAATATCGACAAATTACTGTCGGAACTGGAAACAGAAAACAACCGCAAGGCTAATTTTAAAACCGTGATTGCTTTAAACCTCAACGGAACGCAACAGCTGTTTACCGGTATTATCAACGGAACGATTATCCGCGAGCGAAAAGGAAGCAACGGTTTTGGTTATGATCCGGTTTTTGTACCCGAAAATGACACCCGTACATTTGCCGAACTGGAAATGGAAGAAAAATCCGGCATCAGTCACCGTGGAAAAGCCGTAAAACAACTGGTTGCTTTTTTAAACCAATAGTGCGGTAAAAGTTTGGATTACAGAAATGTCATTGTTAAATTTTGCCGAAAATTCTGTTTAAAAATTTCACAAATTAGAACCAATATTTCATCAATTTGACATTGAAAACCTTCGGAAAGCCCAATGAAGTTGGCATCAAAACAATAACTTATTGAAAATCAGTAAAAAACAAAAGCATAAATATCGAAAACATATTAGCATATCTCGTTAATTTACAGTAACTTTGCCCCCAATTTAAAAATAACGAATGAATAAATTTGAACAATTAGGATTGAATGAATCGCTACTGCTGGCGATTAAAGATCTAGGATTTGAAAATCCGTCGGAGGTACAGGAAAAGGCGATTCCCCTATTATTGGAAAAAGACACAGACATAGTTGCATTGGCACAGACCGGGACAGGTAAGACCGCTGCGTTTGGTTTTCCACTGATTCAAAAGATTGACGCTGAGGACAGAACGACTCAGGCATTAATTTTATCGCCAACACGCGAACTTTGTTTACAGATCACCAATGAGATTAAACAATATTCAAAATACGTTAAAGGAATTCACACTGTAGCCGTTTATGGTGGTGCAAGCATTACCGAACAGGCGAAAGATGTAAAAAGAGGCGCACAGATTATCGTGGCCACTCCAGGAAGAATGCAGGACATGATTAACAGAGGAATGGTAAACATTAAGAACATTAATTTCTGTGTTCTTGACGAAGCCGACGAAATGTTAAACATGGGATTTTATGATGATATCACTTCCATTTTATCCGATACACCGGAAGACAAAAGTACCTGGTTGTTTTCGGCAACCATGCCACAGGAAGTAGCGCGTATTGCACGTGAGTTTATGCGTAAACCACTTGAAATTACAGTGGGTCACAAAAACTCTGGTTCACAAAACGTTTCGCACGAATTTTACCTGGTAAATGCCCGCGACCGTTATTCGGCTTTAAAACGACTGGCTGATGCTAACCCGGATATTTTCTCGGTTGTCTTCTGTCGTACCAAAAGAGACACACAAGCTGTTGCTGAAAAACTAATCGAAGACGGATATAATGCTGCCGCTTTACACGGTGACCTTTCTCAGGCACAACGTGACGGCGTAATGAAATCGTTCCGTGGTCGTCAGATCCAAATGTTAGTTGCTACCGACGTAGCGGCTCGTGGTATTGACGTAGACGATATTACACACGTAATCAACTACCAGTTACCGGACGAAATCGAAACGTATACACACCGTTCCGGTAGAACCGGACGTGCCGGAAAATCCGGAACATCAATGGTGATCATTACGAAAAGTGAATTGCGTAAAATTTCACAAATCGAACGTATCATCAAAACGAAATTCGAAGAAAAACCAATTCCTTCCGGAATTGAAATCTGCGAAATTCAGTTATTCCACTTAGCGAATAAAATCAAAGACGTTGAAGTTGACCATGAAATCGATGCCTACCTTCCAGCTATTTATGAGGTAATGAAAGACCTTACAAAAGAGGAAGTAATCAAGAAAATGGTTTCGGTAGAATTCAACCGTTTTATCAATTACTATAAAAAATCTCGTGATTTATCCGCTCAAAATGCTGGTGAACGTCGTGAAGATGCAGGAAGTATCCCGTCTGACGGAGCGGTACGTTTCTTTATCAACATCGGTTCCCGTGATAATTTTGACTGGATGACGTTGAAAGACTTCTTACGTGACACTTTAGAATTAGGTCGTGACGATTTATTTAAAGTGGATGTAAAAGAAGGTTTCTCATTCTTTAATACCGATTCTGAATACGCTGAAAAAGTAATGGATGTTTTAAACAACATTCATTTGGAAGGACGTAAAATCAACGTGGAAATTTCTAAAAACGACGGTGGTTCCAACAACAGAAGACGCGACCATAACGGACGTAGCGGTGGCGGTGATCGCAACCGTTCCCGAGGTGGTGACCGCGACAGAGGTGGCGATCGTGACAGAGGACCAAGAAGAGAGCGTAGTTTTGGCGGTGGTCGTTCGGAAAGAAAAGATGATTTCGGTGACCGACCATTACGAAATGAAAGAAGATCAGGATCAGACCGTTCTCCGCGTCGTTCCGAAGGTTCTTCGAACAACAACAGCGGAAAACGCCCTAGAAGAAGCTAATTCTTTTGTTAATTTTCTTCTAATATAACTTAAAAACTGCAAAATATCCCTTACTTTTAGACCAATCTAATAACCCGTATGAGATTTTTTGCAGTTTTTTTATTTACCCTACTAACATTTGCTTCCTACGCACAGGAAACGGAAACCCCCTCAACGGTTTCCGGTATAGTAGTGAACGCTACGACTTTATTACCCAAGAGTAACGTCAATATTGTTAACATTAATACCGTTAAAGGAACCACTTCCAGCGGACATGGTGAATTCACCATTGAAGCCAAAGTTAACGACACGATTCACTTCTCTTTTATTGGATTTGAATCAATTAAAATACGGGTTACCAACGACTGGATTAAAAACAAAAACACCAAGATCCGCTTAACCGAAAAGGCCTATGCTTTGGAGGAAGTCGTAATCAATAAATACCAGCTAACAGGTTATCTGGAAGTCGACACCAAAATTTTACCGTTAAATGAAAATTTCCGTTATCCGATTTCGGGATTACCATACGGTTATGAAGCCGGTGATCACTCTCCTAATAAAATTAACCGCGTCTTAGGATCACTTTTTAATCCTGCCGATTTACTCTATAATTTCTTTGGAAAAAAACCGAAAGAAATGAGCAAGTTAAAGGAAATCAAAAAAGACGATGTGGTCAAAAACCTTTTGGCTTCCAAATTCGACAAAGAAACCCTGGCTTCGCTTTTGGGAATCGATCCGAAGGAAATCAACGAAATCTTACAACGCTGTAATTATTCGGAAACCTTTATCAAAACAGCAAACGATCTCCAAATCATGGAAGCGATTAGTAGCTGTTATGAAGATTATAAGATCTTAAAACGAAAAAAATAAGTATAAAATAAAAAAAGAGGATTTAGTCCTCTTTTTTATTTTTCTCCAGATATAAGCGCGTGATATAATCAATATCCTTAATCGATTTTCGAGCCCAGTCAATTCGTTTTTCGATCATTTCGGCATCCGACAGCTTCCAATCCAGGTCGGAATTACGCAATCGCGTCGAAATATTTTGCAGAATAATCGCCGCCGATACCGAAATATTCAAACTTTCAGTAAAACCAACCATCGGAATTTTTAAAAAACCATCAGCCTGTTGCATGACTTCATCCGACAACCCGAGTCGTTCCGTTCCGAAAAAAATTGCCGCCGGTTGCGTAATATCAAAATCCTCCAGCAAACAATCATTATCATGCGGTGTGGTTGCAATAATCCGATAACCTCTTTGTTTTAAATTGGTAATACAATCCTGATTGGAATCAAAACGATTGATATCCACCCATTTCTGAGCGCCCATCGCGATCTCTTTATCGATTTTTTTACCAAAACGTTCTTCAACTACATGTAATTCCTGTATTCCGAAGACTTCACAACTACGCATTACAGCACTCGTATTGTGCAATTGGTACAAATCTTCGACCGCCACTGTAAAGTGCTTGGTACGGTTTTCTAACACCCGTTTAAAGCCTTCGCTACGGTTTTCGGTAATAAAATTTTCTAAATAATCTAAATAGGAGATATCGGAAAAAAGCGGTTCCATTAAAAAAATATGAATTTGTTAAATTTCTTTACTAACTTTAGTGAAGTTAAATTACTCTTATGACACAAGAAGAATTACTAGCGCAAATCTACAAAAAAGACGACAAAGCTTTTACGCTTTTATACGACAGCTATGCCAAAAGTCTGTACGGTATTATTTATAACCTGTTAAAAGACCGGGAAGAATCCGAGGACATCCTTCAGGAAACATTTGTTAAAATCTGGAAAAATCTGGATACTTACGACGAAAGTAAAGGTCGTTTTTTTACCTGGCTTCTCAATATTGCCCGCAACAGCGCTATCGATCGGTTACGTTCTAAAAACTTTAACAATAATCAGAAAAACTTATCTTCTGACAATTTCGTACATATACTCGATGACAATGCAAGAACCATGAACAAGATCGATACGATTGGAATTCAGGAATTTGTAAAAAAACTAAAACCCAAATGTATACAGCTGATTGACCTCTTATTTTTTAAAGGCTATACACAACAGGAAGTTTCCGAAACACTGGAAATTCCTTTGGGAACGGTTAAAACACAAAACAGAAACTGTATAAACGAATTAAGAAACTTACTGCGAGTATAATGAACACTAGAGAATACATAGAATCCGGAGTTCTGGAACTGTACATTTTTGGAAAACTGTCCGAATCGGAAAACCAAGAAGTACAGGTTTACGCCAATGAATATCCGGAAATAAAACAAGAGATCGAAAGCATCGAAAAGGCTATCATTAACCTTTCGTATAGCGTCGCACCGAATTTGTCCCTGGAGACATTCAATACCATCCGAAAAGCATTACTCGAGAGAGAAACGAGCGTAGTAACGATGCAACCGAAATCCAACAAATCGGCCTATTTGGGTTGGGCAGCATCGTTCCTATTATTATTAGGAGCCGGCTTCCTGTATTTCCAGATGAACCAAAACGATATTCTGCTTAAAGATAGCAGAGAAAAAAATCAGGATTTACAAAAATCGGTTGTCACCTTAGAAGAGCAAAATAAAAACAATGAAACCCTACTTAACCTCTTTAAAGACGAAAACAATAAAGTAGTAGCACTTGCCGGTCAGGCGGTTGCTCCGGAAGCCAAAGCCAAAATATACTGGAATCAGAATGATCATTCAGTATATGTAGATGCATCCGGATTACCGGAACCACCTAAAGGACATGTGTATCAGGTATGGTCATTAAAAATGGATCCGCTCACTCCAACAAGTATTGGATTACTGGAAAAAACGGAAATCGGGAAATCCAGAATATTTAAAGTCGACAACGCTACCGATGCCGAAGGATTTGGTATCACACTGGAACCAGCCGGAGGTAGTGCCGCACCTACTTTAGAGCAATTATATACCTTAGGAAAAGTATAAATTAATGACCTTAAAGAAAAAATTAGTCGTTCTTTCCGGAGCCGGAATCAGCGCGGAAAGCGGTATTAAAACCTTCCGCGATGCCGACGGATTATGGGAAGGTTACAATATTGAAGATGTTGCCAGTCCGGAAGGATGGGCCAAAAATAAAGCATTGGTATTGGATTTTTACAACAAAAGAAGAGCACAACTTTTTGAAGTACAGCCCAACAATGCCCACCGGATTCTGGCCGAAATGGAAGCCGAATTCGACCTACACATAATCACTCAAAATGTAGACGACTTACACGAAAGAGCCGGTAGCCGCAACGTTTTACACCTACACGGCGAACTACTCAAAGTACGCAGCACTGTTGACACCGATACTATTCTGGACTGGAAAACCGATCTTCACTTGGGCGACAACGACAGCAACGGACACCAGTTACGACCGCATATTGTTTGGTTTGGAGAAGCCGTACCTGCAATGGATGAAGCGATCGCGCTTGTTCAGACAGCCGATATTTTTCTGATTATCGGAACGTCGCTACAGGTTTATCCGGCCGCCGGATTAATCGATTATACCCGACATACAACCCCGGTGTATTATATCGACCCCAAACCGGCCCAAATTTACAATGTGAACAATCCGTTTAAAGCCATAGCCTTATCCGCTTCCGAAGGAATGGAACAACTACGACGGGAGCTTAGTGCCCAACCAGAAAAGATTTAAAATTGTATTTCCAGAAGTTTGGGTAAAACCTTATCTTTGCGATTATTAGAAAATAACACAACAACAAATGCATTTAACTGAACTTAGTGCTATATCGCCTATCGACGGCCGGTATAGAAACAAAACCGTTTCCCTTTCCGAATATTTTTCCGAAGAAGCTTTGATCAAATACCGCGTACTGGTAGAAGTCGAATATTTTATTGCGCTTTGCGAATTGCCTTTACCGCAGTTGGCCGGAGTGGATAAAAACCTGTTTGCCGATTTGCGAAAGATATACGAGAATTTTACGACAGAAGATGCACTTTGGATCAAAGAGACTGAAAAGACCACCAATCACGATGTAAAAGCGGTAGAATACTTTATTAAAGCTGCTTTCGACAAATTGGGATTACAACAATACAAAGAGTTTATCCACTTCGGATTGACTTCTCAGGATATCAATAACACTGCGATTCCGCTTTCGACCAAGCACGCTTTTGAAAAAGTATACCTGCCGTCGTTAATAAGCGTAGTTGCCAAACTTAAAGAATTAAGCCAGGAATGGAAAGACGTTCCGATGTTGGCCCGAACACACGGACAACCGGCTTCCCCTACCCGCTTGGGCAAAGAAATCGCCGTGTTTGTAGAACGTCTGGAAGAACAAATGCGTTTGTTATTTAACGTACCGTTTGCCGCCAAATTTGGTGGTGCCACCGGTAATTACAATGCCCATTTTGTAGCTTACCCAAAAGTTGACTGGCGAAAATTCGGAAACGATTTCGTAGAAGCTACATTAGGACTACACCATTCTTTTCCGACTACACAAATTGAGCATTACGATCATTTTGCCGCTTTTTTCGACGCTTTAAAGCGTATCAATACCATTTTGATCGATTTGGATCGCGATATCTGGACGTATGTTTCGATGGAGTATTTCAAACAAAAAATCAAAGCCGGAGAAATTGGTTCCTCGGCGATGCCACATAAAGTAAACCCAATTGATTTTGAAAATTCAGAAGGAAATCTGGGAATTGCCAATGCCATTTTCGAACATTTGGCAGCCAAATTACCGGTATCCCGTTTGCAACGCGATTTAACCGACAGTACCGTGTTGCGTAATGTTGGTGTACCAATCGGACATACGATTATCGGTTTTGAAGCGACTTTAAAAGGCCTAAACAAACTACTTTTAAACGCTGAAAAATTCGAAGAAGACCTGGAAAAAAACTGGGCGGTAGTAGCCGAAGCCATTCAAACGATTTTAAGACGTGAAGCTTACCCGAATCCATATGAAGCATTAAAAGATCTTACCCGCACCAATACGGTGATCAACAAAGAGGCAATCCATAATTTTATCGCGACTTTAAACGTATCGGATACGATAAAAGCAGAACTTTTACAAATTACACCGAGTAATTACCTCGGAATATAACTCTTTTTAAAAAATATTCTTAGATCCCGATGGCTTTAACCATCGGGATTTTTTATTGCTATTTATGATAAATTTATCTTAAAATAACGGCATAATAAGCCCTGTTGCTTTTATAAATACGCATTATTTTATAACTTACACAAATCCTAAAAAACAAAAAATATATGCCATTATCAACAGCTGAAACCGTAGCCGAAACCTCTCACCATTTATATCCGTTAATCAGTGATTTAGGATTGATCCTAATGACAGCCGGAGTAGCCGTACTGTTGTTTAAAAAAATCAAACAACCGCTGGTTTTAGGCTATCTGGTTGCCGGTTTTCTTGCCGGAAATAATTTTGATTTTTTCCCCTCGGTCACCGATATCAAAAGTGTTGAAGTCTGGGCCGAAATCGGGGTTATTTTCCTTTTGTTTAGTCTCGGATTGGAATTCAGTTTTAAAAAACTGATGAAAGTCGGCGGAACCGCCTCCATTACCGCTATTATCCAGATTATCTCGATGATTTTTATCGGATATATGTCCGGACGGTGGATGGGTTGGTCACAAATGGACAGTATTTTCCTCGGTGCCATACTCTCCATGTCCTCTACCACGATTATTCTCCGTGCTTTTGACGAATTAAATGTCAAAGGAAAGAAATATGCCGGAATCGTTTTCGGTGCTTTAATTGTCGAAGATATTGTTGCCATCTTACTGATGGTGTTGCTTTCGACCATATCCGTTAGTCAGCAATTTTCCGGAGCCGAATTATTCGAATCCGTTTTAAAACTATTATTCTTCCTGATTCTTTGGTTTGTGGGTGGTATTTTCTTTATTCCGACCTTACTTAAAAAAGCCAAAACCTTATTGAATGAAGAAACTTTATTGATCATTTCATTAGCACTTTGTCTGATGATGGTAATCCTAGCCACTAATGCCGGTTTCTCACCTGCTTTAGGTGCTTTTATCATGGGCTCTATTATAGCGGAAACCACTCAGGCCGAAAAAATCGAACACCTTATCAAACCGGTAAAAGACCTTTTCGGAGCGGTATTCTTCGTATCTGTCGGGATGTTGATCAATCCGGATACTTTGGTGGAATACGCCGTTCCTGTGTTATTGATCACTTTGATTACCATCATAGGAAAAACGGTGAGTACCGCCGCCGGAGCATTGGTATCCGGTCAGCCCTTAAAACAATCCGTTCAGGCCGGTATGAGTCTGGCGCAAATCGGGGAATTTTCCTTTATTATTGCCACTTTAGGGATGTCGCTAAAAGTAACCAGTGATTTCCTGTATCCGATTGTTGTGGCGGTTTCGGCCGTAACCACGTTTACCACTCCATTTATGATCAAAATGTCAATGCCGTTTTATGAGAAACTTGAAAAAGTATTACCTAAAAAATGGCTTACGGCTATCGATAATTACAGTACGAATTCACAGTCGATTAAAGCAACCAGTAACTGGCAAGTGGTATTACGCTCTACCATGACGCAGGTTGTGATCAGTTCGGTTATTATTATTGCGATTATCCTGTTGTCCGATCTTTATATTTCGCCTTTGGTGATCGATTCTAAATTCGGAAATGCCGTAGCCGCATTGATTACTTTAGTGATCATCGCTCCGTTTTTATGGGCGTTATCGCTGCGAAGAGTCGCCGAAAGTGCAATGGACGAGCTCCGAAAAGAACGCAAATACCGTGGTCCTTTAACCATGTTGATTCTGGTTCGAATTGGCCTTGCACTGTTCTTTGTAGGATTCCTTCTGAATAATTTCTTTTCACCGATTGTTGCTTTTATTGCGTTGATCCTCGTGATCATTTCGTATATCATCTTTCCTAAAAAATTACATGCCCAGTACGATAAAATCGAAAAGCACTTCCTTAAAAATTTCAACGATCGTGAAATTGCACGCGCTCAGAAAACCCGGGATGATTTAACCCCTTGGGACGGACACATGGCCAATTTTGAAATTGCCAAAGAATCCAACCTTGCCGGAAAAAAACTCCAGGATCTGAAAGTACGTGAAAAAATGGGGGTAAATATCGCTTTTATCAAGCGTGGTGAAATCATGATTAACATCCCTACACGTAACGAACGGTTGTTTCCGGGTGATGAAATTTGTGTAATCGGGACAGACGATCAGGTTCAGAATTTTAAAGGTTATCTGGATCAGAATGAGATTGAAGTACCGGAATCGGTAACCGAAGCGCAAATCGTACTACAACAATACGAATTGACCAATCAGGAATTTATCGGAAAAACGATTCGCGAATCACAATTACGCGAGCGTACCGGTGGCCTTGTTGTAGGTATCGAACGTAATGGCGAACGCATCCTGAATCCGGAATCCCACCTGATTTTAGAACGAAACGATATCTTATGGCTGGTTGGTGATAAAAAACTATTGGCGGCCGCTTTTAAGAATCAATAATACTTTAAACACAAGACCTGACAGGTTTCGAAAACCTGTCAGGTCTGCTACTGACTTTAAAAATCTTTGAGGTCTGTTTTAAACATAAAAAAACCTGATATTTTCATATCAGGTTTTTATTTTTTATCGCGAATAATTTGGTGCTTCTTTTGTAATGGTTACGTTGTGCGGATGGCTTTCTCCGATTCCGCTGGCCGTGATACGAACAAATCGTCCTGTTTCCTGTAAGGTCTGGATGTCTTTTGCACCACAGTATCCCATTCCGGCACGTAGTCCGCCAACAAACTGAAGCATACTTTCGTTTAGCTCTCCTTTGTAAGGTACACGTCCTACGATTCCTTCCGGAACCAGTTTTTTCACATCGTCTTCCACGTCCTGGAAATAACGGTCTTTGGATCCTTCTTTCATCGCTTCTACCGATCCCATTCCGCGGTAGGATTTGAATTTTCTTCCTTCGAAAATAATCGTTTCGCCCGGCGATTCTTTGGTTCCAGCTAATAGCGATCCCAACATCACACAGTCGGCTCCGGCTGCAATCGCTTTCGGAATATCACCGGTATAACGGATTCCTCCATCCGCAATAACCGGAACTCCGGTTCCGCGTAAAGCGGCAGCGACTTCCAATACGGCCGAAAACTGCGGAAATCCTACTCCGGCAACCACTCGGGTTGTACAGATTGATCCAGGTCCGATTCCTACTTTAACGGCATCGGCACCGTTTTCAGCTAAATATAAGGCCGCTTCCGGTGTCGCGATATTACCTACCACCACATCCAGTTGCGGGAATTTTTCTTTTACTTGTTTTAAAACACCTACCACGCCTTTGGTATGTCCGTGTGCCGTATCGATGATCACCGCATCTACACCTGCGTTTACCAAAGCCGTTGCCCGTTCTACCGCATCGTTGGTAACACCTAATGCAGCCGCTACACGCAAACGTCCAAATTTGTCTTTGTTGGCATTTGGCTTTTGTGTTAACTTGGTAATATCTCTAAACGTAATCAACCCAACAAGTTTATGTTCTTTGTTGACTACCGGTAGTTTTTCAATTTTGTTTTGTTGCAGAATTTCTTCAGCTGTGGCTAATGTAGTTCCTTCTCCGGCTGTAACCAGTTTTTCGGACGTCATCACCTCGGTGATTAAACGAGCGTTGTCTTTTTCGAAACGCAAATCACGGTTGGTCACAATACCTTTTAGGATTTGATTTTCATCCACCACCGGGATTCCTCCGATACTAAACTCGCGCATGGCCAGTTTGGCATCGCCCACAGTTGCCGTAAGTGGCAATGTAACCGGATCGATAATCATTCCCGATTCGGCTCTTTTTACTTTTCGTACTTCGGCAGCCTGCTGCTCGATTGTCATGTTTTTATGTAAAACACCGATACCGCCTTCCTGCGCCATCGCAATAGCCATCGCACTTTCGGTAACCGTATCCATAGCAGCCGAAACAACCGGTACGTTTAATGTAATATTTTTTGAAAATTTCGTTTTGATACTTACTTCCCTTGGCAGGATTTCTGAATAATTCGGAACGAGTAGAACATCATCATAGGTTAGACCTTCCCCGATGATTTTAGCTGTGTGTGCTTTCATGTTGCAATTTGTAGTTGAATTGCATGCAAATATAACACATTTATTCCATCCGCGGGAAAAACTTTAACATTATTATAAATCGTTTATGCGACAAAAACAAATCCATAATTTATAGTTTATCCGAAAACCTATTTTTTGCGGTTAACTTATTTATAGTCAAAAGATGTTGGCTGTTAGCATACTATTTATCCGTAGTATATAGTGGTTTTAGAACCGCAATTGAAGGGTCGCATAGTAAGACCTTGGTGCCGAAGGGATAATTCCTGGTCCCGGATAACCGGTTGCTCGTCTTGTAAAATAAATAGTATTCGTAAGATTATTGATACCGGTTTCTATCGTAAAATTTTTGGCAACCGTAAGCGACAACGCCCAATCGACAACATAGTAGGTTGGAACCTGTCCTTCAATTCCCTTAATATTTTCGTTTTTGTCCTGTTTACTGTTGGTGGCATCGGTGTATTGATCACTCATATAAGTAAATTGCATACTGGTCATCAGGTTTTTATAACCGAATAGCATACCGGATTTAAGGTTTTGCATAGGAACAAATTCCACTTTATTTCCTTGTATTCCGGGTTGTTTCGAGCGGATGTATTCCGATTTTGTCAAAGCCAGATTAATAAAAGCATTCCATTTAAAATGGGGATTCATCGGGCTAAAAAGTGTTTTTTGTAAACTTAAATCGGCAAAAATTTCCATCCCATAGATAAACGCATCGCCTACATTCGTACGGAATCGAATAATCCGAAAATCTTCCGTTTCTTTAATAATCTGTCCCAAACGTCCTTTGTAAGCCAATCCGAAAGCACTGATATCATAGGTCAGTTTGTTTTTCAGTTGTCCGCGGATTCCGAAATCAAACGTATAGCCTTTTTCATCTTTCAGGTTTTCATCAATTTTATAGGACGGTTCTGAAATTCGAATATCATTAAAAGTAACCGAACGGTAATTCTGAGAAAAGTTCATATATGACTCGACTGCTTTTATCGGTTTGTAACTGAATCCGATTCCTAAAAGTACAAACGAACGGTTTAATTTGTTATGTTCTTCTAAAGTTTCATCAAAAATGACATTCCCGGCATTATCGCGATTGATTTTCCGGTAAAAACCTTTTGCCTGCGTCGTAATATGCTCAAAGCGAATTCCCGGAGTAATCGCGAACTTATCGGTTATCCGAAAAATATTTTCTCCGAATAGGGCCAGATTACGATTCGGATAGTTATAATCGGACTGGTTTTGATAATACGGAAATTCGGCTGTTGCAAAATCAAAATTGGCATCCCTTCCGGAACTACCGGGGCCTTGTCGGGCTGTATTATCCGACTGGTAGTATTTGAAACCTGCGACAAAGGCATTTTCGTTTTTAAAAAAACCATACCGTTTTAAGATTCGTGTTTCGGCTCCCCAATTGGCAAACTTTCCAGTGATCAGATCGCGGACAGTTCCTTCATGATCTTCCTGAAAGACACGATTGGAACGAAATCCAAGCGCTTTGCGTCCGGCATATAATCCAAACAGGTTTACGCTCAGATCGGTTTTTGATGTAACCGTATGCTTTAGTTTTAGTGAAAAAAGATTCCAATCGACAGCAAACCAATTCCGTTTCCGATTACTCTGAAACGCATTCTCGTAAAACATTTTATCGGTTAGTCCTCCGGGTTGCTGTGCTAAATATTGAAAATGGGTATACTCGAAACACAAACTGGTTTTAGTCGTAAACCGGTATCTGAAATTTCCGAAATAGTTTTTGGATTCAAATTCGGAATTGGGTTGAAAGCCATCCCCCAATTTATAATTAAAAAAGGTATAATAACTAAATTCCCCTATTGTTCCGCTTAAACTGGTAAAACTGGTAAACAGATTGTTGGATCCTATCGTTTGCCTGTTTAATACGCTACATTTTTTATTCGTATCGGGACTTTTCATTTTAAAATTGATCAATCCTCCAAATTGCGTTCCATATTGTAACGATGCTGCTCCTCTTATCACTTCTATCCGATCCAATCCTTCTGTTGCCGGTGTATAATAACTTTCCGGATAGCCTAAAATATCAGCACTAATGTCATAATCGTTCTGACGTATATTAAAATGGGCTGAACGATTCGGATCCAATCCTCTTCCGCCAATATTCAATTGCAAACCACTGTTGTCACTTTCGTAGATATTTAATCCGACTACTTGTGAAAATACCTGACGGGGTACATTTACAGCCCGATTACCCATCATATTATCCATAATGACCACTTCCGTTTTTTTTCCGGCATAAATCGCAGTTTCTTCAACATCCCGTAACCGGGCCATCGCAAAGATTTCTTTTTTCCTTTTTTTGATCAAAATCTCACTAAGCTTGATCTCCATGGGATGTAAGGCGATTAAGAGGTTTACATCCTGATTGACTACCGTAACTATTTCTTCCTGTAAACGGTATTCATCCGATAAAAAGACCAATCGATATTGACCGGGTTTTACTTTTGAAAAAAGAAACGCTCCTTTTTCATCCGATCGCGTCACACTATTATTACTTACATTAACGATTTCTACCGAAGTGAGCGGTATCTGTTTTTCAATAGCTATAATTCTTCCTTTAATATCGTATTGTGAAAAACAGATTGTGGTTACCAACGTTACTATCAGCGTACTAAAGTCCTTTAATTTCATCGTCAAACGGTACTATCCAGGTTTTGTGTAAAAAGCAATCTTTTTCTTTTGCGAGATTCACGGTTGGGTTTATATATCTTTTTCCGGGTCTTCCGTTAAGTGTCACATAACTTTCTACCGTGACTATCGGATCGTTGATGCCTTTTTTCTGATAATAATCGTGTAGAAAGTGCGCATACTGTACAATGAAATCCGGCTGAAAAGCCATTTGTTTTTCCTGAAAAGGGGTCAGAAATGCATCATTCTCGATATAAAAAGAACGTCCCGTTATCTTATCTTTTATCGCAAACTGGATATAACCGGCTTTTTCCATCAACATGACACGCCAGGAAAAACGGAAACCTTCTTCCGTCCAGAATAATTCTCCCGGATATAAAAGGTAACGAAAGGGGAATACCAATTGTACAACAAAAAAAACGATCAATATTTTAACGCGTAATGCAGCGGCGCTTAGTGTTTTTGTACTCCGCTCTCTTGCATTGTCGAAAAACAACATATTAATTTTGAAAATGCGACTCCCATAGGCTAATACTTTATGGTGGTATTTCGGATCGAAGAAAATGAGTGTTGCGAAAATCATAATAAACGGAAACATTCCTATTGGAAATAGTATTCGCGTTATCAAATGGAAAAAGACGACCATCATAAAAGCCAGGACTCTTGTACGCCGATACAGTAACAAAAACGGAATAAGCAGATCATATAGCATTCCACCCCAACTGAAAGCAAACGCAACCCATTCCTGTTTGAGTAAGAAGCCTAATACCGGTAAATCATATTTGGGTGCAAGCCATAATTTTAAAGGCATTGCTCTGAAAAGCCAATCGGAATTAACCTTTGCCAATCCGGCATAAAAATAGACAATCCCCAACATGAGTTTCAGGCTATCGATACACCATGCCGGAATTTTCTGAAAAGCAAGTTTCGGCTTTTTCCAGGCATCGACCGAGTAATAGCCATTTGCCGGTAAAAAGAACATGATAAAAGCTACTGCAGTGATAAAATAATAGTGATTCAGATAGGTCGTTTTATCCATCAATTCGATATAGGTAAAGCTCACAAAAAACAGCAGAATCGCCAATCGGTATCGATATCCCAGCGTTATCATAATACACGACAGCATACAGATCAGAAAAATAAGGTACGTATAAATTCCCAGAGGTTTTATCCATTCGAATCCGTAGTAGGAAAAAAAGAATTTCGGTTCAATGTATAATGTTTTAACCCAACCATTAGCCATAAAACGGATCAGACTAAAAAACATCAATACGCCAAAAAGAATACGAAAGGTTGCCAGTGGTGCTGCCTCCGTAGTTTTATTAAGATATTTATAAAATCGTTTCATCTTGTATTTTTATTAATCGCCATCGGTATCTGCATAATCGATAGAAATGCTCATTGCCGACGTCATATCCGATTTCATATAGGCAACATTGCGTTGTAACGCATTGAATGTGGCAGTCATTTTGGTGTTATCGATGATAACCTGTTGACTTAAATCCGGCAACATTTCGTCCACAGCATGGTGTGCGATATTAAATTGGTTTATGATTAAATTACTTAATAGCTGTGTTCCCTCTTCATTATTCCCCTTTTTATCCAGATAATTCAGGTAGCTTTTTAATGACGGTCCATATTGATTCCCGTCGAAATATTTGCCTTCAAAAAAGTTATGAGCAGCGTTGAGAGCTTCCTGTACCAGTTCTTTTGAATAGTTCTTACTATAATAGGCTTCTACTTTATCCGGATAGGTTCTGTCTGAAAATTTACCGGCCGGATAACCTATTTTCGCTGTCCGGATATCTTTTTCGTAAAAGTGGATATAGGCATTCACCATCCGGTTAACACTTCCCGAAGAAGTATTGTCACTTTTGGAAATAAATGTCGTTTTATATCCGGATTGCCAATCGTCATAAACCTGATTCAGTAAAAATTCCAAACGGTTTACCAAGGCTGTCAGATAATTTCTATATTTGACTGCATCAGCATGGGTACTATAAAATTCAATAATTTCATTAGTATCACTACTCAAGCCGAATAACATATAATCTAAAGCCGGAAATCCTTGCACCACGTCAAATGAAGCGCCCTCAAGGTTATAATCTCCGGAAGCTATTTTGGCATTAATCTGTGCTACTCCGGTCGGATAGGTATTCGAATACTTACTCAGTTGTATTTCATCGGCTTTTCCGATGTTAAACATGGCAACATATTGGTATGATTTGTAGGCTTCGAACCATTTCGCTCTTACGACCGTTAGTGAAACCGTATTTGGTGTCGTTACAAAATCGTTGGTTGTGATTTTAAGTACTTCTAATTTTGATTTATAGTTTGATAAAGACGGAAGGATTAGGTTATCGGCCCAATTAACCAGTATTGCTTTTCTATCATACTCATCAACCGGAGTATTATCTCCATTGTGATCCAATCCACAGGAGTATAGTACTACACACACCATGGTCAATAACAATTTTATCATTCTCATAAAAATCCCTTTAAAATTGAGTAAACGCTATAAAAAAGAGCTCCAAAACAGGAGCTCTTATAACTTGTTTAATGGCTTCCACTTTGAGCTGTGGCTTGCGCTACGGTAAAACCAAAAGCGTTTGCAATAGTTTCGGAAAGTATGTCAATTTGAGTTGCGGTGTAGTTGGCATCCCAAAATCCGTCATCGCCTCCTAGTAACTTCTTTGTCATTTCTTCTGTTTTGCTTTTCAATAAATAAGGTTCATTCGTTTCCGGATTATTGGTATACGCCAATGCACTGATAAAACCATACGCTTCTGATAATCCATGGAATGCAGCAGCCATATCTCCGGTAATTACATTGCTTCCGGATAGCTTTCCTTTCGATTTCTGCATATAATAAACTGCTCTGATCGCTCCGACTTTGGATAGTTTTTCTTTAATTATTTGTATTTGTTTATCGCGTTCTACATTATTTCCGGCTAAAATTGCCTCCTTGCCTTTTTCGAAAGCCTGGATTACCTCCTGAGTAATGCCTGCAAAATTTGAATTTCCATTAACGGTATTCAGGTAACTTTCCCAAAAGTATTTTTTAGTATTATCAGGACCTTTGTATCCGAAAATATAAGTATAGCCTTCCTCCCATAATTTTACCCGTTCCGCATTGTTTGCCATGGCATCCAGGCTGGCAGTATTCAAACTGGAATTTAAGGTCTGATTCAATAAAACAGCCCCCATTAGACCTTTAATAATGGCCTGATTAATTTCCAGTCCTTTTTCGTTAAATAACCGAACCGATATACCACTCGAACCTGTGTAGGATCCTATATGTCCTTTTGAAGCCGGCGATTGATGCGCTAAGGCTACGTCGCCCATTTTTTCAAAAAGAAAATCAAATTGCAATTTTGCATTCTCAGCTGTTTTTTCCTTAAGCGAAACACCGGAAGTATTTAATACCGGATCCGAAAAGGGATTTCCCGTATTCGTGTACATTCCTTTCAATCTGGCTGCATCCAGTGGATAAAGCTGTGTTTTTTTTGTATAGGCATCAAATTCTGCCAACATTTTTACAGCCATCAATGCACGAGTCGGGTCGGCAGTAGTTTTCTTATCCGTAGCTACAGGAGCCTCATTAGAATCATTTGAACACGATACTGTCAAAACCAATAATGTTAAAGCTGCTATTCTAATTTTTATAAAGTGCATATTATTTTGCTTTATTAAGATTAATTATATTTTACTAAATCAAATGTAATCATCTCATTTTCAAAACATGTCTCTGATATAGATCCAAAAAAGCCCATGTTTTGGACAAAACACAGGCTTTTTTGGAATTATCAGTAAATGGTAACGCTTTTACGATTTTAGTATAAAAACTTTTCCGGTTAGCAGGCTTTGGCTTAGGAAATACTTTTATATGGTAACCGTTTTATGGCAACGTAATTGTCCTTTATGATGTCACTGGTTGTAGTCGCCTCCAATTTGAACCCAACCTAATCCACCACCGCTACTACCAAACGGTCCCGTCCATACTAACTCGACAGCCGTTTTAGCTTTAATAGTCGTTTTATAATTCTCTGCTGTTACTGCACCAGCAGCAGTATAGTTTGTTGGCAAATAACCTACCGGTATTACAGTAGGAGTCGTTATATTATACTTGACATTTGAAGCACCATCAACACGGATCGTAATAACCCTACCGGGCTTAGGGTTGGGTGGTAACGTAATCAGCGTGACTTTCTTGGAAAATATATTTAATACCTCATCGTCATCTGTCATTACCGCCTGAGCATTCGTTGAAGCTCCCCGCCAAACAGTATAACGACCTCTTGAAGAAGCCAAAGTACCATCTGCTTTTGCCACAATATTATTAGGATAATCGGTACGTAATTTACCATCCTGTATATTACGTATCCTCGCGTTTCCATTAACATCTAGTTTTTCCGTAGCCGCTGTTGTACTATAATCTCCTATAGCGACGTTGGCATTTTGATAAATATTCTGAGTATTTAAGGTTGCCTGTGTGGTGGTGGTCGCTCCTATTATCTTCCAAGGGATTGTATTCACTTTTTTCCAGACATTTGATGGAGCATCAAAATAATAATACCCAATCTCGTCAATATTCCTGCGCTGAGACGAAGCATTTCCTCTGGTTACATCGGTAATATAAACGATCAATCCATTTTGGTCTGCCCCATACAGCCCCTCACCTTTTGCGGTTAGTTCTGCTCGGGTAAGTCGTGGCGGAAGAACACCATCAATCGCCGAAACGTCGTTTTTTTTTGTTATGTCCAAAGTAGCCTTAGGATTTACTGTATTTCCAACCTGAGCGTAAATAAGCCCGGTAAAAAAAAGGAAACATATAATTGTACCATATTTTTTCATATTGTTATTATTTTTATTAAGTACTCATAATTTAGAAGAAGCTGAATTATTAATTTTGCCTAAATAATTTACGCTAAAACAAGACAAAACTTCAATTTTCAAACAATTTTGAATTACCAGAAAACGGTAAAGCGTTCACCATCTTATTATAAAAAACTATTTCCGGTTAGCCGACTTTGGCTTTTATCCTTTGTTTAAAAAGACCTTTTAACATATGGAAATAGCGTAACCGTTTTATAGCTGCGTAATTAGTCCTTTAGGTGTTACTTCTGTTGGTTACCTCCAATTTGAACCCAACCTAGTCCACCGCTGCCATATGGCCCTGTCCATACTAACTTGAGAGCCGTTTTAGCTTTAATACCCTTTCTATAATCCGCTGCTGTTACTTCACTTCCATTAGCAACAGTATAGTTTGTTGGCAAATAACCAACCGGTGTTACAGTAGGAGTTGTTATACTATACCTATGATAATAACCACGAGTACTGGTAGCACCATCAATACGGATCGTAATAACCCTACCGGGCTTAGGGTTGGGCGGTAACGTAATAAGCGTGACATTCTTGGAAAATATATTTAATATCTCATCGTCATCTGTCATTACCGCCTCAGCATTCGTTGAAGCGCCCCGCCAAACAGTATAACTACCTCTTGAAGATCCCCAGGTACCATCTGCTTTTGCTACAATAGTATACGGATAATTGGTCCGTACTCTACCATTCTGCATATTGCGTAATCTCACGTTTCCACTAACATCCAGTTTTTCTGTAGCAGTTGATGTCCTATAATCTCCTATGGCGACGTTGCCATTTTGATAAATATTCTGAGTATTTAAACTAGCCTGTGTAGTCCCTCCTATTATTTTCCAAGGGGTTGTATTCACTTTTTTCCAGACATTCGATGGAGCATCAAAATAATAATACCCACTCGTGTCAATATTCATTCGTTGCGACAAAATGTCTCCTCCGGTTACATCCGTGATAAAGATGAGTACTCCATTTTGGTCCGCTCCATATAGCCCATTACCTTTTGCGGTTAGTTCTTCTCGGGTAAGTCGTGGCGGAAGAACCCCATCAATATCGGTAACTCCGTTTTTTCCTGTTATATCCAAAGTAGCCTTAGGACTTTCTGTATTAATTCCAACCTGAGCGTAAAGAAGCCCGGTAAAAAAAAGGAAACATACAATTGTACTATATTTTTTCATATTGTTTTTGTTTTTATTAAGTAATCATAATTTAGAAGAAGCTGAATTACTAATTTTGCCAAAATAACTTACGCCAAAACAAGACAAAACGCTAATTTTCTGAAAAACACAGGCTGTTTTTTAATTCCCAGAAAACGATAAAACTTTTACGATTTTATTATAAAAAACGATTCTCTATTAGCAGATTTTGGCTTTTACCCCTTCTTTGGAAATACCTTTCAACATACGGAAACAGCGTAACCGTAACCGTTTTATAGCAACGTAATTGTCCTTTATCGTGTCACTGGTTGTTGCCTCCAATTTGAACCCAACCTAATCCGCCGCTGCCATATGAACCTGTCCATACTAACTGGACAACTGTTTTAGGTTTAATAGTCGTTTTATAATCCCCTGCTCTTACGATATCATTTTTAACAACATAGTTTGCTGGCAAATAACCAACCGGTATTACACCAGGAGTCGCGACATTATATGTTCCATTAGAGTGACCATCAATACGGATCGTAATAGTCCTACCGGGCTTAGGGTTGGCTGGTAACGTAATAGTCGTGACATCACGGGAAAATATATTTAATATCTCATCGTCATCTGTCATTACTGCCTGAGCATTCGTTGATGCTCCTCGCCAAATAGCATAATAACCTCTTGAAGAAGCCAAAGTACCATCTGCTTTTGCCACAATAGTATAAGGATAATCGGTACGTACTCTACCATCCTGTAAATTGCGTATTCGTATGTTTCCATTAACATCTAGTTTTTCCGTAACAGCTGCTGCTCTATAATCGCCTATCGCTACATTGCCATTTTGATAAATACTCTGAGTATTTAAGGCCGCCTGTGTGGTCGTTTTTATTCGCTTCCAAGGAGTTGTATTCACTTTTTTCCAGGTATTCGATGGACCATCAAAAAAATAATACCCACTCGCATCAATATTCGTTCGTTGCGACAAAGCATTTCCTCCGGTTACATCCGTAATAAAGATGAGTAATCCATTTTGATCCACTCCATACAGCCCTTCACCTTTTGCGGTTAATTCTGCTCGGGTTAGTCGTGGAATAAGAAGGCCATCAATATCGGTAACACCCTTTTTCCCGGTTACGTCTAACGTAGCTGTTGGATTTCTTGTATTAATTCCAATCTGGGCGTAAATCGCTCCTGTAAAAAGGAGCAGAAGGAATACAGTTACATAATACTTATTCATATCACTTATTGTTTAATTAATTAAAATTTGTTAATTAACAGTAGAATCAAATTTTTACAAACTAAAATGCTATCTCCGTTTTTACAATGCTAAAGGGGAACCAGCATCGATACGATCATTTGGTAATAACAACAGAACCTCATTGAAACCGTCCGAATACAGTATAAAATCAACTACAAAACTGCTCGTACAACTTTTTTTAAAACCTTTTTTACTTTATATGATCACAATAAATTTTGATCAATAAATTATAATATTGCTAAATTAATTAGCATTTTCGAACAATCTCTTAGAGATACATAGACAAAAAGCCCTATGTTTCAGTCAAAACACAGGGCTTTTTTGATTCAACAATTAAATAGTTGTTTTTTCAATACCTTACACCCCAGCCACCAACAAACCTAAACAAAGTCAATTGGCTTAACATGAAGTCATCCCGGTTATTCGACTTTCATTCGTATGTAGATGGAAGTACTTTCAACATATGGAAAAATAGAGTTCCCATTTCATAACATTTTAATCCGTCTGATTGTCGCCTCCAATTTGAACCCAACCTAGTCCGCCGCCGCCATATGGTCCTGTCCAAACTAACTCGACAGCCGTTTTAGGTCTAATAGTGGTTTTATAATCCGCTGCTGTTACTGAACCAATATCAACATTAGCATAGGTATAGTTTGTTGGCAAATAACCAACCGGTGTTACAGTAGGAGTTACTACATTATACGTGCCATTGGAAGAACCATCAATACGGATCGTAATTACTCTACCGAGCTTAGGGTTGGGCGGTAACGAAATAGTCGAGGCAGTAAAGGAAAATATATTTAATATCTCATCGTCATCTGTCATTACTGCCTGAGCATTCGTTGAAGCCCCTCGCCAAACAGTATAACTACCCCTTGAAGAAGCAATAGTACCATCTGCTTTTGCTACAATAGCATAAGGATAATTGGTACGCAAATTACCATCTGCCATATTGCGTATTCTTCCGTTTCCATTAACATCTAATTTTTCCGTAGCCGCTGTTGTACTATAATCTCCTATAGCCATATTGGCATTTTGATAAATATTCTGAGTATTTAAGCTAGCCTGCGCGGTCCCTCCTATTACCTTCCAGGGGCTTGTATTTACTTTTTTCCAGACATTCGATGGACCATCAAAAAAATAATACCCATTCGTATCAATATTCGTTCGTTGCGAGAAAGCATTTCCTCCGGTTACATCCGTAATAAAGATGAGTACTCCATTTTGATCCGCTCCATACAGTCCTTCACCTTTTGCGGTTAGTTCTGCTCGGGTAAGTCGTGGCGGAAGAACACCCTCAATCTCTGAAGTTCCGTTTTTCCCTGTTATGTCCAAAGTAGCCTTAGGACTTATTGTATTTCCAACCTGAGCGTAATGAAGCCCGGTAAAAAAAAGGAAACATACAATTGTACCATATTTTTTCATGTTATTATTTTTATTACGTGATTATCATTTAAAGGAAGCTGCATTAATAATTTTGCAGAAATAAGAGAAAGTCCTAATTTTTAGACATAGCACATACTTTTTTTAAAACGATTAGAAAACGGTAAAGCTTTTACGATTTTATTATAAAAAACGATTTCCGGTTAGCAGGCTTTGGCTTTTGTCCCTTGCTTTGGAAACACCTTTCTTTCAACATACAGAAATAGCGTAACCGTTTCAAAGCACCTTAATTAGTTTCTTATGGTGATGGTGTTGGCATCTGGTTGTCTCCTCCAATTTGAACCCAACCTAGTCCGCCACCACCAAGCGGTCCCGTCCATACTAACTTGACAGCCGTTTTAACTTTAATAGCCGTTTTATAATCCGGTGCACTTACTCCACTTCCATTAGCAACATCGTAGTTTGTTGGCAAATAACCAACCGGTGTTACACCTGGAGTCGCTACACTATACGTATAAACAGGATTCGGGTCACCGTCAATACGGATCGTAACAACCCTACCGAGTTTAGGATTGGATGGTAGCGTAATAGTCGTGACATCTCGGGAAAATACATTTAATATTTCATCGTCATCAGACATTACTGCCTGCGCATTCGTTGAAACTCCTCGCCATACTCCATAGTTCCCTCTTGAAGAAGCCCAGGTACCATCTCCTTTTGCCACAATAGTATACGGATAATTGGTCCGTAATTTACCATCAGCCATATTGCGTAATCTCACGTTTCCATTAACATCCAGTTTTTCGGTAGAGACTGTTGCACTATAATCTCCTATAGCAACATTGCCATTTTGATAAACATCCTGGGTATTTAAGTCCGCCTGTATGGTCGTTCCTATTGCCTTCCAGGGGGTTGCATTCACTTTTTTCCAGGTATTCGATAGGCCATCGAAATAATAATACCCACTCTCGTCAATATTCGTTCGTTGCGATAAAATGTCCCCTCCGGTTACATCGGTAATAAAGATGACTAATCCATTTTGATCCGCCCCATACAGCCCATTACCTTTTGCGGTTAATTCTGCTCGGGTAAGTCGTGGAGCAAGAACACCATCAATATCGGTAACTCCCTTTTTTCCTGTTATGTCCAAAGTAGCCATAGGATTTTCTGTATTAATTCCAACCTGAGCGTAAATTAGCCCGGTAAAAAAAAGGGAACATACAATTGTACCATATTTTTTCATGTTATTATTTTTATTAAATGATCATTAATTTGAAAAATCTGAATTAATATTTTTGCCTGAAAAACTTACGTTAAAACAAGACAAAACGCTAATTTCCAGAAAAACACAGGCTGTTTTTTTATTATTTAGAAAAACTATTTCCGGTTAGCAGATTTTAGCCTTTATTCCTTGCTTTGGAAAAAGAATAACCGTTTTATAACGATTTCATTAGTTCCTTATGGCGTAATTTGGTTGTCGCCGCCAATTTGAACCCAACCTAGTCCACCACCGCCAAACGGTCCTGACCATAGTAACTTGACAGCTGTTTTAACTTTAATAGTCGTTATATAATCCGGTGCCGTTACTTCATTTCCATTAGCAACATCGTAGTTTGTTGGCAAATAACCAACCGGTATTACACCAGGAGTCACTACATTGTAACTAGCAGCAGTACCGCTAGAAGTAACATGAGAGCCATCAATACGGATCGTAATAATCCTGCCGGGCTTAGGATTGGCTGGTAACGTAATAATCGTGGCATTACGGGAAAATATATTTAATATAGCATCATCATCCGTCATTACTGCCTCAGCATTTGTTGATGCTCCCCGCCAAACGGTATAACTACCTCTTGAAGAAGCTAAAGTACCCTCTGCGTTTGCTACAACAGTATAAGGATAATCGATACGTACTTTACCATCTGTCATATTGCGTATCCGCATGTTTCCATTAACATCTAATTTTTCTGTAGCCGCTGTTACTCTATAATCCCCTATCGCAACATTGGCATTTTGATAAATATCCTGAGTATTTAAGGTAGCCTGTGCAGTTGCTCCTACTACCTTCCAAGGGGTTGCATTCACTTTTTTCCAGGTATTCGATGGACCATCAAAAAAATAATATCCAATCTCTTCCATATTCGTTCGTTGCGACAAAATGTCTCCTCCGGTTACATCCGTAATAAAGATGAGTACTCCATTTTGGTCTGCTCCGTACAGCCCGTCACCTTTTGCGGTTAATTCTGCTCGGGTAAGTCGTGGAATAAGAAGGCCATCAATATCGGTAACGCCATTTTTCCCGGTTATGTCCAACGTAGCCATGGGATTTTCTGTATTAATTCCAATCTGAGCGGAAATCGCCCCTGTAAAAAGAAGCAGGAGGAATACAGTTACATAATACTTATTCATATCACTTATTGTTTAGATTAATTAAAACTTGTTAACTAACAGTAGCATCCAATTTTTACAAGTCAAAATGCTATCTCTGTTTGTACAATGCTAAAGGGGAACCAGCATCGATCCGATCATCTGGTAATAGCTACAGAACCTCATTGAAGCCGTCGGAATACAAAACAAAATCAACTACAAAACTGCTCATATAACTTCTTATGAAACCTTTTTTATTTTATATGATCACAATAAATTTTGATCAATAAATAATAATACGGCTAAATTAATTAGCATTTTCGAACAATCTTTTTGAGATATATGGACAAAAAAACCCATGTTTAAGACAAAACACGAGTTCTTTTTGATTTAAGTAGTAAATAGTACTTTTTCAGGGTTTTATTAACCTTAACTAAGCCCGTTGGCTTGACATGGAGTATCCCGGTTGTTAGGCTATTCCTCTGTAGTGTAGATACACTTTTAACATACGGAAATAGTAATCGTTTGATAGCATTTTAATCCGTCTGCTTGTCGCCTCCAATTTGAACCCAACCTATTCCTCCATCACTAAGCAATCCCGTCCATACTAACTCGACAGCCGTTTGAGGCTTAATTGTCGTTTTATAATCTGCTGCTTGTACACTATCACTAATAAGAAAATAGTTTGTCGGCAAATAACCAACCGGTGTTACACCTGGAGTCGCTACAGTATACGTGTGACTGGAAGCGCCATCAATACGGATCGTAACAACCCTTCCGGGCTTAGGGTTGGCTGGTAACGTAATAGTCGAGGCATAGGAGGAAATTATATTTAATATCTCATCGTCATCAGACATTACTGCCTGGGTATTCGTCCAAGCTAATCGCCAAACCGTGTAGTTCCCCTTTGAAGCTCCCCAAGTACCATCTGCTTGTGCCACAATATCATTAGGATAAATGGCACGTGGTTTACCATCCGCCAAATTGCGTATTCTCGCATTTCCAATAACATCTATTTCCTGCATAACAAGCATTGTACCATAATCTCCTATACCGATTTTTGCATTTTGGTAAATATTCTGAGTATTTAAGGTAGCATGTTCGGTCCCTCCTATTATCTTCCAAGGGGGTCTATGCACTTTTTCCCAGACATTCGATGAACCATCAAAATAATAATACCCACTCGCGTCAATATTCATTCGCTGTGACGAAGTATTTCCTCCGGTTACATCGGTAATATAAACAATCAATCCATTTTGATCTGCTCCATACAGCCCGTCACCTTTTGCCGTTAGTTCCGCTCGGGTAAGTCGTGGCGGTAAAACACCAGTAATCATCGAAACGTCATTTTTTTCTTTTATGTCCAAAGTAGCCTTGGGACTTGCTGTATAAATTCCAACCTGAGCGTAAAGAAGCCCGGTAAAAAAGAGGAAACTTACAATTGTACCATATTTTTTCATGTCATTCTTTTTATTAGAAAATCATCATTTAAAGGGAACTGAATTTATAGTTTTGCCTAAATAACGTATGCTAAAACAAGACAAAAACCAGGCTCCTTTTTTTGAATTACCAAAAAACGGTAAAGCGTTTATCATTTTAGTACGAAAAACTATTTCCGGTTAGTTGGCTTTGGCTTTTACCCCTTGTTTGAAAATACCTTTCAACATACGGAAACAGCGTAACCGTTTTATAGCGACATCATTAATCCCTTATGATTTTTATGGCATCTGGTTGTCGCCTCCAATTTGAACCCAACCTAATGCATGGTCTCCAGATCGACCTGTCCATACTAACTTGAGAACCGTTTGAGCCTTAATGGTAGTTTTATAATCTGATACGTATATTAAACCAAATCCATCAGATGCTTCGGCGACATCATTTCTAAAGTTTGTTGGCAAATAACCAGGCGGTATTACACCAGGAGTCGCTATACTATACGTACCACTATAAGAACCATCATTACGAATCGTAACAACCCTACCGGGCTTAGGGTTGGATGGTAAACTGATCTCCAAAGCACTAGTGGAAAATCTAGCGGTATATATCGTTAATACATCATCGTCATCAGACATTACAGCCTGAACATTCGATGTAGCTACTCGCCACCCTCTATAGTGCCCTCTTGAAGTTCCTAAAGTACCATCTTCTTTTGCTACAATAGTATACGGATAATCGGCACGTAATTTACCATCCGGCATGTTGCGTAATCTCATGTTTCCATTAACATCCAGTTTTTCCGTAGGAGCTGTTGCACTAAAATTGCCTATACCGACATCGGCATTTTGATAAATACTCTGAGTATTTAAGGACGCCTGTTGGATCGTTCCTATTATTTTCCAGGAGGTTGCACATACTTTTTTCCAGATATTCGATGGGCCATCAAAATAATAATACCCATTCGTGTCGACATTTATTCGTTGCGATAAAATATTTCCTCCGGTTACATCCGTAATAAAGATGAGTAATCCATTTTGATCCGCTCCATACAGCCCATCTCCTTTTGCAGTTAATTCTGCCAGGGTAAGTCGTGGCGGAAGAACACCATCGATATCCGTAACTCCCTTTCCTCCTGCTATGTCTAAAGTAGCTTTAGGACTTTCTGTATTAATTCCAACCTGAGCGTAAAGAAGCCCGGTAAAAAAGAGGAAACTTACAATTGTACCATATCTTTTCATGTTATTTTTTTATTATGTGAACCTCATTTAAAGAAAACTGAATTAATCGTTTTACCTAAATAACTTACGTTTAAAACAAGACAAAACCCTAATTTTCACAAAAGACAGGGTGTTTTTTGAATTACTATAAAACGGTAAAACTTTTACGATTTTATGACAAAAAAACTATGCCCGATTAGTAAACTTTACCTTTCATTCCTTAGTTTGGTGATACCTTTCTTTCAACATAGGAAATAGAGCAACCGTTTCATAGCAACCCAGTCTTAAGGTGTTACCTGAAGGTCGCCTTCAATTTGAATCCAATCCAGTCCACCTCCTCCAGCGGGGCCATATAGTCCTGGTGGACCTGTCCATTGTAACTTTACAGTCGTTCCAGCTTTAATCCTGGTTATATAATCCGCTGCAACTATCTGAAGATGATTTGGAATATATTTTATTGGCAAATAACCGGTCCATGTTACATTAGGGGTCACTACATTATACACGCCATCGGAAGCACTATCAATACGGATCGTAATAACCCTGCCGAGCACAGGGTTGGCTGGTAACGTAATAGTCGTTACACTAGAGGATAATATATTTACGATTTCATCGTCATCTCTCATTACCGCTTCAGCATTCGTTCTAGCTGCCCGCCAAATGGCATAACTGCCTCTAAAAGCAGCCAGAGTACCCTCTGAATTTGCTACAATAGTATTAGGATAATTGTTACGTCCTCTACCATCTCTAATATTGCGAAGTCTTACGTTTCCATCAACATCCAGTTTTTCCGTAGCAGCTTTTGTACTATAATCGCCTATACCGAGGCTACCATTTTGATAAATATACCGAGCAGTTGGGTACGCCGGCCAAGTAGTAAGAGCGGCTTTCCAAGAGGTTGTATTATCCATTTTTATCCAAACATTCGATGGACTATCAAAATAATAATACCCACTCTCATCAATATTCGTTCGTTGCGACAAAACGTCTCCTCCGGTTGCATCCGTAATAAAGATGAGTACTCCATTTTGATCCGCTCCATACAGCCCATCTCCTTTTGCAGTTAATTCTGCCAGAGTAAGTCTAGGGAAAAGAACACCATCAATATCTGCTACTCCTTTTTTTCCGGTTATATCCAAAGTAGCCTTGGGATCTTCTATATTAATTCCAATCTGGGCATAAATCGCCTCTGTAAAAAGAAGCAGGAGGGATACAATTACATAATACTTATTCATATTACTTATCATATTAGATTAATTAAAGTTTGTTAGTTCTAAAACAGAAGCATCAATTTTTTACTAACTAAAAAGTTTTATCCGTTTTTATAATGCTAAAGGAGGAAACCAGCATCGTTACTATAGATCCCGTAATAACAACAGAACCTTATTAAAGTTGTATGAATAAAAATAAAATCAACTACAAACTTCTATTCAAAATTTTGAAATGTTTATCATTGTATCAATACAATATGATCAATTTTTGTTTATAGTTATTTATAGCGCTAAATTAATTAGCATTTTCGAACAATCTTTTTGAGATATACGGACAAAAAAAAACATGTTTAAGACAAAACATGAGTTCTTTTTGATTTAAGTAGTAAATAGTACTTTTTCAGGATTTTATTAACCTTAACAAAACCCGTTGGCTTGACATGGAGTCATCCGGATACGAAACAGTCAAAACAAATAGTAATAAAACTACTGTTCTAATTTTTATAAAGTCTTTTGTACTTTCTTTTTAGTACGACTAATGGTAAACGGTAAAAATTTTAAGCGCTTCATTATAAGCACTTTCAAAGCTCATCGGACTTAATCCGGTATCGGCTTTTTGTGAAGTAAAATAGGATAGCATTTTTTCGGTTGGCATATTCCCGGTCAGGTCGTCTTTGGCCATCGGACAGCCTCCAAATCCTTGAATAGCTCCGTCAAAACGGCGGCATCCGGCTTTATAGGCGGCATCTACTTTTTCAAACCATTTGTCCGGTGTGGTATGTAGATGCGCTCCGAATTCAATATGCGGGTATTTCGGAATCAAATTCGAAAACAAATAAGAAATCACTTCCGGTGTCGAAGAGCCTACCGTATCGGAAAGCGACAATATCTTTACGCCCATATTGGACAACTTTTCTGTCCACTCCCCTACGATTTCCACACTCCACGGATCGCCATAAGGATTTCCGAATCCCATCGACAAATAGGCTACCACTTCTTTATCGGTAGCGTTGGCGATGTCCAGAATTTCCTGTAAGGTTACCAGCGATTCGGCTATGGTTTTGTGGGTATTTCGCATCTGAAAATTCTCCGATATCGAAAACGGGAAGCCCAGGTATTTGATTTCCGGATAACGGGATGCATTTTCAGCACCTATCGTATTGGCGATAATTGCCAGTAGTTTGCTTTTGGTTTGCGACAAATCCAGTTGCGCCAGTACTTCCGGCGTATCCTGCATTTGCGGAATCGCTTTTGCGGAAACAAAACTGCCAAAATCAATAGTGTCAAATCCTACACGCAATAAAGATTGAATGTATTGCACTTTCTTTTCTGTAGGAATAAACGCCTTGATACCTTGCATGGCATCTCGGGGACATTCGATGATTTTAACTTGCTCCATAACGTTTCAAAGATACGCTAAAGTTCATAATTTTCAAATATACTGGCAATGGCAACCTACTATTTTAAAAAGATTGATCCATTAAAAAACACAATCGTATCGCTTTCAAACAATTAGAAAGCAACACCATTCCCAAAAGAGAAAAGTTTAACAGATTTCTGTTTTAGTGTGCGAATACCTCCTGTTATTTTCCGGCCAGTATTTTTTTATTGATGGCTTTGATCAAACCCGGTCCTTCATAAATAAATCCGGTATACAATTGTATCAGACTCGCGCCGGCTTCCAGTTTTTCGATCGCATCTTCCGCCGAATGAATTCCACCAACGCCGATAATCGGGAAAGCTTTATTGCTTTTTTCCGATAGGAATCGGATTACCTCAGTCGATCGTTTGGTTAAGGGTTTTCCGGAAAGTCCGCCGGTTTCTTTTTTATTTTCGGAAACCAGTCCGTCTCTCGAAATGGTCGTATTGGTTGCAATCACACCGGCAATTTTGGTATCTCTTACAATATCGATAATGTCCAGCAATTGCTCATCGGTCAGATCCGGGGCAATTTTTAACAGTATCGGTTTTTGCTTCGGTTTGGTCTGGTTTCTATTCTGTAGCGTTTGTAACAGTTCCGTTAATGGCTCTTTATCCTGTAAGGCTCGTAAATTGGGTGTATTGGGTGAGCTTACATTTACGACAAAATAATCGACATAATCGTATAACGCTTCAAAACAGATTTCATAATCCTGAGTTGCGGCTTCATTGGGCGTAAGCTTGTTTTTTCCAATATTACCACCAATCAGTACGCCTTTATTTTTTTTCAGACGTTCCACCGCTTCGATAACGCCGCCGTTATTAAATCCCATACGGTTGATCAACGCGCTATCGGCTTTTAAACGGAACAATCGTTTTTTCGGATTTCCTTCCTGACCTTTGGGTGTAAGGGTGCCAATTTCGATAAAACCAAAGCCTAAATTGGACAGTTCTTTGTATAATTTGGCATCCTTATCCAATCCGGCAGCAAGTCCAACCGGATTTTTAAAACGCAATCCAAAAACTTCCCGTTCCAGTCGCGGGTCATTCACTTCATAAATAGCGTTTAACAATGCCGGAATACCCGGTATTTTGTGTAGAAAACGGATGCTTCCAAAGGTAAAATGATGGATTTTTTCCGGATCAAAACGGAACAGTATTGGTCTGATTATAGATTTGTACATAAGTGTGTTGTGTTGTGCTGCAAAAATAGAAAAATATATGGTGTTTCGAAATGTATCGGCCTGCCCAAATTCTGCTATTTTCTATTTCGTTTTAAAAAAATGGGGTTATATTTGCTAAAAATCGATTTTTATATGAATGCCTTACAGCCAATAATAGAGCAAGCATGGGAAAACCGTGCCTTATTACAAGAAGAAAAAACGACGAATGCCATTAGAGAAGTGATCGAATTACTGGATGCCGGAAAATTGCGTGTTGCAGAACCAACAACCGATGGATGGCAGGTAAACGAATGGGTAAAAAAGGCCGTAGTTATGTATTTCCCAATCCAGAAAATGGAAACGCTTGAGGCTGGAATATTCGAATATCACGATAAAATGCCTTTAAAAAGAGGGTATGCCGAAAAAGGTATCCGCGTTGTTCCAAATGCTGTAGCGCGTCACGGAGCCTATATTTCCAGTGGGGTAATCTTAATGCCAAGCTATGTAAATATTGGGGCTTATGTAGACGAAGGAACCATGGTCGATACCTGGGCGACGGTTGGTAGCTGTGCGCAAATCGGAAAACACGTACACTTAAGCGGTGGTGTTGGAATTGGTGGGGTATTGGAACCGTTACAAGCCGCCCCGGTAATCATTGAAGACGGTGCTTTTATCGGTTCAAGATGTATCGTGGTAGAAGGTGTTCGCGTTGAAAAAGAAGCCGTATTAGGAGCGAATGTTTGCCTTACCGCATCTACTAAAATTATCGACGTTACCGGCGATACACCAGTTGAAATGAAAGGTATTGTTCCGGCGCGTTCGGTGGTGATTCCGGGAAGTTATACTAAAAAATTTGCTGCCGGTGAATATCAGGTGCCATGTGCGCTGATCATCGGAAAACGCAAGCCTTCAACCGATTTAAAAACCTCATTAAACGACGCTTTAAGAGAGTATGACGTTGCCATCTAATAGTATTAAATGAGCAGCAGTCCAAAAATATCGGCTTTAGCCATCATTAGGAACGAGGAAGACAATATCCGGACCTATCTCCGGAATATGGCTTTCGCGGACGAAATTATTGTAGTCGATTCGTACAGTAGCGATACCACACTGGATATCATCCGGAGTGAATTTCCGCAGGTGCGAATCGTACAACGCCCGTTTGACGATTTTTCCCGTCAGCGGAATTTTGCCATCGATTTGGCCACAAATGACTGGGTTACCTTTTTTGATGCCGACGAAAGGGTGACCGAAAATGGAATCCTCGAATTAAAAGAACAGGTGGCTTCACATCCGGAGGAAGTCGCTTTTTGGGTAAAACGCGCTTTTTATTATGCAGAAAAGCCAATGTTTTATGGCGGACAAAATCAGGACAGGGCTATACGCCTGTTCCGAAAATCCAAATGCCGCTATTCCCACAAACTCGTACACGAACAACTTATCGTTGACGGTAAATCCGGAAATCTAAAAGAAATCATCCAGCATTATTCGTTTAAAAACAAAGCTGATTTTCTAGGAAAACGCCTGCAGTATTCCAAATTACGGGCTCAGGAATTGTATCAGAAAAATACAAAACCTACCGCTTTTCATTTTTATGTAAAACCGGCTTTTCGTTTTTTTAAGCATTATATAATCGAATTCGGATTCCTAAATGGATCACAAGGTGTATCTTTGGCTAAAATCATGTCACAACACGTTTATATGCGTTATGTGTATCTCCAACAACTACACCGAAATAAAAACCGGGATAACAAAAGCCTAACGATTGGTTATGAGGCGAAACGCGTTTTTCATAATCAGACCGGACTGGGTAATTACAGCCGTGATCTGGTTCGGATTATGAATCGTTTTTTTCCGGAAAACCACTATTTATTATACAATCCGAAACCGGCAAAAAAGCAACTTTTTACCTCGGATTCGGATACGATTATTGAAAAACGTCCAACCGGCTGGTTCAATCGGAAGTTTTATAATATATGGCGCCAGCGCACTATTATTTCCGATCTGAAAAAAGACGGCGTTCAATTATTCCACGGTCTTTCGGGCGAACTTCCTTCGGGATTGAAAAAAGCCGGAATTAAAAGTACTGTGACGATTCACGATCTGATCTTTATGCGTTATCCGGCGTTTTATTCGTTCTTCGACCGGAAAATTCATTTTTATAAATTTAAAAAGGCCGCTCAAAATGCCGATACCGTTATCGCCATTAGCGAACAAACCAAAAACGATATTGTACAGTACCTGAAAATCCCGGAATCAAAAATCGAAGTGATTTATCAGGGATGTCAGCAGGTTTTTAAAGAGCTTTATTCCGACCAAGAAAAGAAAGCCGTTATCGAAAAATACAAGCTTCCGGAACAGTTTGTTTTAAACGTGGGTACGGTCGAAATCCGTAAAAACGTACTGGCAGCTGTAAAAGCCATTCGGAATATCGATACGAAACTTGTCATTATCGGAGGCGAAACGGCTTATACACAAACGGTAAAAAACTACATCCGGGAACATCAAATGGACGAAAAAGTCCTGTTTTTAAAAGGACTTAACAGCCGCGAACTGGCAATAGTATACCAGTTGGCTACTGTTTTTATTTATCCGTCGTTGTTTGAAGGTTTCGGAATTCCGATTATTGAAGCGTTATATTCCAAAACTCCGGTTATTACAACCAACTCCGGTGTTTTCCCGGAAGCGGGCGGACCCGATAGCCTTTATGTCGATCCAACCGACAGTGCCGACATACAATCAAAAATTGAATTATTACTTCGTGATCCTAATTTAAGAGACGAGATAACAGAAAAAGGTTATATGTTTGTACAGAAATTTAATGACGATGTTATTGCGAACAGGATTATGACACTGTATCAATCATTATAGCAAGCATTTTTATTTTTTTAAGATATTAAAATCCAAATAAATCCAACCTACATGAAAGTCGCCGGTTTTACCTTTATCCGCAATGCGGTACAAAACGATTACTCTATCGTAGAAGCAATTACTTCAATATTACCTATATGTGATGAATTTATAGTAGCTCATGGAAATTCTACCGACACCACATTAGATCTTATTAAAAGTATTGGCTCCCCAAAAATCAAAATTATTGAGACTGTTTGGGACGATAGCGTACGCGAAGGCGGTCGTACTTTTGCCCTCGAAACCGACAAGGCATTTAAGGCCATTAGTCCCGATGTAGACTGGGCTTTTTATATTCAGGGTGATGAATGTGTTCATGAAAAATACCTGGAAACCATTCGTAAAGAAATGGAAGCATCGTTAAATGATCCAAATGTTGAAGGCTTACTTTTTAACTATATGCATTTTTACGGATCGTATGATTTTTATGCACATTCCCGCAGATGGTACCGCAGAGAAATCCGTATTGTCCGCAACCTGCCCGGAATGGAATCCTATAAAGATGCACAAGGTTTCCGTTATAACGGTCGCAAGTTAAAAGTAAAACACATTCCGGCTTATATTTATCATTACGGATGGGTTAAAGCGCCAGGCGGATTAAAAACAAAGGTGAAAAACACCGGTCGTTTTTACAATAGCGACGACGAATGGATCGACCGAACCTATAATGAAGATTATGAATTTGACTATGGTAATGCCGAACGCTTACTAAAGTTTAAAGGTACCCATCCTCAGGTTTTCCAGGACAGGGTAAATCGCAGCAACTGGAAATTCTCGTTTGATCCGACCAAAATGGGGCGCAAAATGAATTTCAGAAGAAAATTACTGGCCTTTATCGAAGACTTAACCGGTAAACGGCTATTTGAATACCGCAATTATGTAATTGTAAAAAGAAGTTAATCGTATATGACATCGCAATCCAGTTCTATTAAAATCAGCGGACTGATAATCACCTATAACGAAGAAAAAAACATCCGGGAAGTAATCGAATGTCTTGATTTTGTGGATGAGATTATCGTAGTGGATTCGTATAGTACCGATTCTACCGTGGCCATTGCCAATACGTACCCAAATGTTAAAGTGGTACAGCATAAATTTGTTGATTTTACAACACAACGGAATCTGGCACTGGAACTGGCCAGCTATAACTGGGTTTTATTTCTGGATGCCGATGAACGGATTACACCGCCATTGCGTGCCGAAATTATCGCAGAAGTCCGCAAACCGGAAACCAAAGATGCGTATTACTTTTTAAGAAAGTTCTATTTTGCCGGAAGAGCGATCCATTTCTCCGGTACGCAAACGGATAAAAATTTCCGATTGTTTAAAAAAGACAAAGCACATTATATACCGGAAAAACTGGTTCACGAAACCCTTAAAGTCGACGGAACGATTGGCATATTTCAAAATAAGTTACTCCATTATTCCTATGACAATTACGCTATTTATAAACAGAAAATGATTAGCTATGGTGTTTTAAAAGGAAAAGAACTTTTCCTTAAAGGAAAAAAATACAGCGTTTTTACCCAATACCTAAAAACCATTTTTAAGTTTATAAAAGCCTTCTTTATCCGTCTGGGAATATTGGATGGAAAAGATGGATTAATCATATCGTATTTACAGGCATTGAGCGTATACCATACGTATAAATCACTAAAAGCAAACCAGAAACAAAATATTTAACCCGTTGTAACAGTTATTAGTAATAACACACTCCCACTAATTATATTATTTGAAAAATGAAGCAGAAGATTTGTTTGATCAGTTTCGATAACTGGCACTACGACAAATATATCATCAAATTGTTACAGCAAAAGAATATTGATGCGTATCATATCAATTTGGGAGGTTATAAACATGCCAATTTAGCATCGAGAATCGTAAACTTACTTTCTAAAATTTTCCTGGGTATTAATCTTAAAACCAAAAAGAAGCAGGAACATATTATATCCGAATTACAAAAACACGGACAACACGATATTATTTTGGTGATCAATCCCGATGTTATCGAACTGAAATACCACCAGCTAATTAAGCAATATACCAAAAAGTATTTTGCCTATCTGTACGACAGTTTACATCGTTGTCCGGTCGATCATCTCTTAAATGCAGGTCTTTTTGACGAAATTTTTTCTTTTGACGAACAGGATGCCAAGGCACACAATTTTGTCAAAATGAACAATTATATCTACTTTGACAAACAGGAAATCCCAGCCGTAAAACCAAAATATAAGGTTACCACGATTTCATCGTTCGACAAACGTTTTCCGATATACAATAAAATTGCCTATCAGTTGGAGCAATTGAAAGCGCCGTTTCATTTTATTTTTGTGAGTCGGAATATCGAATACAAAAAATTCAAATACAATTTCAAAGCCGAAACCGCAGCCAAAACCAATAGCCAGCTGTTATTTCAGTCCAAAAAAATCCGATTAAAACAATTGCTGAAATTGTATTCGCAAGCCGAAATTATTCTGGACATCGTTCAAAATAACCAAACCGGTCTGAGTTTCCGGGTATTTGAGGCTATGGGAATGCAGAAAAAACTAATAACGGATAATAAAACGGTCGTAAATTACCCGTTTTATAACCCCAATAACATATTGATCATTGATCGCGAAAACCCCGTAATTGCCCCCGAATTTCTGGCTACGGATTACGAACCCGTTCCGGAAGAAATTTACAATCAATATACCTTGGACAATTGGGTTACTACGATTTTCGATCTGAAAAAATAACCGTATGAATATCCTCATTTTAACCCGGGAATACAAAAATGAAAAGCTTCCTCCTTGTGGTGGAACTGGGAATTTTAATACTTTACTGGCCAAAGAACTTGTAAAAAGAGGTCATCGGGTATACATTTTTGGCGTAAACAAAACCAATATCGATTTTGACGACGAAGGGGTTCATGTTCATTATACCAAAAACCTTTTTAAGCGAAATTTTGTGTACGATCTGTTTCGATCCGTTACACAGAAATTTTCGTTTTTAATGCCGTATCATTTTAAAATTCACGAAAAAGAAAAACGCGATATCAGTCGGCGGCTTTTTGCCTATATTGAAAAGAACAATCTGAATATCGATATTATCGAATGTCATGATTTTGAAGGCTTAAGTTTATTTTTAGGTAAAAAAATCCCATATGTGGTACGCTGTCACGGTTCTTTTTCCGTTTTGGAAAAATATTTTGGCTACAAAGTAGAAGCCGGACGTAAACATTGCGAGCGCGAAGCGTTTAAAAAAGCCGAAAATGTAATTGCCGTTTCCCGTTTTTCCGAACAGGTTAATCGCGAACTGTTTGGCGTTTCGAAATTCAAACTTATTTATAACGGTATCAATATACAGGAATTCCAACCGAATCCGAATCCGGCGGTAATTCCGTTTTCTGTTTTCTATATCGGAAATGTTGCCCTCGAAAAAGGAGCCGATACGGCATTTCGCGTATTCGCTCGTCTAGCGGAGAAATTCCCGCAAGCCACCTTACAGTTTATCGGTCGGGAAACACCTTATAAGGCAACTTTGGACAAGGAAATTCAGACACAGACTTTAACCGATAAGGTTGTTTTTCACGGTTATCAGCCTAAAGAAAATATTATCCGTCTACTCAATAGTGCTCATGTTCTTATTTTCCCTTCCAAAGGAGAGAATTTTAGTCTGGCGCTTTTAGAAGCTATGGCGTTGGCCAAACCTATAGTGACTTCAAATCTGGATTCTTTTAAAGAACTGATCACATCGGGCGAAAATGGTTTTGTATGTGATACGGATACAGATTTTGTCGATCGTATATCCGCTATACTAACGGATGGCGTTTTGGCTGAAACACTTTCCCAAAATGCCCGACAAACTATCGTAGATCATTTTAGCATCGAAAAAATGATGACCGAAACATTGGATTATTATACTACTGTTATTAAAAATCACACCTAACCTTTATTGATCAATTAGTTATGAGCCAACCCGTTTTATCAGTAATCATACCGGTATATAATGCCGAAAAATACCTTCAGGAAACGATTGACAGTATTCTGAAGCAAAGTTTTACCGATTTTGAACTGATCGTGCTCAATGATAAATCGACCGATACCAGTAAAAGCATAATCGAAAAAAATGCAGCGGCCGATTCCCGTATTATTTTTGTCGATAAAATAGAAAATGTGGGCCCGGCTCGTTTGCGAAATGAAGGTTTTACAACGGCTAAAGGGGAATTTATCGCCTTGATGGATGCTGATGATATCGCCATGCCCGATCGTTTTTCCAAACAGATCGAATTTCTGAAAAAAAATCCGGAAATCGGTGTTTGCGGAACCTTTTATACCCTTTTTAAACCGGATGGCAAACGAAAACTAATGGCCCTTCCCACAGAACATCTTGCTATTCGAACGGCTTTTCTTTTTTATAATCCGATTGGAAATCCTACGATAATGCTTCGTAAGGCTTGTTTAAAAGATTTCCGTTTTGACAACGATTTTGTTCCAATTGAAGACTATGAATTATGGAACCGAATGAGTGCTACTACCCTATTTGCCAATGTGTCCGAATCGTTACTCGATTACCGTTGGCATGATACGAATATCAGTCAGACCAAAATCGATAATGTCAACCGTTCGCTTCGCAATATTCGTTTGGCACAATTACAACAGGACTTCGGTATAAATCCTGAAAGCACCGATATTGAAGGCTATCTGAATGCATTTGACTTTAAACGGGGATTATCGGCTCAGGAAGTCATCGCTACTGTTAATGCCGCGCAGAAATTAATCGCAAAAAACCGGGAATCCCGTATTTTCGACCAGAAGGTACTCGAAAAACAGCTCTATCAGATTGTGGTACGTACGATCCGTAAATCGAAAGAGTTTAACAAACCGTTATTAAAATACCTCCAAAACGAAGGTAAGCCTGTATTTCAAAAGGTGCGTTGGTTTGATCGTATTTTGATTATGCTGAAATCGCTATTTTAACCCCCTTACAAACTGATAATCAATGTGTTTCTTATTCGAAACTAGGCATTTTATACCACATCAAGATTATAAAAAAGAGGAACCTACGTTCCTCTTTTTTAATTGTATTTGATACCGAAATAGTTCATCTTAATATGACGTCGCCAGAATTTGATTCGCATTCCAAACGATGCCTGTTTTAAAAATAGCTGTACCGCCTGATGAGGTTCTTTAGCATAGGCTTCCTTATCTTTATACAGCTTTAAAGCTTCAAAAGCGGAATCTTTTAGCAACGACTGGATTACTTCCCGTATGTTTGCTGTTTGAGCCTGTGGCAACCTGTCATAAACTTCTTTTACATTCAGATAGGAGGAATAACGCTGGAAAAAAGCTGATTTTAACGAATAAATTCCGCCGGCATGCCAACGGTACACACCGCCCTGAAAATTTAGGAAAGCTCCTTTTCCATTGCAAAGTGCCAAACCATATAAGGTATTGTCTTTGGAATAGCGGAAACTCTTGTACTCCTGTGGTTTTACAGCCGATTTTAAAAACACACACGTCAGCGTATAGGTGCAATACGGTCGGAAAATCGTATCAAAATCGATGGTATACACTTCGGGTAAGGTTTCTTTAAAATCGTTTGGAACCAATTCGTCCCCTTTTTTGTTTAAAAAGTCGGTCCATGTTATAACATAATCCGGGTGGGCTTCCAAAAAATCGACCTGTTTTTGCAATTTATACGGATCAATCCAATAATCGTCACCTTCACAAAGCGCAATGTATTTTCCTTTCGCTTTCGGAAAAGTATGATCGCCCCAAATATCGACATCCGCATTGGAATATTGGTTTTCGGTCTGGTAAATTGGCTTGATCAGTAACGGATAACGGCTTTCAAAGTCTTTTAATATTGCTGGTGTTCCGTCTGGAGAGGCATCTTCATGGACAATAATTTCAAACGGAAAATTTGTTTTCTGACTTAAAAATCCTTCCAACGCATCGCTTAAATACGCTTCATGCTTAAACGTGTCACATAAAATACTTACTAAAGGCTTGTGGATATCCTGTCCGCTCCAATCGGCCAGTATTTCTTCCTGACTTCTGCAATGCTTCATATATAATTTAGGTTACGATCCGGCCACTCCCGATCTGATTGATATCTTATTCCGTTTGGGTACGGTTAGATTGCTTAACTTTTTATATTTTTACTGCACAAATGTAACCATTAAGTTCGTTTATCAACAGAAATAAAATTTACAAATCCCATATTAATGATAACAGTAACCAAAACCTTTTTCCCGGATTTAAAAGAATACGAAAAGCAACTTGAACGGATATGGGAAAACAAATGGCTTACTAACCGGGGTGAACTGGTATTGGAATTGGAACAGAAATTAACCGATTATCTGAAAAGCAATTCTATGATCATCACCAACAACGGAACCGTACCGCTACAAATCGCACTTAAAATTCTGGGAAAACAAGGGGAAATCATTACCACTCCGTTTTCGTATGTAGCGACGACGTCTTCTATTATATGGGAAAATTGCACGCCTGTTTTTGTCGATATTCATCCGGAATACCTCACTATTGATGAAACCCAGATCGAGGCTGTCATAAGTCCAAAAACGACCGCTATTTTAGCCACGCATGTCTTTGGTAACCCTTGTGAAGTAGACGCGATTGAAGCGATTGCTAAAAAATACGGCTTAAAGGTAATCTATGACGCCGCACATGCTTTTGGCGTAACCTATAAAGGGGAATCACTGTTTAATTATGGCGATGTGAGTACCTGTAGTTTCCATGCCACCAAACTTTTCCATACCGGAGAAGGTGGCGCGCTGTTTTGTAAAGATGCAACGCTTTTTCATAAACTATTCTACAGTCATAATTTCGGTCATAACGGACCGTTGGAATTTCACGGATTAGGGATTAATGCTAAAATTTCGGAACTTCAGGCCGCTATGGGACTGGCTGTTTTGCCTCATATGGGAACCATTTTGTCCGAACGAAAAAAAGTAGTTGATTTTTACAACCAACATCTCGATTTTAATCAATTGCAAACCATGGCTATCCGACCGGAAACCATCTGGAATTATAGCTATTACCCGATAATACTACCTTCTGAGGCTATACTTTTAAAAGTACAAAAAGCATTAAACGACAACAATATTATTCCGAGACGATATTTTTATCCATCGTTAAATACGATCGGATATGTGAACCAACCGGATCAGGCAATGCCGGTTTCAGAATCGATAGCCCAACGTGTACTTTCGTTACCGCTTTATGTTGGTTTAACCGTGGAAGACTTAGAAAAAATAACCACCTTAATTAATCAAAACGCATGCTAATAGTTGGAGCCAAAGGATTTGCTAAAGAAGTTTTAGAAGTATTACATCAGAGTGGACAAACCGAAAATCTGGTTTTCTATGACGATGTGAACACCGATATTCCAGCCGTATTATACGATCGTTTTCCGGTTCTTACAAACCTTGACGACGCTACGGCCTACTTTATGCATACCGATAATCGTTTTACCATCGGTATCGGAAATCCGGCTTTACGAAAACGCCTGTATGAAAAATTCAAAGCTATTGGTGGTGTCTTTACTGCTACAATAAGCCCAAAAGCCGTTATTGGCAGTTTTGGGAATCAAATTGACTCCGGATGTAATATTATGACTGGAACCGTCCTTACAAATGACATAATTGTCCAAAAAGGGACACTAATTAACCTAAATTGTACCATCGGCCATGATTGCCATATTGGAGAATTTTCGGAAATTTCACCTGGTGTAAACATCTCCGGTAATTGTAAAATTGGCGCCTATAGTAACATCGGGACAAATGCCACAATCCTCCCTAAAATTACAATAGGAAGAAATGTTATAATTGCCGCAGGAGCTGTAGTCACCAAAGATTTACCAGACAATTGTATGGCTGCAGGTGTTCCTGCTGTTATCAAAAAAGAATTACCTGAGATAACATTTTAAATTCCCCTCTAAAAATTTGATCATCGACTGTTACATCGATTATAAACGCTGTTTGTAATTCGGTCAGGGTTTTTATTGTTCAAATTAAAACAATCTAACAGACTTCAAAAAACAATTCCGGAACAGGATAATCTCTTGTCTGGCAGGTCGGTTATTGTCTGCATTCAACACATTTATTAACAGCTGTATAAAATCAAGTCTAATGAAGAAAAGGATCTTATATATTGCTCCGGATCATTATGACTTCTATAAAGTCATCTTGAAAGGATTTGAGGACTTTACCGATTATACCGTCGTTATGGTCCTATCCAACGGATATCCGTATCACTATAAAAATAGTGGCGAACGATGTTTGAATTTCTTTTTGAAATGGTGCTTTAATACGAATATCAAAAAAATACATTCTCAAAAAGTGATCCTCCAAAAAATAAACGAATATCCCACTTACGATATCGTGTATGTTAACCGACCCGATATGCTCTCCTCTAAAGTATTATCTCTTGTTACCAAAAAAGCAAAACATTCAATTGTTCATTATTGGGATAGTTTTGCGAAAATAAAAGGTCAGAAAGAGACAATGCCTTTTTTCGATGTTCATTATAGTTTTGACAAAAACGACTGTGATCAATATGGATTACACTTTACTACAAATTTCTATTTTACTGAAACCCTACCATCTGGTCCTAAATATGATGTCCTTTTTCTAGGCACCTACGACCATCGTTTTACCCAAATAAAGCACATCATCCAACTCTTAAGCTCTAGCGGAAAAAATGCAAAAGCATTGCTGTTTTCTAAAAACAAAAGCATACGTGAAAAACACGCTACAGCAGATATTCTCTTTCTGGATAAAATTATTCCATTTCCCGAAATTGTCACCTATAGTGGCAATACACAAATTATTCTGGATATACATCATCCCGATCAATCCGGCTTATCTTTTCGCCCCTTTGAAGCAATCGGCTTAAAGAAAAAATTAATCACGACCAATCCAGACATCAAAACGTATGATTTTTACGATCCAAATAACATTTTTATCTGGACCGACACCACCTTTTCTATTCCGGATTCCTTTTTCGCTACGCCCTATACTGAAATTCCTATTGCAATACGGCAAAAATATACACTCGAAAGCTGGGTTCATTCAATAGTAACTATAAAAAACAGCCCATTATGATGAAGCAAAAAATTTATTTTATTTGCCCGGATACCAAAACACCAATCGGAGGTATCAAACAATTATACAGGCAGGTAGACATCTTAAACCGGAACAATTTTAATGCTGTTATCCTTCATAAAAAAAGGCATTTTCGTCATAAATGGTTTGAAAACACTACCCGGTTAGAATACAACCTTCCGTTGTTTTTATTGATCAGACAAGGTCTTAGAACCGGTAAAACCTCATTTCTAAAAAGCATTTTCACTAAAATCACTTTAGGCATACAACGGTTTATAGCACCTAAGCTTGATGAAAATGCAATATTTGTTTTTCCGGAAATCTTTAGTCTGGGTTTCTTAAAAATTAAAAAAGATATCCGAAAAGTGATTTTTAATCAAAATTGCTATTATTCGTTTTTATATAATTCTATCGAAAAATTACCCCATGAAAAACAATATACGGATCAAAATATCCTTGCAACGATAACCGTATCCGAAGATTCAAAAAACTATTTGTCCTTTGCCGTTCCCAATACTACCGTTTACCGAATACGAATTGGTATTGATCAAAGTAAGTTCCATTACCATCCGCAGAAAAAGAAGCAAATTGCCTTTATGCCTCGCAAAATGAAAACCGAAATCGTTCAGATTTTAAACATTCTGAATTATAGGAATAGTTTACACGATTGGTCATTAGTGAGCATTGATAATAAAACCGAACAGGAAGTCGCTCAGATTATGAGGGAAAGCCACATTTTTTTAAGCTTTAATTATTTCGAAGGTTTTGGTCTCCCTCCTGTAGAAGCTATGGCTTGCGGTTGTATTGTGATCGGCTTTACAGGCAGGGCTGGTAAAGAATATTTTAATCCCGACTTTTCGTACCCCATTCCGGATGGAGATATAATTGGTTTTGTTCACAAGATTGAAGAGGTTCTGGCCCTTTATGAAATGACCCCTGCTACTTTTTTTGAAAAGCAAATAAAAGCTTCACAATCTATTCTGAAGGAATACAGTCTGGAAAATGAGAAACAGGACATTATTACCGTCTGGAACCGGATTTTAAACCTCCGTAAATCCAACACCATACAATCCGGGCAACACGCTGTTGCCACAACTGATTCACCCTCAATTTAACACCATAAACAAGATGAAAAACTATGACATTCTAATTGTAGGATCTGGGCTTTTTGGAGCTGTTTTTGCCCACGAAGCAACTAAAATCGGTAAAAAATGCCTCGTTATTGACAAAAGGTCACATCGGGGAGGTAATGTATACTGTGAAAAAATAGAAGATATTACAACCCATAAATATGGGGCTCATATTTTTCACACCAATGATAAATTCATCTGGGATTACGTCAATCAATTTACCACTTTTAACCATTACATTAATAGTCCCGTAACTATTGCAAAAGGGAAGCTTTACAACCTGCCTTTTAATATGAATACGTTCTATCAGTTATGGGGCGCTATAACTCCCGAAGAAGCCCGGGCGAAAATTAATATCCAGGTAGATCGGTTTGGCGTTTCAGATCCGTCAAATCTGGAAGAACAGGCACTCTCAATGGTTGGTAAAGATATTTATGAAACTTTGATCAAAGAATACACCGAAAAGCAATGGGGACGCAAAGCGACTGAGTTGCCGCCATTTATCATTAAAAGGCTTCCGGTGCGTTATACGTTCGATAATAATTATTTTAATGATGCTTATCAGGGCATACCGGTTGGTGGTTATAATACAATTATTGACGGATTACTGGAAGGAACGGAAGTTCGCTTAAATACTGATTTTTTTGACGATCGCTCTTATTTTGAATCGCTGGCCAAGACTATTGTTTTTACCGGAAAAATCGATGAGTATTTTGATTATGAATTTGGCGAACTCGAATATCGCTCGCTCCGATTTGAAAACGAAATTATCAATAGCTCCAATTTTCAGGGTAATGCCATTGTCAATTATAATGATGCGACTGTTCCTTATACCCGTATCATCGAACACAAACATTTCGAATTTGGCAAGCAACCACAAACGGTTATAACCAAAGAATATCCGGAATCCTGGTCTTCAAAAAAAGAAGCGTTTTATCCCGTTAATGATAAAAAAAATCAGGCAATTTATAAAAAGTATTGCCTGAAAGCCAAGGGAACCAATGTCATTTTCGGAGGGAGACTTGCCGAATATAAATACTACGACATGCATCAGATCATTTCTTCAGCCATTCGAAAATTTAAAACCGAATACTATGAAATTAAATAAAAATACGGCAACACTCTATGTGATCGCTCCGGCTAACTTTGCATCGGGTGGGCCTTTTTTAATGCATCAGCTGGCATCCAAACTCCTCAATATGGGATTTAAGGCCAAAATGGTATATATCGGACAACAGGCATCCACTGATCCGGTGCATGACTTTTACAAGCGTTTTAAAATCCCTTATACTAATACAATAACAGATGCTTCGGAAAATATTGTCATCTTTCCCGAAATCTATACCGGGATGATCTATCACTATAAAAAAATTCATAAGGTAATCTGGTGGCTAAGTGTCGATTTCTTTTTGGCTGCCATTAGGCCAAAACCCTTTTCCTTACGGCGCTTTTTGGGGTTAAAACCAACGGTATGCCATTATGATTTTAAAAAGGAGCCCTTGCTCTCTCATTGGGTACAATCGCATTATGCCCGGCATTTTCTGGAATCGAAAAACGTCACCGATATTTATAATTTATCCGACTATCTTGACGCTATTTTTATCGATAAATTAAAAAGGAAATCATTTACCAACCAAAATAAAAGTAACAGGATTGTATACAATCCCAAAAAAGGATATAATGAAACGCTGGAATTGATCCGAAAAGCACCACTACTCGATTGGGTTCCGATAGCAAACATGACTCCGTCTCAGGTTCGGCAATTGTTGCTCAGCGCCAAAATTTATATCGACTTTGGAAATCATCCCGGTAAAGACCGTATTCCGAGAGAAGCTGCAATGTGTGGCTGTATTATAGTTACAAACAAAAAAGGAAGTGCTAACTTTGCAGAAGATATTCCGATACCGGATAAATTTAAAATAGATTATATCCCGGGGAAAGAACGCGATATTATTGATTTGTTAGAACATTGTTTTACAGCATATGAAAACGAAGTCCAACATTTTGATACGTATCGCAAAAAAATTGAACAGGAAGAAGCTGTTTTCAACGACGACTTAGCTAAAATAATAACCACTTTTTTTGATTAAGTCGCTGGTATTGTTTAGAATCGCTTCCTGTAACTATTTATAAAAACAGTCTAAATAAATAAAAAATGATTGCAGAAGAAATTCATAAAGCCTACGAAGTGATCAAAAACGGAGGAATCATCCTATATCCAACCGATACGGTTTGGGGAATCGGTTGTGATGCGACCAATCCGGAAGCCGTAAAAAAAATATACGCGCTCAAACAACGGGAAGAAAGTAAAAGCATGATCGTCCTGATGAACGGGGACCGTATGGTATACAATGTTTTTAAAGATATTCCGGAAGTAGCCTGGCAAATCCTCGATTTATCCGAAAAACCAACCACACTGATCTTGGATAATCCGAGAAATGTCGCGCCAAATATCATCGGTCAGGATAATACTTTAGGAATGCGAATCGTTAAAGAACCTTTTTGTTTTAAGCTAATGGAACGGATGAAAGTTCCGTTGGTTTCTACTTCGGCAAACATTAGTGGCGAACCAACACCAAAATCGTTTAAAGAAATAAGCCCGGCAATTTTGCAAGGCGTAGACTATGTTGTAAATTTGCACCACGATAAAATTGGCGGTAAACCGTCGACTATCATAAAACTGTCTGGAAACAGTGAGGTAAAAATTATACGAAAATAAACAACTTAGCCCTGCAAACCGGAGCGACCATTAATGAAAAAACAAACTTCATATAAAGAGGCATTACAGTCAAAAATTTTTGAAATTATATCCAATGCAGCCAAAGAACTGCAAGTCGATTCCTATGTTATTGGCGGCTTTGTAAGGGATTTGATCCTGGAACGCAATCATAAAAAAGACATCGATATCGTGGCCGTTGGCAGTGGTATCGAATTGGCTTTAAAAGTGTCGGAACTGATCCCACATAAACCAAAAGTACAGGTTTTTAAAAACTACGGTACCGCCATGCTTCGCTATGATGATATGGATATTGAATTTGTGGGTGCCCGTAAAGAATCCTATCATTTCGACAGCCGAAATCCGGTTGTGGAAAACGGAACTCTGGAAGATGATCAAAACCGTCGCGATTTTACGATCAATGCATTGGCACTCTCTTTAAACGAAGCCAATTACGGCGAACTGGTTGATCCTTTTAACGGATTGGCCGATATGGAGCACAAAAGTATCAAAACGCCTTTGGATCCGGATGTTACCTATTCGGACGATCCGTTGCGTATGATGCGCGCCATCCGTTTTGCTTCGCAGCTTAATTTTACCATCGAATCGGAATCGCTGGAATCTATTTCCCGTAATAAAGACCGGATCAATATTATTTCCGGAGAACGCATTGTCGAGGAATTAAACAAAATCCTTTTATCGGATAAACCTTCCGTTGGCTTCCTGTTACTATACCAAACCGGATTACTGGATATTATTTTACCCGAGCTAACCGCTTTAAATCAGGTGGAAGAGATCGAAGGACATACGCATAAAAACAACTTTTATCATACCTTGGAAGTGGTGGACAATATCTGCCCGAATACAGACGATGTATGGTTACGTTGGTCGGCTTTGCTACACGATATCGGTAAAGCGCCGACAAAACGTTATAATAAAAAACAAGGATGGACCTTCCACGGGCATGAGTTTTTAGGCGGTAAAATGGTAAAACGCATCTTTGAGCGTTTGCATATGCCGTTAAATCACAAAATGAAATTTGTCCAAAAAATGGTCATGATGAGTTCCCGTCCCATCGTACTCGCTCAGGATATTGTGACCGATTCGGCCGTACGTCGTTTGGTTTTTGATGCCGGTGAGGATGTGGAAAATCTGATGACCTTGTGCGAAGCCGATATCACGACTAAAAACCCGTCGAAATTCCGAAAATATCATAATAATTTTAAAATCGTCCGTCAGAAAATTGTCGAAGTGGAAGAACGCGACCACGTTCGCAATTTCCAACCGCCCATTACCGGAGAAGAAATCATGGCCATTTTTAACCTGAAACCTTCCCGTGAAATCGGTCTTTTAAAAGAAGCCATCAAAGAAGCCATACTCGAAGGAGAAATCCCGAACGAATACCAGCCGGCTTACGATTTTATGATGGAAAAAGCGGCAAAATTAGGATTAAAAAAGGCAACCGAATAACCTTCGGGTTCAAACATAAAAGCATACTAAAATGAAAAAACATTTCACCTCCATCGCAAAAACTGCTTTAGTATTAGTCTATTTAGTAATTGTAGCCGGAGCACTGGTTCGTATGACCGGTTCCGGAATGGGTTGTCCCGATTGGCCGAAATGTTTTGGATATTATATTCCTCCAACCGATATCAAGGAATTGACCTGGAGTGAAAACCATGAGTTTAAAAAAGGTCAGGTGATCATTAAAGATGAAAGTCTATTGGTCGCCAAAGACAATTTTACCACCGGAACGGAATTTGACGCTTCCCATTGGAAAAAATACACCAAGCACGATTATGCGATCTTTAATGCTTCGCACACCTGGACCGAATATGGCAACCGACTGGTTGGTGCTTTGGCCGGTCTGGCTTGTTTTATTATGGCTATTGCTTCTTTTTCAATGTGGAAACAAAGTAAAAAAATTACCCTATTGTCCTGGTTGGTTGTCTTTATGATGGGATTCCAGGCATGGTTGGGTGCAACGGTGGTGTATTCGGTATTAAACCCGGTAAAAATCACCGTTCATATGGTAATGGCACTGGTAATCGTTGCCGTTATCTTATATATCATCCGACTGGCCAAACCGGTTTCGTCGGATAAAATTGCGAATCCGATGTTTTTGACTATCCTTTGGGTTTCACTTGGATTAACGTTAATTCAGGTGGTTTTAGGAACTCAGGTACGTCAGTTTGTAGACGAACAGGTAAAATCCGGAATCGGAAATGAAACCCTTTGGTTAAGCAAACCCGAAGTGAGCTTTTACTTTCACCGTACGTTTTCCGTAGTGGTGTTTTTATCGAGTCTGCTCCTGTATTTACGTAACAAACGACTTGGTTTGGGCTTTTCAAAAATCAACTGGGTGATGCTGCTATTAGCGTTGGAAATCGCCTCCGGAATTGCAATGTATTACCTGCATTTCCCATTTGGAAGTCAGACGATTCATTTGGTACTTGCGTCGATTTTATTCGGAGTACAGTTTTATATGATTCTGGAAGCCCGAAAAAATAAAACAGCATAAAAAATGGATCCTAACCGATCCATTCTTTAAAATCACTAACCCTTTCGCGGCTCACAATAACCTCATCGCCTTTATAGGTTGGCAAAACGACTTTTAGTCTGGAATTGCTATAGAGTACGATTTCTTTTATGGCGCGCATCGGAATGATAAATTTACGGCTTACGCGATAGAAATCTTTTGGATCCAACTCGGTTTCCAATAGCTCCAGTGTCTGATCCAGTAAATAATCGCGGTTATCGGTCGTATGCACGTAGGTTCCTTTGTTTTCGCTATAAAAACATTCGACTTCCTCGATCGGGATCACTTTTAACTGCTGACCGATTTTTACCGTAAATCGTTTTTTATACGATTTATCCACCGGATTCACCAGCATTCGTTTGATCGTTTCAAAATCCAGGGATAATTGTTGCGGTTCCGGATTTCGTTGTCGGTATTTGTTTAATGCCACTTCCAGATCGTCTTCGTCTATCGGTTTTAGCAGGTAGTCAATACTGTTTAATTTAAAGGCTTTTAACGCATATTCGTCGTAGGCCGTTGTAAAAATAACCGCGCTTTTGATATTGATTTGTTCAAAGATTTCAAAAGAAAGTCCGTCGGAAAGCTGGATATCGAGAAAAATAAGATCCGGATGCGGATTGGCTTGAAACCATTGTACCGATTCTTCTACCGAATGCAACATGGTGTGGACGTTTAATCCTAGTTTTTCAACTTTTCGCTGTAATAATCGCGCAGCCGGTTTTTCGTCTTCTATAATTATAATATTCATCGTATTCGTATTCCTATTTTGTGATTATTCCCATTTTTCATTTTTCTCTTTATCCATAAATTCTTTGATTTTGCGCGCTTCCCAGTCACGTCCAAAGAAAAAATCGTATCCAAAAACCCGCAATCCGTGTGCTAGCAATCCGATACCCCAACATATCGCGGTAAAGAAGTTTTTAAACTGAAAATAGCTTTCTCCTACTTTTAAATCCCGAAAGTTTAAAAATACGATAAACAGATTTACCAATAGGTATATCATCAGGTGCGTATAGAATCCTTTGATTCGTTTTACCCTTTTGGCAGCTTCTTCATAACGACTATCGCTACTGTATTGCTCTTCCCATGATTTGTATTTACGGCGCATCTTAGTTCCAGTTTTGTTTGTGTTTTTGCTTTTCTTCTTCTAAAAATTCTTTCATTTTTCGGGCTTCCCAATCACGTCCCAAAAAGGGCATATAATTGAAAACCTTCATCCCGTGGAAAACGACTCCGATTCCCCATCCGATCATCGGATAAAAAAACCATAAATGCTCCGGGGATGTTAGCAGGTTGATTGCTAACAATGTGAGATTTACAGCGATATAACCGGTAAGGTTTCCGTAAAAACCTTTGATTTCTTCTACTCTTTTACGAGCTTGCTCATAGCGCTCCTGTTCGTTATAATTGCGTTCCATGATTGTTCTTTTTACTTACTTCCAGTTCTTTTTACTGTCGTTATCCTGTTTTTCCATCAATTCCCGAATCTTGCGTTCTTCCCAGCTTGCGCCATATCCCAGCACGCTAAATCCGTGGATAAAAAGGCCCATTCCCCATCCCAACATCGGAAACCAAAACCACTGGAATCCCGGTGAAAAATAAAGATTGATAAATATGAGGGATGGAATTACCACACAATAGGATGTTAGATTTCCGTAAAATCCTTTTAAGGCTTCAACTTTCTTTTTGGCCCGGTAATAAGCCGTATCGTCATGTTGTTCATACGTTTCCATAATACCAATTTGTTTGGTTAACATCGGTAGTTGTACCGTAAATTTATTTTCAGTTTGTTCTATTTTTACCTTACGTTCCGTGAGAATCGCATAACGGTCGATGATGTTTTGTAAACCTACACCCTGTCGGTCTTTTAAAACTTCCTTTTTTTGCAGATCGTTTTGTACTACGAGGTAGCCGTTTTGTTCGAATATGCGAATGTGTAACGGTTTTTGTTCGCTAACGATATTGTGTTTTATCGTGTTTTCCAATAATAACTGCAACGATAACGGAACCACTTTCGCCTCCGGATTTGCTGATTTTTCCGGGTGTTCGTAGAAAATACTGTTTTCAAAACGCATTTTTAATAAGTTCATATACGTTTTGGCAAAAGCCAGTTCTTCTTCCACACTAACCAGTTCCTTATCTTTTTGTTCCAGCACATAGCGGTATATTTTAGACAAAGAAGATGTAAACCGTTGGGCATTATCCGGGTTTTCTTCGATCAGCGAACTCAGTACATTCAGACTGTTAAACAAAAAATGCGGGTCAATCTGGTTTTTTAAACTTTCGAATTTGGCAGAAGCCGTTCCGGCGATGATTTTTTGCTGTTTTAATCGGTTTTCCTGATACGCTCTATAAAAATAGATCATATGGAGAATCAGCGTAATGATAAATGTAATGATGATCGCTGTAAGATAATTCCCTGGATTTTCTTTTTCTAAAAACGCTTGAAAGGTCAATCCGTTGATTTGTATTTCTTCAAAAGCCCGTAATAAAAAAATTACCGCTATAGAGACCACAAAGGAACTTAAAAACCCTATTATTACTCTTTTCAAAGCAAAACGATCTTTCTTAAATATCCGGTCAAGCATCACGAAAACAGCCATATTTGCCATATATAATGCTACTGTATAGAGCATTGTAAATTCAACATTTAGCCAGAAAGCGCCGTTAATTGGTACCGGGTTTCCATTAATCCATCGAAGCAAAAGCAATACAACAATGATGGCTGTTCCGATACCTATGGCTCGTAAAAAATGTCTCAGGTAAAAGTTCATTTTATTTCTGTTTATTCGTGGCTATTCCGCCGGTTTGTATTTTATTTTGTGTTGCAGTTTTGTAGCACTTCCTGCGCTCTGTCCAATCCCCAGTTCGGATGAAAAGGCGATTCTGGTTTAAAAGTAGCAAAAAGTTCAATTGATTTCGCTACTTGCGCACACATTGGTTTGGTATCTTTTCCGAAAAATTTGGCGCCACCTATTTCAAATTCGGCTTTCGAAAATACAACTCTCGGATTGTTCGGAGCCAAAGCCAATGCTTTATAATATTGTTCCATCGTTTTACCGGTATATTTCATTCCGTTCGATTGCGGATCGTATACAATCCAGGCAGTGTAAATCAGTGCTTGTACAACTAATAATTCCGGGTTATTCGGACTGATGGCATTGGCTTCGTTTTCGGCCTGTTGTGCTTTTTCCAATAAAACCGAAATCTTGTCGCGGTTGGCTGGAACAAAAGCTTCAGTTGTGTTGATCAAAGCTACGTAGTAGTTCGGTAGCCAGTTTTCTTTTTCCACCAAAGCGATGCGTTCAAAAAGGGCTTTTGCTTCGGTTGGTTTTCCTTCACTCCACAAACCAAGGGCTTTTTTCATTCCTTGTTCGTATTGCGTTTGTGAAAATGTAATAGTGCTGATCAAAAGTGTTAGTGCGATGATAATTTTTTTCATGATTTCTATTTTTTTAAATGGATTAATGATTTTGTATTGTGATGATTGAAACTTTATTATTTATAGGTCAAAGGTAGTATGGGTCATTCTGCTTTAAAATTAATCCTGACCCAACTGTCATTTTTCAGGGATGAATTGTTACAGGTTTTCCAATTGGTTGGATTTCTTATCCTGACTGATGGTCCAGAAGAACCCGACAAAGAAAAATCGGTCGGCAGCCTGTCCTATTGCCTGGCGTTGAAACTGTCCGCTTACATCAGGCGAATTGGCATATTGGTAACCAAAAACGTTGTCTTTTCCCATTACATTTGAAACCGAGAAGTATAGTATTTTTTGTGGCGACATCAGGTAAGCCCAACTCAGACTCAAACTGTTATAGCTCGTCGTTTTTCCATTCATAAAGGTCATTTCATTCGGATTGTTATACGGACGTCCGGTTGCAAAACTGTTCGTCACACTCAACTGCGAACGCAAATCGTTGATCCAGTATTTTCCCACTACCGAAAGTGTATGGTTCGCTACAAAATTGGGCGTTACTTTATCCGGATAGTTTTTATAATCCCTTTTACTGTCGATATACGAATAGGACAACCAGTATTCCAGATTTCTAACCGTTTTATTATCTCTCCAGAAAAGATCAAATCCCTTGGCATATCCGCTTCCGTTATTGGTATAAATACTGTTGTATTGCGGCAAATCAGTGTTGTATTTTACCAGATTGCTATAATCTTTATAATACAATTCGGCACGTAGCGTTCTTCCTTCCGGGTTGTAGGTGTAATTCAGTATATAATGTGCTGTTTTTTCCGGTTCGAACGCTGAAGTGTATTTCAGGTAATCCTGTTTTGGCAACTGATTAAAATCGCCATAGGCCAGTGACAATTGCCCGTTTTTATTGGTTCTGTAAGCCAGTGAAGCTCTCGGTTCCAATACCGATGTTCCCAATAAATCGCTGTGCATTCCGCGAAGTCCGGCTTTTACGGCAAAGTCCGATGTTACTACGATATCCGTTTCAGCATATAAAGCTCCAATCCCACTGATATAACCGGTTTTGAATTCATTGGACGGCTGGCGATAGCTTCCGTCGAAATCCGTTGTAAAATAATCCCCTCCGAAAATCATTCTTACTTTATTCGAAAGCTTTTTACCCAGTTTTAGTTTTAGGTGTGCGGCATTTTCCTGATCTTTTACCGCATTACTATTCAAATCCGTCTTGGTCAGACTATAGCCATAACCTATTCCGGTTTGTATCGTCCAGTTGGCTCCAAAATTTCCTTTATAAGATGCATTCAGATAAAGATTATTATTTTGAGTGGCTACCCGAATCGGATCTTCATAATTGATATCTTTTTGATTTAGTTCAAAATTGGCATAATCATAAGCCGTATAAAATTTAAACAATCCGTTTTTAAACTGATGACGGAAAACCATTTCTCCCGACATGGACTGATACGGTTTGATCCAGTCTACATTTTGTTGGATCGTCTTTTGGTACGGCTCCAGATTGATATAGCTTGTATTAAAACTAAACGATCCTTTTTCCCATTTCTGCGTATTCCCCACTCCCAAACCAACGGTCATCAGGGATACATCTGTTTTTTCCTGATCCGGTTCATTAATCGTATTCAATAACAACACACTGGATAGAGCATCGCCAAATTCCGCCGAATAACCTCCGGTTGTAAAAGACATTCCACTAAACAAGAAAGGTGAAAAACGTCCTCGGGTTGGCAGATTATTGGCCGAAGCACCATAAGGCTGTGCTACCCGGATACCGTCAATATAGGTTTGGGTTTCATCCGATTCCCCACCGCGAACAAACAGACGACCGCTCTCTCCTACAATCTGCGCTCCCGGAAGGGTTTGCAAGGCTCCGATTATATTACCGGGCGAACCGGCCGTAGTTACAATATCCAGTGGTTTTAAAACCGATGCTTTTGAATTGCCACCAGCCTGAAACGAACCCACAGAAATCACTACGTCATTTAAAGCATTTGCACTGGATTTCACGGTAAACGAACGGGATTTGTAAGTCTCTATTACGATAGCTTCCCGGATGGTTTCCAACAGCAACGAACTGATCACCAAAACCTGGCTCCCTTTCGCATCGGTTTCAAATGAGAAGGTACCGTCGGCTGCAGATGGCGCTCCGTCATAGGTTCCTTCTATAAACACATTCACCCCTTCCTGCGGTTTCCCTTTCTGATCGACCAGTTTTCCGGAAATTTTTGTTTGCGCCTGAAATACCAGACAACATAAAAGACTACAAATTGTAAGTATCGTTTTCATCATTTCTTGTTTTTTAGTGATTCAAAGTTGCAACAGTTGGTTTTCATTTAATAAAAAAGGATACCGAACTGTTATTTTTTTAGGATGAATTGTGAATTAGTGACTACTCCTGTTTCGATTTGCCCAAAAATGACGTAACTTAGCTTTAAACCAAGCCTTTACCTTATGAATATAGAAGCCTTACAAATCCTTTGCACTTCTTTTCCTGCTGTTACCGAGGACATTAAATGGGGAAACGACCTGTGTTTTTTGATCGCTAATAAGATGTTTTGTGTGATCGGGCTCGACAGTACGCCACTAACCGTTTCGTTTAAAACAACCGAAGAAGATTTTGATCAATTAATCGCCCGACCGCATATAAAACCGGCTCCGTATATGGCTCGGTACAAATGGGTACTGGTAGAAGACAGTTCCGTACTAACTCCAAAAGAATGGGAACACTATATCGCACAGTCCTATCAACTGATCAAGGGAAAACTGCCCGCTAAAATTCAGGCATCCCTATAATAACGCTAAAAATAGTAGTATGAAAATTCCAGAACAATACCTGCCGGTCATGCCGTATATCATTACCGACCATGCCGAGGCTTTTCTCGATTTTACCAAAAAAGTACTGGACGCCCAGGAGCAGCTTATCGTTCCCGGTGAAGGCAATCGAACCATTATGCATGGCGAAATTCGGATTGGAGACGCGGTAATCATGTTCGCCCAAAAACCGGACAATTATGAGACTCGCTCCTGTGGGATGTTTATTTATGTAGCCGATGTGGATACGGTCTATCAAAAAGCATTACAGCAAAAAGCTGTCTCGTTAATGCAGCCTGTTCGCCAGGATTACGGCTATACCGCTGGTTTTGAAGATCCTTTTGGAAACCAATGGTGGATTGTCACACCGTAACTTTAACGTTTTTATACCGTTTTTTAGCATTTCAATGGTTATTTTTGCGTATCAAATTTTGCATTCATAGCTCCCCCCGAAATGAAAAAAATAACCCGGATCAAAAAGAACCATCGTCTGATTGTTCTTCAAAAGTTGATCATCACATCTGCCGTTATTGGTTTTTTAAGTGCCTTACTCGGCAATACACTCAAAAAAATAACGGAACATTACGAAGCTATTTTCTTTACACTGGCCCAGCAACACTGGCTGTTGTATTTATTATTCCCGGTATTAGGCTTTTCGATCATTTATTTTTTAAGGCAGACACTATTTCGTAAAAAGGAAAACAAAGGTATCAAGGAGATTTATGAAAGTACCGAATCCAAAAACAAAAACCTGCCGGCCTATAAAGTGAGTTCTCATTTTATTAATGGTTTGATCACGGTTATTTTTGGTGGCTCAACCGGGATTGAGGTTTCTACCGTAGTGGCGTCGGCGGCTATCGGTTCGGTGGTTCAGCAAAAGGAAAATCTGTTTAAACGTTATAAAACACAACTCATTTGCGCCGGAATTGCTTCCGGAATCACCGCGCTTTTTGGTAGTCCACTTGCCGGACTGATTTTTGCCTATGAGGTGATCTCCCGAAAATGGTCGCGATCGTTTTTGCTAACCAATGGCATTGCCGTTGCAGTTGCGTTTCTGTTTACGTATTTTGTAGACAATCAGCCGCTTTTTAATCTCAATGTATTGCCTTGGCATTTACACGCCCTTCCGTATATGATCCTCTTAGGAATGATTGCCGGGGTGAATGCGGTATATCTGAATCGATGTGTCTTGCTTTTTAAAAAGAAATTCGCTGAAATCGACCAGCATCATTTTCGTATTATTATTGGCGCCGGATTGGTTAGCCTTGCGCTGCTTGTTTTCCCGCAGCTTTATGGCGAAGGTTATCACGCCGTAAAAGAACTCACACAACAATCGGGTCATCTTACACTCACCGTATCTTTGGCCGCTACGTTGGTTTTTGTGATTTTACTAAAACCTATCGTAACCTCATTAACGCTGGTTTCCGGTGGCGATGGCGGTGTATTTGCACCGAGTTTGTTTATCGGTGCTTTTCTGGGTTTACTAACGGCCTCGGTTTTAAATACGTTTTTTCATGCCAATGTCCTGCCGGTTAACTTTATGGTTATCGGAATGGCGGCTATGTTAAGTGCCAGTATTCATGCGCCTTTTACAGCCTTATTTCTGGTATGTGAAGCCATTGGCGATTATACCTTGTTTTTCCCGATCCTGATGGTTTGTCTGGTATCGAAAACTACTGCTAAATTCATTTATCCGTATACTGTTTACAGCTATTCCCGAGTTTAATATGCCTACCCCTAAAATAAAACGCAATTATCGTAAAGCCCGTTATGTGCTTTACAAAGAAACACTAATCGATTATAAAGAACATTTCTGGGCTTTCCTCGGATCGTTGGTTGGATTGGGAATTATCTCCTACCTGCAATACGGTTTGTTTACACCTCAGGATTATACCTTCCTGATCGGTTCTTTTGGTGCGTCGTGCGTACTGGTTTACGGCGTAATTCAGAGTCCGTTGGCACAACCGCGCAATCTCGTAGGCGGCCATCTTATTTCGGCACTGATCGGTGTTACCATACAAAAACTAATTCCGGATATTCTATGGATTTCGGCTCCTTTGGCGGTTTCGCTGTCGATTGTGCTGATGCAGATCACCAAAACCTTACATCCACCGGGTGGTGCCACAGCACTGATCGCGGTAACCGGTTCGCCACAGATCAAAGAACTGGGTTACGGGTATGTGGTTTCTCCGGTATTAACCGGGGCACTGATACTACTGGCAGTGGCCCTCATCTTTAACAATATGACTTCCAACCGACAGTATCCTACCCATCCGAAGTTTACTCATTTTAAGAAAAGTATCATCAGTCGGTTAAAACCTTAAACTAACAAAGTGCTGCTAAAAGTGCGAATTAATAACAAAATGATATCAATATTTTAATTACTCTTAAAATATTATAATTATAAAATTAATTTTCTTAGTATTGCAAAACAATATTAACTACCTTAAACTATGAAATACTTTAAATCTTTATTAGTGATCGTTGCATTATTCGCATTAAACACGATTTCAGCACAGTCCGTTACCGATAAATGGCCGGAAATGAAAAATTTTCAGGATTTATTAACCAAAGTATCCCGTGAGACTCAGAAAGGGAATTTCGCTCCGCTTAAAGGAAATGGAGAATATCTGGTAAAATATGCAGTAGCAATTGATGCCAATAAATTTCCGGAGCATGTAACCCGAACTTCAGGTTTAACAGAAAAGGTAGAAACACTACACAACGAAACCAAAGACTTAAATGACATCATTAACAGTAACGGTTCTAATGATGCGATTTTAAAAGCACTTACCAAAGTAAACAATTCGTTCGAAACGGTATTAAATACAGTAAACGGAACTGCAAAGGCTAAAAGTGCCGCTCCAGCTCCAAAAGCTAAAAAATAATTTACAGAAGCCTGGTTCACACCAGGCTTTTTCTTTTCTCTATTCCATGTTATCGCTTAACAAAATCCACCATATTGCCGTTATCTGTTCGGACTATACTGTTTCCAAACATTTTTATACCGAAATTTTAGGATTAACCGTCCTTCAGGAAGTATACCGAAGCGAACGCCAATCGTATAAATTGGATCTGGCGATTAACGAAAATTATTGCCTTGAACTTTTTTCTTTTCCCGATCCGCCGCAACGCCCTTCCCGACCGGAAGCTGCCGGATTGCGCCACCTGGCTTTTGAAGTCGACGATATTGTCGCCACACAACAGTATCTTTCCGAGCGTAAAATCGAAACCGAAACCATTCGCGTGGATGAATATACCGGAAAACGCTTTTTCTTTATCGCCGATCCGGACGATCTTCCGATCGAATTCTACGAAAAATAAACGTTTCTTACCCAAAACAGTAGCCACTCAAAAAAGCACTTAACACACTATAATCAAACGCCTTACAAAACTTCGTCAAAAAATTATCAACACTAATTGGAATCAAAAGTATTAACCGTAACTTTGGCTTTTTAAAATAAATAAGGTTATGGTTTATAAATTTAGAGTTATACTCGACGCCGAAGAAGACATTTTCAGGGACATTGCCATTCTTGAAGACGATTCTCTGGAGGATTTACACAATGCTATCGTAAACGCTTTTGGCTTTGACGGAATGGAGATCGCTTCATTTTACACTTGTGATGACGAATGGACACAAGAAGACGAAATCCCGTTGTTTGATACCGGTGACGTTCCGGGCGAACAAAGAACCATGGCTGATTACCCGCTTTCTTCCATTCTGGATGAAGACAGTACTAAAATCATCTATGTATACGATTTCCTAAACATGTGGACCTTTTTCGTAGAATTGGCTGCTGTAGAAGAACCTGAAAACGGGGTAACCTATCCGGATCTGATGTTTGCGCATGGTGAATTACCTGTTGACGCGCCAACCAAAGATTTCAACAGTCCTATTGTATCGAGCGACGATATGTACGGGGAGTTTGAAGACGATTTTGACGAGGAAGATCTTGACATGTTCGACGGAGACGACAGTTTTAACGATTACGGTTTTGAAGAAAACTGGAACTAAAAATCGCTTTAAAAATACAACCACATCATTAATATATCCGGCATAAAAAATCCGACTAAAAAACAGTCGGATTTTTTTGCCACAGCAATTATAACACCATGATAAACTTATTTAATACCCACATCGACAACCTTTCTATCCACAGAGTAGGAAATAAAAGCCGCAGCGAGGCTATCTTTCTTTCGGACACACCTTACGGTCTGAATGATGAGATTATGCCTTTATTAAAAGAGTATTTTTTCAAACCTTTCCGCGAAAAAGAGGAAAATTACTTTCAGTTTGCACACGATGTGGATTTGGATTATAACGAAATGTACAATTTCTCAAATGAGATTTTTGCTAACCCGGGAAGCATTCATGATGTTTCTAAAAAGATAACCAAACACCTTTTTGAGCAATCCAACCATCCGCATATCAAAAACGGAGAGGTATATGTAACCTATCTGACCAATGTTTCAATCGATAATAATGTGGTGGATGCGATCGGAATTTTTAAAAGTGAATTAAAAGCCGATTTCCTTCAGTTTGAAGAAAAAGGTTCGACATTGGAAATGATTTTGCAACAGGGAATCAACCTGAACAAACTGGACAAAGGTTGTTTGATCTTTAACTATAAAAAAGAAGAAGGTTATAAAATTTTAACGATCGACAGTAACCGTTATGATGCACGTTACTGGTTGGAGCATTTCCTATCGGTGGATGCGTTTCAGGACGAAAACTTTATGACTAAAAAATACCTGAAATTCTGCCAGGATTTTGCAAAAGAAGTTGTTTTACCGGCCGAAGACAAAAAAGAAGAGGTAATGTTTATGAACCGTTCGGTAAATTATTTTGCTAAAAACGACGAGTTCGAAGAAACCAACTTCCTAAACGAGGTAATCGACAATCCGGATTTGATTTCCGAATTTAAAAACTATAAAGTTGACAAAGGCGAAAAATACAGTATTGAAGACCTGACCAACTTCCCGATTGCCAATGCGGCCGTTTCGGATGCCCGTAAAAAAATGAAGAACATCATCGAACTGGATACCAACATTCAGATCAAACTGGACTTTATTAACCCGGAAAGTGCCGAAAAATTCGTAGAAAAAGGCTGGGACGAAGAAAAACAGATGTATTACTACTTAGTATACTTCAACAAAGAGCAAAAAAGCTAATACACGACAAAGCGGCTGTTCACTTTTGAAACAGCCGCTTTTTTTTATGTAATACCACACCTGACCGGTTTTAAAAACCGGTCAGGTGTTACTAATCGGAATAACTTTCGAATATCCTCCGCTAAAGACAAAAAGAAACTTCCCTGTTTTTTTTATTCCACAAGATAACAACATTCGTTTTTTTCCGTTCATTAACGTATCTTTATAACATCAAGTACCGATTATTACCGATAAATGTTACAAAAAATTGCTGCTTTTCTGGTTGTATTTCTCGTTCTCGCATCACATGGATATGCGCAGGACAACAAAACCAAAGCCGATTCGACAAAAGTCATTTATCAGGATATCGAAAAGTTTTCCAAAAAGAAGAAATTTACCAGTTTTATTCACCGGCTTATTTTCAGGCCAACCCGTAGTGTAACCACTCCGAAAAAGGAAATTAAAAACGCTCCGCCACCCAAAGCAGCTTCCTATTTACCATTTGAAGGAAAAGTAATCCGTAACATCAAAATCGAAACACTGGATCCGTTTGGTTATTCCGTTACCGATGAAAATGAGGCGCCGCGAAAATGGATCGAACGTTTTGGAAACCGGATTCATATACGCACCAAAAACTGGACGGTGCGCAACCTCTTACTTTTTAAGCCAAACGAAACGGTCGACTCGCTAAAAATGCGGGAATCGGAACGTCTGATCCGTCGCCAGCGTTATGTGCGAAGCGTGGTCGTAAAACCCGTTCCCACCACAAGCCCCGATTCGGTCGACGTGGTAATCCGCGTACTCGATTCCTGGAGTTTTGTACCAACCGGAGCCATTTCCAGTTCGCAAAGCAATCTGGAGTTAACCGAACGAAATTTTCTGGGGTTGGGACATGAGTTCGAAAATAATTTCAAGCAACGTTTTTCCGATAATAAAAGTGCCTATAGTGCGAAATATACGATTCCAAACATCCGGAATACCTATATTAATACGACACTTCGCTACGAATACGGACTGGAAGACGATTATATTAAAGGTTTTGCCGTAGAACGCGGGTTCTTTTCGCCCTTAACCCGATGGGCCGGCGGCTATGGTTTTGAACAAAACTTCCATAAAGAAGAATTTAAAGACGGTACTTTAGATGATGAAGGCAATCCGAATACGGTTTCCCAAAACTTTAAAGCTGAAGGACAAAATATCTGGGCAGGTCATGCATTCCGTATTTTTAAAGGACGTTCGGAAGACAACCGGGTAACCAATCTGGTCACCACCGCCCGTTATTACAACCTGAAGTTTATCGAAAAACCTTCCGTACAATACGATTCGATCAATTACTATTCCAACACTCAATTGTATCTGGCCAGTGTCGGAATTACCACCCGTAGTTTCGTTCAGGAACGATTTTTATTTAACTACGGTATTATCGAAGACGTTCCGGTGGGGCGTGTGTATTCCATTACCGCGGGAATTCATCATAAAAACCAATTAAAACGCCTGTATTTGGGTGGCCGACTGTCATCCGGCGATTATTATAATTTCGGATTTCTAGGAACTACCGTCGAATGGGGTGCTTATTTTAACGGTGCGTCTACCGAACAAACGGTATTTCGTTTTGAACTTAATTATTTCACCAAACTTATTGAACTCGGTAGTTGGAAATTCCGTCAGTTTATAAAACCCGAACTAATCATCGGTAGTCATCGTTTGCCTACGGAACGGGATTTATTAACCTTATCCGGCACTAATGGTATTCAGGGCTTTGATAGCGTCGATCTCTATGGTAGTCGGAGATGGCAGTTTACGGTTCAAACACAATCGTATATGCCGGGAAGTTGGTACGGTTTCCGTTTTAGTCCGTTTGCCAACTTTTCATTTGGTATGTTAGGCGATGAAAACCATCTGTTTTCCACCCGACTCTATTCCAAATTCGGTTTAGGGGTACTGATCAGTAACGATTACCTCGTTTTTAACAGCTTCCAATTGTCGTTTGCCTTCTACCCTACGATTCCCGGAAACGGAGATAATATTTTTAAGACAAACTCCTTTAAAAACACCGATTTCGGTTTGCAAAATTTCCAGATGGGGAATCCAAGTGTGGTGCCGTATCAATAATTTTATTTTTGTCGTAACAAATCGGTTGGTGGTTCGTCATATATTTTATCAATCAAAAAAATATACTTTGGAAACAATCCTTACTATTCAAAACTTAGATAAAAAGTTCGGAAATGTACATGCCGTAAAAAATGTGTCTTTCGAGATCAAAAAAGGAAATGTATATGGCATTTTAGGTCCGAACGGTAGTGGAAAATCCACTACATTGGGTATTATCCTGAATGTGGTTAACAAAACCGCTGGAAATTACACCTGGTTCGACGGCAAACTGGACACGCATCATGCGCTTAAAAAAGTCGGTGCCATTATCGAACGGCCTAATTTTTATCCGTATTTAACCGCTGAACAAAACCTAAAACTGGTTTGCAAAATCAAAGGCGTTTCGTATGATAAAGTAAAGGAAAAACTGGAAGTTGTAGGTCTTTACGAACGAAAAGACAGCAAATTCAGAACCTTTTCATTAGGAATGAAACAACGTCTGGCTATTGCATCGGCGCTTTTAAACGATCCTGAAATCCTGATTCTGGACGAACCCACTAATGGATTGGATCCACAGGGAATCCGTCAGATTCGTGATATCATCCGACATATTGCCACATTAGGCACCACAATTCTACTAGCTTCACACTTATTGGACGAAGTGGAAAAAGTATGTTCGCACGTGGTCGTACTTCGCAAAGGCGAAATCCTGTATACCGGTACCGTTGACGGTATTATTTCGAACGAAGGATTCTTTGAACTGCAATCGGACAATCACGAAATCCTAAAATCGACGCTTACAAACCTTAGCGCTATTGATAAAATTGAAGAGGAAGAAGGCAAATTGCTGGTCTATCTCAATGCACCATTGGAAGCTTCGGAGCTCAATCGTTTCCTGTTTCAGCACAATATTGTCCTGAATCACCTGGTAAAACGCAAACACAGTCTCGAAGAACAGTTTTTACAATTAACCAGCAAGCACTAATTCTCATCAATCACAATCGCATATTATGAAACGTCTTTTAGAAATCGAACTTCAAAAACTATGGAAAAACAGAGCCAGTAAAGTCCTGATTCTTTCCTATTTTATTTTATTATCATTTATTGCCTTAATCGCAGCCATCAAATTCGAGTTTGGAAATTTCAGACTCCATATTGCCGAACAGGGAATTTTTAATTTTCCATTTATCTGGCATTTTAACACCTGGATTGCGTCCATTTTTAAACTTTTCCTAGCCATTGTAATCGTTTCCATGATGGCGAACGAATACAGCTACGGCACATTAAAACAAAACCTTATCGATGGTTTAAGTAAAAAAGAATTTATTCAGTCCAAATTCCTGACGGTATTACTGTTTGCTTTTGGATCGACTGTTTTTGTATTTATAATGTCACTTATTTTAGGCTATAGTTATTCGTCCTATAATGAACTCGGCATTGTTTTTTCCGATCTGGAATATCTATTCGCCTATTTTATAAAACTAACCGCTTTCTTCTCGTTCTGTTTGTTATTGGGTATACTCGTAAAACGTTCGGCTTTTGCACTTGGTTTCCTTTTATTATGGAGTATTTTAGAAGCGATTGCCATCGGGTTAATGCGCTGGAAGTTTTTTAAAGACACCGATGTTTACCAACAAGTTAGTCAGTTTTTTCCTCTGGAATCGATGAGTAATCTGATTAAAGAGCCTTTTACCCGTCTTTCGGTTATTAAAAACCTAAGCAGCACAATCAGCGGACAGGACATGGCAAAAGACTACAGTGTTCATTTTGGTGACCTAACAATCGTGCTTGTCTGGACCGTTATTTTTATGTTAATATCGTATAAAATTCTGAAAAAACGAGATTTGTAGTATCTTTGCAGGCATTATGCAGGTACAGATCTCCCGTTTTTTTACAGCAATAGTATTGTTGTTTTCCACAACAATATGGGCACAATACATACAGGTAACCGAGAATTATACAGATGATCAACTCGTTCTTGATAAACTATTTAACAGTTCTTGTGCACAGGTTTCCAATATTGCGATCAATGGATACACTTTTTCGGATGGCGCCAAAAGTTACGGTTACTTCCAGGGTTACAACGGTTTTCCTTTTAACGACGGTGTGATCATCACCACCGGAAAAGCGATATCGGCAGTAGGCCCGAATTCCTCAATTTTGAGTGAAGGCCCGGCCAGCTGGCTCGGCGATCCGGATCTGGAACAAGCCATTAACGAACACAACACGATTAATGCCACCGTTTTAGAGTTCGACTTTGTACCGATTTCCAATAAAATGAGCTTTGACTATGTCTTTGCATCCGAACAATACTTAACCAATCCGAGTGCCAATCAATGTAATTACTCGGATGGTTTTGCTTTTTTATTACGGGAAGCGACTACGCCACAATACCAAAATCTGGCCGTAGTTCCGGGTACCAATATCCCGGTTAAAGTAACCACCGTTCGCGGACCGGGAACTATTTGTCCGCAGGCAAATCCGCAGTATTTTGGTGGATTTAACGATGTTAACAGCCCGACCAATTACAACGGTCAGACACAAACCTTACGAGCAGAAGCAACCGTAACACCGGGTGTGACCTATCATATTAAAATGGTTATTGCCGATCAGGGGAACCAATATTACGATTCGGCTATTTTCTTAAAAGGCGGTAGTTTTAATATTGCAACCGATTTAGGTCCGGACCGACTTATTGCTACCGGAAATCCATTATGTCCCGGAAGTAGCTATCCGCTGGATGCGACAGTAACGGGTACTAATGTTACCTATCAGTGGTTTGATGCTACTGGTGCTATTACCGGTGCTACCAATCCGATTTATAACGTAACCGCTCCGGGAACCTATCGCGTGGAAACCACGATTACTTCGGCTGGCGGAAGTTGTACATCGAGTAGCGAAGTGACTATCGAACATGCTCCGGTAACGGCAAATGACGCTACTTTAATACAATGTGCGGCTCCAAGCGGACCAACAAAGTTTAACCTGACACTTGCCAATCCTACCATTACCGCTGGCGGTACCAATCTTAGTGTGGCTTTCTATCCGACTTTAGCCAACGCACAGGCACAAACCAATCTGATTACCAATCCCGACGATTATCAATATAACAGTGCTACTACCGTTACAGCCCGTGTTGAAAACCAATACGGTTGTGTGGATTATGCTACGGTAACGCTACAGGTTGTAAACAATACGATTACCCCTATTGGTCCGCAAAGCGAATGTGATAACGATGGCGACGGTAAAGCCAATTTTGATCTGAATGCAATGACTGCGATGTTTACCGGCCTACCGGCAGGTGCTACGGTACAGTATTTTGCATCGGCGAATGACGCCCTTTTATTAGTTAACCCGCTCAATTCTCCTTATAACACAACCAGTACCACCATTTATGCCCGCGTGGTAAACGGTTCCGATTGTTACGGTATTGCTCCCGTTTCGCTGGTTGTGAATAATTTTAACGGTTCGAATATTCAGGACGAAACCAAAACAATTTGTCCGAACACCATACTGTCACTTTATGCACCGGCTGGATTTATTTACGAATGGAATAACGATTCTACACAAACCGCTCAGCATATCACCGTGAATCAGGCCGGTACGTATAGCGTAAAAATCACCAATTCCGACGGTTGTTTTGTGACCAAAACCTTTACCGTAGTTGCTTCGGCACCGGCTACCATCTTATCGGTTGCGGTAGATGATTTTCAATCCGGACAAAACAGTGCTACAGTTAATTACCAGGGAATCGGCGATTACGAATTTTCTCTCGACGGGGTTCATTTCCAATCATCCCCTACTTTTACCAATCTGGATTCCGGTGAATATACCGTAACGGTAAAAGACAAAAAAGAATGCGGCATCACGACTAAGACCTTTTTCGTTTTGGATTATCCGCGCTTTTTTACCCCTAACGGTGATGGCTATAATGACGTATGGCGTATTCCGTACCTCAACCGTTATCCAACCGCACAGGTGGCTATTTTTGACCGCTACGGAAAACTGCTTTACTTTTTTAAAGGAAACGGCAGTGGCTGGAATGGAAAATACAACGGCCGCGACCTGCCTTCGACCGATTATTGGTTTACTGTAACGTTTGACAGCGGACGAGTTATTAAAGGACATTTTTCAATGTTGCGCTAAAATCGTTTTTTTGAATCGAAAGTTTTTATACTTTTATTTCGATTTTAAATTCTGATACTATGCTCCATTTGAATTTTTCCCCATTTCCGATTCTGGAAACCGATCGCCTGCGATTGCGTCAAATTGTTGAAACGGATGCCGAACAGATGTTCCAACTTCGTTCCAATCCCGAAACCATGCAATATATCCCGCGTGAGTTACCCAAAACAATCGATGATGCCATTGCGCATATCAATTATATGAATGACCTACGGTTGAATAACGAATGTGTAAACTGGGGTATTACCTTTAAAGACGAAGACATCATAGTGGGTCTTATTGGTTATTTCCGACCAAAGCCGGAAAATCACCGTGCCGAAATTGGTTATATGTTATCACCCGATTATCACGGAAAAGGAATTATGCAGGAAGCATTGGTAAGAGCCATCGAATATGGTTTTAACGATATGAAACTACATTCCATTGAAGCGATTACCGCTCCGGAAAATTATGCTTCCTGGAAGTTACTCGAAAAAAACAATTTTATCCGCGAAGGGCATTTTAAAGAAGATACCTACTGGAACGGTCATTATCTGGATAGTTATGTTTATTCTTTGATCAATAAAAAATAAAAAGACCTGACAGGTTTTAAAAACGGGTCAGGTCTAAAAAAAACACAAATAAAAAAGGGTTGCCTTCATCGGGCAACCCTTTTTATTTGATCATATCATAATTATTGTACCGCTAATTGTGCATTGATGTTTCCGTGTCCGAAATCTGCATTTTTAGTTGGATAGAATGTCGATGACTGTTTCATTTTAGTCAACACCTGATCGCGTGTCCAACCTGGGTTTTTAGCCCAGACCAAAGCCGCGATACCCGCTGTTGTAGCTGTTGCTACCGACGATCCGCCTACATAATTAGCCGCGTTATTATAGTAGCTTAATACCGGTACGTTGTTATTCGTTCCGGCGCGTTCCATTACGATCGTAAAGTCGATTTTACCTCCTTTATGACACACATCACATTCCTGGAATGTCGTTCCTTCCTTAACACCAGTTACAGCAACCGCCTCGCTCATCGAAGCCGGGAAGATCACACCTGCGAAGTTGGTAAAACTGGTAGACGTTCCACCGGCGCAGAAAATCAGTTTTCCTTTGCTATAGGCATATTTTACACCGTCTTCAATTTTTCCAACTGAAATGATATGCCCCATCGACATCGAAATGATTTTAACATTGTTGTTATTTCCTAAAGCGGTAAAGGCCAGTTTAACACCTTCCTGTTCGTGATAACCGTCCAAAACTACGTTCGAAGCCGCTCTATACGTAATCAGACTGGCATTATAGGCCACACCCACTGGTAATCCGCTGTTGTTTCTTGGCGCCGTTGCCACCGATGCCATACTCGTTCCGTGTCCGCATTGATCATCCGGGCCGTCAAATCCTGAAGACCATGGCCAGATCGAATCGACATAAACACCAAAACGTTGTACCGTTCTGCCGGACGAAGCGCCGGAGTTAAAACTGGTTCCCATCAGGCTTTGTTGCGGTGATAATCCGGTGTCGACAACTCCAATGGTGATCCCGCTTCCGGTACTGTAATTCCAGGCACCCGGGATATTGTGCTTGTAAAAATTCCACGGCACACGCGCATTCGGTGTTACCGTTGTATAATCGGCTGTCGCAATGGTAGCCGATGAAAAACCGCAACCCGAACTCGAACTTACTTCCGGTCCATAAACCGGACGTGCCTCGACAGTATCGAAATAACGGTAATCGGCCGGTTCGATATAACGAATATGTTGTTCTTTTAATAAAGCTTCCAACGTTTCGCGCTTTTTAATAACCACATCCATAAGGTTTAGATCATTGTCTTCTTTAAAGATCACATCTTTTTCGGATCCTTTTTCGGATTCCAGAATGATGTTTTTTAAACGGGCTTTAATCTCACTTCCTTTTCCGGATTTGTGACTGTCGAAATCATCAGCATTCACACCATACCCGATCGTAACGGTGTTATTCCCGCGGATGATAGCACTCCACAACATTTGGTAGCCGCCATCTTTCCAATGAAACGATCCTTTTTCATTGCTAATTTGATCAATACGGGAATTGATCGCGGCTTTAGACAGGGTATCCTTTCGAAACAATTCCTGTCCGGACTGGTTTTCACCCGGATTGCGATCTTCATCTTTAGAACAGGCCGAAAAAAGCACTACACTCAGCAGTGCCACTACAACATAATTTTTTTTCATTATTTATCTGTTTTTGGGATTACATTTTCTAAAAATAACAATATTTTTAACACAAAAACAAAATTTTTATAACAAAAACATTCAAAACAAACAATAAAAAACAACAAAACCCTTACCACTACTGGTTTTATAAAATAATGTTACCTTTAAGCACTAAAGATCAAAAAATGAAAAATTTACTATTTATTTTTACCCTGATCATGACACAGGCACTCCACGCACAAGAAGTTACGACCTCCTATTTTTTAATTCGTCATGCCGAAAAAGCCGATTCATCAAAAGATACCAATTTGTCTGAAAAAGGCCTGGAACGCGCCGCAAAATGGGATCGGGCTTTACAAAATATTGCTTTTGATGCAGTGTATTGTACCGTATACAAACGTACACAACAAACAGCTCAGCCAACTGCTAACCGGAATCATAAAGATATCATCGTATACAACCATAAAGACCTCGATATTCTGAAGTTTAAAAAGGAAACGCTGGGAAAAAATGTGCTTATCGTTGGCCATAGTAATTCCATACCCGGTTTTGTCAACGCGCTGATTGGTCAACCGAAATACCAAGAAATTGACGAAAGTGTATTTGGAAATCTATACCTCGTAGTCGTTAAAGGCGATAGTGTTACCGATTACCTGTTACAGTTTTAAAAAAGAAAAAGGTTGCCTGCTGGCAACCTTTCTTATCAAAAAACCACTAAACCATGTATTAGAATTTCATTCCAACCCCTAACCCTAATAACCATGGATTTATTTTAACATCTGCCGGGATACTTAAGCCATCGGCTAAATTCGAAGCATCCACTGTAACATCTGTTTTTAAGAATAATCGTTTTACATCGGCATTGATAAAGAACTTATCGGTCACCATAAGGTCAAAACCAGCCTGAACCGCATAGCCTAATGCATTGTCATATTTTACATCTTTAACCGTATTTCCGGCTTTAACATCATAAAATATGGTATAGTTTAATCCGGCACCTACATACGGTTTGAATACTTTTTCGTTCATCGGATAAAAATGGTACTGCGCCATCAATGTCGGTGGTAATAAACGTACGGAACCCAGATCGACATTCGCTTTTGACGGCCCGCCAACAGCTGAGATATCAGAACCTACTGTATGTACATCGTGTTTGGATGTTCCTAAAATCAATTCCACAGCGAAATTTTTAGTAACGAAATACGAGAAATCCAGTTCCGGAATAATCGTATTCGAAATGGAAACGTCACCACCTATGGTACTGATATCGGCACTTTCATTTGGTACCACACCTACACCACGTACGCGAACCTGCCATCTTTTAAAATCTTCGGTTTTATATTTTGTTTTGATTTCCTGAGCCTGCGTTACACCCGTACCGAACATCAATACTATTGCTGCTAATAAAGTTATTTTTTTCATGTTTAATTTTGGTTAAGTATTACAAGGCAAAAGTAGCCGCTTAATAACCGGTAAAAACTGATAAAAATCATAGTCCATAAACTTTTTCATTAGTAATTGGAATCACAAAATTTTTACGGTTCGCTTTTTGTTCTTACATTTGCCGTCCTATGCTAAAAACAGTTAACATACTTAACAAGAGAGCGAAATTCGATTATGAAATACTCGAAAAGTATACCGCCGGAATCGTATTAACCGGAACGGAAATCAAATCGATCCGTTTGGGAAAAGCCTCTATAGCCGAGAGTTTCTGTGAATTTCACGGTCATGAACTGTTTGTGATCAATTCGCATGTCGAAGAATACCTGTACGGCACGCATTACAACCATAAAGCCAAAAGCGAGCGTAAGTTACTGCTGAACAAAAAAGAGCTGAAAAGTCTTTTAAAAAGCATGCAAAACAAAGGACTTACCATTATTCCACTTCGTTTGTTTACCAACGAAAAAGGACTGGCAAAACTGGATATCGCGCTTTGCCGTGGTAAGAAAAACTTCGACAAACGGGAGACTATAAAAGACCGGGATAACAAACGGGATTTAGACCGAATCAAAAAAGTACACTAAATTATCGCTTAAAAGTGTTTTACATTTGCTGATTTATGACTAAAATTGTCATGAAAAGCCTGAAGCATGAAAGACCTACTCAAAAACGCCCGCGAACAAAAAGGACTTAAAACCCGCGAAGTGGCGCAGATGCTTCAGATCGATCAGGCATTGATTAGTAAATTTGAAAACGGTCAGCGTAAACCAACACGCGAACAACTTGTCAAACTGGCTACCTTACTCGAAATCGATTTCGACACCTTATTGATCAACTGGCTTAAAGAAAAGATTCTCTACGAAGTCGGTCAGGACGAATTGGCTTTAAAAGCGATACAAATGGCCGAGGAAGAACTCAAACGCAACGCTTTTACCAAGACCTATTCCATTCCGGCCGCACTGCAAATCCTATTACACGAGATCGACAATTTAAAGGAAAAAGTAACACGCTTCCGGTCGTTCGAAACCGAAACCATCCGGCAAACCCTTGCGCTGGATTATATATTTTGCAGCAATCAGTTGGATGGAGCGGCTTTTTCACTGGACGAAACCCGTGCCGTAATTCAGAAAGGCGAAACCATTTCCGGGAAAAGTATGCGGGAACACCTCGAAGCAATCAACCATCAGGAAGCCATTCGTTACCTCGAAAGTCTTCCGGAAAAGAATAGTTTTATAGCCGAAAAAGATATTTTCACGCTTCACAATCTGATCGTCCGCGGTATTGCTCCCGACGAATCCGGAAAATATCGAAGTACGGACAATGTTCCAAACAATAGTTCCGATGCCTTACCCCGTGCCAACAGTATTCCAAAACTGATGGATGACCTATTTTTATGGTACGAAACCAATAAAAATAAATTACATCCGGTGATTCTGGCGGGTGAAATCCTTTCGCAGTTCTGTTTTATACAGGCTTTTACAAACGGAAACAATAAGGTTGCCCGTTTGGTGATGAATTCCATTTTAATCCAACACGGTTATCTTTATGCTTTGATCAAAGGTGATCCGGCTTCCAAAATAGTGTTTGAAAATGCGCTGAATGAAGCCAATACAGCTCAAAACAAAGAAAACCTGTTGCTAATCGTAGCTCAGGCGGAAAAAGAAAGTCTGGAACGCTACCTCAACCTGTTGGTGCATCAATAAAAAAAACGTCCGCCAAAGAAGCGGACGTTTTCATTAATTTTTATCTTCCAGTAAAGGAACGAATCGGAAGTCACCGAATTCGTGCTTTTCAAATTGTGTTTCGTTTTTACGGATCAGCAAGGTCATCACCTGAACGTCTTCTCCCAATGGAATAACAAGTCGGCCGCCAATTTTAAGTTGCGCCATAAGCGGTTGTGGAATAAACGGCGCACCAGCCGTTACGATAATACTATCGAAAGGCGCAAAATTTGGCAATCCTTTATAGCCGTCGCCAAATGACAATTGTTTCGGACGAATTCCCAGTTTTGGCAATAATAAGGACGTACTTTTAAACAGTTCGTTCTGGCGTTCCACACTGTACACTTTTGCCCCCATCATACACAAAACGGCTGTTTGGTAACCCGAGCCCGTTCCGATTTCCAGTACTTTGTCGTCTTTTTTCACCTGTAATAATTCCGATTGAAACGCTACCGTGTAGGGTTGCGAAATCGTCTGCCCGGCTCCGATCGGAAAGGCCTTATCCTGGTAGGCAAAATCTTCAAATCCTGAATTTAAAAACAGATGTCTCGGGATTTTTTTAATGGCTTCCAATACATTTCTGTCCGTAATACCTTTTTGTTGTAATACGGTTACCAGCTGATTTCGAAGTCCTTGATGTTTGGCAGTATCTCTCACTTTTATGGCAATTATTAAAGGGTAAAAATAACAAACAAATTTACAATTTGAAATCCATCTCCGGAAATTATTAACACGGTCTTCTCCTTAAAAAAATCCCCTAACTTTTAAATTTGAAATAGAAGTTTTTACGTCGAAATCTTTTATTTTTGTTGAAAATAGATGCTCATGCTAAAAGTTGGCGTATTAGGTGCCGGCCACCTTGGAAAAATACATTTGCGATTACTCAATCAATCTGAAAAATATGAATTAGTAGGGTTTTACGACCCGAATACCGATAATGCCGAAAAAGTGGCTCAGGAATTCGGTTACCGGAAATTCGACTCGATCACAGCGCTTATTCAGGCTGTTGACGTGGTTGATATTGTAACTCCTACCCTTTCGCATTTCGATTGTGCCAAAGAAGCGATCGAAAATGGAAAACACGTTTTTTTGGAAAAACCCATCGCGAATACGGTAGAAGAAGCACGTGAAATTATTGCGCTGGCAACCAAACATCAGGTTAAAGGTCAGGTAGGTCATGTGGAACGTTTTAACCCGGCTTTTAAAGCGGTAAAAGACAAAATCGAAAATCCGATGTTTATCGAAACGCACCGTCTGGCGGAGTTTAATCCGCGTGGTACCGATGTTCCGGTAGTACTGGATCTGATGATTCACGATATCGACGCGATTCTAAGTGTGGTACAATCCAAAGTAAAAAATATTAGCGCCAGTGGTGTTTCGGTGATCAGCGATTCTCCGGACATTGCCAATGCCCGTATCGAGTTCGAAAACGGTTGTGTGGCCAACGTAACTTCCAGTCGGATTTCGATGAAAAACATGCGTAAAGCCCGTTTTTTCCAGAAAGATGCCTATATTTCGGTGGATTACCTCGAGAAAATCTGCGAAGTGGTGAAAATGAAAGACGCTCCGGAAGTACCCGGCGATTTTGATATGATCCTTCAAAATGCCGAAGGGGTCAAAAAACAAATCTATTACGACAATCCAAGCGTGGAACAAAACAATGCCATTCTGGACGAACTGGAGACTTTTGCCGATGCCATTAACAACAATACAACACCAATTGTAACATTGGAAGACGGAACAGAGGCACTTCGTGTGGCACATCAGATTATCGACTGTTTTAAAAAATAACCATGATCCAAAAGTTGCTTCAGGATACGGAAACGCTGGTACATTTCGCAATTATTTGCGGACTGACGCTGCTATTCTCGTATTTTGCCAATTTGTATCTAAAGCGACTGATCTTCAAAAAATCCAACATCATAGACAGCGATCCGACGAATTATGTTTTTTTTAAACATTTTGCGACCGCTATTATCTATCTTTTCGGATTTGGATGGGCATTGCTCACCTTACCGATCGCCAAAACCTACGGTCATTCGTTACTCGCCGGTGCCGGTGTAACCACCTTAATCGCCGGATTTGCCTCACAACAGGCACTGAGCAATATCGTAGGTGGTATTTTTATCCTGATTTTTAAACCGTTTCGCGTAAACGATTATATCGAATTCCAGGGCAAATCGGGACGTGTACTGGAAGTAAATTTACACGACACCATTATTCTGGACGATACCCAAAACAGGATTATCATCCCGAATACGTTACTATCAAACGGAATCATAACAAACATTAAAAAACAACCCTAAAAATGAAAAACATAGCTGTAATCGGAGCCGGAACAATGGGCAACGGAATTGCGCATACTTTTGCACAAAGCGGTTTTAAAGTATTATTAATTGATATTTCCGAAAAATCACTGGAAAAAGGGATGGCTACCATCGTAGGCAACCTGGATCGTATGATTGCCAAAGGAACCATTACCGAAGCCGACAAAAAAGCGACTATCGAAAACATCATCACCTATACCGATATTGCAGACGGTGTGGTAAATGCCGACCTGGTTGTAGAAGCAGCTACGGAAAATGTAACGTTAAAACTGAACATTTTTAAACAACTAAGCGAGGTTTGTAATGAAAACACCATTTTAGCTTCCAATACTTCTTCCATTTCCATTACGCAGATTGCTTCTGTGGTGAAAAACCCGGCACGTGTTATAGGAATGCACTTTATGAACCCGGTGCCGATTATGAAACTGGTCGAAATCATCCGCGGTTATAACACAACAGACGAAGTAACCAAAACGATTATGGAGTTGTCTGTAAAACTGGGAAAAACACCAGTAGAAGTAAACGACTATCCCGGATTTGTAGCCAACCGTATTTTAATGCCAATGATCAACGAATCTATCGAAACGCTATACAATGGCGTAGCCGGTGTATCCGAAATCGATACGGTAATGAAACTGGGAATGGCACATCCGATGGGACCATTGCAATTGGCCGATTTTATCGGATTGGACGTATGTCTTTCGATCCTTAACGTAATGTACGACGGATTTAAAAATCCGAAATACGCCCCATGTCCATTATTGGTAAACATGGTAATGGCCGGAAAACTGGGTGTAAAATCCGGTGAAGGTTTCTACGATTATTCCGAAAGCAAAAAAGCAGAGAAAGTAGCGAAAATGTTCGCATAATGATACGTATACCCGATTGGCAATTGGTAATTTCGGTTATCAATTGCCAATTTTAATTTCGATTCAATGGCTATAATACAACCTTTTAAAGCGGTTCATCCTACGGCAGACAAAGTAAGTCTGGTGACTTCCCGTTCGTACGACGATTACGGGGCAACCGAGTTGGCTGCTTACCTGGAGTTTAATCCGTTTTCCTTTTTGCATATTTTAAATCCGGCGTATATGAACCAGCAAAAAATCGGTTTTGACAAGCGCTTTAAAGCTGTGGCGCATAAATATGCCGATTTTAAGCGGGACAGGATTCTGGTTCAGGAAGAAAAGGCGGTATTGTATCTGTATCAGATCGAATCCAAAAACCATGCGTTTATCGGAATTCTGGCCGGAACCTCCATCAAGGATTATCAGGATAACGTGATCAAAAAACACGAGGATACGCTACAGTATCGTGTGGATTTATTTAAAGATTATTTGCATCAAACCGGTTTTAATACCGAACCTGTATTGATCACCTATAACAGTACTACCGCTTTAAGCGAATGGATCACAGCGAAATCGCAGGAACGTCCGCTATTGGACTTTTCTACGACAAATAAAGAGAAACATACGCTCTGGAAGATTGCAGACGAAAACGAAATCCAATGGCTGCAGGAACAATTTAAAAGCATTGGCGATTTGTATATTGCCGACGGCCATCATCGTTCTGCATCGGCGGAATTATTATACGAACAGGACAAAAATTCCGGGAATCAGAATCTGGATTATTTTATGAGTTATCTGATTGCCGATACCAACGTAAAAATATACGAATACAACCGATTGATCCGCGATTTGAATGGTTTTACCAAAGAGGATTTTATCAAAAAACTGGCCGATAATTTTGTGATCAAAAGCAAAAAGCAGGAATTGTGGAAACCAAAGCATAAATTTGAATTTGGTATGTATCTGGATAACGATTTTTATTCTTTAAAACTTAAAGAAGAAAACTTTATCTTTGATGATGCCTTGTCCGGGTTAGATGCTCAGATTCTTTACAAAACGGTTTTACAACCGATACTGGGTATTGAAGATTTGCGAACGGACGACAGAATTGCATATGTTCCCGGTACAAAATCCATTACAACCATCAAAGAACAGGTCGATAATGGCGAATTTGAAGTCGGTTTTATGCTCTTCCCGATTAATATTAAAGAAATTAAGGATCTGGCCGATGCCAATTTGATCATGCCACCAAAAAGCACGTTTATCGAACCGAAGTTCAGAAGCGGTCTTGTGGTTTATGAAATTTAATTTTGGCAAAAACAGTAATGACGCTATGACAATACGTGAAAATCTTACAGCAATACAAGCGGGCTTACCGGAACAGGTTACGCTGGTAGCCGTTTCCAAAACCAAACCCGTTTCCGATTTAATGGAAGCCTATGAAGCCGGTCAGCGTATTTTCGGTGAAAATAAGATCCAGGAAATGACCGAGAAATGGGAACAAATGCCTAAGGATATCCAATGGCATATGATTGGACATGTTCAGACCAATAAAGTGAAATATATGGCGCCTTATGTGAGCCTTATTCACGGTGTGGACAGTTTAAAACTATTACAGGAAATTAACAAGCAGGCTCAAAAAAACAATCGGGTTATCGATTGCCTGCTGCAGATATATATAGCCGAAGAAGAAAGCAAATTCGGATTGGATGAAAACGAATTACAAACATTGCTCACTTCCGATGCTTTACAGGACTTACAAAACGTGCGAATTACGGGATTAATGGGAATGGCAACCTTTACCGATAGTAAAGCACAAATTAAAAAAGAATTTAGCCGTTTAAAAGCTATCTTTGACACGTATAAAAATAACAAAACCCAAACTACTGACCTTTCCATTTTATCTATGGGCATGTCGGGCGATTATGCGATTGCTATCGACTGCGGCAGTACAATGGTACGGATCGGAAGCAGTATTTTTGGCTCCCGCTAACCGCGAATTTTAAAACTCAGACACAGAATTGTACGCTATACTTGACATAGAAACGACAGGAGGACAATATAACGAAGAGGGCATTACCGAAATTGCTATCTATCGTTTCGACGGCCATGAAGTGGTTGATCAGTTTATTAGTCTGGTCAATCCTGAAATTCCCATACAACCGTTTGTAGTTAAACTGACCGGTATTAATAATGCCATGCTGCGTTCGGCTCCTAAATTTTATGAAGTCGCCAAACGCATCATCGAAATCACACAGGATTGTATTATCGTAGCCCACAATGCGGCTTTCGATTATCGCGTGCTCCGTATGGAATTCCGCCGACTGGGTTATGAATTCAACCGAAATACGCTGTGTACTGTGGAGTTGTCCAAAAAACTAATTCCCGACCAACCTTCCTACAGTCTTGGAAAACTGGTTCGTAGTCTTGGAATTCCAATCGCCGACCGTCACCGCGCAACCGGCGATGCGATGGCTACCGTAAAGCTGTTTAAAATGCTTTTGTCCAAGGATCTTAAAAAGGAAATCGTTACCACGTTTATCAAAAAGGAAATCAAATCCGGGATGTCGCCAAAATTGCTGGATATTGTGGAAGGTATTCCATCCAAAACCGGCATTTACTACATCCATCGCGAAGACGGAACCATTATTTACATCGGCAAAAGCAAAAACATAAAAAAACGCGTGAACCAGCATTTTACAGGGACTTCCCGTAAGGCTAAAAAAATACAAAACGAGGTCTACGCCGTCACTTTTGAAGAAACCGGTAGCGAATTGATTGCGCTTTTAAAAGAAAGCGAAGAAATCAAGATCAACAAACCGGTTTATAACCGCGCCCAACGCAAAACCATCTTTCCATGGGCTTTATATGCCGAAAAAGACAGTGAGGGCTATTTAAGTCTTCGTCTGGCTAAAGCCGATGGTCGTAAAAAAGAGATCACCTCTTTTGTAACCGTTGTGGAAGGTAAAAACTTCCTGCATAAGATTACCGCCGAATACCAGTTATGTCAGAAGATCAATGGTTTGTACGACACCAAAAAAGGTTGTTTTCAATACGATATCAAACAATGTAACGGCGCCTGCATCGGTAAGGAAAGTCCTGCAGAATACAATGTACGCGTACAGGATTTTATCGACAACTATCAGTTTCAGAACCAAAATATGGTTATTGTGGATCGCGGTCGCAGTATCGACGAAAGAACGGCCATATTGGTAGAAAACGGCATTTATAAAGGCTATTGTTTTTACGACCTGAATTATCAGATCAATAATATCGATATTCTAAAAAAGATCATTATCCCGATGGAAAACAACCGGGACACACGCAATATTATCCAGAATTACCTGCGAAAGAAAAAAGTCAACAAAGTAGTAACGTTTTAACACCTAACCGTTTTGAAAGCTTTAAAAACCAAATACGATCTTTTTAAGCAAAAAACGTATATTGTTATTTATGGTTCCAATACGTTTGCCGGACGTCTTTTCGATTTGGCCTTATTGGGTGTTATTCTATTGAGTGTTTTACTGGTAATGCTCGAATCGATCGAAAAACTCGATTTGAAACACCATACATTTATCGTGGTTTCGGAATGGATTATCACCGTGTTTTTCAGTATTGAATACGCACTCCGGATCATTTGTAACAGACGTCCGCTACAATATATTTTTAGCTTTTACGGTATCGTGGATCTTATTTCCATCTTACCGATGTATTTGTCCTTTTTTGTCCCCGGATCACGAATGTTGTCTGTTATCAGAGCCTTACGACTACTTCGTTTGTTTGGAATTCTGAATCTGGTGCATTTTACCGGTCAGGAATCCCAGCTAAAACTGGCCATTAAAGCCAGTCGAACCAAAATCATCGTATTTATTTACTTTATTTTGGTGGTTTCCATTTTACTTGGCGCCATCATGTATGTTATCGAAGGTCCGGAAAGCGGGTTTACCAGTATTCCGGTAAGCATTTACTGGTGTATTGTTACCCTTACAACCGTAGGCTATGGCGATATTGCTCCGATTACTACCTTAGGTCAGATTATCGCGGCTTTTATTATGATCATGGGTTATGGTATCATTGCAGTTCCAACCGGTATCGTAACAGCCGAGTTTGCGAATGCCAAGCGAAATGCTCCGGATATAGACGGAAAACGAAAATGTCCGTCCTGTACAACCATCATTTATAACGAAGATTCCAGATATTGCCATCATTGTGGCGAAAAATTAACAAATGGCTAATTACCTGATCACCATTATAGGCCCGACCGCTATTGGCAAAACGGCTTTAAGCATAGAACTCGCCCGACATTTTAAATGCGATATCCTTTCCTGCGACAGTCGTCAGTTTTTTAAAGAAATGACCATCGGTACCGCGGTGCCGTCTGCTATTGAACTTGCCGCAGCGCCGCATCATTTTATCCAGCATATTTCGGTTTTCGATCCGTATACGGTTGGCGATTTCGAAAGAGACGCTACAACCAAGCTCGACGAACTGTTTGCTAAAAACAATGTCCAGATTATGGTGGGCGGTTCCGGTTTGTATGTAGATGCCATTTTAAAGGGGTTTGATGATTTTCCGGAAATCGATCCGTCGGTACGGGAAAACATTCGGGAAAACTACGAAAACACAGGAATTACCTACCTTCAGGAAGAACTCGCGCGACTCGATCCGGAATACTATCAAAAAATAAGTGCCGAAAATCCGCAAACATTACAAAACCCACAGCGTATGATGCGCTTTGTGGAAGTTAGCCTTGGTAGCGGAAAGCCGTATTCTTCCTTTCTGAATCAGAAAAAAAATGCACGCAATTTTATTCCGGTAGTCATCGGACTGGAAGCCGAGCGCGAAGTAATGTACGACCGTATCAATCGCCGTGTGGATCTGATGTTGGATGCCGGTTTGCTCGAAGAAGCCAAATTGCTTTATCCCAATAAAACGTTAAACGCCTTACAAACCGTCGGTTATCGGGAATTATTTAGTTATTTTGACGGTGATTACACACTCGATTTTGCTATCGAAGAAATTAAAAAGAATACACGGCGCTTTGCCAAACGGCAGATTACCTGGTTTAAACGTACCGAAAACGCCCAATGGTTCGATTATAATACACCGGTTGAGCAGCTTATCGCGTATGCGGATCAACAAACCCAAAATACATAACAATGCCTATATCCCCTGATTTTACTTCCGTTTTCGAACACGAATGGGAAATTAATTTTACACAATGTACTCCTTTCGGTTACCTGAAATATGTCGATTTGTGCAATATCCTGCAATTAACAGCCGCAGAACATTCCATTCACGGTGGATTGAGTTTTAATGATATGCAACAACACGATCAGGCCTGGGTTTTGAGTCGTATTCGCGTAGAAATAACCGACGTTCTTCCCAAATGGATGGACAAAGTAACCGTTAAAACCTGGATCGAAGACCTACAGGGTTCGCGTTCCATCCGAAATATCGAAATGTATCTGAATGGAAAAAAAGTAGCCGGAGCTTCTACTTTTTGGGCGGTTTTTAATACCAAACTCCGAAAAGCCGAAGCCTTGGCGTTACCACACGAACATTTTGAAAAATATCCGGAGTGGCATGCCACCGAACAGCACTTTTCTAAGATTAATGTTTCCCGCGATACGGAGACCGTAGCCAACCGAAATGTGGTATTATCTGATCTGGACATTGTGAATCACGTAAACAACGTAAAATACCTGGAATGGTGTTTGGATACGCTCGATGCCAAAGCCGTCCTGAAACAGGAAATCAAAAGCTTTGAAATGAATTTTTTACGGGAATTGAGTCTGAATGATACGATCTCGATTCATAAAACACCGGAAGTCAAACCAACTTATTTTTCGGTTGCTAAAGCCGATAAGACCTGTTTCGCACTACAATTGGACTGGAAATAAGCGAACCCTATAAAACACCTGACAGTTTTTTGAAACCATCTAAAACACCTGACAGGTTTCGAAAACCTGTCAGGTGTATTCAATAAGTTATAAAAAAAGCGCCCGGATTTGAATCCGGGCGCTTCTTTTTTTCTAAGTAGCTTGGGTGCTTTTTATTCTGTAACTTTATTTTTGATTACCAAACGGAAACCTTCTCCGTGGATGTTCAGGATTTCAACATCCTCATCCTGTTTCAGGTATTTACGTAATTTGGCAATATAAACGTCCATACTTCTTGAGGTGAAGTAGTTGTCGTCTCTCCAGATTTTGGTTAATGCTAATTCTCTTGGCATCAAATCATTTTCATGTAAGGCCAACATTTTTAGCAATTCATTTTCTTTTGGTGACAATTTGATCGGCTCCTCATTCTGGAACGAAAGGAAACGCAATTTGGAGTTCAGATGGAATTTACCAATCTGGAATTCAAATTTTGTATTGTCTGTTTTTACTTCTGAAGCTTTACGCTGGATGATCGCTTTGATCTTCATCAATAAAACTTCCGAGTCAAAAGGTTTGTTCAAGTAATCATCTGCACCTACTTTATACCCTTTTAAAACGTCTTCTTTCATTGATTTTGCCGTTAAAAAGATAATCGGCACTTCTTTATTTTTTTCGCGGATTTCTCTCGCTAAGGTATAACCATCTTTGTAAGGCATCATTACGTCCAAAATACATAAATCGAAGTTGTCTTTTTTGAATTTTTCGAAACCTTCCATTCCGTTTTTGGCTAAAGTAACTTCAAAATCATTTATTAAAAGGTAATCTTTGAGCACTGCTCCAAAATTGGGGTCATCTTCTACTAAAAGAATTTTTTTGTTAGTCGTATCCATATCATTAATTTATTAGTGGCATTTTTATAATGAAGGTACTTCCTTTTCCCTTCTCACTTTCAACGAATATCTGACCGTTATGGTCTTCAACAATTCGCTTTACATAGGCTAATCCAAGCCCGTGTCCTTTTACATTGTGTAAATCGCCGGTATGTTCCCGGTAAAATTTCTCAAAAATTCTTTTTTGAGCCACTTTACTCATTCCCGCTCCGTGATCTTTTACTTTTATCAGTATAAAATCTTTGACATTTTCTGTTATCACGTCAATTATCGGTGCTTCCGGTGAATATTTTATTGCATTATCCAGTATGTTAACCATTACATTCGTAAAATGTACGTCGTTTAACAATATCGTGGTTCGTTTGGCATTCAGATGTTCTTTAATGATCCCGCCGCGGTCTTCCACAATAAGGTTAACATGCTCCATTGCATCTTCTATTATCGTATGAACATCTGTTGGTTCTTTACTGATTTCCAATTCCCGTTTTTCAAGCTTGGAAATCCGTAGTACATTTTCTACCTGTGCGTGCATTCGTTTGTTCTCATCCCGTATCATTTGCAGGTAGCGTTGTACTTTTTCCTTATCATCGATGATCTTTGGGTTTTTAATCGCATCCAAAGCCAGATTGATCGTGGCAATAGGTGTTTTAAACTCATGGGTCATATTGTTGATAAAGTCGGTTTTGATCTCCGAAATCTGTTTTTGTCGTATCAGCTGGTTTAGTGCGCTAAAATAGGCTACAATAATGACCAGCGTAAAGATGATGGAAAGGGTGGTTATACCGACCAATGACGAAAAAAGGAATTTATTTTTTTGCGGAAAACTCAACAATAGCTGGTATTTGCTTTGTCCTTCGTTATCCGGAAACACCGGAATACTGTAGGTTGAGTTTTTATCGTAATTAAAATTTTCCGATTTTACTTTGGTGGCCAGCATATTGCTGTAAATTCCAAACTCAAAAGGCGTTTTCACACCGTACTGACTGAGTTCGTTTTGCAGCATATTGTGCAGCTTCTCTTTCGAAACACGCTCCTGAATCGGTTTTAAACCTACGATATCCTTAAAATAGATCTCAAACTGGGCTTTATCCAGAATATCGAGATTTCCTTCCTTTTCGATCGTTACATCAGGCATTGGTGCTTTCTGAAAAGTTGCGGCATTATCGACCACATTTCCATTATAGATTTCTGTTTTTCGTTTCGCTACGAAACTTTTGAGCGAAACGGAGTCAGATCTTTTATCAAAGAACGAACGGTTTAAATTGTAATCTTCTAAAACGATGGTATTGGAGTAAATGATTTGCTCGTTGGTTTTTGGATCGCGTTTTACATAAAAATACTCTAACAAATCGCTTTGTCTCGGTACTTTTCCAATACTGTCCTTTAACTTGTTGAACTTTTCATAGAACTCAAAGTACTCCTGTTGTTGTAGTTTATTCGCTACACTACCGATAACCTGTTGTACGTGGTACTTGAATTGTTCTTCGTTGTTCTTGTAGGAAGTATTAATCCAGAATAATTGTACCAGAATAATACCCACCAACGACAGGCTCATCAGGATAATCAATAAGAGGAATCTCGTTTTATTCATCAAAACAAAATTAACATTTTAACATTTATTCCTTAAAAACATTAACCAAAGATTAACATCTATGGCGGTTTTTACATTTTATTCAATTCTTTAAGAATTAAATCCACTTCTTTTAAAGAAATGGTCAAATCGGTGTTGTCTATTATATAATCGCTAAATTCTGCTTTCCTCGCATCGTCCCACTGGTTTTTCATACGGTCGAGTACCTGATCGCGACTAACTTTATCCCGATTCATAACCCGTTCAATACGAATATCTTGCGGGGCCGTTACCAATATTATTTTATCGCAATCTTTATAACTACCACTCTCAAAAAGAATTGCAGCTTCTTTAACTATAAAATTACTTTTTTTATTATTTTTTAACCATTTATCAAAATTTTCTTTAACAGCCGGATGTATAATTTCATTTAATTTTTTTAATAAATTAGGTGAAGAAAACACTAATTCCGCAATTTTTTTGCGATTTAATTTTTCATTTTCCACAACATTCTCGTCAAAAATTTCCCGGACTTTTTTTACAATTTCAGGATCGTCCATTATTCTTTTCGCCTGATCATCAGCTATATAAACCGGAACACCTTTCGAATGAATATATTCCGCGATGGTCGACTTCCCACTTCCGATCCCGCCGGTGAGTCCTACAATTTTTGTCATGTCTTATTTTTTAAAAAATAATTCCGGAAATGCCTTTTCCGGTTGTTTTTTTAGTACAGTTATCCTAAAAAACGATTTAAAAAAGCCAATTCCGTAGCCGTAAAATTGAATTACGGCGGCTATAACCGCTAAAAACCCAATCTTTAAACTCGCATTTTCAATGATTCCCGATAGGAATAAAATCGCAAAATATAAAGCATAACACTGAAAAAGCAACGGAATTCCAAATGCATAAAGCGCTATCGCAACCAAAAATCCAAAGCAAAATAAGGTTGGAAACCAGAAGGTTATTTTCCGGTATTTTGGATACCAGGAATCCAATATTGGTCTTGCTTTTCCAAATTTATTGACCTGTTTATAGAATTTACTCCAATCAATACGTCGTTTATGATATACATACGAATCTTTGTACAATCTGGTTTCAAATCCCATTTCCCACAGTCGTATCGACAGATCCGGATCTTCTCCCGGATGAATATTTCCAAATCCTCCGGAGGCTTCAAATGCTTTTTTAGACAAGCCCATATTAAAGCTTCGCGGCTGGAATTTTCCGATTTTTTCGGAACCGCCACGAATACCGCCCGTGGTTAGAAATGCTGTCATCGTAAAATTAATCGCCTTCTGAATGTCCGAAAAAGAATCCAATGCATTGTCAGGTCCGCCAAAACAATCTACATAGTTTTTTTGTAGGTTATTGGCTATGGAAGTTACGTAATTTTCCGGTAAGATGCAATCGGAATCCAAAATAATAAAATAGTGTCCGATAGCTTTTCGCATTCCGTAGTTACGGGAATCGCCCGGCCCGGAATTGGGCTTGTTGTAATAGGAAATAAACAATTTGCTTTTAAACGCCTCCACAACCGTTTCACACGGAATAGTAGAGCCGTCTTCCACTATCACGACTTCGAAAGCTTCGTTATAATTCTGTCGCACCAAACTTTGCAACAGTTCCTCAATTTCATCCGGTCGGTTATACACCGGAATTATCAATGAAAAATACATGGGTTCTTTATTTTTTAACAAAGATAAACTTTATAAAAAGAAAAAAACCACCTCAAAGAGATGGTTTTCACGAGTAATTCTATTTTCAATTACGCTATACTTTTAGTCGTTTTTATTGGCTAATCCTTCTTCGAAAGCTTCCATTACTTCCTGACTTACTCCCATATTCGAGAATCCTCCGTCGTGTAACAGGTTCTGCAACGTTACTTTTTTAGTAAGATCCGAGAACATCATTACGGTATAGTTAGCACAGTCTAAAGCAGAAGCATTTCCTAGCGGCGACATTTTATCGGCGAAAGAAATAAATCCACCGAAACCTTTTACTCCCTGACCGGCAGTCGTTGGCGTAGGCGATTGTGAAATCGTGTTTACACGTACTTTTTTGTCTCTTCCGAAGAAATATCCGAAGCTACGTGCGATCGACTCTAAATAGGCTTTATTATCGGCCATATCGTTATAATCCGGGAATACACGTTGTGCCGCCATATAGGTTAAGGCTACGATACTTCCCCATTCGTTCATGGCGTCTTTTTTGTATAAAACCTGCATTACTTTATGGAAGGATACCGCAGATACGTCCCATCCTTTTTCTGTAAAATCATAATTCTGATTCGTATAGTGGTTTCCTTTTCTTACATTTACAGACATCCCAATGGAGTGCAAAACGAAGTCAATCTTACCACCAAGGATTTCCATTGCCTTTTCTACCAGGTTTTCCAAATCTTCAACGGAAGTAGCATCAGCAGGAATTATCTGGGAACCTGTTTTTTCTGCCAACTGGTTGATCGTACCCATACGCATTGCAATCGGAGCATTGGACAAAACAAATGTTCCTCCCTCTTCATGTACGCGCTCAGCCGTTTTCCAGGCGATTGAATTCTCATCTAACGCTCCAAAAATGATCCCTCTTTTTCCTTTTAATAAATTGTACATAGCTATGTTTTTAAGTAAATTTCAATTTTAATTTTTCAAAAATAGTCATTTTATCTTTCACCCTGTTCATATTCATCTTCATATTCTCAATAAACTGAGCGCCAAACCCGTAGGACGCCGCTTTTTTATAGGCTTCATAAGCCGGAATCAGGTTAAATTCCATTTCATAAATCCGTCCTAATTCGCTATTATAGGATGCTTTATCGGCTCCTTCAAGTGTATTCAGCGTTTCGGCGATATGCTCTTTAGCTTCCTCTAATCGTCCCAGATCGACTAATAAATAGGTATAATTCAGGTAAGCCGCCGGGTATTTCGGGTCAAAACGCATGGCCAGTTTGTAGTGATAGGCTCCTTTTTCGTGATTACTCAGTTTCGTATAATAGATCCATCCCAGGTGATTGTGTGCTTTTCCAAAATCCGGATACTGATCCAGAATTTCTTCGAGAATTTCTTTTGCTTCGGACACATTTCCATCCGAAATCAAAGCATCAGCCCGGATGAACTGATTTTCGTAGTAACTAATATTTTCTTCCAAAACAAAATCCTTTTAATCCATTAATAACGATCGGGCATGGTTACGTGCCGAATCGGAGATATCTTTTCCGGAAAGCATTTCCGCAATCTCCACAATACGCTCTTCATTGGTCAGCAGTTTTAATTCGGAAACCGTGGTTTCTCCCTGTACGAATTTAAATACTTTATAATGCTGATTTCCTTTGGCGGCAATTTGCGGTAAATGCGTAATGGCAAAAACCTGCATTTTCCGACTCATCTTTTTCATAATATCCCCCATTTTATGGGCAATTTCCCCGGAAACTCCGGTATCAATTTCATCAAATATAATGGTGGGCAATTTGGTATAATTGGCCAGTATGGCTTTTACAGCCAGCATAATTCGCGACATTTCCCCTCCGGAAGCTACTTTTTTCAGCAATCCGAAACTGGTTCCTTTGTTGGCCGAAAACAACAATTGCGCTTCGTCTTTTCCCAATGGTAAAAACGTTTCCGACGGGCGGATATCGAATTCAAAACGGGCATTTGGCATGCCCAGTTCCGCAAGTATTTCGGTTATTTGTCCGATTAAAACCGGTGCTGCTTTTGTACGGTTTGCCGAAATCGTTTCCGCCAATCCGTTTAAACTTTCTTTTAGCTCCGTTTCTTCCCGGTTTAAGGCTTCAATCCGGCTATCCATATCGTCAGCCTGAACGACTTTTTCGTCAAGCGCCAGTTGGATTGCCAACAGTTCGGCAACAGTGTTTACCTGATGCTTTTTCTGAAGCGAATAGATATTTTGTAATTTCTGATTGGTCAGTTCCAATTGTTCCGGGTCACTCATTAAGGCTTCAGAATGCCGTTGTAATTCATCGGCGATATCATCAAACTCAATCAGCACACTGGAAACCCGGTCGGACAAATCCTGGTATTCTATAGACAACGGTGCTATTTTTAGCAAGGTCGCTTTGACTTCTTTTAAGTTCTGAATAAGTCCGATTTGCTCTTCATTGGCAATCATCATCGATTTATCCAGTGCTTCCCGGATAAATTCCACGTTGTTTAATCGTTCGAAAGCGGCTTCCAGTTCTTCCTGCTCGCCATCTTTTAAATTGGCCGCCAATAGCTCTTCCAATAAAAAACTATTATAATCCTGTTCTTTTAACAAGGCGTCTTTTTCCGACTGTAATTGTTTTAATTGCGAACGGATGGCTTTATAACGCGACAAACGGGTTTTATAATCCTGTAACAAGTCCTGATGACCGGCTAAGGCATCCAGAATTTGCAACTGATAAGCTTCGTCTGTTAATTCCCGTGTTTGGTGCTGTGAATGAATATCCAGTAAAAAATCGCCCAACTCCTGTAATTCCTGTAGGTTTACCGGACTATCATTGACGAAAGCCCTCGATTTACCCGATGGCAGGATTTCCCTTCTAATGATGGTTGTCGTTTCGTAATCGAGATCGTTTTCCTCGAAAAAAGGCTGTAATGCGTAGGATTGAATTTCGAAATGTGCTTCGATCACACATTTCTGTTCTTTATCTTTTAGGGAGGTTAAATCCGCACGGCGTCCCAACACCAAGCCTAACGCGCCCAATAAGATCGACTTTCCTGCTCCGGTTTCCCCGGTTATAATCGAAAACTCGTTCGAAAAACGAATATCCAACTGTTCAATCAGAGCAAAATTTTTAATCGATAAGGATGTCAACATAATTTGTGCAGCGGTTTAGTAAAACACAAATTTAGTATTTTATATTACTCCATTTAGAAGAATTTAATGGAGATATTCTATTTAATTTTTCAGTCAGTTGTACAATATCGACATTTGGTCCGCCGGAATACATGCTCACCAATTCGTCGACTTTAGCATCGAAAAACACCCGCATCAGGAACGAATTCGGACGTACGTCGTGTACTTTCGAAAGGGTTTCGATCGAAGCAATTACTTTTTCCTTGGCCGTTTTCTGATTTTCAGCCATTCGATCCAATCCCTGTAAATGATACTGGTACATCGCTTCTCTAAAAGGCGCGTAAGTATTCGATAACATGTCATTGATCAAATAGTAACGCGTATTTCGTTTTTCCGATTGTATCCATCCTTCATAACCGCTGGACTGCGCTACATTGGCAATTGCCAAAGCCGCATCCAGGTATTTTCCACCGCCCATATTCTGATAGGTATCCGCATCGATCCCGATAATCATATTCGCATAGAATGCCAAAACCGAAATCAGATTGGAATCAAAGCTATTCGGGTTAAAATACATATTTTCGAATTCGACATAACGGAATTTAAAATCTTTGTCGTTAATATTAAACACCGGTGACGAATAGGTCGAGTTGTAAATTGGTCGGGACGATTGCACCTGAATGGTCGCATCGAAGTTGTTGGAATCGAAACCGTTTACCGTGATAAATACCACACAGTTGATTCTTTCGTTTTGCTTAAAAGTTTTTTCAGTCCATTTGGTATTGTTCATAAACTCCGTCACCTGCTTTTCGAGGGTTTTGAAAATCTGCGGGTTTACGTTTGTAATCTGACTGTAATTTACACTTACACTACAATTCAGTTCCTGCGCAAAGCTGTTTAACGATAAAAAAGTAAGTATAAGTAGTATCCAGTTACGCATAATGAGCTATTATTTTGTTGACAATATCCTGAGCGACTTCTTCTTTGGTTTTAAGTTCCATCGGCTCGACTAAAAAATTCCTATCAATAAACGTTACCTTATTGGTAGGTTTACCAAAACCGGCACCGGTATCGTTTAATGAATTTAAAACTATCAAATCTAAGTTTTTTTTCTGAATTTTCTGCTTGGCATGCTCAATTTCATTTTCGGTTTCCAGTGCAAATCCAATCAAAAACTGATTTTTTTTGACCTCGCCCAGCGAAGCGAGTATATCTTTTGTTTTTTCCAGTTCTATGGAAAACGCAGCATCATTCTTTTTTATTTTCTGACTAGCAACATTTTTCGGACGATAATCAGCAACCGCAGCAGCCGAAACAGCCGTATCGACCTGATCAAAACAGTCGTGACACGCGTCATACATTTCCTGTGCCGATTGCACCCGTCGGATCTGAATGTGTTCGTGTTTGATATCCAAATGTGTCGGACCGGATACTAAAATCACCTCGGCTCCGGCATCGGCGGCAGCTTTGGCAATATCATAGCCCATTTTTCCGGACGAATGATTTCCTATAAAACGCACCGGATCGATTGCTTCGTATGTAGGACCGGCAGTAACCAGTATTTTTTTTCCGCGTAATGGCAATTGGTCTTCCAGATCTTTTTCGAGAAAAGCGACTATATTTTCGGGTTCAGCCATACGACCTTCTCCGGAAAGTCCACTGGCCAATTCGCCTTTTTCGGCCGGAATAATATGATTCCCAAAATCCCGCAAAGCGTTAAAACTCGCAATGGTAGACGGATGTTTATACATATCCAAATCCATCGCCGGAGCGAAATAAACCGGACATTTTGCAGAAAGATAGGTTGCAATGAGTAGATTATCGCAATTGCCATTGACCATTTTGGAAAGGGTATTGGCCGTAGCCGGAGCAATTACGATCAGATCGGCCCAAAGCGCTAAATCGACATGATTATTCCAAACGGCATTCTCATCTTCTTCGTTAAAAAAAGTGGAAAAAACCGGTCGCTTGGATAAGGTCGACAGCGTTAAGGGGGTTACAAAATCTTTAGAAGCAGGTGTCATGACCACCTGGACCTGAGCACCTGCTTTGATAAGAAGTCGAACTAATGTTGCCGTTTTATATGCGGCAATTCCACCAGAAACACCCAGTATTATTTTTTTACCGCTTAAAACAGACATTAGGATTATTTATTTGAGTCTCTGTAATAGATTTTACCATCCAACCACTCTTGCACTGCTAAAGCATGTGGTTTTGGTAGTTTTTCGTAGAACTTGGAAACTTCGATTTGCTCTTTGTTTTCAAAAATTTCCTCAAGACTGTCATTGTAAGTAGCAAACTCGTCAAGCTTATCGATCAATTCTTTTTTGATTTCGGAATTAATCTGATTTGCTCTTTTTGCCATAATGGTGATCGCTTCATACACGTTTCCTGTCGGCTCTTCAATCTTACTCTTATTGTAGGTAACCGTGTTAACTGGAGCAGTAGTCTTTTTTAAATCCATGACGTTCTTAATTATTTAGAAAATTGTTGTAATTCTTTATCAATATTGGCCAACATTTCATCGGCTTTTGCTTTGTATTTGGTATCTCCCTTAAAACGGATTAGCGCCGAATAGGCTGTTTTAGCCGTGTGCAAACGGTCTTCCATTTTGGAATGAATACTGTTTATTGCCAGTTTATAGGTCGAATCGAACTTATAAAACAAAGCATCTTCTTTATAAATTGTACCCGGGTAATCGACAATAAAATTGTCCAGTGCTTTAATCGCCGCATTGTAATCGCGCGACCATTCCCCGATAGTATTGTATTGTTTTGCGATTTCGAATGCTTTTTTCTCCAGCTTCTGACGCAATTCGGTGATCATTTTATTCGCATCGGCCATGTTAGGCGAATCCGGATACGTATTGATATACTCTTGTAATTTATCGATACCTTTTTGCGTATCGGTCTGGTCTATCGAATAAACCGGTGACAGTTGATAAAAGCTTTTCGCTCCTAAAAAAGCAGCTTCTTCTCTTTTTTCACTTTTCGGATAACCCGCTACAAACGATTCGAACTGATATCCTGACAAATAGTACTGTTTGGTCTGATAATACGACTGCGCAAACATATAAAACAGTTTTTCAGCCTGAGGTTTTCCTCGGTTTGGTGCCGCTATCTGTTCGAACAAACGTATCGCTTTTGAATATTTTCCGGCGTCGTACATTTTGGTTGCCACTTCATATTTCATCGCCAAATCTTCCGATTTTAAAGCCTTTTGATACTGGCTACATGAGGTTAACAGAACCGCAACAAGAAAAACGTATAGAAATTTACTCATTTTATTTATCAGTTTTTATGCCTTCAAAACCCGGAAAAGTCTTTTTCCGAAAGCAAATGCAAATTTAGTTATTAATTAGAGAATACAAAATCTTTTTTTTCAGCCGAAAAACAAAAAAGATGTCCGTAAAATGACATCTTCTTTAAACTTGTTTTTTATACTATTATTGTGCCGACGTTGGCTGATTCCCGCTGAAATTTTTCATATCATTATCAAACAGGTACAATCCTCCTTTATCGTCTCCAATAAGATTGATTTTGTCTAAAATAGTTCTTGCTGTAGCTTCTTCTTCAATTTGTTCCGAAACATACCACTGTAGGAAGTTATGCGTTGCATAGTCTCTTTCCGATAAGGAAACGTGAACCAATTCGTTGATACTTGCCGACACCATTACTTCGTGTTCGAACAATTGTGTAAACAATGCTTTAAAAGACGAATAGTCCAGTGATGGCTCGATAACGGCCGGAATTTGCGCCTGACCGCCACGTTGGTTTACATATTTCACAAGCTTTAGCATGTGCATTCTTTCTTCGTCGGACTGCGCATACATAAATGTTGCAATCCCTTCAAAACCCTGAACTTCAGCCCAAGACGCCATTGCTAAGTATATCTGTGACGAATCCGCTTCTACCTTAATCTGGTTATTAACAGCTGCTTCAATAGTTTTTGATAACATATATTTCTTTTTTTTAATTAAAGGCTAATTTACTATTTTCTTTACAAAATCGTCAATGCGTTTTGCTAAATCTTCGTTAACATTTACCAATGGCAAACGCACCGTATCTTCCGATAATCCCAGTGATTTAAACACCGCTTTGATACCGGCCGGATTACCTTGTTCGAAAATCATATCGATACTGTCGGCTAACAGATAATGCAATTTATAGGCTTCATCTACTTTTCGCTCTAAGCCCAAACGTACCATTTCCGAGAATTCTTTTGGAAAACCTTCACCGATTACAGAGATCACTCCGGAACCACCGGCTAAAACCATCGGTAATGTCACCATATCATCTCCGGAAATCACCAAAAAGCCTTCCGGTTTGTGCTGAATCAATTTCATTGCCTGCACAATGTCACCAGCAGCTTCTTTGATTCCGATAATATTTTTAAAATCATTTGCCAATCGGATTACCGTCGATGGTACCATATTGCTCGCCGTTCTTCCCGGTACATTATATAAAATAACCGGTATTGGAGATGCTTCCGCTACCGCTTTAAAGTGTTGGTAAATTCCTTCCTGAGTCGGTTTATTATAGTACGGTGAAACCGAAAGTATCGCCTGGAAAGCCGAAAGATCGCGTGTTTTTAACTCCTCCACCACTTTATGCGTGTTGTTTCCGCCAACACCCAATACTAATGGTAAACGACCGTTGTTTGCTTCGATAACCGTTTTGATCACCAGTTCTTTTTCGTCCTGGCTCAACGTTGCCGATTCGCCCGTTGTTCCCAAAACGACCAAATATTCTACTCCGCCATCCACAACATGGTTTACAATTCGGATTAATGCTTCGGTGTCTACCGAAAAATCTTTTTTAAATGGTGTAACAAGTGCAACACCGGTTCCTATTAATGATTGCATGATTATTTTTTATATTTTGTTTAAAATTTTCAGGTATCGAAACAATTCCGATACAAACTCCTGGTACTTTTCGGCTACCGTTGCGATCATAAAGTGGTGCAATCGCTTATCGATTGTAGCAAATCCGGCTTTAAATTTGGCTTTCGACTGTAACGTCACCCAAACCAACGGCGCTTTTTCCACATCATAATATCCGATCAGCATATCGAATGGATTTTCACAAAAATCCAATACTTCCTTTTTAACCGGTTCTCCTCCCAAAGCGATATCTTTTCTGCTAAAAAAAGGATAATCAAAGACCTCTTTTTTCTTAATCTTATCTTTATAAATCAAAATGGAGATGTTTTTTTCGGGGATTCCCTGCGCAACCAACTCCTTTATCAGATTGTCCTGAGCCGAAAAATAACTTTCATCCAGCAATAAACCAATCGTTTGTATTTTCTCTGTTGTAACGGTAAGTTTATAGTTTGGTAATCTTTTTTTAATGATTTTTTTTAGGAAAAAATCCTTTATTGTTTTTAAAAACATAGTACTTTTACTTGGAATACAAAGTTAATTAAATAAGGATTATAACAAATGACAAAATTAAGAAAGTATAACCGTATTTTAACTTCAATTATTGTCCTTACGGGCATTTTTTTATCGGTTTCCTGTACCACTCAAAAGTACTACAACACCAAAATTGAAGGAAAACAAATCGGTGTCACAAATGCTTACCCGGATGTTAAATCTATCGAAGATTATGTAGCGCCTTACCGCGATCACATCAACCAGGAACTCGACCATGTACTGGCCTATTGCCCGGAAACCTTAGACAAAAGCAAAGGAACCTGGCAAACAACCATCGGAAACCTATTGGCCGATGTAACCATCGAAATGGGCAACCCGATTTTCCAGTCACGCGAGAAAAAAAACATTGATATCTGTCTGTTGAACCATGGCGGAATCCGCGCGCCACTCCCAAAAGGCGATGTTACCACTCGTACCGCTTTTGAAATCATGCCTTTTGAAAATAGTTTGATCATTATCGCATTAAAAGGCGCTCAGATTCGCGAAATGGCCGAATACATTTTAAAAGAACGCAAACCGCATCCGTTATCCGGTTTAAAAATCGTAGCCAACAAAGACAATTTAAGCATCAAATCGTTAAGCGTTAACGGAAAACCCCTTCAGGAGGATCAGGTATACTATGTTGCTACATCCGATTATTTATCCAATGGTGGCGACAGCATGAATTTCTTTAAAAAGGGAATTCAATCGTATGATATGGATTACAAACTCCGCAACCTGTTGATCGATTACTTTAAAAAAGTCGACACTATACCTGTTATCACAACCGAACGAATTATCCTGGAATAAAAGATTAAGAAGATGAAAAGAAGAGAATTTTTAAAAGGCACATTAGCGAGCTCTGCTCTGGTTTCTGTTGGAGGCCTTTCACTAAGCAGCTTTACAACTGCCCCGGATATTAAAAAGATTACGATATTACACACCAATGACGTTCACAGTCATATCGACCCATTTCCAGCCACGGATCCAAAAAACCCAAATATGGGTGGCGTGGCGCGTCGTGCCAGTCTGATACAGGAAATCCGCAAAGAAACACCAAACGTATTACTACTGGATGCCGGTGATATTTTCCAGGGAACGCCTTATTTTAACTATTATGGCGGCGAACTGGAATTCAAACTGATGAGCATGTTACAATACGACTTGGCCACTATGGGTAACCACGATTTCGACAACGGAATTGACGGTTTTTATGCACAATTACCTCATGCTAAATTTGATTTCGTTTCGGCCAATTACGATTTTAAAAACACGGTTTTAAACGACATTGTTAAACCGTATAAAATATTCGAAAAAGACGGTATCAAAATCGGCGTTTTCGGATTGGGAGTTGAATTACAGGGACTTGTGGACAAAAAGCTTTATAAGGAAACCGTTTATAACGATCCGGTGGAAACCGCGACCGAAATGACCCGTATCCTGAAACACGAGAAAAAATGCGATCTGGTGATTTGTTTATCCCATATCGGTTTTAAATACAACAACGAGCCGGAACGTATCTGTGATATTCTTTTGGCACGAAGAACCAAAGACATCGACCTGATCATTGGAGGACATACGCACACTTTCCTAAGCAAGCCGGTAATTGAAAAAAATCTTGACGGCAAAGAAGTCTTGATCAATCAAGTGGGATGTTATGGTATCAATTTAGGACGTATCGATTTTTATTTCGACGCGAACAAAACCAAATCACACTCCGGAAGAAGTATTGTCGTATAAAACTCTTTTATAGTCCATTATCAAAACGGATTTATAAAGCAGATACTGCGCCACCACAAACATCGCCAACGAAATCGGCTGAAACAATGGCAACGTAAGATAATACAGGTTGATCGTTACGAGAAACTGGATAAACGTAAACAATAAGGTACTTATCAGTAACAGGGTATTTACCTTATTGTTATTTAAGATATAATTCGCAAGGGTAAAACCGCCCAGAAAAATCATAAAAATCCCATTCACCCAAAACAGGTAAATTCCGTTTTCGATCTCGGCATTTACAAGGCTTGTAACGGTAATATAAATAAAGAAAAACGGGATACAACCTATCAAAAAAGGAATAATCTTCGGAAAAGCAATCCGCTCCACCAACATATATACCACCATAACGCGGTACAACAGAAAAAACAGCGATCCGAAATACACCGTATCTTTTGTGGCCGCCACAAAGGCAATATTGGCTATCCAGTTAAAAAAAAGTGCAAGCACAAAAGCATTGTTCCGCTTTTCGGAGTTTAGGTAATAGAGATAAAACAATATTGGCATCAGGAAGGGTTTCGAAATATACGTCAGAAAATGATCCTGCATATATTCGCTCGCAACCGAAATCCCGCCAATCAAAAAATAAAACAAAATGAGAATTCCACTTATTCCGTCTTTTACTTTTTGCTCCATAATACGCCGCATAACAGATTAAAAATGAAAGATTTTTGCCGCAAGTTACAATAGGACACCCTACAATAACGTAAAAATTCCGGGAAAAGCAGATTCCATCGATTTGGATCAAAAAAAAACGTTAATTTCTATAATTCTCCTGACAATAAAGCATTTATTGAAGCATTAGCAGAAAATCATCTTCCGTGATAATCGGAATATTCAACTGACTTGCTTTTTCCAGTTTCGCTGGTCCCATATTCGCTCCGGCCACAACATAATCGGTCTTTTTCGATATAGAACTCCCCACCTTTCCACCATTGTCTTCTATCGCTTTTTTAAGGTCGTCTCTGGAAAATTTTTCAAAAACACCGGACACTACAAACGTTTTACCCGATAACAGATCCGAAACGGCCGTATCGTGATGCGCACCCATCTCCAGTTGCACGCCAAAACTTCGCAATCGTTCGATGATAATTTTATTGGCATCGTTCGTAAAAAATTCCAGTACACTCTGTGCGATTCGCTCTCCGATTTCATCAACCAGAACCAAATCCATCAGACTTGCCTGCGCCAATGCATCGATGGTTTTATAATGTTTAGCCAGTTTTTTCGCTACGGTTTCTCCTACATAACGGATTCCCAGTGCAAACAACACTCTTTCGAACGGCACTTCTTTGGACTTCTCAATTCCTTTGATCAAATTATCCGCTGATTTTTCAGCCATTCGCTCCAATGGAATCACTTGCTCTTTTGTCAATTCATACAAATCGGCATAATTGTGTACCAGTCCGTTATTGTACAATAAAGCTACAGTTTCCCCTCCCAAACCTTCAATATCCATTGCTTTTCGAGAGATATAGTGTTGGATTCGCCCAATGATTTGTGGCGGACATCCATAAAAATTCGGACAATAATGCTGCGCTTCCCCTTCTTTCCGCACCAGTTCGGTCTGGCATTCCGGGCAATGCGTTATATAAACGGTAGGCTGCGAATCGGCTGGACGTTGCGTTTCATCAACAGCAATAATTTTAGGAATGATCTCGCCGCCTTTTTCGACAAAAACAGTATCGCCAATTCGGATATCCAGTTTTTCGATCTGATCTGCATTGTGCAACGAGGCACGTTTTACAATCGTTCCGGCCAACTGAACCGGTTCAAGGTTCGCTACCGGCGTAATCGCTCCGGTTCGTCCTACCTGATAGGCAATAGACAACAATCGTGTGGACACCTGCTCGGCTTTAAACTTATAAGCAATCGCCCAACGCGGTGATTTTGCCGTATACCCCAATTCGTCCTGATATTGCAGACTATTCACCTTGATCACCACACCATCGGTTTCATACGGCAACGTATGGCGTTGCGTATCCCAATGATCAATAAAAGCAAAAACCTCCTCCATATTTCGGGCCAACTGTGCTTGTTTTGGCACTTTAAAACCCCATTGACGTGCTTTTTCCAAACCTTCGAATTGCGACTGAAACGGCAATTGTTGTCCTACGAGCGCATACAACAAACAATCCAACGGTCTTTTTGCAACTTCGGAACTATCCTGTAATTTCAGACTTCCCGATGCTGTATTTCGCGGATTCGAATACGGTGTTTCTCCTATTTCAATTAATTCCTGATTCATTTTTTCGAAACCGGCAAACGGCAGAATAATTTCCCCCCGAATTTCAAATTTCGGAGGATAATCGCCTTTTAAACGGATCGGAACGGCTTTTATGGTTTTGATATTATTGGTCACATCATCCCCCTGAAAACCGTCGCCACGGGTAAGGGCGCGTTTTAACTTTCCGTCTTCATAGGTAATACTGATCGAAGCGCCATCATATTTTAATTCGCAGGTATATTCCAGCGCGACATCCCCAAGGATTTTCTGCGCTCTTTTTTCCCAATCCAATAAGTCTTCTTTGGAATACGAATTGTCCAGCGAATACATTCGGTATTCGTGTAAAATGGTTTCGAAATTTTTCGTTACCGAACCGCCTACACGTTGGGTTGGCGAATCTTCGTCAAAATATTCCGGATACTGCTCTTCAAGTGCCTGTAACTCTTTTAATTTCAAATCGAAATCGTAGTCGGAGATTGTTGGGTTATCCAACACATAATAGTTATAATTGTGTTGATTCAATGCTTCTCTCAGCGCCTGAATAGTCTGCAAAACGTCCATAAAATACAAAAATTGGGAAAACCAGTTTGAAGGAACTAATTTAACCAATTTCTGATAATTTCGGGATGTAATTCCGAATTTCTATTACTCAAGTATATTTTCCATCTGACGGTACAAATCGCCGTCACACAGGATGGCTCCCTGACGAACCAGTCCGAATATTTCGTCGTTGCGTTCGTCTACAAAAACCTTTTGTCCTTTCTGGATTTCAACATTATCCGTAAACAGATTATCACTAAGCCAATTCAACCCTTCTTTGGTCAGAAAATCAACTTCTTCAACCAGCGAATGGATCACAATGGTTTGCATGTGAATATCGCTGCAATGAAACAGAAAAATATGGTGTTTCGAATAGTGTTCCAGGTATTTGGCATTGGTTAGCACACCTTCCCAGATCAGATCCGAAAAAACATCGATCTCCTGTTCGGCGACTTCCGGGTTTTGCGCTTTAATTTTATCCCATTCGGCTTTATCGACCGATTGAGTGGCCAGAAAATTTACAAATTCCGGGTGCAGTTCTTCCAGTTGTTCTTTTGTTAATCGCGTATATCTCATTGTTATTGTTTTAGTACCGCAACCGGATGCATCCGATAGCCGGCAAAACATAAAGGTATAAAAAAAGCCTTCCCGATTGGGAAGGCTTTTGCTTTATTTTGCTAAAATTATGCTTTTTCAGCAACAATTTCGTAAGCTAATTCTACGATTACATCACGGTGTAAACGGATAGAAGCATTGTATTTTCCTGTACGTTTAACGATACCAGAAGTGATGAATTTTCTATCGATTGCATGTCCGTTTTTCTCTAAAACTTCAGCGATATCTGCATTTGTAACAGATCCGAATAATTTTTCACCACCAGCTTTAGCCGTGATTTTGATCTCTAAAGCTTTGATCGCTTCAGCCAAGCTTTTCGCATCAGCAACGATTTTAGCTTCTTTGTGAGCTTTTTGTTTTAAGTTTTCAGCTAATACTTTTTTAGCTGACGGAGTTGCTAAAATAGCAAAACCTTGAGGAATTAAAAAGTTACGACCGTAACCTGGCTTAACAGATACTACATCGTCTTTAAAACCTAAATTCTGTACGTCTTGTTTTAATATAAGTTCCATAATCTCGCCTCTTTTTTATTTTAATAAATCAGCCACATATGGCATTAATGCTAAATGACGTGCTCTTTTTACCGCTACAGATACTTTTCTTTGGTATTTCAAAGAAGTTCCTGTTAAACGACGAGGAAGGATTTTTCCTTGCTCATTCACGAATTTCAATAAGAAGTCCGGATCTTTGTAATCAACATATTTGATACCGGCTTTTTTGAAACGACAATACTTTTTAGTTTTGTTAGTTTCTATATTTAAAGGCGTAAGATATCTGATATCCCCGTCTTTTTTTCCTTTTGCAGATTGCTCAATACTTGACATACTAATTAAGCTTTTGTAGATTTTAATTTTGCTCTTCTTCTTTCAGCCCACGCTACTGCATGTTTGTCTAAACTTACAGTTAAAAAGCGCATTACTCTTTCGTCACGACGGAATTCCGTTTCAAATGCAACTAAGATATCTCCAGATGCTTTGAATTCGAATAAATGATAAAAACCACTTTTCTTGTGTTGGATTTCGTACGCTAATTTTTTTAAGCCCCAATCCTCTTTCGCTACCATCTCTGCTCCTTTAGAAGTAAGAAAATCTTCAAATTTGCTTACTGTTTCCTTTACCTGCTGCTCAGATAAAACGGGATTCAAGATGAAAACAGTTTCATAATGATTCATAAGAATAAAATTTATTTGTTATAAAATTGGGTGCAAAAATAGCGATTTATATTTAATCCACAAGGGTATTTTCTTTTTTTTAGTCCTAACACTGTTTTTATCTCAAGTATCCTTTGTCAATCCGATACGATTTGCTATTTTTATTACTAAAATAAACTTATTTGATTTTTATTAGACTATGAAGATAAACTGTATTGTAGTTGATGATAGTAGTATTCAGCGTTTAACCATTACCAAACTCGTAACCGAGAACCCAAATCTGTCCCTTGTAGGTGAATTCTCTAATGCTATTGAAGCAAAGAATTGCATTACCAACAAAAACGTAGACCTGGTTTTTCTGGATATCGAGATGCCGGTTATAAACGGTTTTGATTTACTAGACGGACTGAAGGCAAAACCGCAGGTGATTTTCATTACATCAAAAACGGAATATGCCGTTAAAGCATTTGATTATGCCGCTACCGATTATTTGCACAAACCTATTACCCGCGAACGATTTAATGTTGCTGTAAAAAAAGCGATGAACTTTGTTTTGCTCGGAAAAGAAAATTCCGACGAGGAAAGTCCGTTTATCTTTATAAAGAGCAACCTTAAAAAACTGAAAATTTACATTTCGAGAATTAAATGGATCGAAGCCTACGGGGATTATGTAAAAGTCATTACCGATGAGGACAACCACCTTGTACTGTCGACCATGAAAGCGTTTGAAAACGAACTACCGAAAGACAAGTTTATCCGGGTTCACAAATCCTTTATTGTTAACATTGACAAAATCGACAAATTCAACAGTAAATTTGCTGAAATCGGCACGAACAAAATCCCATTGAGCCGGAATAAAAAAGAAGATTTGGTCAAAGCGATCGAAAACGCTTAGTAATTATCTACATTAACCGACACTCTTATAGCCCGATATTGCGGGATCGCCTCAAAACTGCTTCCTATTTTTCGTATCATTTTTTTGGTGTTCCCCAAATGGCTTTTCTGCGGAATCTTAATCAGGATTGTCCGGATGTATTCATTCCGGATCCTGCTTATGGCGGGTTCTTCCGGGCCAAGAACCGGGATTTGAAGGGATTGCGTCAACACATTATACATCCACATCGAACCCTCTTTTAATTTATCAAAATCGCGGTGTTTTAACGTCAGTTTTACCAATCGGTAAAAGGGCGGATATTTAAAATTGTGCCGTTCATAGACCTGTTCTTTATACATCCCCATATAATCGTTGGTCGTTACCTGCTGGATAATATTATGGTACGGGTTATAGGTTTGAATCATCACTTTCCCTTTCTTTTCACTTCTTCCCGCTCTACCCGCTACCTGCATCATCATTTGAAACGCCCGTTCGTGCGAACGAAAATCCGGCTGATTCAGCATATTATCCGCATTCATAATTCCAACCAGCGTTACATTATCAAAATGCAAGCCTTTGGCCAACATTTGCGTTCCGACCAGAATATCGATTTCCTGTTCCCGGAAAGCATCGATTATCTTTTCATATCCATATTTACCACGGGTTGTATCCTGATCCATCCGACCGATGTTTTTTTCCGGAAATAGCTCCCGCAATTCCATTTCGATCTGTTCCGTTCCAAATCCTTTGGTTGACAAATCCACCGACTGGCAAGCGTGACAATGTGTAGGATTTGCAATCGAATAACCACAATAATGGCAACGCAATTGGTTTTTATACTTATAATAGGTAAGACTCACATCACAATTGGGACATTGCGGCACATGTCCGCAGGTCATACATTCCACAAAAGGAGAATAACCTCTTCTGTTTTGAAACAAAATCACCTGTTCGCCCAGCGATAAGGATTCCGAAATGGCCTCAATCAGCGTATCGCTAAAATGCCCTTTCATACGTTTCCGTTTGTATTTATCCTTTAAATCGACCAGAAAAACCTCCGGCAGCAACACTTTTCCGTAGCGTTCCGTTAAATTGATCAAACCGTATTTTCCGGATTGTACATTATAATAGGTTTCCAGACTTGGCGTAGCCGATCCCAAAAGCACTTTTGACCGGTGTGCCGCCGCCAGTACTATAGCCGCATCACGGGCATGGTATCGCGGTGCCGGATCAAACTGCTTAAACGTTTGCTCGTGCTCTTCGTCGATTACAATAAGTCCCAGATTCGAGAACGGCAAAAACAAAGCCGAACGCACTCCGATTACAATTTTGGCTTTTTCGGAATTTTGCAATACCTGTTGCCAGACTTCCACTCTTTCGTTATTGGTATATTTGGAATGATAAACCGCGATCTGGTTTCCAAAATAAGCCGTAAGGCGACTTACCAACTGAACCGTTAGCGCGATTTCGGGCAACAGATACAATACCTGTTTCCCGGATTGTATATATTCTTCGATCAGCTTGATATAGACTTCCGTTTTTCCGGAAGCCGTAACACCGTGTAATAAAGAAACACTTTGTTTTTCGAAACTGTCTTTAATTTCGTTCAATGCAATTTGCTGCGGATCACTTAGCTCAAAACCGGAATCTTCCGATTTCTCAAAGCGAACCCGATCTTCCGATAAATGGTATTCTTCAAAAACCGCTTTATCGACCAGCGATTTAACCGCCGCCTGACCCGCTCCGGAAATCTCAATTAATTTTTTAACGGAAATCGGTTTCTTTTCCGTTGCCTGCAATTGAAAATACTGTAAGACCAATTCCCGTTGTTTAGGCGCTCTGGACAATAGTTCCAACAATTCCGATAATTGCTGCTGTTGTAAAAACTCCGGTTGCAGGCGGATGTATTTGGTTACTTTCGGTTTGTATTTTTCGATTACCTCCTCCTGAAGTGTCAGTACATTTTTGGCCAACATTCTGTTCAATATCGGAAAAACGTTCTTTTTTCCCAGAATCGCCATAATATCTTCCACTTTTAGAGACGACTGTTGCTGTAAAGCCTGCCAGATTAAAAATTCGTCATCCTCCAACTCCTTACTATCCGCATAGGTTTCCTGAGGCGCGGAAATGATCGTTTCACTTTCCAGCAAAAAACCCGAAGGCAAAGCAGTTTTAAACACTTCTCCAATACCACACATATAATAATCGGCTACCCATTTCCAGTGTTCAATCTGAAATTCGTTTACCACAGGCACCTCATCCAATATCTGATGAATCTCCTTCGCCTTATACAATAGCGGTTCGTTCCGATGCAAGTCGATTGCCAATGCCGTATAGCTTTTGTTTTTACCAAAAGGCACCGCTACACGCATCCCTTTTTGAAGGAATTCATATTCGGCTTCGGAAACCTGATAGGTAAAGGTTTTATCCAGAGCTAACGGTAAGACAACTTCTACAAAATAGGACATCGATTTGTTTTAAATTACAAAGATAACAGCTGACCATAAAAAAACACTTCCCGGGAGAAGTGTTTTTTTTATACTGTTTAAAAGCTATTTATTTTACTCTTGACCAGGTCTGGGTTCTTCCGATTAACGAAATACCCACATATCCTCTAACATTTAACTTATCGTTACCGTCTAATTTTACGGTACATTTATACAGTTTTCCTTTGTTTGGATCCAGGATTTTTCCATCGGTATATTCGTCGCCGGATTTTTTCAATCCTTTAATAATGGTTAATCCCAAGATCGGTTTGTCTTTATCTTCACCGGAACAATCTTTACATTTTGCATTTTTCTTTGCCGGATTTAAAATCTCCACCACCTTACCGTAGATTTTTCCTCCGGATTCTGTGATTTCCACTATTGATTTCGCTTCACCGGTTTCATCGTCAACTGTTTTCCATTTGCCCACCACGCCTTGTGCCTGTGCGGTAAACAGTCCTACAAATGCTACAAAAAATACCGTTAAAAGTTGTTTTCTCATAATTATAGTTTTTTCGTTTTGTTAAATATATAAATTTTTTCTTTTTAATTTGTTAATAGTCGCGTTTAATTCAAATCCAAGCAACAAGATCATACAGTTTATCCATATATAAAACATCAATACAAGAAGTGTACCAATCGACCCATACAGTTCGTTATACCGTGCAAACCGCACCACATAAATTCCAAATACATACGAAGAAACCACCACTAAAATCGTAGTAAAGATGGCTCCGGCATTAAAAAACGGAATCTGCTTGGTTTCTCTTGTTCCGAATTTAAACAGGAAAGAAGCCGACACAAACAACATGATCAGGATAAAAGCATATCGCGCCAGCTGAATAAACAACACATCGTCCAATAGCAAACGATTGGACAACATTTGGATCACCACCTCCGACACGACAATAGCCGCAACCGTTACAATCAGGAAAAAGGAAAAGATAATCGACAATCCGATAGCCACCGCATATTGTCGGAAATATCCTCGTGTAATCGTAATATGATACGACGATTCGAATCCGCCCAAAACTGCATTTAAGCCGTTAGACATTAAAAATATCGACAAAAAGAATCCCGACGAAAGGAGCGTTTTATAACTATTATTCATAATATCCATCAGGATCGCTTCGACAGCACCATACGTATTTGGCGGTACACTATCGGATACGAACTTTAAAAAATCCTCCTGAAATCCTTCTAACGGGATATAAGGTATTAAGTTTAGTATAAAAAGGGCAAACGGAAAAAGCGCCATAAAGAAACTAAAAGCAATGGCACCCGCGCGGTACGAGAAGGCGCCTTTGGCGATACCGATTCCATACAACTCCAACAAGTCGTACAAGGATAGTCCTTCAAGTCCGGGAACTTTTATCGTTTTGATAAAAGCCATCAACTTGTTCAGTACCGGTATTTTCTCAATTTGTTCTTCGATTTCTTTTGACACTACGCTATCGTTTCGTTTTCGTGTTATTTTCTGATGTAATATACAAATTAAATCGCTTTCAGACTCAAGTCCATATTATAAATAGAATGCGTTAGCGCTCCGGAAGAAACATAATTTACACCACACTCGGCATAATGACGCACGGTTTCTTCGTTGATTCCACCGGATGACTCCGTCAGGCATTTTCCGTTAATCATTTCAACAGCCTTACGCGTATCGTCGTAGTTAAAATTATCCAACAGTATACGGTAAACCCCTTCATTTTCCAAGATTTCACGTACTTCGTCCAGGTTTCTCGCTTCGACAATAATCTTAAGATTGAGATTTTTTTCTACCAGATAGGCATTTGTTTTCTGAATCGCTTTGGTAATTCCGCCGGCAAAATCAATATGATTGTCTTTTAGCATAATCATATCGTATAATGCAAAACGATGGTTTTCGCCACCGGCTATTTTTACCGCCCATTTTTCGATCGCACGGATTCCCGGTGTGGTTTTACGCGTATCGAGAATTTTGGTTCCGGTACCTTCCAAAAGAGCAACAAATACTTTGGTTTTCGTTGCGATTGCACTCATACGCTGCATCGCATTTAGCACCAGTCGTTCTGCTTTTAGTATCGACTGTGAACTTCCGGAAACATGAAACGCTACATCGCCATATTTTACAGGCGTTCCATCCGAAATAAACACCTCCATCTGTAAAGCCGGGTCGACATATTGAAACACCATACGGGCAAATTCCACTCCGGCTAAAATACCATCGTCTTTTACCAATAATTTTGCTTTTCCGGTAGCCGATTCCGGTATACAGGCTAACGAACTGTGATCACCGTCACCTACGTCTTCGCGGATGGCATTGGTAATGATCAAATCTAGTTCGTGCTGAAATTGCGCTTCTGAAATCATCTGTTTTCTATTGAAATGCTAAAATAGGCATTCCTTTGAAAACTTAAAAATTTAAACCCACTTTAAACCTTTATTAACGCTGGCAAATCATTGGCATCATACCGGCTTAACCTCCAATTTTTCAATTAAAATCATTTGATCATTTTCTTCCGATTTTACTACAAATACCTAACTTTATAACCATTAATCCACGCTTCGTTTCAACGACCCAATCGTTCAGGCGGATTCTTTACAACCAAATCCATATACGAATGAAAATTATCACGCAAACCAAAGGTGCCTTTACCATTTCCACCGACAAATCCAAACTGGACATCGCTGTTATTCACCATTACCTGTCGCAGGAATCGTACTGGAGTAAAGACATTCCGGTAGCCCGTATTCAGAAATCGATTGAAAACGCGCTTTGCTTCGGCATTTTTCATGGTGATCAACAAGTGGGTTATGCCAAAGTTATTTCCGATTTTTCGACTATGGCTTATCTGGGTGATGTTTTTGTACTGGAAGCCTATCGCGGTCAGGGATTATCGAAATGGCTTATGGAAACCATTATGTCACATCCGGAATTACAGGATTTGCGACGTTGGATCTTACTAACCGCCGATGCGCATGAGTTGTACCAAAAATACGGATGGAAACCTATTGCCAGTCCGGAGAAATGGATGGAGATTCACCGTCCGGATATTTTTAAAAATTCATAATAAAGGGCTTTTGCTTGCTCTTTATTTTAGTTGTATGCTTACACCTACATTTAAAGCACTTCTGGAATTTAAATATTTTTGTTCTTTATTATATTTTGATATGTTTGCAACACTACTTTGTCCATCGTATTCAAAAAATAATTTTACGGTATCGGATATCGGAATTTTATATCCAAAACCAAATGCAATTCCCCAATCGGTTTTTAAAAATTCGTCTTCGATATTGAGACCTAATTCCGATTCTTCAGCACTCATTAAAAATCCTACATACGGCCCTAAACCAACATACCATTTTCGGGTTTCGCCAAAATGCCAATTGATCATTAATGGTAGCGTTATATAATCAAGTTTAAAATCCGTTACAAGTTTAAAATCCGGATAGTTTTCAAAAACGACATTAATTTTATCCCCTCCTTTCCGATCGTAAATCAATTTTGCTTTTACACTCCATTGCTCTGAAAAATAACAGTCGGCAAACACCCCAGCATTTATATTAAAATTGAAGTCTGATCGACTATTATCATCTTGAGTAATCGTAGCAAAATTACCCCCTAAATTAGCTCCGAACTCCACATCTCCTTTTTGCTGCGCGCTTCCACTATTCCCAATACCGAAGAGGACATAAATGATTATCATTATTTTTTTCATGCTTTAACTTTTTAACGAATTTAAAAGTAAGGCATTACTCCAAAATAAATAAGGCAGTATAGTAGAACTATACCGCCTTTATAAGGACAATAGCAGACAAAACAATATTCAACCTGCTATTGAAAGTAATTATACTAAAATCATACCGTTTTCAACGCTTCCACCAACAAGTCGATATCTTCTTTTGTATTGAAATGACTTAATGAAATTCGTAAGCTTGGTTTTTTCAGATCGTCATCCGAAAGTATTTCAGCCAATACATGCGACGGTTTGATACTTCCCGACTGACAAGCGCTTCCACGCGAAACAGCAATCCCTTTCATATCGAGATTAAACAGTATCATCGCGGTTTTATCGTTAGAAAACGGCAACAATACATTTGCGATATTATAAAATCCATTTTCACCTCCATTGATCTGCGTACCCGGAAAAGCAGTATGCAACGCGTCTATCAGATATTGTTTGAGTTCGGTGATCTGATTGCGTTCGGTTTCCAAATTGGCATACGACAATTCTAATGCTTTCGCCATTCCAACGATCTGATGTACCGCTTCGGTTCCGGCGCGCAATCCTTTTTCCTGTTCGCCGCCATATAACAGCGGTTGGATTCCGGTATTTTTACGGACAAATGCAAATCCCACTCCTTTTGGTCCGTGAAATTTATGGGCACTCGCCGCTAAGAAATCAATCGGTAACTCTTGCAGATCCATTTCCATTTTACCAATCGACTGTACCGTATCCGAATGAAAATAAGCGCCGTATTGTTTACAGATACGCCCGGTTCTTTCCAAATCCAGGATTGTTCCGGTTTCGTTATTGACATGCATCAAACTCACCAGTGTTTTCTGTTCCTGTCCCAGCAATTCGCTCAGATGTGCGAAATCGATTCCGCCATTTGGCAATACGTTTACATAATCGACCGAAATGGAATATTCATATTGCAACACTTCCACCGTATGTAACACGGCATGATGCTCTATTTTAGAGGTGATGATACGCCGTACGCCTAAATCTTTAACCGCCGAACGTAATACCCAGTTATCAGCTTCCGTACCACAAGACGTAAAGATAATTTCCTGCGCATTCGCATTTAGCTGTTTGGCAATCGACTTTCGAGCCGTTTCCAGTAATACTTTGGCACTTCGACCAAAACTATGTGTCGATGACGGATTTCCGTAGTCTTCCGTTAAAACACTTACCATTTCCTGAATCACTTCCGATCGGATCGCCGTGGTGGATGCATTATCCAGATATACTTTTTTCATAATTATACTTCTAACTGTTTTTTATGCCGTCTGAAGAGTAACTTTTCATTAAAAACCACAATCGAAACCAAAATCAATGAATAGGCCGACAATTGTTGTACACTTACCGGTTCTTTAAAATAGAAAACCGCCAACAGGAAATTGATAATCGGATTGATATAAATCATGATTCCCACCGTTGCCGAGCTAACTCCTTTTAACGCATACAAATTTAAAAACAATGGTATTATCGTGAACACTACAACAATGATCAACAAATAACCATAAAACAAACCTTCTGTTGGCAAAGCGCCACTATAAACCGGATAAAACGGCAACATACAAATTCCGGCTACCAACAGCTGTATGTTTAACAGCAGGAATTTATCCATTTCACTATTTTTTCGCTGGCTCACGAGATACAACGCATAGGTCGCCGCTACAATCAGGCTGTAAAAAATATCCATAAAGTGATTGTACGATAACAATACACAACTAAAAACACTAATTCCTACGGCTGTCCATTGCGCGTTACTCAGCTTTTCGCGAAGTATAAAATAGGCGAAAACGGTTGTCAGAATAGGACATACCAGATAGGCAAATGAAGCCGCCTTGACACTCACATGGTTCATCACAAAGATAAAAAAGAACCAGTTTGCCATTAACAAAACGGAACCTCCCAACGTCAGAAACAAGATCTGTCGTTTATGATTGGGTAGCATATTTTTAAAATTAGCCCAGTCTTTTTTGATGATACTTCTGCGAAATACTATATTGATCAACGACATTAATACCACCCCTAAAAAGACGCGGTAAAACAAAATATCCAGTGAGGGATAATCATGGATTGGTTTTAATCCGAGGCTAAAAAATCCCCAGATCAAAAAGGCTACAAAAGCAGCCAGGTAGTATTTTGTTGCTTTCATCAGAAAATAAAATTCGGAGCAAAGGTAACGATTTCCCCTGCTCCGAATCTGAATTTAGCTTTTTCTTAATCTATTAATGTGCGGCTTTCACTTCTGTCGAATCCACATCTATATTTTGTCTGGCCAGTATCGATTTTACGATGATCGCAAAGAAAGTCAGGTAAGCAAAACAAATCACCGGAATCACATACGAATTATGAATTCCGATAATATCGGCCAATTTCCCCTGAATAGGCGGAATAATACCACCTCCTAAAATCATCATCACCAAAAAAGCCGATCCTTGTGCCGTGTATTTTCCCAATCCCATAATGGAAAGGCTAAAAATAGCCGGCCACATGATACTACAGGCCAAACCACCCGCCAGGAAGGCGTAAATTGCAACAATACCTTCCGTCATAAGTCCGGTTACCATAGCAATAAGTCCCATACATCCAAAAACCATCAGGGTTCTTGCCGGTTTGTCTTTACTCAGGAAGAAAGCACCGATCTGCGCCACTACGCAAATCACATAATAATACAGCGGTTCCACATCCTGACCTACCAGAATATTGAGTCGTATAACAATCACAAATGCGATTAATGGTACTGCGATTAACGCGATTAGTTTTTTTGTCTGACTTAAATTAAACACGCTGATCGCTCCGGCCCAACGTCCAATCATCAAACTTCCCCAGTACATGGAAACATAAGGCGCTATTTCGGACGATTTATACCCTCCGAATTCCTTAAGTCCGAGTAGTTCGCCAAGGTTACTTCCAATAGCTACTTCCACGCCTACATAGGTAAAGATGGCCAACATCCCCAAAACCAATTGCGGATATTGCATCGCACCCCAGCCTTCGCTTTTTTTCACGGCACTTTGTTTCACAAATAACAAGCCGCCGATAATTACCAACAAGCCGCCGGACAACCAGAACATTCTCTTTTTTTCAAGCGGCCCTTTAAGCACCGCTATCTCCGCTTCTATCTTTTTTACGACATGATCGGCCTGAACATGATCGTCATCCACCGAAATAGTAGCTTTTATTGCTTTGATTTCTTTTTTGAGTACTTCTATTTTCCGTGCTTCTTCGCTTTTATAGCTATTAAAAACCGGTACAAAAATAAACACCAGTAATACCGTCATTACAATCAGAAAGCGCATCGCTTTACCTGCTTTCTCCATCGGCTCGTTTGAGATTCCGGCCGGTACTTTTTTCGAGAAATAGAACATGGCAGCCGCACCCAGAAACAACAATCCCACGCAGATGTACAATAGTATCACTTTGTCCAGTTCGAGGTGTTTGATCTGTTCGTCAGTTACCGATGCGGTCGTTCCGAATAAAGCAAGCCCTACAATGATCGGCCCGATAGTAGTTCCGAACGAATTGATCCCGCCTCCGAGATTCACCCTACTGGCTCCCGTTTTAGGATCACCAAGCGAAATGGCAAACGGATTTGCCGCTGTTTGTTGCAATGAAAAACCAAGTGCCACGATAAAAAGACCTACCAACATTCCGAGGTATATATTGCTTTCCACCGCTACAATCATCGCCCCGGCTCCTAAGGCCGAAAACAAAAGTCCGTAGACAATACTCTTTTTATATCCCCAGTTTCCAACGACATCTCTCCCCTTGAAGGTTCCGAAGATAAACAACAACAAGGCTCCCATATAATAGGCCGTATAAAAGGCAAAATCGATTAGCTGGGACTGGAATTGGTCGAGTGAAAAATAATGTTTACAAAAGGGGATAAAAATACTGTTTCCCGCAGCGATAAAACCCCAGAAAAAAAACACGTTAATCAGGGTATACAGCGCCGGGTAGTTGGTCTTTGTTGGCGATACTTCCATAAGTACAAGAACTTGATTTAGGTTAGTTATGAGTTTCAAATATAGCAATTAAGTTGAATTTCATCCGATCCGTCCATAGTAAATACAAAAAAAGTTACTTTTGTTGCAAATTCTATAATCAAATGAAAAAAGTTTTTAGCGCATTTGTATGCTTATTCCTTCTGAATAGCTGTGACGACGGTGATATTGTCGTGGAAACCTTTGATTTTGGCAGTGTTGCCGTTCAAAAATGCTCCAACAATGATATTTTATTGAAAACCAGCGGTAATCAGTTAATGCTTTTAAACATCAGTCCTACGTTTTTTAAAAATGAAGAGACTCCTCTCAATACGCCAAGAGCCTACACACTGCTTTATCCGACCGATATTATCTATCGTTCGTATTCGGGTAGTGTAACCTCTTCTTCTATCTGCGCGACCATACCGCCATCCAGCCCATCGGTAGTGGATGAGTACAACGTAAGACCCGGAGGAACCGTTGAAGTAACCACTTCCATGATTCCAACTGTTGATGCCACCTCCTTATCGACCCGAATCAGCTATAGTCATTTGATTAAATTTAAAAACGTTCAGTTTACAAACAATACTTCGACTATTTCGTTTCCGGAATATCTTTTCGGAACGTATACGTCGGCCAATAACACCTTAAGTTTTTCGTTTCCGGGAGCGGTTCCACAAAATTGTTCGGACAACAAAATTTACCTTAAAAACGGGGGCGAATTTTTATTAGTAGATTTACCAGCCGGTTCGTATCCGAGTGTAGCCGGAACACAAACCATCAGTTTGGGAGACACTGCAAAAGTGATTTCCAGAATGTATTCCACTTCGGTTGCCGGATCGAATCCTGACTATTCCGCCGTTGTTGCCTGCGCCGGAAGTACCCCTACCGCACCGGTCGTTTTAAGCGAAGAATGGATCGCCACTCAGGGTACCGTTACGATCGTTACAACCGAGATTTTTGACGCGTCGAATACGACGGTTATCGGCTACAAACACAACCTGACATTCCAGAATATTGTTTACCAAAAAGGCACGCAATCCTTCACACATCCGCAATATACTTTCGGAGATTACACCACAAACTAATACAACACTATTCTAAAAATAAAAAAAAGACCGGGCTATACCCGGTCTTTTTTTATGTCATTACCGACTCGCGTTTTGTTTAAAATAAACCGCTGTCGCCCCCAATCCGTACTTCTGATAATCGGCATCCTGAAAGACAATATTGTCGTAGCGACCGAGTAAAAAATCCAGCTCGGCTTTTAAAACACCTTCGCCCACACCATGAATAAAAACGATTCTTGGTATCCTGTTTTTTATCGCAAATTCGATTTGTCGCTGCGCCGTTTGCATCTGTAAAGTCAGAATATCATAGTTCGACATTCCCCGTTTTGACGGCACTAATTTTTCGATATGCAAGTCGATTTCCAACACGAAATCATCCTTACGGGAACGCTTTTCCTTTACAAAAGAACGCTTTTTGGGCAGCTCTTTTTCTTTTAAAACGGAATCTAAAGTCATACCTGAGCTAAACACGTCTAACTTACTGGATTTATCCATTTTAATAAGTTCGTTGACAAAAAATGTCATCAAGAATCCATCGCTAGTTTCCACTAAAACCTGATCCTTTTTCACTTCTTTTACCACGCCACTGATATCCTCATCCAGTGCCGCAACATGATCTCCTATTTCAAACATCTCCTTCCTCCTCTTCCTGATTTTTGCCCGGCACTTTCTCCATCAGTTTCATCATCCCGTAAAAGAAAATCACCACCGCTATTATCTGCACCCAGATGTTCGGATTGGGTTGTGTTTGTTCGTACAATGCCCAGGCACCCATCCCGAAAAACAACAGTATATAAATCGTTTTCATATCACTTAATTTATTTCCTTCAAAAATAGTAAACTTTCGCATTCCTCTCCTTTTCCACACCACCAACTTATTCGCTGCCATAACCCCAATAAAAAAGCAGCCCGAAAGCTGCTTTTAAAACGTAAACAATATTCTAAGTTATTTTTTACTTTTCGAATTGTTTCAATGTGGTTGTTATGATACGAACACAGTCCAACAACTGCTCTTCAGTCATCACCAAAGGCGGTGCAAAACGAATGATATTTCCATGTGTTGGTTTTGCCAAAAGACCGTTATCGCGTAGTGCCATACAGATGTTCCAGGCGGTATCACTTTCTTCCGTATCGTTGATCACTATAGCATTTAAAAGTCCTTTTCCACGCACTAATGTACAGATCGAACTTCCGGCAATATATTCGTTCATTTGAGCGCGGAACAGCGTTCCTAATTTTTCGGCATTGGCAGCCAGTTGCTCTTCTTCCACTACGGTCAACGCTGCAATTGCAACCGCAGCCGCCACCGGATTTCCTCCGAAAGTAGATCCGTGTTGTCCCGGTTTGATCACATTCATGATCGCATCATTTGCCAATACAGCCGAAACCGGATAGGCACCACCCGACAATGCTTTCCCAAGAATCAGGATGTCCGGTTGTACGTTTTCATGTTGTACCGCCAGTAATTTTCCGGTACGTGCAATACCCGTCTGTACCTCATCGGCAATAAAAAGAGCATTGTGTGCTTCACACAATTCTTTTGCTTTGGCAAGATAGCCTTCGGCCGGCACATATACTCCCGCTTCCCCCTGAATAGGTTCAACAAGGAAACCTGCTATGTTTTTATTCGATTTAAGCGCGTTTTCCAGCGCAGCGATGTCATCATAAGGTATACGGATAAATCCTTCCGTATACGGCCCGAAATTCTTGCGGGCATTTTCGTCGTTGGAAAAAGAGATAATGGTTGTGGTTCTTCCGTGGAAATTATTTTCGCAAACGATAATCTGCGCCTGATTTTCCGGAATTCCTCTTTTTTCATAAGCCCATTTACGGCATAATTTTAAAGCGGTTTCCACGGCTTCGGCTCCGGTATTCATGGGTAATACTTTATCGAATCCGAAATAACCGGTTACAAATTTTTCATAAGCTCCCAATTTATCGTTGTAAAACGCTCTTGAAGTCAATGCTAATGTTTGCGCCTGTTCGATCATCGCGTTAACGATTTTCGGATGGCAATGTCCCTGGTTTACGGCTGAGTAGGCCGATAAAAAGTCATAATACTTCTTACCTTCCACATCCCAGACAAAAACACCTTCTCCTTTGCTTAATACTACCGGAAGCGGATGATAATTATGTGCTCCGTGTTTATCTTCCAGAGCAATTGCTTCAGCAGAATTGATTTTTTCTAAAACTGACATGGTAAAATAGTGTTGGTTTAGTGATCTGATATTCCTTCTTGTGAGGAGAGAAATCATCCTGTATATGCCGTGCAATTTACTAATTCCATTTAAAATTATAACAGTAAAACAAATCTTTAACTGTTTTTTCTAACAAAAAAGCAATCATTTCAATGTTTTAATAGTAATTATTGATTTTATCACAATGTGTTGTAAATATTCATTTCACTACTTCCCGGATATTCGACTTGTCATTCCCAAAATCTGCTGATTTGACTTTTTTTATCCAAATGAATAGACAAAGACAGCCATTGTCAAGTCATTATCTATAAGCCACAAACAATAACACTACTCAATGTCTAATCTTTGTAAGTAATCTAAATTATCTATACAATGAAAAAGTTATACTTTACACTTTTCGTTACCATAGCCTTACTGACAATAAACTCTTCAAACGCACAGTCATTTCCCATCAAACCCTACACGACCAGATCCAAGACACCAACCTTAAAAAAAATGGAGCATTACAGAAGTTGCGACAATCGTATCAACACTTTATACCATACCGTACAATACACAACTACTATGTCTGACACCTTGGATTTTTACTTTACCCATACTCCAAATATTGACACGATTGTATACACTCCAAGGCAGGACGAATCGCAAGATGGTCAATGGGGCGAAGTCGAAATATGGGGCTCAAATGATTTTCCTTTTACTTTTCAATTGCTTACCACAGTAGATTGGCAGCAAACCAAAGACATTAAAACACTAAAACTACCCGGAAATGGCATCAACACCCCTAACGTCATACGATTTGTCGTAAAATCGGCTTATAATAATTTTTCCAGTGTGGCCGAAATGAATTTTTATTCCGATCAACCGCAAACAGAAAGTATTCCGGACAACTTTACTATAGATCCCGCTATGCTAAGCCACCTTGGCGATATTAAACTACCTGTTCATCATGGAAGTGCCTCAAATTATCAACCCGGCGAAAACATCGAGAAATCTTTTGACGGAGATTATACTACTTTATACCATTCCAACTATAGTAACAAGACTTTCCCTATTACACTCGAATATAATTTTACAGATATTGATCAAATAGATTATATGATATATCATCCCAGAAAAGGAAATAAAAATGGCGTATTCGGGCGTATCAAAGTAGAAGCCCGAACCGCAACCGGCGATTACCAGACGCTGTTAGAAGAATATGACTGTGGCTTCAAAAGCACAGCATCTAAAATCGTATTCCCAGATAGCTTCCACAATCCGGCACAAGTGCGAATAACCGTATTGAATGCATTTAACAATTTTGCAAGTGCTGCAGAAATTGAATTCTACCATAAAAGAGAAGATGGAAGCAGCTATCCGCATATTTTCACAGATTCGCTGTGTTCCAACTTGCAGCCCGGCGTCACAGAAAGCGATATTGACTCCATCTCCAACCCCTTTTTTAAAACACTGGCACAACGTTTATTCAATGGTTCCTACTGGCTAAAATTCAGAGTACAGCAATACAAAGCAATACCGGCTCCTTGGAATACAAGATCTATTATAAAAAATGCTTTTGCATATAGTGCCTTTCAAAACCCTACAGGTATTGTATTTGAAACGAATAGTACTGCTGTTATATTCGTTGCTGATTATGATAGTAACAAGGGACAGATTTCTTTAATCGTACGAGACTTTGCAAATGAAAATACAGGTGAACAACATAGCTATCCTCTCAAACCCGGAATAAACAAATTTACAATTAAGAAAAAAGGACTCTCCTATATCCAATATTATAGTAACGATTCCAGTTTACCTGGTGTAAAAATTAATATTGTCACCGGGGCTGTAAACGGTTTTTATTCTTATAACGATTCATTTAGTGACTGGATAGAAATAATATCCAACTCAATATATCCAAAAATAGACCTGGTTGGCGAGTATTTTACTGTAAACATAAGCAAAGTCCCCTTGCAAAACAATGCTCTTTTTACCATAAAAGAACTACTTCATACATGGAATTCCATTATAAACCTGCAATTTTATCAAATGGGGCTCGTAAAATACGATCTTGTTCCGCGCAATAAAATGTTTGGCTGGGTAGAATCTAAAGGAGGGTGGTATGCCGGTGGTGTTGGCGCTCATTTTGATCTTAGCTGGGGTGATAAATCCCTGACATCTATCAAAAATTTGGAACTATGGGGAATTTCTCATGAATTCGGACATCAAAATCAAATGCTAAACGGATTAAGATGGACTGGAACTACCGAGGTTACCAACAATATTTACTCGGCTTACGCTGCTTATATGCTGGGACATACGAAACTAACCCGACTGGAAATACAAAATAATTCCTATAGGGGTGTTTCACTTTCCGGCAATCTGTACAATATTTGTTATAACGAACTCGGCCGAAAACATCAAAACATCATGAGTAGTCCCGATTCTCACAATGTTTTTTCAAGATTAATACCTTTTTGGCAATTACAACTTTATTATGCTATTGCCGGTGCTGGTGTGAATGCGCCAACTCTGGAACAGGTAATGGCCGATAGCGATATAACGGGCAATACCGACTATGCAAATTGGCTCGGGATTACAGCACAAACAATCCGTAATACCACTACCAATTACAATAACGGCGAACAAATAATGAATTTCGTTAAATTCGTAAGCGATGCCGTACAACAGGATTTAACCGTCTTTTTTACAAAAACCGGATTCCTTGTTCCAATTGACGAAATTGTTGGCGATTATACTTCCGCCAGAATCACCATTACACAAGCCGACATTGATGCTACAAAAGCCTATGTCGCCAGTAAAAATTACCCCAAACCACAATCACCGGTAATACACTATATTACCGCCAGAAACCTGCATATGTACAAAAATAACCTGGCTGTGGAAGGCATTCCTAACACCGGTTTTATAATTGACAACACCACAGTTCCCGGAAAAACCTATTATAAAATAGCCCATAACATCTGGAAAAACGCAGTAGCTTTCGAGACCATTGATGCTAGCAATGAAGTACTTTTTATCACAACTTATGCTACAGGCGATACTAAAGCCAACACAACGATGGTTCTTTTCCCCGAAAATGCTGTCGACATCTATGCTGTAGGAGCCAATGGAAAAAGAATAGCAATACTTTCGGATACCGTTATCGAGGCTGAAGAACCAACCGGGCCTACACATCCTGATGATCCTGTAGTCATAACCGATCCTACAACACCTGTTG
>NZ_JBDQQQ010000001.1:0-923971 GCF_039888695.1 Flavobacterium sp. CAU 1735 | reverse complement strand
AACCAACTGAACCTACACATCCTGATGATCCTGTAGTCGTAACCGATCCTACAACACCTGTTGAACCAACTGAACCTACACATCCTGATGATCCTGTAGTCGTAACCGATCCTACAACACCTGTTGAACCAACTGAACCTACACATCCTGATGATCCTGTAGTCGTAACCGATCCTACAACACCTGCAGAGCCTACTCTAAACATAACAAACAATGATCATCCGGATAAAAAAGAGTCAATACAAATATGGCCGAATCCGGCAAAAAACAATATTACTCTTAAAATTAAAAATGGTACTTTTAAAAAAGGTACAATGATCAATACAAATGGACAAATCGTTAAGCAATTCCAAACAAAACCAAGTACAAATATTAATGTAGCCAATCTTCCGGCCGGTTTATATCTTATCGTTCTGGAACGCACCGACTATTCGACAGTTACCCGAAAAGTAATGGTAAGCCGCCACTAAACGATATGTTTTTAAAGTCTTCATCTTAGTTCAAACATAAAAAAAGCGCCTTTACAGGCGCTTTTTCATTTTTATTTTAGTAACCGGCTTATAAAAACCTTACATCATTACCTCATCGGCACTTGGACCATAACTTCCCGGAATCGGAATATTTAACAATCGTAAATAAACGCCCAACTGCGCACGGTGGTGTACAATCTGACAATAACACATACGGATTACTTCATATTTGGATGAGGTTTTATAAATCTGATCCCCGTTGCGCAACGTCCATTCTTCCCAGAATTCTTCTTCGTCGTTATCTTCCAATGCTTTTTTCCCCTTTTCAAGCGATTCTTCAAAAAACGCCAACAATTCAGCCGTGTTTTTTACCTCTTTCGGTTCGTACGGATTGTTTGCAAAATCAAGTTCACTGGTTGTTAGTACCATTTCCACCCATGCCGTTAGTTCGGCAATGTGCGCTGCCAATACTCCCATTTTCATACTTTTTGGGTGTGGTTGCCAGTCTAATTTTTCGGTGGGTACGATGGAAAGCATTTTTCGGGTTGTTGCTGCTTCCTGTACTAACTCTTCCTGTAACAATGTGATTAGTTTCATATAATGTATCGTTTTTTTGTTTAACAATACAAAGGAACAACCGGTTGGTGACAACCCTATGTCAGCAGGTTTTTAAAGTTTATTCTTTTTGTAAAATTTTTTCGGCCAGCTCTTTTACACGCACTTTTAATGAGGCCGGTTCCAGGATTTCGGCATAATCGGCAAACATAATATACCAACGGGCAAAGCCTTCATATAATGATTCGGTCAGGAAAGTCATTTCGATTTCATTGCCGTCGATCTTTTCACTCACAAATCCATAATAATGCTTTCGTTCCTGCAGATACATTCCAATGGTTTTATCGATCCTAATCACCACTCTTTCTCTTTTGAAATGCAAATCCTGTTTGATCTGCTCCTGATATTTCTGAAGAGAAGAATGTTCTTTGCGAAAAGCTTCTTCAGTTAAAAGAATCGACACCACCCTATCGGCTCGAAAGTGCCTGTAATCCGAGCGATAATAACAATAACCAACCGTATACCAGTATTCGTTTTCGTAGTAAATCCCGATGGGTTCGAGGAGCCGTTCCGTATTCTCTTCGTTTCCAAAAGCGCGATAGGTCATTTTTACAATGCGCTTTTCCGAAATGGCTTTTAGCAGTATGTCCAGACTGTTATCCGGTGCTGTAGTTGTATTTTTTTTCTTTTTGCGAACATGGATATGATCTTCCAGTCCTTCTACCAGATCTTTTTCCGAACCTCGTAAAACCGACCGGATTTTATACATCGCCGACCGGAAGTTATTTTGAATTGCCGTTTCAGACAGCTTTTCCATCAATTTTTCCGCCGTAATAAAAGCCATTGCCTCGTCCTGAGTAAACATAACCGGTGGCAATCGATAACCATCGACAATAGAATAGCCTACACCGGCTTCTCCGTAAAGCGGTACACCGGCTTCCTCCAACGTACGAATATCGCGGTATACCGTCCTAAGGCTAATATTAAACCTATCGGCCAGATCCTGCGCTTTTACTACTCTTTTGGATTGTAACTGAATTAAAATTGCCGTAATGCGGTCAAATCGGTTCATGGTTTGCTGCTTTATCTGTCAAAAGTAAAACAAACCGACAGCTGTTCAAATTTTATTTTTTAACAACCGTTCCGATTTCTTTTCGTGTATTATTTTTTTCGAGATTCAAACAAAGCGATCAACTTTGTTACCGTATTCCAGTTGCGGGAAGTTGCCGTTACTTTAAGTTTGCCTTCAATCCAATTATTGTTCATTTTGGAATTTCCGGCCAAATTCACATAATTCAGATACAACGCCCGTCGGTCGGTTGCCATCTGAAAAGTATCGGGATGTACAAATTCCGGTTCGAGGCGCAGACTGTTTTCAGCAGTCGGTTCGGTAGCCAAAAAGGTAACATACAACTGCTTTACCGGAACTGCTGGTTCGTTTAAATAGGGATTCTGCGTAAAAATACGAAGCAGACTACTTTCCGAAACCGCTACTACCGGTACCTGAAAAGCATATTTTTCCAGTAGCAACGTTGCAACCTGTTTTTCAATTTTCTCCGGGTCTGATTCAGAGGAATCAACAAAAACATTCCCACTCTGAATATAGGTTTGTACATTCGAAAACCCGGCTTCTGCTAACAGATTGCGCAGGTCTTCCATTTTTATAATCTTTTGTCCGGATACATTAATCCCTCTTAACAGGATGAGGTGCGTATACATGATGATGGCGTTTTTTTAAGATTACCGTGAACTTGGATCCTTTATCGGCTCCTTCGCTTTCGGCATAAATGCTGCCATTGCTGCGTTCCACTATTTTGCGGCAAAGATACAATCCTATTCCGGTTGATGGTTCTTTATTGGTTCCGGGACGGGAAAGTCTACTAAACTTCTCGAACAACTCATCTTTCCGACTGTTTTCAAATCCCATTCCTTTGTCGATCACAACAAAAACAACACTATCGTTTTCTTCCATTATATATAGGAGAATCTCGGAACCGGTATAGGAGAATTTGATCGCATTGTCTATCAGGTTGATCAATACACGTTGCAAATATTCTTCTTTCATAATCACATCAATCTTATCGACTTCCTTCACTACCCGCAATGTGAGCTTTTTATTATACAACTTCTGATCCGACACTTTTTCGATCAGTCCGATAATTTCATCCAGACGGTATTCCTGGTTTTCGGTTGCTGTTCGCGAAAAAGCTTCTTCCTCTCGTAATAATGAAATAAAACTCTCCAAAAATTCCATTTGATGTGTTGTCGATTCCAAAATCAGTTCCGCATAGTTTTTTATTTTATCCGATGGTTCTTCTTCCAAAATAAACCGGGCTAAAAACTGAGGTGTGGAAGCATAGTTTTTTAAATCGTGTGACAGTAATGACGTCAGGTCTTTTTTTTCACTTAGAAGATCTTCATTTTCATTGATTCGCAACTGTAGGTTTGTTAACAGTGTTCCCACCTCATCGGTATAACGGGTAGGCAATGACGGAATTATTCCTCTTTCGCCATAACGTATCAATGCTTCCGACGCTATTTCCATAGGCTGTACCAGTTTCCGCAAAATCCAGAGCGTAATTGCGGTAGCCACCAGTGTTAAAACGAGTGTTATCACAAACAATACTCCCGGCGAAATGATATTGGGATGAAAAAGAATATATATAACAATACCTATTAAAGGGATGTGAATTCCTAAAAAAGCTACAAACAGGAATTTTAGCGCATAGCTTTTTCTTAAAAACGGAATATTAGACAACCAGGTGTATAATTTCATAGGGCCGTGAACAATTACAACATTGATTGTCTCAAATATAAACAATCCAACATTACAAATTGTACCACTAATAAAAAAAGTAGGTTTTAGCACTTTACAATCCTAACAATCCTTATTTTTGCCCCATGGGAAGAAAAAGAACAGATAAAATCGTTTTTGATACAGTAAAAGTCCTGGATGCAGGCGCTAAAGGTGTTTCGGTTGCTAAAGCACCCGATGGAAAAGTAATCTTTATTCCGAATGTAGTACCGGGCGACGTGGTTGATGTACAAACCTTTAAGAAACGTAAATCGTATTATGAAGGTAAAGCAGTTCATTTTCACGAGTTTTCAGAATACCGGGTTGATCCGGTTTGCGATCATTTTGGGGCTTGTGGTGGATGTAAATGGCAAAATATGAACTATGATCGTCAGTTGTTTTACAAAAACCAGGAGGTCTATAACAATCTGAAAAGAATCGGAAAAATTGAATTACCGGAATTTGAGCCTATTCTCGGTTCGGAAAAGCAGTTTTTTTACCGCAATAAAATGGAATTTTCGTTTTCGAATTCCCGCTGGTTAACCGAAAAGGAAATCCAGAGTGAAGAAGATTACAGCAATCAGAATGCATTAGGATTCCATATTCCGCGAATGTGGGATAAAATTTTGGACATTTCTAAATGTCATTTACAGGAAGATCCGTCAAATGCGATTCGCAATGAGATCCGTCGTTTTGCCAACGAACACAATCTGCCATTTTTTAACCCAAGAAATCACGAAGGTTTATTACGCACCCTTATGATTCGTACGGCATCGACTGGCGAGATCATGGTATTGGTACAGTTTTTCGAAGAAAACCTTGAACAACGCGAATTATTATTAAACTTCCTGGCCGAACGTTTCCCGGAAATCACTTCGCTACAATATGTAATTAATAGCAAAGCCAACGATACGCTATACGATCAGGATATTAAACTATATAAAGGTAGAGATTATATTCTGGAAGAAATGGAAGGGTTGCGCTTTAGCATCAATGCCAAATCGTTCTATCAGACCAATTCGGATCAGGCATACGAACTTTATAAAATCACACGCGACTTTGCCGGACTAACCGGAAATGAACTGGTATATGATTTATATACCGGTACAGGTACAATTGCCCAGTTTGTATCTAAAAAAGCCCGTAAGGTTATTGGCGTGGAAGCCGTTCCGGAAGCCATTGCCGATGCGAAAGAAAATGCAAAACGCAATGACATTTCAAACTGTGACTTTTTTGTCGGCGATATGAAAGTTGTCTTTAACGAGGCTTTTATCGCGACGCATGGAAAACCGGATGTTATCATCACCGATCCGCCACGCGACGGTATGCATAAAGATGTAGTGGAACAAATTCTTAAAATTGCTCCGGAACGCGTTGTTTACGTAAGCTGTAATTCGGCAACTCAGGCACGCGACCTGGCTTTGATGGACGAAATGTACAAAGTAACCCGCGTACGTCCGGTGGATATGTTCCCACAAACGCATCATGTGGAAAATGTTGTACTTTTGGAAAAACGATAATCGATCGATGAAAAAATTAAAAACTTTTGCTATCGCTTTTATACTGGCCAATTCTTTCTGGAGTTGTGAGAAAGACGATATTTGCCCCGACGGTACGCCTACAACACCAAGTGTGGTAGTCGAGTTTTACGATATTGATAATCCAACGGTTTTAAAAAATGTAACCAATCTTAAGGTAATCGCTTTAGGGATGACTGAAGGTATTGTATTTAACAGTAGCGCACAAGGTGAATCCCGTTATCTTACCAATGGAAATAAGATCCGGTTACCGCTGCGTACTACGGAAGATAACACCACCTACCGTCTTATTTTAAATGCGAATAACACGAACCCATCGCTGGTAAATGAAGATACGCTTAGTTTTACCTATGCCCGAACCGATATCTATGTTTCCAGAGCTTGTGGCTATAAAACTGTTTTTCAGCTAAACGCCGATAATCCGGTACTTTTGCCTAATGATCCAAATCCTTGGATCGGATCGGCTATAACCCAACAATCCAATATTCAAAATGAAAATCAGACACATCTTAAAATCTATTTTTAGTATTGTCCTTTTAGGGTTATCACTAACATCGGTTGCTCAGGATTCCATTCCTAAAAAGACGGAGCGTTATGGTATCCGTGTAGGAGCCGACCTGAGTCGTCTAGCGCGTTCTTTTTATGAAAAGGACTACCGCGGACTGGAGCTTGTTGCGGATTACCGTCTTTCGAAAAAGATTTTTATCGCCGGGGAAATCGGAAATGAAGACCTTACCGATAACGAAGCGCAATTGAGTTATACCACTAAAGGAAGTTATTTTAAAGCCGGATTCGATTTTAATGCGTATGACAACTGGCTGGATATGGAAAATATGATTTATGCCGGGGTGCGCTATAGTGTGAGTACCTTTAGCCAGCAGTTAAATTCCTACGACATTTACAATACCAATCCTTATTTTGGAGAAAACACACTGGAACCCAATCAGAAATTCGACGGTTTGACCGCTCATTGGATCGAGTTTGTGGCCGGTGTAAAAGCCGAGATTTTCAGTAATCTGTTTCTTGGTTTTAGTGTTCGCCTGAATTATCTGGTATCGAATCAGAAACCCGAAGGTTTTGACAATTTATATATTCCGGGCTTTAACCGAACCTACGACGGAAGCTTTGGTGCCGGATTTAATTATTCGGTTTCCTATTTTATTCCGTTGTATAAAACGGCTAAAAAAACCGAAACCTCTAAAAAGAAATAATCGAAAAGCAACGGATCTCCGTTGCTTTTTTGTTTATGATCGTTTTTACACTACTTGTATTTTTTATATCTTTCCTTATAAATAATTCAAGTGCGTTATCATGAAACGATATTGTTTGCTACTACTCCTGTTTACGTATTCCTTTTCCGGTTATTCTCAAACCATAACCGCAGAAAACTTTGAAACCAATTTCGATACCTTACTAGCCAACTTGGATAAAGAAAATTGGGAGGTCACCGAAAAGTTAAGTTCCGATTTGTTACGATATGCCGATCCCAAACCGGATCGCAATCTGGAGGCAAAAGGTCTTCGCTATATGTATATCTATTCTATAGCCGGGTTATTAAATGAGAAAAAGCTATCAAAAGAAAAGGCGCTTGAAAAAATAAAACCTTTAAAAGGGAAAGAGATGATCCTGCGCGTACTTCCTTTTAACAGTAATTGTTATATCAATTGTGTTCATTTGGATAAAGACAGAAAAGACACTTTTTTCTCCGGAGTAAACAACACTGCCGGAACTCAGATTTTTTCTTTTGAATATGTGACGATCAAAAACGGTATTTCCGAAACGGAAGCGGAACTGGAAGGCAAATACATTAGTCTCAGAGGAAAGCTAAACGAAATTTTTGTCGAAGGCATCACATTACCTCGCTTTAAATTATTTTTTACCGAGGGCACCTATGAATTCATGCCCCAATAAGACTTTACCAATATATAAATATTTTTAAAATGAAAAATAGCATTCTACTCCTTTTAATGATCAGTCTGTTCTCCTGTCAACCCAAAAAAGATACAGATACCACCGAAAACAACATTCCCGAAGCCTCAAAAACTACTATTGATTATAAGGTGGCTATACAATTTATATCGGATTATGCCCATTTTATTAATACTGCCACCGATCCGAAAGCCACGCTTTCCTGGATACAACAGAGCAAACTCCTAACATCCGGTTTTAAAGAAAACTATACCCGTATCATGGAAGAAGGATTGAAAGAAGATCCTGAATTAGGTCTTGGGTTTGATCCTGTTTTTGACGGACAGGATTATCCGGACAACAACTATACGATAACGGCAATCGATTCCCTTTCCGGTTTTGTCACCGTATCGTCCGATAGCTGGAAAGATTTTGAAGTGGTTATGCGGGTTATACAAAATGGAAAACAATCCCTGGTCGATGGTTCGGGAATTATTAACATCCCGGAAAACAAAAGAGCACAACGGTAAAACAGCTTCGTATATGGCTTTTCCAACTACATCCTAACAATTCAGGACGGAATTGGATATAAAAAATCCCGGTTCTCCGGGATTTTTTACTTTATTTCTTTAATACCTTTTACAAAAATCCATTTCATAAAAAGTCGTTCGCCATCGTTGGTTTTTACAGCCTGAAATTTCGGTGCCAGTAACGTCGCTACTACAAAAGCGGTAACCGGAATCCAGAATCCCTGTAAATTAGTATATGTTCCAATCAGGTAGCGGAACAAAATAAACAAGATTGCAAATGCCGTTAACTGATATACAAATGCTTTGGTTTTAGGTGCCATGGCCATATTAGTATCGTTTAATGATTATCGTTATTTTGAAATTTGGTACGTTTACTACCTTCATACATTTCGTACTTTACAAATCGGGTTTCCAGCTTACCGTTAAACAGTTTGATTTTACGCGATGGTTTTAAACCGACAAACTTCAGTGCTTCGATATTCGCTGTGATAAACCAGGCATTCGTACCCGGATAATGTTGTTTTAACGTATCTCCGATTTCGCGGTAAAAACGTTCCATCTCGATATCAAGTCGTTCTCCATACGGCGGATTAAACACCATATGTAACGGTCCGCGGGTTTCTTTTTCGGTTTCAAAAAAGTTAGCCTGCGAAATACTCACATATTCGTCAAGGTTCGCATTGCGGATATTGTCTTTGGCTTTCATTACAGCCGACGGCGCTTTATCGTATCCTTTTATCGTATAATGAAATTCACGGGTCTTTTTCATCAGCGAATTCATGATCTGATCAAACAGCTCATTGTCCCAATCGTTCCAACGTTCGAAAGCAAATTCTTTTCGGTTGATGTTCGCCGGAATATTACAGGCTATCATCGCGGCTTCGGCCAGAAGCGTACCACTTCCGCACATCGGATCCAGGAAATCTCCCTGACCATCCCATCCGGACAATAACAGCATTCCCGCAGCCAATACTTCGTTGATCGGTGCAATATTCGTAGCGGTTTTATAACCACGGTGGTGTAACGAATCTCCGGAACTGTCTAACGATACCGTACACTGATCATTCTGAATATGCACATTGATCCGTAGATCGGGGAAATCTTTATTGATGTTCGGACGTTTTCCAAATCGGTCGCGATACTGATCTACAATCGCATCTTTAGTCTTTAAAGCCGCAAACTGCGAATGACTGAAATAATCGGAGTGTAAGGTTACATCCACAACAAACGACTGATGTACCGATAAGTACTGCGACCAGTCGATCGACTGGATTCCTTTATAAAGACTTAGTTCGTTGACTGCTCTAAAATGGTGGATTGGTTTTAAAATTTTCAGTGCTGTACGAAGGGACAAATTGGCTTTATACATAAATCCTGTGTCTCCTACAAAACTAACCATACGGGTACCCTGCTCTACTTTTTGAGCGCCTAATACCTGCAATTCTTTTGCTAATATTTCTTCGAAGCCAAAAAAAGTTTTGGCTACCATTTTAAAGTCTTTCATTTGATACTAAAATTCCTATAAATATATCATAATTTCCAATCCTTGCAGTGCAATTTTGGAATTACATCCGCAAAAATACATTAAATTTGTTGGCTTAAGTAAAAGTTAACTTACTTTCGTTTATCCGACCCGAATAAATAGTACTTTTAGTCGGGTTTAAATTAATTATTTTGAAATTAAAAGAAATGCAAAAAGATACTACCACCTGGTATGCTTCCTGGTTCGATACGCCTTATTATCATATTTTATATAAAGATCGTGATTATACCGAAGCCCAGTTGTTTATGGATAATTTAACCCAATACCTAAACCTGCCGGACAATGCCAAAATTCTGGATCTGGCCTGCGGAAAAGGGCGCCATTCGGTTTATTTAAACCAGTTGGGCTATGATGTGACCGGTGCCGATTTATCGGAAAACAGTATAAAAACCGCTTCCGAACACGCGAATGACACACTTCACTTTGAAGTTCACGATATGCGAGTTCCGTTTGATCAAAAATTTGACGCCATTTTTAACCTTTTTACCAGCTTTGGTTATTTTGAAAGTGACGAGGATAATCTAACGACCTTAAACGCAATTAAGGAGAGCTTAACAGACTATGGTTTTGCCGTGATTGACTTTATGAACGTAAGCCAGGTAATAGACAATCTGGTTCCGGAAGAAGTTAAAAGTGTAGACGGTATTGATTTCCACATTAAACGTTATGTAAAAGACAATCATATTTTTAAAGAAATTGATTTTGACGATAACGGTGAGCATTTCCACTTTACGGAAAAAGTAAAAGCATTAACCCTACAGGATTTTGAAGCCATGATGGAAGAAGCCGGTATCTTTTTACTGGATGTTTTTGGCGATTATAAACTCCGTAAATTCTTAAAAAACGATTCTGAACGACTGATAATGATCTTTAAATAATATGATGCCTTATCTTATCCCCCTGCTTTCGGTAATCCTCGGTTATGGAGCGGCTACGTTCTTTAGCCCGAAAAACAAAAAGAACCTGAAGCTGCTATTGGCTTTCAGCGGATCGTTTCTGTTGGCATTAACCGTATCGCATTTATTGCCGGAGGTTTATTTGGCCGATGCGGGTCATAATCACGACGGACACGATCATGCGCATAGCCCGGTTGGCTTGTTTATCATGGTCGGAATTGTGTTTCAGATTATTCTGGAATATTTTTCCAAAGGAGCCGAACACGGTCATGTACACGGTCACGAAACCATGCACCATATTCCCTGGTCGTTGTTTATCAGTTTGTGTTTGCATGCCTTACTCGAAGGACTACCGGTGAGTCATCACAACGATATGGCCTGGGGAATTGCCATCCACCACTTCCCGATTGCCATTATTCTGACGACCTTTTTTATCAATTCGCATTTAAATCGTAAGGCCATTTTTGTCTTTATGATGGTATTTGCCTGTATGACGCCACTAGGAACCTTTTTGTCCGAATACCTACCATTTGTCAATCAATATTATACCGAGATCTCAGCCATTGTGATCGGTATCCTATTTCATATTTCCTCTACTATCATTTTTGAAAGTAGCGAAGGCCATAAATTTAACCTGGCGAAGCTTACCGCTATCGTTTTGGGTATCATTCTGGCTTATTTTATGTAACTTTACTCGAATTCATAGTATCTAAAAATCAGGTTACCGATGTCATTTACACGTACCACCGAACAAGCTTCAAAATACGAACATCTGGAAAAGATGTCGGTTTCGGAACTGTTGACAAATATCAATAACGAAGACAAAACCGTACCGTTGGCGGTCGAAAAGGCACTGCCGCAAATTGAGGCCCTGGTTTCGGAAATCGTTTCCAAAATGAAAATGGGTGGCCGATTGTTTTATATTGGCGCCGGTACTTCCGGAAGACTTGGTATTGTAGACGCCTCGGAATGTCCTCCTACTTTTGGTGTTCCATTCGATTTGGTAATCGGTTTGATTGCCGGTGGCGATACGGCCATCCGCAAAGCCGTCGAATTTGCCGAAGACGACCGCGAACAGGCCTGGAAAGACCTTTCGGAATGGGATATCAATTCGAATGATGTGGTCGTGGGAATTGCCGCATCGGGTACGACTCCTTATGTAATTGGCGGCCTCAAAAAATGTAATGCCAACGGTATTGCTACCGGATGTATCACCTGTAATCAGGGAAGTCCGCTGGCCGAAACCGCCCGTTTCCCGATAGAAGTGGTCGTAGGACCGGAATTTGTAACGGGTAGTTCCCGTATGAAAGCCGGAACCGCGCAAAAACTGGTTTTAAATATGCTTTCTACCGCTACCATGATACAATTAGATAAAGTAAAAGGCAATAAAATGGTCGACATGCAACTGAGTAATCACAAGCTGGTAGACCGCGGTATCCGTATGATCATGAGTGAAATCGATGTTCCGTATGACGTGGCACAACAATTACTCGAAACACATCAAAACGTACGGAAAGCCATCGAAAGCTATCACAATACTAATACAAAATAATCATGGCCAACAAAAAAGTATTAAACAGAGGAATCCGCTATCTGGCAATGGCACTTCCTTTGTTATTTATAGGTCCTGTCATCATCCACAGTTCGTTTAAAAACCAAAACAATCCGATGTTTTATCCGGTTTTAGGTTTTGGAATCGTAGTATGCCTTACCGCAATGTGGTTTATGTTTTTAGGATTACGAACGGTAACCAACAGTATTTTCGACAAATAGTACACTATGGAAGTCAATAAGCAATACCTCGAAAGCGTACAGAAGCAATTTCTGTACTACAAAACCATTGCCGATAAAGCGATGGCACAACTCGAACCGGAACAATTGTCCGTTGCACTAAACGACAATACCAATTCGATTGCCACGATTGTAAAACACCTTTCCGGGAATATGCTTTCAAGGTGGACCGATTTCCTGACTACCGACGGTGAAAAAGAAGGGCGCAACCGCGATTCCGAATTCGAAGAAACCATCATAGACAAAGAAACGCTGCTTGAAATTTGGGAAAAAGGATGGAATTGTCTTTTTGAAGCTTTAAAAAGTCTTACGCCCGATCAGCTTTCGAATGTTATTTATATCCGAAATGAAGGTCATACGGTTGTGGAAGCCATCAACCGCCAACTGGCACATTATCCGTATCATGTCGGTCAAATTGTGTTCTACGCAAAACTACTCAAAAAAGGAGAATGGAACAGTTTATCCATTCCTAAAAACAAATCCAACGACTATAACGCCGATAAATTTTCAAAAGATAAAAGCATCCGGAATTTTACCGATGATGAATTAAAACGATTACAATGAAAAAAATTGCTTTAGCCCTATTACCATTCGTGTTGACTTCCTGCTATAATCAGGAACGCAACTGTAACGATTATAAAACCGGAAAATTCGAATTCACACAGGAAATCAATGGAAAACCAATGAAGTCCGTTTTTGAGCGTACCGAAACGATGCAAATCGAGACTTTTAACGGTGAAACCGATACGGCTTCGATCCGCTGGATTAACAATTGTGAATTTGTATTGCAAAAAATACATCCGAAAAATATGCAGGACAAAAAAGCGATCAGCATGAAGATCCTGACAACCAATGCAAAAGGCTATTCCTTCGAATATTCTTTTGTGGGCGACACAAAAAAACAGAAAGGATCTGTAACAAAAATCGATTAGTTTACGTTTAATAGCTGAATTTAAACCAAAAACAATAAATCAAAACTACAAATGGAAGTATTCTTAAACCCTGATGCATGGGTAGCCCTGTTAACCCTAACGTTTCTTGAAATCGTACTGGGGATCGACAACATTATCTTTATCTCTATCGTTACCGGTAAGCTACCGGAAGAAAAACGCAAAAAAGCAACCCGAATCGGTTTGTTTCTGGCCATGTTTATGCGAATCGGATTATTATTCGGTATCACTTTACTAATTGCCATGAAAGAACCTTTGTTTAGCGTGGATTGGGGATGGTTCCAGGGGCATTTTACCGGACAGGCATTAATTTTATTCCTGGGAGGTATGTTCCTGATTTATAAGAGTACGAAAGAAATCCATGAAAAAGTGGACCATAAAGGCGAAGAAGAGCACAATGTAAAAAGTGCTGCTGCCAAATCGTTTGGAAGTGTTATCGTTCAGATTCTGTTAATTGACCTGATTTTCTCAGTAGATAGTATTCTAACGGCTGTCGGAATGACCAATGGTATTACCGGAGCTTTAACGATTATGATCGCTGCTGTAGTAATATCAGTTGGTGTAATGATGTTATTTGCGGTTCCGGTAGGTAACTTTGTAAATGCCAATCCGTCGATACAGATTTTAGGTTTGGCGTTCTTAATCCTGATCGGGTTTATGCTAATGACCGAAAGTATGCACTTGTCTGAAGCGACATTAGCCGGACAACATATCGGTGCCGTTCCAAAAGGTTACCTCTACTTTGCCATTGCGTTCTCACTGGCCGTGGAGTTTATCAATATGAAAATCCGAAAAAGAAAATAATAAAAAAGTCCTCAATTGAGGACTTTTTTATTGCTGTATTTATCACACCTAATCACACACCTGACAGGTTTTGGAAACCTGTCAGGTGTTGCTAAGTATTTATATTAATCCAGACTTAGCGTAATCTGTCCGTCGTCGTCCAGCTGTACGCTTCCTTCTTCAAGCGAAACATTCTCTTCTTCTTTCACTTCGATTTCCTCCGGAATTTCTTCAACCGGTGGCTCATACGGTAAGGATTCGAGTAAGTTCACCTGTTTTAGCTTGTCGGTCGTTAGTTGATTCCCTAAGGCTTTGATTCCTTTTACGGCGATAAATTGTTCCAGATCGATGGTCTGATTCTCTTTTTGTACTCCTTTTACTTTCGCAAACACGATTTCAGCTACCGGTCGGTAGTCGGTCGAAACAATTTCCAATTGTGAATTCGGATGTTCGGAAATAAAAATCTCCTCTTTATTCTCGTTTTCAATCAGGAAACGTTTTATATAGTACCGTTCTTTTTCACCGTCGAAATAAATCGCGGAAATCGGTTTTTTAGGAATCCATTTTTCCAACACAACCATATCTTCTTCAAAATGGGTTGTCAATTCCGGTATAATGGTTTTTAGTTTTCCGGACTGGTTAATGATCAACAATCTGTCGTTTGGTCGGAATTCACCCAGTAATTCCCCTCTTCCGTCTACATTTAAACGTTGTACCGTATCGTCAAACCAAATACGGCGCGGCTTTAAGGTTGAAATTCCCTTCTCTTTTAACTCGATCTTTTTAATCGGATATTTGGTAACGGTATTTCCTTTACTCGCCCGTCCTTTAATGGCTAACGTAGCAAAATCAAGGTCGAATTTCAATTTTTTAACACTTCCAACCTGACGCAATAATACGGTTACCACTTCGGCTTCTCCGTTCGGATTGTGCGAAAAATAGAGCACCTGCGAACCTTTGGCTCCATTGGTCAGATCGTATAATTTGTCGCGGGTTACGCCCGAAACATTAAAGCGTTTTATATAAGACGGCCCTGATTTTCCGTCACGGTAAATCATATTGTATATCGTCCGTTTGTCGTTTTTATCAAAAACGGAAATATGGATAATATCTTTCCCAACGAATTTTTTATCGTCGACTTTGGTAATCATCATATTTCCATCGCGAAGGAAAACAATCACATCATCAATATCGGAGCAATCGCCAACGTATTCGTCTTTTTTAAGACTGGTACCTATAAATCCTTCTTCGCGGTTTACATATAATTTGGTGTTTCGCAAGACCACTTTAGTGGCTTCGATGGTGTCGAAACTACGCAGTTCCGTCTGACGCTCTCTTCCTTTTCCGTATTTTTCTTTTAAACGGGTAAAATAAGCAATCGCAAAATCGATCAGGTGTGCCAAATCGTGTTTTACCTGTTCAATTTCACCTTCCAGTGCGTCGATCTTTTCCTGTGCTTTTTCAATGTCGAATTTTGAAATACGCTTGATTCGAATCTCCGTCAGCCGAACGATATCTTCTTCGGTCACCGCTCGTTTCAGATGGGTTACGTGTGGTGCCAATCCTTTATCGATAGCCTTGATCACTCCTTCCCAGGTTTCTTCTTCCTCGATAAGGCGGTAAATTCTGTTTTCGATAAAGATTCGTTCCAACGACGCAAAATGCCATTGTTCTTCAAGTTCTTCCAACTGAATTTCCAATTCTCTTTTCAGCAAATCGACCGTCCGTGCCGTTGAAACACGTAACATATCGGAAACTCCTGTAAACAACGGTTTATTATCCTGAATCACACATCCTAACGGCGCCAGTGAGGTTTCACAACCGGTAAACGCATATAAGGCATCAATCATTTTATCCGGCGATACGCCCGGCGGAAGATGAATCAAAATTTCCACTTCGGCAGCGGTATTGTCCTCGATTTTCTTGATTTTGATTTTTCCTTTATCGTTGGCTTTTAGTATACTATCAATCAACGATGTGGTATTGGTCGAAAACGGAATCTGTGTAATCACAAGCGTTTGCTTGTCCAGTTGTGCTATTTTCGCGCGAACACGTACGCGTCCACCGCGCATACCGTCGTTATAGCCCGAAATATCAGCAATACCGGCGGTCGGAAAATCCGGATACAGGGTAAACGGTTTTCCTTTTAATATTTTAACCGATGCATCGATCAGTTCGTTAAAGTTGTGTGGTAATACTTTGGTCGAAAGTCCTACAGCAATTCCTTCTCCTCCCTGCGCCAAAAGCAACGGGAATTTAACCGGAAGGTTGATCGGTTCGTTCCGTCTTCCATCATACGAGGATTGCCAATGGGTAATTTTAGGCGAATAGAGTACTTCCAACGCAAATTTACTCAATCGTGCCTCGATATAACGGGAAGCCGCTGCTCCATCGCCGGTAAGTATATTACCCCAGTTTCCTTGCGTATCGATTAGCAACTCTTTCTGACCAATCTGCACCATCGCATCACCGATACTGGCGTCACCATGCGGATGGTACTGCATCGTATGTCCAACTACATTGGCTACTTTGTTATAGCGTCCGTCGTCCAGCTCTTTCATCGAGTGCATGATACGGCGCTGTACGGGTTTGAATCCGTCTTCAATAGCCGGAACCGCACGTTCCAGGATTACATAGGATGCATAATCCAGAAACCAGTCTTTATACATTCCGGTTACCTTGGTAATCGTATCATTACTGTCTGCCGACTCCTGATTTTCGTAAAAATGTTCGCCCTGAAACTGACCTTCTTCTATAGGATCTAAATTTTCTTCGTCCATTTATTTTTTTTCAGCAATTGAAATTTGAAATTCACTTTATTTATCTGCTACCACATCCAATTCCACTTTCAGGTTTTTGATGATAAACTCCTGACGGTCGGGTGTGTTTTTTCCCATATAGAATTCGAGTAAACGCTCGATCGAGGTTGCTTTGTCTAACATTACCGGATCCAAACGGATATCTTCTCCGATAAAATATTTAAACTCGTCCGGCGAAATCTCCCCTAATCCTTTGAATCGGGTTATTTCGGGTTTTGGTTTTAGTTTTTCTATGGCTGCTACCCGCTCCTCCTCGCTATAACAATAGATCGTCTCTTTTTTGTTTCGCACCCGGAATAATGGTGTTTGCAGTATGTATAAATGCCCTTCTTTGATCAGTTCGGGGAAAAATTGTAAAAAGAATGTGATCAATAACAGGCGGATGTGCATTCCGTCGACATCGGCATCGGTTGCGATTACAATGTTGTTGTAACGCAAATCGCCCATATCTTCTTCAATGTTTAAAGCAGCCTGCAACAGGTTAAACTCTTCGTTTTCGTATACGATCTTTTTCGTCATCCCGTAGGAATTTAACGGTTTCCCTCGTAAACTGAATACGGCCTGCGTGTTGACATCCCTGGATTTGGTAATCGATCCGGAAGCCGAGTCTCCCTCGGTAATAAACAGCGTACTTTCGAGGTAGCGCGCGTTTTTGATATCGGTTAAATGCACCCGGCAATCGCGTAGTTTACGGTTGTGCAAACTGGCTTTTTTAGCTCTTTCTTTGGCCAGTTTTCGGATACCGGACAGTTCTTTCCGCTCGCGTTCGGCCTGTAAAATTTTGCGCAGTAACGCATCGGCAATTTCCGGGTTTTTATGTAGGAAATTATCGAGTTTGTTTTTTACAAAATCGTTTACATAAGTTCGAACGGTTGGCATATCCGGTCCCATATCGGTTGATCCCAGTTTGGTTTTGGTCTGCGATTCGAAAACCGGCTCCTCTACTTTTACGGAAATGGCCGAAACAATGGATTTCCGAACATCGGATGCTTCAAAGTTTTTATTGTAAAATTCCTTTATCGTGCGGACAATTGCTTCCCGGAAAGCCCCTAAATGGGTTCCTCCCTGCGTGGTATTTTGTCCGTTGACAAACGAATAGTATTCTTCGGAATATTGTGTTTTGCTATGGGTTATGGCAACTTCGATATCCTCTCCTTTCAGGTGGATAATTGGATAGATCATGTCTTCTTCGGAAATATTTTCCTCCAACAAATCTTTTAATCCATTATCGGAATAAAACTTTTCGCCATTGTATACGATCGTAAGTCCGGTATTCAGATAGCAATAGTTTTTAAGCATTTTTACGATATACTCGTTACGGTATTTGTAATGCTTAAAAATGGTTTCGTCGGCTACAAAGCTAACCTTGGTTCCTTTGCGTTTTGTTGTTTCTACAACATCTTCTTCCAAGGTCAGATTACCACCGGAAAATTCGGCGGCTTTTTGTTGGTTGTCCCGAACGGATTCCACACGAAAATAGGTCGACAAGGCATTAACCGCCTTGGTTCCCACCCCGTTTAATCCGACCGATTTTTTAAATGCTTTGGAGTCGTACTTCCCTCCTGTGTTCATTTTGGAAACCACATCGATCACTTTTCCCAACGGGATTCCACGTCCGTAATCGCGAACGGTCACCATTTTGTCTTTTACCGTGACTTCAATGGTTTTTCCGGCGCCCATTACAAACTCGTCGATACAGTTATCCAGGACTTCTTTCAGAAGGATATAAATACCGTCGTCCGGCGAAGATCCGTCTCCAAGTTTCCCGATATACATTCCGGGACGCATACGGATATGTTCTTTCCAATCGAGTGAACGTATGTTGTCTTCGGTGTACTGATTTTGCTCTAGCATAAAGAAATTTCGGATTTTCTGCTAATATAACATTTCTACCGAAAAAATGAAAGTACGCCCGGATAAAGTTATCAAACGATTTCGGTAACTTTTTGATTATCTGATCATCAAAATAGCTGAAGTTTATATACCGTTAGCGACAATATAAAAATGGCGATACAAAATAAAATCGGTAGTAATGCCAGAATAATCCATAATGCTTTTGGTTTTAATTCTGTTGTCGAAATCATTTCCCGCGTCGTTGACACCGAGGCAAAAACCGACACAAACAACAAGGCCGCCGCCAGGTATTTCATCACGGTATAAATCACTTTTAACTCCGAATCGAACTGGAAGTCCTTTCCGACAAAATAGGCCAGAAAGCTGGCAAAAAAGAGCAAAAGCAGGTAGAGTGTATTTTTCTTTAGTTTCATTATTTTTCTTTTTCGTAATGGTAAAAAATTCCTTTGTCGTAAACCGTCCATAAACAGGCTTTTTGCTGTCCGGCTTTTAAGGCGTTATTCGCCCAGGTATTACAGGTATAAAACAGATTATAAGCCCCTTTTGCTTCATAAAAAGCATCGTTTTTACCGTAACTATGTCCCGTTATCCATTGTAATTTCCCGTCGGAATTTCGCTTAAAACTTCCAACTATATAGGCGGTTAACTGTTGGTATTCCGCTTTCGAAAGCAGCAGTTTCCGACAGTCGTTTCCTTCCTTGACTTTTCTGTAAAAAGTGGTGTGCATCGCCGACGATCCGAGTCCGGAAACAGCCTTAAAAGCCGTGCTTGCTTTTAAATCCGACCATTCGGGCGTATCGAGATAAAACCCTTTATCCCCCCATCCAAAAGCGATATAATTCACAATACTGTCTTGCGATCGGGTATGTTCGAAATGAATCTCCCGCGTCCAGTCGACGATAGCGTTTTTAACCGGAACAACGATATCCGTATGGACGCCATTCGTCATAATATAAACGGGAATTTCGGCTTGATCATGCGCTCTATCCGAATTAACGGAAATACTTGATAACAGCAGTACCGCCACAACATACACGATTACAAAAGCGAGGATTCCAAGCAGGAATCGGAATACAATTCGAAGGCTTTTTTGAACGATTTTCATACGGTTCGCTATTACGTTTTAAAAACCACTTCAAATTACAGGCCGCTTTTATCAGAATGCGAATTCCTTTACAACATCTTTTACCTGATTGTCATATAACGGATTGGATATCTGATCTTTATCTACATCAAAATTCTCATAAAAACTCGGTAATGAAAAAGTTGCTATGATGTTGGCACCGTATCGCGGCAGGTTGTTTTTTGCAATTTCCAAAACACTGGCACCACCTCGTCCGCCGGGCGATGTCGCCATCAATAATAATGGTTTATCCTGAAAAACATCTTTGTGTTTGCGTGAACACCAGTCGAAAATATTTTTAAACGCAACCGAATAATTCCCGTTGTTTTCGGCCAACGAAACGACCAGAATCTGAGCACTTCCTATTTTTTCCAAAAAATCGACAGCCTGCTTCGGATGTCCGATTTCCTTTTCCAGGTCGACACTGAAAACCGGTAAAGCATAATCGTTTAAATCCAGAACCTCGATATCGGCGTTTTCGAATAAATGCGCGACATAGGTTGCTAATTTCTTATTGATGGAGCTATGGCTGTTACTCCCGCCGAAAGCAATTATTTTCATAGGTTGTCGTTTTTTTGATATAGAAGTTAAAAGTAACAATAATGCCAGAAGTCCACAAAAAAAGGTGCTATAAAAACAGCACCTTATATATTATATCGGAATAAAAACTTATACGTTAAAACGGAAGTGCATTACATCACCGTCTTTTACAATATATTCTTTTCCTTCAACGCGTAATTTACCCGCTTCTTTTACTTTGGCTTCCGATCCAAAATTTACATAATCGTCATACGCGATTACTTCGGCACGGATAAATCCTTTTTCGAAATCCGTATGGATCACACCTGCTGCTTTTGGCGCCGTATCTCCGATATTGATCGTCCACGCACGTACTTCTTTTACACCCGCCGTAAAATACGTCTGTTGATTTAATAATTTATAAGCCGCACGGATTAGTACAGACGATCCCGGTTCTTTTAATCCTAAATCTTCCAAAAACATTTTACGCTCTTCATACGTCTCCAACTCGGTAATATCGGCTTCGGTTCCAACCGCCAAAACGATTACCTCAGCGTTTTCGTCTTTTACCAATTCGCGAACCTGATCCACATAGGCATTTCCGGTTGCTGCAGCACCTTCGTCAACATTACAAACATACAATACCGGTTTGGCCGTGATCAATTGAAAACCTTCCATCAAAACCTCTTCGTCGTTTGTTTGCGGTACAACGGTACGCGCTGATTTCGCTGCCAATAAGGCTTCGCGGATGCGGTTTAGCAATCCTTCTTCCACCTGTGCTTCTTTATTTCCTGTTTTAGCCGCTTTTTTTACTTTTTCAAGTCTTTTTTCAACGGTATCAAGATCTTTTAACTGTAATTCGATATCAATCGTCTCTTTATCGCGGATCGGGTTTACACTTCCGTCTACGTGAACAATGTTATCATTATCAAAACAACGCAATACGTGAATAATCGCATTACACTCGCGGATATTTCCTAAGAACTGGTTCCCCAATCCTTCTCCTTTACTCGCTCCTTTTACCAGACCAGCGATGTCTACGATATCTACAGTAGCCGGCTGTACGCGCTCCGGTTGTACCAGTTCTTCCAGTTTTTCCAATCGCGGATCCGGTACGTTTACCACTCCGATATTAGGTTCGATTGTACAAAACGGAAAGTTAGCACTTTGCGCTTTGGCATTTGACAAACAATTGAACAAGGTTGATTTTCCTACATTTGGTAATCCTACAATTCCGGCTTTCATAATGTGCGTTTTAAAAAGTCTGCAAATATATTGATTATTACCTAAAAGTCAACCTATTTCCTTTTGAACATTTGATCATCTAATTTTTAGATTTTTATAAAAATTTTAATACAATTTGTTTAATTTTTATGTCGCAATAGCTTATATTTGTTAAATAGTAACCTTAAAATAAAAAATAATATGAAAAAATCGATTTTAAGTTTGATATTACTAGCATTCTCTGCGTGCCTATACGCTCAGAATACCAATGTACAATCGGAAGTAAAAACAACGGTTCGTACTGTTAAAGATTCCGACGGAGAGCGCAAAATTGTAAAAACGGAAGAGCTGGATAAAGTTCAGGACGTTGAATTAAAAGATGCCAATTCCAAATCGTTAAACAAAGAAATGAAACTGGGACCAACTCAGGTGATGTCTAAAGTTCAGGTTACTGTAGACGGGGTAACCCGTTATGTAGATGTAGACCGTTCAGCATATTATAACTATAACGGTCAACGTTATCAGGTTATGCTGGATAAAGTAGGCTATGTTATCATGAATCCCGATACTAAAAAACAATTGGGTATTTTACGTGAAACATCCCTGACCAACCACTATATCATGAAAGCTAAAAATAAAATTTCATCCGGATATTTTGATGGGAACGGAAACCTGATCATGGAAACCTACGATCCGAAAACAGACACTATGATTATTGAAAAAGCCGAAATCATTCGGAATTAATACTCTCAAAAAAAGCAAAACCCTCTGAACATTCAGAGGGTTTTGTATTTTTATTCGTTATGTAAAAACGACTGTCGCTGTAAAAGCAACTCTTCGCTTTCCACATGATTATCGTCCGGAACACAACAGTCAACCGGACAAACGGCCGCACATTGTGGTTCTTCGTGAAACCCTTTACATTCGGTACATTTCCCGGGAACGATATAATAAATATCATCTGAAATCGGTGTCTGAGCTGCTTCCGCATCCATTTCCGTTCCGTCCGGAAGTACAATTTTTCCGGTTAGTTTTGTACCGTCTTTATAGCGCCAATCGTCGGCTCCTTCATAGATTGCAGTATTGGGGCATTCCGGTTCGCAAGCCCCGCAATTGATACATTCGTCTGTTATAATGATTGCCATAGCTAATTTTATTATTTTTGCACAAAATTACAATCAAAACCATTCATAAACAAATCAGACATGACACAAAGCGATAAAAAAGCAAGTTTTATTGAATTAGGCACCTTTTTAAGCCAATTCACCGCAAACGGCAACACGCCCAACCCGGCGGTAAAACACAACGATCGTTTTTATGACGCTTTTATCGACTTGATCAATCTGTCGCAATCCCATAACGGATGGTTTACACCTGAACAGGTTTATTTTGCGGTACAATCCTGGGCCGAAGCACTAACCAAAACCAATATGGATCAGTGGTTGTCCCGCTATGATTTTCCAGATAACCAACCCAAAACCGTAGGATTAATTCTGGCCGGAAATATCCCGTTGGTTGGATTTCACGATTTTTTATCTGTACTGATTTCCGGTCATAAAGTACTGGTAAAGACGTCATCCAACGATCAGAAATTATTACCGTTTCTGGCGCAATACCTGATTGCCGTTAATCCGGAACTGGAAGCCTATATCACCTTTACCGAAGGCAAACTGGAGCATTTCGACGCTGTAATCGCTACCGGAAGCAATAATACCGCACGCTATTTCGAATATTATTTTAAAGACAAACCGAATATCATCCGTAAAAACAGAAATTCCGTAGCCGTACTAAACGGAAACGAAACCAAAGAAGACCTGATCAATCTTGGTGAGGATATTTTCCGTTATTTTGGTTTGGGATGTCGTAACGTCTCAAAACTATTTCTGCCAAAAGGATATGATTTTAAATTGTTTTTTGAAGCCATGTTCGAATACGGCGACATCATCCACTACGAAAAATACGCCAATAACTACGATTATAACAAAGCGGTATTCCTGATGAGTCGGTTTGAACTGCTCGACAACGAGTTTCTGACACTGAAGGAAGATAGCAGCTATGCCTCGCCTATTTCGTCTGTTTTTTATGAATATTACAATTCGGCCGAAAACCTGAAATCCCGACTGGAAGCTGACAAAGACCAGTTGCAATGTATCGTTTCAAACGGTATCATTTCCGACAGTATTTCTTTCGGTCAGACCCAGAAACCAAAGCTTTGGGACTATGCCGATAACGTAGACACTATCGATTTCCTGATAAAGATCTAACTTTTAGCAATGTTTTTGTGATTAAGAGCATTTTTTTTAGGAAATTTACGCTCCTAAACACACTTCAATGCAACTAGAACACAAAGACAATGTTAGTCCTGTTTTAAAAGACGGGATTAAAAACTACCTCATTGATATCGATGGTACGATAACCGACGATATTCCAAACGAGGAACCGGAACGAATGGCCACTTGCCTTCCTTTTCCCGATGCGCTGGAAACCATCAACAAATGGTATGACGAAGGTCATATAATTTGCTTTTTTACCTCGCGAACCGAAGCACACCGTGAGGTTACCGAACAATGGCTCCAGCAACACGGCTTCCGGTATCACAGTATCCTGATGGGTAAACCGCGTGGCGGCAACTACCACTGGATCGACAATCATTTAGTTAAAGCAACCCGCTACAACGGTAAGTTCACCGATCTTGTGGATAAAGAGGTTGTAATTCAGGTTTTCAAAGATTAATACTACAAATGAAAAAACACAATTTCAGTGCAGGTCCCTGCATTTTACCACAAGAAGTATTTCAAAAAGCCTCCGAAGCCGTTTTAGATTTTAACGGTACCGGTTTATCCATATTAGAAATTTCACATCGCAGCAAAGAATTTGTCGCCGTAATGGAAGAAGCCCGTGCGTTGGCACTCGATCTTTTAGGACTTAGCGGAAAAGGCTATCACGCCGTATTTTTACAAGGTGGCGCCAGTATGGAATTCCTACGCGTTCCGTATAATCTGATGACCGTAAACGGCAAAGCGGCCTATCTCGACACCGGAACCTGGGCGAGCGGTGCGATTAAAGAAGCCAAAGCTTTTGGTGATACGCTGGTAGTCGCTTCCTCCAAACCGGAAAATTATAATCACATCCCGAAAACATTCGAAATTCCGGCCGATGCCGATTATTTTCACTGTACGAGCAACAATACGATATACGGTACGCAAATGAGTCAGTTTCCGGAAACGAATGTCCCACTGGTTTGCGATATGAGTTCCGATATCTTTTCCCGTACGCTGGATTTTTCAAAATTTGATCTGATTTATGCCGGAGCGCAAAAAAACATGGGGCCTGCCGGAACAACCTTAGTCGTGATCAAAGAAGGTTTGCTAAATAAAACCGGGCGAACCATTCCCAATATCCTAAACTACCAGCAACATATCGACAAAGAGAGTATGTACAACACACCGCCTGTTTTTGCGGTTTACACCTCTTTGCTAACGCTAAAATGGTTGCAAAATCTGGGCGGAATTCCGGCTATCGAAAAAGTAAACGAAGCCAAAGCCGCATTGTTATATAACGAAATCGACCGTAATCCGTTGTTTAAAGGAACGGCTGCGACAGAGGATCGTTCGAAAATGAATGCGACTTTTTTACTCGAAAACGAAGCCCATACAGCCCTTTTCGACAATTTATGGAAAAATGCCCGCGTATCCGGACTCAACGGGCACCGTTCTGTGGGTGGTTACCGCGCATCGATGTACAATGCTTTACCATTGGAAAGCGTACAGGTTTTAGTCGACGCCATGAAAGAATTAGAACGAATTGCCTAACGAATTTAATGACACCCAACATATGAAAGTATTAGCGAACGACGGTCTGTCTCAAAGCGGTATCAAGGCTTTGGAAGCAGGCGGTTTTGAAGTAATCACTACCAAAGTAGCCCAGGAACAGGTTGCCAATTATATCAACAAACATCAAATCGACGTAGTATTAGTGCGCAGTGCCACTAAAATACGAAAAGATATCATCGACAGTTGTCCGACCTTAAAAGTGATTGGTCGTGGCGGTGTTGGAATGGACAATATCGACGTGGCCTATGCCCGTGAAAAAGGATTACATGTGATCAATACACCAGCCGCCTCTTCCGAATCGGTGGCCGAACTTGTTTTTGCCCATCTGTTTTCCGGAGCGCGCTTTTTGCACGATGCCAATCGGAATATGCCTTTGGATGGCGATACGCAGTTTAACAGCCTGAAAAAAGCCTATGCCAACGGAATCGAATTACGCGGCAAAACGATCGGAATTATCGGTTTCGGACGTATTGGACGTGAAGTGGCCCGAATGGCCTTGGGATTGGGAATGAAAGTAATCGCAACCGATACCTATGTGGAAGAAGCGACCATTAAAGTCGATTTCTACAATGGTCAGTTTATCAATGTCGATATCGAAACGGAACCGATGGAAGATGTTTTACGTCATTCGGATTTTATCAGTCTACACGTTCCGGCTCAGGACGGTTACATTATCGGGAAAGCCGAATTTGATCTGATGAAACAGGATGTCGGCATTATCAATTGCGCCCGTGGCGGTGTGATCGACGAAGTGGCACTGATTGATGCTTTGGAAGATGAAAAAGTACTCTTTGCGGGGCTTGATGTTTTTGAAGAAGAACCCACACCGGCTATTCAGGTATTGATGAATCCGAAGATTTCACTAACGCCGCATATTGGAGCAGCCACACTGGAAGCACAGGAGCGCATCGGAATCGAACTGGCCGAACAGATTATCAGTTTATTAAAAAATGATGCTTAATACGAACAATTGTTTTTTTGCGTACATTTGATAAGCAACTCTAAATCAAACGCTATGCTCGAACAATTAACGCAATTAGTGCAGCAATACAGCGGTGATGCCATTGTTAAAAACGAGGCCATCCCGAACGAATTAAACCAGGACGTTATGCAACAAGCCGGAAGTTCCATCTTTACCGGGCTTCAGAAAATAGCTTCCGAAGGAAATATGGAGCAATTAGCCGGGCTGTTTCAGGGTAATAATGCCGTATCGGGTTCCAATCCGGTCGTACAACAATTATCCGAGCAACTTACCGGTGATCTGGGACAAAAATTCGGATTAAGCACGGAAACCGCATCGGGTGTGGCCGGCAGTTTGATTCCAAATGTATTAGGATCGTTGATCAATAAAGCAAAAGACCCGAACCAAAAAGGCTTTGATATTTCCGACATTGTAAGTGCTATTTCCGGTGGAAACGGTAGCTCCGGACTTATGGATGCCATTTCCAAATATGGCGGTCAATTTGGCCTGGATCAGAACAACGACGGAAAAGTAGACATGAGTGATGCCATGGCAGCCGTAACTAAAAAAGGCGGAATTGGCGGGATTTTTGGAAAACTTTTCGGAAGATAAAAACCATATCATTTTATAGAAAGCCGGGGAATCGCCCGGCTTTTTTTTGTTAAAAACAATGGTTATCCTACGCATTTTTAGTATTTTTATAGGAAAACAATCCTATGAAAAAGCTACTTTACCCCGGAATTTTGTTTTTCCTGATTGTTCTTTGGAGCTGTAATAGCCCCAGACCCGTTACCGCGGCTGATCGTGCCGAAATTGATCCGACAGCTACAACAAATGACACCATTCGTATCGCTAATGACGAACTACAATACGAGATTATCATTATCGATCCCGGTTTCAATTCCTGGTTAATCGCCAGAGCCAAACCAAGAGGTTTTTACGATCAGAATTATCTCGAAAGCCGGAATATTCAGTGGGTAACCGGATGGAATACCCACGTTACTGGTTTAAAGCCGGGACAGGAAAATTTATTTACCATGACCATCGATTATAACAGTGGCACCGATTATGGTTATGAAGTGAACTATTTACTCTATAATTATTTAGTCTATTTCCAATTAAAAAACAATATTCGCCTCGGAGGCTTTGCGCCGCGACCATAAAAATTGTATTTTTGAGCCTATTTCAAAAGCAATGGAAAAATTAAAACGACGTTGGGGCGTTTCTTCCAACTTCCAGTTAGTCATCATTTTTACCGTATTTGCCATAACCGGATCAACAGCTTCTTACCTGTCGAAACCGCTAGTGGAATGGCTTGGCATCACCAAAGACAACCTTACGCCGTGGCTCTATTGGCCCTTGCGAATTGTGATCATCCTTCCGGTGTATAAAGTACTTTTGGTGATTATCGGAACCATTTTCGGACAATTTACCTTTTTCTGGAATTTCGTAAAAAAAATGCTTCGTCATATGGGATTGGGATTCCTTTTTAAAAAGAAAGAGTAATTATAACAGCAAATAATAACACCTGACAGGTTTAAAAATCTGTCAGGTATATATATAAAAAAGAGGCTCTGATAAGCCTCTTCTCTCTTTTTTTTATATTCTATGTTCTTTTCGCTATTCCTGTTTTCGGATCACATACGTATAAATCCAAGTCAGGGTAAACGTTGGAATAAAATCCAGTCCCGGCATTAACTCTTCCACAAAGGCAAAAATACCACCTACCGTACCGATCGTCCCTTTATACATCCGCGCCAGAATAAAACCGGCTATCGGAGCCCAGGCAATGTCCAGAAACTCCCCTAAAAACGGAAGCAGGTAGGTCATACACCCGATCAGGTCGAAGAGTATGCTCAACATCAATTTCCGCTGTTTGTCTGCCGCGGCTGCTTTTACCTGAATTTCAGTCATTTTACTACTTTTTTAAGACTATATAACGCAAAATCAGTGCCAAAATTATTTGAGCATGGATTTATAGTTTTTACGCAGCTTGTCTAGTTTTGGATTGATCACCGCCATACAATACGGTTGTGATTTATTCTGATTGTAATAATCCTGATGGTAATCTTCGGCCGGATAAAAAGTTACCGCCTGACTTACTTTTGTCACCACATTTTTACCGTAAATATTTTGATCATTTAGAAGCTTGATAAAATTTTCAGCTGCTTTTTTCTGCGCTTCATCATGATAAAAGATTTCGCTGCGATATTGTGTTCCCACATCGGCACCCTGACGGTTTAAAGTCGTCGGGTCGTGTGTCGCAAAAAAGACTTCTAAAATATCCTCATAGGAAATCTGCCCCGGATCAAACGTGATCTCAATTGCTTCCGCATGACCGGTCGTTCCGGTACACACCTCTTTATACGTTGGATTTTTAACCGTTCCGCCCGTATAACCGGATACTACTTTTTTAACACCTTTTAATTCCAAAAACAGGGCTTCCGTACACCAAAAGCAACCTCCGGCCACAGTGGCCACTTGCAATCCTTTTTGTTCGTTCATTGTATTTATCGCTTTGTTTTTTTCGGCACTTATTTTTTTATCACTGGACTGGCACGACAACGCGCCAAGTGAAATGAGTAATACAAAAATACTTTTCATAGCTTTAGTTTTTATCAAAATTAATCAAATCCGAAAGGAGATATTTTGTTGTTAACGAAACTTTATATCTATACGGAATTATATCGGCTACGGATTTCATTTTACTCAAAATCTTCGTTTCTTTGTAGAAATTCACTAAAATGATACAGGCTAAGAATATTCATAAATATTACGACAAACTTCATGTGTTGAAAGGAGTTGATCTGCATATCCAAAAGGGCGAAATCGTTTCGATTGTGGGTGCCTCCGGAGCCGGAAAAACGACGCTATTGCAAATTCTGGGTACGCTGGACAAACCGACAGTGGAAAACGGCACTTCGTTGCTCATCAACAATGATGATATTCTGAAAATGAATGATAAAGCGTTGTCCAAATTCCGAAACCAGCAACTGGGTTTTATTTTTCAGTTCCACCAGCTTTTACCGGAGTTTACGGCACTTGAAAATGTTTGTATTCCCGCTTTTATCGCCGGTAAGGAGAAAAAGGAAGTCGAAGACGAAGCCATCAAATTATTGAATTATCTGGGTTTATACCATCGTATGCATCACAAACCGGGTGAACTTTCTGGCGGTGAACAACAACGTGTAGCCGTAGCCCGTTCACTGATCAACAAACCTGCTGTGATTTTTGCCGATGAACCGTCCGGGAATCTGGATACGCATTCGGCTGAAAACCTGCACCAGTTGTTTTTTAAATTACGGGACGAATTCGGACAAACATTTGTCATCGTAACCCATAACGAAGAATTGGCCAATATGGCCGATCGTAAGTTGGTTATGGTCGACGGACAAATTAGTAGACAACCACTATAATGAAAACCACACATCCGGAACTGGCACTCGACGAATTGCAATCGTTTTTAAACGAAAAGGTTGAATTATACAACCATCCCGATTTTATCGAATCCGATCCGATACAAATTCCGCATTTGTATTCGCAAAAAGAAGATATTGAAATTGCAGGTTTTCTAAGTGCGACGATTGCATGGGGAAACCGTAAGATGATTATCAAAAACGCACAGCGGATGATGGAGCTTATGGGCAATTCGCCTTACGATTTTGTAATGTCGCATACCGACGATCAGTTGGAACGGATGGAAAGTTTTGTACACCGGACGTTTAATGGTACCGATATGGTATTTTTTATCAAAAGCCTGCAAAACATCTACCACAATCATAACGGACTCGAAGCGGTGTTCGCACAACATCAGCAACCGGATTCCATGCAATCCGGAATTTCGGAATTTAAACGTGTCTTTTTTGAAATTGAACACCAAAATCGAACGCAAAAACATGTTTCCGATCCGGCAAATGGTTCGGCTGCCAAGCGGATCAATATGTTTCTGCGTTGGATGGCCCGAAAAGATAACAAAGGTGTGGATTTGGGAATCTGGAAATCGATTTCACCAGCCACCTTATCCTGTCCGCTGGATGTACATTCCGGGAATGTCGCCCGCAAACTCGGACTTTTAACCCGTAAACAAAACGACGGTAAAGCATTGGCCGAATTAGATAAAAAGCTACGCCTTATGGATCCGAATGATCCTGTAAAATACGACTTTGCACTGTTTGGACTGGGTGTTTTTGAAGGGTTTAAGTAGGATTTTAAATACCTCTTCATACCTCCGTTTTAAAAACCTGTCAGGTGTAGCAGATTCAAATTTTTAAGTACGTTTTTTAAATCCGTATTTTTAGAAATTCCGGAATAGTTTTTGAATCGAAAAAGCTATTCAAAGCATAATCCAAATCGCAATTATGGAAGACATTCACCACTATACCAACGCAAACGGAACCAAAATAACGATCGAGAAAACGAAATCCGATTACCTTCCGGACTATCTTTTTGAAACCTATTCCGAAAATGACACCATTATCCACAAAAAAAACTATATCAATGGCGAATTGTCAAATATTGCCTTTTATGCCTATTCAGAAGCGGACATCGATCGTCTTGTAAACGAACAAAACGGAACGGCATCCATTACTTTTATTTATACACAAAACGCCTATCAGGTCACTGAAGATTTAACATATACCGACCATATCCTAACCGACAAAAGGATTACGGTTACAGATGCGAATGCCAATATCATTTGTTATAAAAAATACGAACCGAAAGAGGGCGTGTTAACCTGTGTCCTTACCGATAAAAGTTACTACAAAGACAACGTCAATATTTATGATTTTGAGTATTATCCCGATAGTAGTTGTTTTATGATCACAAGCGTGCAAACCTATCAGGAAGATATTTTTGCCTGGGATATCGGAACCGATGCTACCGATTTTACCTGGAATGGTTTTGAATATTATCAAAATGCAGAACCTTTGGTTCCGGAAAAATAAAACAGTTATTACACCTGACAGGTTTTCAAAACCTGTCAGGTGTAGCAAGTAGCAAGACAACAAACCCCATCTCTAGGCCATTCGCTCCGATAATTCTAATACGTCATTATTTGGGTGTATCTTTAATTCACGCTCTAAACTCTAAACTTATATGCTATGACTACTACGACAAAAGACAAAGAGAATAAAATTCATCAGGGACGTAATCTCAAACGCTTTCGTGAAATGCTTGAAATAAAGCAAGAAGTCTTGGCATTTGAAATGGGCGAGGATTGGAATCAGCAAAAAATATCACTTTTGGAACAAAAAGAAACCATAGAGAAAGAAATACTACAAAGGCTTTCCGAAATTTTAAAGATTCCGATTAACGCTATCGAAAGTTTTGACGAAGAATCGGCAATCACTATTATTTCCAATACCGTAAACAATAGTGATACAGCTACTGGTAATTCACTGTACAATAATTATCCAACGTTTAATATCAATCCTGTTGAAAAATGGCTGGAAGCGCTCGATGAAAACAAAAAGCTTTATGAACGTTTATTGGAAACTGAAAAGCAATTGGTCGTGTCCGAAAAAGAAAAAGTGGCTTTACTCGAAAAGCTACTTGATAAATTAAATAGTTTGGAGAACTACATACCTGACGGGTTTTAAAAACCTGTCAGGTGTAGAAAGATGGCGTTTAAAGCAGCTTTAGCTAAAAAACGAAACTTATTATATCATTTTCAGAAATTTCTGACCAGACAAAAAAAGCCATAACACTACTAAAAATCAACAACTTAAATCACATTTCGCCTTGGTTTTAGAAAAATTTAACGTCAAGACCTCGTAAAATTTACTACCTTTGCCGCTCATCCTAAATCATTCGTTTGGAAGTATTTAAGTACTATTTAATTAACTTTATCGTACCTTTTTTGGTTATTTTCCTTATCGTGGTCATTCTTGTCACAATAAGCGATCGTATCGTGTATGAATACAGCAAACAATACCGTTTGACGGTACGCCAGAAAATTACCGCTTTCCTTACCGAATTGCTTTTTACCGATGCCGAAGATTACCAAAATCGTATCCGTGATTTTAAAAAACAGATTCCGTATGGCAGTATGTGGTGTAAGAGTATGGTTACCAGCTGTATTATCGAACTCAAACAAAACATTAAAGGAGAAGTTACTGCGCCTATCCTGGATATCTACAAGAGTTTCGGACTACCTAATTTTAGTGAAAAGTTGATCAACAGTCGTCGTTGGTATATTAAATGCAAAGGGATTTACCATTTCCAGGTACTCGAATACGAAGAAGGTGAAAGTCTGGTCAAAAAATACATGAATCATAAAAACAGGATTCTGCGTTCGAATGCTTTTATCGCGTTTATATCGTTAACCTCGAAAAAACTGGATTTTTTAAGTGATTATCCGTATGAGATTTCACTTATCGACGAATTAAAAGTAATGGACTTACTGCACCATAAAAAATTTCCGATTCCAAAAAACATCAAAGATTGGATCACCGCGCAAAACCCGTCGATCGTAAAACTTGGCATTCGTTTTATGGTGTATTACAATTATACAGTCGAAAAAGACACTTTATTATCGCTGTTACAATCGGATAATAAAATGATTCGAAAAGAGGTGATCATTGCCTTACAGGATCTCTTTCTTTTTGAAGCCGAACCGTTGTTAATCGATATGTTCGCGTCTGAGGAAATTGAAAATAAAATCGCTATTTTGCAAACACTGGCCGTTATCGGAAATCAACAATCTATTGCCTTTATCGATGATTATTTACACCGATCCGTTAATCCGGCGACCAAACTCGAAGCGGTACGAACGCTCGACACCCTCGATTCTTCCTATCTGAAATCCAATTTCAAAGAAGATTTCGAAATTATTAAAATTAAAAAACACGTTAAAAATCCTTACTTATGATTTCGAGATACTATTTGGAGGCTTTCGAAAGGTTCTACGAGACATTTGTAGCGATTTTCTCTTCCAGTTATATTTTATTCTATCTGTTTCTCGCCGTGCTTTCGTATCTGGCGATCAAAAAACACCTGAATGCCAAGTATTTTATCCATGATGATTTATTGGTAAAGTCCAATAATATGATCGGGGTTTCGGTAATCGCTCCGGCTTATAACGAGGGGGCGACTATTGTTTCCAACGTAAAATCCCTGCTTTCACTTACGTATCCGAATTTTGAAGTGATCATCGTAAATGACGGTAGTGTGGACGATACGCTCGAAAAACTAATCCGGGAATTTCAGCTGGTTCAGGTGGATTTCTATTACAAAGAAAAGATCAAAACGCGGAAAGTACGCGGACATTATAAATCAACCAACCCTATTTATGCCAAATTATTGGTGGTTGATAAAGAAAATGGAAAAAGTAAGGCCGATGCTTCCAATGCCGGAATCAATTCTGCCAAGCATCCGCTGTTCCTTTGTACGGATGTGGATTGCATTTTAAAAAAAGATACGATTATCAAGCTGGCCAAACCGTTTATGGAAAGCAAGCGGAAGGTAATTGCCACCGGAGCCGGAATCCGGATATCCAATTCCTGTGAGGTAAAGGATGGTTTTCTCGTAAAAGTCCACTTTCCAACCAATTGGTATGCGCGTTTTCAGGAACTGGAATATGTACGGGCGTTTCTTTTCGGACGAATGGCCTGGAGTCAGATTAACGGACTGTTACTGGTTTCCGGCGGATTGGGAATGTTCGATAAGGAAGTCGCCATTGCAGCCGGCGGTTACTGGCACAAATCGCTAGGCGAAGACATGGAGCTGATTACCCGGATGCGGAAGCATATGTACGATACCAAGCAGAAATTTTTGATCAAATATATTCCGGAATCGCTATGCTGGACCGAAGTTCCGGCCAATGCACAGGTTTTAATCCGACAACGAAGCCGTTGGGCAAGAGGACTCGTACAGACCTTATATATCCACCGAACGATGTTTTTTAATCCGAAATACGGTAAGACTGCCTTTTTAATCCTACCCTATTTCTTTTCGTTCGAATTTATGGTTCCGATTCTCGAATTACTAGGTGTTTTCTCATTACTGATCGGTTTTTATATACTGGATATTGATTATGTTTTTCTATTTTACGTTTCTTTATTCGTATATTTATTCTACCTGATCTTAACGTTGGTTTCGATATTTCTGGACGAGATTTTATATCGCAATTATGCCAATCTGAAAGAAATACTGATCCTGACCGGAATGGCGTTTATTGAGCCATTTGCGTATCATCCGGTAAATATATATGCCTCTCTAAAAGGATACTGGCAATTTTTCAGACAGAAAGAACAAAAATGGGGAGACATGCCCCGATTGGGTTTTAACAGCCAAAATAAAAAAGAAAATGAAACAGCATAATTATACCAAAATATTCCTTTTTGCTATAGTAGTATTGGCCTCAAACAGTATGCTAGGTCAAAAAATCAATACCGACAGTCTTCTAACCGAGGTGATCAAAGACATTAATATTCGAAAAAACTATCCGGAAGCGATCAAAAAAGCACATGTCGGAATAAAAGCCGCTCCGGATTATCTCGATTTTCAATTGTTTTTAGGTCGCGCTTACCAGCTTTCGGAAAGTATCGACAGTGCGCGCTATTATTATAAAAGAGTGGTTGAAAAGAATCCGAAATATGAGGATGCCTATATCTATTGGTCGCAATTGGAAGTTAATGCTAAAAATTATCCGGAAGCGACCAATGTAACCGATCAGGCGCTTGCTTTGTATCCGGAAAACAAGGCTTTTCATTTTAGAAAACTTGCGATTTACGAATTGCAAAAGGAAGACGATAAAGCCTACGATTATCTAAAAACAATGGACAAACAGTTCCCGAATGATACGGATATCAAACAGCGTTTGTTCCTGTTGGACAAAAAGAACAACAACGACCGTGTGGGTCTCAACTACAGTATTACGTTTTTCGACAGGAATGGCGTAGGCCCGTGGAATCTGGGAAGCGCACAATATATTCGCGAACGCAAATGGGGTTCATTGATCGCACGTGTGAATTATGCCAACCGTTTGTCTTTTAAAACATCGATTGCCAGCGGACTTCAGTATGAAGCCGAATCCTATTTCTTTACCGGGAAAAAAGCCTATTCGTATGTCGGAGCGGCTTATAGCGACGACTTGGTTTTCCCGAAATGGCGTGTGGGTTATTCCTTTTATTACAATTTTAACGACGGTTGGGAAGCTGATTTAGGTGGGCGTTATACCAAAACCGTAGACGAAAACCTTACCGCTGTTGTGGCTGGTGTCGGAAAGTATATTGGTTCCTACTGGCTTAACCTTCGTACGTTCCTGCAAAATCAGAATAGTAAGGTATATCCTGCTTTTACACTAACATCCCGTTATTATTTCGATTCCCGTTTTGATTATGCAACTGTGATAATGGGTTATGGAACTTCACCGGACGAACGATCGGTATTAGGTCAGTTGGAACAGCGAATCGCGATGAATTCCTACCGTATTGGTGCCGGTTACTACCGCGTATTGTGGAAAAATTATCTGGCCGGTATTCAGGTTAATTATAACAATCAGGAATACCTACCGGGTTTAAAACAGAACGAAACCGAACTTAACTTTAGCTTACATTATCGATTTTAGCCCTGTTTTACTATGTTAATTAACACCAGTAATACAGTATTCACACGAATTAACCTTATTTTTGTAAAAAGTAAACAAAAAATTATTTTTAACCGATTACCATGAGCGACGGAAAGAAAATTCTTATTGTTGAAGACGATAACCTTACCATGAACATTCTTGAATTTATTTTAAAAAAAGAAGGATATGTGTTAACGATCGCCAGAGATGGTTCCGAAGCCATTGAAAAAATTCCGGAAGTGAATCCGGATTTGGTTATTACGGATGTCATGCTGCCTTTTAAATCCGGTTTGGAGATCACCAATTTCGTAAAAGAAAACTATAAAAATACACCGGTGATTATTCTTTCGGCTTTGGGTGAAGAAGAAAATACGGTGACCAATGGTTTTAAATTGGGAGCCGATGACTTTATTGCCAAGCCTTTTAATCCGAAAGAACTGATCTTACGCGTGAAAAGATTGATCGAAAAATAGCCTTTTTCAGGTTTACGGCTTATTTTTGCAGCAAATTCCCCTTCCATGAATATCAAACTTCTGGCCATCGGTAAAACCGACAACAAGGCTTTGCAGACTTTAATCGACGATTATACCAAACGTTTGTCGTTTTATATCAAATTTGATCTGGAAATCATTCCGGACATCAAAAACGTCAAAAACCTGTCCGAAAGTCAGCAGAAAGAAAAAGAAGGCGAATTAATCCTGTCCAAATTATCAGCAACCGACCAATTGATTTTATTGGACGAAAACGGAAAATCCTTTTCCAGTGTTGGTTTTTCAGAAGAATTACAGAAAAAGATGAATTCCGGTGTTAAAACGCTGGTATTTGTTATTGGCGGACCCTATGGTTTTTCGGAAGCCGTATACAAAAAAGCACAGGGAAAAATTTCGTTATCCCTGATGACCTTTTCCCATCAAATGGTGCGTTTGTTTTTTATTGAGCAGCTATACCGCGGTTTTACGATTCTGAGAAACGAACCGTATCACCATCAATAAATATATTCCTTGTTCGAAATGGTTACATTGGGTTGTTTCCACCACGACAACAATATCTTATCCGCAATATAATTATCATACGACAGCTCTTTGTCGAAGTGTAGAAATAAAACGGTTGGTTTGGTATACATTTTTTCTACGGTACGATGAAATTCTTCCGGTTTTACAGCAATACCGTTAACCGTAAGTTGGTTCTGCTTATCAAACTTTAAAACCAACGATGCTTTTCCGTCCTCGGCAAAATCTTTTTGCGTTCCTAACGTATATACCACATCCGTAAACGGAATAAAAGCCATGTTTTTACCGATACTATCCGCATAGGAATAATAATTCTCAACCTGCGCTTCCCCTTTATGACTTCCCTTGCGGTTTTGAAGTTTGATCACTTCAGGCATAATCTTTTTTAACGGAAATCGTTTGTCGATATTAAAAACCCAATTGGTCGTAGAAATAATCGTTTGCTTATCCACTTCAAGCAGCGTATCGTTTCCGTTAACCTGAAACAACATATAAATCGGCGAAATATCGGCTACCTCTTTTACAATGGTCCTACCCGATTTCGGCAATAAAATCTGCTTGTCTTTTCCACAACCGAACAGCAAAAAAGCTGCTAAAATAATACTGTATCTGATCATAATCCTTGTGTTTTTTGTACGAGACGAATGCATTCCATCGCTTCCTTTACGTCGTGTACCCGAAGCAATCGGGCGCCTTTTAACAACGAAATCGTATTCAATACGGTTGTTCCGTTTAAGGCTTCACCGGCGGTGTTTTCCAATACTTTATAAATCATCGATTTCCGGGAAACAGCCGATAATAAAGGTACTTCTAAATTTTGGAATAATTCCAGTTTTTGCAACACTTCGTAGTTTTGTGCTGTAGTTTTCGCAAAACCAAAGCCCGGATCGACTATAATATCATGAATTCCATAACGTCGTGCTTCCCGGATACGCTCCGAAAAATAAAAAAGCATTTCTTTTACAATATCTGTATAATCGGTAAGCGTATTCATGGTTTGCGGCGTGCCCCGCATGTGCATCATAATATAAGGTACTCGCAAGGCGCCAACTGTGGGAAGCATTTCCGGGTCGAGTAATCCGGCAGCGATATCGTTAATCAGTGCTGCTCCGGCGCCTATCGCTTCGGCCGCTACTTTTGCACGAAAGGTATCCACCGACAAAAGCGCTTCGGGAAACCGATCGGCGATAAGACGAATCACCGGAACAATACGACTTACTTCCTCTTCTTCCGTGACAAATGCCGCATTCGGTCGGGACGAATAGGCTCCGATGTCGATAAAAGTTGCGCCTTCGGTCAGCATTTTTTCGGTTTGCTGTAGAAAAGCCGTGTCGCTTTTATATTTTCCGCCATCGTAAAACGAATCCGGGGTTACATTTAAAATCCCCATACATTGTGGCGTATCCAAACTAACCAGTTGGCCTTTGCAATTGATTGTCATCTGATTCACTTTTGAAATCCGGAAGAAATCCCGGGGTAGACTGGTCTTTCTCTTTTTATCCGGAAAAATCCTTACTTTTGAAAAAATTATCACACAAAGATACATAGAAAATGAGCAATACCTCACAGGAATTTGACAAGGTTATTTCTATTTGCCGCAACCTCTATAGCAATAAAATGAAAGACTACGGAAGTGCCTGGCGCATTTTGCGTTTGCCTTCCCTAACTGATCAGATTTTTATCAAAGCACAACGCATTCGCAGCCTACAGGAAAATGATATCCGTAAAATCGACGAAGATGAAACCGGTGAATTTATTGGTATCATTAATTATTCCATTATGGCACTGATTCAGTTGGATCTTGGTGTTGCCGATCAGCCCGATCTTGATGTGGAGAAAGCTGTGGCTTTATACGACGAAAAAGTAAAAGTCTGCAAAGACCTGATGGAAGCCAAAAATCACGACTACGGAGAAGCCTGGCGCGACTTGCGCGTAAGCTCCCTAACCGATCTGATTTTACAGAAATTATTACGCGTAAAGCAAATCGAAGACAACAAAGGAAAAACCCTGGTATCCGAAGGAATCGACGCCAATTATCAGGATATGCTCAACTATGCCGTTTTTGCCCTGATACATTTGGGAAAAGCCGTATAGCCTGTTAATTAGGAAATATTAACAACCAATTCCTTGGGTTCTTACTTATATTTACAAAAACGAAAAAAGAAATTACCGTTATGAAGAAATTTTTAGTTCACTTTTCACGTCTGTTTGTTGGCGTACTGTTCATTATATCTGGTTTGATCAAATTGAATGACCCGATGGGTTTTTCGTTTAAACTGGAAGAATATTTCGCCGAAAATGTTTTAAACCTTCCCTTTTTGATTCCCTACGCGCTGATTATTGCCGTTTTTGTAGTGGTATTCGAAGTGGTTTTGGGAGTCGCACTCCTGATTGGGTTTAAACCAAAATTCACCATGTGGAGTTTACTACTAATGATCGTTTTCTTTACGTTCCTTACCTTCTATTCGGCTTATTTCAACAAAGTAACCGATTGTGGTTGTTTTGGTGACGCGCTAAAACTCACACCGTGGGAATCCTTCACGAAAGACGTCGTATTATTGTTTTTTATCCTGATTTTATTCTTTAATCAAAAACTGATTCAGCCGTTATTTAACAGTACCGTAAATGCCCTAACCGTTTTCGTAAGTTATTCGCTATGTCTTTTTATGGGCTATTATGTCTTGAATCATTTACCGTTAAAAGATTTCAGAGCTTATAAAGTCGGAACCAACATTCAGAAAGGAATGGAAATTCCCGATGGCGCACCGCGTTCGGTATATGAAATGAATTTTGTGTATAAAGTAAACGGACAAGAACAGAATTTCAACGAAAAACAATTGATGAACCTACCGGAAGGTGCTGAGTTTGTTCGTCGTGACGATAAATTAATTTCAAAAGGATACGAACCGCCTATCCACGATTTTAGCATCGAAAAGGACGGTGAAAGTTATACGGAAGCCATGCTTAACGAACCAAAATTAATCATACTGGTTTCGTACGATCTGAATAAAGCGAACACCAAAGGCTTACAAAAAGCCGAGGAATTCTATAAAAAAGCAACCGCCAAAGGCTATAAAGTAATTGGAATGACGGCTTCTAACGAAGAAGTAATTCAAAAAGTAAAAGCAGACAACAAACTGACTTTCGATTATTATTTCTGCGACGGGACAACTTTAAAAACCATCGAAAGAGCCAATCCTAGTATCGTAGTATTGGAAAAAGGAACGATTGTTCAGAAAGCACACTGGAACGATATCGACGATGTTGTATTAAAATAAGTCCCTATATCGGATGCTTCGTTACCTGCTTCATAAAACCGGATATGCACTGTTAACACTTTTCGGAGTGATAACAGTGATTTTCTTTTTATTTAATGTCCTTCCCGGCGATCCGGCGCGAATGATGCTCGATCAGAATGAAAATTCCGAACAGCTGGCGTTGGTCAAAAAGAAATACGGTTTCGACAAGCCTATAGGAACGCAGTATTTGTATTACCTGAATGATCTTTCTCCGATTTCCTTCCACAGCAAAAACAGCGATGATTATACCTTCCTTTCTGAAGGAAAATACAACGTCTTACCGTTATTTTCGGTTGGAAATTCCGAAGTTGTTTTAAAAACGCCCTATTTACGGGAAAGCTTTCAGAAAAGCGGAAAAAAAGTCACTCAGGTTATTGGCGACACCCTACCGAATACAGTAATTCTGGCCTTTTTTGCCATTGTAATCGCCATCATGATCGGAATCGTACTCGGAATTGTTTCGGCGGTTTATAAAGACAGCTGGCTCGACCGGTTAATCGCTTTGGTGAGTACGCTTGGAATGAGTGTACCTTCGTTTTTTAGCGCGATCCTGTTTGCCTGGTTTTTCGGATTCCTGTTACACCGTTATACGCATCTGAATATGACCGGTAGCCTATATGAAGTGGACGATTTTGGAAACGGAACCTATATTCAGTGGAAAAATATTATTCTTCCGGCTGTCGTACTCGGAATCCGACCGTTAGGGGTTGTTATTCAATTAATGCGAAATTCATTACTGGAAGTGATGAGTCAGGATTATATCCGAACCGCAAGAGCCAAAGGTTTAAGCGAATTGCAGGTGATTAAACGTCACGCCCTGAAAAACGCCTTAAATCCGGTTGTAACAGCCGTTTCCGGTTGGTTTGCCTCGATGTTGGCCGGTGCTGTTTTTGTGGAATATATTTTTGGCTGGAACGGACTCGGCAAAGAAATCGTAGATGCCTTAAATACCCTTGATCTTCCGGTAATTATGGGCGCTGTTTTGGTGATCGCGACTACTTTTGTAGTGATCAATATATTGGTGGATCTGATTTATGCGTATCTGGATCCGAAAATCAAATTACAATAACATTTTCTTCACAGAAGATTTTATATTTTTATATCCGTAATAAACTAAAAAAACTTTTTATGAAAAACATAGTGGCTATGGCATTGATGTTGGTTTTATCGATCGCCTGTACAAATGCACAAACCCCGAAAGAATTCTCAAAAGAGAGTCTGGACTATAAAATGGTTAGCCTGGAAGGTCAGGAAATTACATTTAAAGACGTGCTAAAAAAATACAAAGGCAAAACCGTTGTGATCGATGTTTGGGCATCCTGGTGTCCGGATTGTATCAAAGGAATGCCAAAAGTGGTCAACCTGCAAAAAGAGTTTACCGATGTGGTATATTTGTTTATTTCGGCCGATAAAACACCGGAAGCCTGGAAAAAAGGAATTGAAAAATACAATGTAAACGGCGAACATTACCTATTGACCGACGGTATGAAAGGTGCTTTCGGAAAATCGATTAAACTGGACTGGATTCCACGTTATATGGTAGTGGACAAAAAAGGAAAAATTGCGTTGTTCAAAGCTATTGAAGCCGACGACGAAAACCTGATTACGACTTTAAAAACTTTAAAATAATGAGACACAGTATTGTTGCAGGAAACTGGAAAATGCATAAAAATGCACATGAAACCGAGGATTTATTAAACGATCTGATCGAAAAATTGCCTTCCGATAAAGAGGTGGAAATTATCGTAGCGCCTACGTTTGTAAATCTGTCTTCTGCGGTACAACATTTGGAATTTACCAATATCGGTGTGGCGGCACAAAACATGCACCAGGCTGAAAGCGGTGCCTTTACTGGCGAGATTTCGGCTGATATGCTAAAAAATATCGGTGTGGACATCGTAATTCTGGGACATTCCGAAAGACGTTCTTATTTTCATGAAACGGATGCTTTACTGGCTAATAAAGTCGATACGGCTTTAAAACACGAACTACGCGTGATTTTCTGTTTTGGTGAGGAGTTAAAAGACCGTCAGAACCAACAACATTTTAACATCGTGGAAAATCAGTTAAAAGACGGATTATTCCATTTGAATGCGCAGGCCTGGGAAAACATCGTATTGGCTTACGAACCTGTTTGGGCGATCGGAACCGGCGAAACTGCCACTCCGGATCAGGCGCAGGAAATGCACCAATTTATTCGTCAGACGGTAGAAGACAAATACGGTCGCGAAGTAGCCGAAAACGTTTCCATTTTATATGGTGGCAGCGTAAAACCGGATAATGCCAAAGAAATCTTTTCGAAACCCGATGTAGACGGTGGACTAATTGGCGGTGCGGCTTTAAAAGCGGATGATTTTGCTGCTATTGTCAATGCTGTTTAATTCCTTTTTCTAAGTCAATACAATAGGTTAACTATTTTTGATCCTATAAAAATTCAGACATCTAATAGATGTCTGAACTTTTTTTATAACTACCCAAACTAAGCCAATTCGAGACTACAATACTAGTATTCAATACCATACACTTTCCCAAAAAGTATTTTTGCATATATTGCTTTTATAATTTTCACTTACCCCAATCGATAGTAACCTTATTTAGAATTACAGCACCAAGTGGTCATAACCGCACATTTAATAAATACTGATTCTGGTTCATTTTCTAAACAATATAAATTATTATCATGAGGTATAGATACACATCATTTTTTCGTTTAAGACACTCTTTCTTTTTTTGGGTATTGCCATTATTATTCTATTCATGTGACACAGAGGACTTTTCAAATCCAATATTGGGTTCCGAAACTGAAAATAATGAGACTCTTAAAAAAGCGCTGACTAAAGTCCCTAAAACCGACTGGATGTCAATGTTGGACAATAAAACACTTTTAAAAGACATCACTTTGGTCGGTAGTGAAGGCTCTCTTACTACCGGCAGTTCTAATTCCTTACAGCGACAAGACGAAGGACTTGAAAAACAATTGGAAGCCGGCGTGCGAATGTTCGATTTTGAATTAAAATATTCAGATAAAACCAATGACGATCTTATCGTTAGTGATCATGATATCCCTATCTTGTTTAAACAGTATGCACCGGCTTATGCACAATTAATGATTTTCCCAAAATATGGAGAACCTTTCTATTTTTATAAACATATACTCCCGGTTCTCGAAAGTTTTGTAGCCAAGCATCAAACGGAAGTCCTATTTCTTTATGTCCATAAATCTTGCAGTACCAATGCACAAAAGTTTGATGAAATCATGAAAAAGATAATCCGAAGAAGAGTACGTACACATAATGTATTTGGACCAGGTACTACACTTGGTACAGTACGTAACCAAGTCCTTATCATGCAACTTTATGACAAGAATGGAAATACGTATCTGAAGCACAGCAACGAACGGGTATGGCGTTCCGTATATCAAAGCGTATCAAGGCAGATCGTAAAATGGGAAATTAATCTCTTTACAGGCAATCCAATACGACCAATCAAGACAGACTGGAATAAAAAAAATTTTGGGGACTTCGACTGGAAAATGTATCGGATAAAAGAAGGAATTAATACCGCTCGAAACGATTTTTTTAAAAATCTATTTTTTATTACATATACCAGTGGTTGGTCATCAACTACCAGCCCAAAAGAAGTAGCCGACAACATACTCCCGAAAACTATCCAATATATCGAACAACATATGCTCACTTCTACAGCAACCAACGCTGCACCTCCTCCTATACCCAAAAGATTCGGTTTTCTATTTGCCAACTTTGTTACGTCTAAAAACGGAAAAAGCTTAATTGATCTTTGCATTAAACAAAGTCTATTAGCCAATGGAAAAACAAAAAAGCCCGATTCTAGCATCCGAAATTAACGAATGACTATAAGTTCTTAAAAAGAGCCTGTTATGCATAACAGGCTCTTTTTTTTATCATAACATGCAAAACACAATATATTACATTATTTATAGTATATTTAACGACCAACCAACAAAATAACATATAATTAAAAATTTGCATGAAAAAAATTACACTTATTCTCCTATTACTTCCATTTCTTTCATTCTCCCAAAAGATCACAACCAAAAAAGATCGGGTATTGATAGACGAAAAAGAAGTAGCGATCTTTAAAGAACCGGTTCGCGATCAATATCAATTGTTCGACCTGGCCGGAAACAAACAATTTACCGTAGAATACAAAGGCATGTCCGAAGGTAAAACCATATTGAATCAATGGTTATTACTAACCTCGGCCGACGAAGCCAAAAAAACAGAAATCCCGTATGAAGTATTGATCAACTCATTAAGTCCTACACGGATTATGTTGCATCTTATATCTGCCAAATACGGATTGTTTGATAAAAACGGATTTAATGCCGCTAAAATCGAAACCTTTTTCAATACCGAACGGGAAAGCATTGGCGACAAAACATTAAAAACCAAAATGGAGGTTGTCGCTTCCAAAAAAGACAAGGAAGAAAAAATAGCCCGCTACCGTCCTTTTGTCAAAATGGACGGAACGATTATGTTTGGCGGAACAGCCGGAACGAATATCGTAGGAAAGGCCATGTCATCCAATTATACTGCTTTTGGTAATAATAACACCGTTAGTATTTACGATCTGGACAATATTCAGGTCGCTACAGCACGCGCCACAGGCAATATGAATAACGAGGTGGAAGTAACGTTGTTTAACGACAGTAAGTTTAGCTACAATGCCGAAAAACGTTTTGCCGGACCGGATAACAGTTCGTTTGTAAAAGAGTTAGTCGGCGAACTGGTTTACCGCGATATTACGCTGGGACGCCAGGCTAAAAGTTATAACCAGAATTTATTAAAAGAAAAGATCAAATTAGCCAAAGAACGCAGCCGTAATATTTATAATGTAAACGGATATGCCTTTGACGAAAAAGGCGTGCGTTATGACGGAATTATCACGGCGCAATTTGAGAAACTGGACATTAATCAGACCGGAGATACTCAGGTTGTGGACGCGATCGATAATTACGGTAAAAATGTTTCGATCAAATACAAAAACGAAAAAGGAAGAGAACGCACGATAACGTTACAGGCAAAAGACAATATCAAATTCTACGTTAAAAACAGCGACGGAACCGAGACAGCTTTCGAGGGTATGAAAGTAAAAGGCGATGCGATGAAAAAACTATCCAATGCGATGTCACTGGGCTTTAACAATGCCTATTTTTATCGGGTTATCTATACCAGCAAAGACAATTCGGTTTTGGTTGATCCGGTAGAAGACGATCGCTTTGTGATCAAATTAAAATCGAAATCGGAAGGACAGATGGTCGACAAAAGAAACAACGACAAACTGTCGATTCAACTGGCAGAATACCTATCCGGATGTAAAAATTTAGCATCTGAGATAAAAAAAGGAGCTTTTGATTTGAAAAACTCAGAAAATCTCATTAATATTGTTAACGAATATAATGATTGCAAATAAAAATTAACATCCCCATTAAAAAAGCCCGTTGTACTACAACGGGCTTTTTTTATTCTGAAAACAGGAAAAACGGCTGTTCATAAGGCTTCCCGGTGAATCCTTCCGGTACTTTCACTTTCTTTTGCTTATACAGAATGACATTTTTTAGCTGTGCCGAACCATTTATGGCAAAACCAAACTTCCCGTTGCTTTTGATCATTTCGGTAGGTTCCGTAAATTTTAGAATCTCTTCGTTATTGATCCAGACAAAATAAGTAGTCCCGGTTTTCTGAATCTTCCAGTCCAACCATTGTTTCGACATCGGGATTTTTACTTTTGGCAATTTTCCGATATGTCCGGTTGTTCGGATATAACCACGCTCCTTTTCCGGATTGACAAAAAACGAACGATCTTCTATTGCTACTCTTCCTTCCAACTGGTTGTACAAAATTCCGAGGTATTTTTCTTTTTGCAGATTCAACATCACTTCAAACAAATAAGCCGATGGTTCAACCAGAGTCGAAAAGGTCAATACATAATTATCCGGCATTTCTTTCTTTGCTGTCAGAATCGCCCAATCACTGTTTTTACTGCCTTTTACAAGCTTTTCTTTGCTATCGACTTCCCAATTGCCATTAACCTGATTCCATTGCTTTAAACGGGCATTGGTAAACGCTTCTTCAAAAACTATTTTAAAATCTGCTTTAGGTCCTGATACACCTCCCAAAAGCAGCATCCATAACACAAATTGTTTCATAAAGTATTGATCGGTAAAGGCATAAAAAAAGTGACTCTCGCCACTTTCTTTACTTTTTATATTAACTCTTCGCGGTTGCGATTACAAATTTCAGTTTGTTTCGAACACCAATCTGCAATAGGTCGACCAAATCCTGTACCTGAAGGTTATACGGGATTCGCACTACTATGGTTTGTTCTTTTTGTGTACCCAGTTTTTCCAGCAATTTGGTTTCCAGTTCGTCAAAAGGCACTTCCTGTTTGTCAACAAAATAGTGTTTATCTTCCGTAACGGAAAGGCTGATAAATTGCTTGTTGGTGGTTTCCTTAGCCTCTGCCTTTGGCAACATCAGATTGATCACATTTGGATTCGCCAACGTGGAAATAATCAGGAAAAACAGCAATAAAAAGAACATAATATCACTCAAAGCAGAGGTTGCTACTTCGGCGTGAAAACGTCTATTTCTTTTGATTCTCATTGTGTTTATTTCGTATTTGGCTGTTGAATAACATTGATAAATTCTAATCCCTGACGCTGCATATTTAGTGCAAAATGATCAATCATCATATTAAAAAAGTGATAGGCTGCATAGGCAATTACCCCTACAATTAACCCCAAACCACTACTGATCATTTTTTCATACAAACCACCGGAGATATTACCGATACTGATATTTTCGGTGATCGAAATCGTATAGAAAATCTTGATTACCCCGGAAATGGTTCCGATAAACCCTAAGATTGGCGCAATACCGGCAACGATTCCCAAATAACCCAATTTCTTTTCCATTAATCCCATTTCGATATTGGCGCTTTTTTCCAAAGCCAGGTCAATCTCGTTAATTGGTCGGCCAATAGTGTTTACACCATTGCGCAACACTGTTCCATAGGCCGTATTCGATTTGTCGCAAATCATTGCCGCCGACTGGATATTTCCGGAATTTAACTGGTATTTTAATTCGTTGATCAACGAGTTATCCAATTTTGTTTGTTTTTTGATATACAGGTACCGTTCCACAATGATATAAACCGTAAGAAAAAACAGGATAAAGATTGGGATTACCATAACCCCACCTTTCATGATCAACTGGAAAAAATTAACGGATTCGATTGCTGTATTGGCCACTACTGGTTCATTTACAACTGGTTCTGCCGGAACCGGGTTCGCTTGCAACAAAAAATTAAAAATCATGTTTTACAAATTCGTTTTTATAGGGGTTAAATATAAGTATTTGCTTTTTAAAATAGCAACTACCATACCATAAATAACGAAATTTCGGCGGAAAGCGTATTTTAAATATAAAAAAATTACCGCATAAAAAAAGGTCCGCTAGTAGCGGACCTTTTCTGTATTTTGAAAAAATGTTATTCTTCTGTCTTGTTGTGACGCACTTCGATTTCTTCTCTTTCTTTTCTTGTAACCGTATCACAAAGAACCGGTGTAGCGATAAATAAAGAAGAGTAAGTTCCCACTGTAATACCAACCAACATCGCGAAGATAAATCCACGGATTGACTCACCACCGAAGATGAACATGATTAACAATACCAATAGTAAAGTTAACGATGTATTGATTGTTCTTGATAAGGTTGTATTAATCGATTTGTTTACGATATCGTTAAAGTGTCCTTTTGTATTACCGGCAAGGTATTCACGTACCCTGTCGAATACAATTACGGTATCATTCATCGAGTAACCGATAACCGTTAGGATCGCTGCGATAAAGTGCTGGTCCATTTCCATGTGGAATGGCATGAATTTGTAACATAATGAGTAAATACCCAATACGAAGATAACGTCGTGTGCTACCGCTGCAATCGCTCCTAATGAATACTGCCATTTACGGAATGAGATCATTAAGTACACGAATACAATTGCCATAGATCCCAATACCGCCCAATAGGAGTTGGTTTTGATATCGTCTGATACCGCTGCACTTACTTTTGAAGCCTGTAATACCCCGATTTTCTTACCGTCGAATGTATTTACAAACTTGTCATACGAAATATCATTAGAGTAATAATGTTTTAAAGCATTATATAACTTCTCGTTTACTTCTTTATCCACTTCAGAACTTGTCTCCTGAACTTTGTATTTCGTTGTAATTTTTAACTGATTTGCATCACCAAATACTTTTGCTTCAGCACTTCCGAATACGTCTTCTTTTGATAAAGCATCCGCAATTTCAGATGGCTCAATAGCTTTTTCGAATTTCACCTGGAAGGTTCTACCTCCAACGAAATCCACACCTTCGTCCAATCCGTTAATTGCAAAAGAGATACAGCTCACTACTACTACTAATCCGGAGAATAAATACGTCCATTTTTTAATTTTCAAGAAATCGAAATGGAAGTTTGTAAACCAGTTTTTCGTAACAGATGTTGAGAATTGTAATTTAGCTCCTCTGCTTACACCCCAGTCTAATAACATTCTGGTAATGAAAATTGATGTAAACAATGAAGTAAAGATACCGATCAATAATGTTGTTGCGAAACCTTTGATTGGTCCTGTTCCGAAGATCAATAATACCAAACCGGTTAATACGTGTGTTACGTTCGCATCGGTAATCGACGACATCGCACCTCTCCATGTAAATGAGAAACGTACTGCTTCGTCTAACGACTTCCCTAATCGCAATTCTTCTTTTGCTCTTTCATAGATAATGATGTTCGCATCCACCGCAGTACCCATAGTTAATACGATACCCGCGATACCTGGTAAGGTTAATACCGCACCTAAGCTTGCTAAGATTCCGAAAAGGAATAATAAGTTCACTGCTAAAGCGATGTTGGCATACCAACCTGCTTTACCATAATAGAATACCATCCATAGGGATACTAATAATAAACCTACTAATGATGATGTAATACCGTTATCGATAGCTTGTTGCCCTAATGACGGACCTACTACCTCTGATTGTACGATTTCTGCAGATGCCGGTAATTTACCTGCTCTTAAGATGTTCGCTAAGTCTTTTGTTTCCGCTACGTCGAATACTCCTGAAATTTCAGAACGTCCTCCTGCAATTGGTCCTGAAGATACTCCCGGTGCAGAATATACGATGTTATCCAATACGATAGCGATGTTACTTTGTTGCGTATACGCTTTCCCGGTTAACTCTTCCCATTTCTTCGCTCCTGTTGCGTTCATCTGCATCGTTACAGACGGACGTCCCATTTGGTCAAATGATTCTCTTGCATCGGTAATAACACCTCCACTCATTGGTGGAATGCCTTCTCTGTTTGCTTTTAACGCATATAATTCAACTACGTTTGGTGCTTTCGGATTTAATTTACCCCATGCAAAACGTACATAACGCTGTTCTGCCGGTAATAAAGAACGGATATCGTCTCTTTTTAAATACGAATTAACTTTTGCAGTATCTTTTGGATTAAAATAAGCCAATACCGGACTTCCTTGTTGTCCGCCACCTACTACTAAATCCAATAACGGATTGTTTCCTTTTTTTGCCGCAGCCGAATCGGTTGCTTTGTTCGTTAACAATGAGTCAATATCTGTCTTTTTAGCAGCTTCTTTTGTCTCAACTGTTGCTTTTTCTGTTTTCTTTAACGTCTCGTTAGCCGCCAAAAGGAAGTTTCCGATTTCGTCTGTTTTATACGTTTCCCAGAATTCTAACTGCGCTGTACTTTGTAATAATTTTGTAATACGGTCTACATCCTTAGCACCTGGAAGCTCAACTAAGATTCTTCCTGATTCTCCTAATTTTTGGATGTTTGGTTGTGTAACCCCGAATTTGTCGATACGCTCTCTTAATACACGGAAAGCACTTTCTACAGACTCTTCAACTTTTTTTCGTAGCACAGCTTTCACTTGTGCATCGGACATATCGAATTTGATTACATCACTTAAATTTCTGTTTCCATAGATTTCAGGTGATGCCAATTTCGTTGTTCCGTTTGATTCTTTGTCAAAAGCGATAAAGAAAGCGTCCAAATAACTTTGGTTACCTTCTCTGTTTTTGGTTGCTTCTGCAAGCGCTTTATTGAAAACTGGATTTTTAGAATTATTCGCTAGTCCTTTCAACACGTCTTTAACCGAAATCTGAAGAATCACGTTGATTCCTCCTTCTAAGTCAAGACCTTTATTAATTTGTTTAGCGCGTACTTCGTTAAAAGTATGACCTAAAAAAACTTTTTCTTTACCAATAGAGTCCAGATAGAACAACTCTTTTTTAGAGTCTCCGTTCGCAAAGGTTTTCGCCTTTTTCTCGATATTATTGGTAACAAATGTGAAGGATAGCTGGTAAATACTTACCAGTGCAAAAAGTATTGCAAAAAATTTAATGAGTCCTTTATTCTGCATTATTACTAAATATTAATTATTCATTTTTTTCAAAAACGAGCAAATATATAATTTACCAAAAGATTAACCAATTAATTTGCCAATATTATCAAAAAAAAAGACTGCCCTACGCAGCCTTTCTTTATTTCTTCCATAATGACTATGCCAAAACAGATTTAAGATCGCCATTCATAGCTCTAACCGCATCGGCACTCTTCGCAAAAAGGGCTTTTTCGGCATCGTTTAAGGCGATATCTACAATTTCTTCAATTCCGTTTTTACCGATAATACATGGCACACCGATACAAATATCATTTTGACCGTATTCGCCTTCCAAATAAACCGAACATGGAATCATACGTTTTTGGTCGTTTAAAATGCTATCCACAAGGAAAGCAACGGATGCTCCCGGTGCATACCAGGCCGATGTTCCCAACAATCCGGTTAATGTCGCTCCTCCAACCATTGTATCGGCCGCTACTTTATCCAGTACGTCCTGCGCTAAAAAGTTTGAAACCGGACTTCCGTTATAAGATGCCAAGCGCGTTAACGGAATCATAGTGGTATCACCATGCCCTCCAATTACCATCCCCTGAACATCGTTAGACGGTTTATCCAATGCTTTTGACAAATAATATTTAAAACGGGAACTATCCAAAGCACCCCCCATACCGATAATTCTGTTTTTCGGTAATCCGGTTGCTTTTAAGGTTAAGTACGTCATCGTGTCCATAGGATTCGACACTACTACTATAATGGTATCCGGAGAATATTTTAATACGTTTTCCGCTACCGATTTTACAATTCCGGCATTGATTCCGATTAATTCCTCGCGGGTCATGCCCGGTTTTCTCGGAATACCTGAGGTGATCACCACCACATCGCTTCCGGCTGTTTTGGAATAATCGTTCGTACTTCCTGAAACTCTTGTATTAAATCCTGTTGTTGTTGCGCACTGCATAATGTCCATCGCCTTACCTTCTGCAAATCCTTCTTTGATATCCAACAATACCACTTCGCTTGCAATTCCTCTATAAGAGATAACATCTGCACAAGTTGCTCCTACATTTCCTGCGCCAACTATTGTTACTTTCATAATATTCGTAAAATAAGTATTAAATTAATTTTTGATTTATTGAGTTACCCAATATACAAATTTTATGTACGCAAAATACACGGTTAAAAAAAATCACACTTTTTTAAACTTCCGTCAAATAAAAAAGGATGCCGTTTTCTGACATCCTTTTTCTATTTGTAATTTATGCATCAATTTTAGCGTATGCTGCGTTTTTCTCGATAAACTCTCTACGCGGCGGTACCTCATCCCCCATTAACATGGAAAAAATACGGTCGGCCTCGGCCAGACTATCAATAGAAACCTGGCGTAACGTTCGGAATTCCGGATTCATGGTCGTTTCCCACAACTGTTCCGCGTTCATCTCTCCAAGACCTTTATAACGCTGAATACCGGTTCCGCCACCCATTTTTTCCGAGATCTGATCCCGCTGTACATCGGTCCACGCGTATTCTTTTTTATTACCTTTTTTCACCATATATAATGGTGGTGTTGCAATATACACGTATCCGTTTTCGATCAATTCTTTCATATATCTGAAGAAGAACGTCAGGATAAGCGTTGAAATGTGGCTACCATCCACGTCGGCATCACACATGATCACCACTTTATGATAACGAAGTTTTTCAAGGTTTAAAGCTTTACTATCTTCTGCTGTTCCGATCGTAACACCCAATGCGGTAAAAATATTTCGAATCTCTTCGTTTTCGAATACTTTATGATGCATGGCTTTTTCTACGTTCAGGATTTTACCTCGCAACGGAAGAATCGCCTGAAAGGCACGGTCACGCCCTTGTTTGGCCGTTCCACCTGCGGAATCCCCCTCGACAAGGAATACCTCACATTTTGCCGGATCCTGCTCAGAACAATCGGATAATTTCCCTGGTAGTCCACCGCCACCCATAACGGTTTTACGCTGTACCATTTCACGGGCTTTTTTAGCCGCATGACGCGCCTGCGCTGCCAAAATTACTTTCTGAACAATTATCTTGGCATCGTTCGGGTTTTCTTCCAGGTAGTTTTCCAACATTTCGGCTACCGCCTGACTTACCGGTGATACTACCTCACGGTTACCTAATTTTGTTTTGGTTTGTCCTTCGAATTGTGGTTCGGATACTTTTACCGACACAATCGCTGTTAATCCTTCACGGAAGTCATCTCCTGAAATTTCAAACTTCAGTTTTTCCAACAATCCGGAAGCATCCGCATATTTTTTAAGCGTACGGGTCAATCCACTACGGAATCCCTGTAAGTGCGTTCCCCCTTCGTGGGTATTGATATTATTTACATAGGAAAAGATATTTTCGGAATAGCTGCTGTTATAAATTAACGCCACCTCAACCGGCACTTCTCCTTTATCGCTTTCCATACTGATCACGTGTCCGATAATTGGCTCACGGTTTCCATCCAGGAATTTAACGAACTCTTTTAATCCTTCTTTCGAATGGAAGACTTCACCCACAAAGTTCCCTTCTTTATCCGTTTCTCTGCGATCAGTAAGCGTAATTGTAATTCCTTTATTAAGGAATGACAATTCGCGCATACGTGCCGCTAAGGTATCATAAGAATATTCCGTTGTTTGTGTAAAGATTGTATTATCCGGTTTAAAGGTTACAATCGTACCTCTTTTTTCGGTTTCACCAATCTGTTTTACCGGGTAAATCGCTTTACCTCTTTCATATTCCTGTTCGTATACTTTTCCTTCTCTGTGAACCGTTGCACGCAAATGGTCGGATAGTGCATTAACACACGATACCCCAACCCCGTGTAAACCTCCGGATACTTTATAGGAATCTTTATCAAATTTACCTCCCGCACCAATTTTGGTCATTACAACCTCCAATGCGGAAACGCCTTCTTTTTTATGAATATCTACCGGAATACCACGACCGTTATCTTCAACCGTAATGGAATTATCCTCATTAATCGTTACAGATATGGTATCACAATGTCCGGCCAAAGCTTCATCGATCGAGTTATCCACAACCTCATAAACCAAATGGTGAAGTCCACGTGTTCCTACATCTCCAATATACATGGAAGGACGCATTCTAACGTGCTCCATTCCCTCAAGCGCCTGAATACTGTCTGCCGAATAATTGTTTTTCTTAACTTCTTCGCTCATAATTTATATTCTAAAAAATGTATTTTTTCGTCTAACAGGCAAATATATGAAAACGCAAAGGATAATACACTAAAAATAACCCGTAATAGGCGTAAGTTATCAACAAAATCTTTTAATTAGCCCGTAATTTTCTTACTTTTTAACATTTCTCATTCCCTATAAAAAAACAAAAAAAGCACCGGTAAATTCCCGGTGCTTTTCAAACAAACAAACTAATCACATATGAAAGATCATAATGTCGCTTTCAGGGTGGCGATACTCGTATCGGCCTTAAGGTGAGCCTTATTGGCTCTTCCGCTTGGATCCTGGTTTTCCTGCCATTTCGGAATCCATTTGCGTACGGTTTTGGCCGCACTGGCTTGTGGGAAATGTTTATGAAAAATGGTTCGGTAGTAATACGCTTCTTTTGTGGTTGGCGTATTGTGCAGAAACACGTCGGCTGCTTTGGCCAACTGCTCATCCGTAACCTGTGCCGTACCATATTCGATTAACGCATCGATCCAGTTGTAACCAACACCGTCCGAAAACTGCTCTTTTTGGCGCCATAAAACGCTATCCGGCAGATACGGTTTTTCCGGGGTATCAAATGCTTTTCTAAGGATGTATTTTTCCACACCGCCATAGGTTGCCGGTTGTTTTTCTTCCGGTCTGATTTTAATCGCCAGGTTTAAAAAGGCTTTATCCAAAAACGGAACCCGCGCTTCCAATCCGTGTGCCATTGTCGATTTATCCGCACGTAGTAAATCGGCAGTCGCTAATTTCTGTACGCGTTCGATCGTTTCTTTTTGAAAATCGGCTACAGATGGCGCATTTCTAAAATACAGATACCCTCCAAAAATCTCATCGGCTCCTTCTCCGGACAATACTACTTTTATTCCTTTTTCGGTGATGGCTTTCGACAGGAAATACATCGGCGTACTGGCGCGAATCGAGGTAACATCGTAGGTTTCCAGATGCCAGATCAGTTTATCCAGAATGGCGATTCCCTGCTCCACCGAAAAGTAAATTTCGTGGTGTTCTGTTCCCAGGTATTCGGCTACGGCACGAGCCGCAACCACATCGGGTGCATTTCCATCCAATCCTATCGAAAACGAATGCAGTTTCGGACTTCCGGCTTCTGTCATTAATCGGGACGCAATAGCCGATGTTAATGACGAATCCAATCCACCGGATAGTAAAACACCAATGGGCACATCGCTCATCAATCGTTTGCGTACCGCTTCGGTAAGCGTTTCCCGTATCGCTTTTAAATCAAGCGGTTCTACGGCTTTTGCGGCATCTTCCCATTGCGGTTGGTAGTATTTTACAAATCCTGTTTTGGGGGAGTAATAATGTCCTGGCGGAAAGGCAGCAAACGACTTACACTGGTCGGCTATGGCTTTCATTTCGGAGGCAAAATAAACCGCTCCGTGACTGTCGATTCCGTAATACAGTGGTTTTACGCCCAACGGATCCCGGCCTGCAATAAAATCATCACCGTCAATCACAACAAAGGCAAAGATCCCGTCGAGCATATCACAAAATTCATAGCCGTATTCTTCATATAAATGCACGATCACTTCCGAATCGGATGTAGTGCGAAACGTATGGTTTTTTAGTACGGTATCACGTAGTTTTTTATGGTTATATATTTCGCCATTGTGTACCATCCAGGCCGAATTGGTTCCCTGAATTGGTTGTTTTCCGGTTTGTAAATCGACGATCGACAAACGTTCATGGCTTAAAAAATGTCCTTTTTCCGTGATATGCAAATCACTTTCATCCGGACCGCGATGCGACATTCTTTTGGACAATTGTTGTACCAATTCCGCATCGACTCCTTTTCCTATAACTGCTACTATCCCGCACATACTATTCTTGCTTTAAATGGTTATTATTACGTCACAAAATTGCCTATATCAGTTTTAATTAAAAAGTAAAAACTTTATTTTGGTTTAAAATTAAAATCAAAATAAGCAATTCAAAAACAAAATATAACCTAAAGCATCCGATTTGTAGCGTTTGGGTTGAAATCTATAAGTTCCGACCTTATATCAAGGTATTTAAAACAAAAAACCGGACAAATGCCCGGTTTTATTTAGTTTTTAGAATAGTCATCCAGCAGTTGCTTTTCCCTACTGTTTAGCGACTGTACGCCGTTTTTATTTATTTTTTCCAGTATACGGTCGATCTCCTTTTGTTTTTCGATTTTGGCCGCGTTATACTTTTCATCAAGCGTATAATTTTGTTCTTTAGTATGTGTCGACTTCGGACTCGTAATACGAATCACAGCATATACAAGTCCGGCGACAAAAAGCACTATTGCAACTAACATCATCATGGTTTCTTATTTTACCTGTTTCCCTTTTACAAATGTATTTACCGGTACGACATAAGGCACACCGTCGATATCCATCGTCATAATATCCGCATCGAAAATAACAAAATCCGCCCATTTACCTACTTCCAAACTTCCTTTTTCGTTTTCTTCAAAATTAGAATACGCCGCCCAGATGGTCATTCCCTTTAGGGTTTCCTCACGGGTTAATGCATTTTCCGACTGGAATCCGTTTTCCGGATAATTTTTAAGATCTTTTCGTGCTACAGCTGCATAAAACGTATACATCGGGTTTACTTCCTCAATCGGAAAGTCGGTTCCCAACGCGATTAATCCAGCCTTTTGTAACATGGTTTTATAGGCATACGAATACTGTAGTCTTTTTTTACCCAATCGGTCTTCGGCCCAATACATATCCGATGTCGCATGCGTAGGTTGTACCGATGGTATGATTCCCAGCTTAAAGTAATCGAAGTCTTGTTCGCGCATAATCTGAGCGTGTTCGATCTTCCATCTACGATCCGGTTTTCCATCCAAGACCTCTTTGTAAATTTTCAATAATACGGTATTCGTCGAATCGCCTATCGCGTGGGAATTCATCTGATACTCCGATTCGGCGATCTGTTTGGCGATTTCCCGAATCGTTGGAATTGGCGACAACAAGGCTCCGAATTGTTTTGGCTTATCGGAATACACCTGATGCAAACAGGCACCACGCGACCCCAAAGCACCGTCACCCATAAATTTGAAGGAACGAACATTTAATTTATCGGTTTTATAAATTCCCAATTGCGTATAATGATCCACATTTTCGCGGGTCGCCATAACCATTGCATAGATGTTGATATCCAGTTTGTTTTCCTGTTGCAAACTATCGATAAGATCAATAACATCGCGCTCCAAACCGGCTTCGTTGATCGTCGTCAGTCCGTAGTGAAACATTTCTTTTTGCGCCTCCTGTAAGGCCGTAATTTGCGTCTGACGCGTCGGTTTTGGAATAATAGCCGATACCAATTCCATTGGATTATCAACCAAAATACCGGTTAACTTTCCATCTTTGACTTCAATCTGTCCACCTGATGTTTTGGTTTTGGTTGTAATTCCGGCCAGCTCCAGGGCTTTTGTATTGACCAACATCGCATGTCCGTCAATACGGGTTAGCACTACCGGAATAGTTGGAAAGTACTGATCCAATAATTCTTTTGTTGGAAATTCTTTGTCCTTCCAATCGTTCTGATCCCATCCGCGGCCTACGATAAACGTATGATTTTTGACTTTTTGGAATGCCTGAATTCTTTCGATCACTTCCTGAAAACTCTTGGTACCTCTAAGATTTACCGCCTGCATATTCATGCCCAGTCCGTAAAAATGGGCATGCGCATCGTAGAATCCGGGATACATATATTTACCCTTGGCGATCAGCGTTTTTTTAGCGGAAAACTTTTTCAGCATGTCCGCTTTACTTCCAATCCCGATAATTTTTCCGTCTTTAACCGCTAAGGCTTCCGCGGTTTGAAACGTTTTATTAACCGTATAGATTTTCGCATCGGAAACAATCAAATCGGCTTCCTGTTTTTTCTGAGCATTTATCAAGGCCGAAGTAAGACAACATGCGGCCAGAAGTATATTTTTCACTTTCATTTTTGGTAGATCTAATCGATAGTTTCGATCGTATATTTTGAACTGTTGATTTCGAAGGTTTCACCTATTCCGCCACCCATTAACTTTACTCCCAATGGCGATTGGGGCGAAAGTGCGATTACATTGACACCGTCGATAGCGATTTTGGGTAAAGCCGCACTCATAAACAAATACATCCCATTGGTTTTGATCACGCTTCCTACGGCAATTTTTGAGGTTGTTGCTGCGGCATCGATCTTTTCCAATATGGCTTTCATCTGAAGTGCTTCCTGTAACTTGGCACTTAATTTTTCCTGTTCCAAATGCATCATCGACAGCGCCGTTTCATGCTTATCGCCAGCCGATCCTTTTGCATCGTTTTGCGCATCTTCTGCCAATCCGGAAATCATATCTCTAAAAACATCAATTTTGTCTTGTAATAAAACAAGATGATGTTGTACAATTTTTTGCTTAAATGTCATTTCTCTTCCTGTAATGATTTACAAAGAAACAAAATAAAAGCCTGCAAAAACAGTTGCTTTGCAGGCTTTCCCTTTTTATTTGAACACTTTAATTAAAAGTCGAATTTATAACTGGCTCCAATCAGGAACTGGAATCCCTGTACCGGATAATTCAGCCAGCGTTGGTAGTTCTGACTTGCCAGGTTGTTGGCTTTCAGATAGGCTGTAAGGCGTTCGTTGTGTTTGTAACCCACATGCGCATTCAGATCAAAATAACTGTCTAAAGTTACGGTTTTAAACATCGGTTCGGTTAACGAAACATCGGTATACATAAACTGATCTTTACGATCGCCTACAAAGAAGATATTTGTTCCGGCATACCATTTTTCGGTGATGTTAAAGTCGAAATCGGCACCAATTTTTACCGTTGGCATATTCCAAGCCTGTTCCAGATCGGTTGTAAAGCTGTTAAACGTACCGTTAATTCCGAAGCTTACATTTTTAGAGAAGTCCATTTTTAATTCTCCAAAAAAGCTGATCGTTTTTAACTTGTCGTACACCACACCAAACGAGTTTCCGTAAACATAACCTTCGGTATTAGTATTGGCCGTATCGTATATATTGCTTTTAAAGAACGCTTTATCGTCGTCACTTTTGTAGGAACCTCTAACGTTGTAGGCTACGTTATTCGCCAGTTTTCCTTTTAATCCGACATAGATATCGTATTGTTCACTGGTTGGTGCGATCACTAAATTAGGTGCTACAAACTGGTTTTCGCCAACAAAATCGGCATAGGTATTTTGTTTTAATCCACCTTCGGCACCGGCATAAGCAATCATCACATCGCCCACCACTTTATAGGATGCTTTTACATTTGGATATACGTAGAATTTCCCTTCACTTTCGTTATTCAATTTCCCCATGTTGTAAAAAAGTCCCGCTCCAAGCTGAACCGAAAGATCCCCTTCTTTTAATAAAACACTCGGTTGCACTCCAAAATTCAGGTAACTGTATTTCATTTCGCTATCCGGCAGATTGTAGTAATCTTTTTCAAAATTTCCACCCAGATAATCGACTACGAAATCGGTTTTAAATTTATTGTCTTTGAATTCGAAATCGATCGAAGGCTTGATAAAGAAACGGTTTTCAGCGCTTCCTTTCGCATCCCAAAAACGTTTGAATTGCAATGTAGCTTCGTTAAAATAACTGTCTTTCATTCCCAATCGCCCGCCTAATTTTAAGGTTTGATAGGTTTGCTGCGGATTGATGGCCGCCAACATATTCGGATCGTCAAAGGTCAGGTAATCGGTTGGTAATCCGTACCAATTGTACAATTGATGTTGGTATCCTAAATCGACATTCCAGTCGAAATCACGTTGTTTACTTCCATAGGTCAGGTCTACCGAAGTGTTATAATATTTATCGTCCAATAACACGTCTTTTATACCACCCTGTGACGACATATGGCGGAACATTCCGGCTACATATTCGTTATTGCTTAGGTTTTTGGTTACAAACAATTCGCCGTTTATCGCGGCATAATTTCCAAATCCCAAGGTAGCATAATTGTTATACAATTTTTCCTTTTGGGCTTTGTCTACTCCGGCGGCTTTTCCTTTGGATGGCGTGAAAGTCGACGCTACCGGAAAGGAGAAAATATTGTATTGTATTTCTTTTTTCTGCGTATTGTCTTCGTCGTCTATCGTTGGCGTTTCTTTTACTTTAAAAGCATCGGAAATGGTTGGCGTATACGGTTTTACTACGTTTACTACTTCTGTTCCCAGATTTTCGTCTTTCTTTTGTGCAAAAAGTGTCTGACTTCCTGCTAAAAGTAGTACGAATGCGATTTTATATTGAATGGTCTTTGTCATATGCTGTATTTATTAGTAAGAAAAAGTACGCTCCTTTTAATTGGTTATTGAGGAATTGCGTTTGGCTTCTTCCGATTTAATAAAGTCTAATTCTTTTTTGGCTTCTTCTACCACATCCTGATACGTGCTAAAGTTTTTGATTACGCTTTCCAGAATATAGGTCGCCTGAAAACTGTCTTTTAAGCCGTAAAAGTTTTTCGCCATGATCACCAGACCTTTGGCTCCGAAATACTTGTATCCGGAATAATCTTTAGCCAGTTTCTGAACGGCGGTATTCGATGCTTCAAATTTACCATCCTTGTTTTTAAAGTACGCATCGTAGTATAACGCCTCTGCCGCCAGCTCACCTTTGGCTATGGTGAGTAGTTTTGCGTAGGCCGTTTTGGCTTTTGCCTCATCGTTCGATTTAATAGCCGAACGCGCTACAATAATCTGTGCATCACTTTTAATACGGTCTTCAATTTTAGTATTTGCCAGTACTTTATCTGCATAAACCACCGCATTCGGATAATCTTTCTGTTCGTAATACGATTTCATCAGATTGGATTGCGCGAAGGTTACGTTTTGCGGGAAATCGGCTTCTGTTTCCAATCGTTTTAAAACCGGAATCGCTTTAGCATAATCGTTTTTCTTCAGATGAATTTCCGATAAACGCGCCAATGACTGTTCGGTAAATTCATTTCGGGATTTTCCGATCACGAATTCGTAATTCGGAATGGCATTATTTCCAAGACCTTCGGCAAAATAGGCCTGCGCCAGATAGAAATTGGCTTTTAAAGCCGAAATTCCATTCGGGAAGTTTGCCAAGTAGCCTGTAAATCCGGAAATCGCCGGTTTTAAATTATTTTGCAGGTATTGTTTTTCGGCAGCTTCGTAGGTTGTTTTATCCAGATCGGCATCCGTAACTTCTACAAAATCCAGGGTTCTTACCCAACTTGCGTATTCGTCTACTTTTCCGAGATCGACATAAATCAGACGTGCCGTCGAAACCGCTTCCATCGCCTCCTGACTTCTCGGATAATCGGCTACCACTTTTTTCAGTTTGGTTAATGCCTGTTGGTCTTTTTCCGCATTATAATAAATCAACCCTTGTCTTAAAATGGCTTTTGCCGCATACGAACTGTCTTTATAATCCGTAATCAGTCGGTCGTAGGCCTGTAAGGCTTTTTCGGTATTGTTTAACGTTACATAGGTATTTCCCATTTCATATAAAGCATCATCCGCATATTTTGATTTCGGATAGGCTTTTAGGAATCCGTTTAACTCCTCTACTTTTTTATCGTTTCGGGATACAAATCCATAAGAAATCGCCTTTTGGAAGTAGGCATAATCCGCGTCGACACTTTTTAACTCGATCGCTTTATTATAAGCTTCCATCGCCGGCCAGTATTTGGTTGTCACGAAATAACTGTCGGCCATTCTCAGGTAGGCATCGTTAAGACGTACTTTGTCGTCTTTTGCACTATTGATATACTCCTGAAAATATTTTGCCGCCTGTTCGTATTCTTTTTGTTTAAAATAGGTATACGCCAGGTCGTAATTGGCATTTTTATATTCGGGTGTGTTTTTCGCTTCCGCGCTACCCAAAAATTGTTTAAAGCTGATCAATGCATCATTGAATTGCCCTAACACATACTCGGTTTCGGCTTTCCAGAACGTAGCACGCGTGGTAAACTTCGCATCGCGCTGTTCGGCAATCGATTTTTTAAACAAAGCCAATGCCTCGTTATAATTCCCGTCGGTATACAATTCCAGTCCGCGGTAAAACGTAACTTTTTGATAGGCCAGTTTGTTTTCCGGTGTTTTGCTTTTTTCCAGCAATACCAAGGCTTCTTTGTAATTTTTTGACGTGATATACGAGTTGATCAACAATGATTCAATCTCGGCTTTATAAGCGGTGTTCGGATATTTGTTCAGATAGCCCATCAAAACTTCCGGTACACTTTGGTACGGGTTTCCGATTTCGTAGCTCAGTTTGGCATAATTCAGATAGGCATCTTCCTGGATTTTGGCGTCAAAATCCATTTCAGAGGCATTTTTGAATGCATTTAAAGCCTGTTGTTTTTTATCGGTTTTCAGGTAACTCTCCGCCAAATGATAATAGGCATTCTGCGCTACCGCATCCTGTCCGTTGATAATTTTATTGAACTGAGCGATTGCATTTTCATAATCGCCGGCTTTATAATAGGCATAACCCAACTGGTAAAAATCGGTGTTGTTCCATTTGCCTTTTTTGCCTTTGTACTCCAATAAATACGGTAAGGCTTTGTCGTATTGTTTCAGGTTAAAATAGCTTTCCCCGATAATTTTGGACAATTCGGATTTTTCGTTGGCATCGGATTTGGACAATTGCGGAACTCCCACGTCGATTGCTTTTTGAAAACTCCCCAGCTTAAAGTTCATATCCGCCTGGAAATAGGACATTTTTTCTTTGTATTTGTCCTTATCCGCTACCTGATCAAAAAACTGCGTAGCGTCTTTGTAGTTATCGGTTTCATAGGCCATATAACCCAGATAGTATTTGGCCTGCGAGCCGTATTCTTTGGAATTAACGACTTTATTAAAATATTTTTCGGCTTCTTTTTTATTTTTTGCGGTAAAGTAACAATAGCCTTTTTGGAAATTATAGCGTTCCTTATCGCTTAAGGTCATGGCATTTTCATCGACTTTATCGAACCATTTCAGCGCCTGAACGTAGTTTCCCTGTTCAAAGTAATAATGCGCCACTTCGATATAGGCCTGATTTTGCTTCGTACTGGTCGGGTAATTTTCGACAAAATTTTCCATCATCTGATCGGCTCCCGATTGCTCCAGGCGAATCGCACAATTGGCACTATAATAGGCACAATCGGCTTTTACTTCCGAACTGTTGTTGGCGCTTTTCACCTTATCAAAAAGGATTTGAGCCGCCTGGTATTGTTTGTCTTTGTAAAGCGACAACGCTTTTTGGTAGTCCACTAAATCGTGCGTATAGATGTTCGATTGTTGTGCCGCGAGGTTCATCGCACCCAGCGTTAGGGAAATAAATAATAGCCTATCTAATTTTCGCATTGTTCCTTTTTTTAAAAACCAAATATATCAAAATATACTGGTATTAACGTTTGTCCGGTTTTGTTTATTGCAGGAGTTCCCTCAAAAACCAAACCAAATAATTTCTTACGGAAATAATTTGTCGTAAATTTCGTTTTTAATTTTGTAGGACTCCCTTAACTTCTTATTTTTACCAAAATAAAACATACAGACTTATGTCACAAACTATTCTCTCCCTTACCGATGTAACCATTTACCAGGAAAATAATGCTGTTTTAACCCATGTAAACCTTGAGGTTAAAAACGGTGATTTTATTTATATCATTGGAAAAACGGGTTCCGGAAAAAGTAGTTTTATGAAGACATTGTATGCCGATTTACCGCTAACGGAAGGCGAAGGCACCATAGTCGATTATGATTTAAAGGCGCTTAAAGAAAAGGAAATCCCGTATCTGAGACGTAAACTGGGTATTGTTTTTCAGGATTTTAAATTGCTTCCGGATCGCAATGTTCACGACAATCTGGAGTTTGTTTTAAAAGCAACCGGATGGGCCGAAAAAGAAGAAATGCAGGTACAGATTGAGGAAGTACTAGACAAAGTGGGCATGCGTAATTTTGTAAATAAAATGCCGCATCAGCTTTCGGGCGGTGAACAACAGCGTATCGCGATTGCACGGGCTTTATTAAACGATCCGGAGTTGATCTTAGCCGATGAACCAACCGGAAATCTGGATCCGCAAACCAGTGTGGAAGTTATGGAGGTTTTGAAAAAAATCAATCAAAACGGAAAAACCATTTTAATGGCTACGCATGATTATGCGCTGTTAATGAAATATCCATCCAAAACACTAAAATGTGAGGACAAAACGTTGTTTGAAGTAGTACAACGAACGGTATAAACACCAACAATTGCAAAATATAAGATCAGTGCCCTTTTTATCAAAAGGGCATTTTTTTTGCATAAAATCGCAAACAACCAGGACAATACGAGCCACTACTATCTCATTTTATTCAAATTGTATTCAAAAAATAAAAAAACACTCCAACTTTAGATCGCGGTTTAACCATTAATCCGTTTTTATCGCTTCCCCTCTTTAATTCCGTGCAAAATGACTATCAATAATGAGGGCTATTTCTTAAAATGCATTAAAAGCAAACCGGTACTTTTATTAGTATTATCGGGTATATTAATTCGTCTTGTCATCTTCTATCTGTACCGGCATGTTACGCTATTTCCGGATTCTGAAGGTTACATTGCCTTAGGGAATCAACTCGCCACCTTTGATTTGTCCGGATACAATGGCCAACGAAGCCCCGGTTATCCGTTGTTATTATTGCTATCCGGAAATAATTTATCGGTAACCCTTTTATTGCAATTTACACTTGGTATCTGTACAACTGTTCTGATTTATAAGAGTATGTTACTATTGCGATTTACTACTGTGGTCGCTTTTTTTACCGCGCTAATTTTAAACAATTGGCTGCATGTTATTTTTTACGAAACAGCCATACTTACCGAATCGCTGACGCTTTTTATGATCTCACTTATTATCACGCTGTATCTGAAATGCTTTTTTTATGGTAATTATTCCTTTAAAAAAATGTTTGTTCTTAGCTTGGCGTTTGGTTTTTTAGTCTTGATCAAACCTTTTTATTTTTTCCTTCCTTTTATTTTTTATGTCTTTCCCCTTTTTAAAAAATTTTCCATTCCTACGATTCTAAACAAACGAATGGTCATCTTTATTTTTCCTGTAATCAGTTTTTTCGGTTGGTCTTATGTCACCAAAATGAATACCGGGTATTTTGTTTCCACTACTTTTTATGGTTATAACATTGCTCAGAATTGTGTTTCTTTTGCCGAAAAAACACCGGATACATTCCATATTATCAGGGATATTTATGTAAAAAACCGGGAAATGGCAAAAAAAGAAACTAAAGACGTAGCCATGAGTATCTGGTTATCCTATGATGAATTGCGAACCGCAACCGGGCTCTCTTTTGCCGACTTGTCTTTTCAGTTAAGTGAATTTAGTAAAACCGCCATCCGTAACAATCCGATCGATTATTTATATCAGATCTGTATTTCCTGGATCGATTTCTGGAAAACAGGTATCTATTGGAATTACCCTGATTTTAAATTCCCTCTTTTTAACAAGTGTTTTATTGGACTATGGTGCCTCCAGTCGGCAATACTACAGTACCTAAAACTGGTTTTTGTTCTTTTATTTCCAATACAGCTGCATGATTTTTTTATTCGGAAAACTATCACTAAGGATCTGTTTTTTAGTGTGATCATCCATACTACAGCCTTACTTCAGGCTATGGTTACCTATGGTAATAATTCCAGATTTAGCTATCCGTTCGAATTTTTAATGGTAATTACCGTTATGCTGTTTTTCAAAAGGAAAGGTTTGTTGAATCATTAAAACATTACTAAAAAAAACGTTACTTTGTAAAGTTCTATTTTATTTGAAAGACCACTAATCCGATATGCTTTCCATACTGATACCTACATATAACGATGATGTAAGCGATTTAACCCGCTCCCTTATAAAACAGGGAAATGCATTACAATTGCCTTTTGAGATCATCTGCTGGGACGATTGTTCTTCTGATAATGTGGCTTCACAGAATAACAAAGCCTTATGTGACGAATTTGACAACTATTCCTATTTTAGAAGTGACGCCAATATGGGCGATACTCAAACCCGGACGTCATTGGCTTTAAAAGCAAAATACGATTGGCTTTTGTTTGTTGACTCGGACGTATTACCCGGTTCGGAAACCTTTTTACAAAAATACGTTGCACTCATCGCTTCGCAAAACCCGGTTATTTTTGGCGGATGCCAATATACCGATCATCATGATAATCAGACGACCATGTTACGATGGACTTTTGGCCATTCGCGCGAATCACAAACGGCCGAATCCCGAAATCAAAAACCGTATCATTATATCTTTTCCAGTAATTTTCTAACGGATAAAAATACTTTTCTAAGTATCAAATTCCCCGAAAAAAACATTTACGGTATGGATAGTTTTTTTTCGTATCAGTTGTATCAGAAAGCCATTCCGGTACTGCATATCGACAATCCGATTCTGCATCTTGGCCTGGACAAAAACGAAATCTTTTTTCAAAAATCACTTGAAGCCGTTAAACTCCGAAAAAATATGTTTCCGGAATTACCCGGTATCGAAAATATTAATTCGCTGCTAAAAAACTACAACCGACTAAGACGTTTGCATCTCGACAGTGTTGTTGGCCTGTTCTTTAATTTGTCCGAACCCGTTTTACGAAAAATGATTCTGGGAAAAAACAGAAGTTTGTTTTGCCTGGATTTGTATCGATTGGGATATATTTGTGTGATCAAATAGTGTCGTATGGCTTTTTTTTCCGTCATCATCCCTTTATACAACAAAGAAGCGCATATTCAAAGCACTTTAAACAGTATTCTGAACCAGACGTTTACTGATTTTGAAGTCGTTATTATAAATGATGGTTCAACGGATCGCAGTCTGGAAATAGTAGAGTCTTATACCGATAAACGGATTCAGTTATTTACAACTGAAAACCGTGGTGTTTCTGCCGCACGGAATCTGGCTATGCAAAAAGCATCCGGTTCCTATTTTGCTTTTATCGATGCCGATGATTTCTGGTATCCGCAACATCTCGAAAAGTTATACGATACCATTATCGCGTTTGATCATCTGAGTGTTTTTAGTACTTTACAGGAAATTGAAACGGCCAACGGAGTTTTCCTGGCTAGTCATAGTAATCTAACAACGGATTTGCTACAGGAAGTCGATCTTTTTGAAACCAGTCTCACCCGAAGTATATTGGCTATATCATCTCTCGCCATACACCGGAACGTCATAGAAACCGTCGGTTTTTTTAATGAAACGATTTCCAATGGAGAGGATACGGACTATTTTATCCGTATCGGATTTCGTTATAAAATAGGATTGTATAACGGTATTACGTCACGCTATGCTTTTGTGAGCGGAAGTTTGTCCAATCGGGCATTCCAAAGGGAACGTTATTGCGATTTTGAGCAGTTTTCCGAAATCGAAAAAAGCAATCCTACGGCCAAAAAGGTAATCGACCTCAATCGGTTTTCCTTAGCCATTAAGTGTAAAATCTATGGTGACCGGACAAATTACAACCAACTGGTTCAGTCCATAGACCAAAGTAATTTAGTTTTTAAACAACGGTTGTTACTACAACTTCCGGCTCCGACTTTAATACTGCTACATCGGTTTAAAAATTACCTGGAAAAGAAAAATATCCGTTTAAGTGCGTTTTGACGCTGTAAAATCGGCATATTCCCGAATATAATCTTCTTCTGAATAAACATCGGAAGAAACCACCAGACATATGGCTCCGGAAGAAAAATTATCCAGTTCCCGCCAGATTCCTTCTTTGATCAATAAGCCTTTATTGGGACGGTTCAGTGTTACTTTTTCCTTTTTGTCGCCATTGTCCAGCAACACATCAAAACTACCACTCAATGCAATCAGAAATTCTTTTTGAGCAATATGGGCGTGACCTCCGCGGTAAGCTCCACTCGGAACATCATATAAATAATAAACTCGTTTGATCTCAAAAGGGATCGTATCTTTTTCCACTACCGCCAAATTCCCTCTCTGATCTGCTATCCTCGGGATATCGATAAATTCTCCTATCGCTAGTATTTCAGTCATATAAAGTGTCTTCTTTCTTTTTTAAAATTTCCCTGTAATCCCTGATTCCCTGTAATCCGATTCTAAATTTTGGATAGATTCCGGACAATGGTACATATTTTTTCCGACCTAAAAAAAATAGGTATTTTAAAAGGTAATAGTAGGCTCCGGTTTCGAAACGCTTGTAAAAACCAGCCATTTTTGCATAAATCAACCGATCGGAAGCCACGTCATCACTCGAGGAATAGCTTTCGTGAATGACAATATTTTCGGGGTAAAATAAAACTTTCAGTCCCTTATACAACGCACTCCGGAGAAAAAATAACGTTTCCGCATCCTGAAATCGGGCGCCGAGTCCAAACCATTCGTTATAAACACAATTCTTTTCCCGAAGTGCTTCCGTTTGAGCCGTCACTTCAATCGATAATACTTTATCCAGATCATTTTTTCCTAAAAAAACGGGGCGCTTCGGATAACGACTAAATGGCTTTCCGTCCGTCGTAAGTGTCTGAAAACAAATTAACGGAACCGATTGGTTTTGGTTATACGCATTCACAATTATTTCGCGGAATCCTTCCGGATAGCATACATCATCATCGGCTATCAGTACAATTTTTCCGGTTGCCTGATGAAGAGCTATATTCCTGCTTTTGGAAAGTCCTTTTTCAAAAACATTGATCACCTTTACATTGGGATAATCCGAATACAGTTGGTGTGCGGCTGTGGTCTGGTTAACAATGAGAATCCGAAACGAATAAAAAGGCGAAGCAGTAAAAATACGATCCAGAAAATCCAGCGAATCTCTATTCATGGTCGAAATCAGGATCTCTAAATCATCATTTTTAAATGCGTTCTCCAATTTGTTTTTATATTTACACAAATATAAAAATTTCTGCATCGGTAATGAAAATACTTTTAGTAGGGGAATACAGCCGACTCCATAATTCATTAAAGGAAGGCCTTATGACTTTGGGACATCAGGTAGTCCTGGTGGGTTCCGGTGATCACTTTAAAAATTATGCTGTTGATTACTCGATTCGTACGAAATGGACGACACAATACTGGTTAGCCCGAAAAATTAAAAATGCGATTTACCGTTTTACTGGTCTGGATCTGGAAATGACCGAAAAAGCTATTCGTTTTTACCGGCTTCTCCCCCAATTAAAAGGCTTTGATCATATCCAATTAATCAATTCCGATGCGCTTGAAACCCATCCGAATTGGAGTCGGAAGCTTTATAAAAAGTTATTTGATCAAAATCCGAAAGCCAATCCTTCGTTATTGATTTGCGGAGACGAAACACCGGTAAACGATTATCTGCTACAGGACAAACTGAAATACTCCGTTTTAACGCCGTATCTAAAAGATCGGTCGTTACAACCGGAATTTGAATATTCATTAAAATATACCTATCCCAATTACCGGAAACTTTTTAATTGGGTTTCGAAAAACTGTAAAACACTGATTGTTTCCGATCTGGACTATAAAATCCCAATGGAAGCCATGGGCTATACCGTTGCATTTATTCCCAATCCGATTAATAGTGATGCAATCCCCTTTACTTCCAGCGCAATTACCAACAAGATTGTTATTTTTTTGGGTATCAATCGACTGAGTTATACCAAAAAAGGGATTTCTTATTTTGAAGCCGCATTGGAAATCATTCAAAAAAAATACCCGGAACAAATTGAGGTTATTGTGACCGAAAATGTTCCGTATGCTGTTTATATCAACTCCTATAACAAAGCCCATATCCTACTGGATCAGGTGTATGGTTTTGATCAGGGTTATAACGCGCTCGAAGCGATGGCTAAGGGAAAAGTGGTTTTTACCGGTGCCGAAACGGAGTTTACCGAACACTATAAATTGTCCGAAAAAGTAGCTATTAATGCTATTCCCGATGTAGCAGCACTTGTTTCGGAATTGTCTTTTCTAATCGAAAATCCGCAGGAAATTACCGCCATCGGACAACGCGCCCGACAGTTTATCGAAAAGGAGCATTATTATACCACAATTGCAAACCGATATTTAGATACGTGGACTAAAAGCAAATCCTAACCAGGAAAGCACTATTCTGTAGTATTCTGTTGGTAATAACTGCTATTTTTCCTGTTTTCCAGATCTGAATCCCATAAAAAATCGTTTTTTTTCTTCTAAAAAATACAGTATCAGTTCAGTAAGAATCCTTTAAAAGCTGTTTCAAATTCTGATCATATTGTTTATATTAGCTTTTTAAAGATTCCAAAAAAACAGAACGTTAATTCTTCCTCATACATGAATACAAACATCATCTCCGACAAAGCGCAAATAGGCAAAAATGTAACTATTGGCCATTTTTGTATTATTGAAGACCATGTGATTATTGGAGACAATACCGTTATCAAAAGTTATGTAGAATTAAGAGAAGGTACCGTAATTGGTGCGAACTGTTATATCGATTCCCGGGTTTCTTCTTCCGGAAATTGTACAATTGGTAATAATGTAACGGTGCGCTATGACAGTATTATTGCCCGTGGCGTTACAATTGGAGACAATACGTATATCTGTCCCAAAATGATGACCAACAATCTGGACAATAATATGCAGCAAATTGGTGGCGCGGCTATCGGTGCCAATGTCTTTATTGGCACGAACAGTGTATTGCAACACGGAATAACCATAGGCGACAATAGTGTGTTAGGCTCGATGTCGTTTGTCAATAAGGATATTCCCGAAAACGAAGTCTGGTTTGGTAATCCGGCGCGTTTTCAGAAAAAAAACCTATAAGTTTTCCTGTTATAGTTTGATGATTTTATATTGCTTTAAAAGCTCTTTTTCGTTGTCCCAGTCACGACTATAATTGTTTTTAATCAATTTGGCCGGTACACCGCCAATCAGTACATTACTTCCCAAATCCGTGTAGTCTTTGGTACATAATGAATTGGAAGCGATGACGCAAAAATCAGGTGTACGGGTAAACGCCATAATCGAAACCCGGTTCGAAACCGCATTGTGCGTTCCGATGGCAATCGCACCCGTCATTGGATATAAAGCACCGGTTAGTGTATTGATCATTGGATGAGAATTGGTATCGATAACCTGCGATTCGTAGCCTATACCCGACCAGTCGCCAAGCGTAATCCGTTCGGTACAAACCAGTTTAACATCGGATCCGAGACAAGCCATATAGCCAAATTCGCAATAGGCCTCTTTCCCGATATAAAACAGGACATCTTTTCCCATATGCGCCGGTCCGTTAAACACTAATTGCCCTTCCAGCCAGAACTCTGCAATGCCTTTTTCTTTTTTAGCTTTTTCAAAACGTTGTCCAAAGCCAATCATCGCTCTGGTAATTGGTCCTTTAATCTCTATCTGACCTTCGATGGTATGAAAATGTACTTTTCCGTAAAAAAAGACCGGTAGTTTTTTCGCTACATCAAACGGAAATTTTTTAAAATTGAAATAAAGTGTTTTGGTCCAGTTAACGGAATAAAGAAAGCGCAACTTACCCATCTTCCTTTTATATTGCTTCTTTATAGTCTTTAACACGCTCATTTTTTTGTTATATATTGTCTTAGTAGCCCAAGTATTTTTATCTTTTTGTCCAGTTGGTACAGGGAATACAGTCCGGAAATCAGTACCAAGATCCCCATTATTACATACCGCAATATACCATCTTCCAGATACATCGCAAAATAGATCAGGAGTATCCATGCGAAACAACAGGTTCCGATTTTATAAAACTCCCGTTCGAAATAAAAATTATAACGGTATTTCGCAATCCCTGTTACAATGATCAGGTGTAGTACATAATAAATTAAAAGGCTCACTCCCAAGCCTTCCAAACCATAGTAATAGTAACCGGCAATATTCAATAGAACCGAAAAAGTATTAAATCCGATTGCCGTTTTAATAAAAATACCGGTATCCCCTTTTGCAATTAAAATATAGCCTACCGACCAGGAGACTGCTTTAAAAAACATCCCAAATATTCCCCAGCCGACCATTGCTATAATCGGTGTAAATTTTGTAGAATACAACAGATGAATCAACTGTGGCATCAGCATAATAAAAATCAGAATCACCGGAGTTAGCAATAAAACACCTATCAATGCCTGCTGATTAACACTTTCTCTAACTTTCGCATTATCGTTTGCAATCACCGCCAGTCTCGGATAATAGTCCGTTCCCATCGCATTAAAAATAATTCCAACATAGGAATTAATAATTGTAATTCCGGCATTAAACAGTCCTACTTCTTCCACATCGCCCGAATGACTGATAAATATCTGGACAATATAGGACGCCGCTATAACCAATAAGCCCATAAAACTTAAGGCATAGCCCAATTTCAACATCTCTTTCCCTTCGCGTAAGGCTTCACGGCTCTTTACCACCTCCGAAGGAATTGCCAGTTTCTTACAATACAGCATTGAAAACACAAAGCTGATCACTGCCGACAATAGAATCGAAGGGACAATTGCGTCCAACTTCCAGTAATAATACAACGGAACACTGATCACAAGTCCTACGCCACTACCATATAAGTTGGCTTGCGCTAAATATTTATGCTTCCGAAGTCCCTGTAATACTGCAATATTACCGCTGGTTAATTGTTTAAAAAGCAAAACGATGGCCGTCCAGGCAAAAGCCCAGGTAAAATCGTAATTCCCAAAAGACAGATAACTCAACCAGGGCGATAACAATAACGTTACCACAAACCCAAGCGTTCCTGTGAGCCAAATCAACCGGGACAAAACACTAACTGTCCGGCTTATTTTAGGAGTATTGTTTTCAGTTCCTGCCTGGGAAATATCTTTTACCGCACTGGTCTCCAGTCCGAGGTTGGTAAATCCGCTGATCAAATTAAGTGTTGCATTTAATAATCCTGCGATTCCCATTCCGGCCGGACCAATCAGTACGGCAATAATTTTTGACCGGATTACCGAAACCAATATATTGAATACCTGAACGCCTCCAAAAATAGAAGTCGCTTTTAAGATATGACGATATGCAGATTGGCTTTCGGACATAAACGGTTTTCCGCTCTTAATAGTTGTTTAACGCAAGGATGATCGCATCGACCTCTGCGGTTGTTAAAGTCGAATTTAACGGCAAACTCAGCACTTCCCGATGGATTTTTTCGGTTATCGGAAACGACAAACCGTGAAATTGCGGCAATGCTTTTTGCTGATGCGGCGGAACCGGATAATGAATTAACGTTCCGATTCCTTTTTCTTTTAAATATTCGGCCAGTGCTTCCCTATTTTCGGTACGGATCACAAACAGATGAAAAACATGGTTTTCTGAAAAATCATAATACGGCAATGCCAATTTCGGATTTTGAATTTCCGACAGATAGCGTTTTACAATGCTCCTTCTTTCCGTTGCTTCCACATCGGCGTCCGGTAATTTGACATTTAATATCCCCGCCTGAAATTCGTCCAAACGGCTGTTATAGCCTATATGATCATTTACATATTTGATCTCCGATCCATAATTCCGTAGGGAATATAGCATTTTTGCTAATTCGGAATCGTTGGTTGTAATCGCTCCTGCATCGCCCAAAGCACCCAGATTTTTACCCGGATAAAAACTAAACCCCGCGGCATGTCCCCAATTACCGGCTTTTCGTCCGTTTAAAACCGCTCCGTGTGCCTGAGCCGCATCTTCGATAACCAGCAAATTGTATTTTTCTGCCAATTTGTGGATCGGCACCATGTCCGATAATTGTCCGTATAAATGCACCGCCAAAATAGCTTTGGTAGTTTCGGTTCGCAGTTTTTCGGCTTCCGTCGGATCAATATTATAGGTTTCCAGCTCCGGTTCGACCAGAATCGGAACCAATTCGGCCTGTAAAATTGCCAGAATACTTGCAATATAGGTATTGGCCGGCACGAGTACGGCATCGCCTTTTTGCAATTTTCCCAGTTCAATATAGGCTTTAAAAATAAGTATCAAAGCATCAAGTCCGTTGCCAACACCGATACAGTGTTTTACGCCACAATAGTCCGCAAAACCGGCTTCAAATGTCCGAACTTCGTTTCCTAATATATACCAGCCACTGTCCAGAAAAGTACTAAACTTTTCCTGAAACCGGGTTTCATACGGTTTATTCAGTTTTTTTAAATCTAAAAAAGGTATTTTCATAACGGTAAACTGTAAAAATCCTGGGTATACATAGCGCATCCCAGCTCTTCCTTTTGTTTTAACAATCCGGGATTATAGGTTTTCCCTTCCTTCTGACTAACGGTTCCCATATCGAAAAAGTATTTCCCTTCTGCTTTAAATTTTAAAATCAGTGTGATAAAAAGGTAATCCAGTGCGCGCAGTTGTTCGCCTTCTGCCGTAGTGGCGCCGTATTGTGATTTCACCACATACGTATCGACAAACAGCGTAATTCCCGCTACAATCCGACCGTCCCGATATACCGAGTACTGTTGGATATTTTCCGGAAACTTGTGATGCAAAAGCGTAATTTCATCTAATGTATGCACCGGTTTAGCCTCATATTTTTCGGATAGTCGCGGTTCGAGAACCTCATTCCAGAAAGGGGCAAAATCCTGTTCCTGTACTACTTCAAGCAGTTCATTTTCCGGTTTTCGGTACCGTTTTAATTTGCTTTTTCCAATTTGTAACGGTCGCTGATAATCGATCGCCATACTTATATCGCTACGATAAAGCGCAGCACCATTTCGAATCAGGAAATTGTGCCATTCGCGATTCGAACCTGCCGTATAAAAAGAGGGTCTTGATTTGAACACCAACTGTTCCAGCGATGCCGCTTTAAGATAATCGCATAATGCGGTAAACAGACTTTCAAGATAAGCATGTCCGCGGTTTTCTTGAACGAGTAATCCGCCATAGGTTAGTCCGCCATGCGAATGCAATTCATTCCCTTTTCGATTAGCCGGTAATAAGGCCACTACCGTTTCCTTTTCGAAGATCATTAAAGAGCCATCTTCAAACCGATCTTTATGGTATTCCATAAAATCACGAAGGAAAAGAAATGTACCATTTTCGGACTGATTTACAAAATCATTCCATAAATTATAATCTTTTTCGCTATATTTTCTTATCTTAAAATTTTCCACGCAAGCTGCATAAACTTTGGAAATTTACTACTTTTTTGCCAATTTTTTGTTTTTGATTTCATTCATTTTGGCATCCATTAGTTTTTTGGCATTCAAATAATTACTAAATTTAGAACCGTCAATTTTAAAATTAATGTCCTTGAATCAAAAATTACGCGGTCTTATATTCTTGTTTTCTGTACTATTTTCACCCGTGATAATAGCACAGGACATTAGTCTTTACAATCAGTTTAACGGACGTTATGATTTTACTTTTATAGGAAACACGCTTAATCCGGAGGAAAATTCCTTTCAGGTGGTGCCCGCTATTTTCACCAGTTCATCGGCTACATTAAATCTCGCATCCGGTAATACCATCGAAAAAGCCTATCTATATTGGGCAGGTTCCGGACCAGGTGATTTCGACATTAAACTCAACAATACGCCTATTCGTCCCGACCGTACGTTTAGTTATCAGCACTATGCAAACGGAATTCTCCTGGACAATTTCAGCGCTTTTAAAGACATTACCGACCTGGTACAAGAATTTGGTAACGGTCAATATACCATCTCCGATCTTGATGTTACTCCTTATATCGCGCAACATTTTCTCAGTAGAACCAATTTTGCAGGTTGGGCTATTATCATCATTTACAAAAATGAGGCTTTACCTCTAAACCAGTTAAATATATACGACGGAATGCAGGCGGTTCCGGATGTGGTTAACATTACGCTTTCAAATTTGAATGTTATCGATAATCAAAATGCTAAAATCGGTTTTCTGGCCTGGGAAGGCGACAAAAACATTTTGGTTAACGAAACGCTTCGCATTAATGGGAACATCCTAAGCAATCCGCCATTAAATCCGGCTAACAATGCTTTTAATGGCTCCAATAGTATCACCGGAAGTTCAACCTTGTACAATATGGATCTGGACGTTTACGATATTCAGGATCATATTGACATTGGCGATACCTCAGCCACAATACAATTGACATCCGGTCAGGATTTTGTGATGATTAATGCTATTGTAACCAAACTAAACAGTCAGTTACCCGATGCTTCCGTAAGTATCGACAACATCGGTGTTCGTTGTAATTCCAAAACCATTTCCGTCGATTTTACCGTTTATAACCGGGAAAGCACCAATCCATTACCGCAGGGCACTCGGATAAAAATATATGCCAACGAGACACTTGTCGGCACTTATCAGACATTGACAACGATTCCTATAGACGGACACGAAACCCGTTCGGTTACAGTCGTTTTACCGGAAGCTATTGTTTCTCCTTTTACCTTAAAAATTGTAGTAGACCCGGATAATACGGTAGTCGAAATCGACGAAAACAACAATGAAGCTTCCACTACAGCCACCCTTAACATATCGCCACAAGTCAATCCGTTACCGGCTTTAAAAGTTTGCAACAAAGGCTACGGATCGGGTTACTACGATTTTTCGGGTTATGATGAGCTGGTTAAAACCGATCCTTCGCAAACCGTAAGTTTCCACGAAACAGCCGAAGATGCCAATCAGAATACGAACCCGATATATAATAGTCATCATTATCTGTCGGAGCAATCGCCAAAAGAAGTGTTTGTACGTGTTGGCGATGCGAACTGCTATACAGTAACGTCGTTTATGCTACTGACCTATAATTGTCCGCCTACGGTTTATAACGCTGTTTCGGCCAACGGAGACGGTCTTAATGACACCTTTTTTATTGAAGGATTGCGAACCATTTTCCTAAACTTCGAAATTTATATTTACAACCGATGGGGCAAACTGGTATGGCGAGGTGATCAGTATACAGAAGACTGGAACGGACTTATAAAGGACGGCGTGGGTCACGAACTCGCTCCGGAAGGCACTTATTTTTATATTTTAAAACTAAACGATCCCGATTATCCGAACGATCTGACCGGTTTTGTATACCTTACTCGTTAGGTGGATTCCGGTGTTCCAGCGTTGGTAAGTACCATTCGAACTTGACGGCCATCAAACGAATTACGATGATCACTACCGATGTTGTCAAATACAACACATCTTCCTGTACGTTCCATTTGCGCAGCAGAAAAAAGACAATTCCACCTATGATACAGATGGTCGCATAAATTTCTTTTCGAAAAATTACCGGTATATCGTTACATAAAATATCACGGATAACACCACCAAAACAAGCTGTCATGGTACCTAATGCGATACAAATGATCGGATGCAGGTGGATCGCGATTCCCTTTTCAAGACCAATCAATGTAAAAACGCCCAAACCTACCGTATCAAACAAAAACAAAGAGGTTCGCAGTTTATCGAGACTTTTGCGAAAAACCAAGGCCAGAAAATAACCGATCGTAATCATATAGACATAATCGAGATTTTGCATCCAGCCAACCGGTGTCCAGCCAATCAATACATCGCGTACGGTACCACCACCAACAGCCGTTACAAAGGCAATGATAAACACGCCAAACGGATCCATTTTTTTATTCATCGCCGTCAAGGCACCCGACAATGCGAAGGCCATCGTCCCCAAAATATCCAATAAATGAAACATAGTATTGTTTTTAGTAATTCTAACGCTACATATTGCGTGTATAGTAGTTGTAATCTTTTAAAACTGTCCTGATAAAATCACTGTCATTCCCGGACTGATTTTTAATGCCCGTTACCGATTCGATTTTTTCCCGTAGCTGATAGATCAGTTTGAAATCGTCGACACGTAATGCCGATTCGAATGTTTCCTTGATAATCCGGACATCATTATCCGAAAGTTTAATCACCAATGGATAAATTGGCACATACCCTTCGTCTATTTCCTGAAGAATGGTATGATCGATATTAATATTCCGTTTTAGACTAATCACTGCAGTTCCCGCGGCCATATCGCCCAACCGCTGACTTTTATTACTCGCCAGAATTGCTACCATTCCGATTACACCGCTTCCGATACCAAATTCCACGATCCGGAATATCCAGCGAATCAGGTAATCGCCAAAACCGGCCTGATAACCGTCAATTTTAATCACCTTTATTTTCATTATCTTTTTCCCTACCGTTTGTCCTTCCATCAGGCTTTCCTGCAATAGCGAATACAACATTACCGGCAATCCAAACAACATCATAATCGCTCCCGACGTCCACGGATCAGCGCCTTCAAAGAATTTTTGAATGTTCAGCAAATAGAAAAACACGTAGATTACCACCACAACATAGGCAATTTTTACCAGCATATCCAAAAGTTCGGACACAATTCTTGTACCAACTGAGGCTGTTTTAAAACTTATATTAACATTTTGCGTTGTTACTATTGATAATTCTGACATATTTTATACTTTAGCTTTTTGCGAATGTATGAGAGAAGTTGCATTTATTAAACAAAATAAAGAAAAATGGCTTGAATTTGAGCAAGCAATTTTCGGTAAATCTAAGAAAAATCCTGATGATCTGGCGAGTTTGTATATCCATCTGATGAATGATTTGGCATATGCACAGACCTACTATCCCAAAAGTAAGACGGTAGTTTACCTTAATTATCTCGCTTCACAAACCTATCAGAAAGTTTATAAAACCAAAAGAGAAGAAACCAACAGGCTGGTTCATTTTTTTAAAACCGAAGTCCCGCTTTTGGTATACGAATACCGTCGTTACCTGCTTTATGCCTTTATTTTATTCTTTGCCTGTACCGGTATTGGCGTACTTTCGGCGCATAATGACGCTACTTTTGTGCGGCTTATTTTAGGCGACGGTTATGTGAACATGACACTCGAAAACATTAAGGAAGGCAATCCGGTCGCGATTTATAAAAGCGGAAGCAACTGGGGTAGTTTTATCGGCATCACAATTAACAACCTGATGGTCGGTATGCGTTGCTATATCTATGGAATCTTTGCCGGAATCGGTACTTTTTTTGTACTGATTCAGAATTCGATTATGCTCGGATCATTCCAGTACTTTTTTTATCAGGAAAAGGTATTTTGGGAAAGTGTACGCGGGATCTGGATTCACGGTTCCATGGAAATTTTTGCCATTGTAATCGAATCGGCTGCCGGTTTTATCCTTGGTGCCAGCATATTGTTTCCAAAAACATTTTCGAGACTTACTTCGTTTAAGACCGGACTAAAAAACAGTCTTAAAATATTTTTAAGCACGATGCCGTTTACCATTGCCGCTGGTTTTCTCGAAGGTTTTATCACCCGGTATTCGATTGATATGCCGCGAGCGCTAAATGTTCTGATCATTCTCGGTACACTGGCACTTATTTCTTTTTACTATCTGATTTATCCATATATTCTCCATAAAAAATTAACTCGAAAACATGTTTCAACTTTATAAAAAAAGAAATTTCAACGAATTAGTCGGCGATACTTTTAGTTTTTTTAAATTATACGGAAGACATTATTTCCGAAACTACCTGATTGTAAACGGTGGTTTTGTGCTGATTTTACTGGTTCTGGTATTTTTCCTTTTCAAAGTATTTTACGAAGGAACGCTTTCCGGTTTGAGTAATGGTGGGCCCGGGAATCAGTTCGACAGTTTTATTGCAGAAAACTTTTCGCTGTTTTTGGGATTCGGCGGATTGTCGGCTCTTTTGCTACTAATTATCAGCTTGATCAGCTATCTCTATCCGGTAGTCTATCTCGATTTGTTATCCCGAAAAAAAGATTTTGACACGGCAGAAATCACTCAGGTAGTCAAATCTAAAATTGGAAAAGTGCTTCTTTTTTTCATCCTTTCGATGTTTACTGCTATACCGTTAATCGTGCTGGCTTTTATGTTATCGTTCGCTTTGGTTTTTATCCTGATCGGAATTCCGATGATACTTATTCTGATTCCGGCAGCAGGTTCCTGGTTATCGCTGAGTTTTTATAATTATATTTCAACCGACGACGATTATTTTGTTTCGCTAAGCAAAGCGTTCCAGATGATGAAAAGCAAATTCTGGCCTATAATCGGTTCTACTTTTGTTATGTACCTGATCGTACAGGCTATCGTAGGGACGATCTCAATGATTCCGTATATTATCGGAGTAGCTTCGGTATTTACCACTCTTGAAGACCCGGGGACTATTAATTCGGAATCTTCCAGTCCGTTTTCGTTTTTTATTATTATGATGTTATTGACATTTGTGCTGTCGGTAATCTTAAATTTCTTTATGCAGAATCTGCTACTGATCAACAATGGAGTGATCTATTACAGCATCCGCGAAGAATTGGAAAACAATACTCCAAAAAGCGACATTGATTTGATTGGTACACAAAGTGAATAAGTTGCTCCTTTATATCATCCTGTTTTTATCCTCGTTTGCCACTTATTCACAAGTGGACGAACTAGAGGATCCGACTGTTATTACCCGGCAAAACCGGCAGATACAAACATTGTCGGACACAACGGCTATTCAACCGTTACCCTTCCATTCTAATTTTAAGGAAAACTATTCCGGAACGGATTTTCAATACGAAACCGTAGCGCCCGACACCAGTGCCTGGAGTTCGTTTAAAGCCTGGTTGCAATATTGGCTGGGACGTATTTTTTCGTTTGGAGTAGACGGTGCCAATCCGACAGCACTTGAGATTGTTCTAAAAGTTATAGCCATATTAATCGTACTATTTGTGGTCTATATGATTGTTAAAACAATACTGAATAAGGAAGGCAACTGGATTTTCGGAAAATCATCACAAAAGAAAATCACGACTTCCGATACGATCGACGAAGACATACATTCTATTAATTTCGAAAAAGCGATACGGGATTCCAAAAACAATAACGATTACCGACTAGCGATTCGTTATTATTACCTGTGGTTGCTCAAACGTTTATCCGACAAATCGCTTATCGAATGGGATATTGAAAAAACCAATTCCGATTATCTGTATGAAATCGGCAATCCGAAATTACGGCACGATTTTTCCTACCTTTCGTATATATACGACTATAGCTGGTATGGCGAATTCGAACTCAACGAAACGACTTTTAATCAATCGGAAAAGGCGTTTATAAACACTTTTAATTCCCTGTAAATGAATCGGACTTTAAAACTATATATCGCTTTTCTGGTTTTGATCATTGTTGGAATTATTGTTATTGATTCCGGCCGACCAAAGCCGATTAACTGGACGCCAAGTTATACGATTCAGGATAAAATACCGTTTGGACTTTATGTATTTAATAAGGAAATCCCAAGCCTTTTTCCGAACCAAAAAATAACTCGTTTCGGCACTACGGTTTATGAATTTCTGGATCCGAAATACCGTTATTCCGATTCGACTTATGTCGTTAAAGGAACGCTACTGATGATTTCCGACGATAATACGCTCGACGATACATCGGCAGACGAATTGTTGTATTTCGTTGATCATGGTAATACGGCTTTTTTAAGTATGCAATCGTTTCCGAAAAAATTAATGGATTCCCTAAAATTTGATTGCTCCACAAATATGTCTTTACAGGACAATATGCGACAAAAACTAAGCGCGAATAACGTTAAGAATCAACACTATAATTTTGGAAAAGGTAGCGGAAATGTGAGTTTTCAGTCGATCGATTCGACTACAACCGATGTTTTAGGCTATCAGCAAACGGATAGCATTAAGCACGCCAATTTTATCCGGGTTCCTTACGGTACCGGTTATTTTCTGTTGCATACACAGCCGGCTGCTTTTTCAAATTATGTATTGTTAAAAGATAAAAATGCCGAATATTGTAGTGCGATTTTATCGTATATCCCAAAAGGAGAACTGTTTTGGCAGTCGTTTAGTTATAACGATCAGAATATTTCCGGTTCGCCGATGCGCTATATCCTGAGTCAGCCGGCATTAAAATGGGCCTGGTATCTTTTCCTGATCGGCATGCTGGTATTTATGTTTTTTAATGCTAAACGCCGTCAACGGATCATTCCGATAAAAGAACCGGTACCGAATACGACCGTCGATTTTACCAAAACAATCGGAAATCTATACCTTCAGGAAGGTAGTCATCATCTGATAATTGAAAAAAAGATCATTTATTTTCTCGAAAAAATACGATCGGAATACCTGATCGATACGTTCCAACTGGACGAAACCTTTGTTAAAAGGCTACATCAGAAAACCGGAAAAGATCCCGTACTGATCGAAAATGTAGTACGCCTGATCCAAAAACACCGGAATGAGCTTGTGAGTACTCAGGCCGATGTCATTGAAATTAGTAAAGCAATAGAAAAATTAAAGTAATATGGATACTTTTGAAAATACCCCAATCGAAGCACAAACCGAAAATGTAAATTTTGAAACCCGTCTGGATCTTTCGGCACTTTTAGAAAGTGTAACCCGAATCAAACAGGAACTGGCTACCGTAATCGTAGGTCAGGAGAAAATGATTGATCAGCTTTTAGCGGCGATCCTTTCCAACGGCCACGTATTATTGGAAGGTGTTCCCGGCGTTGCCAAAACCATTACCGCCAAACTCCTTTCAAAAACACTGGCCTTACAGTTTAACCGGATTCAGTTTACACCCGATCTGATGCCTTCGGATATTCTGGGAACCTCTGTTTTCGACTTATCCAAATCGGCTTTTGAATTTAAAAAAGGGCCTATTTTTTCCAATTTCATATTAATCGATGAGATCAACCGCGCCCCAGCTAAAACGCAGGCGGCACTTTTTGAGGTGATGGAAGAACGCCAAATTACCATTGACGGTAAAACCTATGTGTTGGACACACCTTTTCTGGTAATCGCGACTCAAAACCCGATCGAACAGGAAGGTACCTATCGTTTACCGGAGGCGCAACTCGATCGTTTCCTTTTTAAAATCAACATCAACTATCCGAATCTGGAAGAGGAAATCGCGATTATTCAACGTGAAAATGCCTTGCAAGACCGTAACAAACTGGAATCGGTACAGCAAATCATTGCGCAAAGCGATATCCTGAACTACCAAAGTCTGGTCAAACAAATCCGTATTGAACCGAATCTGATCGAATATATTGCTAAAATTGTACTGAATTCCCGTGAAAATGCGTTCCTCTATCTGGGCGCTTCTCCAAGGGCTTCGATTGCCATTTTAAATGCTTCAAAAGCATTTGCCGCCTTACGCGGTCGTGATTTTGTAAGCCCGGAAGATATCAAGGAAGCGGCGATACCGGTATTACAACACCGTGTGGTGGTGAGTCCGGAACGCGAAATGGAAGGCATCACCAGTGCCGAAATTATCAAACAAATCGTCGATACGGTTGAGATTCCAAGATAGGTCGTTACTGTTCATTTTTTATCATTATAGCTTTGAATTTCTTTAAACGATTATACCTCAACAACTTCTTTTTCTATACGCTCCTCGGGATTATAGCAAGCTTTGTGCTGGCTTATTTTTTCGAAGAACTGTATCGTGTAAGCTGGTTGTTGTTCTGGTTGTTACTCGCCTTTACTGGTATTGACATCCTGTTGCTCTTCACCGCAAAGCAAGGGATAAAAGCCTCGCGTGTACTTCCGGAAAAATTGTCCAATGGCGATGAGAATCCCGTTACGATCAAACTGAAAAGTGCGTATTCTTTTGATATCTGGCTAAAGATTATCGATGAAATTCCGTTCCAGTTTCAGGTACGTAATTTTGATGTCAGACGTAAATTAAACCGACACGAGAAAGATGATTTCCAATATTTCCTCCGTCCAACCGAACGGGGCGAATATTCCTTTGGCAATCTGAATGTCTATGTTGCCTCACCATTACGTCTTGTTTCCAGACGATTCACTTTTGATCACAATCAAACCCTTCCCACCTATCCGTCGTTTATTCAGTTGCGTAAATACGATCTGATGGCTTTTTCGAATAACCTGTTTCAATATGGGGTAAAAAAAATAAGACGGATCGGTCATACGATGGAATTTGAACAAATCAAAGAATATGTGCCGGGCGACGATATTCGTACGCTAAACTGGAAAGCCACAGCCAAAAGAAACCAGCTGATGGTCAACCAGTATCAGGACGAAAAATCGCAGAATATCTATATGATCATTGATAAAGGGCGTACGATGAAAATGCCTTTTAACGGATTAAGTTTGTTAGACTATTCGATTAATGCCTCGCTTGCGTTGTCGAATGTAATCCTGAAAAAACAGGACAAAGCCGGGATGATGACGTTTTCTAAAAAAATTGAAAACCGCGTAGTGGCCGAACGACGTCAATCGCAAATGCACCTCATCATGGAAGCCCTTTATAATATCCGAACGGATTTTTTCGAAAGTGACTTTAGTCGGTTGTATGTGGACATCAAAAAAAATATCAACCAGCGAAGTCTTATTCTTTTGTATACCAATTTTGAGACGCTCGACGGACTTTACCGCCAGCTTCCCTATTTAAAAGGCATTGCCAAAAACCATTTACTGGTTGTGATCTTTTTTAACAACACCGAACTCAACCAACTGATCGATAAAAAAATAACCACCGTACAGGATGTATACGACCAGACTATTGCCGAAAAATTTGCCTTCGAAAAACGCCTGATTGTAAATGAACTTAAAAAATACGGTATCTATTCCGTATTAACCCAACCCGAACACTTAACACTCGACACTATCAATAAATATTTAGAAATTAAATCAAGAGGAATACTTTAAAACAAACATTAATGAAAAAAATTTTACTATTTGCCTTATTACTGATTACTACTCTTACCACGCAGGCACAAATCAAATTTGAAGAAGGATATATTATTAAAAACGGTAATGAACGTGTAACTTGTTGGATTAAAAATCTTGACTGGCGTAACAATCCTAAAGAAATCGAATACAAACGAGACGAAAACGGTACAGTAGAAACGGCCAATTGGTCCAATATTAAAGCATTTGGTTTTACCAATCAAAAAGTTAAGTTTATCAGCGCCTGGATCAAACTGGATCGCTCCTCTGAAAAAATGGCTTCTTTAAGCCGATCTCCGGAACCTATTTTCAATGAAGAAGGACAATTCCTAAGAGTTTTGGTTGAAGGTGATGCATCACTTTACCTATTTGAAGACGAGAATTCGTATAAATTCTTCTATTCTTATAATGGTTCCGAAATCGAACCGCTTATTTTCAAATCGTATTTGGATGAAAATATTCAAATCAGAGCCAATGAAGACTATAAAAATCAGATCCTAACCAACTTAAAGTGCGAATCTATCACTCGTGAGATATTGCGTAAACTTCGCTACCGTGACAACGACCTGATTGATATTTTTGAAGCCTACAATACATGTAAAAATCCATCCGGAGCCGCTTCTACTTTTAAACAGGAGATTGTTCGAAAAAGCGCTTTACACCTTAGTGCGAGAATCGGTTTAAACACTACGTCAGCTTCTTTTGACAGTAATTCTAAAAACTTTGGCGAGCCGTATGTTGATTTTGGTAACAAAATGACATTCCGAATTGGCGCTGAATTAGAATATATTTTACCGTTATACGGAAATAAATGGAGTCTGATTCTGGAACCAAGTTTCCAGTCTTACAAATCTGAAATCGTTCAGGATGGTTTCACGCATTCACTTGATTATAAATCACTTGACATTCCGGTAGGTGTTCGTTATTATATGCACTTAAACGACAAATCCGCTTTATTTATCAACGGTATCTTTAGCTATAATATTGATTTGGGATCCAAACTGGTCTACACCGTTTACACGCAACCTACTGAAGTTAATGTAGATCCTGTTTATAATTTTGGTATCGGTGCCGGTTTCCGTTTCTTAGAGCGTTTCAGTTTTGAATTGCGTTATGCAACGAATCGTAGTCTTGTTAACAATGAAACAAAATACGACAGTAAATACAATACCACTTCATTTATCTTAGGATATCGATTATTCTAAAAAACAAAAATAACAAGGATAGCTGTTATTCCTCCGGCTATCCTTGTTATATTTATAAATTTAAGTTTATTTTTACCCTAAAAAAATAACGCATTTTTCACCGCATACCAATGAAGCAGATCAGTAGTGTCCAAAATCCTTTTATAAAATCGTTGCTCCAGTTACAGGACAAAGCCAAAAACCGGAAACAATCCGGCACTTTCCTTATTGAAGGTCAGCGGGAAATAATGCTGGCACAAAAAGGTGGCTACCGACTTATTACTGTTTTATTTTCTCCGGAAATAATTTCACTTTCTGCAGTTCATGAACTAACAGAACCGGATACTGAAATTATCGAAATCAGCAAAGAAGTCTACCAAAAACTGGCCTATCGCGATACCACCGAAGGTGTTCTGGCCATTGCCGAATCGAAATCCTTGTTGCTATCCGATTTAAAACTTCGGAAAAATCCGCTTATTCTGGTAGCAGAAGCTCCGGAAAAACCGGGAAATATCGGTGCTTTATTACGAACTGCCGATGCCGCCAATCTGGATGCCGTTATTATTGCCAATCCCAAAAGCGACCTTTACAATCCGAACATCATCCGTTCCAGCGTGGGCTGTCTTTTTACAAGACCCATAGCAACCGGATCGACCGAAGACGTTATCGCTTATCTTAAAGCACAGGAAATCGCTATTTACTGCGCAACATTACAAGATTCAACACACTATCATACACAAGACTATACCGGTGCCACCGCGCTTGTAGTCGGTACCGAGGCTACCGGACTTACCGAAGCATGGCGTACCGCCAGTAAACAGAATATTATCATCCCTATGGAAGGTGAGATCGATTCCATGAATGTTTCCGTTGCCGCTGCAATTCTAATCTTTGAAGCCAAAAGACAACGTCTCACATAACCAAAATTAATTATTGCATGATTATGAAAAAGTTTTTCTTTTTATTCTTGTCCAGTTTTTCAATTTATGCCCAAATCAGTTCTCCCGAAATAGACGAACTGGTAGAAAAAACCCTGACGACTTTTGACGTTCCGGGAATTGCTGTTGCCGTTGTTAAAAACGGAAAAGTGATCCATTCCAAAGGTTATGGAGTAAAATCGATCAAAACAAAAGAAAAAGTAGACGAAAATACATTATTCGGAATTGCATCCAATAGTAAGGCTTTTACCACTGCCGCATTAGCCATACTGGTAGACGAGCACAAACTCGACTGGAATGATAAGGTAAAAAAATACATCCCGGAATTCCGGATGTATAACGACTATGTCACCAACGAATTTACCATTCTGGATTTACTAACACACCGTAGCGGTTTGGGTCTTGGTGCCGGCGATTTAATGATCTGGCCGGACGGTCATGATTTTACCGCTAAGGATATTGTAAAAAACATTCAATATCTCAAACCGGTTTCCGGATTCCGAACCAAATACGATTACGACAACCTGCTTTATGTAATTGCCGGCGAGGTGATCGAAAAAGTAAGCGGGCAAAGTTGGGCTGCCTTTATCGAACAACGTATCATGAAACCGTTGGAAATGAAGAATAGTGTGGGAACCTGGTCGCGCTTAAAAGACACCACCAATACCATCGTTCCTCATGTACCGATAGACGGTAAGTTACAAGTTATCAAACGGTATAAAAGTACCATTCTCGATGCTGCCGGAGGAATTTACTCCAGCGTTAACGACATGAGCAAATGGGCTTTAGTGCAGTTACAACAGGGAAAATATGGTCCAAACAAGGAGAAACAGTTGTTTAGCGAACAGCAACACGACGAAATGTGGACACCACAAACCATTTTACCAAACAGTACCACGCCTCCTTATTATACATTGTTTACAGCCTACGGTCTCGGATGGCAATTAAACGATGTTAAAGGAAAACTACAGGTTTCGCATACCGGCGGACTGGAAGGTATCGTAACACAGGTAACCCTGCTTCCGGAACTGGAACTGGGTATTATTGTTTTTACCAACCAACAGTCGGGTGCCGCTTTTAATGCCATTACCAATACCATAAAAGACAGCTATCTGGATATCCCGTATACCGATTATGTATCCAAATACAGTCATCAAAAAATATCACGGGAAGCCGAAGCCGATAAAGTAACCAACGAAGTATGGGAAACTGTCGCATCGAATTTGAAGAATCGCAAGCTCAAACACAATTACGACAAACTGACCGGTGTTTTTAAAGACAACTGGCTTGGCGAAGTATCCATTGTAACAAAAGGAAAAAAATTGCATTTTATTTCCAAACGGTCACCGCAGTTATCCGGAGAGATATTCTTTTACAAAGACAATATTTACGCCGTAAAATGGTTTAACCGCTATTTTAATGCCGATGCTTTTATGTACCTGACCTATGATAATGACGGTAACTTACAGAATATTAAAATGGATGCCATTTCACCACTAACGGATTTCAGTTATGATTTTCAGGATCTGGATTTCAATCGGGTCAAATAAATTCTCAAAACGCTCTATAGAGCGTTTTTTTATGGCTCAAATTTTAACATTATTTAGCAGCTATTCGGGGCACTGTACTTGCAAAAGTTATTTCTTTACACTAAATTTAGGAATTGAATGAATTGTTATGACTGAGATTGATTTAGAACAAGAAAACAAAGCAATTGCGCGAGAATACAAAGAACTACTTCGCATTAGTTACCAAACCCTTACCGAAGAAGATAAAAAACTGATCCGTAAAGCTTTTGATGTTGCTGTCGATGCACACAAAGATCAACGTCGTAAATCCGGAGAAGCCTATATCTTCCATCCTATTGCCGTGGCTAAAATTGTCGCCTCCGAAATCGGACTTGGCGCCACTTCCATTGCCGCAGCACTAATGCACGATGTGGTCGAAGATACCGATATCACGATTGAAGACATCGAAAAAATGTTCAATCCTAAAATCGCGCAAATTGTCGATGGGTTAACCAAAATAGCCAAGGTAAAAACCGATCAGGAAATCTCGATGCAAGCCGAGAATTTCCGAAAAATGTTATTGACATTAAACGACGACGTACGCGTAATTCTAATCAAAATTGCCGATCGTTTACACAATATGCAGACGATGGAAAGCATGGCTGATTATAAGCAGGCTAAAATCGCCTCGGAAACCCTGTATATTTATGCTCCGCTGGCGCATCGTTTGGGGTTGTACAACATCAAAACACAACTGGAAGATCTTGGACTAAAATACACCGAACCGGATGTATACCAGGATATTGTAAGCAAAATGAAAGAGACCAAAGAAGAACAGGAAGCTTACATTAAATCCATTTCCGATGTTCTTAAAAATTCCCTGGACGAAGAAGGTATCGAATATACGATGAAAGGACGTCCTAAATCCATCTACTCCATCCGACGTAAAATGTTGGTTCAGGGAGTGACCTTTGATGAAGTTTACGACAAATTTGCCCTGCGGATTATCTATAGATCCAAGCCTCAGGAAGAAAAATTTCTGGCCTGGAAAATCTATTCAATCGTAACCGATCATTACCGTCCGAGTCCGAGCCGTTTGCGTGACTGGATTTCATCGCCAAAATCAACCGGTTATGAAGCCCTGCACATTACCGTTATGGGACCAAAAGGACGTTGGGTGGAAATTCAGGTGCGTAGCGAACGTATGGACGAAATTGCCGAAAAAGGATATGCCGCGCACTACAAATACAAACAAGGTGCCACTGAGGAAAATGGTCTTGACGTATGGTTAAACCAATTGCGCGAAGCGTTGGAAAATGCAGAAACCAATGCCGTCGATTTTGTAGAGGATTTTAAATTAAACCTGTATTCCAAAGAAATCTATGTGTTTACACCAAAAGGCGAAATCAAATCGCTGCCAAAAGGTGCCACTTCACTGGATTTTGCCTTTAGTATTCACTCCGAAATCGGAATGCATACCCGCGGAACACGGGTTAACGGAAAACTCGTACCGCTTAATCATGTCCTAAATAGCGGTGATCAGGTTGAAATAATCACCTCACAAAACCAAAAGCCTACGGCAAGCTGGCTGGATTACGTAACCACATCGCGTGCGCGCAATAAAATTAAAAGCGTGCTTAACGAAAGCACCAAGAAAATCGCCGAAGATGGTAAAGAGTTGCTAACGCGTAAATTAAAACATTTAAAAATTACGCTTAACGAGACCACCGTTAACGAACTGGTGAACTATTTCAAACTGCAAACCAGTCTGGATTTGTTTTACCGTGTCGGAGCCGGTCTGATCGACAACCAGCAATTAAAAGATTTTGCCGCGCAGAAAAACAATACCTTGATCAACTTCTTTAAAAACAAGATCAAACGTTCTCCTAATGTCGCACCGGAACAGCTGCACCGTAATGAGATTATAAAAAATTACGACTTACTCGTTTTCGGCAAGGAACAGGAAAAACTGGATTACAAACTATCCAGCTGCTGTAATCCGATTCCGGGTGATGATGTTTTCGGGTTTATCACGATCAACGAAGGGATTAAAGTGCACCGTAAAGACTGTCCGAATGCCATTAGTTTACAGTCGAATTATGCCTACCGGATCATTCCGGCCAAATGGATCGATTCGTCTCAGGAAGAATTTAAAGCCATCCTTAAAATTACCGGAATGGACACCTTAGGTTTAACCAACGAGCTAACCAAGGTTATTTCCAATCAGATGCACGTAAACATTCAGAGCATCGCCCTTAGCGGTGAAGCCGGAATTTTTAACGGACAGGTAACCGTGGTCGTTCAAAACAATACGATCCTGAAAAAACTGATCGACAACATCAAAAAAATTGACGGTATCGACAAAGTCACCCGCGTTCATAAAAACTAAAAAAGCTTTTTATTTATACTTCAAATAAGTACTTAATTCCCGTTAAGTACTTATTTGTTTTTAAGATGTTCTCACTTTTCGTTAATAAAAAACTAAAATTTTCCGATTCCGGAACATTACCAGATTAAAACTTTACACTCCAAAAAATAAAGCTTATCTTTGCGGGTATTTCATACCAAACCTACTATGGAAAATAATAAGAATCAAGAAATTGTAAAAAGCGTATTCACTAAATATCTGGAAGAAAAAGGACACCGTAAAACACCGGAACGTTATGCTATTCTTCAGGAAATTTATGATAGCGCCGAGCATTTCGACATCGAATCCCTATATATCAAAATGAAAAACAAAAACTATCGTGTGAGCCGTGCAACGCTTTACAACACGATAGAATTATTATTGGAATGCGGTTTGGTTAGAAGACATCAGTTTGGACAAAATCAGGCGCATTATGAAAAGTCTTATTTTGACAAACAACACGATCACATTATCATGACCGATACTGGCGAAGTGATCGAATTTTGTGATCCGAGAATACAGACCATTAAAAAAACGATTGAGGAGATTTTCGATATCGAAATTCACAACCACTCGTTATACCTGTACGGACAGAAAAAACAGCACAAAGAGAATTAACAACTACGCATACGACAAATAACTATATTAAACACAAAACAACAAACAACAACAGAATGACCGTAGATTTGCTACTAGGATTACAGTGGGGAGACGAAGGAAAAGGAAAAATCGTTGACGTACTCACTTCAAAATACGACATTATTGCTCGTTTTCAAGGCGGACCAAACGCCGGACACACTTTAGAATTTGATGGAATTAAACACGTACTGCGAACCATTCCTTCCGGTATTTTCCACAAAAACTCCGTTAATATCATCGGAAACGGTGTCGTGATCGACCCGGTGGTTTTCCAGAAAGAATTGGAAGGCCTGGAAAAATTCAACATGGATATCAAATCCCGTTTGCTTATTTCCAGAAAAGCACATTTGATTTTACCAACACACCGTTTATTAGACGCCGCTTCGGAAGCTTCAAAAGGGAAAGCCAAAATTGGATCCACCCTTAAAGGAATCGGACCGACTTATATGGACAAAACCGGAAGAAACGGTTTGCGTGTAGGTGATATCGAACTTGCCGATTTCGAAGAACGTTACCGTACTTTGGCCGACAAACACGAAGCCATGATCTCGTTTTATGACGTAGACATGCAATACAACCTAAAAGAACTGGAAGATGAGTTTTTTGCTGCCATCGAGGTTTTAAAAACACTTACGTTTATCGACAGCGAAGCATTCCTGAATCAGGCGATGAAAGACGGAAAATCAATCCTTGCCGAAGGTGCTCAGGGTTCCCTTCTTGACATCGATTTCGGAACCTATCCGTTTGTAACGTCTTCTAATACTACTGCTGCCGGTGCTTGTACCGGTTTGGGTATCGCTCCGAACAAGGTAAAAGATGTTTTCGGTATTTTTAAAGCGTATACAACCCGTGTAGGAAGCGGACCATTCCCAACCGAGCTTCACGATGAGATCGGACAGACCATGGCACGCGTTGGAAACGAATTTGGATCAGTCACAGGAAGAGCCCGCCGTTGCGGATGGCTAGACCTTGTAGCCCTGAAATATGCGATTCAGGTTAATGGTGTTACACAATTATACATGATGAAAGGTGATGTACTTTCCGGTTTTGATACCCTAAAAGTATGTACCGGTTACAACTATAACGGCGAAACCATCAACCATTTACCGTATAACATCGAACCGGAAAACGTAACTCCGGTTTATGTGGAGAAAAAAGGCTGGAAAGCCGACCTTACCGGAATGACAACATACGAACAACTTCCGGCCGAATTAAAAGAATACATTGAATTTATCGAAAGTGAAGTGGAAGTGCCAATCAAAGTGATTTCGGTTGGTCCCGACAGAACACAAACGATTCTGAAATAATCTGAAAAACGCTTCCAAACGGAGGCGTTTTTTTATTTTTCGCATATTTTAATTATTTAATAAATTATTCTTAATTAAAAATCCCGTTCGTAGATTTTACTTAAATTTGGCACAAAATTTCAGACTTTGAAGCAATTCTTTCTTTTTCTTATAAGTTTCACTATTTGGTGTACTACTTCGGCAGTGGCACAACAAAAAAAAACAATCCAGATCATCCATACGGATTTCACCGACAGTAATCAAAATGAAATCCCGGGAGCATCTATTCTTACCGGTAATGTTCAGATCGAACACGATGGTGTATTGATCAACTGTAACAAACTGTACTTTTTCGAAAAAGAAAATTATGCCAAAGCCTTTGGTAATGTAATTATGAACCAGGGCGATACTATTTTCATGAACAGCCGTTATGCCGAATACAACGGTAATGAAAAGTTTGCCTATGCCTCCGGCGAGGTTGTTTTGCGTTCTCCCGAATCGACCTTAACCACCGATACGTTAAATTTTGATCGGAATATCCAACAGGCATACTACAATTCCAACGGTACCATTATCAACAAAGACAATACCCTGAAAAGTAAATCCGGGCGCTATTACCTGAACGAAAAAAAGTATCAGTTCCTTACCGCAGTCACCGTAACCAATCCGCAATGTGTGATCAAATCCAATCACCTGGATTTTTACGACAATTCGGGACATGCCTATGTTTTCGGCCCGTCTACAATTACGAGTAAAGACAATGTCATTTATACCGAAAGAGGATTTTACGACACCAAAAAGGATCTGGCGACTCTAACCAAAAACTCCACGATTAAATACGACAACAGACTCATAAAGGGCGATAAAATATTTTACGACCGGAAGCGGGATTTCTCATCCGCCACTGACAATGTCAAAATCACCGACACCATCAACAAAATGATTGTCCGGGGACATTATGCCGAAGTGTATAAAAAACAGGATTCCATGTTTATCACCAAAAAGGCCTTACTTTCCAGTCTGGTCGAAAACGATTCGGTGTATATCCATGCCAAAAAACTACTGGTTACCGGAAAACAGGGCGAACGGATTATCCGTGGTTTTAACAACGCCCGTATCTACAAAATCGATATGAGCGGGAAATGCGATTCGATCCATTCCGATCAGAAAAAAGGATTGACGCAACTTATCGGAAAACCGGTACTCTGGAACAACGAAAGCCAAATGACCGGCGACGTCATTCATCTTATCGGTAATAATAAAACGGAAAAACTGGATTCTTTAAAAGTACTCAACAATGCTTTTATCGTACAGAAAGATACATTAGGAACCGGCTTTAATCAAGTAAAAGGACAGGACTTATTTGGTAAATTCAAAGACAATAAACTTTCCACTGTCGATTTGGTTAAAAATACCGAAAAGATCTACTATATGTATAACGACAAAAACGAGCTGGAAATGATCGATAAAGGCGTTAGTAGTCGGATACATCTTGAACTGGAAGACAATAAAATTCAAACCATGACCGCCTTTGTCGACCCGAAAAGCGACAGTTATCCACCGGATCAGTTTCCGGAAAACGCACGAAAACTGCGTGGCTTTGTCTGGCGTGGCGACGAACGCATCAAATCCAAAGATGACATTTTCCCTCCGGAAGAACTCGCTTTGGACGCACAAATATTAAAAGAGAGTCTTGCAAAAGATCTCGAAAATGAAAAACCAATGGAGGCCACGAAAGAGACATTAGAATACGGTAAACCTCCCAAAAAAGAAAAAGCGAAAGCGAAAAACACCAAGAAAAAATGATTCAGGATTTCTATAAATACCAGGCGCAAACTTCCCCGCACCCGTTAGCCATGGAAGTTTCGCACGCCAAAGGTTCTTATATTTACGATACTACAGGAAAAAAATACCTCGATTTTGTTGCCGGAGTTTCGGCTTGTACACTAGGCCATCAACATCCGCGTGTAACCAATGCGATCAAAGATCAACTGGACAAATACGCCCATGTAATGGTATATGGTGAATATGCCCAGGATCCGTCGGTTCTTCTTTGTAAATTGTTGGCTGAAAATATGCCGACCGAACTAAACAAGACCTACCTGGTTAATTCCGGAACGGAAGCCACGGAAGGCGCACTAAAATTAGCCCGTCGTGTGACCGGCAGAAGTCAGCTGATTTCCTGTTTTAACGCCTATCACGGCAATACTATGGGATCGATGAGCGTAATGGGTTTTGAAGAGCGCAAACAAGTATTCCGCCCTTTGATTCCCGACGTGGATTTTATCACTTTTAACAACGAAGAAGACTTACAAAAAATAACATCCAAAACCGCCGGAATCATTTTGGAAACCATTCAGGGTGGTGCCGGTTTTGTACAACCGTTTGACGGCTTTCTTACGAAAGTACGCCAACGTTGCGACGAAGTGGGTGCCATGATGATTTTGGACGAAATCCAGCCCGGTTTCGGACGTACCGGAAAATTATTCGGTTTCCAGAATTACGATGTCGTTCCGGATATTGTGGTTATGGGCAAAGGAATGGGTGGCGGTATGCCGGTTGGCGCTTTTACGGCCAACGAAAAGCATATGGATCTTTTAAGCCACGATCCTAAACTAGGACACATTACAACTTTTGGTGGTCATCCAGTGATCGCAGCAGCGTGTTTAGCGACCTTACAGGAATTAGTTGAAACGGATCTGATGCAACAGGCGTTGGAAAAAGAAAAATTATTCCGTAAATTACTGGTACATCCGTTGATCACTGAAATCCGCGGCGAAGGTTTAATGCTCGCTCCCATGACAGAAAGTCCTGAAATTACCAATAAAGTCATTTTTAAATGTCAGGAAAAAGGGTTGATTTTGTTCTGGTTGCTGTTTGAAGGCCGTGCCATACGTATTACGCCTCCCCTGACGCTTTCCAACGAAGAAATCGAAGAAGGATGTGGCATCATTATTGAAGCTATGAATGAAGTCATGAACGAGATGTAACCCCTTGTGAATAAACTAAAATTGTTAATTAAATTGTTCACAACATAGCATTTCGATTTCTGAAAAAATAACAAACCTTTCCTAATTTTAATAAGGATAATTTTAAACAACTGGAGTATGAATTTGAGTCACGAGGAAGAAGATAATAGTTTATCCTTATCAAAGTTCGAATCGATGTTGAAAACCAACAAGGTATTCTTCTTTGACTCCGAAGAGTTTGAAGATATCATTCTTCATTATCTCGATACGGGTAAAATTAATTTAGCCAAAAAAGCCCTAAAACTTGGACTGGAACAGCACCCAAAATCAACCGGTTTAAAACTGGTTCAGGTGGAGCTTCTGGTTTTTGACGACAAACTGGACATAGCCGAAAAATTATTAAATGATTTATACGCTATCGAACCAACCAACGAAGAAATCTATATCCAGAAAGCCAATATTTATTCCAAAAAAGATCAGCACGACAAAGCGGTGGAACTTTTACAGATCGCTTTACGCTATACCGACGATTATGCCGACGTATATTCGCTTATCGGCATGGAGTACCTTTTTATGGACAATCTGGAACTAGCCAAGGAAAATTTCATCAAGTGTCTGGAAAACGATACCGAAGATCATTCCGCTTTATACAACGTAGTCTACTGTTTCGATTTTCTGGATCAAAACGACGATGCGATTCTTTTCTTAAACGGTTTTATCGACCGTAATCCGTATAGCGAAGTCGCCTGGCATCAGTTAGGTCGCCAGTATTATACGGTAAAAAATTACGAGCAGGCGGTTCGCGCTTTCGATTATGCTACACTGATTGACGAAAGTTTTTTAGGTGCGTATCTTGAAAAAGCAAAAGCACTTGAAAAACTAAAAAAATACCAGGAAGCGATCGATTGTTACAACATCACTATGGAGTTGGACGATCCGACGTCTTTTGCACTTTTACGCATCGGAAAATGCCACGAACGTCTTGGAAGAACCGATGTTGCCTTACAGTTTTATCTAAAAACGGTACACGAAGATCCGTTGTTGGACAAAGCCTGGATTGCCATTACCGATTTCTATATCCGTCAGCGCAATTTCCAGAAAGCCTTGTACTATGTTAACAAAGCGATCGGTATCGACAATGAAAACAAACTGTATTGGAAACGCTATGGCGCGATCAACAAACAGTTGAGCTTTTTTGAGGAAGCCGAATATGGCTACCGCAAAGCCGTAGAGTTTGGCGATTATCAATTAGACACCTGGTTGTTCTGGGTTGACTTATTACAATTTTTAGGTGAATTCGACAGTGCCGTACAAACCTTATTACAGGCTTCGGAGTTTTTCCCAGAAGAATATGAAATCGAATACCGATTGGCCGGATTGTACTATATGCTTCACGACGAAGAAAAAGGCAAAGTCCACCTAAGCAACGGATTGCGATTAAACTTTAACAATCATACACTATTGGAAGAATTATTCCCGGTAATCTGGAATCAGAAAGCGATTCGAACACAGATTGAAAAGTACCAGAAATTAAACGAATAAGACGCATCCAAATACCATATTTTACCAGTATCTTTACGGTTAATTGATTCATTTAATTAACCGTTTTTTATTATGAAAAAAGTTAAGAAAAGGAAGTTCGGCTTAGTCGGAAAAAACATCAGTTATTCATTTTCGAAAAAATATTTTACCGAAAAATTCGAAAACCTCGGACTTAACAACCATAGTTATGTCAATTTTGATATCGATACTATCGAAGCGTTTCCTACTATCCTTTCCGAAACTAAAAACCTAAAAGGAATGAACGTTACCATTCCGTATAAAGAAGCTATCATTCCGTTTTTAGGTAAACTTTCTAAAAATGCAGCCGTAATTGGCGCCGTAAATACCATTCGTATCACCAAAAAAGGCGAAACCAAAGGCTATAACACCGATTTTTACGGTTTTAAAAAAGCATTGAAACCGATGCTTAAAAAGCACCATCAGAAAGCCTTGATTCTCGGTACCGGCGGTGCCAGCAAAGCCGTAGCCTATGCGCTTCAGAAATTAAAAATTGAATACGATTTCGTTTCCCGGAATGCTACCGAATGTGAATATTCGTATAGCGAACTGAACGATACTCTTTTTAACGAATATCAAATCATTATCAATACCACGCCACTAGGTACATTTCCAAATATACAGGATTGCCCGGAACTGGATTACTCCCTTTTTACCGACAAACACATTGCGTTTGATCTGGTTTATAATCCCGAAGAAACCGAATTTTTAAAACGAGCGCGATCACAAGGAGCCAAAATTAAAAACGGTTACGAAATGCTCGTTTTTCAGGCGGAAAAAGCCTGGGACATCTGGACAGAAAAACAAAAATAAAGACGGCTTTTACACCGTCTTTATTTTTTCGCTTTTGGTTACAGCAATTCCAAAAGTGCAAAAAAAACTGACGTCAATTATCGGTTTATAGCAAAAAATACGCACTTTATCCCATTTTTCTTTTGCCTTTTCCGTATGCTTTTAGTATCTTTCCACTCAATTAATGTTAAACTTAAGCATTTCAACAATGTTAGAAGAAAAGAATGATAACCTGCCAGAGGCAGACGGACAGGAACAAATTAAAGGCGAAGAAACCGTTCCAACAGCAGAACAATCTGCCATAGAAGCCATCGAGAATTCCAATGCCGAGGAAGGCGAAGACGATGCCATTTCCGAAGGTCATGATATCCCGATGCTTCACTATGAAGCCATGTCTATGGAGGAATTGGTTGCCGAACTTGAAAAACTGGTTGCCAATCAGAAGGCGGTATCCATCCGAAACCACGTAGAGGAAATCAGAAAAGATTTTATGGACAAATACCATCACTTTATCGATGAGAAAAGAGATGAGTACAGCCATGAAAATAACGGTGATGTGACCGGTTTTGACTATCACTATCCGCTAAAGAACAAATTCGACTCTATTTACAATCACTATAAAGACTTAAAAAATCAGCACTTCAAACAGCTTCAAAACAACCTGAAACACAATCTGGATGTTCGTCAGGCGATTATTGAAGAACTGAAAAGTCTGATCGACAATCCGGGAGAAAGCATTCAGGATACGTTAAAAAGCGTAAATGAATTGCGTGAGCGCTGGAAAAATGCCGGCCCTATCCCTCGTGACAAATACAACCACGTATGGAATAATTTCCATTTTCATATCGAGCGTTTTTACGATCATCTGCATTTGGATCGCGAAGCGCGTGATTTAGACTTTAAACACAATCTGGAGCAAAAACAAAAAATCATTGCCCGTGTGGAAGAATTGGTCAACGAAAGTGATGTCACCAAAGCGTTCCGCGAATTACAGTCGTTACACAAAATCTGGAAAGAAGAAATCGGCCCTGTATCCCGCGAACACCGTGAGGAATTATGGAATAAATTTAGCGAACTAACGCGTCAGTTACACGACAAACGCGAAGCACTTGTTGCTAAAGCCAAAGAAAAAGAAGAAGAAAATCTGGCTAAGAAAAAAGAAATCATTGCACAAATTGAGGCTGTTTCCAACGAAACCATTACTGCTCATAGCGCATGGCAAGGTCAGATTGAAAAAATAGAAGCTTTACGAACGGCTTTTTTCCAAACCGGAAAAGTGCCACAAGAAGTAAACGAAGACACCTGGACTGCTTTTAAGAACGCTGTTCGTAATTTTAACGCTCAGAAGAACTCGTTCTACAAAGACATTAAAAAAGACCAACAGGACAACCTGAATAAAAAACTGGCTTTGGTTGAAAAAGCCAATTCTTTAAAAGATAACGAAGATTTTAATGCCACAACACCGATCATGAAGCAAATCCAGGAAGACTGGAAGAAGATCGGACATGTGCCGCGTAAATATTCCGATAGCATCTGGAAAGACTTTAAAGACGCCTGTAATCATTATTTCGATCGATTACACGCCAAACGCAACGAAGCCAATTCGGAAGAAATTGATGCCTTTGAAAAGAAAAAGGACTACCTGGAGCAATTAAAAGACTTCCAGTTGACCGGCGAACACAAAGCCGACCTTGATGCCATTAAACAGCATATCGAGAACTGGAAAGGTTTTGGACGCGTACCACACGCCCGTCGTCATATCGAAGGAAAATTCAATAAAATACTGGACGCTTTGTTTGACAAGTTAAGCTTATCGAAAAAAGAAGCTGAAATGGTGAAATTCAACAACCGTTTGGAGCAACTTGCCGACAGTGATGATTCCCGAAAACTGGAAAACGAGCAAATCTTTATCATGCGTAAGATTGATGAAGTACAAGGCGAAATCTTCCAATTGGAAAACAACATTCAGTTTATTTCTAATGCTAAGCCGGACAATCCGTTTATCAAAGAGATCAACAAAAACATTGATCGTCATAAAGAAGAATTAAAAACCTGGAAAGAAAAACTAAAACAAATCCGTAGTTTAAAACAACAGGAATAACATAACACAAAAAAGACCGGAAATTCCGGTCTTTTTTTATAGTATCGCATAAAAAATAAAGCATGATCAACATACAAGATACCATTAGCGAAGTCGTTGCTTCATTAACCACCACCATCTATTTGGAAACTGCCAATCCAAAACTTAAAAAAAACAAATACCTTGAAGACACTAAAGAATTGCAAAACCAGGCAACCTTCATTACTGATGAAGGCTATTTTTACTTTTTAAGCCAATTTGGAGACGCAATACTAACTTTTAACGATGGCGGAAGTATCAGTATATTTGGCTTTGGCTATTGGGAAGGAATGGCCATTACCGACTATCCGCTTCTTGATTCGAACGGCATCTATGTTTTAGCCGATTATGCCGATAGCGGAGATGAAATGCTTTTTTTTGCATACAATTCAAATGAAGACGCAAACGCGAACAGAATTTGGGTATCAAACAATTTAGATTCGGGATTTAAACCCGTATACAACGATTTTTTACATTTCTTAAAAAGTATTTCAAGTGGCGAATTTGAACAAAACAAACATCAATGGCTTACTCCTGAAAAATGATTTTCTAACCGTTTCCGAAGAGAATCTTTTACTTGATCATATTGATTCCAGTCCATGGGATACCAGTCTTAAAAGACGCGTACAACACTATGGCTACCGGTATAATTACAAAAGCAAAGTCATTGACAATTCTCTATTTGAAAAATTACCCGACTGGCTCGAAAATCTAAAGAAAAAGATTCAGAAGTATTTCGATTTGGATTATTCTTTTAATCAAGTGATCATTAATGAATACGAACCCGGCCAGGGAATTGCGTCACACATCGATTCCACCGCATCGTTTGACGACATCATACTATCGGTAAGCCTACATTCGGCTTGTGTGATGGAATTTACCAAAGACGATACTAAAGTGCCGCTTTTATTGGAACCAAGAAGTATATTATTATTATTATTATCCGGAGAGAGTCGATACGAATGGAAACACGGTATTAAAGCCGTAAAAAAAGATCGCGGAATAAATGACGAAATTATCCTGCGTCAGAGAAGAGTTTCCATTACCTTCCGAAAGATCATCGATAAGTAAACAACGGCAAAAATAACACACTACAAAAAAGACCGGAAATCCGGTCATTTTATAGCTATAAAAAAAACCGCTTTAAAAGCGGTTTTTTATTTTTATGATTAGTCGATTTTAAATCGTTTTCTGTCATTTTCATTCAAATAGATCTTACGAAGACGTAATGATTTTGGTGTTACCTCTACATACTCGTCTTTTTGGATGTATTCTAACGCTTCCTCTAAAGAGAATTTGATTGCCGGAATAATTCTGGCTTTATCATCTGCTCCGGAAGAACGTACGTTGGTTAATTTTTTCGTTTTGGTTACGTTCACAACCATATCATCACCACGTGAGTTCTCACCGATCACCTGACCTTCATAGATATCCTCATTCGGATCTACGAAGAACTTACCACGATCCTGTAATTTATCGATTGAATATGGAATTGCTTTACCGTTTTCCATCGAAATTAACGATCCGTTGATACGTCCTGCGATTTCACCTTTAAACGGTTGGTATTCTAAGAATCGGTGTGCCATAATCGCTTCACCAGCCGTAGCCGTTAGCAATTGGTTACGCAATCCGATAATTCCTCGTGACGGAATATAGAATTTAATGATCATACGGTCACCTTTTGGCTCCATACTCAACATTTCACCTTTACGTAAAGTAACGAATTCTACCGCTCTACCGGAAAGGTTTTCTGGTAAGTCGATCGTTAATTCCTCAACCGGCTCACATTTAACACCATCAATTTCTTTGATGATTACCTGTGGCTGTCCGATTTGCAATTCGTATCCTTCACGACGCATGGTTTCGATTAATACTGACAAGTGAAGTACACCACGTCCGAAAACCAAAAATTTATCGGCACTATTGGTTTCATTCACACGTAAAGCTAAGTTTTTCTCTAGCTCTTTCGTTAATCTATCTTTAATGTGACGGGAAGTCACAAATTTTCCTTCTTTTCCAAAGAATGGTGAATCGTTGATCGTAAACAACATACTCATTGTTGGCTCATCGATTGCGATGGTTGCCAATGCTTCCGGATTTTCAAAATCGGCAACAGTATCCCCAATTTCAAATCCTTCCAATCCTACGATCGCACAAATATCTCCGGCAACAACCTGCTCAATTTTACGTCTTCCGATTCCTTCAAAAACGTGTAATTCTTTGATTTTAGATTTGATAATCTTACCATCACGTTTTACCAAAGAGATATTCATACCTTCTTTTAATTCTCCTCTTTGTAAACGTCCGATAGCGATACGTCCTGTAAAGTTGGAGAAATCCAAAGAAGTGATCAACATCTGTGGCGTTCCTTCTGATACTTTTGGAGCCGGAATGTGTTCCAACACCATATCCAATAAAGGCTCGATGTTTTCCGTCTGATTTTTCCAGTCAGTCGACATCCAGTTATTTTTAGCAGAACCATAAACGGTTGGGAAATCCAACTGCCATTCTTCTGCTCCTAATTCAAACATTAAATCAAATACTTTTTCATGAACTTCTTCCGGAGTACAGTTTTCCTTATCCACTTTGTTTACTACCACACATGGTTTTAATCCTAAGTCGATCGCTTTCTGTAATACGAAACGTGTTTGTGGCATTGGTCCTTCGAAGGCATCCACCAACAACAACACACCATCAGCCATGTTTAATACACGTTCTACTTCTCCACCAAAATCGGCGTGGCCCGGAGTATCGATAATGTTAATCTTTGTCCCTTTGTAGGTTACCGATACGTTTTTAGAGGTAATTGTGATCCCTCTTTCACGTTCCAAATCGTTGTTGTCAAGAATTAAGTCTCCAGTATTCTCGTTTTCACGGAATAGCTGACAGTGATACATGATTTTGTCAACCAAAGTAGTCTTACCGTGGTCAACGTGAGCGATAATCGCAATGTTTCTGATAGAAGTCATAAATAATTTTTGAGGGTGCGAAATTACAATTTATTTTTTATATAAACACGCTAATTTTTAAGTAGTTAGCAAAAAATAACAAAATAATAACAACAAAAAAAGCTCTCGTCAAAGAGAGCTTGGTTTTTTATATCGTGTTTCAATTAGCTTATGCTAATTTAGCTACGTGCTTCGTTAGTTTTGATTTTAAGTTAGAAGCTTTGTTATCGTGGATAACATTTTTCTTCGCTAACTTATCGATCATAGCGATAACAGCAGACAATTTAGCTGACGCTTCTGCTTTATCAGTTGCTAAACGTAGAGCCTTGATAGCGTTACGTGTAGTTTTATGTTGGTATCTGTTTAATACTCTCTTTTTTTCGTTGCTTCTGATTCTTTTTAAAGCCGACTTATGATTTGCCATTTTCTTAAAATTGATTAAGTCTTTTTACATTTCTTTTTTTCGTAGTCCGTAGGGGAATCGAACCCCTGTTACCAGGATGAAAACCTGGCGTCCTAACCCCTAGACGAACGGACCATTATTCCAATAAATTTCGTATTAACCGCGTAATACTTTTTTGTAGTCCGTAGGGGAATCGAACCCCTGTTACCAGGATGAAAACCTGGCGTCCTAACCCCTAGACGAACGGACCTTTATTGCTTTATTGCGGATGCAAAAGTACAACATTTTTTCAATCTCGCAAGAACAACTCTATTTTTTTTCGATTTTTTTTTAGTACGCTTTCGCAAAAAGCACTCTTCCTTTTGATAAAGAACCAGTTAGCACACACTTGCCTTCTTCCTCTTTTCTATCCAATGGAATACAACGAATCGTAGCTTTGGTAAGGTCTTTAATCTTTTCTTCGGTTTCTGCCGTTCCATCCCAATGCGCCGAAACAAATCCGGTTTTATTTTCAAGCACGTCTTTAAACTCCTCAAACGTATTTACCTCGGTTATATGCGCGTTTCGGAACTCTAACGAACGTGCAAACATTTCTTCCTGAATCGTCTCTAATAAGTCCTGAATATACATCACAACACCGTCTTTGGCAACCACTTCTTTTGTCAACGTGTCACGTCTGGCAATTTCATAGGTTCCATTCTCCAAATCGTTCGGACCAATAGCAATTCGCACCGGCACTCCTTTTAATTCATATTCATTAAACTTCCATCCCGGTTTATGCGTCGTACGGTCGTCGTATTTTACGGAAATTTTCAGTTTACGCAATTGTTTTACCAATTCGTTTACCTGAGCCGAAATCGCTTCCAGTTGCTCGTCGTTTCTATGAATTGGAACAATAACTACCTGGATTGGCGCTAAGTTTGGCGGTAATACCAAACCATTGTCATCGGAATGTGTCATGACCAAGGCTCCCATCAAACGGGTAGATACTCCCCATGACGTTCCCCATACATGTTCCAGTTTTCCTTCGGCATTCGAAAATTTCACATCAAACGCTTTCGCAAAGTTTTGCCCTAAAAAGTGTGACGTACCTGCCTGTAACGCTTTTCCATCCTGCATTAATGCTTCAATACAATAGGTTTCATCCGCTCCTGCAAAACGCTCGGTTTCCGTTTTAATTCCTTTTACTACCGGAATAGCCATAAAGTTTTCCGCGAAATCGGCATATACATTCATCATCTGTACCGATTCCGACAATGCTTCCTGTTTGGTAGCATGTGCCGTATGTCCTTCCTGCCATAAAAATTCGGCCGTTCTTAAAAACAAACGCGTTCTCATTTCCCAACGCACTACATTCGCCCATTGGTTAATTAACAACGGTAAATCGCGATAGGATTGCACCCATCCTTTATACGTACTCCAGATAATTGCTTCACTGGTTGGACGAACAATCAATTCCTCTTCCAGCTTCGCATTCGGATCTACTATTAATTTCCCTTTATTTTCAGGATCATTTGTCAGTCTATAATGAGTTACAATCGCACATTCTTTCGCAAACCCTTCTGCATTTTTCTCTTCGGCTTCAAACATGCTTTTGGGAACAAACAACGGAAAATATGCGTTCTGATGTCCTGTTTCTTTAAACATTCTATCCAATTCGGCTTGCATTTTTTCCCAAATAGCATAACCGTATGGTTTAATAACCATACAACCTCTAACTCCTGAATTCTCAGCCAGGTCTGCTTTGACAACCAGTTCGTTATACCATTTCGAATAATCCTCTGATCGTTTTGTTAAGTTCTTACTCATTTTGATTAGTTTGGCACAAATATTGTTTTACTTATTTTAACTAAATAGTTTGACAAAACTAACTATTTTTGTGTTGTCCAACAATAAAAATACCCAGAGATATGAAAACTTATTACCTATCCAGCAGAAAACTATCCATTTACTCCGTAATTGGATTCTTCGGACTTGTGGTATCCTCCTGTGGTTCTTACCAAAACGCGTCTTACTACGATCATGACGGTGTTTACGGTTCTGAAAGACCGCGAAGCGATTACAACAACAGATACAGCGAACAGAACATGGCGCAAGCCAATAATTACAAAGACTACTTCAGCGACCTTCAGAAAGATGCTAATAACGGTGTTTTTACAGATGTGGACAATTACTCTTCTCAAGATCAGCAGGATTCTATTTCAAATGTAACCACCAACCGCGATCAGTATGCCGGTACTACCGGATATGCCGGATGGGGTGACAATTCAAGTAATATTACCGTTAACGTATACAACAACGACCCATGGTACTGGAACAGAGGTTATTGGAATTCCTGGTACACTCCTTATTATGGATGGGGATGGAATGGCGGTTACTACGGTTCCGGATGGAGCATTGGTCTGGGATGGGGATGGAATTCCTGGTATGGACCAAACTACGGATGGGGCTGGAATAACTGGTACGGACCGGGATGGGGTTGGAACAACTGGTATGGCCCAGGATGGTACAATGGTTACTACAACAACCGTGTTTATAATGGCGGACCAAGAGGCGGATCGGCCTACTATAACGGACGATACAACAACTCCGTATACGGATACAATAACACCGGAACCCGTAATTACAACAGCCGCAGAGATGTTGACTTCAACCGAACTTATGGTACCGGAACAAGAGATTACAACAATTACAACAACGGAACCCGTAACTATAATAACGGAACGCGAAATTATAACAATGGCGCTACACGGGATTACAACAACACTAACAGTTCCGGAACCCGTAATTATAATTACAACAACAATAACAACAACTCCGGAACCCGTAATTACAATTACAACAACTCCAACAATAGCGGAACCCGTAGCAACAGTAACTATTCTGCTCCTACGCGAAGCTATAATAATTCCGGAGGTAATTTTGGTGGTTCCCGTGGTGGCGGAAGCTTCGGCGGCGGTGGCGGAGGTGGAAGATCCGGCGGTGGCGGAAGACGTTAATCAAATCCTGTAAGTTTTAAAAAAGTACATCCTCATGAAAAAATATATATTTACAGCTATTACTGCCCTATCCGCAGTAATAGCCTCCGCACAGGAGCTGGCTCCATCTGACGGACTGCGGTATGCTATGGACAATTTAAACGGAACTGCCCGATTCCGCGGTATGAGCGGTGCCTTTGGAGCCGTTGGTGGCGATATGTCGGCCATACATGTTAACCCGGCCGGTGGTGCTATCTTTAACTACAATACTGCTGCGGCTACTTTAAATTTGTTAAGTACCAAAAGTAATTCCCGTTATTTCGGGACAACTACAAATGACCGTGATACTTCATTCGACCTGAATCAGGCCGGTGGTATCTTTGTTTTCCACAATCAGGATCTTAGTAGCGGATGGACCAAATTCACTTTCGGGATTGCCTATGACAATGCCAATAACTTTGACAATAGTTTTAATTACAGAGGAACCGGCACCCGTTCAATCGATCAGTTTTTCTTAAATCAGGCTAATGGCTTACCGGTTGGTGTAATCGATAACAATTACCGATATGACGAACTGAGCTTTCAGGATCAACAGGCTTATTTAGCTTACCAGACCTATCTTATCGACACCAGCACGTATCCGTTTAATCCGGACAACCCGAACTATGTTTCCAATGTTCCGCAAACCGGAAGTTATGCGCATCAGAATTATGTTAACACAAACGGCTATAACGGAAAACTGGCTTTTAACTTTGCTAGTTCCTATAAAGACCGCCTTTACATCGGACTTAATCTGAATGCCCATTTTACCGATTATACCAAAAATTCAACGGTTTACGAATCCAATAACGGCCCGGTAAACACCGATCCGAATTACGCTACGATTCGTCAGATTCAATTTAACAACGATACACACACCTACGGAAGTGGTTTCTCGTTTAACATTGGTGCTATCGCTAAAATTACCGATGAATTACGTTTAGGTGCGGCTTACGAATCGCCAACATGGTATCGTTTAACAGACGAATTGTCACAAAGTTTATACACTACTTATGTTGCTCCGGCCAATTCACCAACAAGTCCGGGTGCTACGCGATCGGCTTCGCTTAATCCGAATATCGTAAACGTATATCCAACTTATACGCTTCAAACACCGGGTAAATTCACAGGAAGTTTGGCGTATATCTTCGGAAAATCCGGCTTGATCAGCTTTGATTATGGCGTTAAAGATTACAGCAATATCAAATTCAAACCAAACAATTCGTATAATAGCTCTTTAAACGATGTTTATAAAAATACACTAACCACCGCACAGGAATTCCGCGTGGGTGCCGAATACAAAATCAAACAGGTAAGCCTTCGCGGCGGATACCGTTTTGAAGAAAGTCCGTATAAAGACGAAAAAATCGTAGGTGACTTAAAAGGATATTCTGCCGGTATTGGTTATAACTTTGGCTCTGCCCGATTGGATTTTGCCTATGGTCATTCACAAAGAGAAATGGACGTTCCATTATTATCCAGCATGACCGATTCTGCAAGAATTAATAGTAAAATAGATTCCTTTACACTTACCTATACGGTTGGTTTCTAAAAAAATATGACACAAGAAAAAAGAGCGGCTTCTCACGGAAGTCGCTCTTTTTTTTAAATTTTTTATTATTTTTTGGATATGCCTTTTATTACCCGTAGTTACCATAAGAATGTAAATTCCCTTAGGCACATCATCAGTATCCAATATATATTCTTTTTTATTAATCCCGTTTACCTCTTTTATCACTTCACCTAAAAGATTCCTTATACTCAGATTTTCTATCCGACAAGCATCTTTACTATATAATACATCCTGAAATGGATTAGGGTACATACTAAATTGTAACGATTCCAAATCATCCATCTTTTCTATTTTATCATTTCCATTTCGAAAGTAATCCAAACCATAATTCTCCCTTGTATCCTTATTATTCGGTGTAACAACACATGTTGCCGTATTGCCTCCATAAAAATCAGGTCGAGCATAAATTGCATTAGGTACTCCACCGCCACCAGACGATTCATTGTTTGTTAAATTAACTTCGCTTTTTAATTTTATTAACCAAAAATCTTCCTTACCATGATTACCTGTAACATCTCCGTCAGTAGACGATGTAAAACCCGAAACCAGATATTCTCCTTTTAAATTTTTAGTGATGTCCTAAAATAGTGTGTAATTAAATGTAAATTACCATTGGTTTTTCTAAAAGAAATAGAACACAAAGATTATAAAGTGATATTTTAACAAATAGTCAGAATATTTTACTGGTATTTCTTATTGTTTTTTATTTATATTTATTTTTCAATTAAAAAAAATAAAAAAATGAAACCATCAACTCAATACAATGATAGAATTGGTCATGCATCTGCTGACATTGCTGGAATAGATTACGAAGCAATTGCTCAACGTTGTAATCTTGGCAGAAAATATACAATAATTGGAGTTTCTCTTTATGGAACTAGAAAAATAAGTGTAACATTGATATGTAGGGATAACGAGGAAAGCACTGCTGAAAATGAAGTTTTAGTTAGAGTGTATCCTAATATCGACCTTACAGTTGATAACGTTCTTGAACGTCTTAATGTAACAATCAATATTACAAATAATCCTCGATACGATAATCCTGAACTTGATACAAATAGAGAAGAAACAATTGATGAAGATGAGTAATTATTGAAATTATACTTATCACTTTTTACTATAAGCTTTAAAATACTTAGAATTCATATTTTTCATGGAATTTTAAGTATTTTTTTTTGTTTAACATCATGATATTCCGTATGTTAGCCATGTTTAACATCAATTACCCGCCAAAATGAATATAATTAATCAATTCAGATCTTTGAGTTATAAACAGCAACGTGATTTATTAAATCAACTACAATCTGTATTATCTTCATCACGTCCAATCCTGGAACATAGACATGTAAACAATTGCCCTTATTGTCAGTCTAATAAATTATATAAACATGCAAATTATGCTGGTGGTGGCACCCGTTTTAAATGTGTTGAATGTGGTAAAACATTCAATGAATTTACAGGAACAAGCTTACATAGAGTTCATAAAAAAGAATTATGGGATGGATTTATTCGTTTGATGCTTGAATCTAAGACAATTCGTGAGATTTGTGTTGAATTGAAAATTTCAAAACAAACAGCATTAGATTGGAGACACAAAGTGCTATCAGCATTTAATGATTTATATACAAAACAGTTTAAAGGTGTTGTTGAAACAGATGATACTTACTTTCGTTTTAATGAGAAGGGTAAACGTGGAGTTGTCAAATATGATAGAAAATTAAGAGGTATAAGCAATCAACAAGTTTCTGTAATGGTAACTGCTGATAGATATAAATCAATTGATTTAAAAGTGATTAAATTAGGCAGAATTACAACATCTGCATTGGAAAAGAAATTGAATTTGGACAGGTTCAATAAATCAAATATTATTTACTCTGATAATTCAAGGATTATTAAAAACTTCTTTCGTGATTTAGATATCCAACATGAAACATTTATAGCAAAAGAAAAATATAATGGTAATGTACATGTTCAAAATGTAAATAATTTGACAAGAAGATTAAAGGATTGGATTAAATTTAATTTCAATAATGTATCAACAAAATATTTACATAACTACCTTAATTGGTTTATGATGATTGAAATATTGAAAGATAAAAATAATTCAGAGGATATAATGTGGGACTATTTAATGAAATCATCAAGTGCTAATTATAATTTTAGAAAAATTGAAAATAATTATAAAATTCTATGTTCCTAAAAATAAAAATTTATTATTCTCAATTATTGAATAAAGAATAGTATTTATATTTTTTCTTTCATTATTAAGATTTTCATAATGTTGTGAATCAAAATATCCTAAGTTTACATTGTCATCAACATATAGTCTATATAAAACATTAGGATTTCCATCATCATTAATAATTTTAACACTTAAGATATAGTGCTGTGTGTTTAATGGAATGGTTAGCTTAATTACATAAGCTATATCATTATCATTTAATGCAAGACTATGTTCAACAGTATATCCATTATTAGATAAATTTATTTTGATTATATTTATAATCTTACCTATTACTTCAAGCATATATTTTTGTTTATACGATTTTATAAACTTACTTAAAAACTTGTATACAAACAACTTAATCATAAACATTATATGTAATGTTTATGATTAAGTTTAAAAATTATTCAAAATCTACATCATTTTTTAAAACATATCCGGTTGTTACTTTTCCGTTATGTTCAAATTTAACATGTATAAAATCTCCTGAAAAATTATCATCATTTAATTCTGTATATTCTGCTTTTTGACCTTTGACAAAATAAGATGTTGTTTTTGTTTCATAATCAAAATCCTTATAAAAATAAACTTTATCTTTTATTGCTGTAACTTCCCGATTTTCTACATCATTACTTATATTAGTATTATCTTCTATATCTGTATTATTAACTTTAATATCATCCTTAGTATCAACTTTTTCAACTACAACCGGTTTAGTAGGTTCTGGTTCAAGCAATCTCCAGTCATCAATAATTACTTTACCATTATTAATCGAAAAAGATAGTATAGATGGTAAAGGATAATCTACATCTTTTCTAATTGGATTGAATCCACCTGTTAAATATTCAATATTAACAGATTCACGTCCAAAATCAATTTCAATTGTATTACCTGTTACTTTATATTTTCCCATTATATTACGTTTATTGATTGTATTACCCCAACCATCTAAAGAACAAATCATAAACTCAACTGATTGATCTTTAAAAGTTAACCAAGACTTTCCTAAAAAGTAATTTGTCGTTTTTTTAAAATATTCATTCCCTTTTAATGGAATTACCAAACTTGATTCTTTTGATTCATTACTAAGATTAGTAGCTTCTTTATCAGATGTTTTTTTACATCCATAGTAAAATATGCTTGTAAATAGGGTAATACCAATAATTATTAATTTTTTCATAATTAAATAGTTTAAGATTATACAGACAAACATAATAAAAAAATCAAAATAACATATTATAGTATGTTAAAAATATTGTTTTGAAACTCCACATTGCTGAAAAAATATGTGATATGGATAAATCAAAAGAATTGATAAGATTAGGTATGAGGATAAGGAAATTACGTATTGACAAGGGGTTATCACAGGCAAAATTAGGTGTGAAAATATTGAAAGATCAACAATCTATACATAAGGTAGAAACTGGTGAATTTAATCCAACTTATTTATACCTTCTTGAAATATGTGATGGTTTAGAAATAAGTATAAGTGAATTATTAGATTTTTAAACCTATCTTAAAAGTAAAACCCTACCTTTAGAATATCTAATTATTAAAAAGTTTAATTATGGCAAAGACTCAAGGACAAATTAATATTGAAATAAATGTAATAAAAACTAAATGTAGGGACATTTTAAAACATTTAGAAAACTTAAAAAAAGAAGGAATTTATGAAGTAGAATATATTGAAAAATATATAAAAGAAATAGAGAATTTCAAAACAAAAGCAGAAGGTGATGATGGTTTAAGAGTAAGATCGGATAATTATTTTAAAGCAAAGAAATAAAGTCTCAAAAGGACTTTATTTCTTTATATACTATTTACAGAAATGTAATATATTAAAAAAAATAAGCAAGTAATGTGTATAAGAATGTAAAAAGTGAATATCAAAATTCAACAACACCATGTTAATAACATATTTTTTAAACGATTCAAAAAGATATTATTTTTATGAAAATTAAATTATAGAAATTATGGCAACAAGAAAAGTATTTATGGATCAACATGACAATGAAATGGATTGTTATTTAAATGATGAAGGGTTAGTATTTATTCAGATAGGTATATCTAATTCAGAAATATACGAAAAAAGATATATTGTATTAGATAAATTAGATGTAGATGAGTTTATAAAAGTATTATCTGATATACAGAAGGATATGTAATTAATTATTGTAGTAATATTTTAATATTATCACTTTCATAACGAACAGTGATAACAGTATATATTATATTTTGTCCATTTACAAAAAGCACAACACTTTCATCCTTTCTTGGAACAGCAGTGTGATTATATGTTTTACATGTTAAAAACACCCAATTATTAGTGTAATAATCAATGACCATAATTTTATGTTTAAAGTATGGAATAAATTTACCTAAAAATCTATATAAATATAATTTAAATTTCATCATAATTATTATATGATGAAATTTAAATTTGTTTAATCACCTTTTCTACAAAAAATTACCTCCCATATTTGTTACTAAATTTTACACATTACTTTAGGACAACGCTAAATTTTTAAAGATCGATTTTGACTCATCTACACGAGTTCCTCCTAATGCCCTTTGCCATAGTAAACTTCCATTATTACTCGTTTTTACAACCCAACTATCCCAGTCGCCATGATTACCAATAATATCACCATCATTTGATCGCGATTCTCCTACAAAAATATAGTTCCCTTCTCTTGTTTGTAAAACATCTCTTCCATAGTCATAATCCGTTCCTCCGAAACATTTTTGCCATTCCAGATTACCGGTTCCGCTTATTTTCAGCATCCACACATCGGAATAGCCGTGGTTTCCCGAAACATCGCCACTATTAGACATTGTTGTCCCTATTACCACAAATCCTCCATCACCCGTTTCATAAATAGCTGATCCGAAATCATTACTTGAACCTCCATATGTTTGTTGCCACGCTATGGTTCCCGCTTTAGTTAGCATTACAACCCAAACATCTGCATCGCCTCTATTTTTGGTAACATCACCATCATCAGAATAAGTATATCCCACGACTACATATCCGCCTTCTGTTGTTTCTCTTACAGAAACTGCATAATCAAAATTAGTTCCGCCAAATGTTTTTTGCCAGACTAAATTCCCTTTGGAGTTTAATTTTACAGCCCAACAATCTGATTTCCCCTGATTTCTAGTAACATCACCATCATTGGAAAAAGTAAGGCCAACTACTATATAACCTCCATCAGACGTATGCTCGACAGAATAAGCTTTGTCGACATCGGTTCCTCCAAATGTTCTTTGCCATTCTAAATTTCCTTTTGCATCTTGTTTGACCACCCAAAAATCTGCTTTACCATGGTTCCCTGAAACATCTCCATCGTTTGATTCTGTATAGCCCACCGCCACAGATCCTGTACCAACCAATTCAGTCGCATTGGCCTGATCGTCCTGTGTTCCTCCTAAAGCTTTTTGCCATTCCAGATTACCCTCTTCCCCTTGTTTGGTAATCCAAAAATCCGTTTTACCATGATTCCCTGTAACTTCACCATCATTCGACTCGGTATAGCCCGCAGTTATACTTCCTCCATCCAAGGTAGCCGATACTGATTTCGCCTGTTCATTTTCTAATCCGCCAAAAGTATTTTCCCATACCAGGTTAATATCACTTTTTAACTTTACCACCCAAAAGTCCGATTTACCATGATTCCCCGTGACATCTCCATTATTGGAAAACGTAACACCTGCTATAACATACCCTCCGGTCACTACCTGTTCGATATGGTTTGCACCATCATAACCAGTTCCCCCATACGTAGAACTCCATTCTATTTTTCCTTTGCTATCCAACTGTATCGTCCAAAAGTCCCAATTTCCGTGATTACCATGCACATCATCATCATCAGACATCGTTGCGCCTGTAACAATATACCCTCCTCCGGGTAATTGCTGTATCCCGTTTGCTTCTTCACTATGTGTTCCTCCATAGGTTTTCTGCCATTCCAGATTGCTCTCGTCATCTAATTTCACTACCCAAAAATCGCGCATACCGTGATTATATGTAATATCTCCATCACTTGAGTCAGTACTCCCACATATAATATAGCCTTCATCAAAAGTTTCCCAAAGAGCTGTTGCCTGGTCGTCCTGAGAGCCTCCAAATGTTTTTTGCCAAATTTTATTTCCGGAACCATTTAGTTTTAACACCCAAAAGTCGTCCTTACCATGATTTCCTGTAACATCGCCATTGTTGGAATTCGTAGTTCCTGCTACAATATATTGCCCATAGGGAGTCTGCTTAATAAAACTTGCTTCATCATAACCGGATCCGCCGTATGTTTTTTCCCATTCTATCTCACCATCGCTATCCAATTGTAAAATCCAGAAATCTGATTTTCCCTGGTTTTTTGCCACATCGCCATCATTAGAAAAAGTATAACCTGCCAGTATCAATCCAGAGCCAAACGTAGGAGCAACGTGAGTTGCAACATCATCTTTAGTACCTCCATATGTTTTCTCCCATTCCGGACTACCGTTACGATCCAGTTTTACCACCCAAACATCGGCTCCTCCATGATTTTTGGTAACATCTCCGTCATCAGAACGGGTATAACCGACGATAACATATCCTCCGTCTGAAGTTGGTTGAACATAGTTTGCTATATCATCTTCAGAACCTCCAAAGGCGTATTCCCATTCCAGCTCCCCATTTTTATTCAATTTTACAACCCAAAAATCGGCTTCCCCATGGTTCCCCGTGACCTCTCCATCTGTAGAACGGGTACTGCCAACCGTAATATACCCACCATCAAAAGTATTTTGTATTGATTGTGCCCTATCATTTTGAGTTCCGCCCAATGTTTTTTGCCATTCAATTCGAGGGGCTTGCTGCGCTAACAATAAAAGATTCCCTGTAAAAAAGAAAACTATTATCCATAATTTCTCCGATAATGTGATTTTGTTTTTCATGATTTTATTTTTTATGATTAATATTCCGTTACCATAAATAGAACAAGCATCTAAATGCCTATCTTGCTATTTTGTAGTATTCTATTTTCCGGGGAAAGTTTCAAAATCAATATGTTGTACAACTGTTTCTTTATACAACCGATACACCAAACCAATATCTAAAAAGGAGGTATTCAATTGGCGTAACATAGGAGGTAATCGATAAAAGTAGAAGTGTCTTATTTAAAAAAGTCATTTGCTGTTTAAATTAGCACAAACAAAAACCATTGTTCAAAAAACAAACGATCTATACCTATAAATATAAAATCTAAAAAAACGGTTATCAAACCGTTTAAATCTTTTTTTCAAAATTTCATACACATTAACCCGAGTTGTCTTATATTGTCTGTTTTATTTTTGATTTTTGAAGGATTTCAACAATAAAAACCTTCCTAAAAAAAGAAAACTACTAATGTTGCGCCTCTCACCCCTTACCACCTATTAATCAACACTTTACCATTAAAAAATCATAAATTTTAGCAAACCATAGTGATGCTAATTATAAAAAACGTAATTTTGCACTCCAATTTTTCAATTCTATGAGAACCAAGTCTTTAAAGAAAAACAAAATCAATGTCATCACTTTAGGTTGTTCTAAAAATGTTTACGACAGCGAAGTACTGATGGGTCAGTTAAAAGCCAGCGGTAAGGACGTGCAACACGAAGCCCCTAAAAATGATGAAGGAAACATTATTGTGATCAACACTTGTGGGTTTATCAATAATGCCAAAGAAGAGTCTGTTAATACGATTCTGGAGTATGTCGACAAAAAAGAACAGGGTATCGTAGATAAGGTTTTTGTAACCGGATGTTTATCGGAACGGTACCGCCCGGATCTTGAAAAAGAAATCCCGGATGTGGATCGTTATTTCGGAACTACCGAATTACCCTTGCTTTTAAAAGCTTTGGGAGCCGATTATAAGCACGAACTTTTAGGAGAACGTCTAACGACAACGCCTAAAAATTATGCTTATCTGAAAATTGCCGAAGGTTGTGACCGTCCGTGTAGTTTTTGCGCGATTCCGCTAATGCGCGGAAAACACGTTTCGCAACCGATTGAAAAACTGGTAAAAGAAGCCGAAGGTTTAGCCGCCAAAGGTGTAAAAGAACTGATTTTAATCGCTCAGGATTTAACCTATTACGGGTTGGATTTATATAAAAAACGAAATTTAGCCGAGTTACTGGAAAATCTGGTAAAAGTAGAAGGAATCGAATGGATCCGTTTGCATTATGCCTTCCCTTCCGGATTCCCGATGGACGTGTTGGACCTGATGAAACGCGAGCCTAAAATCTGTAATTATATCGATATTCCATTACAGCATATTTCGGATAATATTCTAAAATCGATGCGTCGTGGAACAACGTATGAAAAAACGACCAAACTGCTAAAAGATTTCCGCGAAGCGGTTCCGGGAATGGCTATCCGTACTACGCTAATCGTAGGTTATCCGGGTGAAACCGAAGAAGATTTCCAAATCCTGAAAAACTGGGTCGAAGAAATGCGTTTTGAGCGTTTGGGTTGTTTTGCCTATTCACACGAAGAGAATACCCATGCGTATTTGTTGGAAGACGATGTGCCGGAAGAAGTAAAACAACAACGTGCTGCTGAAATTATGGATATTCAGGCGCAAATTTCATGGGATCTGAATCAGGAAAAAATCGGACAAACGTTCCGTTGTATCATCGATCGTAAAGAAGGTGGTTACTTTATCGGACGTACCGAATTTGACAGTCCGGACGTGGATAACGAAGTGTTGATCGATGCAACGCAACATTATTTAAAAACCGGTGATTTCACAATGATCAAAATCACGGATGCCACAGAATTCGACTTATACGGGGAACCGGTACAAGCATAAAAATCAAAAGGCTGTCTAAAATTAGACAGCTTTTTTAATTATAATTATAACACCTGACAGGTTTTAAAAACCTGTCAGGTGTGTTTTTTTATTGCTTTACGATTTTAGTCCAGCTTTTATTTCCATCGACTGTTGTTACCGCTACCAAATACACCCCACTACTCAAACGACTACAGTCTAAAGAAGCCATTGTTGCATTTGGTTTTTCGGTTCCCACCAAGGCACCACTAAGCGTATATACCTGAATTTCCTGAATAACCTGATCTGGCAATGTCAGATATACGTTATCACGAACCGGATTCGGATAAACCGCTATCGTTTTTGTATTATGATCATCAATATTTAAAACCTGACCATTACGGTATAATTTGGCTACCGCTGTCGTTCCGGTACCAATACCGGTGATCAAAACATCCTTATCACCATCATTATCCACATCGGCAAATACAATATTTCCGGTAGAATGCGAGGTAAATGGCATATCTTCCATTTTTATATAGCCACCCGTTCCATCATTCAAATATAAATTCGCCTCCTGTATATTGTTTCCTGTTGTGGTTTCGGAATATTTCCGCCCCATCGAAAGAATATCCTGGTAACCATCATTATTGACATCCGCAAAAGCGATCGCTAAATTATCACCTATCCCTACAAATGGCATTCCTTCGGCCATTGTAAAATTCGCATTTCCGTCATTATAATACAATTGCATACGGAACCAAAGTGCCGGATTTCCGGACGATGAAGGCATATTCCCGGCTATCAGTAAATCCTGATCGCCATCGTTATCCACATCCGCCAAAGCCACCTTTCCCAATAAAGCCGTTATAGCCGGTTGCGGATGATGCGCAAAAACGCCACCACCCTGATTTAGAAATATTCTGATATTAGTAGCCGTAGCATTAATACCTACTTTTCCCGATGTTACAATATCCGGTTTCCCATCACCATTCACATCAGCCACCACCACAGAAGCCAGATACATACCGTACGATTCCAGTCCGCTTTGAAGATTACGTGTAAATATTCCGGTTCCGTCATTCGTATATAATGCCATCGCAAAACCATTACTGGTATACATTCCGGTTATCAGAATATCCTGATCGCCGTCGTTATCAAAATCGGCCATATTCACATCACCGTTCATTGTCCCGATAAAGTTCGAATTTGGCGACAAACTAAAGTTGCCGGCACCGTCATTCAGATATAATTTTGCATTAACGCCATTTGCACTTCCCGCAACGATCAAATCCGGAAATCCATCGCCGTTAACATCGCCAAAAGCGGCACCGCCTTCACGGCATTTGATAAACGTTTGATCATCGTGAAGCGTAAAATGACCGGTTCCGTCGTTTTTATACATCCGACTACTACCGGCATTCGGACTTCCGCCCATGGCAAATAAATCCAGATCGCCATCGCCGTCAATATCGGCAAACTTACAGGTGCTATATTGAACCGGAACAATTCCCGAGTTTGAAACCAGTGTGAAATTTTGGGTAAAAGCACTAAAGGAACCTAATAGCATTATGGCAAGTAGTGTTTTTTTCATAGGGTATTTTGGTTAGGGATTCGCAATTTTCAATGGGTTATTTTCGGATACCCTATAATTGCTTTATTTCCGCTCACCTCCTCTATTCCATCCACTACATTATTAAAAAAACAATTATGCGTACGCCTCCAAATGTAACCAAAAAAGCCAAAAACTAAACTATATTCATTTTTTTAACAATTAAAATTATTTAATTATAACAAAATTAAAATAAGCAGCAATAAAATTTCAAATCAATTTTATTATATCACAGCGTCGAGAAAATAAATTACCGGAACAATCGGGCATAAAAAAACCGCCCTGGAAATTCCAAGGCGGTTTTCGCATTTCAATCTAATAATTATGAACTAAATAACTGTTCCTTTGAATACAAGCACTTTTGGTGCTTCTTCTGCATTGGTTGTAACCGTTACCGTTTTGGTAAACACCCCTTTTGCAGCAGCGTTAAAAGTAGCTGTGATTTTTGCGTTTCCGTTTGGTGCAATTGGCGTTTTAGTATAATCGGTTGCCGTACATCCGCAAGACGCTTTAACATTTGTGATGATCACTGCAGTTTTACCAGTGTTTTTAAATTCGAAGTCGATTTTAGCTGGTTTTCCCTGAGGAATTTCTCCTAAATCGATTGTTTCACTTTTCCATTGGATTGGTGATCCTGCGTTTACAGAAACAGCTACCGTTTCGTTTGTTTTAACCGGGTTTCCGGCAAATGACATTAATCCTAATGCTAGTGCTAAAACTGAAAGTTTGATCATTTTCATAATTTTGTATTTTAAATTATTATTATTTTGTTGGTTCATTGTGATAGTTCAAAAGTATCTCAGTCTTGCCAAGGTTGCTGTTAACCGTTTTTAAAAGTTTGTTAATGACTTGTTAACAGAGCAAAAAAAGTATATTTTTCAGTAATATTACACTACTCAACAGTACAGATTTTGAAAATTAACCGACTTAACAGTATTATTATTCTCGGATTGGTAGCCATTGTGGGGATTATCATCGCACAATTGCTTTGGACCAAAGAGGCTTTTAATCTGGAAGAGAAGAAGTTCACGCAGAAAGTGCATATCGCATTACTGGAAGTCGCTAAAAAACTTTACGAAGGGAAGAATCACGAACTTCCGGCCAATAGTCCGATTAATAAAGTCTCAAACGATTATTATATCGTTAATGTCGACAATGATTTTGAACCGGAAATACTCGAATATTATTTAAAAACGGTTTTTAAAAAGTTTAATATTACCACCGATTTCGAATATGCCATGTACAATTGCGAAAGTGATGAGATGGTTTATGGAAATTATGTCGCGATTAGCGATACTTCCAAAAAGGAAAATTCGGTTTATTTTCCAAAACACAAAAACCTGGTTTATTATTTTGCGGTTCGCTTTCCTAATGAAACTTCCTATCTCTTCAGTTCCCTGAAATTTTGGTTTATGCTTTCTTTTGCCTTGATTGTGATCCTGATTGTCTATGTATATTCTATTTTCACCTTATTACAGCAGAAAAAATATTCGGAGTTGCAGCGCGATTTCATCAATAATATGACGCATGAGTTTAAAACGCCGCTTTCTTCGATTTTGATTGCCTCAAATTATCTCAGCAAACAGGAACCGATACAAAAGGATCCAAAACTGGATAAATATGCTGCTATCATTATTGAACAGAGTAAAAAACTGAACCATCATATCGAAAAAATATTGAATATTGCGAAGTCGGACGATACGCCATTAAGACTTCAAAAAAATGACATTTTGTTGGCTTCCGTATTACAGGATGTCACCGAAAACATACAATTACGTTATCCGGAAGCCCATATTACAGTGACAAATCCGGATGAATCACTACAGATTTATGGCGATGAATTCCATTTTACCAATATCGTGTACAATCTGATTGATAATGCGGTAAAATATTGCGAAATCTCTCCGGAAATTCATATTACGGTTAGTCGGGAAGCACATCGCATCCGACTGGTATTTACCGATAACGGAATTGGTATTTCTCAAAAAAATATTTCTTTTATATTTGACAAATTCTACCGGATTCCGAGTACGAAAAGTAATGAAGTGACCGGTTTTGGACTAGGATTGTACTATGTACATAAAATCTGTAAGCTTCATAACTGGAAAATAACAGCCAAAAGTCACCTTGGAAAAGGAACAACCATAACCCTGATAATACCTGAAAAATAATGTCAAAATATAAAATCCTATACGCTGAAGACGATGAAACCCTGGCTTTTCTAACCAAAGATAATTTGGAACTGAACGGTTATGACGTTTTTCATTGTCCAAACGGGGAAAATTGTCTGGAACAATTCAAAGCCGGTTCCTTTGACATTTGTATTTTGGATATTATGATGCCGAAAATCGACGGTTTTGAACTGGCTACTGCCATTCGGCAAATCGATACGGAAATCCCGATCATTTTCCTTTCGGCTAAAACACTAAAAGAAGATCGGATTAAAGGATTACGACTGGGTGCCGATGATTATCTTGTAAAGCCTTTTAGTATCGAGGAATTGTTGCTAAAAATTGAGATTTTCCTAAAACGCTCGCAAAAGAAAGTGGTACCCGAAAAAAACAGCTATACTGTTGGCGCTTTCCAGTTTGACGCTGAAAATTATACCTTGAGTAAAGGTTCGTCTAAAACAGTACTGACACAACGCGAAGCGGAGCTTTTAAAATTATTTCTGGATAATAAAAATACCGTACTAAAACGGGAACAGATACTCACGGCCTTATGGGGTACCGATGATTATTTTATGGGGCGTAGTCTTGATGTTTTTATCTCCAGACTTCGCAAATTGCTATCGGAAGAAGACGGTATACAAATTGAAAACCTACACGGTATCGGTTTTAAGTTTAATATAAAAGCCTAACGTACTACAATGCCAGAAGACCGGAGCTTCGTAAGGTATTAATTGGTTTTGAATACCAAAACAATTCAAAATCTTCACGAGCTGCATTTTCATAATCGGCTTTTACCTCGTTAAATGTCAGTATTTTATTTTGAGTAACCGAAATTTTTGGCAAAACTGCTGTTAGCCAATCCGCATCATCTTTATTGACCTGAATCGCAAAACTTTCTTTTTTATCGTGAAAAGTCAGACTCGCCATTTCGAACTGTCTTCCTTTTTTGTTTTTGGTAAAATACGATACAGCCGGTTTGCCACCTGTCCAGACAATTTTAGCCGTTGGTTTTACGGTAAAAGTATCTTCATCCTGTAAAGCATTATAAATATAATCCGGCGAAACTTTTGTTCGCGGTACTTTAAAATCGAACCAATCCTGCAAAGGATAATCAAAACAGATTCCATGCATATAATTAAACAAGGATTTTTTTAATCCAAAACTGAATTTATCGTGATTCGTACCAGTTTTATCAACATGGACAATATCATTGTTCGCAAAAGATCCGATTGCCTCCGTTTCTTTTAGTACGCCAAATTTTTCGGGGTACATTCCTACCGGGCTATGAGCCGTCATCGCAAATTGATGCCAAAATCCGGATTGTAAAATTCCGAGTTCGAATAATTGCCGTACCATTTCCAGACTATCAATAGTTTCCTGTGCCGTTTGCGTTGGAAAACCATACATCAGGTACGCATGTACCATAATTCCGGCTTCGGTGAAATTGCGGTTTACCCGCGCTACCTGAGCTACCGTTACTCCTTTCTGAATCAACTCCAGTAAACGGTCGGAAGCCACTTCCAATCCGCCGGAAACAGCAATACAACCGGATGCTTTTAACAGCAAACACAGGTCTTTTGTAAAGCTTTTTTCAAACCGGATGTTGGTCCACCAGGTCACCGCCAATTTTCGTTTTAATATTTCCAGCGCTACCGCACGCATCAAGGCAGGTGGTGCTGCTTCGTCTACAAAATGGAAGCCGTTTTGCCCGGTTTGTGCAATCAGCTCCTCCATTCTGTCCACTAACATTTTGGCCGCGACAGGTTCGTAAACTTTAATATAATCCAACGAAATATCGCAAAAAGTGCATTTACCCCAATAGCATCCATGTGCCATTGTTAGTTTATTCCAGCGTCCGTCGCTCCACATTCGGTGCATCGGATTTACAATTTCAATAACCGAAATATAACGATCCAACAACAGGTCGGTATAATCGGGTGTTCCCACTTCCGATTGTTTGTAATCCCGGCAGGCTGTATTATTGATGTAAACCACTTTGCCTTCGTCCAGTATAAAGGTTCGTTTCAGTTCTTCCTTACTGATTTTACCATCCACATAAGCGATCATATTTTCTACCGGTGCTTCTCCGTCGTCGAGTGTAATAAAATCAAAGAACTCCATTACCCGTATATCACTAAGGGATCGCAATTCGGTATTTGGAAAACCACCACCCATCGCTACTTTAATTTCCGGTCGGTGTTTTTTAATCCATTGCGCACATCGGAAGGCACTGTACAAATTGCCCGGAAAAGGAACTGAAAAAGCTACAATTTTCGGATTTATTACGTTCAACCTTTCTTCCAATAACTGTAAGGTAATTTTATCGATATAAGTGTATTCCTGATGAAGATAGTTGTACAATTCGTCAAAAGAATTGGCCGAACGTCCCAATCGCTCTGCATAACGACTAAAACCAAAATTAGGATCAATGCATTCTACGATCAGATCGGAAATATCTTCCAGGTAAAGCGTTGCCAAATGTTTGGCCTTATCCTGAGTACCCATAGTACCAAAAGCCCAGTCCAATTCTTCCAATTGTGCAAAACGAGAGGCTTCCGGAAGAAAATCTTCCTGGCATATCAAATGCGCCAACGTCGGATTTTTCCCCTGAAGAAACAAAATAACCGGGTCAATTGTTTTAATGTATTCGTCCTGTAACGCTATAATACGCTGACAGTTATCCGATAACGCTTCCGCTTTTTGTTCGCTTTCGGCAAACATTTGGGTTAGTCCTTCTTTTGAAAACAATTTTAAGATAACTTCAATACCCAAATCCGCCTGAAAGGAGGAAATATTTTTGGTATTCAGGAATCCCTTAACATAGGCCGTGCCCGGATATGGGGTATTGAGCTGCGTAAAAGGTGGCGTGATCAGAAAAATTGTTGTCGGCTTCATTGGCGATACATCATTGAGACTGCAAAAGTATCATATTTTAAAGAAATAAATACGGATTGCGTATTACAACTGTATCTTTTCGATGGTGTTCAGTTTATCCACATACAGTATCGTCTCATCACTATCGCGGTCGGCTTCAAACATCGGTAAAAAACGCGCCCCATAAATTACTTCGCGCAAGGTATACGAAGTCCGCTTTACAACGGTAGTACTAAACATATCGTCAAAAACTTTGACAAAAATCAGAATTTCGCCTTTCTGATTTTGATAATCCGCTTCGGTAAAGGTATATAATGGACTATTTTCGGTAATGGGATGTACCAACGTCCAGCTTAACGTTAGCATATTAATTTTGTCCAGTTCAAGATCTAGCGAAAAAAACTTATTGACTTTTTTGCCATCTTCTTCCAGGCTTAATCCAATTGTTGCCTTAGCTTCGGCTTCCATCAGGTTGGTATTCTTATAAGGTGTCATTCGCAACATCAAGGCTTTCCCTTCTTTATAGGGTGCAATGACAGCATTATCCGAAAAACGGATCAAGGCTTTGGGCTTACTGAATCTTCCGTAAAACAAACCGGTAGCAATCGCGAAGCTCAACAATCCGAATAAAGCTTCGACCGAAGCCACAAAACTGGTCATAAAACCGGTCGGGCTAATATGTCCGTAACCTACGGTAGTAAAAGTCTGCGCACTAAAAAAGAACGCCTGTCCGAACTGATCAACTGCTGTTACCGCATTGATGCCCTGTAAGTGCTGTACACCAAGCATAAAGTAAATACAGGCGAAAATAAAATTTACGATCAGGTAAAAGGCGAAAATGATAAACATAAATTTCCAGCGTGGTACATCGATCATCGCATGGTACCAACTGATACGCTCTGTTATGCCGATTCCCACTTTCCGGACATTGGCATTTCCATCTTTGTTTACAAATCGCGCCCCATAAATGGAAGCATTACTCCCAAAGCCAGTATTTTCATCTGCTTTAGCTCTGGAACTGATACGCTTTAGGAATGCCATAGTAATTTTTAAGTAAAGCTAATAAAAAATCAGTTTGAAAGCTACTTCAATAAAAAAGCCCCACTGTAGAAGTGAGGCTTTCTATAAAATATAGTGTTCTTATTTACTCAGATACATTTTTCGTCTGGAGTACAATTCGTAGAACTGATCGTCTTTCAGGTCGTCGATAAACAAGATACTTTCTCCTGTTGATTTCATTTCGGGACCTAATGCCTTGTTTACGTTTTTAAACTTGCTGAATGAGAATACCGGTTGCTTGATCGCATATCCTTTTAAATGTGGATTAAAATCAAAATCGGTTACTTTATTCACACCTAACATTACTTTAGTCGCATAGTTTACATACGGTTCGCCATAGGCTTTTGCGATAAACGGTACCGTACGTGAAGCTCTTGGATTGGCTTCGATGATGTAAACCGTATCGTCTTTAATCGCGAACTGTATATTAATAAGTCCTACCGTTTTTAAAGCCAGTGCAATTTTCTTGGTATGGTCTTTAATCTGTTGCATTACAAATTCACCCAGGTTAAACGGTGGCAACGTTGCATTACTATCTCCGGAGTGAATACCACATGGTTCGATATGCTCCATGATACCGATGATGTATACATTTTCACCATCGCAAATCGCATCGGCTTCCGCCTCAATCGCTCCGTCCAGGTAATGATCCAGCAATAGTTTGTTATTCGGGATTTTACGCAGTAAGTCTACCACATGCTCTTCCAGTTCCTGTTTGTTGATCACAATTTTCATTCCCTGTCCACCCAATACATAAGAAGGACGTACTAATAACGGGAAGTCCAGTTGATCCGCTAGTTTTGAAGCTTCCTCGGCGCTTTCAGCTACTCCGAATTTCGGGAAAGGAATTTTTAATTCTTCCAGTAATTCCGAAAAACGTCCTCGGTCTTCCGCTAAATCCAAAGCATCAAAACTGGTTCCGATGATCTTAACACCGTATTTTGAGAGTTTTTCAGCCAGCTTTAAGGCGGTTTGTCCTCCTAACTGCACAATCACACCTTCCGGTTTTTCATGACGGATGATATCGTAGATATGCTCCCAGAACACCGGTTCGAAATACAATTTGTCAGCCGTGTCGAAATCGGTGGATACCGTTTCCGGATTACAGTTGATCATAATTGTTTCATAACCGCATTCCGATGCTGCCAATACCCCGTGAACACAAGAATAATCGAATTCGATACCTTGTCCGATACGGTTGGGTCCGGAACCTAAAACGATTACTTTTTTACGGTCGGATACGACGCTTTCGTTATCTACATAACGGGTTCCGTCGGCTTTTTCGATTTCCGCTTCAAAAGTGGAATAATAGTATGGTGTTTGCGCTTTAAATTCGGCGGCACAGGTATCTACCAGTTTGTAAACCCTTTTTACACCTAAATCTTCACGCAATTTGTAAATCTGACTTTCCAGACATCCTAACATATGCGCAATTTGTCTGTCGGCAAATCCTTTTTGTTTCGCTTCCAGTAACAATTCTTTGGTTAGGGTGTCGATATTGTGTTTGGAAATTTCTTTTTCCAGTGCATATAGTTCTTCGTATTGTTTTAAGAACCACATGTCGATTTTAGTGATCTCGTGGATACGGCTTAACGGAATTCCCATGGCAATCGCATCGTAAATTACGAATACACGATCCCAACTCGCATAAGTCAGTTTGTCAATAATCTGATCGTAATTGGTATATCCTTTACCATCAGCACCTAATCCGTTTCGTTTAATCTCCAACGATTGCGTTGCTTTGTGTAAGGCTTCCTGGAACGAACGTCCGATTCCCATTACTTCCCCTACGGATTTCATCTGTAATCCAAGCGTTCTGTCGGCTCCTTCAAATTTGTCGAAGTTCCAACGCGGTATTTTTACAATTACATAGTCCAAAGTCGGTTCAAATAAGGCCGAAGTGGATTTTGTAATTTGATTTTGCAATTCGTCCAAACTATACCCTAAAGCCAGTTTGGTGGCAATTTTTGCGATTGGATATCCCGTCGCTTTCGAAGCCAATGCCGAAGAACGCGATACACGCGGGTTGATTTCGATCGCAACAATGTCTTCTTTTTCATCCGGAGAAACAGCAAACTGTACGTTACATCCACCGGCAAAGTTTCCGATGCTTCGCATCATCAGGATTGCCATATCCCGCATTCTCTGGAATGTTCTGTCGGATAAAGTCATCGCCGGCGCAACCGTAATACTATCTCCGGTATGGATTCCCATTGGATCCATATTTTCGATGGTACAGATAATCACTACGTTGTCGTTTTTATCTCGCAATAATTCCAGCTCGTATTCTTTCCAACCTAATAACGCTTTATCAATTAACACTTCATGGATTGGAGATGCTTCCAGTCCGCGGGTTAATAAATCGTCGAAATCTTCTTTTTTATGTACAAAAGCAGCTCCGGTTCCACCCAATGTAAATGACGGACGGATTACTAACGGGAAACCGAATTCCTGTGCAATTTCTTTTCCTTTTAAGAAGGAATTGGCCGTTTTCGCCGGTGCTACCGGAATTTCGATTTTCGCCAGCAATTGTTTAAACTGCTCGCGATCTTCGGTTACATTAATGGCATTTACATCAACACCGATCAATCGTACGTTAAAATCCTGCCAGATTCCTTTTTCGTCTGCTTCCAGACATAGATTTAAGGCAGTTTGTCCTCCCATAGTTGGCAAAACCGCATCAATTTGCGGGTGTGCTTTTAGGATTTCGATAATGGATTTTGTAGTTAAAGGTTTTAAATAAATATGATCGGCCATAGAGGGATCCGTCATAATAGTCGCCGGATTGGAATTGATTAGAATTACTTCAATTCCTTCTTCGCGAAGCGATCGTGCCGATTGCGATCCGGAGTAGTCGAACTCACAGGCCTGCCCAATTACGATAGGCCCTGAACCGATAATTAAAACCGATTTTATTGAATTGTCTTTAGGCATTGTGTTGTGTTGTATGTAGTTATTTTATTTTTAACGAAAAGATATAAAAAAAGGCGTTACCTTAAATGAGTAACACCTTTATTTATGATTTCTAAAATCATTATTTTTTATGTCTTGGTTCTGATGAAACCGTTAACTTATGTCTTCCTTTAGCTCTTCTACGTGCTAATACTTTTCTTCCGTTAGCAGAAGCCATTCTTTCCATGAAACCGTGCTTGTTTCTTCTTTTTCTTTTTGATGGTTGAAACGTTCTCTTACTCATTGCTTTTATCTTTAAATCGTGTTTTTAAATAGGATCAGCTTTGAAATTCTCTCGCTTCAAAACCGAGTGCAAATATACAAAGAGTTTTATTTCTGGCAAGTCCTTTTAAAAAAATATTTTTATTTCTGTTAACTACTTTGTCCTTTAGCAGTTACTGCGAGCTGCTTTTGCTTGTAAACCGGCTTCGGAAAACTTAATTTCGCCCACTCGTTTCATTTTATTACATTTGCAAACTTAAAACAAAAACAATTATGTTTCACAGAAATATTAAACTGATTATAGCCGCTTTAATCATTGCGCTTGGTATCTGGCAATTCACAGAGAGCAACATCGGAAACGGAATTTTCTTAGTACTGCTTTCGTCTATTTTTATTTTATTGTATTTCAAAAACGAGTTTATTTTACTAGCGTTTTTAAAACTTCGGAAACAGGATTTCCCCGGTGCTCAAAAATGGCTTGCTTATATCAAAAACCCGGAAACGGCTTTGGTTCGCAAACAACAGGGATATTATAACTACTTAAACGGATTAATGGTTTCCCAAACCAATTTATCAGCGGCTGAAAAATATTTCAAAAAAGCGATTGAATTAGGTTTGAATATGGATCAGGATTTGGCATTGGCAAAATTAAACCTTGCCGGTATCGCGATGACTCGCAGAAGAAAACTGGAAGCGACCAATCTTTTAAACGAGGCTAAAAAACTGGATAAACAGAATATGTTGAAAGATCAGATCAAGATGATGAAAGATCAGATGAAGAAAATGTAATCCAAAAATTAAAAAATATCATGAAAAAACGCCCAAAAAGGCGTTTTTTTTATGCATTTTACACAACTCTCTCAAATTGTCCGTATCTTTATAAGTAGATGTTTAGCTTCAAAAAACAAGTACCCCCAAAAGTATTTGCCTATGAAAAACTTCTATTTTACAAGTATCGTTTTTATCTTACTATCTTCTACAGTCACTGCTCAAGATACCCAATCTATTTTGTTTTCACATACCCTGCATCGGAATTTAAAATTGTATTCCAAAAAGTCGGATATGGCCTATCGAAACGACAATATAGATCGTGCTAATTTTTTATTTGATTCTCTGGTTCGGTACCAACTCATAGGTACCACTTTCGACGATTTTAACTTAAAGCGGTTTCATAAAGGCCGACAGCGGATCAGTGCTTTTGAAAAACCGATTTTTCTGATCACTTATGCATCCTGGTGTGTTCCGAACAAAGGGGAAATCCCGGCACTAAACAAACTGGCCCGACAATACGGAAACGATATCCAATTTATAGTATTATACTGGGATCGAAAATCGAATTTAAAAAAGTTGTCAAAAAAATTTGATCATCGTATTCAGATTTGTTACGCTCACGAAACCTACAATAAAGATGCCTATCTGGTTTCCACCTTAAAACACAGTCTGGGATTTCCGATCTTATATTATTTAGACAAAAACCGAACCGTTGTTGCCATCAAGCGCAATACAGCCAAACCTATTCCGAGAGCGACGTATAGCAAAGCACTTGATGCCAACTATAAAGTTTTTAAAGACAACCTCAGCTGCCTTTTAAATACTAACGATTCACCGATACTGGCCAAGAATTAACGCTTATAGCCTTCTAACGGAATATCGATTGTATATTTTTTATTGGGCGTGATCACCAGTTTCTTATCGCGTAACCACGGGTTGTGAATTTTTAGAATCTTATAATTAACCCCCTGTTCTATAGCAAAAGCAGCCAGATCATCGATATTGGCCGTTACTTCTATTTTTCGTACCGGAATTTGCTGGTATAGCACGTCTTTCGGCAGATCGTAACCATATTTCGCCTGATTGGTCATAATTTCCTTTAAAGCCAGAATTCGGAAAACATAACGCGCCGTTTCATCATTAAGCAACAAATCGTAATAATCACTTACTTTCTGACTGTCGATTTGCTTGTTCACGCCGTTCATCCCACCGTTATACGAAGCCGCTGCCAAAGTCCAGTTTCCAAACTTTTCTTTCGCTGCCAACAAATATTTACAGGCCGCTTCGGTCGACTTTTCCAGATGATAGCGCTCGTCTACGGTTTCGGTTACTTCCATGCCTTTTTCCTTCGCTGTTTCCGGCATAAACTGCCATACACCTCTCGCTCCGGCCGAAGACACCGCATTTATTAGTCCGCTTTCGATAACGGCCAGGTATTTAAAATCATCCGGAACACCATACTGTCGTAAAATGGGTTCAATTACCGGAAAAGCGCGATTGGCTCTTTTGATGATCAACGCTGTAGTTGCATGCAGATTTATATTGACCAAAAGTTCCCGATCCATTCTTTCTTTGACATCCGAAAGCATCATGGGTGCTCTTTCGCCCGCAAAATCGATATTCATCGGCAAATACACATGGTTTTTCACATCTACATCCGTCCCGGTTCCGGCGTTGGTCCAATAAACCAAAACACCACTTGTTAGTATCACGGCGGCTACAATAGCCATTCTTTTCACTTTATTCATCTTCCGTATTTTTTATTGTATTTTCTCCTAAAATTATAGCCGGCAAATGACTATTTAGCCAGCGGTATTTATTTATGATCATCACATGAGTACCACCTTTTATAATGATGGCATCATGGATATATTTTATCGGAAACACCTCATCGGCATCACCATGAATATGGACAATTTTGTCATCGGCTACTTTCCGATCCCAGGAGATTACCTGTTCCAACGCCCAATCCAGGTAGCGTTTGTCGCGCATCGATAAAAACTTTTCATATAATTTGATCCGACTTTGGGCTGTTTCGCCAAAGGCATATTTGGCCAACACTTCTATATTCGCAAACATACCCGTCGGGATCAATTTATAGGCTTTGGTTGTTTTGGCAAATTTCATTCGTTTCGGAAATTCCACTTTTGTTTTTACACTGGAAATAATGATGGTTTTCCGAACCGGAATAATCCGGGCAATTTCCTGAACCAATATACCTCCAAAAGAAACACCGATCAAAACCGGGTTTTCGTCCGTTATTTTTTCGGTCATTCTTTTTGCATACGCTTCCAAACTTTCTTTTGATTCCGGCAAAAACCATTCCAGCCAATGAACTTCAAATTGGTCTTCCGGTAATTTTATATTTTCAAAAATGGTAGGATTGGCTGCCAGTCCCGGCATTAAATAAACGGGTATTTTGCTCATTATCTGCTGTTTTAACGCTTCACTAACGTAGAATCTTATGTTTTTTTCCGAAATTTGTATAAAAATAATCCATTCCGGGTGATTTTACAATCACATTCCGGGTTAAATTATAATCAATTATTTCTCCCCTATGAATACGCTATATCATGGAAATTAAAGACAACGAATTATTACGCCAATTCGAAAATCAAACTGAAAACGGGTTATTAACAGTGGAGTATTCCCTTCAGGAACGCAAGCTTTTTCTAACCAAACTGAACCATACCGAAAAGGAAGACCCTGAAACTATCGATGCTTTTTTAAAAGCCATCATGAACAACGCCGAAGAAAAACGATTACGTGTCGTTCCGACACATCCTAAAATCACTTCTTTTTTTAGAAAAAATCCCGTTTATAAGGAATTATTACCACCGGGAATAAAAATATAATTTATAAAAAATGGCTGTCTTGTTATAAGGCCAGCCATTTTTTTATTTATCACACCTGACAGGTGTTTTATTATACCGGAACGTTTACAAAGTCCATACGAACGGTTCCGTCTTCGTCTATTTTGGTAAGCTGAATATCGTGTAAGGTATTTACCAACTCCGGATTCCACGGGGTTTTTACTTTCACGTAGTTTTCGGTAAATCCATGGATATAGCCTTCTTTGTTTTCCCCTTCAAACAATACCGTTCTATGGGTTCCCAACTGACTTTCGTAAAAAGCGCGTCGCTTTTTAACCGAAAGTCCGCGTAGCATTTTACTTCTTTTACTACGCACATTCATCGGCACCACACCTTCCATTTCGGCTGCTTCGGTATTATCTCTTTCCGAATAGGTAAACACATGTAAGTACGAAATGTCCAATTCATTCAGGAAGTTATAGGTTTCCAGGAACAATTCGTCGGTTTCACCCGGAAATCCAACAATTACATCCACTCCGATACAGGCATGTGGCATTACTTCGCGGATTTTAGCCACCCTGTCGGCATATAATTCGCGTAAATAACGACGTTTCATTTTTTTCAGAATCGTATTACTCCCGGATTGTAACGGAATATGGAAATGCGGTACAAACGTACGGCTTTGCGACACGAACTCGATGGTTTCGTTTTTTAATAAATTCGGCTCAATCGATGAGATTCGCAAACGTTCGATTCCGTCTACCTGATCCAATGCCTGAACCAGTTCGAAAAAAGTATGTTCGTGTTTTTTATTTCCAAACTCCCCTTTTCCGTAGTCACCAATATTAACACCGGTTAGTACGATTTCCTTGATTCCCTGTTGTGAAATCTCCTTGGCATTTTTCATTACATTTTCCATCGTATCACTACGGGAAATCCCTCTTGCCAACGGAATCGTACAATACGTACATTTATAATCACATCCGTCCTGAACTTTTAAGAACGCACGGGTTCGGTCTCCAATCGAATAACTTCCAACATAAAAATCGGCTTCTTCAATTTCGCAGGAATGTACCTCGCCCATATCGTTTTTCGACAGGTCGTTGATATAATCGGTAATTTTAAATTTTTCGGTAGCTCCCAAAACCAGATCCACGCCATCTACAGCCGCCAGTTCTTCCGGTTTTAATTGCGCATAACAACCTACGGCTGCCACAAATGCTTTATCATTATGCTTTAGCGCCTTCTTTACAATCTGCTTGAACTGTTTGTCCGCATTTTCCGTTACCGAACAGGTGTTGATAACGTATATGTCGGCTATTTCCTCAAAATCCACACGGTCGAAGCCTTCGTCCTGAAAACTACGCGCAATGGTCGATGTTTCTGAAAAATTCAGCTTACATCCCAATGTATAAAAAGCAACTTTTTTTCTGTTTTCCATAATGATAAGCTACCTATAAAGTAGTAACTTTAGTTATATTTACATCTTTTTAAAAAAGAGTTTGCAAAGTTACATACAAAATTCGGTTTGGTAAAATCCATTGGGAGATTTATATTCCTAATTCACATTATATTAAGACTTTACAACAACCGGTTAAACAGAAACCTATTTTTTTCTCAATGCGATCAATAATCTTTTCCATATCAGCCTTTTGTCTTTTGTTTTTGATGGTTTCCTGTGGTAAAAACAGTACCGAAGACAAGGATCATCTGGTTTTCCGTTATAACGAAAGTGCCAATATCAGCTCCCTTGATCCGGCTTTTTCCAAGAGTCAGGCGATAATCTGGCCCTGCAATCTAATTTTTAACGGACTGGTACAATTGGACGACAGTTTGCATATTCAGCCCGATATTGCCAAAAGCTGGACGATTTCAGCCGATGGAAAAACCTATACGTTTACCCTTCGCAACGATGTTTATTTTCATAAAAATGCACTTTTCGGAAAAGACAGTACCCGAATCGTTACCGCTCCTGATTTCGAATACAGTTTAAAACGATTGCGCGATGAAAAAGTCGCGTCACCCGGTGGCTGGATTCTGCAAACCGTAGCCGATATGAAAGCTAAAAACGACAGTATATTCGAAATCACGTTACAAAAACCGTTTCCAGCGTTTTTAGGATTGTTGTCCATGAAATACGCATCGGTAGTTCCAAAAGAAATCGTGGAAACCACGGGTTATGATTTTCGGGCCAAGCCAATAGGAACCGGTCCTTTTCAGTTCAAATTATGGGAAGAAAACGTCAAACTGGTGTTGCGTAAAAATCCGTTGTATTTTGAAAAAGACGAACAAGGCGTACAACTTCCCTATCTGAAAGCCGTTGCTGTTACGTTTTTACCGGACAAACAAAGCGGATTTCTACAGTTTGTACAAGGTAAGCTGGATTTTGTTTCCGGACTGGATCCTTCCTATAAAGACGAAATTTTAACTCAAAAAGGCGATTTACAGCCCAAATACCAAAACGATATTAATCTGATAACAGGCGCTTACCTGAATACCGAATACCTTGGATTCCGTATGGATGGTACGGATAAAACCATACTGGACAAACGAATCCGCCAGGCGATGAATTATGGTTTCGACCGAAAAAAAATGATCCTTTACCTGCGTAACGGAATGGGAACACCGGCTACCAGTGGTATTATTCCGGCCGGATTACCGGGTTATGCCAATCTGAAAGGCTATGATTACGATCTGCAAAAAGCCCGAAAATTAATCGCCGATTATAAAAAAGCGACTGGCAATCTGAATCCGACTGTTTATTTGTCGACCAACGCTACCTATATTGATATCACGGAATATTTACAGCGGGAATGGCAAAAAATAGGTCTGAATGTTCAGGTAGACGTAACGCCTCCGGCTACGTTACGACAGGCGATCGCAACTGGAAAAGTTTCGTTTTTCCGTGCGAGCTGGATCGCCGATTATCCCGATGCAGAGAATTATCTTTCGCTATTTTACAGTAAGAATTTTGCACCAAACGGTCCGAATTATACCCACTTTAAAAGTGCTGCTTTCGACGCTTTGTATGAAAAGGCATTTTTGGAAAACGACATCACTAAGCGAAATGAGCTGTACCGTGAAATGGACGCGCTTATCATCGATGAAGCGCCAATCATTCCTTTATTTTATGACAGAGTCGCGCGATTCACCCGTAAAAATGTAGTCAACCTGGGAATTAATCCGTTAAACCTGCTACAACTGAAAAAAGTAAAAAAGCTACCGGATCATTCCTAATTCTTTCCCAAATCGCGGATTAAATTGCGTCCATTTATGTAATCATTACCTTTGAAACGAATGAAAATCCTGATAATAGAAGACGAAAAAGGACTTCGTGAAGTCATCCAACAATCGCTTGAAAAAGAAAAATTTATCGTAGAAACGGCCGCCAACTTTAACGACGGACTCGATAAACTAGGTTGTTATGAATACGATTGCGTCGTCGTAGATATTATGCTACCGGATGGAAACGGACTCGATTTAATTTCGGAAATCAAAGCATTACATAAAAAAGAGGCAATTATCATTATCTCGGCCAAAGACTCGGTAGACGATAAAGTCAAAGGACTGGACATCGGAGCCGATGATTATTTGAGCAAACCGTTCCATCTGGCCGAACTCCATGCCCGAATCAAATCGGCAATCCGGAGAAAAAGTCATAACGGCGATAACCTGATTCACTGGAACAACATTACCCTTTCGCCCGAACAGCGCACGGTTAGCGTAAACAATACCGAACTGACACTCAACCGTAAGGAATTCGATTTGTTATACTATTTTATCACGAACCCGAACCGATTGATCAACAAAACCGCTCTGGCCGAATATGTCTGGGGCGACTATATTGATCAGGCCGATAATCTCGATTTTGTCTATTCTCAGATTAAAAATTTACGTAAAAAACTAAAAGATGCCGCTGCCGAAATCGATATCCAGGCAGTTTATGGCATTGGTTACCGAATGAGCTGATTATGAAACTCCAGGTTTATACATTACGCTACCTTCTTATCGCTTTATTGGGTGTTATTGCCCTTTGGGCGAGTCTGTTCTATATGGTCATTCTGGAAGAAGTCTACGATAATATTGACGACGGACTAAAAAATTCCAAATTACTGATCATCCGAAAAGCCCAGAAAAGTCCGGAGTTACTCACTAACCACGAATCGGAAATTAACCAGTTTACCATAAAACCGGTCCCAATGGGACGTTATATTGCCCGAAACAATAAGGACGACGATGACGATGATGACGACAATCAGAATGTGATCTATAACGATCATAAATACATGGAATACGACGATGATTACGAACCGGTACGCGTACTAAAAACGGTTTTTATGGCATCCGACGGCAATCCGTATGAGCTGACGATCACCGCTTCGATGGTGGAAGAAGATGAATTAATGGAAGATCTGATGACTGCCTTAATCGCACTCTATATTATGTTGGTCGTAAGCATTGTGATCATCAATTATTTTATTCTGAAAAAAGTATGGCGTTCGTTTTATTCTTTGTTGGACAAACTGCGTCATTTTAAACTCGGAACCGGTACCGCTTTTACAGCACCGCCTTCCCCTATCGACGAGTTTAAAGCCCTCGGAAAAGAACTGGAAGCCTTATTAAAACGGAATGAAGCCACCTATACGAGTCAGAAACAGTTTATCGAAAATGCGTCGCACGAATTACAAACACCGTTGGCTATTAGTATTAACCGACTGGAATTATTTGCCGAAAACAACACTTTAACGGAAGAACAAATGGATGCGGTTGGTAAAATAACCGATACGCTTTCGCGACTGGTAAAATTAAACAAGTCGCTTTTGATGCTTTCCAAAATTGAAAACAAGCAATTTCCGGACGAAACCGTTGTCGATTTTAACGAGCTTACCGCACAGGTTTTATCCGATTTCGAAGATTTTGCCGCTTTTAAATCGGTTTCACTTCAGGTTGTTCAAAATGAGCCGTTACTTTTTACGATGAACAAAGGACTCGCTGTGACCTTACTAAGCAATTTGATCAAAAATGCGATTCTACACAATCGTCCCGACGGTACGGTTACTATAGGTTTGTCTGAAAAACAACTGACAATACGGAATTCCGGTTCCGACAAACCGCTGGATTCCGATTTTATCTTTAACCGTTTTGCACGCCACAGCACGAACGAAAACTCTACCGGACTCGGATTAGCCATCGTAAAATCAATTAGTTCCAATTATAATTTGTATATTAGATACGCCTTCGACGGGGAACATGTGTTTAGTATTAATTTCCCATAAAAAACGAGCTCTTTTTATTTTTTCCCAATTGTTTCCTAATTCAGGTTGTAATCTTGTATCAAATTTTAAAACCAATTCGACTATGAAAACAATATTGAATTTCCGATTCACAGCTATCGCACTTTTTATGATCTTTTTAACCGGCTTTACCGCTCAGGCACAAAAAAGCAGTATTACTATGGCGCAATTACCCGCTAATGCACAGAATTTTCTAAAAAAACATTTTCCAAAACAAACGCTCAATTACATTTTAAAGGACGAAGAAACCTTTTCACTGGACTATAAAGTACAGTTGGCCGACGGTACCGAAATTGAATTTGACCGCAAAGGAAACTGGGAAGAAGTTGACGGTAACAAAAACACCATTCCGAATAGTGTTGTCCCTGCGCCCATTCTGACGTATGTCCAAACGCATTATAAAGGTGCCGCGATCGTAAAAATCGACAAAGGTGCCTGGGATTATGAGATAGATCTAAACAACGGTCTGGAATTAAAATTCAATTCCAAAGGTGAATTTTTAAGAGTAGACGATTAATCTATCACAAATAAAAAAACCGAACATTGAGTTCGGTTTTTTTATTTTATAGCTTAGCCTTTTGGTGCCAGCATATTTTCCGGATTCAGGATATCGTCCAGTTGTTCTTTAGACAATATATTGTGTTCCAAAACGAGGTTATAGACACTCTTACCGCTTTCCAAAGCTTCTTTGGCAATTTTAGTACTGTTTTTATATCCGATATATGGATTTAGCGCCGTTACAATACCGATACTGTGTAATACCATTTCGCGACAATGTTCGACATTGGCCGTGATACCGTCAACACATTTTAGTCGTAACGTATCCATGCCATTCGCCAGCAATTCCATCGATTCCATAATCGCATAGGTCAACACCGGTTCCATTACGTTTAACTGTAATTGTCCGGCTTCGGCCGCCATGGTTACCGTAAGATCATTCCCGATCACACGGTAGCATACCTGATTCATCACTTCCGGGATTACCGGATTTACTTTCCCCGGCATAATCGAAGATCCCGGTTGCATCGGTGGTAGATTAATTTCGTTTAAACCACAACGCGGACCGGATGAAAGCAGTCGCAAATCGTTACATATTTTAGATATTTTGATCGCCATTCGTTTTAAAGCGGATGAATAAATCACATACGATCCCGTATCCGGTGTCGCTTCAATCAGATTGGGTGCCGATACAAACGGATGTCCCGATACGTTTGCCAGATTTTCGGCGCATAACTTCGCATAACCCGGAACGGCATTTAATCCGGTTCCGATGGCCGTGGCGCCCATATTGATTTCAAAAAACAAGGCCGAATTCTGGTTGAGTCGTTCGATCTCTTCTTCCAGGTTGGCTGCAAACGCTTCAAACTCCTGTCCTAATGTCATGGGTACCGCATCCTGCAATTGGGTACGTCCCATTTTTAATACCGATTTGAACTCCTCTCCTTTTTTTCGGAACGACGCTATCAGTAATTTTAAATGACCTATCAATTTGATGTTCGAGTTGATCGCCGCCAGTTTGATCGATGTCGGATACGCATCGTTAGTCGATTGTGACAGGTTAACATGATCGTTAGGCGAACAATATTGATATTCCCCTTTCTGATATCCCATAATTTCCAATGCTCTGTTGGCCAATACTTCATTAATATTCATATTGGTCGATGTTCCGGCACCTCCCTGTATCATATCGATTGGGAATTCTTTGTCGAATTTACCCTCGATCACTTCTTTGGCAGCCGCTACAATCGCATTTTTTAATTTTTCGTCCAACAATCCTAACGTAAAATTGGTTTCGGCAGCCGCCCATTTTACATAGGCCAGTCCTTTTATAAATTCGGGATACTGAAATAAACGTACTCCGGAAATATGGAAATTATCCATCGCACGTTGGGTTTGAATCCCGTAATATGCCTTTTCAGGAACATTCAAATCCCCTAACAGGTCGTTTTCAACTCTATACATTGTAAGATTATTTTTGGGTTACTGTACTTTAAAGATAAGGCTTATTTTAAAGATTCACCATACTGTGGCGTTAAATTTGCAACAACAACCAACAAAAAACCACAACCGTTTCACACGATTGTGGTTTTTCAGATTTATTTTAAAAAATGGTTTAGCGCCATTTTGCCGTTTCTTCAAACACATGTTCCAGTATTGCTTTATCCTGTTCCGTAAAGCTCACATGACGTCGCGACATTACGTTTTCGGCTGTAGCAAATGCTTTTTCCGGAATGTATTCCGTAAAGCCGTCGGCTCCACCCCATGAAAAACTCGGTATAAAGTTTTTCGGGAATCCGCCGCCGTAAATATTCGCACATACGCCTACTACCGTACCGGTATTAAACATTGTATTGATGCCGCATTTACTATGATCACCCATCATTAAACCACAAAACTGTAAGCCGGTTTTTTCCATTGCTTCGGTTTCATAGCTCCATAATTTGACTTCTTCGTAGTTGTTTTTCAGGTTGGAATTATTACTATCCGCTCCCATATTACACCATTCGCCCAAAACGGAGTTTCCTAAAAACCCATCATGTCCTTTATTTGAATAGGCAAACAATACCGAATTGCTAATTTCTCCACCTACTCTACAATGCGGACCAACAGTTGTTGCACCATATATTTTGGTAGCCAGTTTTACTACTGCTTCTTCGCCTAATGCAAATGGCCCACGGATTACGGTTCCTTCCATAATCTCCGCATTTTTCCCGATATAAATCGGACCGGTCGCTGCATTTAACGTAACGAACTCCAGTTTGGCTCCTTCTTCGATAAAAATATTTTCCGGTGCGATTACATTCACACTCTTCGGAATCGGTTGCGACGTACGCCCTTCGGTAAGCAATTCGAAATCTTCGCGTAAAGCGCTGTCATTTTTTTGAAAAATGTCCCACGTATGTTCAATTTTGATGCAGTCGTCCGTATAGTCTATAATTTCATAGGTATCAAAATCCACTTCTTCCTGCGAATCCTGCGTATAGAACGCGATCACATCCTCGTGGTGGAAAATCGCCTGATTCGGCTCCAGATTCGTGATCATCTCCGTCAGTATTTCATTCGGAAGGAACGAAGCGTTAATCATAATATTTTCCTGCATTTCGACCATTGGGAATTTTTCCATCAGGTATTCCTCGGTGATCGTTGTGGTTGTATACCCTAGGTATTTTTCCCATTTTTCGCGGATGGTTAATATTCCGATCCGGATGTCTGCCACAGGTCGGGTAAACGTAAACGGTAGCAGTGCCTGTCGGACTGCTCCGTCAAAAAGGATGTAGTTCATCTGTTAGTGCCGTATGATTCGTTACCAAAGTTACAAAGTTTTCCGTCAGATATAAAAATAAAAAAAGCCTCCCGAAAGGGAAGCTTCTTTTAAATTTTGAACACTTATTACTTACTAAATTTAGCGTATTTGTTTTTGAATTTATCAATACGTCCAGCAGTATCGATAAGTTTTGATTTACCTGTGTAGAATGGGTGAGATGTTCTTGAAATCTCCATTTTAAACACTGGATATTCAACACCATCAACTTCAATTGTTTCTTTAGTATCTACAGTAGATTTAGTGATGAATACGTCTTCGTTTGACATATCTTTAAATGCTACTAATCTGTAATTTTCTGGGTGAATTCCTTTTTTCATGATGTAAATCTTTTTTATTTGTGGCTGTAACCCGTTTTGAAGCTTTTGTTTTTCAAAAGGTATAAACGGTCTACAACTTTTTGTTTATAATCTTTTTATTTAAGGCTGCAAATTTACAATTAATTTTGAAATATCAAATCTTTCCCTCTATTTTTTTGAATCCTTACAGTTTATATTTTTTAACGCTCCTATAAAGGTAATTCTTATATTTGTAAATTAATTAACCAAAAACTAAATTTTTATGAATGCTACAATCAAAAAAAACGGGATTAATTTTGGTATCATAATGGGTGTATTTTCCATTTTAGTCACTACTCTAATTTATGCCATTGACGTATCGCTATTTGTTAATCCCTGGATCGGAATTGCAAGCATTATCATTTACATCGTTTTAGGAGTTATACTACTTTCCAAAACCAAAAAAGAACTGGGCGGTATCACTTTTAAGGAAGCCTTTACTGTATACTTTATTTCTGGAGTTATCGGTGCTATCTTAGGGGTAGTTTTCAACATCATTTTGTTTAATTTTATTGATCCATCAGCCAAAGAAACCATCAGCCAAATGTCTATCGAATACACCGTTGACATGCTTAAAAAATTCAACACGCCTACTGCAGCTATCAAAGAGACGGTTGAAAAAATGAAAGAAACAGACAATTACAGTATCGCAAGCCAGTTAAAAGGTTTGGTTGTAAGCTTTGTTTTCATTGCTATATTCGGTGCTATCCTGGCGTTGATTTTCAAAAACAAAACCAATACATTAGAATAAAAAATTAAATGAATTTATCCATAATAATTCCTTTATTAAACGAGAGCGAATCGCTCCCGGAACTGCATTCCTGGATTGTCCGTGTCATGACAGCCAACCACTTCTCTTACGAAGTGATTTTTATTGACGACGGCAGTACCGATAACTCCTGGAAGCTGATCGAAACGTTATCGGCTCAGGATCCCAATGTAAAAGGAATCCGCTTTTTAAGGAATTACGGAAAATCGCAGGCGCTTCATGCCGGTTTTGCAAAAGCCCAAGGTGATGTTATCATCACTATGGATGCCGATTTACAGGACAGTCCTGACGAGATTCCGGAGTTATATCATATGATTACCGACCAACAATATGACCTGGTGTCGGGTTGGAAAAAAAAGCGTTACGATTCGGTCGTAGCCAAAAATTTACCCTCAAAATTGTTTAACTGGGCCGCTCGTAAAACATCGGGTGTCCAGTTAAATGATTTTAACTGTGGACTGAAGGCCTATAAAAATATCGTAATCAAAAATATCGAGGTTTCCGGTGAAATGCACCGTTATATTCCGGTACTGGCGAAAAACGCAGGCTTTGCCAAAATTGGCGAAAAGGTTGTGATCCACCAGGCACGAAAATACGGCACCACCAAATTTGGAATGGAACGTTTTATCTACGGCTTTCTCGATCTGATTACCATTTGGTTTTTATCCCGGTTCGGAAAAAGACCTATGCACTTGTTTGGCGCCTTGGGTGTACTGATGTTTAGCATCGGTTTTCTGGCAGCCGGATATATCGGTTTTATCAAACTGTTCCGACTCTACCACCACCAGCACACTATTTTAGTGACCAGCAATCCGTGGTTTTATATTGCTCTAACTACCATGATCATTGGAACACAACTATTTTTAGCCGGCTTTTTAGGCGAAATTATTCTTCGTACCAAAAACAACGAAGAACGCTATAAAATTGCCGAAAAGGTTAATATTTAGTTTATAACAACATAAAAAAAAGTAACATGCACATCGAACAGCAGCTACTCGATAAAGTCAATATCTGGCTTAACAGTCCGGTATTTGATTCGGAAACTCAGGAAAAAATCAAGGAAATGATGACGTCTTCCCCAAAAGAACTGGAAGATAGTTTTTATAAAAACCTGGAATTTGGTACCGGAGGAATGCGAGGCATCATGGGTGTTGGCACCAATAGAATCAACAAATATACTTTAGGAAAAAATACACAGGGATTATCGGATTATTTAAAAAAATCGTTCCCGGGCGAAGCGCTTAAAGTCGCTATTGCCTACGATTGTCGTCACAACAGCGACACACTGGCCAAAGTGGTTGCCGATGTATTTTCGGCCAATGGTATCAAAGTATTTTTATTTTCGGATATGCGTCCGACACCGGAGTTATCGTTTACCGTTAAACATCTGGAATGTCACGTCGGAATTGTATTAACCGCGTCACACAATCCACCGGAATACAACGGTTATAAAGTGTACTGGCAGGATGGCGGCCAATTGGTTCCACCACAGGATCATGAGATCATACAAACCATTGAAGCCTTACAATACGAACAAATCCGATTTGAAGCGAATAACGACCTGATCGAATATATCGACACGGCCGTAGACGAAGCCTTTATTAATTCAGCCATCGAAAATGGAAGTTTTAACACACCAACATCGGCAAAAGAAAAACTAAAAATCGTATTTACATCACTACACGGAACGTCCATCAAACTGGTTCCGGATGTATTGGAAAAAGCCGGTTATACGAATGTAGCCATCGTTAAAGAACAAGCGGAACCAAACGGGGATTTCCCAACGGTAAAATCGCCTAACCCGGAAGAACCGGAAGCCTTAACCATGGCGTTGGCGTTGGCCGAAAAAACAGGAGCCGATATCGTAATCGGAACCGATCCGGACAGCGACCGACTTGGTGTAGCCGTTCGTAATACTGAAGGTGAACTACTTTTACTAAATGGAAATCAGTCGATGGTACTGATGACCCATTTCCTATTGGAACAATGGAAAAAACAAGGTCGCATTACCGGAACCGAATTTATCGGATCGACCATTGTATCCACACCGATGATGTTGGAATTAGCCGATGTTTACGGAATCGAATGCAAAGTCGGATTGACCGGTTTTAAATGGATCGCTAAAATGATCAAAGATTTCCCGGAACAAAAATTTATCGGAGGCGGCGAAGAAAGCTTTGGTTTTATGGCCGGTGATGCCGTTCGCGACAAAGATGCTGTTACCGCTACCCTATTAGTCTGCGAAATCGCGGCTCAGGCGAAAGCTAAGGGAAGTTCGTTATATGAAGAATTACTACAAATGTATGTGGATTTCGGTTTTTATAAAGAACACCTGATCTCCATTACCAAAAAAGGAATCGACGGTGCAAACGAAATCAAACAAATGATGTCCGATTTAAGAAACAATCCGCTGGAAGAAATCAATGGCGAACCTGTTATTTTTGTAGAGGATTATCAAAATTCGACTACCCGAAACATGTTTACCGGAGAAACCGGCACACTGGATATTCCAAAATCGAATGTACTGATTTACTATCTGGAAGACGGTAGTAAAATATGCGCCCGTCCAAGTGGTACGGAGCCAAAAATCAAATTCTATTTTAGCGTAAATGCGCGAATAGAAAGTCTCGACGAAATCGCTGCTGCGGAAGAATTCCTGGACGACAAAATCGAGAACATTATTACAGGAATGAATTTATCATAAAATGACCTACTTTAAACAAATTTTTCGCTTTGCGATCCCTTATTTAAAATACGCTTACCTGAATATTGCGTTCAATATCCTGTATGCTTTATTCAGTACCATTTCGTTTATGGCACTGATCCCGATGTTGTCGGTGTTGTTCGGAGAAACCAAAAAAATTACCGAAGCACCACAGTATACCGGTATCGAAAACATCAAAGCTTTTGGTGAAGACTATTTTAACTATTTTGTTACAACCACTTCCGAAGCCAAAGGTATCGACTATACGCTGGGAATTTTGGTTGCGATCATTATTTCCATTTTCTTATTAAAGAACCTTTTTAACTACCTGGCCTTGTTTTTCGCCACTTTCCTTCGAAACGGAATGCTGCGCGATCTTCGAAATGCGATGTATAAAAAGGCCGTGGAGTTACCGCTTTCGTTCTTTTCCGAAAAACGAAAAGGGGATACCATTTCCCGTATCACGTGGGACGTAGGAGAAGTACAAAGTTCCTACCTTTCGATACTGGAGCTGATCATCAAAGAACCGCTAACGATTATCTTTACCATTGTTGGTATGCTAATCATTAGTGTAAAGCTGACCATTTTCGTGTTTATTTTTATTCCGGTTTCAGGTTTTGTGATCTCATTAATCGGTAAGCGATTAAAAAAGCAGTCGACTGTAGCACAACAGGAACAGGGAATGTTTTTATCGATCGTTGAAGAAACCCTTGGTGGTTTAAAAGTGATCAAAGGGTTTACATCGGAAGCGTATTTCAATAAAAAATTCAGTTCGTCTACCGATCGTTATTTTAACCTTTCCAACAAAATCATGAACCGTCAGAACATGGCGTCTCCGGTGAGTGAATTTATGGGAATCATGGTTATCGCCATCTTATTATGGTTTGGCGGTCATATGGTATTGGTTGAAAAAACCTTATTGGGCGCGCAATTTATCGCCTATATGGGACTGGCTTATAACATCCTGACGCCGGCCAAAGCGATTTCCAAAGCATCATACGATATTAAAAGAGGAAATGCCGCTGCCGAACGGGTTTTGGAAATTCTGGAAGAAGAAAATCCGATTACCAGCAAACCGGACGCGATTCAGAAAACAACTTTTGACGATTCGATCAGAATCGAAAACATCAACTTCCGTTATGAGGATGAAAATGTGCTGAAAAACTTTTCACTGGAAGTGCCAAAAGGTAAAACCGTGGCTTTGGTAGGACAATCCGGTAGCGGAAAAAGTACTATCGCCAATTTGCTGACGCGTTTTTACGATGTTCAGGAAGGTGAAATCAAAATTGACAACATCAATATTAAAGATTACGACCTACATGCGTTACGTGGCCTGATGGGACTTGTAACGCAGGATAGTATTCTATTTAACGATACGATTAAAAACAACATCCTTTTAGGCAAACAGGATGCTACCGACGACGAGATTCTTGCGGCCTTAAAAGTGGCTAATGCCTACGAGTTTGTAAAAGACCTGCCAAATGGTATCGATACCAATATCGGAGATAGCGGAAACAAATTATCCGGTGGTCAGAAGCAACGTTTGTCTATCGCGAGAGCTGTTTTGAAAAATCCACCGATTATGATCCTGGACGAAGCAACTTCGGCTTTGGATACCGAAAGCGAGCGTTTGGTACAACAGGCGTTGGAAAATATGATGCAAAACCGAACTTCGGTTGTGATTGCACACCGACTTTCAACCATTCAAAAGGCTGATAAGATCGTAGTAATGCAAAAAGGTGAAATTGTAGAACAAGGTACGCACGACGAATTGCTTGCCTTAAACGGAACCTATTCCAAACTGGTTATGATGCAATCGTTCGAATAAACAGCCTATGTACAGACAGAATCCGAATATCACACTTCCTGAAAACCCGGATACCATTATCTGGAAGTATCTCGACTTGTCGAAATTCCTGGATCTGTTACTGTATCAGAAAATGTTTATGTCGCGTTCGGATAAATTCGAAGACCAATACGAAGGCACGTTTAGCGAGCCTACTTTTGAAGAAATCAAAAAAATTGCAGAGAACAATCCCAAGTTCCTGGACTATTATAAGTCGCATCGCGAAAATGTCGTGATCAGTAGTTGGCATGCCAACGAATACGAATCTTTCGCGATGTGGCAAATTTTCACCAAAAACAACGAAGGATTGGCGATACAGTCGACCGTTGGACGTTTAAAAGCCGCTTTGGCCTTGGAAAAGCATTTTGAGCAATATATCGGCGAAGTACACTATATCGATTATAAAAAGGAGTATATTCCGTTTGATGATGCTTTTTTCCCATTCCTTTTTAAACGTAAAAGTTTTCAGTACGAAAAAGAAATCCGGATTATTTCGGACGTTACGTCTCAAAAGCTATCGATCAACGAAGGCTTAAAAATCAATGTAGATATCAACACCCTTATCGAGACGATATACATTCATCCGAAATCGGAAAACTGGTATAAAAAGCTGGTAACCGAATTAGTCGCCAAACTCGGTTTTGATTTTAAGATTGAAAAATCGGATTTAGAAAGCGATATCCTGATTTAGATCGGCATATATTCTTCTGCCTTCCATTCTTTATCCATCAGGTTTACGAAGAAATAATGCACCTGATCTTTTTTATCGAACGCTCCGTTTTTATTGATGTCTTCAATCGTACGGAAATACAGTCGGTTTTGTACTTCTACTACATTCCAATCCAATAATTCCTGCAAATCATCCGATAATTTGGTAAAATGGGTTCCGTTAAAATTGCTCAGGTATAGCGATTTGATATCGTTGGAATCGATTTTCCCGTCGCGATTGGTATCCGAATCGACTAACGAATACACCAGAATCTGTTTTTTGGTTTTATCGGCGATCGTATTCAGGTAGGTTGCCGTTTGAATCTGAATGGCTTTATCCGTAAGACTTCGCATTGCTGTCGAATCGACATGTTGGAATTTTAAATTCTGAAAATACCCGGTCACCTCAAAGCGGTTGTAATTGGAAATTGCATAACTCACCGAGTTGGTTTTACTGGATCCGTAGCTGCTTCCCGGACCGTCGTATACCCGAATATCCCCGATAGCATGAATCAGGTATTTGGTTCCTTCCATATAGATCGGCAAATCGGCGATCTTAATTTGTGAAGAATCTCTTTTTACCGGATTGTTTACCGCATTTTTCGTGGCATCGTAAATTACCTTTGGCTTATTACTTTCCGGCTCTTTACATCCAATAAAAAGAAATGTCAGAAGTAAAGCGGTACAGGTTACAATCTTTTTCATCTTCGGGAATTAAATGGTATTTCAAATATATAACTTTTACACTGGAACTACAATCTTACATTCAATTTTAAATTGAACGTACGGGTTGTCATATAATTCGGAATTCCGTATTGGCTCTTCGTATAAACATCGCGCACCCAGGTATTGGTAATAGCATTCTGGTTGTTGAAAAGGTTAAAAATTTCAAATCCCAAAGCCACTTCCTGAAACGGCTTTAACCAGTTTTTAGTCGATTTAATCGTGGTATCTTTAAAAACATAGGAGAAACCGGCATCGGCTCTGCGGTAGTCTTTTAGTCGCAACTGATAGTCGTACGGATCGGCATACGAAGGTGAGCCACCCGGTAGTCCGGTATTATACACTACATTCAGGTACATTTTCAGGTTCGGAATGTTGGGCATATAATCCTGAAACATCAATCCGAATTTCAAACGCTGATCGGTTGGTCGGGCAATATAGCCGCGTCCGTCCTGATTCTCTTCTGTTTTCAGATAACCAAAACTAAACCAGGATTCGGTACCCGGAACAAATTCCCCGTTTAAACGGAAATCGGCTCCATATACATAGGCCGTAGCATCGTTATTGGCGCTATAGCGAATGCGTACATTGTCGATTGTATAGGTATTCACATCCGACAGATTTTTATAATAGGCTTCGGATATCAGCTTAAACGGCCTTCCCCACATTTTAAAACTATAGTCGTTCCCCAATACAATATGAACGGATTGTTGCGCTTTTACGTTGGGTTGTACCACACCATCGGCGTCACGCAATTCACGATAGAATGGCGGTTGATGGTAGACTCCTCCCGACAAACGGAACAACATGTCCATTGCCCAGGCCGGTTTTATAGCAAACTGCGCTCTCGGACTAATCACAAACTGACTGTCGCCGGTCGTAATATTATCGCCACTCACCTGCCATTGATGCGCCCGAACTCCGGCATTTACCCAATATTCGGCTGTTCCGATTTCCCCACGGTAATTCCATTGGGCATAACCCGAAAAACGGTTGATTTGCACAAAATTGGTCGCCCGCACATTCTGATACGGTGCCAAGGGTCCGGTATACGGTGTATAAGGTTGATCATGCGGAATATCCAAAATCGGTGCCGGTAATGAAAAACCAGCCGAGTCGATCGCTTCCCATTCTACAATACGGTCGCGAATATCTTCTTTTGTAAATTTCAGCCCCCATTCCACCTGATGTTCGCTGGTTTTGGACGAATGAAATCCTTTTACTTCTCCGTTAAAAATAAGTGCATCCAGGTTGTTTCGGGCATGGCTTAATTGCGATCCTACGCCACGGGAATAGACAACATCACCAAAAGTCTCCGATCCGATATTACTATCCACTTCGCCCAATGCATATTGCGCCTGAATGTCGAAATGCTCCTGTTCCTGCGTATGATAAGCCGATCCGATAAATTTCAGTTTAAAATCGTCACTGACCTGATACACCGATTTCAATGCACCAAATAACGTCAGATAACGGTCTTTTTCCTGTCCGTTGTAGAACACCTGTAAAGCGATCGGGTTATCAATCGTTCCAAAATTCGTCTGACGGGATATCGGTTGGTAGTTATAGCGGTTTTGCGAGATGTTCCCCAAAAAGCTCCATTGCCATTTGGTGGATGCGTCAAAATTGATCAATGTTTGTACGTCAACAAATGTTGGTCGGAAGTTGGTTTCGGTTTCCTGACTTTTTACCAGAAGACTGTTGTCGCGGTAACGCACACCGGTAATATTACTCCATTTCTGATTTTTGGAAACCAGATCCACGGTAGCACTTCCGCCTAATAAACTGGCATCGAAAGCCGCCTGAAATTTGGTTGGACGTCGGTAGGTGATATCCAATACCGATGATAATTTATCGCCGTATTTGGCCTGAAATCCTCCGGCAGAAAAATCAACATTCTGAACCATTTCCGTATTGGTAAAACTCAATCCTTCCTGCTGACCGGAACGAATCAAAAACGGTCGGTATACTTCGATTTCGTTGACATACACCAGGTTTTCGTCGTAATTTCCACCCCGAACGGCATATTGCGTACTCAATTCGTTGTTAGAATAAACACCCGGAAGGGTTTTTAATATATTTTCTACTCCGGCATTGGCTCCGGGAATCGTCCGGATCACTTCCGGTGCGATGGTTATAATTCCTTCTACTCTTTTTCGCCCTCCTTTCGACACCACCACTTCGCCCAATTGTTCCGCACGCTGGTTTAACACCACGTTTAGTTCATAATCCTCATTGGGTTTTAACGAAAGAACCGTTGCTACTTTTTTGTAGCTAACGTGTGTGATCTCGATCGTTATCTTTTGATTGGCCGGTACTGTGATTTGAAAAAAACCGTTTTCATTCGATATAACGGAAGCGGTATTGGTTTTAACAGATGCTTTTGCTATTGGTTTATTGGACTCGTCCAAAAGGATTCCTTTTACCCGAGCCGTTTGTGCATACGTGCCAAAACCAATAAATAAAATACAAATCGCAATAAAATCAATTATTCTTTTCAAGAGAGGTTGGTTTTAAGGTTTTAAAAAAGTGCGTTTCAAAGGTAGTGGAATTTCCTATATTATCAGACACAATAATTTTCAAATCATTCCTTCCGTCGTCATAAATCATATCGTTAAGATCGTGTACCAGTAATTTGGTTTTATAGTCGTATTTCATTAAAATCCACTTCCCATTCAGGTAACCGTTGTATTCTTTAATCCCGGATAAATCATCCTGAATATGTACGCTAATCGTATCCAATTTATCAATCGTACTACCGGTGGCAAAATTCGGTTTGTATATTCTCGGTCCGACACTATCCTGCATTAGCATAAATTTACCCAGATCTTTGGTGCGGATTGAAAACAAATCTCCTTTTTTGGTTGTCGTAAAATATTCCGGTTTGCTACCATCCATCCGACCGATAAAGCTTCTTTTATAATCCAGGTTCGGTATTCCTTTAACATCGAAAGTGATCGTAATATTGTTGTGTGCCGGAACGGTATCGTCATGCAGATCCAATATATTGTTTTTCACATCAAAACGCAGGTAAAAATCTTCGTAAAAAGCATTCGCCGGTACAAATACCGAAATATTGTCTTTTGTAAAATTATGATCGTTGCTCGCTTTGATAAAATACGGCGTGGTAACTTCTTTACGCGGGAATTTTACCGGCTGATCCGAATAGACTACCGGAATATTAATGATGGTTTTGTTATTGTGGAAATCGGACACTTCGATACGATAGGAAAATGTATCTTTTTCTTTTACCGCAATTTGTCCGTTTTTGGCGTTACTACTGATAATCGAAAACGGATAGCTCTTTTTGTAAAACAGCTTTTGATAGCGGAGTTTTGTTTTTTTATAGCGTTCGAAATCGATAAAATTATTGATATAACGGGATTCGTCAAACGAAAAAGCATCAAACTGATATCCATAGAGTTTGGTACCGTTTAAAAAGGTTTCCACTTTATAAATTCCGTTTTTGCTATAGTTATTATCGGACGTATCATACGCATCCAGCGAAAAGCCAATAGCGCCTTTTGCCATCACTTTACTTCCCATATAAGAACCGTCTTTTTGAAGCGACAAGGCAACCAATACCGGATTTTGCGATTGGTTTACCACGGCATCATCACTAATCGGATAGACGGCGATTCCATTTATGGACGGCGCTTTGGTATCGGTGGTTTCCTTATCCATACCAAACAATAACGGATTGAGTGTTTTTTCCGTTTTGGTATCCCGATATTCAAAATGAAGGTGCGGACCACCCGATCCACCAGTATTTCCGGATAATGCAATTAACTCGCTTTTGGTAACCGGCAATTCCGAAGCCAACGGAAATATCTCGACTTCAAATTTTTTCTGAGCATATTGCTTTTTACGCACATACTCCCCGATTTTACCTGAATATGCCTTTAAATGGCCATATACCGTAGTCACACCATTGGGATGTGTGATGTATAATGCATGTCCATAACCAAACGTAGAAACTTTTATTCGGGAAACATAGCCATCGGCTACGGCAAAAACCGGCAAACCGGTACGCTGTTGTGTTTTATAATCCAGTCCCGAATGAAAATGATTGCCACGCAATTCCCCAAAAGTTCCGGACGATTGTAACGGAATGTCAAGTGGTGATCGGAAATAATCCTTTGGATATTGATTTTGCGAAAAACAACACAAAAAAGAGAAGCAGAAAAACAACAACAGTCTCATAAAACGAATTTAGGCTAATATAAAAAACAAATATAAAACAAACTAAAAATACTGCAAAAACTTAACTAACTATAAGACAAATTATTACCAAACACAGCCAAAGATTTTCCTTTTTTTTAGTAAAACTATTGGTATTTCTCATTAGGAATGCTAACTTTGTAAAATCATATAATGAAATCAGTCTGCAATGAATGGATTATCGGAAATCATTGATTCTCTTGAACATAAGTTTTCCAAGCTCCTCCTAAAAATGGATGGCCTTGAAAAACAGAATCAGGAATTGCGAAATGAATTATCGAGATCAACAGCAGCGATACACCGTCAGAAAGAGGAAATTACCGCCCTACAGGCGCAGTATGAAAACCTGAAAATGGCGAATTCATTATTAGGCAGTGAAGAAAACAAGAGAGAAACGAAACTCAAAATAAATTCATTAATACGCGAAATTGATTATTGTATAGCACAACTATCGGAATAGAAAGTTTATGGATGACAAGCTCAAAATAAAGATATCTATCGCCGACAGGGTTTACCCGCTAACTGTGGATTATACACAGGAAGAAGGACTCCGAAGTGCCTCCAAAAAGATTGATACAATGATTAAACAATTCGAGGAAAACTATGCCGTGCGCGATAAACAGGATGTTTTAGCCATGTGTGCCTTACAGTTTGCCTCGCAATTGGAACAAAAACAAATTGACAAATCCACTGATTTTCAAGATGCTTTTGATCGCTTAAAAAAAATGGACGACCATCTGAATTCGATTCTATCAAAATAAACACGTTCTTTAAATAGATTAAGATACTGCCTACATTAGTACCTATTTGATAAACTCAACACTAACAAATTAAAATGAGCGAATCATCGTTTCTAAAGCAAGCTGTCCTGAACAGATCCTTGAACAACGAGTTAGCTCAAAACTTGTCTTTACGAGTTTATGCAATAACCCTAATGTAGGCTTTTTTTTATATATAACTTTCAAACACACCATGAGCACAACACTTATAATAATTATTTGCTGTATTGCAGGAACAGGAATCGGTTTTGGAATTGCTAAGTATTTAGAAAAAATCAATGCTTCCACATTGATTAAAAATGCAAAAAGTGAAGCAGCTTCCCTGATAAAAGACGCTAAAACGGAAGGAGAAGCGATCAAAAAGGATAAGATTCTTCAGGCGAAGGAAAAATTCATTGAATTAAAAGCAGAACACGAACAGGTAATTTTAGGTCGCGACAAAAAAATTGCCGAAGCAGAGAAAAGAACCCGCGACAAAGAATCACAGGTATCGAACGAGCTGGCTAAAGCCAAAAAAAGCAACGACGAACTGGAAAACAAAGTTACCGATTACAACAACCGTATTGACGTTCTTGATAAAAAGCAAGCTGAAATCGAAAAGCTTCATAAAAGTCAGGTAGAACAACTGGAAGTCATTTCCGGTCTTTCTGCAGAGGAAGCTAAAAATCAATTGGTAGAAAGCCTGCGTTCGGATGCAAAATCGAGTGCGATGTCGCATATTCAGGAAACAATTGAAGAAGCGAAATTAACCGCACATCAGGAAGCAAAAAAGATCATCATCAACACGATTCAGCGTATTGGTACGGAAGAAGCTGTTGAAAACTGTGTTTCAGTATTCAATATCGAATCCGACGATGTTAAAGGACGTATTATCGGACGTGAAGGGCGTAATATCCGTGCCTTAGAAGCCGCTACCGGAGTGGAGATCATCGTAGACGATACACCGGAAGCGATTATCCTTTCCTGTTTTGACCCGGTTCGCCGTGAAATTGCCCGTCTTGCTTTACACAAGTTAGTAACCGACGGTCGTATTCACCCGGCACGTATCGAAGAGGTAGTTGCCAAAACGGCGAAACAAATTGATGACGAGATTATCGAAGTAGGTAAACGTACCGTAATCGATTTAGGTATCCACGGTTTACATCCGGAGCTTATCAAAATCGTTGGACGTATGAAATACCGTTCGTCTTACGGACAAAACCTGTTACAACACTCGAGAGAAGTTGCCAAACTTTGTGGTGTTATGGCTGCCGAATTAGGATTAAACGTAAAACTAGCCAAAAGAGCCGGTTTATTACACGATATCGGAAAAGTACCGGAAACCGAAAGCGAACTACCACACGCTATTTTAGGTATGCAGTGGGCGGAAAAATACGGTGAAAAAGAAGAGGTTTGCAACGCTATTGGAGCACACCACGACGAGATTGAAATGAAATCGCTTATCGCACCGATTATTCAGGTTTGTGATGCTATTTCGGGAGCACGACCAGGCGCACGACGTCAGGTATTGGATTCCTATATCCAACGTCTGAAAGATCTTGAAGAAATCGCCTACGGATTTAACGGTGTTAAAAACGCTTATGCGATCCAGGCCGGACGTGAACTACGTGTAATCGTAGAAAGTGAAAAAGTGAGCGACGAAATGGCTTCAACGCTATCGTTCGATATTTCACAGAAGATCCAAACCGAAATGACGTATCCGGGTCAGGTAAAAATTACCGTAATCCGTGAAACCAGAGCGGTTAATATTGCCAAATAAATTCACCTGCATAAAAAGACAAAAGCATTTCCAATGGAAATGCTTTTTTTATTTGATCATCTAGTTATTCCGCGGATGGTAGGCGTTTAAAACTTTTGAAAGGTGTTTCCGATCCAGATGCATATAGACTTCGGTAGTGGTTATCGATTCATGTCCAAGCATCATCTGAATGGCACGTAAGTCGGCGCCGTTTTCCAGTAAATGTGTCGCAAAAGAATGCCGGAACGTATGCGGACTAATCGTCTTCTGCAAGTTAATTTTAACCGCCAGGTCTTTGATAATCGTAAAAACCATCGCCCGGGTCAATCCACTTCCCCTACGGTTTAAAAACAAGGTGTCTTCAAATCCTTTTTTGATCGTTTGGTGATTCCGAATACTGTCTTTATACAGTACAATATATTTTTGAGTCGCCGTACCAATCGGTACAAAACGTTGCTTATTTCCTTTTCCGGTTACTTTGATAAAACCTTCTTCAAAAAACAAATCCGACAACTTTAACGTCACCAATTCCGAAACCCGAAGTCCGCAACTATAAAGCGTTTCCAGCATCGCCCTGTTACGCTCGCCTTCATTTTTAGACAAATCGATCGCTCCGATAAGTTTATCAATTTCTTCTGTCGATAAAGTATCGGGTAATTTTCGCCCCACTTTGGGTATTTCAATCAGCTCCAGCGGTGTCGTTTCCCGATAACCTTCAAAAATCAAAAAATTAAAAAAACTTTTTAGTCCCGAAATAATCCGGGTTTGCGACCGCGCATTGACCACACCCGAAATTGCATAAATAAAGCCCTGTAAAGCCTGTTCATCAATTTTTAAGGGCGATACCTCCTGCTGAGTATTTTCGAGGTGTGACACGAGTTTTTCGACATCGAAAGCATAATTGGCAATCGTATTTTCCGACAATCCCCTTTCGAGTTTCAGATACGATTTATACTCTTTTATATACGATTCCCAGTTAGTCATTCACAAGTAGTGTTTGCATCAAAAACAATCTGTAAGTAATTTTTGGCATGATTTCTGGATAAAGTTAAAAAACTTAAAATTCAACACTATGAAATTTACAAAATTTTTATCAGCCAGCCTGTTATTTTTAGCCGCAATCACTACCGCTAATGCACAGGAAAAAGCAAGTTTTGGTATTAAAGGTGGGATGAACTTTTCCACTGTAACTCAAGGTAAATTCGAAGATGGCCCGGACAATCGTACCGGTTTCCATATTGGTGTAGTCGGTGAAGTTCCAATCGTTTCCAACGTATTCTCCATTCAGCCGGAGGTTTTATATTCCCAACAGGGATTTGAGAGTAATTACAATTTACTCGGAACGTCCTATACCACAAAACACAAAATCGATTACCTGAATATCCCGGTTTTAGCCAAATTGTATATTATCAAGCAACTTAGTGTGGAAGCTGGTCCGCAATTTGGATTCAAACTAAACGAAAGTCATGATACTAATGACAATTCCATCGAAACCAATGAAGTAAACAAATTCGATACCGCTTTGGCGATCGGTGCTTCCTTTAACTTTGATAACGGTCTGTTTTTAACTGGTCGTTATACCTATAGTTTAAATGAGGTCGTAAAAGATACCGATGCGAAAAACAAAGTCTTCCAGGTCGGACTTGGATTTAAATTCTAAAATATAAAAAACGCCTCTCAAATGAGAGGCGTTTTTTGTTATTATTCGATTGTAAACTTGATACTTTTTAATTCTCCGGATGGATTTCTATAGGTCATCATATAGACCCCTGTAGCAAATCGGGACACATCTACTGAAAGCACCTGCCCTTTATCCTGATTGGTATTGGATTCAAAAGTATATACCGTTTTTCCGTAAAAATCGACAATTGAAAGCAATTCGTTATCATTCGACTCGATATTCAATCGCTCTTTAACCGGAACCGGATACAATAATGGTTTTACATCCATATTATTTTCTTTAGCCATTTCCAGACCTAATGACTCACCAGTCATTTTACCACTGGTTGACATTCTGTTGTTTTTATAAGCCGTAGCCGCACAAATCGTTGTCAATTCTGCCTGTGTAACCGGAATAACTTTGTTTGTTGGTACTGCCGGATTAAATCCACCCTGAGCGGCATAAGCCTGCGCATCGGTGATATAATTCGAACCTGTCATGTTATACCCTGCCGGAGCTGCTTTTAACTCAATCGGATACGTTACGACGTATAATACGTTTTGCGCATCCGGATTATCGGTACGTTTTAGGTTTAAGATAAATTTTAGTTTAAAACTCTTGATTCGAGGTGCAAGGAACTCATCTTTTGGCGTAATTAAATTCGGATTTATAGACTCAACATTATAATTAGACACAAAATGACTAAGATCCAAGAACGAAAAACTATTTGCAATAGGCATTTTTTGATTATAACTAAATAGTCGCATATAGCCTGTTGTCCAATTACATGAAAATTCAGATCCGCCTCCATAGCACGAGAATTTTGGCGTTGCATTCGGGTAATAATCCAATCTTCTTGCACTACCTAACTTAGGAGTTACACTATATGAATAGGTAAATGAATAGTCATTCTTATAGTTTTTTATTCCTATTGGTCTAAATACATTTTGAAAAACAGCTGCAGTTTCATCAACTAATGGTCCTTTTGTCGTTCCTGCTATCTCCAAACCATTATTCATATCTACATCAACACCAACAATAGTAGAATTTGGATTAGCTTTTGCATATTCAATTGACGGTTTAACATATTCTGTAATCAACATTACTTCTGCATCTTGTAACACCAATCCACTTGCCGGGTTGATTGCATATTTAAGAGCATCTCCTGACAGCTTATAATTTCTATCAACAAAATTATACAAACTTTTTATTTCTAAATATTTTGGATTAGAAAGACCTACTTTTTCTCTATTTATAAATTCTTTTGTCGTGTTTGTTTCCGTATAATACATCACCGGAGCATTGATCAATGAGAAAATCCCCATAGTTTCGTTATACAACGGTTGTCCACCGGTAGTTCCTGGTAAATATCCCTGCATTTGCGAACCCGGCAAACCGATTGTCTGATTGTGCATCGGATCCTGTGTCGCAATAGTTCCTTTAATCTTTACATCAAGATTTACACTTAAAGGCGCTATTTCCAAGGGACCACTTCCACTTAAACCACCTCCAAACAGACCTCCTAAAAACTTAACCGCATCACTTACATAGGGCAATGCTTTTAATCCCGCTTTTAAGAATTGATTTTCCTTCATCGAATTCCCTAAGGTCTTAATTGCATTTATCGTAATCCCTCCATCGGCAAGATCGGTATAAATTTTCTCATAGGTATCCGCAAACTTTTGCGCACCACTATGTACCTTCATCATCTTATCGCTGATATTGTTTGCCGACTTCCAGAAAGCACCATCCGACGAAGCTGTTCCTTGTCCTCCAGAAATAGAGGTAATCGTCCCGGTTATTTTACCGGTTAGTTCAACCGACGAGTTACTTATCAATTCCGAATACAATAACAATCGTGACGATTCCGGAAAGCTACAGGTACACGGATCATAATTCATTTTAAACTCGGCATACGCCCAGGAATTATTATCATTATAAAACTTTAAGGCTGTACTGATCGATGGATTTTGTATGTGTGGTGTATTTAAAGCTTTTTCATCATTAGCCATATCCAGAAGATTCGTCTGGAATCCCGGTGCGAATTTCAAGGTAAGCATCGCTCCGTTGTAATTCACATTACGACACCATTTTACCAAAATACGTAGCTTGCCGGTATATTTATTATACATCATAACATACGTATGCTCCGGTCGGGCCAACAACGGATTATTGTTATTATCAAATCCCATATTATAAGCCACCATTTCCCATCCGTTTTCCGGTTTCATATCTTTAGTAAGCGAAAGCGGCAACAATTCCAACTGATTCGACTGGAATGGATTTGGTGTAAACGTATTTGGGTTACACTGTGAATTGATTGGATAAAACGGGTTTGTTGTCGTCCAATCAAAATGGTTCAGATAATTCGTTTGTTGCGGATTAATCGGATTTCCCGGATTGGTTGAAATCCCGTTTGGCGGACAAAAACTTTGCCCTAAAATCATTTTTGTAACAAATAAGAAAAGTACTGTTATTTTAAATTTCATTTTAATAATAATTTTACTGTTAAAAAAATAAACTTATTTTAAAAAAAGCCCCATTCTCTTTAGAAAAAGGGGGCTTGATTTTTTTAACAGATTAAAGATATAAAAAAACCTCCCAATGGGAGGTTTTCTTTTATAAAATCTAAATTAGATTAGAATTTGTAGATCAAACCTAATTTAATATCATTTAAGTTTAAACCTAAATTGAAGTTTGTTGAAGCCTCAGCACCTTCTACATCAGCTTTAGCAGATGCATAGCTTAATACACCCCAAGTAGCTTCTACAGCAAAGTTTTTGTTGAAGAAGTAGTTAACACCTGGTGCTACTTCAACTGCAAATGCATTAACTTTTAAATCAGTTGCTTTGTTTTTAGAGTTAGCATAGTCAAATCCTAAATGTCCGAAAACAGAGAATTTAGAAGCTGGCGTGAAATAATATCTACCGAATGCTCCTACTGAAAACATATCAACTTTAGCAGCCTCAGATGCTTCAGTTGCCTGAACTTTAGAAGAAGAATATCCTAAACCTACTCCTACTGCGATGTTTTCAGTTACAAAGTAAGCTGCTCTTGGAGCAATTGTAAATGAATCTTCTTTGTAGTTGTTGTTTTGTGTGTATTTGCTAGTTCCAAAACCTACAGAACCAGAAATGAATACATCTCCTTTAGAGAAACCTTCACCTTTAGCTTCTTCCTGAGCGTTAGCAAATCCGAAAGCGAATACTGCTGCTACTGTTAAAATAATCTTTTTCATGATTGTTTTGTTTATTAAAATTAACGAGGCAAATGTATAAAAAAAACTATTCGTTGATCACGACATATGTCCAAAAGAAAAATAATTTTAATACTATTTTTCACAAAAAAACGTTATATATTTGATCAACAATATCTTACAAGAATATTAAAAAATCCCTAAAATCTGTTTTTATGAAAAAAAATCTGTTTTTTTTAGTAGTATTCACCTTATTTTGTACTCCTTTTTATGCCCAAATGATCCAATTTGGGGTGAAAGCCGGAGTGAATTTCGCCAATTTTACCGGTGGTAATGTCGAAGGTTATGACTTTAAAACCATAACCAGTTATCATGCCGGGATTGTTTCGGAGATTAAATTACTAGAAAACCTTTCCATCCAACCGGAGCTTTTGTATTCTACTCAGGGTGCCAAACTGGAAGGATTAGGTGATCAGATTAAAAATGAATTGGGCTATATCTCTATTCCGGTACTGGCCAAATTCTATCTGACTTCAAACAAACTTAGTCTGGAATTAGGACCACAGGCTTCCTTCCTGGTAAGCGAACGCAATAAAGTGAGTTCAAATGATTCCAAAACTTTTGATTTTGCCGTTGCCGGTGGTTTGAGTTATAAAATAACCAATAGTATTTTTATACAGGGCCGCTATGCCCTTGGTCTTACCGAAGTCTCTAAAGATGCGGATGTCAAAAACTCGACCATCCAATTTTCTTTAGGCTATATGTTTTAACCTCACTCATAGGTTAGTTAGTAAGGGGATTGTTTTCGAACAATCCCTTTTTTAATCTCGTTACTCGCATTACTGACAGGTTTTAAAAACCGTTAGGTGCAATAAAATGCTATTTTTAGTTATTTTTACAAAAAAAAAGCATTCATGAAACTGATCATTATTAACGGCCCAAATCTAAACCTCTTAGGAAAACGCGAACCTGAAATATACGGTTCCCAAACTTTTGAGGATTATTTTAAGATCCTGCAAAATCGCTTTCCCAATATTCATCTGGAATATTATCAGAGTAATATCGAAGGCGAACTGATCTCCAAAATCCAGGAAAAAGGGTTCGATTTTGACGGTATCATCCTGAATGCCGGTGCCTATACGCATACTTCCATTGGTATTGGCGATGCGATTAAAGCCGTGACTACTCCGGTGATCGAGGTTCATATTTCCAATACTTTTTCCAGAGAGCCTTTCCGCCACCAATCCTATATTTCGCCGAATGCCAAAGGGGTAATTATTGGTTTCGGTTTACAGAGTTATGATCTGGCGTTGCAATCTTTTTTATAACCCATGCAACCTTTTTGGATTTTAAAGCGTCATTAGTATAATGAAACGCCTTAATACCCAATTCCGATGAAAAAAACAATTACACTACTCACTCTTTTATGTACGTTCCTTTCCATGGCTCAGATCCGTGGAAAAGTGGTTACCAGTACCGGTCAGCCGTTACCTTATGCCAGCGTACTGATTGAGAATACCTATAATGGTACCTCAACCAACGACAACGGTTTCTACGAAATCAGCGTAAAAGATCAGGGAACCTACACCCTTATTTACCAATGTCTGGGTTTTAAAACCAAAAAAATAACCGTTAACGTGAACCGCCTACCTTATATAGTAGAGGACGTTACGCTTGCCGATGAAAATTTTATTCTGAATGAGGTGGTCATCAACAATAAAGAAAATCCGGCTAATGCTATTATTCGTAGTGCTATTGCCAGTCGGAAAAAGAATATGGCCAAATCGGATAAGTTTGAAGCCGATTTCTACTCCCGTGGAATTTTCCGTGTCAAGGATATGCCGAAAAAAATATTAGGACAGGAAATCGGTGATATGAATGGTTCCATCGATTCAACCGGTACCGGAATCATCTATTTATCGGAAACCGTTTCGAAAATCGCATTCGAAAAACCGAATAACCTTCGCGAGGAAATCATCGCCTCCAAAGTAAGCGGAAACGACAAAGGTTTTAGCTATAACACCGCTCGCGGTACGCATTACGATTTTTACGAGAATTACGTCAATTTCGGAATCAATATGGTATCGCCTATCGCGAATAATGCGTTCAACTATTATAAGTATACGTTGGAAAGCACGTTTTTCGACAACTATAATCATTTGATCAATAAAATTAAAATCACACCGAAACGTGACAAAGAGCCCGTTTTTGAAGGCTATATTTATATCGTAGAAGACACCTGGGCCATTTATGCCGTAGATCTAGACATAAAAGGTTATCGTATGCAGGAACCGGTGATGGAAACGATGAAACTGACTCAGAATTTCACCTATAATACCGGAACCGGAATCTGGGCCAAAAACATTCAGACGATGGATTTTACAGCGGGTATTTTCGGGATTAAATTTACCGGTAAGTTTACGCACGTATTCAACAATTATGTTTTCCGCGATAGCTTTGAAAAGAAAACCTTCCGAAACGAAATCGTTACGATTCAGAAAGAAGCCAATAAAAAAGACAATACGTATTGGGATGCGTTCCGTCCGGTTCCGCTAACCGATGAGGAAGTAACCGACTATCATAAAAAAGACAGTATTCAAACATTGAGAACCTCTCAGGTTTATCTGGATTCCATCGATGCAAAAAAGAATAAATTCAGCCTGAGTGATATTCTTTTTGGTTATACGCATCGCAATTCGTTTAAAAAGCAAATTTTTAGCTACGACGGTGTAATCGATCCGACTTCCGTTAATTTTAATACCGTACAAGGCTGGAATCTGAATTCCGGTTTTTCATTCCGCACCTGGGATGACGAAAAAGGAAGTGCCACCACGATTAGCAGTAAACTGAATTATGGTTTTGCCGAAAACCGTTTGCGCGTTGTGGGTAACATTTACCACCGTTTTAATTCGATTAATAATGCGTCTCTGAATATTTCCGGAGGAAGTAGTATCCAGCAGTTTAACGCCGCACAGCCGATTAGCAACATCCTGAATTCGGTAACTACGTTGTTCTTTAAAAACAACTTCGCGAAATTCTATAATAAGGAGTTTATCAGTATCAATTACGGACAAGAGGTTGTCAATGGAATTACCTTGAATGGTAAATTGGAATATTCCGCCCGAAAACCGTTATTCAACAATACGGATTATGTTATTTTTAAACGCGACAAACCGTATACCTCAAACAATCCGTTACTTCCGGAAGACAATACGATCGCAGCACTGGAAAAACACAATCTTGTAAAAGCAAGTATCGCTACCCGAATCCGATTTGGTCAGAAATATATCTCCAGACCGGATCGAAAAGTGAACATTCCGAACGAAAAATATCCGACACTATCGCTGGCCTATGAAAAAGCGTTTGCCGGAAGTTCCGACAATTACAATTACGATCTTGTTTCCGGTGCTATCGATTACAACACCCGATTGGGAAATAAAGGGGATTTGGGAATCCGTTTTAAAGCCGGTAAGTTTTTTAATGCCGATAATATTTCGTTTGTCGACTATAAACATTTTAACGGAAATCAGACGCATATCGGAACCAGCGACCGCTATCTGAATGTATTCAACCTGTTACCCTACTATTCCAACAGTACGAACGATGCGTATTTAGAAACGCATATCGAACACGATTTTAAAGGGTATATTATGAATAAAATTCCGCTGTTAAACAAATTACAATGGAATCTGGTAGTTGGATTTCATCAGATTAATGTACCGAATACCAAACCGTATCAGGAGTTTACTGCCGGTTTCGACAATATCGGATGGGGCAAATTCCGTATGTTCCGTGTGGATTATGTACGCTCCTATCAGAATGGTTTCCAAACCGATGGTGTTGTTTTTGGTCTGAAGATTCTGAATATAATCGAATAACAATGCTATGTAAAACCTGTCCGATTTTATCCGACAGGTTTTATTTTTTTATAAAGATATCATACGCAAAACGGATCAGCGTTCCGATAACGACTACCAAAAAGAAGATCCGGATAAAACCGTTTCCTTTATTAAGAGCCAGTTTGGCACCAACCCATCCGCCCAAAGCATTACTGGCCGCCATTGGCAAAGCGATCATCCAGATAATTTTTCCTTTAAGCAAAAACAGGCATATCGATCCGAAATTGGTTGCCAGATTGACCAGCTTGGCATTCGTTGAGGCTTGTAAAAAATCCATTCCCAACAGGGAAATAAAACCTACTACAAAAAAACTTCCGGTTCCGGGACCGATAAATCCATCGTAAAACCCAACAATACAGCTAATAATCGCGGCACGGATTACGATTGTCCGCGGACTAATTTCCGCTTCTTCCTTACGCTGACCAAAGTCTTTTTTAAGAAAGGTATAAATCGCCAACGCAATCAGAATCACCAACAGCAACGGTTTCATAAAATCGTTACTAACCATTGTAAGCACCTGCGATCCGGCAAAAGCCGATACAAAGGCCAAAACAGCCATCAGGAGTAATAACCGCCATTTAACGGTTACCTTTTTAATATATTGATACGCTGCAGATGACGTTCCGCAAAAGGCCGGTATTTTGAGCGAACCAATCACCGACGACACCGCATAATTTGGCAACAAGATCAACGCTGCCGGAGTTTGTATCAATCCGCCGCCACCTACAATGGCATCCACAAAACCAGCTACAAATGCAGCCAGACAAAGTAATACTATAGTAATCGTTTCCATATTCCAAAAGAAAAAGAGCCAAATCCCATTTGGATTCAGCTCTTTTGCTATACTGCTTTAATTATATTATACGCGAACGATGTTGGCTCCGATAGCGCGTAATCTTTCGTCAATTTTTTCGTATCCGCGATCGATTTGCTCGATATTCTGAATGATACTACTTCCTTTGGCTGATAATGCCGCTATTAGTAATGAAATACCGGCACGGATATCCGGTGAGGACATCGTAGTTGCTTTTAATTGCGATTTAAAGTTATGTCCGATAATCGTTGCTCTATGCGGATCGCAAAGGATAATTTTGGCGCCCATGTCGATCAATTTATCGACGAAGAACAAACGGCTTTCAAACATCTTCTGGTGAATCAGCACCTCTCCTTTAGCCTGTGTTGCCACAACCAAAACGATACTTAGCAAATCGGGAGTGAATCCCGGCCAAGGCGCATCGGCAATCGTAAGGATTGATCCGTCGATATCGGTTTTGATTTCATAGCCGTCCACATGAGCCGGAATATAGATATCGTCTCCTTTTCGTTCTAAGGTGATTCCCAGTTTGCGGAACGTATTTGGAATAACGCCCAGGTTATCCCAGCTTACGTCTTTAATGGTGATTTCACTTTGTGTCATCGCTGCCAAACCAATCCACGAACCGATTTCGATCATGTCCGGAAGAATTCGGTGTTCGCATCCGCCCAAACGCTCCACTCCTTCGATTTCCAACAGGTTGGAACCTACTCCGGTGATTTTAGCGCCCATCGCATTTAGCATTTTACACAATTGCTGTAAATACGGCTCACACGCAGCGTTATAAATGGTAGTTTTTCCTTCGGCCAAAACAGCTGCCATTACGATATTGGCGGTTCCGGTTACAGAAGCTTCGTCTAAAAGCATATAGGTACCTTTTAGTTTTTCGGCTTCCACTCCGTAGAAATAATCTTCTTTATTATAGCGGAATTTTGCTCCTAAATTGATAAACCCTTCAAAGTGGGTATCCAAACGACGACGTCCGATTTTGTCTCCACCCGGTTTTGGAATATATCCTTTTCCGAAGCGTGCCAATAACGGCCCAACGATCATGATAGAACCACGTAAAGCTCTTCCTTCGTCTTTAAAATCGATGGATTCCAGGTAATTCAGGTTCACTTCATCGGCCTGAAATGTATAGGCATTCGATCCGATTTTCTGGATTTTTACGCCCAGATTCCCTAAAAGGGTGATCAATTTATTAACATCAATAATATCGGGAATATTCGAAATAGTCACTTTTTCCGGCGTTAGCAATACTGCACACAATATTTGCAAGGCCTCGTTCTTGGCTCCCTGAGGGGTAATTTCTCCTTTTAATTTGATTCCCCCTTCTATTTTAAATGTTCCCATGTTTCGAAAGAAAATTAAGCTTTTCGGTTATTGTTTTTGTTGTTATTATTGTTTTTCTGGTTCGAATAATTCTTTTTGTTATTGTTGTTGTTATTATTATTCGACTTACTTCCAAACTGTGTTTTATTGGATTGTTTTTTGTTCACCCGCATCAGATCGGTTGTATTGGACAATTCCTCATCTGTTTTAAGCAGATTGATCTGACCTCCGGACAGTTCGTACAAATGTTCGAAAATCACTTCGTCTTTTACGGTGTCTTTATTCCAGCTCAGGTACGATTTTTTCATATGGTTCGCAATAACCATGATCAGGGCGCTTTTCAATTCGCCATCTTCCCATTTATTGGCAACGTCGATCATGTATTTGATATTGTTCCCATAAAAACGGTATTTCGGAAAATTTTGCGGATAGGCCAGTTTTTCCGGTTTTTGATTCAATACTTCTTTATTCGGAATCGGATACGGTGAATCGGCTTCCAATTTAAAATCGGACATGATAAACAATTGATCCCACAGCTTGTGCTGAAAATCGGGCACATCCCGTAAATGAGGATTTAAACTTCCCATTACCGAGATAATGTATTTGGCTGCTTTGTTGCGTTCGTCGCGATCTTCAATCGCCGTAGCCTGATCGATCAGCTTTTGCAAATGACGTCCGTATTCCGGAATAATCAAATGGGGCCTTTCGGCATTGTATTCAAGAAAATGTATTGCCTCTTCTGGATTGTATCTCATAATTCCTTGTCTTTATAGCGAAATGATGCCTTCGATTGCTGTCAGTTCTAAATATTTATCGATTACACTTTGTGCACTCGGCATCGTTACGTTTATCGAAACACTGGTATATTTTCCGGTTTTCGAATGATTGGTCTGGATTACAGCACCCATACCGTCGAACGATTTTTCTATAGTGCTTACTTTTTCCGTATCGGTTGGCACTATAAACTTAAACAAATATTCGGAAGGCCATAGTGTCGAGTTGGTTAACTCTTCTTTAAGTCTGTGGTAAAATTCCTCGGTTTTTTTATCCATTTTCATAAAAATAAAAGCAAATATACGGTAGAGTTATGAATAATCAAGGTCTGCTCCTATAATTTGAAGCCGACCGAAATCATAAATTTAGAAACTATTTCTGTTGTTTCCACAAAAAAATGTAAATTTGCGCCTTATTTTCAAAAAGTGGATAAGGAAATCATCGTTATAATTGGCGGACCTGGATCAGGGAAAACCACACTGATTAATGGGCTTACGGATAAAGGATACACCTGTTATCCTGAAATTTCACGTGAAGTTACCCTGGAAGCCCGTGAGCAAGGAATCGAACAACTTTTCCTGGAAAAACCACTTTTATTTAGCGAATTATTACTGGAAGGCCGAAAAAAACAATTTGTTAGTGCTACTAAAGAACAAACCAATGTTGTTTTTCTGGACCGCGGTATTCCCGACGTACTGGCATACATGCATTATATCGGCGATTCGTATCCGGCTTTTTTCGATGCCGCCTGTCGCGAGCACCTTTACACCCGAATCTTTATTCTTCCGCCCTGGGAAGACATTTATATTAGTGACGACGCCCGTTACGAAAATTACGAACAGGCGGTTTTAATCCACGAGCATTTGGTAGAAACCTACGAAAAATACGGTTATAACCTGATTGAAGTGCCGCGCGATACTGTAGATAACAGAATTCTTTTTATCTTAGACAAACTTTCATAATAACCAATGGACCTTTAACAATCCGTTTAAAGGTTTTCCATAGTATTTAATTTGATGTCCGAAGCTTTACAGATACTCCAGAAATACTGGAAATACGATCGTTTTCGGATCCCGCAGGACGCCATCATTCAGTCTGTTCTCGACGGGAAGGATACCTTTGCCCTATTGCCAACCGGTGGCGGAAAGTCGATTTGCTTTCAGGTTCCCGCAATGCTATTACCCGGAATATGCCTGGTGATTTCTCCTTTGGTGGCACTGATGAAAGATCAGGTGCAAAATCTGCAAAAAAGAGATATCAAAGCAATAGCCTTAACCGGTGGGATTCCAACCGATGAACTTATTGATTTATTGGATAATTGCCAATTCGGAAATTATAAATTCCTGTATATCTCACCCGAACGACTACAATCGGAATGGGTTATGGAACGTATCAAAAGCTTACCCATTAGCCTTATTGCCGTTGATGAAGCGCATTGTATTTCGCAATGGGGACATGATTTCCGACCGGCTTATCTAAAGGTTTCCGATTTAAAAGCATTTTTTCCTAAAGTTCCGTTTCTGGCACTTACCGCTTCGGCTACACCTAAAGTTCAGGAAGACATCTGTAAGGAACTCCGATTGGATCAGCCTGCTATTTTTAAAAGCTCGTTTACCCGTCCGAATATCGCTTATATGGTTTTTGAAACGGAAGACAAATTATACCGGGTACAACAAATCCTAACCAAAAATCAGGATTCCTCTATTATATATGTCCGAAACCGGAAAGCCTGTCATGATATGGCTTCCCAACTCAATAGCCTTGGATTTACAACCGCCTACTATCACGGTGGTTTACCTTCCAAAGACAAAGAACAACAAATGCAACGCTGGCTTAACAATGCCACTCAGGTCATGATTGCGACCAATGCTTTTGGAATGGGAATTGACAAACCCGACGTTAAGACAGTCATTCATACCCAATTACCGGACAATCTTGAAAACTATTATCAGGAAGCCGGTCGTGCCGGACGAAACGGAGCCAAAGCTTTTGCCGTATTATTGGTTGCTCCGTCGGATATTGCCGCTTCTAAAAGTCAGTTTATAGAAGTACTTCCCGATAAGGACTACCTGAAAACCGTTTACCGGAAACTAAACAATTATTTTCAGATTGCCTACGGCGAAGGTTATAACGAGACCTTTGCTTTTAACCTGAATCGGTTTTGCGCGCAATACCAGCTTTCGGTTTTAAGAACATTCAACGCTTTACAGTTTCTAGACCGTCAGGGCGTTTTGAGTCTTTCGGCCAATTTCTCCGAAAAGATTAGCATTCAGTTTTTATTACCCAGCAAAGAAATTATCCGATATATCAGTTTAAACAAGTCACATGAAGACATCATTGTGTCTATTTTAAGAAACTATCCCGGTGTATACGATATGGAAGTGGGTATCAATACCCATTTAATTGCCCGAAAAGCCAACACTTCCGAAGATAAGGTGCATTATGTTTTAAACATTTTACAGGAAAAAGCCATCATTAACTATAAAAGTCAGGCCAATGATAGTCAGCTTACCTTTAACGAAGTGCGCGAAGACGATTTGGTCATCAACCGACTTGCGAAATTCCTTGAAAAGCAAAACCAGCTAAAAATAACACAGCTTGATTCGGTTATCGCGTATATATCCGACAAAAAACAGTGCAAAAGTCAGTTCCTGCTCCATTATTTTGGAGAAACCGACATTCCGGAATGCGGTATTTGTTCGGTATGTATGAGTAAAAAACAGGAATATGCTAATCCGGCGGCACTGGCCGAAAAAATCACAACGTTATTACAAAACGGCGCATTAACTTCGAGAGAAATCGAAAGCACGCTCGATATAAGTCCGGATGCGACTATCTTTGTACTCCAACTTTTACTGGAACACAATCGCATCACTATTAACAAACAAAACCAATACATTCTAAAATAATGAAGGCATTACGTATCGTATTTATGGGAACTCCCGAATTTGCCGTTGGAATTCTCGACACCATATATCAGAACCATTATGACATTGCAGCCGTAATTACCGCACCGGACAAACCGGCCGGAAGAGGACAAAAAATCAAATATTCGGCTGTAAAAGAATACGCTCTCGAAAAAGGATTGCCGGTTTTACAACCTACCAATTTAAAAGACCCACAGTTTCTGGAAGAATTACAAAGCCTTAACGCCAACTTACAGGTTGTAGTTGCTTTTAGAATGTTACCGGAAGCCGTATGGAAAATGCCTTCATTGGGTACTTTTAACCTTCACGCCTCTTTATTACCGGAATATCGTGGTGCGGCACCTATCAATTGGGCAGTGATCAACGGAGAAACCAAAACAGGCGTAACCACTTTCTTTATTGATGATAAAATCGATACCGGAGCGATGATTTTACGCGGCGAAACCGAAATCGGAGCCAACGAAACCGCTGGTGAATTACACGACCGCCTGATGGTACTCGGACAAGAAACCGTTTTAAAAACTTTACAGCTTATCGAAAAAGGAGAAGCCACTACGACGATACAATCCGACAGCCCGGAAATCAAAACGGCTTATAAGCTTAACAAAGACAATTGCAAAATCGACTGGAATCAAAACGGAGCAACCGTTCACAATCTGGTACGCGGTCTTAGTCCGTATCCGGCGGCCTGGTGTTATATTAAGGACAACGGACAGGAATGGAATGTCAAAATTTACGAAACAGCCTTCGAAGCGGCAAATCATTCGCAGGCATCCGGAACCATTCAAACGACCAAAAAAGAAATTAAAGTTGCCGTTTCAAACGGTTATATCAACTTGTTACAATTACAATTCCCTGGCAAGAAAAGAATGAAAGCCTCCGAATTGTTAAACGGAATTGTTTTTTCGGAAAGTGCTATCGCTTTCTAAGCCGCACAAACACTAATAGTTGCACAAAAAATGAAAAAAGCAACTAAGTTTATTAACAAACAGCTCTAGTTATCAACATTTTCATGCAAAAAGATCGAAAACACTTGCGTAATTGGTAAATCCGTATAATTTTGTAAGACATTTAATTAATTTTAACCAAACAATTAATAACTAGAATTATGAACAAATCAGAATTAATCGATGCAATTGCTGCTGATGCAGGTATCACTAAAGCAGCCGCCAAATTAGCTTTGGAATCTTTTTTAAACAATGTTGAAGGAACTTTAGCTAAAGGTGGAAGAGTATCTTTAGTAGGTTTTGGTTCTTGGTCAGTTTCTAAGAGAGCTGCAAGAGAAGGAAGAAATCCTCAAACAGGAAAAACTATCAAAATTGCCGCTAAAAATGTTGTAAAATTTAAAGCGGGTGCTGAACTGGAAGGTTCTGTAAATAAATAAAATACATTTTAAAAAAAATAGAAAACCTCTCATTGAGAGGTTTTTTTTATTCCTTCAACGTTTTTTTTTGGTAGAATTGCCTTTTTTTTGTTAAATTTAATTTTAAACTATCGCTAAAATGATTTCAGTTAAGCCTCAAAAAGGAAACCTGCTCATTGCAGAACCTTCGATAATTGGAGATTTGTCATTTAACAGATCCGTTATTCTATTGGCCGATCACAACAGCGAAGGCTCTGTAGGATTTATACTCAACAAACCGTTAGGTTATACCATCCACGACCTGATCCCCGAAATTAATGCTACCTTTAAAATTTACAACGGCGGACCGGTAGAACAGGATAACCTGTATTTTATCCACAATGTCCCGGAACTGATCACAAACAGTATCGAAATTTCCAACGGAATTTATTGGGGCGGTGACTTCGAATTAACCAAAGAACTGATTAACGAAGGAAAAATCAAGAAAAACAACATCCGTTTCTTTTTGGGATATACCGGATGGAACAGTCATCAACTCGAAGATGAACTGGAAGACAACGCGTGGATTGTTAGCGAAAACAGCTATAAAAACAAAATCATCGGCAAGCCGACCGCTCATTTCTGGAAAGAAAAAATCATGGAACAGGGTGGCGATTACCTGATTTGGTCGAATGCTCCGGAAAATCCGGTATTAAACTAACCCAATCGGATCTGGGCGTTTAATTTTTTAAGCAGCTCTGTTGCCAAATCGGTTTTATATTCTTTTTTCCTGTATTTTGTAACCGGCTGAATTCCTTTAATAACGTTTGTCAGGAAAATTTCGTCCGCTTTTTGCAGATCGAAAGGCGAAACGGATTCTTCTACCACTTCAATACCTTCCATTTTACGGGCTAACGCCAGGATTTGCTTCCGCATGACCCCATTTAAACATCCGTCTGTTACTGGCGGCGTCATTAGTTTTCCGTTTAACAACATAAAAAGATTGGACTGCAAAGCCTCCACTACATTTTTTTCGTCATTTAACAGCAAACAATTGTCATAACCGTTCTCATCGGCGAAGATACTTCCGGTAATCTGCACCATTTTATTGGTACTTTTTAGCGTAGACAACAATTGTTTGGTGACATAAAAATCTTTAAACAATTCCACTTCATAGGTATTGTTTGCAACAGCATACATGGGATTTTCCAACGGTTCGGCGGTAACCAGAAAGGCTGTTTCGTTTGTTTTTGGCAAATAAAACCCTCCGTTTTGTCTAAAAACTGTAAATCGTACACGGTAGGCCGCAGCGGCTTCTTTTGATTGCAATAGTGTTTTTACCTGCTCTTCGAAATATTCCATCGTAAAATTCATCGGAAGATCCATCCGTACAATTCGCGTAGAAGCCATCAATCGGAAATAATGATCTTCCAAAAACAAGATCTTACCATCCAATACTTTTAGCGTTTCAAAAATAGCATCTCCATATAGAAATCCTCTGTTCCCTTCGATGAGTACTTCGGAGTTTTCAACTATCGCACCGTTATAATTAACCATAAAAAAAGCCCTGATTTTTATTTCAGGGCAAATATACTTTATATATCTTAAAAACTACGCGGAACCGATCACATGTTTCAGATCGGAAATCTGATTTTCCCATAACAGTTTGGCTTCGTGTAAATCGCCTTGTTCGGCAAAATCCACAACCATTAAAGAAACATCTTTGGTAATTTCATCTTCCAGTATTCGCAATTCAAAATAGTATTCACTGTCTTTATCATTATCGTCCACCCAACGAAACTTTACTTTTTCGCCTGACTTTTTAGAAGCCAGTCGTGCTTTTTCCTCAGAATCATCCCAAATAAATGTAAAAAATTCGCCTCTGGAATTTACATTGTCTGCAAACCACTCTGATAAACCGGAAGGTGTTGAAATATATTGATACAATAATTGAGGAGAAGACATTATCGGGAACTCCAATTCATATTTTATTTTACCTTCCATATATTAAAATTTTCCGGAAATATATAGAATAATACATACAAAAAAAAAGAATTTCAAAAAAAATATTTTTTTTCAAAATATGTTTGGAAGGTTCAAATTTAGTCTTATATTTGCACCCGCATTCAAGGATGTAACACAAACAAAAATGGCGAGGTAGCTCAGTCGGTTAGAGCGCAGGATTCATAACCCTGAGGTCACGGGTTCAACTCCCGTCTTCGCTACGAAAAGTATTACGCGGTTAATACTGTTTTTATTGAGATTACGGTCCGTTCGTCTAGGGGTTAGGACGCCAGGTTTTCATCCTGGTAACAGGGGTTCGATTCCCCTACGGACTACAAAAAGCAAAAGAGCTTGCAGTGATACTGTGAGCTCTTTTTATTTAGAATAATGCTGTTTATACCTGACAGGTTTTAAAAACCTGTCAGGTATAGCAACAAAAAGGAATGCGATTAAAAAATTCACCCAACGATTCGCCTCTCAAAACTTACAAGACCGCATTTTAAATTTTCCTTTTTTCTTTTCTGCAACCCATTTTTCAGCATCCTTTTCAAATTATTTTGGTACTATAAATTCTAAATATCCTTTTTTCTCTTTTGCGAGAATTAAAACTCACTATTATTCCATATTTAATTATTTTTAGCGAAATTATCGTTTAGCCTTGATTTAAAAAGATGGATAGTAGTATTAAAATTGTCAGCAGACTGGAAAACGCTCTTAATATCAAATTGGAGCAATGGGAAAAAGGAGCCAAAATGAACGGAAACACTTATGCCACTTCCAGCTACACTAAGGACGCCGTTCAATATGAGAAGTTGACCGAATTACATCTTTCACAACTACACTTTGAAAATTTTGCTGCTCTCGAACCTTTTTTTGAAACACTTTACGACCTGACATTATCAGAATGCTCGATTGCCAACGCCTGGGAATTACACCAGATAAAGCTAAAATATCTTACGCTCGAAAAGTGTTCCATTTCCATTGATTCTAAAATCCATTATAAACCCGATCATCATCTAACAACTCTCAGACTTACCGAAATATCATTTGATAGCTTAAAGGCACTTACACCCGTATTTTATTCCGTAGAGAACGTATATATCAATCATTGTACACTAGAAAACATCTCCCCATTCCTTTATACTGATTTTGCAGATAACCTATATATGGACAGCGTCACTTTAACTAACGAAGAAACTTTTGATCCCGACATACCAAAGGCTGAGACGGCGCATCGTAATTTTCAACATTTGCGTTTGGAAAACATGAGTATTCCACATCCTGGTTTTTTCCTGCCTATTTCCAACCATCTTGAGTATGTCACGTTTACTAAATGTACCGTTAGCAATATTTACGAATTAAACCTTTTCCCTCGATTATACAGCCTAAACATCGATGACACCGATTTTATTGCGTCGGCAAACGATATTCAATACCCGCGAAAATCTAAAGGAAAATTCACGCATTTGGATTTTAAAAACATGAAATTGAAGGATTTCGATTTATTCGTCCCCATTTCAGATGGTTTAACCGTTTTACGGTTGAATAATTGCGAAATGGAGAGCTTAAAAAGTATTTGTCAGTTCACCGATTTAAAAAGACTTTATTTATACCCTAATATACAGGTTAATGATCACAACATCCCGGATAATGTAAGACAATTTGAATTAACCGAATGCATCATTCAGCCACGAATCTATAAATGGGACCAAATTTCACCATTACCCGATTTTAACACCGAATTCCTGATATCAATCGCTTCCTACACACGAAGTTTGACGATAGAAGGCTACAACCTGATCAATGTCCATAACTTACAACACTTTTCCAGACTAAATAAATTATCATTTGATAAATGCACTATAGACCTGGATGATTATTCATTAATTGCACCCCAAATCCAACAGATTGTCTTTAAAACAACAGCAATTAAAAATCAGGAAGCTTTTCAGTATTTTACAGCATTAGAAAACCTAAAATTCACAACCAATACTCCTGACAGCGGACCTATCGACTTCAAAAAACTGTTACCTTTAAAAGCGCATTTAAAAAAGCTTACTATTAACGATTCGGATATTTTTGAACTAATTGAAAACATCAATGTTTTAAAGCACTTTACAACATTGGAAAAACTTGACATCTGGGTAAATTCTCTTGAACTTGCTCAGGATATCTTATCCATTAAATCCCTTAAAGAACTTAATCTCTATATTGACGAACAAACACCTGAAGTTTTAGAAACCGCAATTCTGGACGTACAGCAGCTAAAAAATATGGAAAAATTAAGCCTGCAATCCTATGATCAAATACCTTTTAGAGGAATCGGTCATCTGAAATCCTTAAAAACACTCTCAATAGAATCGGATGGTGATGTCGAAAATTTAAACGCTTTGCCTTTACTGGAAAAGTTATCCATAGAGGGAGGTGCCGTTATCAATAAATTACCCCGATTAGAACAGGTTAAAGTACTTGATATAAGAATAGACGAAGACTCTGAAGTAACCTCACTGAAAAACTTCCCCAACCTCGAAAAACTGCAATTAAGCAACACGGAGGAAGACCAAAAAATAGACATTAGCGGATTAGAAAATTTAAAAGTTTTGGTATGTGAATGTTATGATATTGATAGCATCGTCGCTTTTAAAAACCTGCCAAGCCTTGAAGAATTGGATCTTTGTTGTCGTGGCATTTCCATTCTACCCAAGTTGGATAAGCTTACCCATTTAAAAATACTCAATTTGTCGGAGAATCAGATTGAAAATATCGAAGGCTTGGAAAACCTAAAAAATCTGGAACGTTTAAACCTTTATGACAACGAAATCTCCGATTTCAGCATCCTGAACAAACTACCAAAGCTTCACGAAGTTAACGTTTGTGGTAATGGAATAAAAAAAGAAGTTATCGAAAAACAACTTGACAAACCAGAGATATTGATTTGGTATGGTTTGCCTTACACCCCTTTTTCTATTCGTATTGATTAGAAAACACAGGCTAACAATCTATAACAAGTATAAAGAGAGTGGATTTGATTTGGACATAAAAAGACATTTACGGTCAGATTAAGTTCAATTTAAACCGCTCCTACTTTCCTTATTTACGTAAGTTCTAAATTTAGCAGACTTGTATTTAATATCCAGTCATGCCACAGGAAGTTTTTTATCTTATTCTATTCCTTGTTGCTTTTTTATATGCATCGGTCGGACATGGCGGCGCCAGTGGCTATCTCGCGCTAATGGCACTATATGGTATTGCTCCGGAAGAAATGAAACCAACCGCGCTTATTTTAAACCTCTTTGTTTCGTCAACCTCTTTTATCCAATATTACAACCGTGGTTATTTTCTAAAAAAAATGTTTCTCCCGATTGCCAGCACCTCTATCCCTATGGCTTTTATCGGTGGGATGATCAATATAGACGCAACGCTTTACAAACGCATTCTCGGTTTTTTATTACTATTTCCGATACTGCGTTTTTTCTTTTTTAAAAACATACCCGACACAAATTTAAAACCCTGTAATCTGACTTTAGCCATGGCAACAGGAGGTAGTATTGGCTTGTTTTCGGGAATGATTGGCATTGGCGGTGGAATTATCCTGTCTCCTATTTTACTGTTACTCCATTGGACCAATCAAAAACAAACCGCAGCCATTAGCGCTGCTTTTATATTTGTAAACTCACTCGCCGGACTGGCCGGAATGCTAACTCAGGGTATATCCATCACTTCCGGCATGGCTTTTTATATCGTTATTGCTTTTACCGGAGGAATGCTGGGCGCTTATTTTGGTGCCGGAAAATTTCATCAGAACGTATTAAAATATATCCTCGCCTCTGTATTAGTTATGGCTTCCTATAAATTATTATTTACAAGTGCGTAATTATGAAAAAACTGGTATCAATACTTTTACTTTTCGGATATGGCTGCATTGCTCAGAATTCCAATATAATCACTTTGGAAACACCAACTGCAAAACCGGTTATTGTAACTTACGAACAGCTCAAAACCTATACGATTCATTCGCTAGACAGCTTGCAAATACGCAATCACGCACTTCAATACAAAAGCACGCTTCGAAATTGCAAAGGCATACTACTTAAAGAAGTACTCCACAAAATTGCACTTGACGCACCTTCGCCTAAAGTACTGAGCGAATTCTACATTGTTTGCACCGCCACCGATGGCTATAAAGTAGTTTTTTCCTGGAATGAACTTTTCAATAGTCCTACCGGTGAACATACCTTAATTTTAATGGAAATTAACGGCATTTCCACTTCATCTCAAAAAGACGGCATCGCCATTCTTACACCAACCGATTTCGCTACCGGAAGACGTTATGTAAAAAACTTAAAAAGTATCAAAATCGAACGGGTTAAATAAACCCGATTGTTATACTATTTCTTATTCTCATTTTACCGCAATAGTTACTATTTAACACTTCCACCTAGTACACTTTATCAAACAAATTCGTATTTTTATAAAAATATATCACATTTTGTAATAACACAATGTTACAATTTGATGTTTTTACCATACACACTGTTGAATCTTAAAATAACCTTTTAATAACAATAAAACATCATTTATTTAAAATAACACAACTATCTGTATTTTTTTATTTAATAAACAATACTTACATATAAAGTTATGTTAATTTTTTTTCATTAATTTTGAAAACCCAAAAGCATAATTATATGAAAAAAACTACATTAATTATTTTATTTTTACTCTCCTCCTTATCGAATGTATTTGCCCAAACAGAAACAAATCTTGCCAAAGCACAACATTATTTAAAAACCAAAGGAGAAGTCATTTTCACTTTTCAGGCTGCCAACCAACAGCAGTTTAAAAAGCTGGCTTCTTTTTTGTCGTTAAGTCATAAAAGAGTCAATCAGGACGATCTGAAAGCCGAAGCGTATGCCGACAAACTTGACTTTGAAAAATTCCTCAAATACAATATTCCATTTCAGGTTAGCACTGCGGATAATGAAATTCCAAGTGCCGAAGCCGCCAAAAGTGCCATGGCTCCTAATGCACAATGGGATTCCACCTGGGATGCCTATCCGACCTATTCCCAATATGTCGCCAAAATGCAGTATTATGCCGACACCTATCCCAATTTATGTAAGCTGGAAAATATCGGTAGTACCCCAAACGGGCGTAATCTGTGGATTTTAAAAATATCCGACAATTGCCAGACCGATGAGGCCGAACCGGAATTTTTCTATTCCTCATCCATGCACGGTGACGAAATCACCGGTTTCCCATTGATGATGCGCCTGATCGATTATCTGGTTACCCGTTACGGAACCGATTCGGAAGTAACCAATTTGATCAATACCACCGAAATTTATATTAGTCCGCTTTCCAATCCGGATGGCTCTTTTAAAACCGCCGGGAACGATGTCATGAATTCAACCGGGAACGCGGCGACCCGTGCCAATGCTAACGGAAGGGATTTAAACCGAAATTATCCGGATCCGTTAAACGGATTACACCCGGACACCTATGCCTATCAGCCCGAAACGCTGGCATTCCTTGCTTTTGAAAAAACCAGAAATTTCGTGATGGCCGCCAATTTCCACGGTGGTGTTGAGGTGGTAAACTATCCTTGGGACGCCTACGCCTCGCCAAATCACCTGCATCCGCACGATAATTATTTTAAGTTTATCTCCAAAAATTATGCGCAATCCTGTCAGACCGCCAGCAATAACAATGGTTATATGGACGACGTGTTTGCCGGTCAGTATCCCGGAACCACCAATGGTTCGCTTTGGTATACCGTAAGCGGTGGCCGCCAGGATTACAACAACTATTATATGCACAATAAAGAAGTGACCATCGAAATCTCGACTACGAAATTCCCGGCCGCTTCCGAACTTCCTAATTTCTGGAATTATAACAAACAGGCTTTTTTAGATCATATCAAACAGGCCAATTACGGAGTACAGGGTAAAGTAACCGATGCATCCGGCAATCCGATCAATGCTAAAGTTTATATTCCGGGTTACGATTTAAAAGGTGCCTGGGTAAAAACCGGTTCCCTTCACGGTGACTATTACAAATTACTGATCGCAGGGAATTACAATATTACTTTTGAAGCTCCGGGTTATGTTTCGCAAACGATAGCGGCAACCGTTGCGAATAATGCGACAACGATTCTAAATGTACAGATGGTAGCCACTACCGCCGAACCCACCGTTGCCAATGCTACTATCTGCAAAGGTAAAACAGCCAGTTTGTCTACAGCCGATTCCGGTACGATCCGTTGGTATGATACCGCAAGCAGTACAACCGCGCTGGCAACCGGAACTTCCTATACTACCCCGACTTTAACCGCTACCCGTTCGTATTTTGTGGAACGTGAAGTGGCGCTTGCCAATGTAGGACCAACTTCACCAACAGGGACTGCAACTACTAAAGCCGGAGTGGCAAACCGATACCTCGTATTCGATTGTACTACACCAACCAAATTACAATCCGTGAGTGTCAGAACCAGTGCTACAAACGGTGAGATATTAGTCGAATTACAGGATAGTTCGGGTGCGATGCTGGAATCGAAAGTGATTCGTATGGCAGCATCCGGAATACAAGATATTGACCTTGATTTTTATTTGCCGGCGCAGAACAACCTACGACTGGTTTCTCGTGAGATCAATGGTTTTAATCTTACTGCAGCTACTTCGGGAATTACCTATCCGATGACCAACAACATCGTTAGTATTAAAAGTAATAGCGGAACCGGAACGTTTTTCCAATTCTTTAACTGGAAATTTGCTCCGTTAAAAAGCGCCCGAAAACAAGTTCAGGTAACCGTAAAACCGGATCCGGCTATCACCACAATAACGCCTGATACCGCTTTGGAAGGTGGTGCCAACTTTACGCTAACCGTAACCGGAAGCAATTTTGTGAGCGGTGAATCGATTATCCGATGGAATGGTGTCAACAAAGCCACTACTTTTATCAGCAATACACAATTATCGGCTACGATTACCGCTGCCGATATCGCCAATGACGGTACCGCAACTGTAAGCGTGATCAACACCTGTAACAACTACGTAACCCCAAATACGAACTTTACGATACAGGGTGTTCCGTGTGCTACTTCTACTACCTGGAATGGCAGTAGCTGGAGTAACAATGCTCCAAATAACGACGTACACGCGATTATAAACGGGAATTTCACCTCATCGGCCAATCTGGAGGCTTGTTCGCTTACCATTAACGGTACGGCTGTCGTTACGATTCAATCCGGTCATAACTTTATCATCAATCGTGAAGTTACCGTGGCACCAACGGCCAATCTGATTATTCAGAACAATGCCAATCTGGTACAGGTGGAAAATACAACCAACACCGGTACCAGTAATGTCTACCGAAACAGTTCGCCTATGATTCGTCTGGATTATACCAATTGGGCTTCGCCAGTGGCAGCTCAGAATTTGCTAGCCTTTTCACCGCAAACCCTGACCAACCGTTTTTATATTTATAATCCATTAAACGGACCGATCGGAGCTTACGAAACGATTAACCCGAACACCAATTCCTTTACAGCTGCCAAAGGTTACCTAATCCGCACACCGAATACCTGGAGTGCTACCACTCCAACCGTTTATCCGGGTCATTTTACCGGCGTTTTAAACAATGGAAACATCAATATTGCCGTACAGCGCGGTGCGACTACCGGTTATAATCTGGTTGGAAATCCGTATCCGTCTACAATAAATGCGATTGATTTTATCAACGCTAATATCAGCGGTACCGGAACGGTAAACACTACTATCGACGGAAGTTTATATTTCTGGACACATGCCACGCCTTCCAGCCCTTCAACCGGCTTATATCCGCTTAACAATTATGCGAAATACACCAAACTGGGTGGAACTGCAGCTCAGGCCGGTGGTGCCGTTCCAAACGGCATTATTCAGGTCGGACAAGGATTCCTTGTGAATGCCGTAACCAACGGAAGTGTTGCTTTCCGTAACAATATGAGGTTGATCAATAATGCAAATCAATTCTTTAAAAGCAACCACACCTTGGCAATGGTCGAGCAGGATGCTATTGAAAAACACCGTATCTGGTTAAACATGAGCGGTGCAAACGATGCCTTTAGTCAGATTTTAGTCGGTTATATGACCGGAGCGACATTTGAAGCCGATTATGGTATCGATGCGAAAGATTTTGGTGCCAGTGGTGCCGCTTTATACAGTACAATCGGAAACGACGCCTATGCCATCCAGGGACGTCCGGTTCCGTTTGACGATAATGACAGCGTTCCGTTAGGGATTAACCTGCCTGCTTCCGGAACCTATACTATTTCTATTGATCATTTCGACGGATTGTTCAACGGCTCACAGATTATTTTCCTAAAAGACAAGCTATTGAATATCGTACACGATCTGAAGCTGAACAATTATAGCTTTTCAGCCGAAGAAGGTGTCTCAAACAACCGTTTTGAACTGGTTTTCAAAAATACTATGTTAAACAACCCTGATTTCGATGCCGATAATGCCCACATCAGCATCTACAAAAACAACAATGCCATAACGGTACAATCGGCTAAAGAAGATTTAAGCACTGTATCGGTATATGATTTATTAGGAAGACTGATTTATCAGTCACCGAAAATTGGTACGGCGACTTTTACAACCAACCTATTTACCAGCGAAGCCGTTTTATTGGTTAAAGTGATTACCACTTCCAACCAGACAATTTTCAAAAAAGTACTTTAACAACATGGCGCTCTGAAAAGGGCGCCTGTAAACAACCAAAGAAGATGCCCCAATTATCTAAACTTATGAACAAAACTACTTACCCCTATGAGATCAACAAAATCTATTACAAGGCAATTGCTGCTATTGGTAATCAGCCTTTTACCTAAATTAGTATCGGGACAGACCACGCAGCTCCATCAGGAGAATTTCGAAGTTACCTCAACCTGGACGCTCACCGGAGCAACCATAACGGCTACGAATGCCTATAACGGAACGTCGAAAGTACAGATTCCGGTTAATGGAAGTTCCATCACGTCGCCAGCAATCAACATTGCGGCCTATAACAAGGTGGACGTAAGCTTTTTTGTCCGATCCAATGCTTTAAACAACGCTGATAAAGTTACGCTCCAATACCGCGACAATGCCGCCGCAGCCTGGACTAGTGTAAGGGTGGTCGAAAGAGGAGGAAGCTCTTTACGGGACATTAATGATAACACCAATTATTATGCCCTGTTCGGAACCATTTTTTCAACTTCGTCTACTTTTTCAACGACAGGTCAGTTCCGATTCGTAACAACAACTGGAGGAGCTGCCCGGCAATTTTTTATCGACTATGTAACCATCACCGGGACCATCAATAATACCATTGCTACCGGTCCGGGAGGGATTACTGCTAATCTGGAAACCTGGTTGCGCGCCGATCAGGTCAATGGATCAACGGTAGGAACCGACGGTGCCAATGTGAATATCTGGACCGATCGCGGTAAAGGAAATGATGCCAAAGTAATCGATGCCGGTAATGCCGCGCTGACTGTTCGTCCGGCTTATCGTAACAATGCGACCAAAAATATTAATTTCAACCCGGTAGTGGAGTTCGGAAACAATCCGTCTACCTCTACTTCCAACTACACGTATCTTTCGAACAGAGCCGAATTACAAAGTACTTCCGGTTTTTACTCCCACGACCTGTTTATTGTGGTGATCAATGACAACCCGGCCAGTCTTTCTGCCACGTCGCCCAGTGTCGATTTATTTTGTGCGCAATCGTCTGGCAATAATACTTATGATAAGGATGGTACCGGTATCGGATTTGGGCAATATTCGATTCGATTCGACAACGAAGTCGTGAGTTACTGTGTCGGAAGCACACCGGAACCGACACCCGCCGATGTAACCACCAGAGGTTATGGCCTCGCTCAGGTTAACGGTACGTATACAGGTGTAAACATCATCAACAGCCGTCATAACAGTGGCGGGACCAAACAGGAATTATACAGCAATGCGCTGAGCATTTCGACTACCGAAGTGGGTGTTCCACAATGGCTTGCCTTGTCAAACCGTCGTTACTGGCTGGGAAGAAGTCAGGTTTTTGACGGTAGTTTTGGTGGTCGTGTCGCTGAGGTAATCTCCTATTCGGCACGAAAAAACGATGCCACCGAGCGTAACCGTATTGAATCCTATCTGGGCATAAAATATGGAATCACCTTGGGAACAAATGGTGTGAGTCAGAATTATGTAAACTCCGCCGGAACCACAATATGGAACATTGCGCCAACCGGTTTTAACTATGATATTGCCGGAATCGGACGCGACGATGCGGCGCAGTTAAATCAGAAACAATCCAAAAGTATCAATTCCGGTGCCGTAATTACGATGGGACTTGGCGATATTCTAACAACCAATTCGGCCAATACCAATACTTTTGATGCCGACCGAAAATACCTGGTATGGGGAAGCAATGGTCAGAACATGACTACCAGTGCAACGCCGTTGACCTATACTTTCGGACCTTCGACGGTGACAACCACTACCGATATCACCAATAAACGATGGAAAGTCGTAGAAACCGGCGGCGATGTTGCGACAGTAAAAGTATCTTTAGCGACTACCGATCTTGCCAGCTTACCGGCACTTTCCGGAAATGATGCTTATGTGATGATCATTGCAAGTGATGCTGCTTTTACAACCGGTATCGACATGGTCTTTCTAAACACCAACGGAACCAATCAGGAATGTTTATACGATTTCGACGGAACGAAATACATTGCTTTTGGTGTGGCGCACGAAGTAGTACTTTCTCGCCATATTACCATTGACGGTGTAGACGATGCCGTTCGTGTAGACAATAAAAATGACCTTACCGGTACGTTTACCATCATGGCATGGGCGCGTCCAACCGGAGCAAATAATGCTACAACCGACAAAACAATCGTTTCCAAACACAACGGAACAACCGGTTACCGACTGGTTATCCAAAACGATAACAAAATCCGTATGGAATGGAACGGTGCTTCTCTGATATCAAACACTACACTACCGAATAACATCTGGCATAATATAGCCGCGGTCTATACTGCCGGTACGTTAAGCCTTTATATCGATGGAGTATTGGATCGAACCGGAGTCATGGCGGCTCCTACGGCTACAACCAGTATTTTTACCATTGGTGCGGAATACCGCAATAAAAGTAGTATTGTCAATATCTTTAAAGGTGATATCGACGAATTGCGCATCTGGAACCGCGGACTTGCTATAAGTGAAATCCGCTATATTATGAATCAGGAAATTGCAAGTTCCGGAGCCAATACACTGGGTAAAATCATGCCGTCGACCGTGACGAAAAATGATATCAGTGCGCTAATATGGTCCAGCTTAACAGCTTACTATTCGATGAATTCCTATATCGGAACGCATATCAACGACAATTCCTTAAATAAAAACCGAGGAAACCTTGTTAATCCAAGTAAGATTGATATTAACACACAAACCGCTCCGATGCCTTACGATAGTAATGCAACCGGTTTGTGGAGCAATACCACTACGTGGACAAATGGTACCACTCAGGATTTACCGTATTCACTATCAATCGTAGATGGTACGACATCCATTGACTGGAATATTGTACGAACGGCTCACGACGTAACATCCAGTGGTAATAAAACCATGTTAGGCTTCTTTGTAAACGCCAATACTGTTTTTGCAACCAACGATTCTAAAATCGAGGTAAGCCACTTTTTACGATTAAACGGTAAAATTGACCTGCAAGGCCGTTCCCAATTAGTACAAACCTTTAATTCCGATTTGGATCCAACCAGTTCGGGATCGATTGAACGCGATCAACAGGGACAATCCAATAAGTTTAATTACAACTACTGGTCGTCGCCGGTTGGAGCAATCAATGCGACAACCAACAACAACAATTATACGGTAAGCGGTATTTTACGAGACGGTACCAATCCTGCGGTTCCGGTAGCCATCAACTGGGTAAACGGTTATGACGGTTCGCCAACTACACCGATCAGCCTGGCGCGATACTGGATTTATAAATTCCAAAATCTTTCCGATTTGTATGCCAACTGGACACAAATATTCGAAACCGGTATATTGTCGCCTTCCAGCGGATTTACGTTAAAAGGAAGTGGCGCCGGAACGGCAACTCAGAATTATGTTTTTGTTGGAAAACCGAACAACGGACGTATTACCAATACTGTATCGCCAAACAACATCAATCTTAGCGGAAATCCATATGCTTCTGCTTTGGATGCCGAATTGTTTATTGCCGACAATGCAGCGGCAACAAACGGTTCCGTTTATTTCTGGGAACATTACCCAACCAATGCCACACATGTACTGCAACAATACCAGGGCGGTTATGCCACTCGTAATCTTGCCGGTGGAACCCCTCCTGTTTCGCCTCCGGGCATTAGCGGACAGGGATCCAGTTCTCGTGTTCCGGGGCGTTATATCCCGGTTGGACAAGGTTTCTTTATACATGCGAGTTTCCTGGGCGGAACAATTGTATTTGACAACAACCAAAGAGCCTTTGTAAAAGAAGATGCCGCCACGTCGAACGTAATGTTCCGTAACACCAATACCACTGCAACGGCAATGCCGGCTTCGGATCATTTTAACAATAACGACAACGATCCGGTGGCGGTGACTTCAAACAGTAAAATACGTTTGGGCTTTACCTCACATACCGGTAACCATCGTCAGATCCTTTTGGCTTTTATGGGCAATCAGGCTTCAGATGGATGGGATTACGGTTATGACGGTGTGGTAATCGACGACGATTTGCCACAGGATATGTTATTCCTGTTAGGAGACAAAAAACTGGTGATTCAGGGTGTGGGTCATTTTAATTCGAATTTGTTCTACCCGTTATACGTAAGAACAGACAACCCGGGTATTGTAAAATTCGAAATCGATGCTTTGGAAAATTTCAATCCGGATCAACCGATTTATATCTACGACAACACGACAGGACATTTTTACGACATTCATAATTCGCCATTGGAAATAGCTGTTCCGGCGGGTGAGAATCAAAAACGTTTCTCGCTTTGTTTCGAAATGAGAAAACTTTCGGTTACCGATAACGTACTTGAAAATGTTACTGTAGCCTACCTCCAGGGAGCGAATCAGATTCGTATTAAAAACGACCTGAACGATACTGTAGTCGAACAAGTAAGCCTTTACAATGTTTTAGGACAACAAATCAGTTCATGGCGTACCAATACTATGGAACAGACCGAAATTTTGTTGCCGGTACGCAATGTCAGCGCCGGAACGTACATTATAAAAGTCGACACCAATAAAGGCTCCATCAGTAGGAAAACCATCATTAAATAATAGAAAGGCCTCGCATTTGAGGCCTTTTTTTATCGCACTTTTAATTGTAAAAAAGTACCTTTGCACTCCAATCCCCTATTCGCATGAAAACCTATTTTATAATCCTCTTTTGCCTTTTTTCAATTACCCTGACACGGGCACAATTACAAGCCATTACCGATAAAACCGATTATCCGTTTTATATCAACCTGCCGGAACAGGAAGTGCTGGATCAAAAAGCACCGATTATCATTTTTCTACACGGCCGAAGTCTTTCGGGAACCAATCTTGAAAGAGTACGTCGTTATGGCGTATTAAAAGCGATCGAAAACGGTAAAAAAATCCCGGCTATCGTAGTAGCGCCACAACTGCCTTCCGGGCCTTGGGATCCGGATAAAGTTTTAAACGTACTGGAATATGTTCAACAAAATTACAACACCGATCCGTCGCGCGTATATGTCTGCGGAATGAGTCTTGGCGGATACGGAACCATGCATTTCGCCGGAAAATATGCCGATAAAATTACCGCGGCCGTGGCTATTTGTGGTGGTGGTAATGTAAACGACGCTTGTAAACTGGCTACGATTCCGTTATGGGTTCAGCATGGAAATAAAGATTTTATTGTTCCGTTATCGGAATCCAAAAAAATTGTAAAAGCGATCAAAGCCTGTAAACCGGACGCCGATGTTACTTTTACGATTATCCCGGGCGGCAATCACAGTAATGTGGAAAATATATTCCGAAAAGATGCCGTTTATGACTGGATGTTAAAACAAGTTCGGAAATAACCTCAAATAAAAAAGGCTGTCATATGACAGCCTTTTTTATTTGAAATTTAGTTTGTCACACCTGACAGGTTTCAAAAACCTGTCAGGTGTTTTACATTACAGCATATTTTTTAACGCCTCAAGGCTTACTTTACTTTGTTCACCCGACGCCAGATCTTTTACCGCATATTCGTTATTTGCAATTTCTTCTGCGCCTACAATTACAGCATAGGGAATACCGCGTTTATCGGCATACTGAAACTGCTTTCCGATCTTCGCATTACTCGGATACAATTCTACTTTGATTCCCGCTTTACGCAATTGCCCAATCGCACGCATCGCATATAACGCTTCCGCATCTCCAAAATTCAGGAACAACGCACGTGAAGTTGCCGTAACCGTTTCCGGGAACAGGTTTAATTCTTCCAATACCAGATAGATCCGATCCAATCCGAAGGAAATTCCAACACCACTCATATTTTTCAATCCAAAAATACCGGTAAGATCATCATAACGACCACCGCCACCAATAGATCCCATACTTACGGTTTTAGGCGCCGATACTTCAAAAATAGCACCGGTATAATAATTTAATCCACGGGCCAGCGTTACATCCAGATCCAAAGCGGATTTATCCAAACCTAAAGCCGTTACATTTTCGCAGATAAATCGCAATTCTTCCACTCCTTTTAATCCTTCTTCGGAAGTCGCTAACAAATCGGATAATTTTTCGATCTTTTCGGAAATCGATCCGGTAAAATGGAACAACGGCTGAACTTTTGCGATGGCTTCCTCAGAAATCCCTTTTTCGGACATTTCCTTTTTCACGCCATCTTCGCCAATTTTATCCAGCTTATCCAACGCAACGGTAAAGTCGATTAATTTATCTTTCGCGCCGATCACTTCAGCGATACCCGACAATATCTTACGGTTATTGATTTTAATCGTTACGCCATCCAATCCCAAAGCCGAGAAAACACTGTCGTACAATTGTACCAATTCCACTTCCTGCCATAGCGAAGTCGATCCTACTACATCGGCATCACATTGGTAAAACTCTCTGAAACGACCTTTCTGAGGTTTATCCGCACGCCAAACCGGTTGAATCTGATAACGCTTAAACGGGAATTCAATTTCATTCTGATGTTGTACCACATAACGTGCAAACGGAACGGTCAAATCATAACGCAGGGCTTTTTCCGAAATCTGAGCCGTTAGTTTTAAACTGTCTTTCGTTTCCAGAAAAGCATCGTTCGCTTTAGCAAGAAAATCTCCGGAATTAAGAATTTTAAAAATCAGACGGTCGCCTTCTTCGCCGTATTTCCCCATAAGGGTTTCAGAATTTTCAAAAGACGGCGTTTCGATCGGTTGGAATCCAAATCGTTCAAAATTGGATTTGATCGTGCTGAATATATAATTTCGTTTTGCCACCTCTAACGGTGAAAAATCCCGGGTTCCTTTCGGTATACTTGGTTTCTGTGCCATTTTAGAATTGAAATTTGAATTGTAAAACATCGGAAAAACAGCAAATGCTTTCCGGTTTCCGTGTTTTGCAAATATCTTACTTTTTCAAATGATCTCCGTTCCCTTTTTAAAAAAAAGCGACACTTTTCGGGTTGTTTTATCGCTCATTAAAGATCCGGATAGTATTCTTACACTTTTTAACGGATGGTGTGTAACAAAATCTGTATTTTAGTGACAAATTAGCATGATGTTCGGACTATTCAGAGAAAATACAAAAATCGCCTTAGGTGCCATCAAAAGTCAGTTGTTGCGTACCATCCTTACGGTAATGATTATCGCAATCGGAATCACCGCACTGGTAGGAATCCTAACTGTGGTTTCGGCCCTTGAAAATACAATTGCAAAAGATTTCGCTTCGATGGGTGCGAATACCTTTTCCATTAGTCAGTACGATTTGTCTTCGCAGATCAACAACAACGATCCGAATCAGAAAATCAACCCGATTATCAGTTATCCGCAAGCCCGTGCTTTTCAGGAAAAATACAATTATCCGTTATCGACCACTTCGCTTTCGTTTACCGCAACCAGTAAAGCCGAAGTAAAATACGAATCTCAAAAAACCGATCCGGAAATCACCGTTGTGGGTGTCGATGAAAACTTCCTACCGAACAAAGGACTGGAAACGACAAAAGGACGGAATTTCACCGGTTTTGATATCAAAAACAACAACTTTGTCTGCATTTTGGGTTCCGATTTTGAAAAAGGACTTTTTAAAGACACCAATGCAATCGACAAAACGATTTCCATTCGCGGCGCCCGTTTTAAAGTGATTGGCGTATTAAAAGAAAAAGGATCCACTTTTGGAAACAGTCAGGATTTAAGGGTACTAATCCCGAATCAGATTGCCCGTTCGCTCTTTTCCACACCAAATATCAATTACGACTTAAGTGTTATGATCGGTCAGAAAGAAATGATTGATCAGGCAGTTGACGATGCGATTATTACCATGCGTAAAATCCGCAAACAAAACCCGGTGGAAGAAAGCAACTTTGGAATCGAACGCAGTGATGATCTGATCAATACTTTATTATCGAATACGCAATTTTTAGGTTATATCGCATGGGGTGTTGGAGTGATTACCATTTTTGGTTCGTCTATCGCTTTGATGAACATCATGTTGGTATCGGTTACGGAAAGAACCCGCGAAATCGGTGTTCGTAAATCACTCGGTGCCAAAAAAAGCACGATTGCGTGGCAGTTTTTTACCGAAACGCTTGTTATCGGTCAATTGGGTGGACTGGTTGGTATCCTACTCGGAATTTCCGTAGGTTTTCTGATATCGGTTGCCATCAAGTTTAGCTTTGTCGTCCCATGGATGGCTATTTTTGCCGCTTTTGCCACAACCTTTATTGTCGCAATCGTTTCCGGATTGTATCCGGCGATCAAAGCGTCGCAGCTGGATCCGGTAGAAGCCTTGCGCTACGAATAAGAACCCCAAACGGCTTTGGTCATCCGATCGTTTTCGTAAATATCTTTGCGGAGTTCAATTTGGGCAAACGTATGGGTTTCCAGTAAATTTTGCATTTCCGGTCCGAGATATTGGTTGATTTCAAAAAACAAGAATCCGTTGCGATTCAGGTTTTTTGTCGCCAGTTCGGTTATTTTACGGTAAAACAATAACGGATCGTGATCCTCCACAAACAAAGCGAGATGTGGTTCAAATTCCAGTACGTTTTTCGAAATTTCCTGTTTCTCCAGATTGCGTACATACGGCGGATTCGACACAATAATATCGAACATTTCCGGCAGAATCGTTGTTTCCAGAATATCTTTATGCCAGAAGGTCACCGGTGCGTCCAACTGTCGGGCGTTTCTTCGGGCAACTTCCAGTGCTTTTTCCGACACATCGATTGCATATACTTCGGCTTCCGGCAGATTTTTGGCCAGTGAAACCGCAATACAACCGCTTCCGGTTCCGATATCCAATATTCTTATTTTCCGATCCTTGGGTAATCCGGATACCGAATTCAGAATCCACTCGACCAACTCTTCTGTTTCCGGCCGTGGAATCAGGACATTTTCGTTGACATAAAACGACAGTCCGAAAAATTCGGTTTCTTCAAAAATATACTGAATCGGTTTTTGTTCTTTTAACTGATGTAATACGGTTTCCCATTGCAACAATTGCATTCCATCCAGTTCGAAACCGGGTTGCAAAGCCAGATCGAGGCGTTTCATCTGGTGAAAGGCTTCCAGCGTGATATAAAAAAAACTATCGATTTCCTGTTCGTCGTAAATCGATACTAATTCGGTTTTAAAATAATCGCGGTATTCTTTTAACAGCATCTTATAAATCTTTGATCATCCAAATTGGACATGAACTGTGTCCCGTATTTCCCAACGGTGTGTCCAAATAATAAAATCCGGTTCTTTCGTATAATTTTCGGGCGGCTTCCATATTGGGCAGCGTTTCCAGATAGCATTGCGCAAATCCGAGCGCTTTTGCCTGTTCGAGACATTTTTCCATCATCGCGGCGCCCAATCCCAATCCTCTGGATTTCGGAAGGAAATACATTTTTTGCAATTCGCAAATCGCTGCCGATCCATTTGCCAAAGGCGCAATTCCGGCCGTTCCGATGATTTTTCCGTTTACCAAAGCTACAAAATAAACCGAACGCGGTACCGCATAGGTTTCAAACATACAATCCAAAGCGGTATCGGCATAGGCTGTCCCCACTTTTGGGACATCATGCTCCACTAAAACATTCCGGATTAGTGCTGCCACCGTAGCATTATCACTTTTTTTTATGGCTCGTATTTCGATTGTATTCATTTTTTGAGTAACTTATTTTTTGCAGATTAGTCTACAGGAATTACATTTGCCTGTTGCAAATCGTAGCGAATGTAAGCAGCTTGGCTGACAGTTCATAAACATTTACAAAAAAATTATAACATCAACAGGACATTTTCTTGAAAACGCACGAACACTATATCAACCGATGTATCGAATTGGCCCGAAACGGACTGGGGACGACCTATCCGAATCCGCTGGTAGGCAGTGTCATTGTGCACAACGGTACAATTATCGGAGAAGGCTGGCATCAAAAAGCCGGTGAAGCCCATGCGGAAGTCAACGCCGTAAATTCGGTGCAGGACAAATCGCTATTATCGGAAGCCACTATTTACGTAAGCCTGGAACCGTGTAGCCATTTTGGAAAAACACCACCGTGCTGCGATTTGATCATTCATAATAAAATCCCAAATGTTGTAGTGGGTACGGTCGATCCGTTTGCCAAAGTCGCCGGAAACGGTATCCGAAAACTGGTGGAAGCCGGAAAAAATGTTACGGTGGGTATATTGGAAGACGATTGCAACGAACTGAACAAACGCTTTTTTACGTTCCATCAGGAAAAACGACCGTATATTATTCTGAAATGGGCCGAAAGTCAGGATGGCTATATTGCACCTTTGCATAAAGACGAACAAAAACCGGTTTGGATTTCGAATACCTATTCCCGTCAGTTGGTTCACAAATGGCGTAGCGAGGAACAGGCCATTCTGGTTGGGACGCAAACGGTTATAGACGACAATCCGAAATTAAATACAAGAGATTGGTCCGGTAACGATCCGATCCGCATCGTACTAGACAGAACTGGACGGATCCCAGACAATGCTGCTGTAAAAGACGGGTCTGTAAAGACCATCATCTTTACTGAGGCTGAAAATATGCAAAATACCGCTTCCCTTTTTTTTGAAAATTGTATCTTTGATACTAAACTTCCCCATACGATCATGGCTACTCTTTACCGGCACGATATTCAGTCGTTGCTGATAGAAGGCGGTCGACAAACATTACAGTTGTTTATTGATGCCGGATTATGGGATGAAGCACGTGTTTTTAAAGGCGCTATAATGCTAAACGAAGGTGTAAAAGCACCGGTTATAAAAGGTACGGTGAGTAACCGACAGCAAATTATGAACGACGAACTTCTAATTTTCAGACACCATGATTGATACTATTATATTCGACTTTGGTAATGTTTTTATCAACCTGGCCGAAGAAGCCCCTTTCGAACATATGCGAAAAGCCGGGCTGGTTTGCTGGAACGAAGATCTGGACAACCTGAACAAACGCTATGAAAAAGGAAAAATAAAAGAATCCGATTTTTTTGGCGGGTTACAAAAATACATCCCCAACAAAAGCCTGATCGAGATCCGCGATGCCTGGAATGCCATTTTGCTGGATTTCCCTTTATACCGACTGGAGTTTTTACAGAAATTATCGGCCAAATACCGGTTATTTCTACTGAGCAATACCGACGCCACCCATATTGAAAAGTTTGAAAACAAGGTCGGAGAAACATTTAGCCGCGAGTTTTATCAATGCTTCGAAAAAGTCTATTTTTCATTCGAAATCGGCCTTAGAAAGCCCGATCCCGAGATCTTCAACTATATCATCAACAAACATGAATTATCCCCCAAAAGGACCCTTTTTGTAGACGACAACAAGCACAACACCGATGTGGCCGCTAATTTAGGTCTTAACATCTGGAACTTACAGGTAGGCAAAGAAGATGTCGTTGATTTGCTGGATAAAAACTGGTAATTTTTAGCATTGGAAAAAGATACATACAAAACCCTGGCCGCTCCATCGGAAGCGGTCCTTTACAAAGAAAAAAACAGTAAATTTTTTGGTTATGCCTTTCCGATCACTTCGGAAGACGACGTCAAATCCCTATTGGAGGATCTCAAAAAGCAGCATCATTCGGCGCGCCATTGGTGTTATGCCTTTCAAACCGGTACCAATAAGATCTATTTTCGCGCCAACGACGACGGCGAACCCAACAACTCGGCCGGAATGCCTATCTACGGACAAATACAGTCCTTTGATGTAACCAATGTACTGGTTGTTGTCGTTCGTTATTTTGGTGGCGTTAAACTTGGTGTTGGCGGATTGATCTCTGCTTATAAAACAGCCGCGCAAATGGCACTGGAAGTTTCAGACATTATCGAACAAACGATAGACATTCATTACCTAATCCGTTTTGATTATAAAAACATGAACAAAGTCATGCGGGTCATTAAAGAAAAAAACCTGGACATTATTGATCAACAAATGGAGATGAGTTGTCAGATTGAGATTGCTACGCGAAAAAAAAATGCCGAAATGATTTTCGACATTTTTTCGAATCTTTATGAGGTTGAAATTCTCGAAAAAGAATAAGTTTTTTAATTTTCAACAAAGGCGGTTAACTTTTCCGTAACATAAGCTGGAGGTAGGGTTGGCCTTCCCGTTTTCATATCCACAAACACCAAAACGGAGTTCCCGGTTGTTAATAACTCCCCTCCTTCATTGTAGATTTCGTAGTCAAATTCGATCTTCACAGAGGTCTGACTTTTAAAGATTGTTTTCACCGTTAGCAGATCGTCATAACGGGCCGGTTTTCGGTAATTCATACTTAGCGAAACCACCGGAAGCATGATCCCGTTTTCTTCCATCCATTTATAAGAAAGTCCCAGATTTCTAAGCCATTCCACGCGTCCCATCTCAAAATACTGCGCATAATTCCCGTGATAAACGACTCCCATTTGGTCCGTTTCGGCATAACGGACACGAACCTGAAATTGATATTCTTTCATATTAATTTTTTGTTAATTTATTTTAAAAAGATTTTTAAATGTACTTACAATTTTTTTTTCATAAAATCAATATGACTTATATTTTTTTTTTGGAAAAATTGTCCACATATTTGTCTCTCCAATTTCAGCGAAAGTGTCTTACTTTTGCTTTTTGCATTCAACATAAAAAAAACGTTAATTATGCCCGAATATATGAATAAAACTGCGCAATCGGTATGGGATAACTGTCTATCGTTCATAAAAGACAATATCCAGGACCAAGCATATAAAACATGGTTTGAGCCAATCAAAGCTGTTGAGCTTACTGATAACGCATTATATATTCAGGTACCTAGTAAATTTTTCTATGAATGGTTGGAGGAGCATTACGTAAAATTACTGAAAGTTGCCCTGACAAAAGAACTTGGTGCGAGCGCAAAGTTACTTTATAAAATCAAAATGGAAAACACTTATGGCAACAAACAACCGTTTACGGAACAATTGCCAAGTGTTAGCCGTCCGCAGGTAAAACCACAGGAAGTTGACGTACCGATTCAGAATAAAAACCCGGAGCTTAAAAATCCGTTTATTATCCCGGGAATCCGAAATGTAAAAATCGAATCCCAGTTAAACTCCAATTACAGCTTTGATAATTTCCTGGAAGGAGAATCCAACCGTTTGGCACGTTCTGCCGGAATGGCGGTTGCCAACAAACCCGGAGGAACCTCTTTTAATCCACTATTGCTTTTTGGTGGTGTTGGATTAGGGAAAACACACCTTGCTCATGCTATTGGTGTTGAAATCAAAGAAAAACATCCGGAAAAAACCGTGTTATATATTTCAGCAGAAGTATTTACACAACAATATATTGATTCCGTTAAAAAGAACACCCGTAACGACTTTATCCATTTTTACCAATTAATTGACGTATTGATCATTGATGACGTACAATTCTTATCCGGTAAAGCAGGAACACAAGACGTATTTTTCCATATTTTCAACTATTTACACCAGAATGGCAAACAGGTAATCCTGACTTCCGACAAAGCACCGGTAGATATGCAGGATATCGAACAGCGTTTGCTTTCGCGTTTTAAATGGGGGCTTTCGGCCGAAATCCAACAACCGGATTACGACACCCGAACCGCTATCCTAAAAAACATCCTGTACCGTGACGGAGTTGAAATGCCGGACGAAATCGTAGAATATGTAGCCAAAAACATCAAAACCAACGTACGGGAACTCGAAGGTGCCATTATTTCATTAATCGCACAATCGTCATTTAACAAACGGGAAGTAACGACCGAACTGGCCAAACAGGTTGTGGAAAAATTCGTAAAAAATGTAAAACGCGAAGTTTCCATCGATTATATTCAAAAAGTTGTATCCGACTATTTCCAGTTGGATATCGAAACATTACAATCGAAGACCAGAAAACGTGACGTCGTTCAGGCACGACAATTGGCCATGTTTTTTGCTAAAAAATTCACCAAGGCTTCTTTAGCCAATATCGGATCACAAATTGGCGACAGAGACCACGCGACCGTATTACACGCTTGCAAAACGGTTGACAATCTGGTTGCCACCGACAAACAATTTAAAAAATACGTAGACGATATACACAAAAAGTTATCCCTATAACCCATGCCTACAAAAATCCTAATGGTTTGCCTGGGGAATATTTGCCGATCCCCTTTAGCTGAGGGAATCTTAAAAAAAAGACTCCCAGCAGATGCTTTTGAGGTCGATTCTGCCGGGACCGGAGGATGGCATGCCGGTGAACATCCGGACAAACGTTCGATTCTTACAGCTAAAAACCACGGAATTGATATTTCCAATCAACGAGCCAGACAATTCAAGCTGGTCGATTTCCAGGATTTTGACTATATTTTCGCCATGGATAATAACAATTATAAGGACATTATCCGACTGGCACCGGACGAAGCTTCCAAAAATAAAGTCCGACTTATCTTAAACGAATTATATCCCGGCGAGAATATTTCGGTTCCCGATCCTTATTATGGCGGACAAACCGGTTTTGAACAGGTTTTTAACCTACTTGACAAAGCCTGCGATATTCTTGCATACAAATTAAAAACACATCATCTATGAAAGCGGCTACTTCTTATGGCAAACTGTATCTCATCCCTACGACTCTGGGCGAAATGAACCCGGAAGATGTTTTGCCGCAAACCATAAAAAGAAGTATCGATTTTATAGATCACTACATCGTTGAAAACGAAAAGACAGCCCGTCGTTTTATTAAAAGCGTTTATCCCGAAAAAAAACAGCCGGAATTAAAAATTTCCGTACTGAACAAGCATACCGAAATCTCGGAACACCATGCTTTTATCCAGCCACTTTTAGAAGGTCAGCATATCGGATTGATGAGTGAAGCCGGTTGTCCCGGTGTAGCCGATCCCGGCGCTGCAATTGTAAAACTGGCGCATGAAAAAGGGATTCAGGTGGTACCACTTGTTGGCCCTTCTTCCATTTTACTAGCCATTATGGCTTCCGGAATGAATGGACAGAGTTTTGCCTTTAACGGCTACCTCCCTATTGATAAATCGGAGAAAAAACAGGCGTTGAAGAATTTCGAAAAGCTGTCATCCGACAAAAACCAGTCACAGCTTTTTATCGAAACACCCTATCGAAACAACAAACTTTTTGACGATTTACTGCAGACTTTACAACCCGGTACACACCTGTGCATCGCCTGCGACATTACGTTACCAACCGAATTTATCAAAACCCGAACGGTTAACGAATGGAAAAAAAATAAGGCCGATTTACACAATCGACCTTGTATTTTTATTATTCATAAAATGAATTAATTCATTTTAACCTTTGCATTGGGATTTGCCACAATGTTTGAGGTATCATACCCTCCGAATTTTCTAAGGTAACTTTTTAACGAGGTTCCGAAACCATCGGTAAACCCGTTATTACCATTGCTTTTAAGAAAGCTTTTCACCGAACCTGCGCCACCTAAGTGTGCCGCAGCAAGGATACCTGATTCGGTTATTTTCACACCTTTAATCACTTTTCCTTCATAACGGTCGATTTCCTTACGGAGCTCCCATTTATTTCGCGCTAAAAGTGCTTTAAAGGCTTTTTCCTGCATTCTTGGGTTTTTTAGAAACCCAGCGACATCATAAATACCAACCGTTCTTAAAGTGCTCTTTCCGAACTGGTATTTTCCCATATAACCAAACGGATTCACCAGGTTATATAATCCGAGCGATTCTTTAATAGCGATCGCCTGCTTAAAACCTACGTATGATTTACCGGTAAATGGGAAATTAAAAAATACTTTGCTGGTTTCTTCTTCGGTGGGAACTAAATACGTGATTACTTCATCATCCTCAATATGGAATCCTTCTAACTTTTCTACTTCGAAGACTTTAAATCCCGAACTGATTAAGGTGATTAGGAGTATCAATCCTAAAAAGTACGTCCATTTTTTTATCATAAATTTTGATTTCTCAAGCCCTGTCACCATCTTGAAATTTCCGTTTGCAAATATAAGACAATTTTTATAAACCTGAAAATCAAGCTGTTAAAGTTATCTAAAAATAAACTTAACAACAACCTAACGCTTGCTTAACGCCCTGAAACCGCTGGCTCCCAATGGATGAACCCTGATTTTGCCGCATTCCAAAAAGTCAAAAAAATGAGCTAAAAATGGTTTTTGCAATGCAACTACGGCAGGAATAAAGATTTGGACTAAATAAACATAATACTGCTAACTCCCAAAAAAACAAGGCCTTCCGAACAAATCAGAAGGCCTTAATTTTTTTGCTTTAGCTTTTTTACTTATCGGTTGATACCCTGTTTGGCCAACCACTCCACATATTTCTTTTTATTAACACCATGCTGCGCTAAAGTCGACGCAAATTCGTGATATCCGAACTTCTCCACGCTCGCACAGAAATAGATATAATCGTGCTTTTCGGCATTTAAAACCGCATCGATCGCATTAATATCCGGCATGGCAATTGGTCCCGGAGGTAAACCGGTATGCATATAGGTATTATACGGAGAATTGATTTTAAGATCTTCATACAACACTCTTTTGATCACACGATCAAAATCATTGGATTCTTTTTTTACCGCAAAAATAACCGTCGGATCCGCTTGTAATGGCATATCCACTTTTAAACGGTTCAGGTATACTCCGGCTACGCGTGGTCGCTCATCAATTTTAGCCGTTTCCTTATGTACAATCGCTGCCAAAGTCGACACTTCGATTGGTGTTAACCCTAAGGCCTTGGCTTTTTGCAAACGCTCCTCATTCCAGAATTTGCGATATTCTTTGATCATCTTATCACGCACCTTCGTAGCGGTTGTATTCCAATAAAACTCATAGGTATTTGGAATGAACATACTCAGGATGTTTTCTTTATTAAAACCGTTTTCAGCCATAAAAGTCGAATCGGTAAAAGTATTGGTCAATGTAAGACTATCCGGTTCGATCTGACTCGATAAACGCTGTACCAGTTTCCCTAGTGATTCCTGGTTATTAAAGGCCATTTTTACCGGTACGTTTTTACGAAGGGAACGCACGATATCAAAACTACTCATTCCTTTTGTCAACAGGAATTTTCCGGAAACCACATTTTGCTCATAGCCTCTTTTGGACGCCACAAAGTCAAAATGTTCCATGTTTTCAATATAAGGTTCCAATATTTTTTGCACCTGCGGATAAGTCGCATCGGTCGGAACATAGACAAATGTTTCGTTTTCGGAAAATTTTGTATTAGCCGAAAATACTTTGTTATACAGTACATAACCGTAAATCAAAGCAACGAATAGCAATACTACCGAAAAAATGCTGATGATTTTTTTTACTTTCAAAATAAAATACGATTTAAGATTGATGAATTAACTGATACATGCCTTCATCGGTAAACTGATGCCCTGTGCGCATCCAATCCTTTTTTACCCCGATGCATTGGAAGCCAAAAGTAGTAAAAAGCTTGATACTCGCTACATTTTCCTGACTAATATTTGCATACAACTGATGCAGCTGTAACTGACTGAATGCGTAGTCGATAAGCAATTGTAACGCTTCTTTTCCGATTCCGCGGTTTCGGTCATCACTACTTTTTATAACAATCCCAACACCAGCTCTTTGGTTCTTCGGATCAAAATCAAAAAGGTCGATTAGTCCAATGGCTTCAAAAGTTCCTTTCCGACAGATCGCCAGTCGCAGTTGTTTGGCCTCATAAATGTCCTGTTGCGCATTTTCCAGATACTGTCGGATCAGGAAACGACTATAGGGCGTCTGGGTATTACTCACCTCCCAGATGCTTTCATCATTTTCGATCGCATATACAAATTCCAGATCCTCCGGTTCGAGTGCCCGCAGGTAAATTGTAGTGCCGGTTAAGGTTATCACGTTTTATAGATTTTTTTCACCGTTAAAAACAAATGTAGCCGGACCTTTCAGGAAAACATCGGTATAAAATCCGTTTTTTTCGCGGAAACTCACTTCCAATTGTCCACCTTCTACATCGAGCGTGATCACGGAACTATCGGTTTTTCCTGTAGCTTTCATGGCGATGGCTACTGCTGTCACTCCGGTTCCACAGGATAAGGTTTCGTCTTCCACGCCTCTTTCGTAGGTTCGCACCGCAAAACGATCGTTCCCGAGTTGCGAAACAAAGTTTACATTACTCCCGGGTTTTCCATACAACTCACTGTATCGGATACGCGCGCCTTCATTTTTTACATCAAATATCTTCAAATCATCTACCAGTTCCACATGATGCGGCGAGCCCGTGTTTAGAAATACGTGATTCGAATGTTCTTCGACCGTATCCACGTCTTTCATTTGCAGTGCTACAATTCCTTTTTCATCAATCGTGGCATGATGCAAGCCATCGGTCGCAATAAAAGTCGCCTGATTGTCAATAACGCCCAACTGACGGGCAAAAGCAACCAAACAACGGCCACCATTTCCGCACATCGAACTTTCGTTTCCATCGGAATTATAATACACCATACGAAAATCGGTCGATTCGTCATTTTCCAACAGTATTAAACCATCGGCACCAATGCCAAATCGTCTGTCACACAAGGTATTAATTAGATTGGTATCATTTTTGGGGAATGTTAATTGCCGGTTATCGATCATCACAAAATCATTTCCGGTTCCCTGATATTTATAAAATTGTATTTTCATTTGTCCTGACAAGTAAGGCTTTTTTAAGGCGCATTCTGTATTGTTAAAAACGCCTGTTCCTTATTATTATTACGAAGTTACGGATAAACAAAAATACAAATATTAATGACACGTTAAAGATTGTTAAACGGGAGTTAAACCCTTTTTTTGAGTTGTTGAAGTTTATAATTTTACTGTTAAATAATTAAATATGCCAGCGAATATGAAACGATTATCAAGTTTATTCTTAGTCTCCCTGTTAAGTGGAGCTACAACCTTAGGAGCTTACAAACTCTTTTTTGACCCATCTGCTCCTGCTGATTCCCAACTTTCTATCGCGCCCAACTATACCCGAAATGTTAGCCTTGGCGCTGCCGAAAATTTAGATTTTACCGCAGCTGCCGAAAGTGCCGTACATTCGGTTGTACACGTGAAAAATGTTTCTGTATCTAAAATCCCGACGAATCCTTTAATGGAGTTTTTCTACGGTTACCGCGGTGACCAGCAACAGACTCAGATTGGAACCGGTTCGGGTGTTATCATTACTCAGGACGGTTATATCGTAACCAACAATCACGTAATCCAGAATGCAACCGATCTGGAAGTAACCTTAAACAACAATAAGACCTATAAAGCCCGACTGGTTGGAACCGATAGCAAGATGGACATTGCCTTGTTAAAAGTAGATGCCGATGAAAAACTACCGTATGCTACTTTCGGAAACTCCGATAATATTAAGGTAGGCGAATGGGTTTTGGCCGTGGGTAATCCGTATAACCTGACATCGACTGTTACCGCCGGTATCGTGTCGGCAAAAGCCCGTAATTTGGCCAATAATGGCATTCAATCTTTTATTCAAACCGATGCTGCCGTTAATCCGGGTAACAGTGGTGGCGCCCTGGTAAACACCCGTGGCGAACTAATCGGAATTAACACCATGATTTCATCCGTAACCGGATCGTATGTTGGCTATTCTTTTGCCGTTCCGTCTAACATCACCCGAAAAATTGTTGAGGACTTAATGGAATATGGCAATGTACAACGCGGCGTATTGGGTGTAGAAGGTGCCGAACTCAACAGCACAGCATCTAAAGAATTTGGTGTAAAACTAACCCAGGGTTTTTATGTAACCGCTGTTTCTAAAAAATCGGGAGCCGAAAAAGCCGGATTGCGAAAAGGCGATATTATCGTACAACTCGACAATCAACCGATTAATTCGTATGCCGATATGTCATCCTATGTGAACACCAAACGTCCGAATGATGTAGTGATTGCCGGAATTATCCGCGAAGGTAGTCGTAAAGATGTCAAAATAGAACTAACCAAACGCGAGTTACTAAACTATGACTTTAACGGTCTGGAACTGGAAGACATTGGTCCGGCGGAGAAAAAAATGTTTAACATTAATTATGGTGTCAAAATAAAAGACATCACCAGTGGCAACCTGCTAAAATACGCAAACGACCTGAAAGGAAGCATCATCCTGAATGTAGACGGTGCAAAGGCCACCGACATCGAAACGGTGTCGCAGGCACTATCCCGAAAAGGCGAAGGACAATCGGTTCGAATGGAACTGATTACCCGAAAAGGAGCCTTAGTACAGGTGATCACCCAATAAAAATCCTCCCAAAATAAACCCTGCTTTTTAGCAGGGTTTTTAATTTTAAAAAAGTTGCATTTTGCAAAAATAAATTCAGTAAAAATCAATACTTTTGCACCAATTTTATTTAACAACACAATCCTAACTTTTTAACTATAATGAACAACAACAGTGCTGTTTACGAGAAAGAGTTGGCTTTTCAGGCAGACAGAAGAAGAGCCGGCGTTGAATTTATCAAAATCATTAGCGACCTATGGTATGACAAGTCTATCGAATTGGTTCTTTTCAGAAACCAATTGATCGACCGAAATGTAAGCGACATCATCAACTTACATGAATATGCCGGTGAATTTGTTCAAAAACCAATCAACATTTTTGATTCTGTTGAGATCGCCAGAGCTATTGAAGCTTTGGACTTACCTCCTTCCCGAATTGACATCGGTAAATTAACATACGAATACCATTTAGAAGACGACAAATATAACGACGCTACCGCTTTTGTGGTTGACAAACTGAAAAACGCAAAAGAAACCAAAGATATCCAGCCAAAAGATGTGGTATTATATGGTTTCGGACGTATCGGACGTTTATTGGCTCGTGAATTAATGTCGAAAATCGGAAAAGGACAACAATTGCGTTTACGTGCAATTGTTACCCGTGATAAAAACGATGCTGTTTTATTAGAAAAACGTGCTTCTTTATTACGTTACGATTCGGTTCACGGTGATTTCGAAGGTTCGGTTACCGCAGATCCTGAAAACAATGCATTGATCATCAACGGAACAACCGTACATATTATTACGGCTAATGCTCCGGAAGAAATCGACTATACACAATACGGTATCAACGACGCGTTGATCATTGATAATACCGGTGCTTTTACAACCGAAGAAGCCCTAAGCCGTCACCTTACTTCAAAAGGAGCCGACAAAGTATTGCTTACCGCTCCAGGTAAAGGTGTTCCAAACATCGTATACGGCGTAAACCACGCAGATTACAACCCGGATGAAGTAAAAATCTATTCGGCTGCTTCGTGTACTACAAATGCAATCACGCCAATTTTAAAAGCTGTTGAAGACACTTTAGGAGTCGTAAAAGGACATTTGGAAACAATCCATGCCTATACCAATGACCAGAATCTGGTTGACAACATGCACAAAAAATACCGTCGTGGAAGAGCAGCTGCTTTAAACATGGTAATCACCGAAACAGGTGCCGGAAGTGCCGTTGCAAAAGCACTACCCGCATTGGCCGGTAAATTGACTTCAAACGCGATCCGTGTACCGGTTCCAAATGGTTCATTAGTAGTATTGAATCTTGAAGTAGGAAAAGAAACTTCAAAAGATGGCGTTAACGACATCATGAAACAATATGCTTTAGAAGGTGAATTGGTTGAACAAATCAAATATTCACTAAACAATGAGTTGGTTTCTTCCGATATCGTAGGAACTTCAGCTCCGTCAATTTTCGACAGTAATGCGACAATCGTTTCTGCTGATGGTAAAAACGTAGTATTATATGTTTGGTACGACAACGAATACGGATACAGCCACCAGGTAATTCGTCTGGCAAAATATATCGCCAAAGTAAGACGTTATATGTACTATTAATCGTTTGCTTTGCAAAGCTTTTAAAAACCGCCCCGATTAAATCGGAGCGGTTTTTTTTATTTCTTTATCTCACCAACACCTGACAGGTTTTAAAAACCTGTCAGGTGTGACTTGCGTAAATCGCATAAAAAAGGGCCGTCTTTTCAGACAGCCCTTTTACTATAGTTATGATTTGATTATGCTTTACCAGCAGCGATCAAATTCAAAGCAGAACCTGCTACAAACCAGCCAATCTGACCTTCGTTGTATGTATGGTTTGCCATGATGATATCTTTTGAACCATCGGCGTGAACAAACTCTAACGTTAATTGTTTACCTGGTGCAAATTCTTTTAAATCTACGAAGTTGATAGTATCATTCTCCTGGATTTTATCGTAATCTGCCTCATTAGCAAACGTTAATGCCAACATACCTTGTTTTTTAAGGTTGGTTTCGTGGATACGGGCAAATGATTTTACCAATACCGCTTTCACTCCTAAGTGACGAGGCTCCATTGCAGCATGCTCACGTGAAGATCCTTCACCGTAGTTATGGTCACCCACAACGATTGAAGGTACTCCAGCCGCTTTATAAGCACGTTGTACAGCCGGTACTTCTCCGTACTCTCCTGTCAATTGGTTTTTTACATTGTTTGTTTTTTGGTTGAATGCATTCACCGCACCAATCAACATATTGTTTGAAATATTATCCAAGTGACCACGGAAACGTAACCAAGGACCCGCCATTGAAATGTGATCCGTTGTACACTTTCCGAAAGCTTTGATTAACAATTTAGCTCCGGTAATATTCTCACCGTTCCAAGGTTGGAAAGGCGCTAATAATTGCAAACGCTCTGACGTTGGTGCAACTTCCACCTGAACTCCAGATCCGTCTTCTGCCGGTGCCTGATATCCAGGATCTTCAGCATCAAAACCTTTTTTCGGTAATTCGTCACCTGTTGGTTCGTCTAGCATTACTTCTACTCCGTCTTCGTTGATTAACTTATCCGTTAACGGGTTAAATCCTAAGTCACCTGCAATAGCCAAAGCCGTTACCAATTCCGGTGATCCTACGAACGCTAATGTGTTCGGGTTACCATCGGCACGTTTCGAGAAGTTACGGTTAAACGAGTGAACGATTGTATTTCTTTCTTCTTTTTCAGCACCTTCTCTATCCCACATACCGATACATGGTCCACATGCATTCGCAAATACGGTAGCTCCGATTTTATCGAAAGTATCGATAAATCCGTCACGCTCGATAGTATAACGAACCAACTCCGATCCCGGTGTGATTGTGAATTGTGCTTTTGTTTTTAATTTTTTGTCGGCTACCTGTTTTGCTAAAGATGCAGCACGGGCAATATCTTCGTAAGAGGAGTTCGTACAAGAACCGATCAATCCGATTTCAACTTTTAAAGGCCAGTTGTTTTTCTCGGCTTCTTCTCTCATTTTAGAGATAGGCGTCGCTAAATCCGGAGTAAATGGTCCGTTTAAGTGCGGCTCCAATTCCGAAAGGTTGATTTCGATTACCTGATCGAAGTATTGTTCCGGGTTAGCGTATACTTCTTCGTCAGCCGTTAAATATTTTGCGATTCCGTTTGCAGCATCAGCAACTTCCGCACGTCCAGTAGAACGTAGGTAACGATCCATTGATTCGTCGTATCCGAAAGTTGAAGTTGTTGCTCCGATTTCAGCTCCCATGTTACAGATAGTACCTTTACCTGTACATGACATTGAAGTCGCTCCTTCTCCGAAATATTCCACGATAGCTCCTGTTCCACCTTTTACAGTAAGGATACCGGCTACTTTTAAGATTACGTCTTTTGGTGCTGTCCACCCTGATAATTTACCGGTTAATTTTACACCGATTAATTTCGGGAATTTTAATTCCCAAGCCATTCCGGACATTACATCTACCGCATCCGCTCCACCAACTCCGATGGCCAACATTCCCAATCCACCGGCATTTACCGTATGTGAATCGGTTCCGATCATCATACCTCCAGGGAAAGCATAGTTTTCCAATACTACCTGGTGAATAATTCCCGCTCCCGGTTTCCAGAATCCGATACCGTATTTATTTGAAACAGACGATAAGAAATCGAATACTTCGCTACTTTGTGATTTTGCTCTTGCCAAATCGGTTTTAGCATCTACTTTCGCCTGAATAAGGTGATCACAGTGTACCGTTGTTGGAACCGCTACTTTGTTTTTTCCGGCATGCATAAACTGCAATAAAGCCATCTGTGCCGTAGCATCCTGACAAGCAACACGATCCGGTGCAAAATCTACATAATCTTTACCTCTTGTAAATGCCTGAGAAGGGGTTCCTTCCCAAAGGTGAGCATATAAAATCTTTTCAGATAATGTTAGCGGACGACCAACAAGTTCACGTGCTTTATCCACACGTTCAGCCATGTTTCCGTACACTTTTTTAATCATTTCTATATCAAAAGCCATACTATGAATGAGTTATGTTATTATTTGTTTGTTTACTTAAAGCGGTACAAATTTAATCAATCCTAATGAGATTTGAAAATTTTTAGTATTTCTTTAAATTCAAAGAATTATTATTTATAAACATTCTATTTTACTGAATATTTTTCAACGATTCCAAGAAATAACCCCGAAAAGCGATAAATTCATAATTTTTTAATTTTATATTGTCGATTCCTAAAAAAAACAACTCATTTACTAATAAATTCCAAAATCAGGACATCCGAAAAAGCCCATAAACAGGTCGAAACACGTGTTTTTATCCGTCAAAAAAAGTGAAAAAAAATTTTATAATCGATCCGTATTTTACTTTCGGAGTGCCATTATCGGTTTTTCATAATAACGATACAACAGATAGCTTAGTAAAAAAGTAATCACAAGGTAAACCAGGGTAAAAAGATGCAATTGCCAATCCGGTAAAGAAATCGTATCGATCCAATATTTAAGCAATTGTAAAACAAGACTATAATGAATCAGATAGATCGAATACGAAATCAGACTTATCAGCGTAACGGGTTTTGCAAACCAGGATGGCGCCGTTCTCCATTCGGACAAAAACGGCAGAAATAACGCAAATGTAAGCGAGGTAATGGGCAAATAGAGTACATTCCAAAAGAACGGATAGTTTTCGATTAAAATCTGAAAAAAGCCGACTCCTACAAACATTAGCACAATCAGTACACAACCCAAAGCAGCCATTTTCAGTTTGTGTTTTAACCAGAATTCCGAGTAATTCGTATACAACCAGCTAAAGGCCACTCCGATTAAAATAGAATCTATTCTATAAATTACAACTGCTTTTAACGACACATTCCATTGCGTCAGCGTCGTATTGGACGTTCGGAAATAATATCCGATTTTGGCTCCTATAAATAACAGGATCAAACCTAAAACCACCGCTAAAAAAAGACGGGATTTATTTTTCCGCGGAAACACCAAAGCAGCTGCAAAAAATGCCAGCGCGCCAATCAGATAGGCAAATTCCTCAACCGACAAACTCCAGGATTCCGGAAAAAAGGCCGGCATGGTGGTCGCAAAATTTTGCAGAAAAAGAAAATAATAACCTGCATGCTCCATCTGGAAACCAAACAAGAGTCCCAAGCCGCAATTCAATAGCAGTATCAGATAATAGTTAGGCAGTGTTCGAAACCATCTTCGCTGTAGAAAATAGAAAACTGTAGTACGGTTAAAATCGGTCGTTACAAACAGGCGGTATAAAATGCCACCGATCAGAAAGCCGCTTAACACAAAAAACAACTCCACGCCCCAAAACCCAAACAGCGTAAAGAGCTGTCCTAAAATTCTCGGGCAATCCGGATAAATCCATAATAAATGACCGCCCAAAACCATTAGGATTGCCGTAGCACGCATCACATCCAATCCGAAAATACGTTCCGTTCCTGTTATTGTGGTCGCATTCATTTTATTTATCTATTTTTGTTTTATACTGCATTTTCTTATGAAAAAATCAAAGATATATAAATATTTTACAATCCTGATTGTCTTTATTCTAGCTGTGATCGGAATTATATACTCCCAACTCACTAACCGGCATAAGGCGATTGTCAAAACACAGGTTTTACATTTTACCGGATTGCTGGACAGCGATTGGGCAGTAACCAATGGTATACAGGAATACAAAATGCTATCACCTACTTTCCTTATCGACGGCATCTACAAATCGATGGAAGGCCCGAAAGCGTCCCGCTATATCCAACTGAATCAGACCGAAAAGTTATTATGGATTAAGGGCTTTGAAGTACAGGCTTTTGACGCCAACACCAATGCGCCGCTATCCAATGATTATATCTGTCATATGAATGTTGACATTAACGATGTAAAATATTACAACCATTGGCAGTTAGACGACCGTATCGGAAAACAATATCCGCGTCTTACTTCCCTATCACAGGGTTTGGAGCGTTTTGATTTTCCGGAAGGGTACGGCGTTCCGATTATCGGCAATGATTTTCTTTTTGTTACGTCGCAGACTTTGAATCAGAATATCCCGGATATTTTTAAAAAGGTAAAACACAAGATCACCGTTAAATACGATACTTCCCAAAATGCGATAAAACCGTTAATGAGTAAAACCGTTTTTATACAATTGCCTTTCGACAAGTACGATCCCTTTAAAGGCCCGTTGGATCCGGGAAGCAATCAATGTATCCCTGTGGAAACCAAAAATCATACGTATGAAGATAAAAACGGAAACAAATTGTCCGGTCATTGGGTAATTCCGACCGGTATTGCCACCTATCGAAGCAGCATTACCGATCAGCTACAGCTTGCGGATAGTGCGCGTCTGCATTTTTCCGCGCCGCATGTACATCCGTTTGCAACCGCGATCGGCATTTACGACAAGACCACCGGCAAAACCGTTTTTAACTGTAAGGTGACCAACTATAAAGACAAAATCGGACTAAAGGAAATCCAGCCATTCCACTCCGAAACCGGCGTATGGCTGTACGGGAATCACGACTATGAACTGGTTTTAAATGTTAACAACACTTCCGCATCGGAACAGGATATGATGGGAAGTATGTTTTTGTTTTTCTACGACCGCGAACTGGAAAAGAAAATCGCATCAAAATAACGTGAACGCTGCCATAAACAAAAAGAGCCTTTTCAATACTTTTGAAAAGGCTCTTTTTTATATCATATTCTGATTTATTGCACTGCTATTTTATCTTCCTGATTAAAGTATTTAAAAAGCATTACCGCTGCGAGTATCGCTCCGGCCAACGACAGTAAACTTCCCACTGTTATCAATTCGATTGCTTTAGAAGTCACTTCCGGGAATTTTCGATAATCGGTTAGTACCGCCAAAAACAGTCCAAAGGACACCAATCCCACAACCAGTCCGATAAAAATTCCAAAATAGCGGTTTTTAAACACCAGTTGCGCCGCCATAATGGCCAGTACCACAACCATCAGGTAATTGATTTGTCCTTTTACGATCAGGGTTTCTACAAAACTGAAAACCGCCAATCCCATCAGGATATATTCCGGCAAATTTTTTACAACACTTTTCATTTGACAACAGTTTTTGGTTCGTTCTAACAAAAACGCAGAAAATCAAAAAAAATTATAATAATTTCGCAACGATCATTTCTTCTGTAATTCCTTCCGCATCCGCTTTATAATTCTTAATGATACGGTGGCGTAAAATTCCGGTTGCCACTGCTTTTACATCTTCGATATCCGGCGAAAACTTTCCGTTTAAAGCTGCGTTGGTTTTAGCAGCCAAAATCAGGTTTTGCGAGGCTCGCGGTCCGGCTCCCCAATCCAGGTAATTTTTTACATAATCGGTTGCCAAAGCATTATCCGGACGTGTTTTACTGACTAAAGTAACGGCGTATTCGATCACGTTATCCGCTACCGGAATACGACGGATCAAATGTTGAAAATCGATAATTTCCTGAGCCGTAAACAACGGATTCACCTGAACATTTACATCCGAAGTAGTGCTTTTTACCACTTGTACCTCTTCTTCAAAAGTCGGGTAATTTAATTTGATCGCAAACATAAAACGGTCCAACTGTGCTTCCGGTAACGGATAGGTACCTTCCTGTTCGATCGGGTTTTGGGTTGCCAATACAAAAAACGGCAAATCCAGTTTATAGTGATGTCCGGCAATGGTTACCGCCTTTTCCTGCATCGCTTCCAAAAGCGCCGCCTGGGTTTTTGGCGGTGTACGGTTGATCTCATCTGCCAGGATGATATTGGAAAAAACCGGTCCTTTAATAAACTTAAAAGTCCGCGATTCGTCCAGAATTTCACTTCCCAGAATATCAGACGGCATTAAATCGGGTGTAAACTGAATTCGTTTAAAATCCAATCCCAAAGCCTGTGAAATGGTGTTTACCATTAATGTTTTGGCCAATCCCGGAACACCTACCAACAAGGCATGTCCTCCGGCAAAAATGCTCAATACAATCTGGTTCACCACTTCTTCCTGACCCACGATAATTTTAGCGATTTCTTCTTTTAAGGCTTTTTGTTTCTGAACCAGGTTTTGAATTGCTGCAACGTCTGACATAATATTTTATCCGTATATATTAAATTAAAAAAGAGTTAGCTTTAAATTCATAAAACTAACTCTTTTAATTATTTTTTAAAAATTATTTTTTCAACCAGTTATTTGTGAATTTACAGTCTCTGTAATCTCCGTTGATTTTAATATAGGTTTCTTTAATTTTCTCTTCCGTCCATTTTGCAATGGCTTTAATTTGTTTTTCCTTTAAAGCCAATTCTTTAATTTTCAGATAATCTTTAGCATAATCGGCAGTATGCTCATCATAACGATTCGTAACCGTCATTAATTTATAATGTTTGGTTCCTTTATCATCCGCATCAACCAATGGCAACGACACCGCTCCATCTTTTAAATCGGATACCTGGCTGTAAAGTGCCGGATCCATTTTAGTCAATTCGAAACGGGTTTCCAATGTTCTTGGATTCACTAAAAGTCCACCGCTGTTACGGGTTTCTTTTTCATCGGATGAAGCTCGCGCCGCATCGGCAAACGAAATCTCACCACTTACAATTCGCTGACGGATTTTTTCAATTTTTTCCTTCGCTTCTTTCATCGCCTCATCCGATACTTTCGGGATGATCAAAATATGTCTTAAATCCAGTTCCTGACCACGGATTTTCTCCAAATAGATAATATGGTAACCGTAGGTTGTTTCAAACGGTTCGGAGATTTCTCCTTCAGCCAACGTAAAGGCTACATCTTTAAATTCTTTTACGAAAGGCGTTTTTCGGGTAATTTTATAGAAACCTCCGGTTGGAACCGATGCTTTATCATCCGAAAACAATACCGCTTTACTATAAAAACTGGCTCCGTTATCCAATACGTCTTTTTTAATTTCCCGTAACTGATTCATCACTCTTTGTTTTTCAGCGTCTGAAATTTTAGGATTCACAACAATCTGTGCTACTTCCATTTCGGCTCCGAAAACCGGCAATTCTTCTTTTGGAATTCCTTTAAAGAACGTACGAACCTCTTCCGGTGTGATCTCTACTTCATCCACAACCTTACGTTGCATCTGCGACGTTAGTTTGTTCATCTTTACGATGTCAAAAAAGTACGTTTTAAATTCTTCCAGATTCTTTTTGTTGTAGAACTTCACTACTTTATCAATCGATCCTACCTGCTCTACCATCTGGTCTAACTGCGAGTTCATAAAGTCGTGTACCTCCTGATCGGTCACTACAATACTATCCTGAACAGCCTGATGCGCGTATAATTTATCTTCCAGGAGTTTCCCGAACATTTCGCAACGCGTGATATTTTTAATGTCAATCCCTTGTGCCTGTAACTCGACAAATGTTTTGTCGATATCCGAATCCAATACAACATATTCCCCAACTACGGCTACCACTCCGTCAATCTTCTTTTTCGGGGTTTGCTGTGCCTGAGCTGTTCCGAAGAACGCCAGAGACAACCCGAAAATCAAAGCCGCCTTTTTATTTATAAACTTCATATTTCTTATTTTTAATGGCATCATTAGTGATCTCTTTTTCAAATTTCTTAATGTATTCTAGTTTTCTGTTATTTAATAATATTTGTTTTATTGTTGGGCTTATATATTCGAACGGCGCCGTTTGATTCCGATCTAAAACCTTATTCACTTTTACCAGATAGGCCGAAAGACTGTCCTGATATTCATAGGCAATCCCGTCGGTTATATAACGATTCCGATTTTCCGGGTTTACAAACGGCAGGTTACGATACACCTGATTCATATCGACCCAAACGGTGTCGTTAAAAGCATAACTCTTAAACTGTATGGTCATCCCTTCCAAGGCTTGTTTATCTTCTTTCCGGGAGGAATTGAACCGACTTCTGATGACTGCAAATTTAGGATTATCTTTGGTCAGATTGATATATTTTAATCGGACTAATGTTCCTGTTGTCTTGAAATTCTCTTTGTTTGCCTGATAATAACGTAACAATTCGTCTTTTGTTATCGTCGTATCAATAGCCTGTTTTACGACCTGTTCAATATAGGCTCCCGCATACAGGTCGGTTGTATATTGCTTGATCAGTTCGTCAAAAGAAGCTTTGTCCTTATCACTAAGATTCACTTCCGCAGCGGCCATCAATAGTGTTCGCGTTGCCCATCTGTCGATATAATTTTTAACAATCATCAGGCTATCCGCTTTGGAAGTTCCCGCAGGAACCAATCCTTTGATTTCGTCTGCATACAGATAGGAATCGTTTACCCTCGCAATTGCTTTTGGCTTTTGCTTCGGTCGGATATAGTCGCAGGACCAAACCGAAAACACTATTAAAAATAGTACGGCGGCTTTATTCATCTATTTATTGCTGCAATTCCTGTTTTACCTCGCTAAACACACCTTTATCAATATTGATGGTAAACTCTTTTTTCAGTTCGTCCCCCCATTTGCTTTCCAGGTATTGCTGGTAATCGTTAATTACTTTTCCTTTGGTTTCCTCAAATGTCTTAGGTCCTTTTGGCATTTTTTTAAGCACGTCGATTACGAAATAGTAATTTCCGTCTTTGATCACATCCGAAACACCTACATTAAGTTTTGAATATTTAGGTAAAGCCTCGCTTCCTTCTTCAAAAACGCCGGTTTTTACCATAATAGACACTTTATTGTCTTTATTAAGTTGCTCTTTTATAAAATCGATTGATTTTTTCTTTTTCAGGAATTTTAAGGTTTGCTGGATGGCATCCTGTTGTGTCGAAGAGAACACATTGGCCTCTACTCGCGGATGCCATTGGTAATTGGCAATGTTTTTCTCGTAGAATGCTCTTAATCCTAAGGTATCGGTTTTTGCTTTGTTCCAGATTTCTTTTTCCATCAAATCAAACAATAGCAATCCGTCGCGGTATTCGTCCATTACGTTGGCAAATTCCGGATTTTCTTTTTCCAGATTGTCGTTGTAATAGCTCATTAACTGGTTGTTGATAAATTTACCATACAATTGGTCAACTACTTTCCCGATCGGGCGGATACCCCATTTTGTTTTTTGTTGTGTATTGACAAAATCTAAAAAGTCAAGCGCACTTACTTTTTTATCTTTATTGATCACCAAAAGACTACCTTCCAATTCCGGAGTGGAAGCCGGTACTTCCCATGCTTCTTCATAGAATTTGTCGGTTACCAATTTGGCTGCTTTTGCATATAGTTTTGGATTTTTCTCTACGCTGTATTTTTTGGCCAGTTTTTCGTTTAACGACGCATCGATCAGTTTGGAACGATCGTCTTTACGCACTCTGGATTCCATTTCCGTTTGTACATCGGCAAAACTGCGCACCGGGTATTTTTCGATCAGTTTGATAATATGCCATCCGAACTGACTTTGGAATGGTTCGGAGATATCGCCTGCATTTTTAAGTGAAAAAGCAACGTCTTCAAATTTTTCAGAACTCAACTCTCCCGATCCGAAACGCTGTAAATGTCCGCCTTTTCCGGCAGAAGAACGATCCTGAGAAAATTGTTGCGCCAGACTTTCGAAGTTTTCGCCCTGTTTGATTTTTTTATAGATGTCTTCGATATTGTTTTTAACCGATTCTCCTTCAACCGGATTCTCGGCTTTCATCAGCATAATATGTGCTACGGAAACCTGTCCTCTGTTATCGCGGATATCGTTTACTTTAATCAGGTGATAACCGAATCGAGTGCGAACCGGTAGGGACACTTCTCCTTTTTTGGTTTTATAGGCTGCCGTTTCAAATGGATATACCATTCTGAAAACCGAAAAATAACCTAAATCACCTTTGTTATCTTTTGCAGACGGATCCTGCGAAAAACGAGCGGCCAAATCGTCAAAATTTTCACCTGCCACTGCTTTTTTGCGGATATCCATAGCCTGGTGATATGCTTTTAGCGTATCGGCCGGCGAAGCATTTTCATCGACCGTAATCAATATATGAGAAGCTTTGATTTCTTTTAGGGAACGTTGATAGGCTTCATCAACAAGCTCTTTGGTTACTTTCGTATCGGTCATGTAATTTCGCGACAACTGAGTACGATACGATTTTAACTCGGCTAAATAATTGGCCTCTTTTTGCAATCCCAGTTTGTTCGCTTTCTGAATTTTCAGTTTATAACCCAAAAACAAATCCAGGTACTGATCCAGGTTTTTTTGCGATTCGTCTTTTACCAGATCCAGGTTTTTCTTGTATACCCGACTAAATTCGTCGGTATAATAAGGATGATTGTCAATATTGAAAAGTACTTTTTTCGTTTTATCCTGTGCATACGACATAGCAGTCGCTGCTACACAAAGACCTAACAGAACATGTTTTAACCCCATTCTTTCAAAATATTTTAAATAATTTATAGTCTCGAAAAAAATCGACAACCGCTTTTGTGATTGCCCTTATACTAGTTGATTAGCAATCAACAAAAATAACAATTCAATTACATTATACAACTATGCGTTTTACTATTAACAAAAAATTATCGCGCCCGTCGGCACGGTAAGCTTCTTATTTTTAAACCGATTAAAAAGTTCTCATAAATTATAGCTACTTTTGCAGTCCTTAATTTTTGTTAAAAATGAGCTTTCAAAAAGAAATTCAACGCAGAAGAACCTTTGGTATTATCTCCCACCCGGATGCCGGAAAAACCACATTAACGGAAAAACTGTTACTATTTGGTGGTGCTATCCAGGAAGCGGGTGCCGTAAAAAGCAATAAAATCAAAAAAGGAGCAACTTCGGATTTTATGGAAATTGAGCGTCAGAGAGGAATCTCGGTTGCGACTTCCGTTTTGGCATTCAATTATAAAGACAAAAAAATCAATATCCTGGACACGCCAGGTCACAAAGATTTCGCAGAAGATACCTTTCGTACTTTAACTGCAGTTGATAGTGTGATCGTGGTTGTGGACGTCGCCAAAGGGGTTGAGGAACAAACCGAAAAACTCGTGGAAGTATGCCGTATGCGTAATATCCCGATGATCGTTTTTATCAATAAATTAGACCGTGAAGGTAAGGACGCTTTTGACCTGATGGACGAAGTGGAAAAAAAGCTGGGTTTAAAAGTAACACCGCTTAGTTTCCCTATCGGTATGGGATACGATTTCAAAGGAATTTACAATATCTGGGAAAAGAACATCAATCTTTTTGAAGGTGACAGCCGTAAAAATATAGAAGAAACCATCGCTTTTTCGGATATCAATAGTCCGGAACTGGAAAAAATAATTGGCGAAAAACCGGCCAACAAATTACGAGAGGAGCTGGAGCTTATCGACGAAGTATATCCGCCGTTTGATCGCGATGCCTATCTTGAAGGAAACCTGCAACCGGTATTTTTCGGTTCGGCTTTAAACAATTTCGGGGTTCGTGAAATGTTGGATTGTTTTATCGAGATTGCGCCATCGCCAAGACCAAAAGATTCGGATACGCGTAATGTAAAACCGGACGAGAACAAATTTTCCGGATTTGTGTTTAAAATTCACGCCAATATGGACCCGAAACACCGCGACCGACTGGCATTTATCAAAATCGTATCGGGTGTATTCGAACGAAACAAACCGTATTTACACGTGCGTTTGGGTAAAAACCTGAAATTCTCAAGTCCAAATGCCTTTTTTGCGGAAAAGAAAGAGATTGTCGACATTTCGTATCCGGGTGATATTGTAGGATTACACGATACCGGAAACTTTAAAATCGGCGATACCCTAACCGAAGGAGAATTAATGAACTTTAAAGGAATTCCGAGCTTCTCGCCGGAGCATTTCCGATATATCAATAATGCCGATCCTATGAAAGCCAAACAGCTTGAAAAAGGGATTGATCAACTTATGGACGAAGGTGTAGCACAGTTGTTTACACTGGAAATGAACAACCGTAAAGTGATCGGAACCGTAGGAGCACTTCAGTATGAAGTAATCCAATACCGACTGGAGCACGAATATGGCGCTAAATGTTCGTATGAAAACTTCCCGGCATTTAAAGCCTGTTGGGTACGTCCGGAAGACACTAAAAACGAAGAATTTGCGGAGTTTAAACGAATCAAACAAAAATTCCTGGCAAAAGACAAATACGGGCAACTGGTATTCCTGGCCGATTCTGATTTTTCAATTCAGATGACACAGAGTAAATATCCTACCGTAAAACTTCATTTTACCTCAGAATTAAACTAAAAAAGACTATCATACAGAGCAAAAAAGCGTAAACCAAAAGTTTACGCTTTTTTATTTTACAAGACACTTAATTTAATAGTAGATTTTAACATATTGTCGGTATTTTTTCTATTTTTATGCTCCCTAATTAAGTTTTATGAACGCACTGCTACAGAAAAAATGGATGATTATCTTTTTGCTATTTTCTTATATTTCGTTATTCGCGGAAGCATTATCGCCCAATGACCCACCGGGCGATGAGGATCCAGATCCAACTAAAGTCCCTATCGATCAGTACACATTACTATTGATTATTGTGGCCATCACACTAGCTTTCTTCCTGATCCGAAAACAATACAGAAAAACAAATAACGCATAAAAAAAGCCCGGTTAAACCGGGCTTTCTATTTTTAGTTACGAAGCGCTGCTCTTCTTTTATTGATCACAAAGAACGCAAAAGCTATCGCGATAAATGCCATCCATAACAAATACCCATTAATCGGTGTTCCCGGAACATCCAATGGATTATCATCTCCAGGATCTCCAAAATCTCCAGGATCCTCCTCTGCAAATGCTACAACATTAGCCAATAATGTAAAAATAAAAATGTAGCTGTATACTCCTATCTTCTTCATAATATATGGGATTAAACCGGGTAGAACAAACTCTTTATCCTACCCGATTTGTATTTTATTTAATAAATTACTTTAACTGTTGTCGTTTTATTATCATCAGCCGTAACCTGAACCAATAACACTTGTTGTGCTACAGAAAGATCTGTGATCACCAATGTATTGTTGTTTACTTTTGCTTTTTGATATACCAGACGTCCGTTGATATCGAAAATAGCTACCTCTTTAATTGAAGTATTTTTAGTTTCGATATGTAATGTTGCGTTTTGTTTGTATACTACCACTGCATTCGCATCCAATGTAGCATCGATCGTTCCCAATGTAGTTTTGTACACTATCTCAAAACGGTTATCGAAAGTCCCTTCTGCCGATGCAAACGTATACGCTCCGTTTTTCAGGTTGTGTACTGTTCCATTGTTTGCATTATCTTTTAAATAAACATCCTGGTTTCCAGAGAACAATCCGTCGAATGAAGACAAGGTGATCGTGTAGTTACCAGCAGTAGCCGCTTTAAATCCTAATGCAACCACGTCGTTATCGTTAAAAGGCAACGCACGTCCCTGAATGGTATAATCGGCTGCTTCAATTTTCGAAGACAAGCTGCTTCCTGTGTTTCCGAAAGCCAATCCGTCGTATCCTCTATCCACTCCTGCTGTAGCGCCTTGTGCATACGCCACTAAGATTTGGTTAAAAGCCGTTCCGGAATCGTTAGTCAGATTTAACCAGATACGGTGTCTTTCGATTTCTTCCGGAGTTGCGGTAGTACTACCAGCTACACCTCTAAAGAATTGATTGTTGTTATCTGCCGTACGCATTGTATTTGCAAAACTTACATTTCCGCCAGCCGGTAAGGATTTTACAAGGAATCCTTGTCCTACCTGAATTTTACCGTTTGGTACATTGGCCGGAACTCCTGAAGTTCCCAAAGTAGCCGCAACTCCTCCCGATCCCGGTGTCCATGTAGCATAGTTGGTTCCCGCCGGGAATTGCCCCTGAGCGTTCATCGTTAATGTATGTGCATAGAAATATAACGTTCCGTCGATCGTTACGTTATTATTTAAGAAAGTCGTTCCGTCGATAACCGATGGGTAAGGATTTCCTACAAGGTTGTATCCTGTTCCGGTTGTTTCTAATGTGAATGTAACGTTTCCGTTATTTGGTTTTCCAACAAAAACTCCTTCCCAAGCCGCAGCCGGAGATGTCTGATAGTTGTTTGGCGCTCGTACTGCAAATCCTTTACCCGGTACAAATGTAGAAGTAGCGGTTAAACCTGTATTCACATAGGTATTAGTCGTTGTCTGATAAGTATAGAAACGGTTTGTTAAGGTGTTTGGTGAGAAACCGAAAAGGTTTTGTGCTTCAACCGGTGCGGACCATAATGTATGATCAAGTCTTACGATTGGTGCAGAATTTCGGTGTACGGTTACGGCACCAGTATTTGCTACTGCATTTGTTTGGATTAGGTTGGCGTTGTTTTCGATTACGAAATCAGCAGCTGTCATGTTGTTTACCACATCGTTTACAATAGTAATATTTGTTCCAGATACCAAACGGAACGATCCTGAGTTTAACGTTAGTTTTTTAGCGGTAAACACACCGTTTGCATTGGTGTTATACGCTCCGGCAATAACGGCTTCGATTGTTGCAGTTGGTCCGGTAACATTCGACCATGCCGTTCCATTCCAGGTTGCAGTTGTCACAGTTGTAGTCACATCAATTACGTTGGAATTCGCCGATGTTGTCGATGCATTTTTTGCACGAACTCTATAGTGGTAGGTTGTATTCGGGTTTAATCCGGTCACCACATAAGAAGTAACATTACCCACATTTCTATCCTCATATCCAGTTACAAACGAAGGTGCTACTGCAGTATAATTAATCGTTACCTCATCGATATAACCAACTCCACTTCCGTTTTCAAATACGATTTTCACATCGCTTGCAGTTTCGTTAACGTTTACAACATATTCATCAAATACGTTATCCAACGGGAATGATTCCAATAAAGTAGTTACTCCATTTACAATTTTACTTACTTTTAAAGTACTGGCTCCTGATCCTCTTTTTGCAGAGAATGTTACCGATGTTACTTTTGAAAAACTTGGTGATGTCATTTTACCATCACTAGCTCGTAACTGTGCTCCGTATCCGTCCACGGCATTAGACACAGACGCTCGGATCACTGCTGTTACATTCCAGCTACCAGTTCCAAGAGTTACTGTTCCGGATCCGTAACCTGTTGTATTTAATCCTGATTCGAATGATTCTAAAACATTAGCAGTTGCCGAAGTTGAGAATGAAGCGTACTCACTCACATCCAAAAGGTAGGCTGTAGCCTGTGGAACCGCATTCCAATGTGCTGTAAAATCGTTAGCATTTACTGCTGTTGCTGCTGTTGCTACCGGCTCAGCAATTGCTGTAATATTAGCCGTAAGTCCAGTTGGCTGCACTACGTTATAGTTGGCTGCTGCCGATCCGGAAATGGTATATCCGGTTACCGTTACAGCAATTCCGTTTCCTATCGTTGATGAAGCAAATGTTGCCACCGGTGTTCCACCTACGATTACGTTGGCTACATCGGCTGCCAATACTCCTGTTAGTGTTGGTGTTCCCGATAAGGTTGCCGCAGTAGTTCCATCGGCTACTTTATTGTTTGCCGTTACTCCTGTAACAGTTGCATTTCTTTTTGATACGGTTAAAGTACGCACTACATCAGTAGCGGCATTATAATTCGCATCTCCAACCTGAGAAGCGGTAATATTGGTTGTTCCAGCTCCTATGATTGTTACGGTATTCCCTGTAATCGTTGCTACTGCCGGATTACTGCTAGTATAGGTAACCGTCAATCCGGAACTGGTTGTTCCCGTTAAGGCAAAATCCGCGTCACCATATTGCTTGTTAACATTCGCAAATGTTATCGTTTGATTTCCTTTTACAATATTAAAATTGATGGTTGCCGGGTCACTATCCCCTACATTATTGGTTGCTTTTACCGTTACCGAAGCCGTAGAAACCGCAGTTGGTGTTCCGGTAATGGCTCCTGTTGTGGTATTTAATGTCAATCCCGCTGGTAAAGTTCCCGTTACCAACGCATAGCTTGTTGGATTACCTGTAGCCGAAATAGTCTGACTAAAAGCCGTTCCTACCGTTCCGTTAAAAGTAGCGCCCGTAACTACCGGTGCTACTGGTGGTGCACCTGTAGCTGTCATATTAAAGTTATCGATCGACACTCCGTTATCGGTTCCTGCAAGATTCGTCGATACCCAAGTAATTCCAAAGGATGCTCCGGCAGCGATATTCAGTCCGGTTAAGGTGAATTCCGCTACTGGTGTTGTTGCAACGCTACCATTTGTTCCGGTTGCCACCCCTGAAAAATCTTTTCCATTTAAAGTCGTATTAGTCGCTAATGCTCCGGTTCCGGTAACATCCCATCCGGAAGTATTGGCACCACCGTAACGCCATTGCTGATAATCCCAGGAAAGTTTTAATGAAGTAATAGCAGACCCTGAATTATTTACAAAACTCAAGGTATACGTATATGTATTACTACCCGATGGTAAAGCGCCCAAACTATAATTTGCTGTTGGGGTTGCTACACCGTAAGCATAAAATCCTCCTCCATTTGCGGAACCCGTACCTCTTCCGTTATAAGATGCAGGACCTGATAAAGACCAACCTGTCGGAAGCGTATTCGTCGCAGTTGTTGCACTTGTTGGATTGTACGTGTCAAAATTGTCCGATTTGGTGTAAGGCAAAGCAGTAATACTCACCTGTCCCCATGTGTTTAGCCCCATAAAGCATACCACTAGGAACATGGCGTACTTTAATGATAGGCAATGTAGTTTTTGTTTCATAAATTTATTTTTGTTTTTTTGAGACTTCAAAGATATAAAGATGTTACATAATTTGAAAATGAGTATGTTACCAATATATTAATTAACACCTGAAATTTCTTTTCATCGCATTTTTCATACTCTTTATCGTCATATATTCTTATATTTTGATTGTTTTGTATTAAAAAAAAGGAAATCCTGTCAGATTGACCATAACGGTTATCCAACAGGATCATAATTATTCCTCTCAAAAATAAAAACTATCGTTTCATACTAAAATGCGCCTTAAATTCTTTTTGCACACCCTCGTCATAATAATGCAATACGAACCAATAATCGGTCGAAGGTAATGGATAACCATTATAGGTCCCGTCCCATCCTCTTTCTTTGGGCGAAATTTGTTTGATCAACTTTCCATAGCGATCAAAAATGGTAATATTCGCCTTTTCCGGATTTGGTAAATCTTTTATATTCCAGTAATCATGGTACGAATCCCCGTTTGGCGTAAAGTAACGCGGATAATTCAACACCAATACACGTAGTGGACTGTCGCCACATCCTTTTTTATCACGTACCCGAACGGTATAATACCCGGCAGTACTTACCTGAAAAACCGGACTATCCTGAAACGGACCGTCGTTTAACTGGTATTCGTAATCACCGGATCCCTGCGCCGAAACCACAATGATCTGATCCAGATCGAAGGCTTCTTTTACGATAGCCTGTACGACTGCCGCCGATGAAACACTAATCGTTGCCGAAGTCGTCCCCTGACAACCGCTGGCGGTATCGGTTACGGTTACGGTATAAGTCCCCGGTTGCGTTACCGAAAGGGTTGGTGTTGTATTAGGCAATGTTCCGTTGTTTGACGTCCACACAAACGTATGTCCAGCTGCCGGAATACCCGGATTTAAAACGACCGGAGCGATCAGATTTCCGGTTACCGGATTCACACAAGTCGCCTGATTCTCCAAATGGGGTTGCGGGGCGTTTTTTAGCAACACGGTTAGTTGTTGCATCGGTCCCAAACAACCTGTCGTCGCGTCTTTTTCCTGAACCTGTATGGTATAGGTTCCGGCCGGTGAGCTTCCCCAGTTTACTTTAATTTCGTTTGTACCCGCCGGATTGGCAAAACTTATTGCTCCGGAAAAGTTCGGATTCGGAATGGTCCAGCTATATACCGAACCCGGTGTTCCCAATCCGCTGTTTTCGGTAGCGTCGACCTTATAGACCGAAGAACTCGTCCCCTGACAAATGACCTGTTGGGCATAACCCGTAATCCCCATCCCAAACAGGATACTACTACAGGTATTCAGAACAAGTTTTCTTAGTTTCGGATTCACAGCGCGTGTTATTATATGACTTCTTTTTTGATTCATTCTGTTGTTTTTCTCCAATCTGCCGATCGCTATCGGTTTACTAATTGAAAATGATTGCTGATGTGGTTGGTGCCGATGGTTGCGGGTTTACGGTTTCGTTTTGTACCGGTGAAAAACATCCGCCGGCGTTTTGTACCGTTACCGGATACGAACCTTGTCCCACGTTATTAAAAATCGGGCTTGTCTGGTAATTCACACCATCGATGCTATACGTCAATCCGGTTCCCAGTGGTGCAGTTACTTCGATCGTAGCCATCGGTTGCGAACAAGTAGGTTGCGTTACCACCACGGTAGGTGTTACCGGCGCTACCGGTTGTGCATCGATCGTTAATGGTGTTGCCGCCGAAATACAACCACCCGGTACTTTTACCGTAACATTGTAAGTAGCTCCAGCCGTAAGTCCTGTAAACTGCATTCCAGTCTGGTAGTTTGTTCCGTCAACACTATATTCATAACCGGTTCCTGTTGGTCCGGTAACGGTTATCGTTCCTGTAGGCACTGTACATGTTGGTTGTTGTGTTACCGAAGCGACCGGTGCCGATGGTACTGCCGGCTGCGCATTGATCACAGCTGGTGTGCTTCCTGAAATACAACCTGCCGCACTTTTAATAGTTACGTTATACGATCCTGTCGTAACGCCATTGAAAACATTTGATGTCTGGTAGTTTACACCATCAATACTATACGTATATCCGGTTCCTGTGGCTGGTGGCGTTACCGTAATGGTTCCTGTTGCCACTGTACAGGTTGGCTGACCTAAGGTCACAACCGGGTTGGCTGGTGCCGCTTCTATCGTGATGGTAAGATTTACAGGTGTTCCGGGACATCCGGAAGCATTGGTTTCAATAACCTGTAGCGTATAAACTCCCGCAGGGGTTGTTCCCCAGTTAATCGTGATCGCATTCGCATTTACATTGGGTGTTCCGGTAATGGTTCCGGCAAATGCAGCAGGTGTTACCGACCAGGCATAAGTTGATCCCGCAGGTCCCGTACCCGGGGTATTTACACTATAATTCTTTATAGCGCCGACACAGATGGTTTGTTGCGCATACGTTCCTAAGGTAGCCAACATCACTATCGTGAAAATTAATGTTTTAAAATAGTTCTTTTTCATTATTGTGTTTTTGATGAGTTTCTTTCTTTTTTAATTGTAATAAATCCCCATTGTGGTTGGTTTTGAGACCACTTTTAAGGTTGCCGCATACGAATGTTCCTGACAACTCGGTGTTGTCACAAAACAGTAATACTGGTTGCCGTTAAATCCGATTGGAGCATTCGATATCGTTAATACTGCTGTTGTTGCTCCGGAATAAGGCGCCGAATTGGTCACATTTACCCAGTTTCCGGCACTGTTTAATAATTTCCATTGATAGGTCGCACCCGCCGGATTGCTCATAGCTACTGTAAAAGTCACCGATTGTCCTTCACATATCGTACGCTGTACAGGTTGTGTTGTTATCGAAGTCGTATTCGATACCGTATAGTTATGAATCCCAATGTCGTCGCAACTTTCCGTTGATGTTGAATTCCATTCGCTCGGTACGTAAACACTGTTCGGAGCCACTACGTCGTTTCGACGGATCATGGTGTATCCGGTATTATCCGGTGCATTTACCGCATCGATTACGTTTCCGTTTTTAACCAGCTCAAAACCGTCATCGGCATTAAATCCGGTTGAATAAGAGATATTCTGTGTAAACGTACAAATCGGTGCATCGTTCCCGATTCGGATCAGGTATAAGCTTCCGGAAGCTAAATTTCCGGAAAGGTTTACCGTATAGGAAGGCACAGGATCACCGGCCGTTCCGTATCGCAGAACAGCATATTGCGACAAGTTGATGGTCGCTCCGGTTCCGTTATACAATTCGATAATTCCGCCATCGCCACGTTCGGCATCGTATAATTCTGAAATAAACAGGTCGGAATATAAGGCTGTACAAGTCGATCGAAGCACCGTAAATGGTGCCGAATTACCTGTACAACTGTTTGTAGTAATGCTCACCGGACCTGTGGTACTTCCCGCCGGCACTACTGCTTCGATAAGGGTATTTGAAATAACGGTAAAAGACGTTGCCGGTACGCCGTTAAACGCAACTGCCGACGTTCCGGATCCGTTCATAAATCCATTTCCGTTGATTTTAATCAGCGTATTGACCGGTGCCGATGTTGGCAGAAAACTCGTTACCGTAGGTTGTGTACAAGCTGTGGTTATAATTCCGTTAAAGGTAAAATCGTTAATACTAAAAGTTCCTCCAGCTGCAGAAGCACCCCAGGCGTAAAGCCGGAAGGTAATCGGAGCCGTAATGTTCTGATAGGCTGCTGCCGCTAAGCTAATGGTTGTTCCCGTTGCATTTGCCGCACCAATATTGGTTCCGTAGCCATCTAATGACGATCGGAACGAAAAGGATGCCGGACCGGTTCCGGAAGCTTGTGCCGTATATTCAAAACTGGCAAATTTTATCAGGTAACCCGACGAAGGCGTCAGTGTAAATTCAAAATATTTGGTATTCGAAAGGGTTCCGGAATTCCAACCCGTAGCATTATACCGGTTGTTGGTGTTGGTTCCGGTTATCCCCGATCCGCGACCGATACCCGAAACGGTGATGTTCGGACTTACCGTTTGTCCGGCCGTATACGGATTGGCCGTATTGGGATTTGTCCCGTTTATCGGATTAGTAAAAATTGCCTGTCCCTGCGTCGTATTGATCGCGAACAGCATTAGTACCAATGCTCCGAAAAAACGTTGTTTAGAAAATAATTCTGATATGTTGAATTGTAATAATTTCATTCAAATAAGTTCTTTTTTATTGTATTCCGCTCCATTCAATTTGAGCGATACAAAAATATAGAACCCTAATAACCAGATACTAATTACCACATTATCATATACTATGCATAAGGTTATCATTCTGTTAACTCATCATTTATGTCCATAAAAAAAGCCTCTCAGTGAGAGGCTCTTAGGCATGCTATTCAAAAAACTATTATTTTTTAATCACTTTTATGGATTGTGATTGTCCGTTTGCTTTAACCTGTAGGATATAAGCTCCTGTTGGTAATACACTCATGTCTACTAAGGCAGTTGTTGCATTTGGTTGTACTGCCATTACGCGCTGTCCAACTAAATTAAACACCTCAACCGAAGTAATATCATTTGTATAGGTTACTGTAAACTTATCTACTACCGGGTTTGGATAGTATTTTAATCCCGGCATGTTGAAAGAAGCCGATCCTAATGTTACTGTAGCTGTTACCGCTAGTGGCGTTAAACTTCTACATCCTCCAACGGTGTGCATAGCATAGTAAATCGCTCCGTTTACCAATTGCGTAGTCGACGCCAATGGGTTAACATTTGCTATAGCATCTGCTTCGGTAGCATACCATACTATTGCTGTTCCTGTTGCAACAAGGTTGGCTACAGTCGCATCCGACGGTGCATTCACGTTGAAAGTCTGCGTTGCACTTCCTGTTGGCGCAGCCGGTGCCGCGGTTACATTTACTGTTACCGTCGATTCGGTATAACATCCCGTAGTTGGGTTGGTTCCTCTAACGGTATACGTAGTTGTTGTAGCTGGCGATACCGATACAGTACTTCCGGTTAAGTTACCCGGCATCCAAGTCCAGTTTAAGTCACCAGGTCCTGTTGCATTTGTCTGACCTCCGAATACTACGTTTAATCTGTTTTTAGATAAAGCCGCAGTCGGGTTTGTTGTTGCCAATACTGTTGTCGATGACGGTGTACTAGTTGTCGCTGATGCCGTAGTATTATCAGCTGTTGCCGTATAATATGTGATCGCATTATAGGTTAAATCCGCTCCATCTTGTCTGATATCAATAATAATATTAGATGTTCCATCCCATACATATGGTGTTGTAAAAGTGATGGTGTTTAATCCTACCGCATGCGTATAGGTTGCTGGTCCGTAAACTAAGTTTAATCCGGTTGTTGTAAATCCGGTTAACGATGAATTCGTTGTTGTTCCAATTCGGATTGTAAAGTTGGTTACGTTTGTTCCACTTCCTAATGTTGTGATTCGGTAAGCAAGCGAAGTAATATTCCCCGGTTTTAATCCGGCTGCTGTTAACTCCGCTGCAGTAAATACCGTTTGATTCCAGTATTGTGCCCAACGGTTACAGAAAGCTGTTGGCTGTGCCGTATCGCCAGTTAATGTCGTTCCGGTTCCAACGGTTACCGTTCCAGGACCTACCGTTTGCGTTGTCGCTGCTAATGATGATGACGTTCCTTCACAAATTGTTGCCGGAGTTGCGGCAACATTCACTACCGGATTCGGGTTGATGTTTACAACCACTGTTGCTGTTGTAGCACAGCTTCCAGCCGATTGTGATGCTGTTACGGTATAAGTAGTCGTAGCCGTTGGATTAAATGTCCATCCATTTGTCGCATTTCCGGTTACTCCGGTTGCAGGCGACCAGGTATAGGTATCGTAGTTTGATCCTCCTGTTGCAAGTGTAATGGCGCTACTTGATGATCCGCTACAAACTGCCGCTGTACTGTTTGCACTTAACGTGATAGCCGGCGCAGAAGTAACCGTTGCTACTACCTCTGTTCTTGGTGAAGCACATGACAAATCGAATTTCCAGTTATAGAAGCCCATAAAATACGTTTGATCGAATCCGTTTCCAGTAATGTTTGCTGCCGCAGACGTATACGGATAGGTCGATCCGGACGTATTACGACTCACTCCACCCGATGGTAACGTTGGATATAACTGGTAACTTCCAGGTGTTAATGTGTGATTTAACGTAATCGTTTGTGCTGTTGCTCCTCCACCTACGTTCGTTACATATGGATAAGTAGCAATTACAGTTCCTGATGAGCTACGAACAATAATAGCTCCGTTTTGTCCTGATGTTACCGGGAATACATCAACCGAAATCAGTTTTGTATTTTGTAAAACGGTAAAGTTTACATCCCACTCGATTGTTTGTGTTCCAATTGTTCCACCTTGAGCTGTTGGTGAAACCGGTCCTACACCTGTAGTTCCCGGAACACTTGTTTCTACCCAAAACGATGTTGTTGTTGAAATTACCGGTGTATTAAAAGTTCCACCGGTTCCAAGTGCTGTTCCGCCGGTTTGTGCCGCATACCAGTTCATTGTTCCGCCGGCTGCCGTAGCCGCAAGTGCTGCCGATCCGGTTCCACATACCGTTCCCGGTGTTGTTCCTGTTATATCAAAATAATCACATTTGGTTGTAAAGGTAGCAGAAGCTGCCCACGCACTAAAATCGCCGCTTCCACAGTTGGATCGCACATAAACCGTATAGATTGTTGAAGGTGCCAGTCCGGTAACGTTTTGTGTTACCACTCCTGCAGCGGATGTTCCTGAAGCTCCCAATCCGGTTGCGCCACTTCCTGCCGCACCACTACTTCTCACTTCATATTGGTATCCGTTTGCCGGTGCTGTTGCCGGTGCTGTCCACGCAATTGTAGCGCTGTTTTTAGTAATCGCACTTGACACAACGGCTGTTGGTGCAAAACAAGTCGGTACCGTAGAGGTCAAGGAAATATTATCTAATGATGCCGGTGGATTGGTTCCATCGGATGCGTCATTTTTCCATACAAATACCAATCGTTTTGTTTTACCGGCCACATAGTTCATCTGTGCTGTAGTGAACGCATAAGCTACCGCTGTTGTTGTAGTCGGATTGGTCGTTCCCGAACGCTGCAACAGGTAGTACCCTGTTGTTCCGTTGGTATATCCGGTCCATCCTGTAGTGGTAGTATTGGTTCCGGTTGGCCCAGCATTGGTTGGTGTGATACTCGTATCGATAATGTAAACCATCAGGTTATCAAAATTTCCGTCATTTCCGTTTCCACGCCAGTCGAATGTAAGGTTTACCGCTGTCGCTCCGGCCGGGAACGCAATATCTCTATAGAAAAATGATCTGCTGGTAGCTGTTGTATTGTAATTCCACGTGGTTCCTCCATCATTGGAAATAAAGGCTCCTCTGTTTCCGGTAAACCATCCCGGAGTTGTTCCCAAAGCCCATTTGTTGGTTGTATCGTCTAAAGCCGTCCATCCGTTGGCAGCCAGCGTGGTTCCTGTTTCGAAACCGCCATCTCCCGTAGGGTTAATTAAAACCGTTTGGGCTTGTAGCTGTCCCATCCAAAGGGTAAGCATAAACAAACAAAACGCACTCCAACCCTGTGTCGGTTTTTTATGCCATCCAAATTTGCTTAATAAAGTAGTTTTTTTCATAAATATAATATTAACAGTTTATTAGCACCAATGTAAGCAAATATTGATCATCTATCATAAAAACTTATCGTTTTAATAAACAAAAAAGAACATTATAACAAAATAAAAACACTATATGCATTATATTAACTTATTGTTTGTTTTATAGCACATCGTGTTATCTCCAAAATAGCATTTATCAGAGGCATAAAACCATCCGTTTTTTAACCGGAGTCCAATAAAAAAGGGCTGTCATTACGACAGCCCTTCCCTATAACTAAAAATAGATTAATTATTTTTTAATCACTTTTACCGACTGTGATTGTCCGTTTGCTTTAATCTGCATGATATAGGCTCCTGTTGGTAATGCACTCATATCTACTAAAGCTGTTGTAGCATTTGGTTGTACCGCGATTACACGTTGACCAATCAGGTTAAATACCTCAACCGAAGTAATATCGTTTGTATACGTTACCGTAAACACATCGATTACCGGGTTTGGATAGTATTTTAATCCTGCCATATCAAATGATGCTGAACGTAACGTTAATGTTACCGTTACTGCCAATGGCGTTGTACTTCTACATCCACCTACAGTTTGCATAGCATAGTAAGTCGCTCCCTGAACCAATTGTGTTCCTGCTGCGATTGGATTGATATTCGCCAAAGCATCCGCTTCGGTAGCATACCATACCACTGCTGTTCCAGTCACTACGATATCTTCGATCGTAACATCAGCAGGAGTGTTTCCACTAATCGCCTGCGTTGTATTTCCTGTTGGTGCAGCCGGTACCGGGTTAACATTTACTGTTACAGTCGATTCCGTATAACATCCTGTTGTTGGATTTGTTCCTCTAACGGTATATGTAGTCGTTGTAGCTGGTGTTACTGTTACAGAACTTCCGGTTAAGTTACCCGGCATCCATGTCCAGTTTAAGTCACCTGCTCCTGTTGAAGCTACCTGTCCTCCGAATACTACGTTTAATCTGTTTTTAGATAAACTTGGCGTCGGGTTACTTGTTGCTAATACTGTTGTCGATGACACTGTACTTGTTGTAGCCGATACCGTAGTATTATCAGTCGTAGCCGTATAATACGTAATTGCATTATTGGTTGAATCCGCTCCATCCTGTCTGATGTCTACAATAATGTTAGACACTCCATCCCATACATATGGTGTTGTAAAAGTGATGGTATTTAATCCTACGGAATGCGTATAGGTTGCCGGTCCGTAAACTAAGTTTAATCCGGTTGTTGTAAATCCTGTTAATACGGAATTTGTTGTTGTTCCGATTCTAACCGTGAAGTTATTTACATTCGTTCCGCTTCCTAATGTTGTAATTCTGTAAGCGATCGAAGTAATGTTTCCTGGTTTTAATCCTGCTGCTGTTAACTCTGCCGCTGTAAATACGGTTTGGTTCCAGTACTGTGCCCAACGGTTACAGAAAGCTGTTGGTTGTGCCGTTTCACTGGTTAACGTTGTTCCAGTTCCTAATGTGATGGTACCTGGCGCTGATGTTGTTGTTGTTGCAACAAGCGCAGCCGATGTTCCTTCACAAATTGTTGACGGTGTTGCCGCAACGTTTACTACCGGTGCCGGGTTGATATTTACTACTACTGTAGCATCGATGTTACATCCGCTAACAGAGTTCGACGCTCTTACGGTATAAGTTGTCGTAGCTGTTGGGTTAAATGTCCATCCGTTTGTTGCATCTCCGGTTACTCCGGTTGCCGGTGTCCATGTATAGGTATCATAACTTGAAGCACCTGCTGTAACGGTTACCGCAGCACTTGATGATCCGCTACAAACCACAGCTGTACTAGCTGTACTTAACGTTAATGCCGGTGGCGTTGTTACAGTTGCTATTACTTCTGTTCTTGCTGATGTACAAGAATCTTCGAATTTCCAGTTATACATTCCCATAAAATAAACAGGATCATAACCATTTCCATTGATTCTCGCTACTGAAGACGTATACGGATATACGGCTCCTGTTGTATTACGGCTTACTCCAGCCGTTGGTAATGTTGGATACAACTGGTAGTTTCCTGGTTGTAAAACATGATTTAACGTAATGGTTTGCGCTGTTGCTCCACCGCCTACGTTTGTAGTATACGGATAGGTAGCAATTACAGTTCCTGTTGAACTACGAACAATGATCGCTCCAGTTTGTCCGGATGTTACCGGGAATATATCTACTGAAGTCAATTTAGTGCTTTTTAAAACAGTGAAGTTGTTTTCCCATGCCGTTGTTTGTACTCCGATTGTTCCGCCCTGTGTGGTTGGTGAAACCGGTCCAACTGCAACAATTCCATTCACTCTGCTGGATTCAACCCAGTACGATGTAGTTGCTGTGATTACAGGTGTTGTAAACGAAGCTCCTGTTCCAAGCGCTGCTCCTCCTGTTTGTGCTGCATACCAGCTAATATTTCCTTCATTGGCAGTTGCGCTTAAAGTAGCTGTTCCTTGTCCACAAATACTTGCTGGCGTGGTAGCCGAAATTACCGGTGGATTACATGGTGTTGTAAAGGTTACCGCTGTAGTCGTCCAGGTACTGGTGTTTCCAGATCCACAGTTAGAACGTACCCAAACATAGTATGTCGTTGATGGTGTTAATCCTGCTAATGGCGCTGTTACTGCTCCTGCAGCAGCCGTTGCATTAGGTGTTGCACCTACTCCTGGCGCTGTATTGTTTTCCGAATAATAAATTTCATATCCGTTTGCTGGTGTCGATACAGAAGCTGTCCATGTTACGGTTGCTGTAAAGGCTGTGTTAGCCGTAGCTGCAACTGCTGTTGGAGGCATACATGAAGGCATTGCCACAACTGTTAACTTATAATCTTCTGCTTCCGTTCTTGTATTCGCACTCGCACAAGCATCCGGTGTACTATTGTTATAGTCAATTCGTACACGCATTCTATAGTCGCCTAATGCTGTTCCAGCCGGCACTACAAAACTTCCTGTCTGACCATCGCCATAAGCAGTAGTTGCATATACGCGCTCACTTGTTTCGAACACTAAATTGTTATTCCAGTCAACCCAGATAGCCGTTCCAACTGTTCCTCCGGTCACTGTAGTGGCAAAGTTGATCGTTCCTGTTGGATATTGTGTAACCGTTGCTGTTGCATAGTTATCCTGATATCCTCCTGTAGTATATCCCGAAGCTGTGTTCGAAATGTTGGTCGATCCACCTGTAGTGGTAAAACTATTGATATAAGTCGCCGATGATGTAGACGAAGGTACACAGTATCCTGTATAGAATGTTCCTCCCGCTACCCAAGTACTGGTATTTCCTGTACCACAGTTTGAACGCACCCAAACATAATAGGTTGTTGAAGGCGCTAATCCGCTAAGGGATGCTGTTACAGCTCCTGCTGCTGCAGTTGCAGTAGGTGTTGATCCGGCTGTTGGTGCCGTGTTGGTCGTAACATAATAAATATCATATCCGTTTGCCGGTGCCGACGTTGATGCCGTCCAGTTTACGGTTGCTGTTGCCGCTGTGTTTGCTACAGCAGTAACTGCTGATGGCGGTAAACACGATGGTACTGCAATTACGGTTAATTTGTAATCTTCCGCTTCTGTTCTTGTATTCGCATTCGAACATGCATCCGGTGTAGAACTGTTATAGTCAATTCGTACACGCATTCTGTAGTCTCCAAGTGCTGTTCCAGCCGGTACTACAAAACTTCCTGTCTGACCATCGCCATAAGCAGTAGTCGCATATACGCGCTCGCTTGTTTCGAACACTAAATTGTTATTCCAGTCAACCCAGATCGCTGTTCCAACTGTTCCTCCGGTCACTGTAGTGGCAAAGTTGATCGTTCCTGTTGGGTAATGACTAACTGCTGCCGTAGCATAGTTATCCTGATACCCTCCGGTGGTATATCCCGAAGCAGTGTTCGAAATATTCGTAGCACCGCCCGTGGTTACAAAACTGTTAATATAGGTAGCCGATGATGTTGACGAAGGTACACAGTATCCCGTGTAGAACGATCCTGCTGCAGCCCAGGTACTATACGTTCCCGATCCACAGTTTGAACGTACCCAAACATAATAGGTTGTTGAAGGCGCTAATCCGCTAAGGGATGCCGTTACTGCTCCTGCTGCTGCAGTTGCTGTAGGTGTTGATCCGGCTGTTGGCGCTGTGTTGGTTGTAACATAATAAATATCATATCCGCTTCCCGGTGTCGAAGTCGATGCCGTCCAGTTTACGGTTGCCGTTGTAGTCGTGTTGGCAACAGCGCTAACAGCTGTAGGTGGCACACATGATGGTGCTGCAATTACAGTTAGTTTGTAATCTTCCGCTTCTGTTCTTGTACTTGTATTCGAACATGGATCCGGAGTAATGTTGTTGTAGTCAATACGTACACGCATTCTGTAGTCTCCAAGTGCTGTTCCTGCCGGTACTACAAAACTTCCCGTCTGACCGTTTCCATAGGCTGTCGTAACATATACGCGTTCGGTAGTATCGAATACTAAATCGTTATTCCAGTCAACCCAGATTGCAGTTCCTACAGTTCCACCTGTAATGGTAGTTGTAAAACCGATCGATCCCGTAGCATATTGACTAACGGTTGCCGTAGCATAATTATCCTGATATCCTCCGGTTGTATATCCGGAAGCGGTATTCGAAATATTCGTAGCGCCACCTGTAGTTACAAAACTGTTGATGTAGGTTGCAGATGATGTTGACGAAGGCACACAATGTCCGGTTCGGAAAGTAGCCGCAGTTGTCCAGTCACTCATATCGCCTCCGCCACAGTTGGCACGCACATATACTGAAAAATTCGTTGAAGTAGCCAATCCTGTAACCGCTGCAGTAGTTACTCCTGCTGCCGTCGCTCCGCTATTTGCTAGTCCTGTAGCACCACTTCCCGCAGCACCACTGGTTCTGATTTCATATTCATATCCGCCACTAGGAGTCGATGCCGAAGCCGTCCAGTTAAGCGTTGCTGAAGTCGTTGTAATAGCCGAAATCAATACGTTCGATGCTTTTAAACACGTTGGTACGGTTGCGGTTAAGGAAATATTATCTACAGAAGCCGGTGGATTTGTTCCTCCTGATCCGTCATTTTTCCATACAAAAACCAAACGTTTGGTCTTACCGTCTACATAAGCACGTTGTGCCGCAGTAAGGTTAAACGTAATGTTGGTGGTAGTAGTTGGTGCTACGGTTCCATTCTGGCTTAACAAATAGTATCCTGTAGTACCATCGGTATAGTTTGTCCATCCGGTAGTAGTCGTATTGGTACCTGTTGGCCCTGATGTAGTTGGAGTAACGTTGGTATCTACAATATACACCTGTAGGTTGTCGTAGCTTCCGTCGTTACCGTTACCTCTCCAGTCGAATTTTAGGTTTACCACGGATACTCCAGTGGGAAACGTAACATCTCTGTAGAAATGAGAACGGTTTGCCGTTCCGTTTCCATAGGCCCATGTGGTACCCGAATCGTTGGAAACATAAGCACCTCCAGTACCCGTAAACCATCCCGGAACGGTTCCTACATTCCAGGTGTTAAGGGATGCATTTACAGCAGTCCATCCGTTTGCGGCGAATGTACTACCATTTTCAAAGCCGCCTTCGGCATTGGGGTTAATTAAAACCGTTGTTTGTGTTCCTTGTGCACTTGCCTGGTGTCCCGCCAGCAATGCCATCAGTAACAAACAACTCAATTTAAAGTGCAGTTTCAATGCATTACGCCATCGAAACCCACTTAAATAAGTAGAGTTTTTCATAATAGTGTCATTAGTTTTTACAGGCAGCTAATTTAACAAAATAATAACACTGAAGAGATTTCAAATGCTTTTTAACAATTTAAAATCTGAAATAAATAAAAACCTCTCATTTTCTTAACAGTATAACCTTTTAAAGTTAAAATCAAATTGCATCACATCGTAATTTCACAATTTATTTTATAAATATTTTCAAAAAAAATCGCCCGGAGATTGCTCTCCGGGCGATTTCATATCGAATACGTTAATTTACGCGTTATTTCTTAATGATACGGATCTCCTGCATCGCATCGCCCGATTTTACATGGGCAATATAAGCTCCTGCTGCCAGGTCGCTCATATCGATCGTAGTCATTGTTTCCGTACTGTTTTTAACAATCACTTTCTGTCCTAACATATTGTAGATCGTAACATTACTGATTGGCTCTGAGTAGCTAATCGTGATAATGTCCGCTACCGGGTTAGGATAGTATTTTAACGCCGCTTTGTCGAATGACGATGTACCTAAAGTTACCGTTACGGTTACCGCTAATGGAGCAGTACTCGTACATCCCCCTACGGTTTGCATCGCATAGTAGGTTGTTCCGCTTACCAATTGAGTTCCCACTGCCAATGCATTGGTTCCCGCCATAGCATCTGCCGAAGTAGGATACCAGATCACATTGGTTCCGGTTACTACAATACTGGCGATAGTAGCTTCAGCTGGTGTGTTTACCGCGATAACTTGCGTGGCTGCTCCTGTTGGCGCACCTACTACATTGATCGTAACCGCTACTGCTAATCGTGTACTTTCACATCCGCCAACAGTTTGTGTTACATAATAGGTACCTGTTGCCAAAGCAACTGTAGTCGCCAAAGCAGTACCGCCTGTTGGTTGAGCATACCATTGAATTCCGGTTCCCGTAGCAACAAGATTGGCTACTGTTGCACCACTACAGAACGATTGCGCCACTGCTGTTGGTTGTGCTGTTACATTTACAATAACATCTACCTGTAATCGGGCACTTTCACATCCTGCGATGGTTTGTGTTACAAAGTAAGGTCCTGATGCCAAAACAACCGTAGTTGCTAAAGCCGTTCCTCCTGTTGATTGGCTGTACCACTGAATTCCTGTTCCCGTAGCAACAAGGTTGGCTACTGTTGCACCACTACAGAACGATTGTGCCGCAGCTGTTGGTAGTGCTGTTACATTTACAATAACATCTACCTGGAATCGGGCACTTTCACATCCTGCGATGGTTTGTGTTACAAAGTAAGGTCCTGATACCAAAACAGCTGTAGTGGCCAAAGCCGTTCCTCCTGTTGGTTGATCATACCACTGAATTCCGGTTCCCGTAGCAACAAGGTTGGCTACTGTTGCACCACTACAGAACGATTGTGCCGTAGCTGTTGGTAATGCTGTTACGTTTACCGTTACTGTCGCTACGCTGGAAAAACTCGGTAATCCCAATGCTGCACAGGTTACGACCAAACGGTAGTATGTGGTCTGTGTAATTGTTCCGGTTGTTAAATCAGCATACGTTGCTGAAGCCGTTCCTTCGTTTACCGGTGCTGTAAAAGCTAAATCGGAAGACGATTGCCACTGATAGGTTGTTGTTTCTCCTGATGAATATCCGGTTACCTGAATCGTTGTTGTTCCGGAAGCACACATTGTGCTCACCGTAGCCGTCGCAGTTCCTCCAACCGCTGTCGTACAAACCGGAGAAGTAAACTCATCGGCTCCCACATCAGGAGTAGTCAGGCTTCGTGTATCGCCGTCGATATCGGTTGTTACCGTTGCAATTGGTGTTCCTGTGTTATCCAGGTAAATATTCGATGCCGGAACCAAATGTAAGTCGGTTGTCGATGTAAATACCGGTACTACGTTTTTCGAATTCACATTTCCACCAAAACCAGTTACCAATGCTGCTAAATCGGCTCTGTCCGATCCAATATAGGCTAAGTTGGTTCCTGTTGTCGAATAATTGTTATAATCGATTGCCGCAAAAACGGTATTGGCTGCTTCCGAATAGATCGCATAACGCGCTCCGGTTTGTGTTTGCGAGTTGGCAAAAATATTATTTCTCAGGTTGATCGCACCCGGTAAGGTTACACCTGTAGTAATGTTTATCGCTGCCGGTCTTCCACTTACGGTTTGGTTGCTATTCATCGCTACCGTGTTGTGGTAAATGTTATATCCTGCTCCCTGACCCACAATAATACCATAACCATTATCTGCAACGGCTCCTCCGGCTGAATATCCGTAGCTCGCTACATCGCTGATAAAGTTGTTATATACGTTGATGGCCGCTATCACACTATTGGAGTTCAAATAAATACCATTACTACCATATCCGGTTGTATTCGTATTCTTAACATCGGCAATTTTATTGTTAAATACATTTCCGTTTATTGCAACTCCTCCTACTAAAATACCGGAAGAAGTACTCGTTGTTGTGGTAGTAACTCCTTTGATATCGTTACCGGAAATCACAAATGCCTGTGCATTTTGTACTGCAAGACCTCGGAATCCAAGTTTATCAACTGCAGTAGTCGAACCAAATACGTTATTGGAAATTACAAATCCCTGATCCGGAGTTGTAGCATTTCCAATAGCAAAGATTCCATTCTGCATTTTGTTAAAGGTATTATTGATCGATGTAAAGCCTGTATTTGGCGATTCTGCTGCGGCTCCTAAAGTAGATCCACTCACTACCAAACCGGCTACAGTTGTTGTTGGTGCATTTCCTACGAATTTTATATTTCGGAAAATCGAATTCGTTGCTCCATTAGTTGCATCTACCGAAGCAACCCATACGATTACACCTCCTGAATTGGTGTTAGTAATCGTTAAATCACGTGTTGTTGTTCCGTTATTACTTCCGTCGAAAGTCACATAATCTGCTCCAAAAAGTTTAAAGATTGTCGTGGCATTCGATCCTGAGATCGTTGGTGTCACTCCCGTAGCCGGTACAATTGTCAGCCTATTGATAGCACTGGCATCGGCATTGGTATTGATTGTGATTGGGAAGGTTTCTCCGGTATAGGTTGCATCGGTTAAAGAGAATGTAACCGGTCCTGATAAACATCGTGTATTATAATCGGCAACAGCTGCCGTAATTGTTGGATAAGCACCACCTGTTCCTACTGTGTATACTCCGTTTAACGGTGCTGTCAGACTATAAGAGAATGGTGTTGTTGGCGGTGTACCGGCTGCTGGCGGGTTAATCGTAAATGTAGCCGCTCCCGGTGCTGGTAATGCAGCGATATTTGGTGTACCGGCATTATCCTGAGCTACGAAATAATAACTTACCGTATCACCTATGGCCGCTCCGGTTCCAACTGCAAACTGATATTGTCCGGCCCCTAAACTCGTAGCTATGGCAGCTGTATACGCTCCGGTATTAATTCTCCAGTAAGCTACCGGTAGTCCGGCTCCTGATGTAGGTACTCCACTGGCATCCGTAATCGTTGCCGTGATATTTCGGGTTCCAACGGCACAAACGTTTGCTAAAGTGGTATGTACAATTACCGGTGGTGTAAGATCCATAGGAACTCCTGCAAACTCATCGGCTCCAATATCCGGTGTAGTAGTACTACGAACATCTCCGTCGAAATCGTCTGTGATTCCAACAACCGGTGTTCCTCCGTTTTCAATCTGAGTGGCTACCGTTGTATTGATATGTAAGAAACCTGCATTCGTTCCTGTAGTAGAAGTCCATGTTGGATTTTCAGATATCGAAGCACTATCACGTGTACCCATTCTGGTTTTTAAGGTTGCCAATACGGTATCGGTATTGGTTCCATCAGCAAATAATGTCGGCCCAAAATACAGGTTGTTATTCGATACCGCATCATAGGTTGTCAATGAAGTTCCCGATCTTCTGAAAGCCACTGCCAATGCAGTTCCATTAGGTGTTGACTGGTTTACAAAGATGTTGTTGCGCAATGACACAGTTGGTGTTGTCGATACGGAAATCGCACTCGATCCAAATGATGCTCCGGTACTGGTTGCATTTAATCGTACAGTATTGTAATTGACATTTACCGTTGTTCCACCTGTAATATTAATACCCACTAATGGGTTCGCAGCATTGGAAATTGGCGTTCTTAAATCACCAATGATGTTATTAGACAAGTTTACCGTTGTACTACCACTTACTAAAATTCCGTTTACAACTCCCGAAGCATTGTTGGCTTCGACATTGTAAATTTTATTTTTATATATATTCTGTAATGTACCTCCGGTAATTGCTATCGCACTCACGGTATTACTTCCGGTTGTTGCTAAACCCGAAATGGTATTGTTAAAGAAATTCTGATCTCCGGCTGCAGAAGTAATTCCAACAATCGAGTTGGCTCCGGTGATATTGCTGATCACGTTTCCGGATACATTATTCGTTCCGCCCGCTAAACTGTATCCCACATTTAAAATGGCTATCGTTGCGTTTCCGGTGACAATATTACTAAATGTGTTATTGGTTATTGTTTTCCCAGGATAACTGGCTGTTCCACCATCGGCAGAACGGAATCCTCCTAAAGTAGTCGCTCCGGTTAGGGTTACGTTCGAGAAATTGTTTCCGCTATTGGTTTCTGTTCCGCTTAATGTACTTCCGAATGAATCGTAAAAATAAACGGTTCCACCTGCTCCGGTTTTAGCAAATGCTGTAACAACGGTATTATTATTTACGTTGGTTATGGCGTTGGCCGGGTGGGTCACACTATTCGTGATAAATGTGAAACTTCCGGTTGTATTTACGCTAAGATTCGTAAAGGTATTGCCGTTAATATTCGTAGTAAGCGTTGCCGCTACATTACTAATAAGCGTAATTGCTCCAGATGCGGTTACCGTGTGTCCAAAAGTATTGAAGTCGTTATTATTAATATTTAAAGTCGAAGTCGCACTTACGGTTGATCCTTCGTTTAAAATCCCAAATATTGCTCCAGCAGCCAAACCACTTCTAAGGGAAAAGGTGTTGGCATTGATTTCATTTACAATAGTTCCGGTTGGTACATTTGTAAATGCCGTCACATAGATTCCTCGCAATGTTCCTACCGTTACACCACCGTTAGAACTGGTAATGGTATTGTGCGAAATATTAAAGTTTTTGGTATTACGCACTAAAACGCCGTTTACAGAACCCGATACGTTGGCATAACCTGAAAAAGTTCCGGTTGTTCCGAAATTCGTGATGCTGTTCCCTGTGGCTGTTGTTGTTCCTCCAATATCCAGCCCCTGGTTATTGTCGGCGGAGGCCGTAGGTCCAATTACCACGATTCCAATGTTCACATTACTGATATCGTTGGTATAGACTTTTAAATTGTGATTTCCTCCGTTTGCTCCGGTAGCCGTAGTCGAAGTAGTCACAGCTGTAGCCGAGTGTGTCGAGTTACTATAAATTCCAAATGTATTCTGATAGGTACGATTTAAACTGATCGTATTGTTCTGAATGGTATTATTTTGTGCTCCGTTTGTTGCAGAAGCATAAAGTAATGCTACTCCCCATTCGGTCATGTTGTTCGTCCCGGCTGCCGTTGTCGTATTCGCTGCGTTTTCTGTCATGGTGAAACCCTGAATCGTAACCCAATCGGCTCCTACCAATTTAAAGATGGCATCATTTAACGCTCCGGATGTTTGTGGCGTGGGTGCCGTAATGGTACTGGTACTTCCTGCAATGGTGATTACATTGGTCGAAGTACCTTCGGCAGTAATTACATATCCTCCGGCCGGTGCGGTTTCATTACCGGTTAACGTAATGGTTACCGGACTTGTGATTGTCGCTCCGTTTAATGCCGTTATAGCCGATGCTAATGACGGATAGGTAGGATTTAGTCCCGAGCCCCCATTTGTAGTAACCTGTGCATGGCCTACAAACGTAGCTAAAAACAAAAAGAACATTAAACAGACCTGCTGTCGAATGTTCTTAAGCCGTGAATTATCACGGTTTCCTTTTTGATTAAACAATGAATTGGATTCGTTGCCTAATGAATAGTATTTTTTATTCATACAAAATGATTTAGTAAGTGAAATTACTAAATTTTTAAACATTTTTTAATAACATTAACATTATACAAAGTATATCACAAATAAGATTTATTAATTTTTATTTTTCACAATTCGTTTATAAAAAGTTTGTATTGTTTTAAAAAGCTGTTCTTTTTGTGACTGCATTCTGATAAAAATATGATAATACCTGATTATTTAAAATCACGCCAATCTAAAAACAATGCATTTTGCAATAAAAACCAATTTAAACAAGAACACCTGTCAGGTTTTAAAAACCTGACAGGTGTAAATTTTACTCAAAAAAAAGCCTCTCAAAATTGAGAGGCTTTCTATTATGCTTGGCCAGTTGGCCCGAAATTTAATGGAATAGAAGGCATTTCTGCTTCTTTTATTTCACCGTGAGCAGCTTCAAACCGATTGATATTTTCGGCTAAAGCTCCCAATAAACGCTTGGCGTGTTGTGGCGTTAGTATAATTCTGGATTTTACTTTCGCTTTTGGCACACCCGGCATGATATTGATATAATCAATTACAAATTCGGTATTCGAGTGGTTGATGATCGCCAGATTGGAATAAATTCCATCTGCCGTTTGCTCGTCCAACTCAATGTTGATTTGACCTTGTTGCTTATTCTCACTCATGATGCTTAGTAATTAAATTCTTCTTTAGCAGCCATTAATTCGTTGAACTCCTCTTTAGAACCTACGATGATGTTATCGTAATCTCTCATACCGGTTCCGGCAGGGATTCTGTGTCCTACGATAACGTTTTCTTTTAGTCCTTCCAATCCGTCCACTTTTCCAGCTACTGCAGCTTCGTTCAATACTTTTGTTGTTTCCTGGAACGATGCAGCCGAGATAAACGACTTCGTTTGTAACGATGCTCTTGTAATACCCTGAAGAATTGGAGTTGCCGTTGCCGGAACTACGTCTCTTGCTACTACCAGGTTTCTGTCGTTTCGTTTCAGGATTGAGTTTTCGTCTCTCAATTCTCTTGGCGATACGATTTGTCCTGCTTTCAGGCTATCGGAATCTCCTGCATCTTCTACCACTTTCATTCCGTATAATTTGTCGTTTTCTACGATAAAGTCGCTGGTGTGAGCCAACTGATCTTCTAAGAAAAGGGTATCTCCCGGATCCTGAATCTGTACTTTACGCATCATCTGACGGATTACAACCTCAAAGTGCTTGTCGTTAATTTTTACCCCTTGTAAACGGTATACTTCCTGAATCTCATTTACCAAGTACTGTTGTACAGCAGATGGTCCCTGGATTCTCAAGATATCATCCGGAGTAATCGCTCCGTCCGATAATGGCATACCCGCTCTTACGTAATCGTTCTCCTGAACCAGAATCTGGTTGGAAAGTTTTACAAGGTATTTTTTAATCTCACCAAACTTCGACTCAACCACGATCTCACGGTTACCTCTTTTGATTTTTCCAAAAGATACTACTCCGTCGATTTCAGAAACTACAGCCGGGTTCGATGGGTTACGTGCTTCTAATAACTCGGTAATTCTTGGTAGACCTCCCGTGATATCACCCGCTTTAGACGAACGACGTGGGATTTTTACTAAAATTTTACCGGCTTTAATTTTCTCACCGTCATCAACCATAAGGTGGGCACCCACCGGTAAGTTGTACGAACGGATCAATTCACCATCTTTTCCGTAGATCAATAAAGTAGGGATTAATTTTTTATTTCTTCCCTCAGAGATTACTTTTTCCTGGAATCCGGTTTGCTCATCGATTTCAACCATGAACGTTTGTCCTTGCTCGATATCTTCGTAAGCTACCTTACCGGTAAATTCAGAAATAATTACCCCGTTATATGGATCCCATTTACAGATGGTTGTTCCTTTATCCACAATATCACCGTCTTTTACAAAGATGCTAGATCCGTAAGGGATATTGTGTGTATTCAATACGATTCCGGTTGTTTCGTCGATCAATTTCAACTCGGTTGAACGTGAAATTACGATATCGGTAGTGTTACCTTCGTTGTCTTCACCTTTAACGGTTTTTAAATCTTCGATCTCTAATCTTCCGCGGAATTTCGTGATAATGCTTGATTCTTCAGAGATGTTACCTGCGGTACCTCCCACGTGGAACGTACGTAGTGTTAACTGTGTTCCCGGTTCTCCAATTGATTGCGCTGCGATTACTCCGACAGCTTCACCTCTTTGAGTCATTTTTCCGGTAGCCAGGTTACGTCCGTAACATTTAGCACAGATTCCTTTTCCGGCTTCACACGTTAACGGTGAACGAACATCTACTTTTTCAACTGGAGACGCATCGATCGCTTTTACGATAGCTTCGGTGATTTCTTCACCAGCTGCAACCAATACTTCGCTTGTTAGCGGGTTGATTACATCCTGTAACGCTACACGACCTAAGATTCTTTCTCCTAATGTTTCAACGATCTCTTCATTCTTTTTCAACGCCGATACTTCAACACCACGTAATGTACCACAATCCACAGAGTTCACGATTACATCCTGAGATACGTCGTGTAACCTTCTGGTCAGGTATCCGGCATCGGCCGTTTTAAGAGCCGTATCCGCAAGACCTTTACGGGCACCGTGCGTCGAGATAAAGTATTCTAAGATCGAAAGACCTTCTTTAAAGTTCGATAAGATCGGGTTTTCGATAATCTCACCACCACCAGCAGTCGATTTTTTAGGCTTCGCCATCAATCCACGCATACCGGTTAACTGACGGATCTGCTCTTTCGATCCCCTCGCCCCAGAGTCAAGCATCATATACACCGAGTTGAATCCTTGCTGGTCTTCTCTAATGTTTTTCATCGCTAACTCCGTTAATAATGCATTCGTTGAAGTCCACACGTCAATTACCTGATTGTAACGTTCGTTGTTGGTGATAAGACCCATGTTATAGTTCATGGAAATTCCTTCAACCTGACTGTTTGCATCGGCGATCAAATCTTGTTTTTGATCCGGGATTTTGATATCTCCCAAAGAGAAGGATAATCCTCCTTTGAAAGCGAATCGGTATCCCATATCTTTCATATTATCCAAGAAGGCAGCCGTTGTAGGTACATCGGTAACACTTAAAATCTTACCGATAATATCACGTAAGCTTTTCTTAGTTAATACTTCATTGATATATCCAGCTGCTTCCGGTACTACTTCGTTAAATAATACTCTTCCGGCAGTGGTCTGGATGATTTTGTATACTAATTCTCCGTTTTCGTTAAAATCTTTTGCACGGATTTTAACACGGGCATTCAATTCCAGTTTTCCTTCGTTTAACGCGATGTTTACCTCTTCGGCAGAATAGAAAGTTAATCCTTCTCCTAAGATTTTGTGCGTTTCCGTAGACAAACGTTCTTTGGTCATGTAATACAGACCCAAAACCATGTCCTGAGAAGGTACCGTAATCGGAGCTCCGTTCGCCGGGTTAAGGATATTGTGAGAAGCCAACATTAATAATTGTGCTTCCAAAATAGCCTCCGGTCCAAGCGGTAAGTGAACCGCCATCTGGTCACCATCGAAATCGGCATTAAACGCCGTACACACTAACGGGTGTAACTGGATCGCTTTACCTTCGATTAGTTTTGGCTGGAACGCCTGGATACCCAAACGGTGCAACGTAGGAGCACGGTTTAGTAATACCGGGTGACCTTTAATTACGTTTTCAAGGATATCCCATACTACCGGCTCTTTTTTGTCGATAATTTTCTTAGCTGATTTTACCGTTTTAACGATTCCTCTTTCGATTAACTTACGAATAACGAATGGTTTGTACAGCTCGGCAGCCATATCTTTTGGAAGACCACATTCGAATAATTTCATTTCCGGTCCTACAACAATTACCGAACGCGCTGAATAATCCACACGTTTACCTAATAAGTTCTGACGGAAACGCCCTTGTTTTCCTTTTAAGGAATCCGATAGGGATTTCAATGGTCTGTTTGATTCTGTTTTTACAGCAGAAGCTTTTCTGGTGTTATCGAATAACGAGTCTACCGATTCCTGTAGCATACGTTTTTCGTTTCTCAAAATCACTTCCGGTGCTTTGATTTCCATTAATCGTTTTAAACGGTTATTACGGATGATTACTCGTCTGTAAAGGTCGTTCAAATCGGATGTTGCAAAACGTCCACCATCAAGCGGCACCAACGGACGTAATTCTGGCGGGATAACCGGGATTACTTTTAAAATCATCCATTCCGGACGGTTTTCGCGGTTGTTGTTCGCTTCACGGAACGATTCTACTACCTGTAGTCGTTTTAAGGCTTCCGTTTTACGTTGTTTAGACGTTTCGTTATTCGCCGCGTGACGTAGATCGTAGGATAACGAATCCAGGTCAATACGCGCTAATAAGTCCATGATACATTCCGCACCCATTTTAGCAATGAATTTGTTCGGATCGGTATCGTCTAAATATTGGTTTTCCATTGGAAGACTATCCTGAATGTTCAGGTATTCTTCTTCCGTTAAGAAATCCAGGGTCTTTAATGTTTCTCCGTCTGGTCCTTTTGCAATACCCGGCTGAATTACTACGTATCTTTCGTAGTAAATAATCATATCCAGTTTTTTGGATGGTAATCCAAGGATATAACCGATTTTATTCGGAAGGGAACGGAAATACCAGATGTGTGCGATTGGCACTACCAGGTTAATGTGTCCTACTCTGTCTCTACGTACTTTTTTCTCAGTAACTTCAACTCCACAACGGTCACAAACGATTCCTTTATAACGGATTCTTTTGTATTTTCCGCAGGCACATTCGAAGTCTTTTACCGGACCGAAAATTCGCTCGCAGAAAAGACCATCACGCTCTGGTTTATGGGTACGATAGTTGATGGTTTCCGGTTTTAAAACCTCACCTCTTGATTCTGCCAAAATAGATTCCGGAGAAGCAAGACCTATCGAAATTTTGTTAAATCTTTTAACGGTATTTTTATCTTTTAATCTCGTCATGATATGAATACTATCGATTTATTTAAAACGCTATAAAAGGGAGTAATCCGAAGACTACTCCCGTGTAAATTTATTCTTCTAATCTGATGTCTAATCCAAGACCTTTCAATTCATGCATTAATACATTGAATGATTCTGGTAATCCTGGTTCCGGCATAGTTTCTCCCTTAACGATAGCTTCGTAAGTTTTCGCTCTACCAATAACGTCATCCGATTTAACAGTCAATATTTCTCTCAATGTGCTGGAAGCACCGTAAGCTTCAAGTGCCCAAACCTCCATCTCTCCGAAACGCTGACCTCCGAATTGCGCTTTACCTCCAAGAGGCTGTTGCGTAATCAATGAGTACGGACCGATAGAACGTGCGTGCATTTTATCATCAACCATGTGTCCTAATTTCAACATGTAGATAATACCTACCGTTGCCGGCTGGTGGAAACGTTCTCCTGTTCCTCCGTCATACAGGTATGTATGTCCGAATCTTGGGATTCCCGCTTCGTCTGTTAAGGCATTGATTTCATCCAAAGAAGCTCCGTCGAAAATTGGCGTTGCAAATTTCTTACCTAGTTTTTGTCCTGCCCATCCTAATACGGTCTCATAAATCTGACCGATGTTCATACGGGAAGGTACCCCTAGTGGATTCAATACGATATCAACCGGTGTTCCGTCTTCAAGGAATGGCATATCCTCCTGACGAACGATCTTAGCAACAATACCTTTGTTACCGTGACGTCCCGCCATTTTATCACCCACTTTCAGTTTACGTTTCTTAGCGATGTAAACTTTAGCCAGTTTTAAAATTCCGGATGGTAATTCATCTCCAACAGTGATGGTGAATTTCTCTCTTCTCAAAGCACCCTGAAGGTCGTTTAACTTAATTTTATAGTTGTGGATCAAGTCGTTCACCATGGCATTGGTTTCATCGTCTGTAGTCCACTGACCTTTTGTTAAGTGTGCGAAATCTTCAACTGCATACAACATTTTCTGTGAGAATTTTTTACCTTTTGGTAATACTTCTTCACCTAAATCGTTCATTACACCCTGAGATGTTTTTCCATTAACGATGTCGAACAATTTTTCTACCAATCTGTCTTTCAATTCATTGAATTTCACTTCAAATTGGGTTTCCAATAGTGCTAAATCGTCTTTGTCTTTAGAACGTTTGCGTTTATCTTTTACCGCTCTTGCGAATAATTTTTTGTCTAATACCACACCGTGTAATGATGGTGACGCTTTTAATGAAGCATCTTTTACATCACCCGCTTTGTCACCGAAGATTGCACGTAAAAGTTTCTCTTCCGGAGTTGGATCGGATTCTCCTTTTGGTGTGATTTTACCGATCAGGATGTCACCAGGTTTAACCTCGGCTCCGATTCTGATCATACCGTTTTCATCCAAATCTTTAGTCGCTTCCTCACTTACGTTCGGGATATCGTTGGTTAACTCTTCGTTACCCAATTTCGTATCACGCACTTCCAATGAATAGTCATCCACGTGGATTGACGTAAAGATATCGTCGCGAACTACTTTTTCGGAAATTACAATCGCATCCTCGAAGTTATACCCTTTCCAAGGCATGAACGCTACTTGTAGGTTACGTCCTAAAGCAAGCTCTCCGTTTTGCGTTGCATATCCTTCACAAAGTACTTGTCCTTTTGCAACTCTATCTCCTTTTCTTACGATTGGTTTTAGGTTGATTGACGTACTCTGGTTGGTTTTTCTAAATTTAATTAACTGATACGTTTTCTCGTCCGGATCGAAGCTAACCGCTCTTTCCGCATCGGTTCTGTCGTATTTAATGGTAATCATGTTCGCATCAACGTACTCAACAGTTCCGCTTCCTTCCGCATTAATCAATACTCGGGAATCAGACGCCACCTGACGCTCTAATCCGGTACCAACAATTGGTGCTTCTGGTCGTAATAAAGGAACTGCCTGTCGCATCATGTTCGATCCCATCAACGCACGGTTCGCATCATCGTGTTCCAAGAATGGAATTAACGATGCTGAAATCGATGCAATCTGGTTCGGTGCTACGTCAGTATAGTGAACAACGTTTGGCTCAACAACCGGGAAGTCACCTTCTTCACGAGCAATAACTCTGTCGGCAGTGATCGTTCCGTTCTCGTCCATTTCGATATTCGCCTGCGCGATCATCTTACCTTCTTCTTCTTCTGCGCTTAAATAGATTGGTGTTTCAACCAGATTCACTTTACCGTTTTCTACTTTACGGTATGGTGTTTCGATGAATCCCATTCCATTTACTTTCGCATAAACTCCAAGAGATGAAATCAAACCAATGTTTGGTCCCTCCGGCGTTTCAATCGGACATAAACGTCCGTAGTGCGTATAGTGAACGTCACGTACCTCGAAACCGGCTCTCTCTCTCGAAAGACCTCCAGGTCCAAGTGCAGACAATCTTCTTTTGTGTGTGATCTCAGCCAATGGATTCGTTTGGTCCATAAACTGTGATAACTGGTTGGTTCCGAAGAAAGAGTTGATCACCGATGATAATGTTTTGGCATTAATCAAATCGATTGGTGTAAACACCTCGTTATCTCTAACGTTCATTCTTTCGCGGATGGTTCTGGCCATACGGGCTAAACCTACACCAAATTGTGCCGACAATTGTTCACCAACGGTACGTACACGACGGTTTGATAAGTGGTCGATATCATCAATCTCAGCTTTAGAGTTGATCAATTCGATCAGATATTTTACGATTGTAATGATATCCTCTTTGGTCAACACTTGTTTTTCCATTGGGATATCCAAACCTAATTTTTTATTCATTCTGTAACGACCAACTTCACCTAAGTTATAACGTTGATCTGAGAAGAATAATTTATCGATAATACCACGAGCGGTTTCCTCATCAGGCGGTTCTGCGTTACGCAACTGACGGTAAATGTGCTCTACGGCTTCTTTTTCAGAGTTGGTAGGGTCTTTTTGTAAGGTATTGTGGATAATCGCGTAATCCGCCTGGTTGTTATCTTCTTTGTGTAACAAGATGGCTTTTACGTTGGCATCGATAATTTCCTCTACATTGTCTTTATCCAAAATCGTATCACGATCCAAGATAATTTCGTTACGCTCAATCGATACTACTTCTCCCGTATCCTCATCTACGAAGTCTTCATGCCATGTATTTAAAACACGTGCAGCCAAACGACGACCGATATATTTTTTAAGACCGGTTTTAGAAACTTTGATTTCTTCAGCAAGGTCAAAGATTTCCAAGATATCTTTATCTCTTTCAAATCCGATAGCACGGAAAAGAGTAGTTACTGGTAATTTTTTCTTTCTATCGATATAGGCGTACATAACGCTGTTGATATCGGTAGCAAATTCAATCCAAGATCCTTTAAAAGGAATTACTCTGGCAGAGTATAATTTTGTTCCATTCGCATGGAAAGATTGTCCGAAAAACACACCCGGTGAACGGTGTAACTGAGAAACAACAACACGCTCGGCTCCGTTGATTACGAAAGTTCCGCTTGGTGTCATGTATGGGATTGTACCTAAATACACATCCTGAACTATCGTTTCGAAGTCTTCGTGTTCCGGATCGGTACAATACAATTTTAAACGTGCTTTTAACGGCACACTGTAGGTTAATCCTCTGTCGATACACTCTTCAATAGTATAACGTGGCGGATCAACAAAGTAATCAAGGAATTCCAATACAAATTGATTTCTTGTATCTGTAATTGGGAAGTTTTCCATGAAGGTATTATATAGACCTTCGTTACCTCTTTCGTCAGATTTGGTTTCCAATTGGAAGAAATCTTTAAAAGATTTTACCTGAATATCTAGGAAATCCGGATAATCAGGGATGTTTTTCGTCGAGGCGAAATTTAATCTTTCAGTCTGATTTGTTAACATCAATGGACAAAATTTTGATTAAAAAAAAGTAATTTTGTGTAAATACACAGAGTAATTGTACTTTCTTTTTTAAACCGATACATCTCTGAAAATGAACAGAAAGTTATATTTCATTTTCTTTCTTCGTACCGATTAAAAGGGGTTGCATTTCAAATTATTGTACACTAGAAGATACCATAATTTTATTATACGCAAAATGGTTTAGGCCTTTGAGATTTTTTCTCAAGGCCTAAACCTAGCTTTTTAGAGTAAGCTTAGCTTATTTAAGCTCAACTACTGCTCCAGCCTCTTCTAAAGATTTTTTAAGACCTTCAGCCTCGTCTTTAGAAACACCTTCTTTAACATTTGAAGGAGCACCGTCTACTAAATCTTTTGCTTCTTTAAGACCTAAACCTGTTAATTCTTTAACAGCTTTAACTACTGCTAATTTAGAAGCTCCAGCATCTTTCAATACTACAGTGAATTCTGTTTGCTCTTCAACAGCAGCAGCATCACCACCACCTGATACAACTACAGCAGCTGCAGCTGGCTCAATTCCATACTCGTCTTTTAATATCGTTGCTAATTCGTTAACTTCTTTAACTGTTAAGTTAACTAGTTGTTCTGCGAATTGTTTCAAATCTGCCATTTTTTCTATCTTTTAAAATGATTTGTAATTATATAATTTATTATGCGCGTTCGTTGGAATACTATTCCTCAGTTCCTTCTTCGTCCTTAAATTGATTTTTAAGAGCAGAGATAACTCTCTGTGCAGGAGACTGAAGTAATCCGATGATTTCTCCGATAACCTCTTCTTTCGATTTAAGAGAAGCTAACGATTCTAATAGGTTATCTCCAATGTAGATTTCCTCGTTGATGTAAGCTCCTTTTAATAAAGGCTTATCCGATTTTTTACGGAATTCTTTGATAATTTTTGCAGGAGCATTTGCGATGTCTGCAATTAAAATAGAAGTGTTTCCTTTTAAAACTGTTGGTAATTCACCGTAGTTGTTATCAGAAGCTTCCATTGCTTTTTCCAACAATGTATTCTTCACAACCTCCAATTTAATACCAGCTTTAAAACAAGCTCTTCTTAAGTTTGAAGTAGTATCTGCGTTTAAACCAGAAATATCTGCTAAATAAACAATATTAGCACCAGCTAACTGTGCAGTTAAATCTTCAATCGCGATTGATTTTTCTTCTCTAGTCATACTAAAAATTTTTAACTACCAATTATACCGCTTTAGGATCTAAGGCGATAGCAGGACTCATTGTTGATGAGATGTGGATACTCTTAATATAAGTACCTTTTGCTGCAGTTGGTTTTAATTTGATTAACGTTTGAATAATTTCGTGAGCGTTCTCAGAAATTTTATCAGCCTCAAAAGAAACTTTTCCGATTCCAGCGTGAACGATACCAGTTTTGTCAACTTTAAAGTCAATTTTACCAGCTTTCACTTCTTGAACAGCTTTCGCTACGTCCATAGTAACCGTTCCGGTTTTAGGGTTTGGCATTAAACCTCTTGGACCTAAAATACGTCCTAATGGTCCTAATTTACCCATTACAGCCGGCATAGTGATGATTACATCAACATCTGTCCAACCGTCTTTGATTTTTTGCAAATAGTCGTCTAATCCTACGTGATCAGCACCAGCAGCTTTCGCTTCTGCTTCTTTATCCGGAGTAACTAATGCTAAAACGCGAACGTCTTTTCCTGTACCGTGTGGTAACGCAACCACACCTCTAACCATTTGATTCGCTTTTCTAGGATCTACTCCCAAACGAACTGCGATATCAACAGACTCATCAAATTTTGCAGAAGCAACAGTTTTGATCAATGCAGATGCATCTTTCAAGCTGTATAATTTGTTCTTCTCAATTTTTGAAGCAGCCTCTTTTTGCTTTTTTGTTAATTTTGCCATGTCTTTTTCTTTTTACGATTAAAAAGGAGCGTTTCCTGATACAGTTATCCCCATAGATCTAGCTGTTCCTGCTACCATACTCATTGCTTTCTCAATTTCGAAAGCATTAAGATCTTGCATTTTGTCTTCAGCAATAGCTCTAATTTGATCCCAAGTAACGCTAGCTACTTTCTTACGATTCGGTTCACCTGAACCAGACTTCAACTTTGCAGCATCCAATAACTGAATTGCAGCAGGTGGCGTTTTAACAACAAATTCAAAAGATTTGTCTTTATACACAGTAATTTGTACTGGTAATACTTTGCCAGGTTTATCTTGTGTTCTAGCATTGAACTGCTTACAGAACTCCATGATGTTAACCCCAGCAGCCCCCAAAGCAGGTCCAACCGGTGGCGACGGATTCGCAGCACCTCCCTTAACTTGTAGTTTAACTACTTTACTAATTTCTTTTGCCATTTTTTAAAAAAATTTAGCACATCTTCATTGGAAGCGAATGATGTGGTTTGTATGTAACAAAAATTTATACTTTTTCTACTTGCATAAAGCTTAATTCCAATGGTGTTTTTCTTCCGAAAATCTTAACCATTACCTCAAGTTTACGCTTCTCTTCGTTCACTTTCTCTACGGTTCCATTGAAACCGTTGAAAGGTCCGTCGATTACTTTTACCGTTTCTCCTACTGAGTACGGAATTGCAGCGGTATCGGTTTTCACAGAAAGCTCATCTACTTTACCTAACATACGGTTTACTTCCGACTGTCGTAATGGTACTGCATCACCACCTTTTGTTTCCCCTAAAAATCCAATAACTCCTGTTATTGATTTTATTATATGCGGAATTTCTCCCGTAAGATTTGCTTCTATCATCACATATCCCGGGAAATAAACACGATCTTTGCTTATTTTCTTACCATCACGTACCTGTACTACTTTTTCTGTAGGAACAAGCACCTGAGAAATATAATCACTCATACCAAGACGGTTAATTTCCGTCTCGATATAGTTTTTAACTTTATTCTCCTGACCGCTAACCGCTCTAACTACATACCACTTTTTGACATTATTATCAGTCATATCAAAAAAATTAAGCCTTTTTTAATAAATTAAAGAATCCTCCCAGCACTTTGGCGAAAACAACATCCACTCCCCATGTTGCCAACGCGAATAAAATCGAGAAAATTGCAACAATGATGGTTAAACGTTGTACTTCAGACCACTCTGGCCAGGTCACATTTGATTTTAATTCCACAAATGCTTCCGATATGTAATTAACAACTTTTGTCATCATATTCTGTTTTTGCACGGGTGGAGGGATTCGAACCCCCATCAACGGTTTTGGAGACCGCTATTCTACCCTTGAACTACACCCGTATAAGTTAAAAACCAGCAGCATGAACTGCTGGTTTTTTTATTTCAAAATGAAATTAGTCTAAGATTTCAGTTACCTGACCAGCACCTACTGTTCTACCACCTTCACGGATAGCGAAACGTAAACCTACGCTTAATGCGATTGGGCTTAATAATTGTACTTCGATAGTCAAGTTATCCCCAGGCATAACCATTTCTACACCAGCTGGTAAAGAGATAGTACCTGTTACGTCAGTTGTACGTACGTAAAACTGTGGACGGTAGTTATTGTGGAATGGAGTGTGACGTCCACCTTCTTCTTTTTTCAAGATATAAACCTCTGCTTTGAATTTAGCGTGTGGTTTAACAGATCCTGGCTTAACGATAACCATACCACGACGGATATCAGCTTTGTCAATACCTCTTAATAATAAACCTACGTTATCTCCAGCTTCACCTCTATCAAGGATTTTACGGAACATCTCAACTCCTGTAATTGTAGAAGTCAATTTGTCAGCTCCCATACCGATGATTTCAACAGCATCTCCAGTATTAGCAACTCCAGTTTCGATACGTCCTGTAGCAACAGTTCCACGACCTGTAATTGTAAATACGTCTTCTACCGGCATCAAGAATGGCTTATCAACATCACGTTGTGGTAATTCGATCCAGTTATCAACAGCTTCCATCAATTCCATTACAGTAGCAACCCATTTAGGCTCTCCATTCAAAGCTCCTAAAGCAGATCCTTTAACTACTGGTCCGTTATCTCCATCATACTGATAGAAAGATAATAGATCTCTGATTTCCATTTCAACAAGCTCTAACAACTCAGCATCATCAACCATGTCAACTTTGTTCATGAAAACAACCATTCTTGGAACACCTACCTGGCGACCTAAAAGGATGTGCTCACGAGTTTGTGGCATTGGACCATCTGTAGCAGCAACTACCAAGATAGCACCATCCATCTGAGCAGCACCAGTAACCATGTTCTTTACGTAATCCGCGTGACCTGGACAGTCAACGTGCGCATAGTGACGGTTAGCAGTAGCATATTCTACGTGAGATGTATTAATAGTAATACCTCTTTCTTTCTCTTCAGGAGCGTTGTCAATCTGATCGAAGCTTCTTGCCTCAGATAAACCTGCATCAGCTAATACTTTAGTAATAGCAGCAGTCAAAGTTGTTTTTCCGTGATCTACGTGTCCAATAGTACCAATATTCAAGTGGGGTTTGGAACGATCAAAAGTTTCCTTTGCCATGATTTAATAATTTAATCTTAGTTATATAATTAGTGTTCAAATTCTTCTAAACCTTGAGCCAATGACGGGAATTGAACCCGTGACCTCTTCCTTACCAAGGAAGCACTCTACCCCTGAGCTACACCGGCTGGTGTTTTTCCGTTTCCGGAACCTGGTGGGGAGAGCAGGATTCGAACCTGCGAAGACTTAGTCAGCAGATTTACAGTCTGCCCTCGTTGGCCGCTTGAGTATCTCCCCTACGATTTTATTACAGTTACCAAACTTTGAGCCGATGGAGGGACTCGAACCCACGACCTGCTGATTACAAATCAGCTGCTCTAGCCAGCTGAGCTACACCGGCATCAGTAATAAAAAAGTCCGCTATTTCTAACGGACTGCAAATGTATAGAATTTATTTTTTAATCAAAACATTTTTCATCTTTTTTTTATTTCTTCTTAAATTTATTTTAGAAACAAATTCGTAAAGTCCTCAAAAAGAATCCTGTTGCTTAAATATGTGTTCTTATCCTACCTTTTCTTTTTAATAATAAACGCTCTAAAGAATCCGCAGACAGGTCGACTGCCTCTTCAAAACTTTTGCTTTGTTTTTTCACTACAAATTCATCTCCAGGAACACTGATTTTTACCTCCACTATTTTATTCTCTTTATCGCTGGTATTTTCAACTTTCAAAAACACGTCGGAAGAAACAACTTTGTCGTAGTACTTTTCTAATTTCCCTAATCTGTCATGAACAAAACCAATTAGCTTTTTGTCAACATTAAAATTGACAGCCTGAACATTTACTTTCATAATAAAAACTTTTAATGGGTTAATTTTCGGAATTATCACGACTTCTGGGATGCGCGTCCCGGTATACTTTTTTTAACTCAGCCAGACTGCTGTGTGTGTAAATTTGGGTCGACGACAAGCTAGCATGTCCTAACAATTCCTTAACTGAATTTATATCGGCACCATTGTTCAGCAAATGCGTCGCAAAGGTATGCCTAAGAACGTGCGGACTCTTTTTTACCTTTTCAGAGACAGTACTAAAGTAATCATTTATTAATCGATAAACAAACGATTCACTGACTTTGTTCCCTTTTTGGCTCAATATTAACAAATCATTATCCGCTATCGAAATTAACTTTTTTCTTTCCGTAAGATAACGATTAATTAATTTGTCTGTACAATCCAAAACGGGCAGCAAACGCTCTTTATTGCGCTTCCCTAAAACTTTTAACGTTTTCGAATACGCATTATAATCCACCCATTTTAACCCTATTAATTCCGAACGCCTTAACCCCAACGTATAGAAAAGCTCCACGATCAGACGGTTGCGGATTTCCTCAAACCCATCATCTTCCCCTAACTCTTCAAAAACCCGATCCAGTTCTTTTTCCGAAAACGGAATCTGAACCTTTCGCGCCACTTTTAACGCCTTATGTTTTTGAAGCGGATTAACTTCTATTTGCTTTGTTTTTAATAAAAACCGATAGAACGACTTTAAAGAAGACACTTTGCGGTTTACCGAGAGTGTCGCCATTCCCGATTCGACCAACGTTACAATCCAGGATCGAACATGACTGTAGTTTACTTTTTCCAGCGCCACTTCAAAACCCTGCTCTTCCAGAAAGGCCGCAAAAAACTGCACATCATTCACATAAGCCGTCAATGTGTGTCGCGAGTAGTTTTTCTCTTTCTGAAGATAGTCCTGATAGGCCTGTAAAGTTGTTCGCATACAAATAAAAAAACCGTTAGCAACAAAGTTAAAAAACTTTGCCGCTAACGGCTATAGTAAAATTCAAAAACTACTAATTCTCTAAAGAATCTCTTAGTGTCTGAATATAAGCTGCTTTTTGAATCTGAGCTCTTCTTGTTACTGACGGTTTCGTGAATGCCTGACGACTTCTTAATTGTCTAACAACTCCCGTTTTGTCGAATTTTCTTTTGTAACGTTTTAACGCTCTATCAATATTTTCTCCGTCCTTAATTGGTATAATCAACATAATATAACACCTCCTCTCGTTAATGGGTGCAAAAGTATAACTTTATTTTTGATTACAAAACAGAAAACAACATTTATTAAGCACATACATCCTAAAAATGCCCTTATATGCGTTATTAAACACACCTGACAGGTTTTTAAAACCTGTCAGGTGTAATCCAGGTGTACTAAAAAACCCGGTCTGTTGACCGGGTTTTTATACAATATGATCAATTTATTATCCTTTTAGAATATTTCTGGAGATAACCAGTTTCTGAATTTCAGTGGTTCCTTCTCCGATCGTACATAATTTGGAATCTCTATAGAATTTCTCAACCGGGAAATCTTTAGTATATCCATAACCACCGTGAATCTGAACGGCTTCATTAGCTACCTTAACACAAACTTCCGAAGCATACATTTTAGCCATAGCTCCTAATGTTGTTACCGGTTTGTGGTTATTTTTAAGGAACGCCGCTTTGTGTAGCAATAATTCCGATGCTTCAATTTCGGTTGCCATATCCGCTAATTTAAAGGAAATCCCCTGGAATTCGCTGATCGCTTTTCCAAACTGGTGACGCTCTTTCGAATATTTTAAAGCTGCTTCATAAGCTCCTTTCGCAATTCCTAAGGATAAAGCTCCAATTGAGATACGTCCGCCATCCAAAATTTTCATCGCCTGGATAAATCCTTCGCCTACTTCTCCCAAACGGTTAGCATCCGGAATACGACAATTGTCAAAAATCAATTCTGCCGTTTCGCTGGCACGCATTCCCAGTTTGTTTTCTTTTCTTCCACTTGAGAATCCCGGTGTTCCGTGTTCGATTACAAAAGCAGTCATTCCTCTGGAATCTCCTTTTTCACCGGTACGAACGATTACTACCGCGACATTACCCGATTTAGCATGCGTGATAAAGTTTTTTGCTCCGTTGATCACCCACTCATCACCGTCTTTAACTGCAGTGGTATTCATTCCACCCGCATCCGAACCAGTATTGTGCTCAGTTAGTCCCCAAGCTCCAATCCACTCGGCTGTCGCTAATTTTGGAATCCATCTCTTTTTCTGCTCTTCATTTCCGAATGTCAGGATATGGTTGGTACAAAGCGAGTTGTGTGCCGCTACCGATAAACCAATTGAAGGATCTACTTTTGATATTTCTTCTACAATAGTAATGTATTCATGGTAACCCAAACCGGATCCACCCAGTTCTTCCGGTACTAAAACCCCCATGAATCCCATTTCTCCTAATTTTTTGAATAAATCGACAGGAAAAGTCTGCGCTTCGTCCCATTCCATAATATTAGGACGAATGTTTTGTTCGGCAAAATCTCTGATCGACTGAGCGATCATCGCTTGCGTTTCATTGTATTCAAAATTCATTTTGCTGTTTGTTTGTTTAAAAATCCAAATATAAGGCAATTATATCAACTTTTTCAACTGGGAATTCTTTAATTTTTGTTAAGTCTTCTTTGGATTTTATCGGACCAATCATACTCCGATAGGTGATCATCTGCTTTGCAATCCCGTATCGGAAATACGGAAACTGCGCCAATTCTTTTAGCGAGGCGTTATTAATATCGATCTTTGTTATTTCCGGCGGAGTCAGTACCGGGAAATGCCGGATCAGTTGCTCGACCACTTCGTCCGACAATCCCCTGATATAGCGGAATTGTTCTGTGCTGACAAACGCACCGAATTTTTCTTTTTCTTTTATAATCCGTTCGGATAAGGCTTCCCCTATTCCGTATATTTTTCGCAGCTCCTCGCGGGTGGCTTTGTTAATATCAATCCGGAATTCTTTTTTTTCCTGTCGCTTTGCTATCGGATACGAAACCGCTTGTGTTTTAGGTGTTTTTTGATTGACCCAATCCGGGAATTTAAAGTAGGGCGCTATTTCGGCAAGTCGTTTTTCGTCCATTTGGGTAACCTGACGAAATTCCGCTATCGAGTTGACATATTTATTTTGAGAGCGAAAATGCTGTAACCGATCGATTTCAGCTACCGTCATTCCCAGCATGTATCCTTTATAATCGGAAATAAAATTCGGATTAAACGGCTGTAGTTTGATTTTGGATGCTTGATTCTCCCGTTTGAGACTGTCGATTGTGATTTGCTGCGACAGCCATTTTTCGGCTTCCGGATTTGTCACAGGAGTGTATTGCAATTGTCCGGTAAAATAAATCAGAAGTTGTATGCCCAGTAGTACCAACAACAATACAAAAATACCACTTCGCTGCGCCCGCGTATACTTTAGTCCGTATTTGTTGTTGCTGTCCATTTTTTATCAGAGGTCAAAAACGGAACTCCGTTTGGTATAAACCATATCTTTTAGGCGCAGCCAGAATGCCAGCGTCAGATAGACCCCAAACCACAAACCCACCGTAAAAAACGACAGGTAAATAAAAAACAGCCGAACACTCGTTGCCCGCATCCCTAAACGGTCGGCAAGTCGTGACGACACTTCAAATCCGTGTTTTTCAAAAAAATGACGTATGTTGGTGATCAGGTTCATCTGTTTTTAATTTGATTCAAAAATACGTTTTTCCTGTTGATTATCCCAATAGCTTTTTTCCGATATCACAATGCAGGCATCTTTTATAATTACAATATTCTTTTTTTAATTGTAGCATCGCCTGACTATCGAAAGCACTTTCGATCGTTATTCCCAATTGTTTAAACCGGTCGGTAATACTATTCCGTTCCGGTGCTATTTCCCGCGCCATGTCCAGTAATTCTTCCGAAAAATCATTTCCGAGATAACGGGCATATAAAAATCGTAGCGGCAAAATAGCGTTAATAAAAAGTAATTGCCGGAAACTTATGCTTATCTTTTTGACTTTCTCTTTTCCGGGACTTACCGTATCAAACCGATAATGGGTATTCCAATATTCCGGCATTTCAATAGTAAAGATCTTATAAAATGCATCAAGCGTATTACAATGAATAAGAGCATCAAATAAATTCGAATGTTTTTGATACAATCCGGCCAATTGTACCAGTCGAATCGTTGGAAAATTATCCGGTCGTACTTTATAAAATTGCAACGGGATGCCACCTTTCCAATGAAACCGGTACTTTTTCATTAGTTCCTTCCATTTTCGTTTACGATCACAAAAATACCGATCCTCCTTATCTTCGTCCAATAACGCTGCCATACCCAAAAACAGTGCTTCGAGATTGCCTGCAACATATCGTTCTTTCCGGATAATGGTAAACGGGACAGCTCTCGCAATCTGATAAAAAGCTTCGCTATTACTGTTTAATCCGAAGCTTTTCGCCAGACAACAAAACAAGGTTGCTTCCCAGTCGTTTTTATTTTCTTTTAACAGTATCTGAATCGGTTTTACTTTTCGTTCCAAACGTTCTAAAAAAAGGCGTTCTTTCCATTTTAGCCAAAAAATTGGTTCGATTGTGAGCAGGTCTTTTTCACAGAAAATCCAGTTTTTCGCTTTTATCAATCGATAATAATCCGATAAGAATTGATCCGGAACATAGTCTTTCAGTACCAATACCGGGATTTCGGAATCGTCGGGACGGAAAACAGCGATATCATGTTCCCAGACCACATGCAAAATTACAGGGTCGTATTTTTTATTGATCTCGTGTCGGTGATGGTACCAATCGGACGATTTTAAATGAATTTCCACATTACCCGCCCAATGTTGGTTTCCGATAATTAAACGAGCATTAAAAAAATCCGGCCCGTCTTCTTTGTGGTATTGCCCGGGATTAAGGACTTGTAGCGCTTCCCCTTGTATTGTTTTTAGCGGCAATGCGGTAATCTTCTGGTATTGCCAGATATAGTGTAAAAAAATTTCCTGCATGGCGTATAAAGTAAATCTCTAATTTAAGAAAAAATTATCTTTGCATCTCGACCAACTAAAAATGAAAAAATTATTCGCCTTCGTATTAGTATTACATTTTGGAATACTATATGCCCAATTGGATGTCATTCCGTCCAATGATTATAAGATCACCTATCAGAGAAGTTCAAATGGAAAAGTACTCGAAAACCAGGATCCGATTTTGGTTTTTGCGACAACTGATCAAACTACATTATTGTCCAGTGTCAGGATTCAATCGGGTAAAGCCGCTTATCCTTACGAGCAGACTTTTATCGATCTGAACAATCGTCGTTTTACACAACTGGCATTTTTAGGCAACGGTAAAAATGCTGCGACCACCGATAGTATTGCGCTATCCCAGCAAACATTTACGCTTAGCTCCGAAACCAAAACCCTATTAGGCTACAAATGCCGAAAAGCCAAAACCGTTGTTAATTCCAATACGATCGAGCTTTGGTTTACGACCGACTTAAAAGTAAAAGGCGCGCCTACCGTATTGGGAGCCGAGCTGGGATTGGTACTCGAAATGGTGCGCAACAATAATTTTGTGATTACCGCCACTACAATTGAAAAACAAAAGAAAATCTCGCCCCGTTGGATGGCTTTCCATGGCTTTAATGGTCCGACGACCGACTTGCTGACGTATCGCGATTTGCTTTGGAAAAGTCGGTTTACCACGATATCCGTTTTTAAAGACGAAATTCTAAATTTTTCGGATCAGTCCCAATCCAATGATAGTATACTGCGTTTTGCCAATGGTACCGTTATTCTGAAAAAAGTAAGCTTTCCGGAGATTCCTGCCGGCAGTCTGATTTTTGCCGAACTACAGGAACAATCCAATGGTGATGCCTATGATCGTACCGGTTCCGTTTTTGTGATTCCGGAAGATCAGCCGCATTCCTTTTTAGACGGTTTGAAAAATGGCGTAAAATCTCTTCCGATTTATGACAACGGAAATGGAAAACAGTATCAGGGCATTGTTCGCACTACTAATTATAGTCCGTTATTGGAATTGATGCGTTTCTTTACTCCGTTTGGAATCAAACAATACAATCATATCGCCTTAAAAGATAAAAAATGGCACGAGATCGTCCCGTATCGTCAGGATATTTCGGAACTACAAAATGCCTTAAGCCATAAGACGGTATGGGTTGGGACTTTTATCGGAAATTATGATAAAGGTGGTCATAAAATCAGTTTGGATATCACGATTCATGCAGGAGACAAACCCGCTACCGGCAATCGTTTTGTTTTACCTCTGTTTAATACAACCAACGTAATGGAAATGGCCGGACAGGATTATGCGACCCTGTTTAATACTGACAAAGGCCTCGAGGTTATGTTCGATTTACCCAATGCTGTTCCCAATGCACAACTTCGCTATATAACCACAGGTCATGGCGGTTGGGAAAACGGTGATGAATTTGTCCCTAAAAAGAACCGGATTTTCCTGGATCAGCAGGAAGTCTTTGCTTTTATACCCTGGCGACAGGATTGTGGTTCGTACCGTTTGTTTAATCCCGCTTCGGGGAATTTTAACAACGGCTTGTCTTCATCCGATTACAGTCGTTCCAACTGGTGTCCGGGAACCGTAACCAATCCGATTATGATTGACCTGGGCGATCTGAAAGCCGGTAAACACACGATACAGATTCGTATTCCGCAAGGCGCACCGGAAGGAAACAGCTTCAGTTCCTGGAATGTCTCTGGTGTATTGATCGGAAATTAAAAAAGTGCCGTTTGTAAATTACAAACGGCACTTTTTATTTTTAAACCGACAGGCTTGAAATGCTTTTAAAATTACGCTTTTTTAAACCTGACAGGTTTTGGAAACCTGTCAGGTTTGTAACGTATATATTCTTTATTTTATCGAATTGATAATATCGTGTTTGGTGATGATATGGTGTTTTCCATTTCCTAAATCGACCAAAACCGCCTGATTATCTTTATTGATCAGTTTTGATACTTCGTCAATCGGAGTTCCCAGTTTTACGATCGGGAAAGCAGCTCCCATTACTTCACGGATTGGCTTATCAGCTACATTTTTATCGGCTACATAACTCTGAAATAAATCCGTTTCGTCTACAGAACCTACAAATCCCGTAACATCGATTACCGGAATCTGAGAAATTTTGTGTTTGCGCATTCTTTCAATCGCATGCGATACTAATTCTTCTGTACGTACTACAACCAATGGTTTGTCGATATGCTCTTTGATCAGGTCTTCTGCTTTTGTAATTTCTTCATCAAGGAAACCTCTTTCGCGCATCCAATCGTCATTAAACATTTTTCCAACATATCGGCTACCGCTATCGTGGAATAACACTACTACCACATCTTCCGGTTTAAAGTGCTCTTTTAACTGGATTAGTCCTTTAATAGCCGCTCCGGCAGAGTTTCCTACAAAGATTCCTTCTTCCAATGCAATTCTACGGGTATACACCGCGGCATCTTTATCGGTTACTTTTGTAAATCCATCGATTAGTGAAAAGTCAACGTTTTTAGGAAGGATGTCTTCACCGATTCCTTCGGTGATATAGGAGTAAATTTCGTTTTCATCGAAAATACCGGTTTCGTGGTATTTTTTAAATACCGATCCGTAGGTATCGATTCCCCAGATTTTAATATTCGGGTTTTTCTCTTTTAAATATTTTGCCACTCCGGAAATGGTTCCACCGGTTCCCACACCTACAACAAAATGTGTGATTTTCCCTTCGGTTTGTTCCCAGATTTCCGGTCCGGTTTGTTCGTAATGTGCAATCGCATTCGACGGGTTGTCGTATTGATTTACATACCATGCATTAGGTGTTTCTTCGGCCAAACGTTTTGATACCGAATAATACGAACGCGGATCCGTTGGTTCTACGTCTGTAGGACATACCACTACTTTGGCCCCTACCGCGCGAAGAATATCCATTTTCTCTTTGGACTGTTTATCCGAAATCACACAGATCAATTTGTAACCTTTAACAATCGCTGCCAAAGCCAATCCCATTCCGGTATTTCCGGAAGTTCCTTCGATAATGGTTCCACCCGGTTTTAAACGCCCGTCGGCTTCCGCATCTTCGATCATTTTAACCGCCATACGGTCTTTTACCGAATTACCCGGATTAAAGGTTTCTACTTTTGCCAATACCAAAGCGTCTACTTCTTTGGTTACTTTATTTAGTTGAACCAAAGGCGTGTTCCCTATGGTTTCCAATATGTTTTTTGCGTATTTCATTAGTATATAATTTCTAAAAAAGTATGTTTTGTCCGCCAAAGATATTGCAATTTGACGTATTATAAAATGTTGCTAACGCGCCCTTAACTAAAGAAATTCCATACCAGTCCGAAACGCACCATAAAATCGTGATATGGGTTGTTCGGATCGGAATAATATTTATAGCCCGAAAAACTGGAATTAAAATGTTCTGCTTTTAAATAAATTCGCGTGCGTTTGATTTTGGCATTGATAAAGAAATCAAGCATTGGGAAATTTCCGATTTCTTTTTCCTGTTGGATATAGAATTCGCCCAATAACGGATTGTAGGTATTCGCGTAATATTTTGTAAAGTAATTTAACGTCACCCCCATTTGCAGGTATAAGGCTTTTGAAAAATAGTAATCATTAAAGTATAAGGTGTTACGCGTCACAAATTCCGGTACGTTTAGTATTTTGTCTGTCTGATCAACTTTTTGGTACAGGAAGGTATTGTCCAAACCAAATTTACCCACTTTAAATTCGCGTCCCACTTTAACCGAAAAGTAATTGATCGTATTTCCGTATTGTTGCGGGGAAACGAGAACCTGAGTCGGATCGGTACTCGTATCGGCAAAATACAAATGATCATCTAATATGCTATATTTTACCGAAGCATCCAACCATTGTGTTTTGGCATCGAATTCAACGTTTTTAATTTTTTCGTTTTTAAAGTTGTTCGTCCAGTTATAGAAGATATAACCACTCTGATATAAATTGTAGTTCAGATCCGGAAGTTTGTTCATGTTTTGGAAACGCAATGTAAAAACGTTACGCGTGTCCCAGTTATAGCGTACCGTTCCTTCAATTTTTGCCAGTGACTGGTCGGTTATTGAATTGGATACTAACAGCGTTCCTTTCCATTTGTCTTTATAGTAGGTATATTGTGCGCCATACGAATTGATCTTGTCATTTAAGCGGTTTGGTACTCTAATCGAGGCATCATCATTCATAACTGTACTGTTATAAAAATAATTGTAACGATAGTCTTCCAGATAAAACTCCAGATCACCAACATTTTGGTTGGAATAGGCTACACCTACTTTATTATAGAGGCTGTTAAATCTTGTTTTATTACTGATGGCACTGGTATAGGAATCACCGAAACGTTCGTTGGCCGTTGGTTGCGAATAATCGAAGAATTTATATTCGTAATTAAAACGATGCAGGAAAACCAAACTGTTCGGATTATTTTTATTGAGTCGGAAACTATGATCAAAAAACACCCGCTTTCCTTCTAGTGACGATTTGGTATCATCGCTAAAATACACATCCAGACGCGCACGGTCGTCGTAAGGTGGAATACTGTTTTCGAATTCATCCAGATTTTTTACGCCACCGTTTTCATGATTCAGGATATCCTGAATGGCTACGTGGAATTTTAAATTATACCTGTTATCCGTGGTGTGATAACTGGTTATAAATCGGAAATTACCGGTACTCGAAAGCTGGTTCACATATTTACCCAATGAACGCAATCCTTTATAACCGATAGAAAAATTCAGATTTTTAGAGGTATTCAATGAAATAAAGGCGTCCAGGTTTTGCCCTTGTTCCATCACCGATTTATAGTAAAGCTCGGTCATTGGCGTTGGCATCGAATAGTATTTAATATCCTCGGCCCGCATAAAATTAAATGTCTTTGCTTTAAATCCGAATTCCGGATAAGCGTTATAGGCAGTCAGACCGTAGTCGAGTGTATTATAGGTTTGCCCTTCGTTTGGAAAAGGCATCAATCCGAAAATATCCTTACGCAGGTAGTTTAGCTCATAATCCTTTTTGATGGTTAATGAAGTATCCACAAAGGTAGTATCGCGATCCAACGAAATGATTTTATATTGGTCGATTGGCGCAAAATGGGTTTTATTGTCCGAACCCCGAAGTGATTTTTTAGGCTTTATTGAATCCTTTACCTGCCCCTGGCCCCACATCGCAAAAGAACATAACAGTACTACCGCTATAAAAAGATGCTTCATAATTCTATATTAGAATCGCAAAGGTATTAGAAATTTACAAATAATGCAGCTATTCTGTAAAATGAGCTATAATTTATCGTTTTATCAAAAAAAAGCGCCCCGATTGGGGCGCTTTAAAAATATATTTATTTAAAAATTATTTTTTGTTTTTTTTCAAACCAGCTTTTGCTTTGAAAGCAGCAGCCATTTTGTTAACGTTTGATGCAGATCTACCTTGAGCAATAATGCTATTGTCATTTGGATTTAAGATCGTGAACACACCATTTTCTACTTTCACAGCAGCGATCAAAGTGACATCGCCGTTTCCAGCACCAGCACTATTCTCACCTTGTGAGTTAGAAGTTAAGAATCCTGAAGTTTGTGTGTAAGAACCAGCTTGTAAAGTAGCAGAACCACCTCTTACATAATCAACAGTGATTGGAATGTTGAATTCTGGTAAACCAGCAGCAGGAACTCCTGCATCACCATAAAGGTATCCAACGATTAAGTAAGTACCATTTGGATAATCAGCCAAAGGCATTACTAAATGCTCTGGACAGTCACCAGTTTGTGCTCCGTCTCCAATAGGGTTGAAACCAGTATCAAAAACCAAGATGTCTACGTCATAATCGATATCACAAAGTGAATAAGTCTGACCTCCAGCTTCGAATGTTTTATCCCAAGCAAGTGTCAAATCTAATTCATCTTTCACAACGTTTTTGATCGTAATGTTAACAGTCTGATCAATTGTTCCGTTCATGTTGTGAGCCCCTGTAAGTTTTAAAGCAAGTAATTCATCTTGCTCATACTCATCATCAAGGACAGTTGGAATTGTAATCGTAAACGTAGATGTGTTAGCCGGGAAAGTTACTAAAAAACCATCCGTTCCTAATCCATCTTCAGCTCCTACTTCTAAACCAGGCAATGTAAAATCATCACCTAAAGTAGCCGTGCTGTTTCCTAAAACCTCCAGTTTAACTTCCATTGGAACGTTAGAAACTTTACTCGTTTTAAGTACAAGCGTAACCGCATCACCTTCATTTACCGTATAGGCAGAAAATTCAGGGGAAATTGCTGGTTTTTCGTTGTAAACAAAGTCCGGATCATTATCATTACAGGAAACAAACGCTAATCCTGAAAATAACAATGCTAAAGCTGAACTTAAATATCTTTTATTTTTTTTCATATTTCTCTATTATTATTTTAGTTCACTTTTCTGAATAGGTATTGTCTGTTTGCATAGATACCACTAATTGTAACACTAGTCCATCTTAGGTCTCCATTTGGCTGTACTGTACCTGTTCCAGAGATTGGATAAGTTGCGTTACCATACCAGTCAGTGATTGTTAATGTATCACAAAGATCTGAGAAATACATATCGTACTGTGTATAACCTGGTGTAAGGTTAGATTTGTAAGAACCTACACCTATCTCAGTAACTACAAGTGGGAATGTCCCAGAAGTATACGTTGCCGTATAGTTACCTGCTAAGTTAGAGAAACAAGAACCAACTAAAGTAATTGTTAATTTGCTGTAGTTTGATCCTACAACAGTTGCGCTAGAAGAAGAAGCTCCTGTAAGTTTAATTACAATAGTTTTATCGTCGTTTACAACAACATTGTTACTGTGAACAGTAATAGGAATTACAACTGATTTGCTTCCTGCAGGAATAATTGCAGTATGATTAGCCGAAGCAAAATCAAACTCATGCCCTAATGTAGCAGTACTACTAGTAGCATCAAAATCGTAAGTAACAGCGATATCGCTATCAGCTGGTAGACTTTGGTTACCTCCGATTAGTTCGATAACCATATTTACTGTTTTATCAGTTCCGTCTGTTACGATTCCATTACTTTGAGAAGTCCTAGAGAATCCAACAATAGCTCTTGAATCACCAAAGTATGGTGCCTCATCGCCTAAGTCACACGATACCGACACAGCGGCAGTTGCAACAAACAATAATAATAATTTAATTTTTTTCATATTTAATAGTATTTTGAGGTTATCACCAATTATGGTAATGCCCAGAAGATTTTATTATTAAATGCATCATTTTGAGACTGACTTGGTACGTTGTTACCATTTGCAGTATACTCAGAATTCGGGTACATCAAACGATAAGGTTTGTGAGTTCTAGTAGCTGTTAAAGCTAAATCAGTCTGAGGGAAACTAGTTCTTGTGTACTCGATCCAAGACTCAACACCATTGATACCCATTAAAGCGATCCATTTTTGTGTCATGATAGCTTCAAGTTTATTAGCCGTACCATCCCAGCTAAGTTTATTGATGTTATTTGCGTTGATTCTTGTTATATAATCGTTATATGTCGTTCTGATTACAAGCGGGTTATCATCTGTAGTAGAGATCGGCGCTCCTAATAATACGAATGAACTTCTGATACCTTGCTCGAATAATTCTTTTGCATTACCAGACAGATATGTTCTGTGAACCGCTTCAGCTTGTAAAAAGTAACTTTCAGCAGCTGTCATTAAATAACCATCCTGAGCCGAGTTCTTAAGTAAACCAGGTCCGATGTTTGCAAGATTTTCAGGAGCCTGAATACCCGTCATACCTTGAACTACACCAATGTAAACCGGTACAGAAACTTGTGTAGGGTCACCAGGTGACGGTGTCGGATCAGGGTTAGGTATAAGAGTAGTTTGATTTGCTTTGAACAATCTTCCAATACGTCCGTCATAAGCTAAACTTGTATTACTAGCACTATACTTCGTTCCATCTAAAGACTCAACTGCGTTTTTAGTAATTACAGTAGAACTGTAAGATGGTCTTGCATCGGTTTCGTTAATTTGAAATCCATAAGTATTATAGAATGGATTCTGTCTGTCATTGTTTGCGTTTGAATAACCCGGGTTAACAATAGCATTAACATCAAGGAATTGTGCTCCGGCTAACTCTGCAAACTCTTGAGCTAAATAAGCCTGACTAGCTGCAACATTTGACTCTCTAAGCAACATTCTCAATTTAAGCGTGTTAGCAAATTTTTTCCAGTTAGTCATATTTCCTTTAAATACCGGATCTTCTAAACCAACTGCATTTGTTCCAGCAGGAGCATTATCAATCATTTCGATTGCATCCTCTAACTGCACCACTAAATCTCTATAAACAGTTTGTGCGTTATCATAAACTGGTGTAGTGTTTAATGGATTGTGCGCCTGAGAATAAGGAATATCTCCATATAAATCCACTAAATACTGGAAATAGAACGCCTTTGTAATTTTAGCGATCGCTTTGTGGTTATCATAATCCGCTGATGGGTAGTTTTGGATGTTTGTTAAACCTAAAGTCGTTAAAAACAAATTCTCCCAAATTCTAGAATAGAATGAGTTATCAATGTTTAAGTCAAACTCTACAGTATAAATACCTGTTACCGAGTTAACGTTTCCACCCCAGCTGTTCATAAATAAGTTACCCAATACGTTAGCCTGTGTACTGAATGAACGGTAAGGCTGAGTAATAGCTCCACTTAAAGCTAAATTTGGCGTTACGCTTTCGTACGTAGGGTTATTAGGCGACTGATTGATATCTAAGTAATCGTCACATGAGGACAACCCTAATGCTGCTACTAATGAAAATAAATGTATTTTGTACTTTTTCATACTTCTTTTAATTAAAACGTTAAGTTAAGACTGAAACCAACAGTTCTAGTGTTTGGATACTGGTTAGTTCCTCCTGCTCCACTATTACTAGTACCAGAAGCTAAACCTACAGCATTACCATTGTTAATTGATGCTTCAGGATCGTCATATCCTCTGTTTTCTCTAGCTAATACTGTAAATGGATTTCTCGCATTCACACCAACTCTTAAGCTAGTTAAACCTGTTCTTTCTAACATTTTAGCTGGAATTGCATAGCTTAAAGATAACTCACGTACTTTGAAAGCAGTAGCATCTAAAATGTAGTTCTCATCGATGTTAGAATAAATGTTTGCATAATACTGTTGTACTCCAATTGAAGAACCACCACCTGTAACTACAGAGTTGTTCGCAACATAAGTTCCAGTGTTAGCATCTAAGTAAGAAGAGTTAGGAATAATGAATCCACCTCTTCCGTTTTCAGCTGAATCAACTAAATAACCGAAGTTAGTTAATGTATTTTTAGTACCTGAATAGTACTGGTGTCCAGTTCTGTAATCCATTACAGCTGCTAAACGTAATCCTTTGAAATCAATAGAGGTATTTAAACCTAAGATGTAATCTGGAGTAGTTTTACCTAACTTCATTAACTCAGTAGATTTAAGTGGGTTACCAGTGTTTGGATCAACGATGATACGTCCTTCTCCATCTCTTTGGTATCCGAAACCTTTGATGATTGGATATTCTTCACCTTCTTCAGCGAAGATACCGTAAGTTCCATAAGGAGAGTAGATTGCTACTGAGTTTGTATTGTCAGCAACTTTTTCTACTGTAGTTTTCGTTTTAGAGAAGCTGAATTTAGCATCCCATGTGAAATCTTTAGTTTTGATAGGTGTAATACCTAAGTCAATCTCGATACCTTTAGTTTTAGTAGCACCAATGTTTGTTGTATAGTTAGGGTTACCAGAAGCGTAAGAAGCACTTGTTGTTGTGATCAAATCAGTATTATCACTTAAATAACCTGCTACATCTAAAGTAATTCTATCTTTTAAGAAACCTAAGTTTAAACTCGCCTCTTTAGTAACGTAGAACTCTGGCTTGATATAAGGATTCGTTCTTGAGTTGTAAGCGATTGTTGGCTGTAAGTTTGGTACATAAGAGTTAATTCCATTGAATGGATAACCTGTACTTCTAACATATAAGTTATTGATATCATAAGCAGCAACACCATTCGCACTACCAACTTTTACGATACTCGCTGTAATTTTAGCGTAAGAAAGAACGTTGTTATCTTTTAATGATTCAAAAGCTTTTGTAGGAATGAAAGATAAACCTGCAGAAGGATAGAAGAAGTTGTTGTTAGATTTATCTAAGAAAGATACCCACTCATTTCTTCCTGTTAAGTTCAAGAATAAATAATCTTTATAACCTAAGTCAACGTTTCCAAAGAATGCAAATCTTCTTGATCTAGCGAATGAATTTGTAGCATTCGGCACGCTTGATACGTTAGAGATATTGTATAATCCAGGGATTGCTAACTGAGATCCTGATGCTCCAGTTGAAGTAGCATAAACATCTTGTACGTTGTTACCAATGTTAACTTTTAAGTTAAGGTCTTTTGTTAAATCATAGTCAAAGTTGATCAATAAATCAGCATACAATCTTCTTGTAGAACCGTTTGATGTAGACAATGAAGAAATAGTTGACTGGTTACCATTTCCGTAACGGTATGGATCTACGTAGTCATTTGCATAGCTTAACGCTTTAGTACTAGAAAGGTTAACACCTGCAGTGTATGAAATATTGATGTTTTTGTTTACTTCAAAACCAATTTTTCCAATTCCGTTGAAAACGTCTGCATTCGATTGATTTCTTACGTTATCACGTACCCAGTAAGGGTTTCTCATATAGTAGCTATATCCATGTAAGTTACCTCCGTTTTCAAACATTTCGATTGGAACGTTTGTTGGCGTTTGTAATAAATCATAGTATAAACTTGAACTTGTAGTTCTAGACTCTTGTGTAGTATATTGAGCATTCCCCTCAACATTCCATCTTCCGATTTTTTTACCAGCTTTGAATTGGAAGTTTGTTCTATCCAAAACGTCATCCTGAACGATAAACTCGTTTCTTAATTTGTTAGCTGTAAAGAAAAGGTATCCATCCTCGTTTCCTGAAGATAATGAAACACCATTTTGTGTTAACACTCCAGTTTTGAAGAATTTCTTGATATTATCACTTCCTAAAGAACGGTAAGGCAACATTAAGAAGCTTCCGTCTGCCTGTGGCAAACCTGTAGGCTGGATAGAACCATCAAATTCTGGTCCCCAAGTACCATTCTCATAAGAATAGTGTTGTCCATCCCATCCTTGTCCGTATCTTGTTTGTCTTTCCGGAAGGTAAGCAACTGTAGAGAAGTCAATTGATGAGTTCACAGAGATTGTCATTTTCTGACCTTGAGTTGATCCTTTTTTAGTTGTAACGATTAATACCCCGTTAACACCATCAGATCCATACAACGCAGCTCCTTGAGAACCTTTAATTGTATTAACTGACTCAATAGCCTCAGTTGGCAACTGCTGTAATGCAGTAGCAGTAGAGATAACTCCATCAATTACAACCAACGCCTGGTTGTTTTGTGTAATTGACTTAGGAGCACGGATAACGATTCTTGAAGTTGCATCAACAGCAGAGTTTGTCTGGTTAATCTGTAAACCAGATACTTTACCTGTTAATGACTGAATCGCATTCGGAGAAGCTGCCTGTGTTAACTCTTTCGATTTAACAACCTGGTTAGCTGAAGTGATTGCATCCTGTCTCTTTTTGATACCTAAAGCTCCAACAACAACTTCGTTTAATTGTTTTGCCTGCGATTGCAAAGCAACATTAACCTTGTTTGAAGCTCCTACCGTTACAGAAGAAGTCTCCATTCCAACAAATGTATACACTAACACTTGTCCTTGTTTGGCTTTGATGGAATAATTACCATCCATATCAGTTTGTGTGCCTTGTGTTGTTCCTTTAATAACAACACTAACACCAGGTAACGGTAAACCTCCCTCGGTCACTGTACCTGTAACAGTTTTCTCCTGTTGTGCGAACGAAAACTGCATCGAAAACGCTAGTAAAAGCGTAAAAATCCATTTAAACTTCGATCTCATATTAAATTTATTTGAGTTAGTTATTCCGCAAACTTCTTAATAATTTCTTAAATAAACAAATATAATATAGGAATTATAGCATTTTATTTGTGTTAAAAAAAGCCATTTGAAAATACACTATATCAAATAAAGTCCCTTATTAGACTGCGGTTTACTCAAAATATTTGTGTTTTTTTTATACATTTACCAAAAACAAAAATGCTGTTACAGAATTACTCAAAGTTAACATTGGAAGCCGGTACCGACGAAGCCGGAAGAGGTTGTTTAGCAGGTCCTGTTACCGCTGCAGCCGTGATTTTACCCGATAATGTGATCATCGAAAAACTAAACGACTCCAAGAAATTATCCGAAATCACCCGCGAAAAACTAAAGCCCATAATCGAAGAAGTGGCTCTTTGTTTTAAAGTAATTCACCTCGAACCCGAAATCATTGACGAAATCAATATTCTGAACGCTTCGATAAAAGCCATGCAAACCTGCATCGTCAATCTAAATCCAATACCTAACTATATTATCGTAGACGGCAATCGTTTTAAACCGATCCAGGACATACCGTACAGTTGCATTGTAAAAGGCGATAGCAAATACCTTAGTATTGCAGCCGCTTCAGTCCTGGCCAAAACCTATCGCGATGAATACATGAATCGCATACATGAAGAATACCCCATGTACAACTGGAAAAAAAACAAAGGCTACCCTACGATCGAACACAGGGAAGCTATTCGAAAATACGGAACCACTCCCTATCACCGGAAATCGTTTCGCTTACTTCCGGAACAATTAAAACTGGAATTATAACCACAAAAAAATCCTGACAAAATTTTGTCAGGATTTTTCTTAATAAAATATTTTAATTTTTTTAGCTCACAATTTCCGCTTCAAACAAAGCCGTAAAATGTTTTTTAATTTTAGCCTTTACCTCTTCCTCATCCACTTTTGCGACACCCAACTCTACATTTAAGGAAGTAACCGCTTTGTCTTTTATACCACATGGGATAATATTATCAAAATAACCCAAATCGGAATTTACATTTAACGCAAACCCGTGCATCGTTACCCATCGCGAAGCCCGAACTCCCATCGCACATATTTTTCGCGCAAACGGCGTACCTACGCCAAGCCATACTCCAGTTTCCCCTTCGCTTCGTTCGCATTGTAATCCGTATTCTGCAAGGGTTAGAATAATAGCTTCTTCCATAAAGCGAAGGTATTTATGGATATCGGTAAAAAAGTTCTCCAAATCCAAAATCGGATAACCAACCACTTGTCCCGGTCCATGATACGTAATATCACCACCGCGGTTGATCTTATAATAAGAAGCACCCTTATCGGCAAGTTGCTTTTCGTTTAATAACAGATTTGAAAAATCACCGCTTTTACCAAGCGTATAAACATGCGGATGTTCTACAAATAAAAAGTAATTTGGTGTCACATCCTCTTTTTCTTCTCTCCTATTATTGATCTTGATATCCAGAATCTCTTTAAATAAAGATTCCTGATAATCCCAAACCTCTTTATAATCTTTTAATCCGAGATCCCGGAATACAATCTGTTTGTTCATCATTATTATTTTTTCTCCAGAACAACCTCAAAGTTCATCACTTCGGGTCTTTCTATATAATCTATAAACGGATATTGCAAGGTTACCGTTTTTCTGTCGTCACTAAAAACAGGATCTTTTGCGGTAATCGATTTAATCTTTTTCGGGAAATGGTATTTTACGGTATACGTAAAAGCTTCTATCATCGGTCGGATCGTCGCCAAGCTATCCGTTAGCTGTTTCTGAATAGCCGGATCTTTTACCGCCGCCTTACGGGTAAATTTTTTCCCGTCGAACGAATACTTTAAATCGGTAGTCATCTTATCCATATCCGATAACCTGCCTTTCTCTCCACTTCCATTCGTTTTCAAATCGTCCATCGTTTTTACAACCGACAACGCATCAACCAAATCCGATGGTTTTTTAAAATCACTAAAAAGTGTAAACAAAAATGATTTCTCCACTTGATCCACATGTGTCCGAACCGAAAAGCTTTCCAATTTTTTCAAACGTTGTTGTTCCGCCAACGGCAATTTGGCAATACTATCTTTTCGTTCATCCATTAATGATTTTAAAGTAAAAGTCGAATCAATTTTCCGATCGCCTTGTTCTGCCGCGATACTCATCATAGCCGAGGCATCGACATCCAATGAAAACGTACCACTTCCGTCGGCATTCAAATTAATAGTCTCAGTAAAATTACAGGCTGTCATCATAACCGCGACAACCAAAGTAAAGGCGAACCGGATTTTTTCCTTCATAAATTTAGGCTTCAAATTTGCTTTCAAAGATACGATTTTCCATCCGCAATACCTTTATTATCATTTTCAAAATTTGAAATTGATTCCTTTTTAAAATATGTCTATCTTTGCCCACTTAAAAAAATCACAATTATGCAACTTTCAGAACAAGAAATCATCAGAAGAGAAAAACTGGGTAAGTTGAAAGAACTTGGAATAAACCCATATCCCGCCAATTTGTTTCCCGTGAACCACACGTCGAAGCAGGTCAAGGAAACTTTTGAGGAAGGAAAGAAGGTAATTGTGGCCGGCCGTCTGATGTCTGCCCGCGTACAAGGGAAAGCTTCTTTCGCCGAATTACAGGATAGCGAAGGTCGTATCCAGTTATACATTAACCGTGACGAGATTTGTCCGGACGATGACAAAACACTTTACAACGAAGTTTTTAAAAAATTAATTGACCTGGGTGACTTTATCGGAATCGAAGGGGAATTGTTTACCACTCAGGTAGGCGAAAAAACCTTACGTGCCAAAAACATCACGCTATTAAGTAAAACCTTACGTCCTTTACCGCTACCAAAAGTAGATGCCGATGGTAATGTTTTCGACGCATTTACCGATCCGGAATTGCGTTACCGAATGCGTTATGTTGATTTGGTTGTAAATCCGCAGGTTAAAGAAGTATTTATCAAAAGAACCAAATTGTTCAATGCGATGCGTACGTTTTTTAACGACAAAGGTTATTTTGAAGTAGAAACACCAATATTACAGTCGATCCCGGGTGGTGCGGCCGCAAGACCGTTTATCACACACCACAACTCCCTGGATATCCCATTATATATGCGAATTGCCAACGAATTGTACCTGAAAAGACTAATCGTAGGTGGTTTCGACGGTGTATATGAATTCTCCAAAAACTTCCGTAACGAAGGAATGGACCGAACCCATAACCCGGAGTTTACCGCTATGGAAATCTATGTAGCCTATAAAGACTACAATTGGATGATGGAATTTACCGAAAATCTTTTGGAATATTGTGCCCTTCAGGTGAACGGTACTACAAAAGCTACTTTCGGCGAGCATACGGTTGATTTCAAAGCACCTTATGCACGTGTTTCGATGACGGATGCCATCAAACATTTTACCGGCTTTGATATTACCGGAAAAACAGAAACCGAATTACGAGCTGCAGCACAATCGATGGGAATTGCCGTAGATGACACTATGGGTAAAGGAAAATTGATCGACGAGATTTTCGGTGAAAAATGCGAGGGTAATTTTATCCAACCAACTTTTATCACTGATTACCCGAAAGATATGAGTCCGCTAACCAAAGAACACCGCGACAACCCGGAATTAACCGAGCGTTTCGAATTGATGGTATGCGGAAAAGAGATTGCCAATGCGTATTCTGAGCTAAACGATCCAATCGATCAGCGGGAACGTTTTGAATCGCAATTAGCCTTATCCGAAAGAGGTGATGATGAAGCGATGTTTATTGACAACGATTTCCTACGTGCATTGGAATACGGAATGCCACCAACATCTGGTTTAGGTATCGGAATGGACCGTTTGATCATGTTTTTAACCAACAATCCATCGATTCAGGAAGTGTTATTTTTCCCTCAAATGCGTCCGGAGAAAAAAGCCGTACAAATCGAATTGGAAGACGAAGAAAAAGCAATTATTGCCATCTTAGAAAAAAATGCCAATGCGCTGGATTTAGCCGAATTAAAAAATCAGGCCGGATTAAGCGGTAAAAAATGGGATAAAGCCATGAAAGCTTTAGCACAACACGGATTAACCAAAGTGGTTGTAGCCGGCGACAGTAAAGTCGTAGAATTACAATCCTAAGTTTTCGATATACAATCAAAAGGCCGACTGAAAATAGTCGGCCTTTTTTATTTATAACCCTGACAGGTTTTTTATCGGCAAAAAATCGCACTTAACGGAAAATCGTTACACCTGTCGTTTTTATTCCTTACTTTTAATATACATATCACGGAGTTTACCACTTAAACCATAGGATTATGAAAGCATTCTTTATCCTGATTGTAAGCTTTTTATCATTGGCAAGCAACGCACAGTCTTCCAATCAGGCACCGCCAACCCTGACGGCAGAACAAAAGGCCAAATTAGAAGTCAGACGTATGGCAACCGATCTCAACCTAACTGCGACTCAACAGCAACAAATTGAGAAAGTACTCACGGAAAACAACCGGAAAACCGGCGATATTAAATTGCGTCTTCAGTCGGCCAAACCCGAAGAAAATCAGGCTTTAAAAACCGAATATATCGAAAGTCTGAAAACCCTGAAAACAAATCTAAAAGCCATTCTCACTCAGGAACAGCAAGACAAATGGGATGCGATTTATAAAAAACGATTCCAAAATCAACCGCAAAAAGCAACTACTCAAAATAAGCCTTAAAAAAAAGCTGCCTCAAAAAAGAGACAGCCCGTTTCTGTTACACTAAACCGGATTATACTTTAATCCGGTTGCCTACACCTGACAGTCTTAGCATTTTCTCACTTAAAAACTGTCAGGTGTTTGTATTTGCTATATTTAACAAGTTTCCGTTCTTGCGTCGAGCAACCTATCTTCGACACTTATGCATAACACCTGACAGGTTTATCAGCGGTGTATTAAGAAACCTGTCAGGTGTAATTATAAAGTATAATTTAAGTTCACACTCCAACGGTATTGTGCTTCCACTCTGCCACCGGTAAGATTTTGATTTATCGGCACCATCACATTGGCACCAAACGAAAATTTATCCCGCCCGATCTCGATTCCCGCTTTTCCAAAAAGGATATCTCCTGCCGTATTTCGCAGCAATTGTTTGTATTGATAATTGTTCCCATACACTTCTCCGGCAACGCCCAATTGCGGCACAAATACATACTTCTCACTATTTAAAAAATAGAATACTGTTGACGCATAATTAAATTGATTTCCAAAACGATAATGCTTTTCATTTTCCGTTTTAACCGTATAACTTCCCATAGTATTTAATCCCAGATTTCCTTTTTTTACGACATATTCTGCCGCAAAAATATAATCCCAGCTACCGGTTCCCACTTGAAAACTCGGGTTCACACTTCCATTGGTAAATTCACGATATTTTCCCGTAGGCGCTTTTACTCCGGCACCCAATTGTACCGAATGCGAAAACACCGCACTATCTTTAACCGTTTCATACACCGTGTACATTCCCAATACCGTAAGGTCGCCCAAACCGGATATATCCTGTTTGCCGGTTACGGTTTCCCGATTATGAAAATGGTACGGAACCAATACGGAAATCTGAACTTTTTTCACAATCGGAATACGTCCCCACACCTGAATGGTATTAAAATTTTCTTCATACCACGGTGAATCCGAAAACAATCCGTCGTTACTTTTATAACGCTGGTTAAAATAGCGTATCCCTACAAAATTGGTATTCAGCATCGACGAAAAACCCAAACTTCCACCACTGGCCGAACAACCACAGGCATCACATTCTTCGAAATATTCGAGCGAACGAAAATAGTTTTGATACGGATTTATTCCCAGGCTATCCTTTTCTGCCGCGTAGGTAAATACGCTCCAAAAAAGCACTACTAATAGACTATATTTTTTCATTTTTATTTTCTTTTCAATCCAAATCTTATTTTTAAAATTTAGAAAAGTGTTTGTTGTTTTTAAAATTCCGAAAACCGGCGATCCGTTAAAAACTCATGATCCGTTAGTGTTTTTAAAAAGGCCACAAGTTTCGTTTTTTCATTCGCTGTTAACGGAATCCCTAAAGCTCCATTAGCTTTTAAAGTAGGATCCAATGTAGGCGAATCCAGCACACCGTTGGAATAGTGATTTAAAACCGCTTCAAGCGTGGCAAAACGCCCATCGTGCATATAAGGTGCCGTTTTTTCGATATTCCGCAAACTCGGCACTTTAAATTTGTAATTATCCTGTGGCAACTCGGTCACGCGGTAGCGCCCCACATCATTGATCATCGGGTTAATCGGCAAACCGTTATTGCGATAAGTATCATCGGTAAATAAATCCGTAGCGTGACAACCGGCACATTTTTGTGTAAAAAGTACGTAGCCTTCCTGTTCGTCGGCAGTTAACGTTCCTCCGGGTTCTCCTCTTCTGAATTTATCAAATTTTGAATTGGACGATGTTAGCATCACCATAAACTGTCCCAATGCTTTAAGCATGTTTTCAGAATTGATCATGCCATCAGGAAAGGCCTGTCTGAATAGTTTCTGATAGGTCGCATCGCCTTTCATCATACTGACAATTTCCGCCAGATTTCCATTCATTTCAATTTCACTGGTTAGCGGAATCAAAGGCTGCAAATCCAGATGTGTTGTTGCTCCGTCCCACATATAAGCGCGCTGAAACGCAAGATTTTGAATCGGCGGTGCATTACGGGTTCCGATATTATCGCCCACACCATGGCTAAACGAATGTCCGTGGTGCGTAAACGCATCTTCCTGAATGTGGCAAAAGCCACAGGACACCAATCCATCCGATGCCAACCGACCGTCGTAAAACAACTTTTTCCCCAATTCAAATCCTTTTTCCGTTAGCGGATTGTTTTGCAAATTATAGGTTAAGGCCGGGAAATTGGCCGGTACTTTAAAATCGATCGGAATATTTTGATAGGCTTCAGGACTATCATCGTTCGAGCAGCTCCATAAAAACGGTAGCAACAAGAACAGTAGTGTTCTGATTCTTTTCATAATGATTTGTTTTTCAAAAAGCTGCCAGTAGTTACCACCAACAGCTTTTTTGATTTTATTTAGTCATTATGAACGTGATCAACAGAAAACATAGTGGACACATTGGCTGTAATCGAAGCCAAAACAGCACCACCCATGATATTTGGTTGTGGGGACAAGCTGATTTTTGTGGCTCCATCCAGGATTTTAGACAAATCGGCCATTACGTGAATTTGCGGTGTAATAGTTGGTCGTACCAATGCTTTATCCGGCATATCCAATGCCACTTCGGTATAATTATAATGGGTTCCGGTTTGTCCCGTATGTACTTTAAAAAGTGTCGGATCGGTTACGGTAGCCGAGGTGAAATTCCCTTCGAATGCCAGGAATTTATAGCCCGCACTCCACGACCACATCATGCCTTCGGATTGTGCTTGTGCCAGAAAATCGCCCTGACCGGCAGCTCCTAAGTTAAATTGTTCCTGATCGACACCAATACCGAATTTTACGGTTTTATAATTCCCAGCCGGAACATCGGTTAGTTCGATCGTAAATAAACTTGGCGTTTGTTCTTTTATAATAAAATAGCTTTTGCTTTTTGGATAAACATAAGTCGATCCATCTTCTTTTATAAGCACGATATTGCTTACGATATATTTGATGTTATCTACTTTAATCGTCTCACCCTGAGAGGTTGTATACGGCGCGCCCATGATAAAATCGACATCTCCGTAACGGTGGTCAAATTTTATTTTTAAGCTTCCGCTTCCTTCTGTGGAGTTTACCACATCGTTATCATTACTACAAGATCCTAAGGCAATGGCCAATGCCACCGCTATAACAGTGTTTATTAATTTGAATTTCATTTTTTTATTTTTTAAAATACGACATAGCAATCCTTTTGACTTCCAGCCAAAAGAAAAAATGCTTAAAAGGGTTGAATTTTAAAAAATAAATGCCGGTGGATGGAAGATTCCGTCCGCATTCAGGTGTTGGTACAGATTGGTATAGGAAAAGTTTTCCGCAACTTTTTCGGTTACCGATGCAGGATTAAAATCAAAGTTTTTCTGGATTTCAAAAAAGAGCACTTCTACTTCGGCTCTTACATTTTTTTTATCGGTAGATAACGGTTTTTCCGATTCAGAAGCTTTGGCCAACTCTTTCATCAGGTGACATTTTCCGTTACAGGCCATTTGCGGTTTGGCTTTGTTTTCACAAAGGGTTTTTGTAATATATTCGTAATTGATCATGTACTCAAAAACCGGCAATATCGGCTTAAAGAGGACAAAAAAAACGAGTATTACAATTCCTTTTTTCACGTGGCAAAGGTAATCCCCAAAAGTGGTAACTCCAAAAAATATCCGGTTCTATTTTAACAGAAGTACAACATTTCGGCATTTTTTTAACTTTTATTTAGGTTGTACAATTTTAAACCTTTTGAAATTCCCACGGTCAAAGCATCGTAACAACTTTAAAAGAAAAGCATTATGAAAAAATTAGTTTTAGCCGTTTGCCTTTGCGCAACTATGTTAGGCTTTGCACAGGAAAAAGAATCGAGAGGTGGTCGCGAACGTTTAGCTCCGGAACAACAAGTACAGTTACAGGTTAAAAAAATGACCTTAGATTTGGATCTGACAGCCAAACAACAAAAAGAAGTTGAAAAGCTATTAATGGATCAGAGCAAAAAACGCGAAGAAGTACGAGCTACACAGGGTGATGTACGAAAAAATTACAAAGAAATGACTGCCGACGAACGTTTTGCGCTTCAAAACAAACGTATGGACGACAAAATTGCTTTTAAAGGCGAAATGAAAAAAATCCTGAATTCCGGTCAGATGGAGAAATGGGAAAAACAGAGTGAAATGCGTCAGGAAAAAATCACAAAAAGAACCCGAAACTTTAAAAACAACGCTCCTGAATAATTTTTGATTGTTTTTTTAGCAATATATCGTAAAATAAATTAGCTTTGGCTCTATAATCAGCCAATTTATCAGACAATGAAAAAATTTATTGCGTTATTTTTTATGATTGTTTCCTTTTCGGTAGCTGCCAATGCGCAGGATCGTCAAAAGGAAATCGCTAAAAAAGTTCAAAACGACATCACGGCACTTACCGCATACATCCCGCTATCTGATGCACAAAAAGTTGAGATCGAAAAAGGATTGGTAATGAAACATCAAAATCTAAGCCCGGAGTTGTCGGAAGGACGAAAAAAAGAGTTGGTAAAAGTGGTGGATCACTATTTACGTGCCCCTTTAACACAAGCGCAACTTCAAAAACTGGACGCGAATCCGCAGTTGGTAAAACGACTGGTTTCCGAATAATAAAAAACGCACCTTAAAGGTGCGTTTTTCATTTATAGCTATTTTCTTTTAAAGTGTCGCTGCTACTTTTCCTACGGCTGCAATTGTAAAATCGAGATCTTCGTAGGTCAATGCGTCTGTAATAAACCAGGTTTCATAGGCCGACGGAGCAATATAGATTCCTTCCTGTAACAATCCGTGGAAGAATTTTTTAAAGCTTTCGTTATCGCCATTTTTAGCCGTATCAAAATCAACTACCGGTCTTTCGTCAAAATGAACCGAAATCATCGAACCTACACGGTTAATCGTAAATACAACACCTGCTTTTTCCAACTGTTCGCGGATTCCTTTTTCCAGATAAGCCGTTTTTTGCTCCAATCGTTCAAAAAGTCCTTCGTTGGTATTGATATCCTGTAACATGGCCAAACCAGCCGCCATCGCTAACGGATTTCCGGACAAAGTTCCCGCCTGATATACCGGTCCTAATGGTGCCAGATAATTCATAATTTCATTTCGTGCGGCAAAGGCACCTACCGGCAAACCACCACCGATTACTTTTCCAAACGTTACGATATCAGCCTTAATTCCGAACAGTTCCTGCGCACCACCTTTTGACAGACGAAATCCGGTCATTACCTCATCAAATATCAACAAAGCTCCATGTTCGTCGCAAAGTGTCCGCAATCCTTTTAAAAAGCCCTCCTGTGGCGGCACACATCCCATATTTCCGGCTACCGGTTCTATAATAATGGCCGCGATTTCGTTTTTATTAGCCTCAAAAAGAGAACGCACATTGTCCAAATCGTTGTAACGGGCCAAAAGAGTATCTTTTGCAGTTCCCTGCGTTACTCCGGGACTGTTTGGCGCTCCAAATGTAATGGCTCCACTTCCGGCCTGAATCAGGAACGAATCGGAATGACCGTGGTAACATCCGGCAAATTTTATGATTTTATCGCGATTGGTAAAACCACGCGCCAGTCGGACAGCACTCATACAGGCTTCGGTACCGGAATTTACAAATCGGATTTTCTCGATTCCCGGCACCATCGAAAGGGCTAGTTTTGCGATTTCCGTTTCCAATTCTGTTGGCATTCCGAATGAGGTTCCTTTTTTTGCTTTTTCAATTACTGCCGTTACTACCGGCTCATAGGCATGCCCTAAAAGCATTGGTCCCCAGGAATTGATATAATCGATAAGACGATTTCCGTCTTCATCATACAAATAGGCTCCTTTGGCTTCTTTGGCAAAAATTGGCGTTCCTCCAACTGATTTAAAGGCACGAACGGGTGAATTCACCCCGCCCGGTAACACTTCTGACGCTTCAGCAAACAGCTGACTGCTTCTTGTATATAACATTATGATTTTACTTTTATGATTTGTCCTATTGCTATTGCGTTTGAGGTAAGGTTATTGATTTTTATCAATTCGTCTACCGTTACATTGAATTTTCTGGAAATGGAATACAGCGTATCCCCTTGCGCCACTTTATACGTCGAACCGCTAACTTCGGCATTTACCGTAGTCGTATCTTTTTTGATCACCGGTTTTGTATAACCGCCTCCAATAACTTCCGAATCGTATTTGTACAATTCGTAACGCTCGATAAGTCCGATGAGTTTTTCAGGATATTTGGGATCTGTGGCATATCCGGCACTTTTCAGTCCTTTTGCCCAGGCTACATAATCGCCTTTTGGCAATTTAAACAGGGCGGAATAACGGCTTCTTGTTGTCAGGAATAGTGAATGATCCCGAAACGATTCGGCCGGGTCGCTATATTTACGAAAGCATTCCTGTTCGGAATCATCGTCATGGCGTACGCTATCTCCGGTCCATCCGGTGTGGCATTTGATTCCGAAATGGTTGTTTGCTTTTACACATAAGGTTCCTACTCCGGCACCGGATTCCAAAATCCCCTGAGCCAGTGTAATACTAGCCGGAACGCCATGGTTTCGCATGTTTTCTTTTGCGGTTTCGTTAAACCTACCGATATACGCATTTACAATTTCGGTGGTTACTTTTATTTTTGAAGTCGCTTCGAGTACTTCCGATGGTTTGGAATTTTCCGAAGATGAGGAGTTTGTTCTCGTGGTTCCCGAGTGTGTTTTTACGGTTGTATTTTTCTTGGTTGTTGTAATCTTCGTCGGTGTCGTTCGCACTTTTGACGAAGATCCGCAGCTATAAACCAATATAAGCGTTAGCAGCAGGCAAATTTTTTTAATCATTATTCTCTTTTTTACAGACTTTGTTTTCTATAAGTAACGGCTTATTTTTCCGAGCCAATATTTTATTCATTCCTTCAATCCCTTGTAATCCCCCGGTGTGAATCATTAAAATTGCAGCTCCGTCAGGGAAATAGCCTTTTTCGATCAGATTTACTATTCCGTAGGCCATTTTACCGGTATATACCGGATCTAACAATACTTCCGTTTGGGTATAAAAATCATTATTAAAACGAACCAATTCGTCATTTATTTTTGCATAACCTCCAAAATGATAGTCATTTACCAGTTCCCAGCGGTCGTTGTTTACAAATTTACAAATCTCATCAGATAAAAACGAACCTTTTAACGCCGGAAAGCCAATTACTTTTTGATTTTCCCCACAGGAATTGATCAAACCTGAGATTGTTCCTCCGGTTCCCACTGCACAGCAAATGTGTGTAAATTGCGTTTTATCGGTTGTTTCCAATATTTCCTCACACCCTTTTACCGCCAGCGCATTGGTTCCGCCTTCGGGCAATAGGTAAAAAGCACCGTGTTTTTCCCGCAGTTTTTCTAAAAAAGCCGACTCGTCTTTAACGCGATAAGCTTCCCGCGATACAAAATCAAATTTCATGCCTTGTTGTCGCGCCAGACGTAAGGTTGCATTTGCCTCTATTTCGTTTTCCAGTTCTTCGCCACGTATTACTCCTATGGTTTCCAATCCGAAGTGTGCTCCTGCCGCTGCAACCGCTGCTATATGATTGGAAAATGCCCCGCCGAAAGTCAGCAATTTTGCATAACCTTCCTTTTGGGCCTGTTCGAGATTGTACTTCATTTTCCGGTATTTATTCCCGGATAAAAAGGGATGCACCTGATCTTCTCTTTTTACAGTAAGCGAAATCCCATTCGGAAATGAAAAAGGCAATACCTGATTGTAACTTTTCATAGTTGCAAAAATATCATTTTAAACAAAAACAGCTCCGAATTCGGAGCTGTTTTTAAATATCGTCTATAAATTTTAATTTTTTATTATGATTTTTCTACTTATTTCCTGATTATCCGAGGTAAGCATCCTTACAATATAGATACCATCGCTAAGATTTGCCGTCGGAAACGAATAGGTTGTATTATTACCCAATTTTGTTTTTTCGAAGATAACTTTTCCTACCACATCGTATAAGACTACTGTTTTTAAATCCAAAGCCATTGGGTTGGAAATTTGCAAAGCATGTCCGGAATTATCCTGATATACCAACAGACTGTTTTTAATCGTCTCTCCTAATCCCAGGTTACTATCCCGTTTAAAGGTAATCTCATAATCTGTTTTATTGGTTCCGGCTGGCAAATTCAATTCATGAACTCCATTTTTAATATCATAATACTGGTTGTTTACCTTATCGTGCAGGTACACATTTTGTACCGTATCAGCATTAATAATCTCTTGTACCGTTATCCTGTAATTTGCCGGTGCTCCATTTTTAAAACCAAGCGGAAGACGCTTGTTTTCATCAAAAGCCACCATATTGATTACGTATTCTTTATCATCAATTACAAAAAACATATCCGAAGGCAATCCATCATCGGAAGAAATCGCATCCATTCCTCTATCTACACCATCGGTAGCTTCAGGATGGAAACCGATTACACTTTGCCGAACTCCCTGATTATCGATTAGTGTATTAATACGAACCTGTGGTTGTGGTCTTACAGACTCATTCGTATAATCAATACCTGATACCGATAAGACTGTAGGAAAGGCCAAATCTTCCACAACCGGATTATAGGATGGTGCATTATCAGCATTAACACTGGCCAGTGCCGCCGAGCTTGCATTTCTTTCAAACTGAGAATTGTTAGTAGCCCCTTCTCTTACAAAAACGCGATATTGGTTCCGCATGGTCACCACACCTGCATTTGCTCCTGTGATAAGGAATCCTTGTGCGACAGGCGAAAAACGTCTTTTATATGAATTTCCGGGTGATGATGTTACCGTCCCCTGATTTCCGCCCGCATCATACGAGTAAAAAATTGCCGGAGTATAAATACCGGTTCCGGCTGTACCGGCTGTTACCTGTGCCAAGGTTGCTGCCGGTGAGAATGTCCCATAACCACCTCTATAATTGGCTAACGTATGTGAGTTTACCGTTTTGTCCTGTTCCCAGAATTGAGCAGTTCCGTCGCAAGCTGGATTATCCAAAAGGAAATAGCTTAAATCAATCGCCGAAGGATATGGATTTCCGGTAAGTGTTTGTTGCCCTACCATACATGGAATCACGATATCACCATCGTTTGGACGCCCTCTAAAATCAATTCGTTGGTGGTTTCCCGGATTATTGATAATCCCATCTACATTCGTGTTATCTGTACCGGCTGTTCCTTTCATTGTAAACCCTTCACCCGGAGCGATTGGCTGTCCGTTTCCGACATGAACCCATTGTGAATAGGCCGTAGCATTAACGAATTTCCATAACCATCTGGAAGAAATCGATAACGGATTTGATTGTCCATCATAAGATCCCCAAGGTAAAATTGTTGCCAGATCACTATTGATAATTGTATTAGGTCTGTAAAAAATTTTAGTCGCATCGGCATTAAAATTTCCCGCAATACCTTCCTGTCCGGTAACTATCGTCCCGACCGGAGAACACCAATAATTATAATCGTAATTACCACATGTTCCTTCCTGATAAACCGAAACCGTTCCAGCTCCTTTATTAGCCGTAACACCCGCTACACCTTGTAGCAACTGACCGTCTCTACGAAGGAACATAACCCCATTATTCGCTACATCCTGTTTTACAAACAGCACTTCATTATTAACAAAAACATGGGTGGAAGGACTCACATATACCTGGGCATGACTAAAAAAAATCCCCCCCAAAAGCACTATAAATAAAATCTTTTTACGAGCCATGATCAATATGTTTTTTAAGTTATTTATGCATAAAAGTATATTATCTAACATTACAATCTATTCACAAGGGACAAATTGTCCACAAAAGGGATATATTGTCCCAAAACAAGAAATTTTATCATTATCTCACGCATCGGTTATTCGCATTCGATCGTATTAATAGCTTTTACAAGCAGGTTAAATTTAATTATTTTTTTTTAAAAAAGCCAACTTTATTTCTATACAAAAAGTCCATTAACCTCTAAGAAACAACCATTTATTCCGCAGGCTATTATTTCAGCTCCTCTTTTACTATTCCTTTATACCTTTTAAAAATTTAGAATCAGAACTATTTCGTATTGCTCAATTTTGTACAATTCAAATTATTCAAGATTATGCTATACAAAAACAGACAGCACGATATCCTGTTTTTTGCGCTATATCTTCTTTTCCATAAAGCTTCCTTTACACCTTTCTTCACGCCTTATTTTAACCTTTTACACTATTAAAAGATCCATTTTAATATTACATAAAAAACACCAATAAACAAACAACAATACGAATTCAACATTATTAATTACAAATTAATACAAAAACAACATACAAAATCACAATTTACAACAAACAAAAGAAGTCAAATAGAGGTCAAAAACGTACTTTATCGATTAAACGGAAACCTTTATCGAAATTCGGTCAAAACGCATTTATCGCCCCCTTTTTAGTAGCTAAATTAGTATTGAAAATGAACCACTTAATATTTTCAAGTATGTTAAACAGCTACAAAAACAACCAAAAAACCGGCAACTTCTTTAAAGTTTCCGGTGCTTTTAACGCAACTCCTCTTACCGTTAAAAGCACGCAATTATTCAAAATAGTAGCCGGCTTATTATTGTGCTTCCAAATCGGACAGGCACAGGTAAGTTATTATACTTTTTCGGAAAATACCGCGACCTACTCGTCCATATCCGGAACGACCGCAATTGCCACTTCATGGGACAATAACGCCGCCCTTAACATCCCTATTGGCTTTACGTTTAATTACAACAGTACGAATTACACCACTTGTTCTATTTTGTCCAATGGTTTTATCACTTTTGGAACCACTGTAGCAGGCGATGCAGCCGGATACAACCCGATTTCGGTAAACGGAGCCGGTTTTGACGGGGCGATCAGTGCTTTAGGTATGGACCTTAAAGACAACGGGAATGCGATTACCTATACCACTACCGGAACAGCTCCAAACCGGACTTTTATCGTACAATGGAATAATGTAAGACGCGTATCTCAGTCCGGAAGTTTTAATTTCCAAATCCGACTTAGCGAAACAACCAATATCATACAAATCATTTACGGTACCTGTTCGCCAAGCAGCAACACGACATTAAATGCCGAAGTAGGATTACGAGGTCGTACCAATGCCGATTTCAATAACAGATCACAGAGTTCAAACAGCACCTGGTATGGCAATACGTCCAGCGGAACCTCCAACACCGATACCAACAGAACCCGAAGCAATAGTTATCCTAACAGCGGACTGGTTTATTCCTGGTATCCGCCGGATTATACTTACACCAACTGTACGCCGGCTTCTACTTCGTCGACGTATTATATTTCCAGTTATAAAATCACGGGAGCCATTGTGGAATCCTCCAATACTTCCGGATACAGTACCGGTGGTTATGGTGACTATACCAGTCTTGCTCCAGCACAACAAATTGCCGGATCGGATATCAATATTTCGTTAATACTAACCGGTAGTGCAGGTACCACTCAATATGTAAAAGCCTGGGTTGACTGGAATAAAAACGGTGATTTCACCGATACCGGAGAAACTGTCTTTTCTCCTACAGTGAGTGTAAGTTCCACAACATTTGGGTTTGTAATTCCCGCCGGAACCAATCCCGGTAATTACCGTGTACGTATTCGAACCTATTTATCAAACTCAACGTTTACACCTTGCGGAAGTCTTTCCAGTGGCGAAACAGAAGACTATCTGATCAAAGTAATCCCGGATTGTGGTGCTAAAATCACCAGTGCTCCAACAGTTGAATCTTGTGGCACAGGCCCGGTAACCTTATCAGTAACCGGATCATCGGGCGTAACGTCCTATCGCTGGTATACTACCGATACCGGAGGCTCTCCTATTTCGGGAGCAACCGCTGCGACCTATACAACGCCATCGTTAAGCGCTACCACAACCTATTATGTGACAGCCTTAAACGGCACTTGCGAATCGCTTACCCGTACGCCAATTATTGCAAAAATAAAACCGGTTCCAAATATCACCATTACACCGGCATCTCCGGAAATATGCGGTGATTCCGATTATTTACAAATCTCGGCAGCCGGTAGTACGGAAGTAGTCGAATTGTTAAACGAAAATTTTGAAGGTACCGGTTTGGGTAGTTTTACCAAATCCGGAAATGGAACTACCACTACCGAATGGCAGCAAAAAACCAGTGTGTTTACCACTACAACGGCCACCTGGAAACCGGCGATCAACTCCGGATCGGTTGGAAATAAATTTGCCTTCACGACATCGGATGTAAATACTACCGGTAAAAGTCTGATTATGACTACTACCAATTCGGTGAACACCACTAATTTTATCGATTTGACACTTAATTTCAGACACTATTTCTCTTACTATGGAAATGGCGAAACGGCTAATATTGAGGTATCAACCGATAACGGAACCAACTGGACCACGGTAAAAACTTACACCTCCACTCAAGGATATCCAAGTAAATTCGTATCCGAAAGCATTCCGTTAAACGCTTATGTAGGTGTTGCGAATTTAAAAATACGTTTCCGTTATGCAGCCGATTACTGTGACGGTTGGGCTGTTGATGACGTAGTACTATCCGGTACCCGTCCGTTAACGTCCAATTTCACATGGACCGGAGCAACGATCAATGCCTATATCGATGCCAATGGTACAACACCTTATACCAATCAGGCGGTAAATGTGGTGTATATCAAACCATCGGCTTCCCAATTGGAAGTAAACAACTGGTCGTTTAATGCCAATGTGCAATTAACCAATGGTTGTACCGCTACCAAACCGGTAACCGTTACCAACAAAACAAAAGTTTGGCAGGGAATTAACGGCAACTGGAACGATCCGAACAACTGGCTTCCGGTTGGTGTACCAGCAAACGATAATTGTGTGATCATTAAATCTGCGACAAATTATTCAACTGTAAACGGTTCTAACTACGAAGCACAAGCCAAAACACTAACCGTTCAGGCAAATGGCCGATTGGATATCCCAACCGGTAACGGGATTAAAGTGGTCAACAATATTAATGTGCTAACAAACGGAGCTTTTAACCTTGATTCCAGTGCGAGCATCGTTCAGGTTAACAGCACCACCAATACCGGTATTGTAAACATCAAACGCACCACACAACCGATGTACCGTTACGATTTCACCTATTGGAATTCACCGGTAACTTTAGCTTCCGGATTTACATTGGGCATGTTATCACCCAATACACTATCCGATAAATACATGAGATGGCAGCCAACCATTAGTAACGGAAGCGGAAACTGGGTTACCGTAAGCTCCAGCACGGTTATGGATCCGAAAATGGGATATATTGTACGCGCACCACAGACTTTCAGCCTTAATCCGCTTACGAAAACAACCTATACCGGAACTTTTATCGGAACTCCAAACAATGGCGACATCACCATTCCGATTGCAGTGGGAACCGATGCCAATGTTGGCGGTGCTGTAACCGTTGATGATGATCAGTGGAATCTGATTGGAAACCCATACGCCTCCGCTATCGATATTGTCAGCTTTTTGAACGATTCGTCCAACAGTGCTTTAATGGATGGTACCGTATACCTATGGACACATAACACCCCGCCATCTGCATTGTCACCAAGTCCGTTTTATGGTACGTATTCGTATAATTATACCGCAGCCGACTATGCAACGGTTAATAAATTCGGCGCTACCGCGACTGCTGCTACAGGAGGAAGCCTGCCAAGCCGTTATATCGCTTCGGGACAAGCCTTTTTTGTTAAAGGATTGGCCAATGGAAATGCTAAATTCACAAACAGTATGCGCGTGAGTTTACAGAACAACAGCTTTTTAAAAGCGGGCAGCTCCACTAAAACGAATCCGGAAACACAAAGTGTAGCCGGAGGCGAACCGGAACAACATCGTATCTGGTTAAATTTAGCCAACGAATCCGGTGCTTTTAGTCAGATATTGGTTGGCTATGACGCACAAGCCACTATGGGTTTTGACAGAAGTTTAGACGGTCAGTCATTTGGTGGTAACGGCGTTACGTTCTATTCGATAATCCCGGAAATGAATCTGACTATTCAGGCGCGTTCCTTACCGTTTAACGATCAGGATCAGATCCCATTAGGGTTTAATGCCGATTCGCAAAACACGTATCAAATTGGTATTGATCATCTTGATGGTATTTTTAACACCCATGCCATTTACCTGGAAGACAAACTGCTAAATGTAATTTTCGATTTACGAACTGCACCGTATTCCTTTACATCAGCAGCCGGTACTTTTAACAACCGTTTTGTATTGCGCTTTGCGAATAGCACTTTGGGAACCGGCGAATTTAGCCTTGAAAATGGCATCAAAGTATTACGCGGCAACGAATTGGCGGTACATTCGGCTACCGAAAAAATCAAAGATGTTACCGCTTTCGATCTTTTAGGCCGTAAAATCGATGAATACAAAAACACCAATGAAAACGATATCATATTGAAAAACGTTAAAAAATCGTCCAGCGTGGTACTACTAAAAATCACATTGGAAAACGGCGCTACCATAGACCGAAAAACGATTTTCTAAACACTTAACAACATTTCAAGACAAATCCCCTGTTTACTCAGGGGATTTTTATTTTGTAACAAACCGACTTTATTTCGTTTTGTTTCAAACAAAATAATCTTTTGGAACGCTACCACAAACTCCTCCTCCAAACACTTTTTCACATGTATTTTTATACAGAAAAACCTTGTAAAAAGCAAAAAACAAATCGTCTAAATTTCCGAATCTAAAAAATCGATAACCATCAGAAAAACAATACAAATCAAAAATAAGGCTGTATTACAAAAGCGCATCTTATCGACAAAAATGCACTTTATCGATTAAACGGAAACCTTCATCGAAATTCGGTTCCGAGACACCTTCTGTCTGCTTCTTAGTACATATTTTCGCACCGTAAAAATAACCCCAAAGATTTTTTATTATGTTAATTCGCCCCCGATTTACTTTTAAAATTGAAAACTTATTCAACTCAAAAAGCAACCTACTTTCGTTACTGCTTTTATTAGTTTGCGCTACCGGATTCAGTCAGGTAAGCAACTATACTTTTTCAGAAAGCACATCAAATTATACAGCTATTACCGGTGCAACAAATGCTATTAACAGCAACTGGGACGACAATGTAACGGCAAACAATATTCCAATTGGTTTTACATTTAACTTTAACGGAGCCAACTATACAACCTGTTCGGTAAACTCAAACGGGTTTATTACATTCGGAACAACACTTTCTACAAATACAGAATCTAGCCCGATATCAACCAATACCGGATATGCCGGTGCGGTAAGTGCTGTGGGAGTTGACCTTGTAAACAACGGAAATGCAATTATCTACAAAACGATTGGAAGCGCACCTAACCGTGTTTTTGTGGTGCAGTGGACAAATGCTGAGCGTAGCGCTCGTGGGGGGGATTTTAACTTCCAGATCCGTTTAAGCGAAACAACGAATGTTGTATCCATTTCGTATGGTTCTTGTGACCCATCAAACAACAACAATGTAAATGTTCAGGTTGGTTTAAGAGGAGCCAACAACAACGATTATAACAACAGATCCCTTTCAAATAACAATACTTGGGCGGGAAATACATCTGCCGGAACATCAAATAGTGCGACCGTAAGAACACGTAACAACGTATATCCAAATACAAACCTTTTATATACCTGGACTCCAGTAGTAGCTTGTGTGGCTCCTACCGCACAACCTACAGGACTTACGCTAAGCAGCATCGGAGTTAATTCTATGAACGGTTCGTTTACCGCAGCATCACCAGCTCCGGATAATTATCTTGTGATCGCCAATACAACCGGTACTGCGCCAACACCTGCAAATGGAACGAATTATACTATTGGACAAAACCTGGGTAGCACAAATATTGTAATCGACAACGACGGCAATACTACTTTTAGCGCTACAGGACTTTCGGCCAATACAACCTATTATTTCTTTGTATACTCTTTTAACTCAAACTGTACAGGAGGTACAAAATACAGAACAACATCTCCTTTAACCGGAAATGCTAAAACATTAGTATACTGTACAGCAACATCGACATCAAGCAGTTACTATATCTCAAGTTTTAAAACAACCGGAGCGATTGTAGATGCTGTAAACAACAATTCAGGTTACAGTACTTCAGGATATGGTGATTTCACCAATTTGGACGCTGTACAGCAAATTGCCGGTGGTGATCTTAACATCAGTGTGGTATTAACAAGCCCTGGAAATGACAGACAAGTTATCAAAGCCTGGGTTGACTGGAACAAAAACAACGATTTTACCGATAGTGGAGAAGAAGTTTACGCATCGAATACCGGTATTTTATCGACTACTTTCGGATTTGTAATCCCGGCAGGAACAACTCCAGGCAACTACCGCCTACGTATTCGTTCTGCTAATGGTAACAGCAATAGTGTTATTTCTCCTTGTGGCAGTTATTCAAATGGAGAAACCGAAGATTACATCGTTACTGTCATTGCCGATTGTCCTGCGAAAATCCTTACTGCACCAAATGTAGAATCTTGTGGTGAAGGCCCTGTGACCTTGACCGTAACAGGATCAGCGGGAGTTACTTCTTATCGTTGGTATACAAGCGAAATCGGTGGTTCTCCTATTGCAGGTGCAACATCGGCAAGCTACACAACGCCTTCGCTAATGATGTCGGCAACCTATTATGTTACCGCTGTAAACGGTTCTTGCGAATCGTTGGTTCGAAGAGCAATTACCGCTAAAATCAAACCGGTACCAAATGTTACTATCACACCTTCTTCTCCGGAAATTTGTGGTGATGATAACTTTGTACAGATTTCTGCAGCAGGTAGCACCGAATTGGTAGAGCTTTTTAACGAAAATTTTGAAGGTAGTGGGTTGGGTCTTTTTACCAAATCCGGTACTGGTACAACTGCTACTACTGAATGGCAACAAAAAACAAGTATTTATACCACTACAACGGCCAACTGGAAACCAGCGATCAATTCGAGTACAGGAACTACCGGAAATAAATTTGCATTCACAACTGCTGATGTATCCGGTAATGGAAAAGACATTATTTTAACGACTACAAACTCTTATAATACTTCAACTTTCCTGGATTTGACCTTAACGTTCCGTCAGTATTACTCGTACTATGGAAATGGTGAAAGTGCCACTGTTCAAGTTTCAAAAGATAATGGAGCAACATGGGCCAATGTGGTTAGCTACACGAACAGTCAGGGTGCTCCAAGCCGATTTGTAAATACTATTATTTACTTGAATGACTATATCGGCGTAAGCAATTTAAAAATCAGATTCCGTTACCAGGCAGGATTTTGCGACGGATGGGCTATCGACGACGTTATTTTATCCGGACACCGTCCGTTAACATCTAACTTTACCTGGTCGGGTGCAACTATCGATGCCTATATCGATGCAAACGGAACAACACCGTATACTAATCAGGCTGTAAACACTGTATACATCAAACCGTCTACAGCACAATTAGAAGTAAGCAACTGGTCCTTTACGGCTAACGTTCAGTTAACTAATGGTTGTACTGCTTCTAAACCGGTGAGTGTAACTAACAAATCGAAAGTATGGCAAGGTAATAATGGCAACTGGAATGATCCGAACAACTGGTTACCGGTAGGAGTTCCTACAAGTGATAACTGTGTGATCATTAAACCAACAAGCAATTCCTCAACCATCAATGGAACCAACTATGAAGCGCAGGCTAAAACCTTAACAGTTCGTACCAACGGTCGTTTAGACATCCCGGCTACTAACGGAATCAAAGTGGTTAATAAAATTGACGTAAAAAATAACGGTACCTTAAACGTAGATAATAACGCCAGTATCGTACAGGTAGACAATGTAGCCAATTCCGGAAATGTAAACATCAGACGTACAACAAAACCGATGTATCGTTATGATTTCACCTACTGGAATTCACCGGTAACATTAGCTTCCGGCTATACATTAGCGATGTTATCACCAAACACATTGGGTGACAAATACATGAAATGGCAACCAACAATCGGTGGTGGTTACGGAAACTGGATTAGCGTAAGCAATACTACAGCTATGGATCCAAGAATGGGTTATATCGTAAGAGCGCCACAAACGTTCGATCTTAATCCAAACAACAGAACTACCTATACGGCTACTTTCGTAGGAACGCCAAACAATGGGGATGTTACAATACCAATTGCTATCGGAACAGATGCTAACGTAGGTGGTGGTGTAACCGTAGATGATGATCAATGGAACTTGATCGGAAATCCATATGCATCCGCTATCGATGTGGTGTCTTTCCTTACAGACAACACCAACAAAACATTAGTAGATGGTACGGTTTATATATGGACGCACAATACCCCTATAGGTAACACAAATCCTAGCCCGTTCTATGGTACGTATTCGTATAACTATACGGCTGCTGATTATGCTACGGTAAATAAATTCGGAGCAACAGCAACAGCTGCAACAGGCGGAAGCAAACCAACCCAGTATATTGCATCCGGACAGGCTTTCTTCGTAAAAGGTTTAGCCAACGGAAATGCGAAGTTTACAAACAGTATGCGTGTTACTGGTAAGAATGATAATTTCATGAAAAACGGTGGTACATCAATCAACCCGGAAACACAATCGGTTGCCGGTGGTGAATCGGAAAAACACCGTATCTGGTTGAATTTAGCAAATGAAAACGGTGCTTTTAGCCAAATATTAGTAGGATATGATGAAGAGGCAACTATGGATTTTGACAGAGGTCTTGACGGACAGGCTTTCGGTGGAAACGGTGTAACCTTCTACTCGACTATTCCGGATATGAACCTTACAATTCAGGCACGTCCGTTACCATTTAACCAAGCCGATCAGATTCCATTAGGTTTCAATGCAAGCGCTCAGAATACCTACCAAATCGGAATTGATCACTTAGATGGAATTTTCGATACGCATGCGATCTACCTGGAAGATAAAACTACCAATACGATCCACGATTTAAGAACGGCTCCATATTCATTCACATCTGCTGCCGGTACGTTTGACAATCGTTTTGTATTACGTTTCAACAACGGTACATTAGGAAACGGTGACTTTAGCCTTGAAAATGGTATCAAAGTATTACGCGGAAACGAACTGGCCGTAAGCTCTTCTAACGAAAGAATCAAAAACATCACAGCATTCGATGTTTTAGGACGAAAAATTGACGAGTATAAAAATGTAGGTGAAAACGAAATCGCCTTGAAAAATGTAAAAAAATCATCTAGTGTTGTCCTTTTAAAAATAACACTTGAAAACGGAGCTACTGTAGATCGTAAAACGATTTTCTAATACCCTCCGAATAAAAACAAATAACCCCGATGATCGATCATCGGGGTTATTTGTTTTTCAGATACTTTATAAAATGCCAAAATGGTCGTTTCGACAGATAATCCGGATTGACTTCATTCGCATAAGCTTCCCGTTCAAAACAGATATGCCGATAAGCCATATGCCGATTGCCATACTGTCGCCACCGGATCAGGAACTCAATTCCGTACCAGACAAAAAAAGGAAGTACTACAAGTTCCAATTGTTGCCGGATATGGATTTTCTCATGATTCAGGAATACGGTGTCCTTTTTATCCTCCTTCCTCACAACAAACACAAAAGGAAAAACGGTAATGCCCCGAAACCCTTTTGGCGTTAAATATTTTAATACAAGTACGATCATTAACGGTAAAGTTCCTAAATTTGTCCGTATGGACAACCAAAATACTAAAAATAAATTAATCCCCGGAGAAGACTATTATTTGTCTCCGGAAGGCTATAAAGTATTTACCGAAGCCTTTCATTTAAAAAGAGGCTATTGCTGTAAAAACGGATGCCGCCATTGTCCGTATGGATTCAACAAAAACACCGGAACGATAAAAAAATAAAAAATGGATGCCATTTTAGTCCGCTATAAGATCAAAATTCACAAATCCTACCACAGGTCGGATATCCGCTATCCATAGCCGGGAATTTCCTGCGCATTTTTATCATTTTATAATACACGAAATTCACATAACAATCATGACGTTTCAAGAACAGATTTTAGAAGGAATTCCTTCTGTTTTACCACAACCAAAACCGTACGAAAGCACTATAAACCACGCGCCAAAGCGTAAAGAAATATTAACCGACGACGAGAAAAAACTGGCACTAAAAAATGCCTTGCGTTATTTCGAACCCGAACACCATGCCGAATTGATCAAAGAATTTTCGGACGAGTTGGAAACCTATGGCCGTATCTATATGTACCGCCTACGTCCGGATTACAAAATGTATGCCCGACCGCTATCCGAATATCCGGGTAAATCCGATCAGGCCAAAGCCATCATGTTAATGATCCAGAATAACCTGGATTATGCCGTGGCACAACATCCGCATGAATTGATCACCTATGGTGGTAATGGCGCTGTTTTTAGCAACTGGGCACAATACCGCTTGACAATGAAATACCTGGCCGAAATGACCAACGAACAAACGCTGGTGATGTATTCCGGTCACCCGATGGGATTATTCCCTTCGCACGCAGAAGCACCAAGAGTGGTCGTAACCAACGGTATGATGATCCCGAATTATTCCAAACCGGACGATTGGGAACGTTTTAATGCCTTAGGTGTTACCCAATACGGTCAGATGACAGCCGGTAGTTATATGTATATCGGTCCACAGGGAATTGTTCACGGAACTACGATTACCGTATTGAATGCCGGGCGAAAAATCGCTAAAAACGGCGAAGACCTGGCTGGTAAAGTTTTTGTAACTTCCGGTTTAGGCGGAATGAGTGGTGCGCAACCTAAAGCCGGTAATATCGCCGGATGTATCACCGTTTGTGCCGAAGTAAATCCAAAAATCACCCACATCCGTCATTCACAGGGATGGATCAATGAGGTGATTGAAAACATTGATGAACTGATCCTCCGTGTTCGCAAAGCACAACAAAACAAAGAAGTCGTTTCTATTGCCTACCTTGGGAACGTGGTAGACGTTTGGGAGCGTTTTTATGACGAAAATATTTATATCGATTTAGGCTCCGATCAGACCTCCTTACACAATCCGTGGGCGGGTGGCTACTACCCTGCCGGAATTTCCTTTGAAGACGCCAACGCCATGATGGCCAACGAACCGGTGCTATTTAAAGAAAAAGTACAGGAGACCTTACGCCGACATGCGGCAGCGATCAACAAACACACGGCCAAAGGCACCTATTTCTTCGACTATGGAAATGCCTTCCTTTTGGAGAGCTCCAGAGCCGGTGCCGATGTAATGGCGCCAAACGGTATCGATTTCAGATATCCAAGCTATGTTCAGGACATTATGGGGCCAATGTGCTTTGACTATGGTTTCGGACCATTCCGTTGGGTTTGTACTTCCGGAAATCCGGACGATTTAGCCAAAACAGATGCTATCGCTTGTCAGGTTTTGGAAGAAATGATGCAAACCGCTCCTATCGAAATCCAACAGCAGATGGCCGATAATATCCGTTGGATCAAAGGCGCACAGGAAAACAAACTGGTGGTTGGTTCGCAGGCGCGTATTTTGTATGCCGATGCCGAAGGACGTACCAAAATTGCCGAAGCCTTTAATCAGGCGATTGCCCGTGGCGAAATCGGATATGTGGTTTTAGGACGTGATCACCACGATGTATCCGGTACTGATTCCCCTTATCGCGAGACATCCAACATCTATGACGGTTCCCGTTTTACAGCCGATATGGCCATTCATAACGTAATCGGCGACAGTTTCCGGGGCGCTACCTGGGTATCCATTCACAACGGTGGTGGCGTTGGATGGGGCGAAGTAATTAACGGTGGATTTGGCATGGTTCTTGACGGTACTAAAGAAGCATCAAAACGTTTAGAATCAATGCTTTTCTGGGATGTAAACAACGGGATTGCCAGAAGAAGCTGGGCGCGAAACGAAGGCGCAGTTTTTGCCATTAAAAGAGCCATGGAATCGCAACCTTTACTAAAAGTGACCATCCCGAATCTTGTTGATGAATCATTATTTTAGTTAATCATAAAAACCTAATTACATTATGAAAGCAATAAAATACCTCCCGATACTACTACTCTTGGTCATCAGCTCCTGCAGCTCCGTTAGAGTAGCATCCGATTTTGATAACAGAACCGACTTTAGTCAGTATAAAACCTATGCCTTTCATAAAGATGGAATCGATAAAGTTGAGATTTCCGATTTAGACAAACGACGTATCCTTCGCGCCATTGACGATCAGATGACCGCCAAAGGCTTTACAAAAAGCGACAATCCGGATATGTTGGTTAATATTTTTACCAAATCCAGCGAACAGGTTAACGTGAGCCAGTTCAATACCGGTTGGGGTTGGGGATATGGCTACGGATGGGGCTGGGGTGGACCAAGTTACAGCACCGTTAGTACCACAACCGAAGGAACCCTTTATATCGACCTGATTGATGCCCGTAAAAAAGAATTGATCTGGCAAGGTATCGGAACCGGTGTTTTAACGCGAAACCGTGAGAAAAAAGAAGAACGCATCAACGAATTTGTTTCTAAAATTCTGATGCAGTTTCCACCGCAAAAAAAATAATGTAATTCACTATAAAACTAAAAAGCCTACCCTGTGTAGGCTTTTTTATCACTATCATGAACGATATCAGCACTTTCGAAGACGTACAAGCACTGGTCGATACTTTCTACGGAAAAGTACAGCAGGACGATTATATCGGACCGATTTTCAATAGTAAAATACAAGACCGCTGGCCGGAACATCTGGCCAAAATGTACCGGTTCTGGGAAAGCATTTTACTGGATAACCACACCTATTCCGGCCGACCTTTCCCGCCACACGCGCTTTTACCCGTAGACGCCACGCATTTTAACCGTTGGCTTACGATATTTACCGCTACGGTCGATTCCCTTTTTGCCGGACCAATCGCCGAGGAAGCCAAAGAAAGGGCTGCAAAAATGGCAGCCATGTTTCATTATAAAATAGAATACATTAAAAATAACGCAATATAATTCCGGGATTGAAATTCCAATTGCTAACTCCCTAAAGATTTCGTAATTTTACACCAAACAGCAACAATTTTTAATCATGAATCCATCGTTTGAAACCAATCCCTTAATTGAGCGCTTACCCAAGCATCTGAAGCAATTTATCAAACCGCAGGATTATGACGAGTATACTCCGATTAATCAGGCCGTTTGGCGCTATGTGATGCGTAAAAATGTGGATTACCTCGGAAAAGTAGCCCACAGCTCGTATCTGGATGGTCTTCGCCAGACGGGAATTTCTATCGAAAGTATCCCGAATATGTATGGTATGAACCGTATCCTAAAAGAAATCGGTTGGGCTGCTGTTGCCGTAGACGGTTTTATCCCACCCAATGCTTTTATGGAATTTCAGGCGTATAACGTACTCGTTATTGCGTCCGATATCCGCCAGCTGGAACATATCGAATATACACCTGCTCCCGATATTATTCACGAAGGAGCCGGTCACGCCCCTATTATTGCCAATCCGGAATATGCCGAATACCTGCGTCGTTTTGGTGAAATCGGTTGTAAAGCCATTTCATCGGCACGGGATTACGAAATGTATGAAGCGATTCGTTTGCTTTCGATTCTGAAAGAAGCCGAAGGTACACCGCAAAACGAAATCGAAGCCGCCGAAAAGCGTGTCGACGAGTTACAAAACGATATGGGTGAATTGTCCGAAATGGCACAAATCCGAAACTTACACTGGTGGACCGTGGAATACGGTTTAATCGGAACCGTAGACAATCCGAAAATCTATGGTGCCGGACTTCTATCCTCTATTGGAGAAAGTGCCTGGTGTATGACCGATAATGTAAAGAAAATCCCATACGATATCAGTGCGGCCAATCAAAGTTTTGACATCACCAAACCGCAACCGCAATTGTATGTAACGCCTGATTTTGCACACCTCAACCTCGTACTGGAAGAGTTTGCCAATAAAATGGCATTGCGTACCGGCGGATTATCCGGAATTCAGAAATTAATTCATTCCAAAGCCTTAGGAACTATTGAATTGAGTACCGGTATTCAGGTTTCAGGTGTTTTCACCAATGTGATCGAACACGAAGGTAAACCGGTTTATATTCAGACAACCGGAAAAACAGCCTTATCCTACCGCGAAAAAGAACTGGTTGGCCATGGTACCGAATACCATGCCGAAGGTTTCGGAAGTCCGATCGGGAAATTAAAAGGAATCAATCTGGCTATCGAAGACATGAGTCCAAGGGATTTAAGTGCCTATGCCATATTCGAAGGACAGGTTGTTACGCTTGAATTTGAAGGAAATATCAAAGTTTCCGGAGAAATCATTACCGGTTCCCGAAATTTACAGGGCAAAATCATCACCATCAGCTTTAAAAACTGTACGGTGACACATAACGACACCGTATTATTCCAACCGGAATGGGGTATTTATGATATGGCTGTCGGAAAGAAAATCATTGCTGCTTTTTCAGGTCCGGCCGATGTTAAAAGCTTCGATTTGATTACACATGTGCCATCATCGCAAACCATTAAAGCGCAAAAAACACCGGAACGTTTAAAACTGGAAGCGTTATACCAAAATATCCGCGACATCCGCGAAGGAAAAACCACCGGAAACCCGGATGCCATTTTTGAAACCCTTCAAAACGAACATCCGAAAGACTGGTTATTGTCTGTTGAAATTGCCGAACTGGCTCATAAAAACAACAACCATGCTCTGGAAAATAAAGTTTTAGCCCATTTGGAACTGTTAAAAACGACGCGTCCGGAAGTTGCTCATTTGATTAGCAACGGACTCGAACTTATTTTCGAAAACGAAAGCGTAAATTAAATCCGTAACAATTGTTACAACCCTATACCTGAAAGTCCCGTACCTTTGATAAAAATTAAAGTTATGGGACTTTTAGATTTATTAGGATTGGGCAATAAAAATGAAATGATACAGGAATTTGTAGCCAAAGGCGCCATCATTCTTGATGTACGAACACCAGAAGAATTTGCCGGCGGACATATTCCAAATTCCCGGAACATCCCTTTACAACGGATCAGTTCTGAAATCGCTACCATCAAAAAATGGAACAAACCGGTGATCACCTGTTGTCGTTCCGGAATGCGAAGTGCACAAGCTGCAACAGTATTAAAGCAAAACAATATCGAAGTGATCAACGGTGGCGGCTGGAATAGCCTGGAAAGCAAACTGTAATGCTATTTTCTTTATCGAATTTATAAAAAAACAACCCTGCCAGAATCTGATAGGGTTGTTTTTTATCAGAACTATTCTTTTATAATTTCACTTGTTCTCCCAACTGTTGTTCATTTTCCAACACCTGGTTTTCATATTGTAATTTCCACCCTAAAGAATTCGTCAGGATTAAAATTTTAGACAATTCGCTAATCAATCGGTTCTTGGCATTCGATTTTAAGGTCGATGTTTCCATCTTACGCGCCAGATCTTCTTTTACTTTTTTACTGATTTTATTGTAATCGTCTCCGGTAAACGGATTCATCCGGCTTTGATCCACATCATAGAACTGAATATCCGGGCTAATCTTGATTTCTTCCTTCGGAATACTGACTATCGTAATGGTTTTGTTCTTTTCGTCAATATCATATTTCACCTGACGTAAATCATAAGCCACCGTTACATCAGCATTGATCACAATCAAAGCTTTTTTTTCGAACGTCAACAGGTTCATCAGGTATTTTTGTTGGTCTTTATAGGTCATTACTTGGGCATAATGCCCTTCTGTCACAACCAGTTTTCCAACGTTTTTAATCTGCTGCTGAATCAAATTGGTATTGTATTCGGTCGAAGTGGTATTCTTTTCAGAGGTTACCCATTTATAGATTACAAATCCGATGATTATAAAAATCAGCAAATACATCATTTTCCCGGAACGCGCCAACGCCTGAACTACGGGCACTAACATGTTTTTGATCTGTGTTTCTTCTGAAGTTTTTCGTGGCATAGTAAAACGCAATAATAATATATAATCTATAGGACATTGCAAAAAGCAAACATCCTTTTTCTAAAATAAATCGTTTTATTAGAGCTTTAAAAGTTAAAAAAGGAGTCAATCTATTTGACTTTAAAGGTAATCAAAAATTGGTTTCCTAGATCTATTTCACTACATTTGTATATGGATTGGGGTGTCTCCCGGTCGGTAAAGTGACCTGTCATATTGTAATGATAGGTCCTTTATTTTATGGGAATATCTTAAGCCCGTGCAATTTACCGTCTTTCTGATATATTTTAGGTTTTATTAGTTCAAAGGCTGGATTTTTACTTTCCGGACTTATAATTTTTCTTGCAATCGGGTAAGCCAGTAAATCCGCAATCTGAAGTCCACTTATATTTTCTTTTTTAGAAAAGAAATGAGGTTCTGCTCCAATGTTTCTGAATCTATTACCCCTAACATAATAGGTTCCATTATTTCTTATTGCCGCTATATGAGTCGCTAATTTCCGATCTTCTTTCTGTCCTCTCTTTTCAATACCGATTTCTAAGGCAACCTTATCTTCTTTTTTTCCTTCCAAACAAAATAAGGCTCTTTCCATTACAAAAGAAAGTGCCACTTCATATACATCGTCTTTTAACTTTCCATGGCATTGTATAAACTTTTCTTTTTTGATAGCCGATGCTATTACAGTATAATCCAATTCTGTCATAATCGTATTCAGATCAGAATAAAAGCGTTCTTTGATACCTAAATCAAATAATAATGCAAATTCATTATAGCATTTCCTGATATCTCTGGAATGTAGAATAACATTATCGCTATTCCAATATTTCAGCTTTAGCGACATCAGTTTTACTTTCAACTTACGATATTCCCTATTTGAAATAAGCACACCACACAAAACAAATACCGGAAAACCCGGATCTATTTTGTTTAGCCCATGATCACCACTTTCATCCAAGAGCAATTTATAACGCATATACTTTCCCTTTGTTATAACACAAAACACATAGAGGCCTCCAATTGGAAGCATCTTAATTTGTTATTTTAAGGGGGAAATTCCGAATAACTATCCGAAAGAAATATTAGGATATTCTGTTACTAATTTAGTAATCTTTATTTTTAAATTTTCCAGAAAACGGAGATGCTGTTCCGAATCGGGATTAAACGAACGATGCGCCAGTCCTTTTTGAATACTATCGACTTCCTTCATAACCGGCCAGGTCGTTTCTGCGATCCAGGTTTCCGTAAAACGTTCCCAGATATAGTCGATCGCAATTCCATTCGGGTGTAGCATGTCTTCGGCATAAAAACGATAATCCCGCAATTCGTCCATCATGATTTCATAACTTGGAAAATAAACTGTATTTGGCGTTTCCGAAATCACCTGATGAACAGCCGTGATCAGATTGGCTTTACTCCATTGATTTTCCACAAAACCGTCTTTACTATGGCGTACCGGCGAAACGGTAAAAACAAACTGCGCTTTTGGATTTAATTGAGAAATCCCCGCAATTATCTTTTCCAGACTTTCCTGAATAACAGCAACCGACAATAATTCTTTTTTAAACTGCTTTTGCGGGACTTTATGACAATTGGCTACTATTTTATCGTCTTCCGTTTTTCGATACACCCAGGCCGTTCCTAAGGTAATCAAAACGTGTGTCGCAATGGCAAGTCGGTTTCGGGTTTCGGATGCTGCCTTAGTAAGGTTTTGTAACAATTGTTCCGAATCGGTCGCATTCAGATCCGAATGGACATCATAAGAATGCCATTGTTCGTTATAAAAAAAGATATCCTCCTGGATAAATTGTTTTTCCTGTAGGGCAAAATCAATCGCTTTTTCGATCGCCAGCGGATGAAATAGTATTCCAAACGGATTACAATAATTCCGAAACCGGAAATAATCCAGTTTTTCACTCATATTGACCGCAAAACACGAACCCAAAGACACCACCTGCGACCTATAATCGATCGGATTATTGCTCTTTGAAATGGGTATTTGTGTTCTGAATTTCATGATTGCATTTGTTTCTACAAACTTAAGGATTATTACGTCATTTTACTGCAAACAAAAAACCCGAAGCATGCTTCGGGTCTTTTTATCTTTAGTGATCTTAAATCTATTTTACGAAATCAACGGCTTTTTCCAAAGCTTCTTTGATTCCGCCCGGATTCTTACCTCCTGCTGTTGCGAAGAAGGGTTGTCCGCCACCGCCACCCTGGATGTATTTTCCAAGTTCGCGTACTACTTGTCCGGCGTTAAGCCCTTTTTCGGCTACCAGTTCTTTCGAAATATAACAGGTTAACATTGGTTTCCCTTCGTCTGCTGTCGCCAGTAACAGGAATAAATTGGTTCCCAGATTTCCTAATTCGTAAGCCAGGTCTTTCGCTCCGTTTGGATCTAAATCCACCTGTTTTGCTAAGAATCGAACGCCATTGATTTCCTGAAGTTCTCCGGTTAATTCTCCTTTTAGGTTTTTCGCTTTTTCTTTTAATAATGCTTCCAACTGTTTTTTCAGTTTCGCATTTTCATCCTGTAACGAAACAACCGCTTTAATGGCATCCTGTGGGTTTTTCAGGGTTTCTTTGATCTCTTTTAACGTGTTTTCCTGCGAGGCAAAGAAGTCTTTTACCGCTTCGTTGGTAATCGCTTCCACACGACGGATTCCGGCCGCAACACCACCTTCACTTGTGATTTTAAAGTACCAGATATCGGCTGTATTCGGCACGTGGATTCCGCCACAAAGCTCCATACTATCGCCAAATTTAATTGCACGTACATTATCCCCGTATTTTTCACCAAATAAAGCCATCGCGCCTTCTTCAATCGCCTGCGCAAACGGAATGCTTCTTCTTTCGATTAAGGGCAATTGTTCGCGGATTCGTGCATTTACGAAATCTTCAACCTGTTTTAACTCTTCATCGGTCACTTTTGCAAAATGCGAAAAGTCAAAACGAAGGTAATTTGGAGCAACCAACGATCCTTTTTGCTCCACATGCGTTCCTAAAATCGAACGTAAAGCCTGATGTAACAAGTGTGTCGCCGAGTGACTGTTGGCTGACTGATTGCGTAATTCTTTATTTACTTTTGCGTCAAATGTTCCGTTTATATTTTCCGGTAATTGTTTCGCAAAATGTAAAATAAGGTTGCTTTCTTTTTTGGTGTCGATAATTTCGATGGTTTCGTTAGCCGATACCAAAACACCTTTATCACCAACCTGTCCACCACCTTCCGGGTAGAAAGGCGTGTTATCCAGGACAATCTGATATAATTTTCCGTCTTTTTTACTATCTACTTTTCTAAAACGGGTGATTTTCACCTCGTTTTCCGTCTGATCATAACCTACAAAGGTTTCAACATTTCCATCTACCAAAATTGTCCAGTCATCTGTCGAAACTTCGGAAGCATCACGGGAACGGTCTTTTTGTATTTTCATTGCCGCTTCAAAACCGGCCTCATCATAATTATAACCTCTCTCTCGTAATATCAGTTCGGTTAAATCTTTTGGAAAACCAAATGTATCGTATAATTCGAATACTTTTTCTCCGGAAACGATAATACCATCGGTTTCGGCAATTACGTTTTCCAACAAATGCAATCCTTGTTCTAACTTTTTAAGGAAAGACGCCTCTTCTTCTTTGATCACGTTCATCACCAGTGATTTCTGAGCCGTGATTTCCGGGAAGAAAGCCCCCATTTGATCGCTTAATACCTGTACCAGTTCGTAAATGAATGGTTCTTTTTTATTTAAGAAGGTAAACGCATAACGGATCGCACGACGTAAAATACGACGGATCACATAACCTGCTCCGGTATTGGACGGTAACTGTCCGTCGGCAATAGCAAAGGCTACGGCACGTACGTGATCCACGATAACTCGAATCGCAATGTTTATTTTTTCTTCGTCTTCGTCTTTTGCTTTAATCGTGTATTTTGCACCGGTTAGCTTTTCTACTTTTTCAATCAGCGGTGAAAACACATCGGTATCATAATTCGACTTTACGTTTTGTAATACCATACACAAACGCTCAAATCCCATTCCGGTATCGACGTGTTGTGCCGGTAATTTTTCCAGTGATCCATCGGCTTTACGGTTAAACTCCATAAATACGTTGTTCCAGATTTCCACTACCTGCGGATGATCAGCGTTTACCAAATCTTTCCCGGGTACTTTTGCTTTTTCTTCCGCCGAACGAATGTCTACGTGAATTTCGCTACACGGTCCACATGGTCCCTGATCGCCCATTTCCCAGAAGTTATCCTTTTTGTTTCCTAACAGGATTCGGTCTTCCGAAATAAGGGTTTTCCAGATATCGTAGGCTTCCTGATCAAAAGGAACATTTTCCTCTTTACTCCCTTCGAAAACCGTTACATATAAAATATCTTTATCGATCTTATACACCTCGGTTAATAATTCCCAGGCCCAGTTGATCGCTTCTTTTTTAAAATAATCGCCGAAACTCCAGTTTCCTAACATTTCGAACATCGTGTGGTGGTAGGTATCAATTCCTACTTCCTCCAGGTCGTTGTGCTTCCCGGATACGCGAAGACATTTCTGAGTATCGGCTATACGGGCGCTTTTCGGTGTTCCATTCCCCAGGAAAAACTCTTTAAACTGAGCCATTCCGGAATTGTTGAACATCAAAGTAGGATCGTCTTTTAAAACGATCGGAGCCGAAGGCACAATCAGGTGGCCTTTGCTTTGAAAAAAGTCGAGAAACTGTTTTCTGACGTCTTGTGATTTCATATACTGCATTATTTGACGCGAATTGACTTCGCCCGTATTGTATTAAATTCTTCTTAAAATTAAATAAAGGTTCCGACCTATACTTCCTGTTATCATCAACTTACACTTAACATATCGTTACGTAACTCACAAGAAACAAGCTAAATGTTGATTCGGGGAAAGTATTTTACAGAAACATTTATTAAATTTGTTCGTCTAACCTTACAAAAGGTTGCCGTTTAACTTTTTATAAGGTACAAAAATAGTATATTTTAGAAAATGTCGAAGGTAAAATATTATTACGATTCTGAAAAATTAGCCTATCAAAAAATCAAACCCAAAAAAGGGCGTCGTGTGGGATATATCAGTTTGTTCTTAGTCGCATCGGCTTTATTCGGTTTTTTGTGTTTTGTCGTACTGATTAACACCCCGTTTTTCGAAACACCCAAAGATAAATTACAAGCCCGTGAAATTGAGAATTTAAAAATCAATTATGCGCTTCTAAACCGAAAGATGGATCAGTTGGACGATGTGTTAAGCGATCTGGAAGAGCGTGACAACAACCTTTACCGGGTCTATTTTAACAGCTCTCCGATTCCCGATGAACAACGTCGCGCCGGTTTTGGCGGAATCAACCGTTATAAAGCGTTGGAAGGCTATAACAATTCGGATCTGGTTATGAATACAACCCGCCGTGTGGATGTGATCACCAAACAATTGGTTATTCAATCGCGTTCGCTCGACGAAATATTAAAACTGGCCAAAGACAAAGAAAAGCTTCTTTCGGCTATTCCGGCTATCCAACCGGTAAAAAATGAAGATTTAAAACATATGGCGTCCGGTTTCGGATACCGGAGTGATCCGTTTACCAAAGTGCGGAAGTTCCATGCCGGAATGGATTTTTCGGCCAAAACCGGAACTCCGATTTTTGCTACCGGCGACGGAGTGGTGCGCAGAGCCGATAATTCGCTTTCCGGATACGGGAATCATATCGAAATTACGCATGGCTATGGTTATGAAACCTTATATGCCCATTTGAGCAAATACAATGTTCGACCGGGTCAACGCGTTAAAAGAGGTGACATCATCGGATATGTGGGCAGTACCGGACGTTCGGAAGCGCCTCACCTGCATTATGAAGTTCATAAAAACGGAGCGGTGGTGAATCCGCTGAATTTCTATTACGGTTCGATTTCGGCCAAAGAATATGTTTTAATTTCACAATTAGCTAACCAAGAAAACCAATCCCTCGACTAATGCATTTAGACTTACCAGAAAAGAGATATTACAGTATTGGCGAACTCGCCAAGGCATTCAACGTAAATGCTTCCCTGATCCGTTTTTGGGATAAGGAATTCGATATTCTGAAACCGAAAAAAAATGCAAAGGGAAACCGGATGTTTACTCCGGAAGATGTAAAAAACCTGCAATTGATTTACCATCTGGTAAAAGAACGCGGATTCACACTCGAAGGTGCTAAAATTCATTTAAAAGAAGCTCAGAAAAAAACGCTGGATAAATTCGAAATCATTCGTAAATTAGAAGCTATCAAAATTCAATTATTGAATATTAAAAACGAATTATAACAATTCTTTAAGAAAACCTACCTGTAACGGACCAGGTTAACATACGACTAATAGCACAAAAACAATCTAAAAAAAAAGTAATTATGAAAAAATGGTTAGTTCCCGGAATTATTGTATTCCTGATTATTGTAGTCTATTTTTGGGCTAAAGGCATCAACAATACAGCTGTTCAAATGGACCAGGCTTCACAGGAAGCATGGGGTAACGTACAAACCTCTTATCAGCGACGAAATGACCTTATCGGCAATTTGGTTAACACGGTTAAAGGCGCGGCCGATTTCGAAAAAAGTACCTTGGAAGCAGTAGTAAAAGCCCGTTCGGAAGCAACTAAAACGACAATCGATCCTTCGAATATCACACCGGAACAATTGGCTGAGTTCAACAAAGCACAAAGTGGTGTTTCTTCGGCTTTATCGCGTTTATTGGTTACTGTGGAACAATATCCGGATTTAAAAGCAAACCAAAACTTCTTAAAACTTCAGGACGAGCTGGCTAGTACTGAGAACCAGATTTTAACGGCCAGAACACGTTTTAACGAATCGGTTAAAGGTTATAACAGTCATATCAAAATGTTTCCGAACAGTATTTTTGCCGGAATGTTTGGATTTAAAGAAAAAGCGTATTTCAATGCTGTAGAAGGTGCTGAAAAACCGGTTGAAGTAAAATTCTAAAAAACGATGTCGGCTACTGAAAATTTCCTGACTCCGGAAGAAGAACGTGCAATCGTCAACGCGATTCAGATTGCCGAACAAAATACTTCCGGGGAAATCAGAGTCCATCTGGAAGATCATAGCGAAAAACCTCCGGTCGAAAGAGCGCAGGAGGTTTTTTACTCCCTTGGTATGGACAAAACCAAAGCCCGAAACGGCGTTTTGTTTTACATAGGGGTTTCCGATCATACTTTTGCCATTATCGGCGACGAAGGCATTCATAAGGTCGTGGAAGACGATTTTTGGGACTGTACCAAAGACATCGTGATTGAACACTTCAAAAACAGACGTTATAAAGACGGTTTGGTGGATGGTATCATCAAAGCCGGTGAACGTCTGAAACAGTATTTTCCTTTTGAAAGTGACGATACCAACGAATTATCGAACGAAATATCCAAAGGATAAATGACACATTGTATTGCTAAATTTATTAAAAGCCTGTTGTTGCCGGTATTCTTTTTACTGCTGCAACCGGTTTCGGCACAGTTTACCATTCCGGAAAAACCAAAATTTCAAACGAGCGTTTACGATTATGCCAATATGTTGCGCCCGCAGGAAAAACAAAGCCTGGAAGAAAAACTGATTCGTTATTCCGATTCGACCTCAACGCAGATTGTAGTCGCTACTATCGAGTCGTTAAAAGGCGAGGATATCGGAATATTAACCCCGAAATGGGCACATCAATGGGGTATCGGACAGGCAAAAGAGGATAATGGTATTTTTATACTGCTGGCCAAAAACGAGCGTCGTATCTGGATTTCTCCGGGTTATGGTGTGGAAGATCGGCTAACGGCTGGTATTGCAGGCGAAATCACGCGGGAAGTAATTATTCCGGAATTTAAAGCCGGTAGTTACTATAACGGTCTTGACAAAGGTACCGATGTGATAGTAGACGTACTAAAAGGGAAATACAAAGGCACCCGTAAAGGCGACAAATCCGACGACGGTGTAGCCGGAATCTTTATTTTTATCATTATTGTCATCATCCTGATTATCGTATTAGCGCGAGGACGTAAGTCCGGTGGCGGTGGTAATGGTGGAATTGGCGGTGGCGGCGGACCGGATTTACTGGACATGATCATCCTGAGCAGCCTTGGCCGCGGTGGCGGTGGCGGTTTTGGAGGAGGAAGTTCCGGTGGCGGTTTTGGCGGCGGTGGATTCGGTGGCGGCTTTGGCGGCGGCGGATTTAGCGGTGGCGGAGCCGGAGGAAGTTGGTAACATACTGAGACAATTATATAAAAAAAGCCGGACTCGTTCCGGCTTTTGTTTTAATAGGCTTTCCCTGAATAATAATGTTCTGCATTTCTATTTTCAGAATGGAAAGACATTTTTTAGTCCAGTATTTTAGAATAAATATAAAAATCGATTGCCTTTTCGACCTTAATGTTTCCTTTTTCCATCAGTTTTTTCCCTTTTAATAAAATAGACGCCGAAGCACCTCGCCTAAAAGGCCGTCTGTGCATCAGTAATCCTGCAGATCCTTCTAACTTCACCGGAATCTGATAATTAAGATATTGTGTTTTTATTTCTTCTACTATAAGAATTTGTTTTTTCTTTCTTGCCGGTATTTTAGTTGTATATTCTTCTTTTATTTCTCTTTTTTCGTCTTTAGTCCCTCCTTTTTTCGTTGCCATACCTACAGAAACTTCTATAGAAGTTTCTCCTAACGACATCCCCACTTTTAGTCCTAATTTAAGTCCGATTGATCTTTCCACGTCCCATTTTGTAGATGTTCCCTGAGTAATAGTGTACGTTTTTTTAAACAAATCTTCCTCATCAGAATCATTATCAATGATGGTTCTGGTTGTTCTATATTCTGAATTTTCATCACCCACAGGGGTAATCTTTGGCATTCCTAACGTTATATAAACACAAAATTTCCCACCCAAATCTTTACAGGGTTCGAAAATTTTGCAAGGACCTCCATCAACAGCTATAGGCGTTTCAAGAATAGCACAGGTTTGATAATCATTAATCGCAACTCCATTCGGTTTTTCCCTATTGTATCTTTTAAGTTTAAAGACTTCCAATACTTGTTCTTCGGTATCATACCCCAATTGTTTGATGTGATCCGGTGTCATTTTCTCTCTAAGAACTACTCTACTCTTACTCTTACTCTCAGGCACATTCAGACGATGTTCTGCAATAATGGGAGCCGTATATACAAATTCTAATTTCATTCCTTCCAAAAGCCTGTCCAGTTCTTCTTGATTTACTGTCTCAGTAACTGATTCCTCTTCACTTAACCTGCCTGAAGCCGATTTTAACTGATCCTGCGGATATTCCTTGTAATTCTCCATCTCATTACTACAGGAAAGACACCATAGTGTTGTACTCAAAACAACAACTCCAATTTTAATTTTTTGTACTATTGTTTTCATATTAAACGTTTAAAAATTCCATATTTATATTTAGAAAAAAGCAGATAAAACACTGATAAAAGCACTTTATGCTTATTCTTAATTTACAGAATCCTCAGACAGAAAATCCAAATACATCTATACTTGAGTCCGTTTTGTATGGCTTTGACCCCTCAATAGTTTACAAACATTTAAAATCAAAAAAAATCAATCCCGACATCATTATCATCAACAATTTGATCATAAAAACAACATATCGAATAGTATTCAAAATATTGTGTGCTGATTCTAATGCCTAGAAGTAATATCTCTTTAATAAGTATGATTTTTTAAGGTCATTCCCCGTTACTATTCATTTTGTTTACAGAAAAACTGTTTTATTTTAATTGAAAAATTCCTCCATGCTATGCAGGTAGTATTAGAAACAACCGTAACACTGTGAGAAGTGTAGGACAGATAAGGTATGGGGTTATTTCTCAAATTCTCAAAATATAGATTCCAAGAGAAAACAAAAATCATCAAGAGATGTCGTCATACGACAAAAAACTATGATTGCCACCTTGCAAAAAGCAAATGACAATTTATCTAAGGCATTGGAACAGGAGAGGGAGTATAAAAACCAAGCCTATTTTTTATACTGGAAAAAGAGTATTCAAAAGAGAATGAGTTTTATTAAACCTGACAGGTCTTCGAGACCTGTCAGGTTTAACACTTAAGATAACTCACAATAAATTTTTAATTAATCGTTTTATATCTTGCAAAGAGGCATTACCAGATCTATCAAGCCATATACCAGGATTTAACGGATTTATATATTTATAAAATAAATAATCAACATTATTACCATCTGCAATGATGTGGCTCCATGAATCCATTGCCAACGCATCTCCATTAACCCCATCAATATTTGACGGAAAAAGACAAATATTAAATCGCTCAATATCCGCAGATACCCGAATAATAATACTATCTAACTTATCTTTACTATAATTATCTTTAGCCGCAGCTTTAATATCTTCTGATACACTTGATCTGTTATCTACACTGTTTAAAGTAACTTTTTTAATTTTTTCAAAGTTTAAAAAGTTGTCAAATTCTGTTGGATAAAATTCATGTAGAATTATCAAATACAATACTAATAATGTTTCAAAATGGCTTGCTACGACTCCATCTTTCATATCAATATTCGGGGTTAAATAATCTTCACTTTTCTTAATCCTTATAAACTCCCTTAATATCTGATACTTATTCAGCACCTTTTTTATTCTTCTTGGATTCTTAAATTCCAGAGCATCAAAGAAAGTATGAACCATATTGTTAATTTCATACGCAAGTATATCTAGTCTGTATGTTGTTTCATCAAAATAATGATTGATCAACTTCTGGACATCGTTATGTTTTGGCATCGTAAACGAAATATCAAATATCTTTTCCAGATATTCGTTCGATTTCACTACATCTCCATATTTGGTTTTTACCGCGGCTTCCACAGCCTGTTTATCGATACCACAGAAGAACAGTGTTTTTTCGCCATAGGTAAAAAACAATTTAATAGCCGACATCAGATTTAAAACCTGCTCCGGTTCGCAACGATCCAGATCGTCAATAAAAACAATGTTATACTTTGGCTTTTGTTCTCCTGTTATATAATCTTCCAATCGTCGAAACTCTGTCTTAAATCCGTCGAGAGCCTGAAAAAATGTTATCGGATCTTTCTGATTTAATTCCTCTGCTAATGCAGACGGATTTATTTCTATTGACGGTCCATTTACAAATAAAGGAATATTCACTTTTACCGACTTCGCCAATCCTCTTAAAATTCGTCCGCCATATTTTACCAGTCCATCATAAAATTTTTCAGATGTACTATTTGACTTATACGTGATAAATTCCAATAAAGACATGGCTAGGTTCTCATCTTTTTCGAATTCCCAGGCTTCAAAAAAGAAGGTATTAAATTCTCCCCGAAGTTCTTTTTCAAGGTATTTCATCAAACTACTTTTCCCACTTCCCCAATCGCCATATAACGCATACATTTTAATATCTTTCAAATTCCCCTGACTTCCAATTAAAAAATCTTTGATCAATGTTCCTTTGTCCAGAATATTTAAAAAATCGGTTTCCGAAGTCAATTTTTCAATTGGCAAATTGGAAAGTAATGGTGTCGTATTTTTTGTCATAATGATCGCTATTAAACAAGTTTATGATCAATATTAATAGATTTCAAAAACACTTCCATACTGTTTTGTATAAAAATGCTCCTATCACCTTAAAAACAAGTATTTATACCGATTTTATTATCCCAAAATACGTACAAAAAAAGCGACCTAAAGTCGCTTTCTATATCTATAACAAACTTGACAGGTCTTCGAGACCTGTCAGGTTTTAAACGGTAGTCTAATCACATTCATCGCCCCAACATTCCCGACAGGGTTGGTCGACTTTGGGATAATGGTTTTGTTTTTCGGTGGTTACAAATATATTATCGGAGGTAAATCCGGTTGGAAATGTCGTAATCCAACGTCCCAGGTGTTTCTCCTTTTCGGCCGGAAGGAATTTAAAACTCTGTACATCTTTTCCGTCTTTCCATTTTGTTACCGCTACTATCGTATCGCCCGACTGGTAGGTATTTAAAACCTGATATTCCTGATCTTCCTGCTGACCGTGAAGGAAGATTTCCGAATTTTCACCGGTATGCGTAATCGTTAACAATAAATTCCCGGAATCACAGGTATTATAGACAACCAGACCTTTTGCTGTTTTTGTGAGCCGCACCCATTCCCGCGGCAACATCCTGAGATCGTAGTTCTTTCGTTCGGGCTCACATCCAAATAAGGCGGAGAGCACAATTCCGGCATAAAAATATTTCATCTTTCTTTTTCAATTTTTTAGCAAATATACTTCGGGACTGACCAAAAAAAGAAGCTGTTTTCACAGCTTCTCATTTTTTTTATCTTTTTAAAAGGCTCCCGGTCTTCCACGGCTGCCTTTTTTCTCTTTTCCGGCAAATTTTTCAATCTTATATGTCAGCGAAAACATCGCATAACGTTTTAATACCGTATTCTCCTCGTCCCGGATACTGGTAGCTCCAATCGTTCGGATGGCACTTTGGTTTTGATTCAGTAAATCGTACACTTTAACCTTAAACAACATTCTGTCATTAAAGAAATTATAGCCCACACTGGTATTCCACAGGTAAAAATCCTTTTTAAAACCGTCGGAAATAGCCGAGTTATACGTATATCCAAAATCATTCCCGATTACCAGTCCTTTAGGCCAGTAACTTGTGGTTTGCAGATTGAACTGATGCGTATAGTTGGACGCCGAGTTAACACTGTAATTGGTATAATTGGTCACGTTATACGAATACGTGTACGATGGTGTCACCGTTAGTAATTCACCATAATCCCAATTCAAATTAAATCGGGTGCGAAAACGGTAGTTCAACGCATCAAACAGTTCGCCGTTGGTATATCCTTTATCTTTTGTAAGGCTTAGATTCGGCGAAATACCAATTCGGAATTTATGCATATCAACGATAAAGCTTTTACTCCAGTTTCCGCCTCCCGTTACGTTAAATCCTCCGGATATATTCTGATAGGTCGTAAAACGTTTCGCACTTTCATCATAAATGGTTGATGATATAATCTGGCTGTCGTAATACTGACCTGTAACCGAAAAGCTATAACCCGATCGGGTAGCATAATTATAGTTTCGAAGATAAATTCCGGCTGAATGGCTTTTGGTTGGATCTAAATCCGGATTTCCAATATAACTTACCAAAGCATTTGACGGGTCATCTACCGGTAACATCTGAACGGCCGACGGGAATGAAACCCGATAGGAATAATTCATCGAAAACGATTTGGCTTTCGACAGTTTGTAGCTCATATATAGCGAAGCCGATGGCAGTATATAATCCCGTATCAATTTGGTATTTCGATACAGGTAATACGATTCGTTATCCAAACGGGTAATATTGGTTCCGAAATAACTACTCAGGAAGAATTTATTTTTTTCGATATTGATTCCCGCTTTTGGGTTTATCGTAGTTGTTGTGGATCGAAGGAAATTGGAAAGCGTATCGTTTTGCATCGTGTAATCTCCTGTAGTCTCATCAAAGTTATAGGCTGTTTTATTATCCAATGCTTTATTCCAGCTATAATCCACTGCTAGCTTTAAACGTACGGAATCCATAACCGGTTCCAGATATTCCAGATCAATCTCCACACGGTCGTTAAAGTTCCGGTTATACCGAATCTGATCCCGGTTATCGGTTCGAAGCAAAGCGCCGTTGTCGTCATAGAAACGGGTTTTGGACTGATTAAGGTTACTACCGATATCTTTGGAATTGGAATTATCGAGATCAATCCCAAGACTTCTTCCTTTTTTTGCAAACTGTTTATTAAAACTAATGGAATTCGAAAAACTCTGACTGTCGCTTTCGTTATACAAGTTACTGTCACTATCGTTCAAAACACGGTTGTTTTCGTTCATCGTCGCCTCTTCCGACTGGCTTTTATATTTGGAGTTGCCTTTGGAAAATCGTGGCGAAACATATACAGTTGCCGTCGAATCGATTTTATATTCAATAATAAGACTTCCATTATGCATATACTTATCTTCACGCGTGTTTCCGGCTGATTCGGTTATAATCGTCCGATCCGGAAGAAAGTTCTGATACCGGCTTTTATTGTCGTTCTTTGACGTGGCATCGGTATAAAAATAATTACCGCTTACGTCAAATCCTTTAAAAAACTGATCGGCATAATTTAACCCGGCCATATTGGATTGGGTAATTCCCTTTCCACCGCCAAAATTCATCCCGTTAACCCCAAAACTACCATCTCCGCCAATATTCACCGACGCATTACGTCCTCCGCTCATATTGTCGAAAACTTCATTCATTGAAAATCCGGCCGAATTGATATTATTTGATGATCCTAAAAAGCTGATTTTACGGTTTCCTTTAAAATAATTGACCAACGCACTGCTTTCGTAGCGGCTGTCGGTTCCATATCCTCCGGTAAATCGCCCAAAAAATCCTTTGTTTTTATCTTCATCTATCGTCAGGTTAATTGTAGCATTATTCGAACTGGCTTTTTGTCCGGAGAGCTCTTCTTTTTTCGTTTTGGTTTCGGTTACCTGTATTTTATTGATGATTTCGGATGGCAAACTCTGTAAGGCAATCTTCCCGTCTTTATCGAAAAACGGTTTGCCGTTTACCAATATCTGGTTAACTTCCTTTCCATTGACCGTCACTTTACCGTTATCAACTTCAACACCCGGCAATTGTTTTAATAAGGTTTCGACATTGGAATCCGGACGCACTTTAAACGAGGCTGCATTAAACTCTAAGGTATCTTTTTTAATCCGGATTGGCGGTGCTTCGGTTTTTACAATCACTTCACCCAGTGTTTTAGGAGATTCGACAAGAGCGATCGTTCCAAAATCATGGGATGCGTTTATCCCGTCCATTTCCTGTTTATAATCCTGATATCCGATCATCGATATCTTTAGAAAAACCGGTTGGCTATTTTTTTTAACGCTGAATTCAAAATTCCCCGCTTTGTTGGTAATCGTGTAGTCAATAAGTGTCGAATCTTTTACAACCGAAAGATAAACGGTAACCGATTCGGCTGGTAATCCTGAGTTTTTGTCTATTACCTTCCCTTTTAGCACCATATTATTTTGAGCAAAGGACAGGCAACTTATCAACAAAAACGCAAAAAGTAAGGTGATTTTTTGCATTAGTATAAAAAAAATTGCGGTTAATATGTAAACATAACAACCGCAAAAGAAATGATTTCACGTATAATAACGAAAATTCTTATAGAAACTTTAACAAACTATTTCTGTCTGAAATAAATATCAATTGGAACCCCTGAAAAGTTATAATTCTCGCGTAATTTGTTTTCGATAAAACGTTTGTACGGATCTTTAACATACTGTGGTAAATTGGCAAAAAACACAAATTGAGGTGTTGGTGTTGGCAACTGCATACAGTATTTAATTTTGATGTATTTTCCTTTTAAAGCTGGTGGTGGCGTATGCTCGATAATTGGCAACATCAATTCGTTGAATTTTGAAGTCGCAATACGTTGTTTACGATTTTCAAATACCTCAACAGCAGTTTCCAGAGCCTTTAAAAGTCGTTGCTTGGTCAATGCAGATACAAACAGGATCGGCACATCGGTAAAAGGTGCAATCTCCTGACGAATTCGGGCTTCATAATCACGTGTCGACATGGTATCTTTTTCTACCAAATCCCATTTATTTACCAGGATCACAACGCCTTTACGGTTCTTTTCGGCCAACCAGAAAATACTCTGATCCTGTCCTTCAAAACCACGGGTAGCATCGATCATCAGGATACAAACATCACTGTGTTCGATCGCACGAATGGAACGCATCACGGAATAGAACTCCAAATCTTCCTTTACCTTGGCTTTTCTACGGATTCCAGCCGTATCTACTAAGTTAAATTCAAATCCGAAACGGTTGTATTTGGTATCGATTGCATCACGGGTTGTTCCGGCGATATCGGTTACCACAAAACGGTCTTCCCCGATCAGCGCATTAATAAACGATGATTTTCCTGCATTTGGTCGTCCTACTACAGCAAAACGCGGTAGCGGATTTTCCTCTTCCACAGCATCCGGAAGTTCCGGTAATAATTCTACCAAAGCGTCCAGTAATTCACCGGTACCACTTCCGTTCATTCCGGCAATGGTATAGTATTCGCCCAGTCCAAGGTTATAAAATTCGAATGCGTCTTTTTCACGCATAGCATTGTCTACTTTGTTTACGGCAAGCAAAACGGGTTTGGTCACTTTACGCAACAGTTTTGCCACTTCATCGTCCATCGGAGTGATGCCTTCTTCCACATCGACCATAAAAATGATCGCATCGGCTTCATCGATGGCCAATTCTACCTGACGGCGGATTTCGCCTTCAAAAATATCGTCGGAACCTTTAATATATCCTCCGGTGTCGATCACCGAGAACTCTTTTCCATTCCATTCACTTTTTCCGTAGTTACGGTCGCGGGTTACACCACTTACCGAATCGACTATGGCATCACGACGCTGAATCAATCGGTTAAAAAAAGTGGATTTTCCAACATTGGGCCTTCCTACTATGGCTACGATATTATTCATCTTTCTTTATTTTTTGCAAAAGTACATTATTTTAATTGTAGCGGCCTTATCCTAACTACAACACTGTTTCTATTTTGGTATTTTTATTTATTGTTATATCCGAAACGACGTAACTGATAACTGCTGTTTCGCCAGTCTTTGTTAACTTTTACGAACATTTCGATATGAATTTTCTTTCCAAAGAATTTCTCAAGGTCTTGTCGGGCTTCGATTCCAACTTTTTTGATCGCAGCACCTTTATGTCCGATGATGATTCCTTTTTGCGTATCGCGTTCAACCATGATTACGGCCCGGATTCGGATGATATCATCGTCTTCTTTAAATTCTTCCGTTTCGATTTCTACGGAATACGGAATTTCTTTCTCGTAATGCAACAGAATTTTTTCACGGATGGTTTCGTTTACAAAGAAACGTTCCGGTTTATCGGTTAACGCATCTTTCGGATAATAGGCCGGCGATTCCGGTAATAATTCGATAATTCTGTCGAATACGGTACTCACATTAAAATTTTCAAGAGCTGAAATTGGAAAAATCTCGGCATTCGGCACTTTTTCTTTCCAAAGGTTTACCTGCTCTTCCAGTTGTTCCTGGTTGGATTTGTCGATTTTGTTTAACAACAACAATACCGGGATTTTGGCGTGGATGATCTTATTAAAGAACGCTTCGTCTTTTAATTCCTTCTCTCCTATTTCGACCATATATACCAGTACGTCGGCATCTTCGAAAGCGGATTTTACAAAATCCATCATCGACGACTGTAATTCATACGCCGGTTTGATGATTCCCGGTGTATCGGAAAACAGGATTTGAAAATCGTCTCCGTTTACAATTCCCAGAATACGGTGACGGGTGGTTTGTGCTTTAGAAGTTATAATAGATAAGCGTTCGCCAACAAAGGCATTCATCAATGTCGATTTACCGACATTGGGATTCCCGATGATGTTAACAAAACCTGCTTTGTGTGCCATAGTAAAAATTTTAGCCTACAAAGGTAGGCATATCAGGCGAATAAGAGTCGAATTTTTATTTTTTTTAAAAAAAGTCTTGTCAATCCAAATATTCGTTGTAGTTTTGCACTCGAAACATCGCGGGATAGAGCAGTAGGCAGCTCGTCGGGCTCATAACCCGAAGGTCACAGGTTCGAGTCCTGTTCCCGCTACTAAGAAAACATACTGAGAATACAAACGCACATCGCGGGATAGAGCAGTAGGCAGCTCGTCGGGCTCATAACCCGAAGGTCACAGGTTCGAGTCCTGTTCCCGCTACTCAGGAAGCCCCATCAACATTTTGATGGGGCTTTTTTGATTTAAGCCTACCCCTTTCCCCTAAAAGAAACAGCCTGAGAATACTAACACACAGCACGGAATAGAGCAATAGGCAGCTCGTTCAGGTTCATATCCGCCGCCGCGGACAAAGATTCGAGTCCTGTTCCCCCTACTCAGGAAACTCCTATATTTTTACAGGGGCTTTTTTAATTTAAATCTGTCCCCTTTCCCCTACTAAGGAAACAGCCTGAGAATACTAACACACAGCACGGAATAGAGCAATAGGTAGCTCGTTCAGGTTCATATCCGCCACGGCGGACAAAGGTTCGAGTCCTGTTCCCGCTACTCAGGAAGCCCCTATATTTTATAGGGGCTTTTTTATTTATAACACTTTAGATATGGCAGAATTTGTTGTTTATATTCTTTACTCCGAAAAGTTTAATAAAACGTACACAGGCTTTACTTCTAATTTAAGTCCCACAATTCCCTTGCGACAAAAGGGTTTACTATAAAATTTAGGCCTTGGAAGGTAATTTATGTGACTTCTTTACTTCTAAAACTGAAGCTCTAAAAAGAGAAAAGTTTTTAAAGCCCGGAAAGTAATCAATGATAAAGGACATTGGATATAAAAGGTGGAAAATGAGGTCTTTTATCGAGTACTAATAAGGTGCTAATTCCCCCCATTTACAATTTTGTAGCACCATACGAAGACAAATTGGTATTCTACAATCAACAGTCAGAAAACGGGACGATACTGGATATCGAAAAGACAGTCACTATACCATTGGATCCAAAAAATCGAAACCATAGATAATTTTAACCTTAATTCGAAACAAACAACTTACGCATTATTACTCAAAAAATGCTTTTGGATACACCACAACTCCCGACACTTCTTTTAGTGCTCCGGGAATCAATTCAATCAGCATACAGTTTTCTTCAGGAACATCAAAAGGCAATCGTATTCCATATTGACTTGTCATTTGATAACCAAACTTTGGATAATACTTTTCATGTCCCAATAAAATAACCGAACCAAAACCCATTGTACGGGCTTTGTCATGTGCCGCCCGAATCAGCTGACCTCCGACTCCTTTTTTCTGGAAATCCTGTAAAACAGCCACAGGCGCCAATGCCAACGATTCGGTTTCGACTCCATTATTGGCTTTGATCACTATTTTCGTCAGTAAAATATACCCTACAATTTTACCTTCTAACACTCCAACAATAGACAACTCCGGTACGAAAGCATCCGAATTCCGCAAGCGTTCCACCAAAAACTGTTCCCGGTGATCACTAAATACAACATTTTCAAAAGCATTTTCAATGAGCTTAAAAACCGCTTCAAAATCATTTTTATCTTCTTTCCTTATTTCTAATTGCATCATTCTTTATTTTAGTATATAATCTACCATTTTTTTGCTATTCGTGCATTTTTATCCATTCAACACTGTCATTTTCCTTCAGTTTTATAACCATTGATTTGGTTTGTAATGGCAGGATAAACATCCGTTTTTGACGAATGGTATAAAACAAATAACCACTATCTGTGCGATCCGGCGTACCCAATAGTTCCAGAATTGCTTTCTTTTTCAGTTTTTTCAACTTCTTATTATTGATCAGATCGTTAACCATTTTATCTCTATAGGCATACGCTTCATCGCTGGTTACACGCCACCGTTCTTTATCAAATGTCATTTCGGTCTTTTCTGACTCTTTATCCATACTGGTTTTATCCGTATTTTGGCAAGATAGTCCACTTACAACCAGAAACAGCAGCAGCAATCGTGTTTTCATAATCGGATAATTCTATGTGTCATAAACGAAAATACATAACTTTTCTAAAAATACAACATACTCAAAATGGGACATTTAAACTATTTCCCTACAAGTAGTCAAATCAGCCCTAGAAAACGTAAATTAAAGTCGTCGCATTGCGATTCAATATCCTTAGATGTATCTTTGATTTATGCTTGATGTTTACAAGTTTACTATCGTAGTACTATCTCTCCTTGATATATATTTTGCACAAGAACACCCGAAAATCTTTCCCGAAAAGCATTCAGACTAAAGAATAAAGCAATAGTTCAAATTCAACTGAATTATTCTTGGTCAATGCACATACAATCACAGATAAAATCTCCTTCAAAAGCCCGACATAGAGGATTTATCACTTTTGCTATTGACAACAAAACGTATATTAACTTAAATAGTATCATCATGATTCGTAAATTATTACTAGTATCTACACTTTTATCTTTACTATTGTTTGTAAATTGTCAGGAAGACGATTTTTTACAAGAACAAAACGAACCTATTTCGACTTCAAAATTGGCCGTCTCTACTGCCAAATCCAGTTTATCTTTTATGTCGAATTATGCCAATGAAAAAATTCATATAACCAACTCAAAACAAGAGGCTTTTAAAATATGTTCTGAGCTTGATTTTTTTAATCTTTGGAGCCTATATTCCATCGTCTACAACAATACAGACAAAGATTTAATTTTCAAAAAACAAATAGCATGGGGAAATAGTTTTTTTATAAATACTGCTCCTTACACTATTCCTCCAAAAAAATATGCTATTATTTATTCCGGAACCATAAATGCTTTACAAACAGGTGTATACAACGAATCCGTTTATCAATATGAGAATATTACGACATGTTTTGGCTCCTATTTGCCCCAGTGGCATTTAGGTATGAGTTGTAGAAGTAGTAATGTGCTGGTGAATTTTTCGGAATTCAATAATGTAGAATTAAACTACCATAGCAGACCTACTATGACGAAACGACTGGGTAATCTTGAAATCTCCGGAAAAATCACACCACTTTCCTACGGACCTCATTATGCAGAGTTTACCATTAGTACTTTATCCAATCTAAACAATTCTCTTAATACATCAGACTATATCACTAGCGATTATGAATCTGCCCGTAAAATGGTTGACGGATTAAAAAAGGCTTACGGAACAGGTCTAACCGCTAAAATCATAATTCATAACAAAAGTGACAAGAACTTAGTTTATAAAGACCGAAGTTCATGGTACGGCAGTAGTTTTTTCTCTAAGCAACCATCCGTAATTCCAGCTCATAAGTACGCCGTAATTCTGGCACAACATAAGTCTCAGAGTGCTACCGGAGTATACAATGAGCTAACTTATAAACATGGCAAACAAGATATCAGCTTTGGAACTTATGTCCCATGGTCATGGGCATATACCAATAATGTATTGGTTGATTTTAAAGAAATCAACTATGGTAATTTGAGTTATAACAGTACCCGACCTTCGATATACAGAACATACAATGGACTTCGATTAACCGGACATATCGATAAAGGAGACAGTCCTCATGTACTTTTCACTGTCGAAAAACAGTAAATACTACTATTTAAAAATCTTGTAAAACATTTTTATACAATAAAAATAACCTGTCAGAAAATAATAAATCTGGCAGGTTATTTTGTTATTTAAGTCGTATCTATAAGTATTAGAAACCTACTCGTTTGTTTAAATCAGGCAAAATAACTGAAACGCTTTTAAAGCAGTTTTACATTAGTTATTCTAAAAACAACGATATGGAAATTCGTAAACCGGGATCGCCTAGTATTACGAAACCCGGTTGTCATTACATACTTATTGTAAATTCTTTATACTTTTAAATTAATACAAAGTTGTTGAAGCCGACATAACCGATCCGGTTGATATGTTTTCTTTTACCACTTCTCCATTAACAATGATTTGTACTTTAAGTGTCCCTGTTTCTCCCTGTGTCGCTACAGTAGCCGATCCTCCAAACGAAATCGCTTGTACCGATGCCGGCATGCTGATTTCCGGACTTTCCCATGTAGTTGCATTTATATCCGTATGGGTTGTCATATCCCCTTGTGCATTGGTATAGGCAATAACATCAATTTTTGCATTATCGGACGCAATTGCTTTATAACGTACCATTTTGCTACTTCCTCCTGTTGCATTACCAGAACCGTCTCCATCGCTGCTACACGATGTAGAAATTAATCCGAAGGCCATGGTCAATACTAACGTCGTTAAAATCTTCTTTCTCATAATATAAAATGTCTAAATGGTTATAATCTTTTACTGAAGCAAAGTTAGATTCCTGCCAAAACAGCAACAATCGCAGAAAATGAGTATTTTTTTCTAATGGTTTTCCAGTATTTTATTCCCTTTGCATGGCTTTTTGCGATGTTTTTCCAATCTTTGAAGGATTTTATATCTTTAAAAAGAATGTTTTTAGAGGAAAATTCTTATTTTATCATCCGAAAAAATTAATATATTCCATGCAACGGTTCCTAGTTCCCCGTAGACTATTATGGCTATTCTTTATACTACACGGTTTTTTATTTTCCGTTACGGCACAACAGTTATTACCCGTTAATGAAAAAACCTATGCCGATAGTCTTCATCAGATTGTTTATTCCAGATCCGTCGATAGTATTAAAGCCAATGCCAGTTTTTTGCTTTCCGATTACTGGCGAGCCAAAGACACCGTTAAAAGTCGGATGTTCCTGACCAAAGGCAAACAACTGGCCGCTAAGAATTCCTATCTAAATGCTTTGTATTTTTTTTATGAAGGACAACATCTTTCGGCAATCAATCCGGAAAAAGCACAATTATCACTACGCAAAGCCACTCAAAAACTAACAGTATTCCGCACAGCCGCCAGTTATGAAACTGCAGCTGCAGCCTGGTACAACTATGCTATTCTTCAACGTAACAAAAAAGGAGATTCATTTGTAATCGACATCCTATTAAACAAATCAATTCCACTGGCGCAACAGTCTGGTAAATCCGAAAAAATGGCGCATTATTATTCGCAACTGGGAACCCTTTTTATGTATAATGCTCAGTTTGACAAAGCGGAAGCCTATAACAAAAAAGCAATCGGTTTACTCGAAAAAAATAAGCCGGGATCTTCCGAACTCATGCTTGCCTACCTCGGTGCGGTGAGTAATTTTATTTATAAAGGCGATAATGAAACCGCCAAAATAATGTTGGATAAGGCCAAAGTCATTTTGGAACCGCATAAAGAATCGACACAGTACCCCTATTATTACTATAACGAAGGCTTGTATCTTATTTCGAAAGGCTACTTTAACAACGCTATTAAAAGTCTCGATAAAGGAATTGTTCTCGCTCAAAGCCTAAACCAATCCACCTTACTCCAAATGCTTACTTTCAGAAAGTATGATATTTACCTGCAATTGGAAGAATATAAAAATGCCCGGGATCTTTTATTAAAGCTTTTAAAAGAGGGGAATCTGGCGACCGAAGTAAACAATCGGAAAATGTTTTATACCCAATTGGCCTCTGTTAATGAAAAAATGGGGAATCTGAAAGAAGCCTATCAATGGCAAACAAAGTACAGTCAGCTAAGCGACAGTATTAATAACAGTAAACTCAAAGAAAAAATCAACGAACTGGAAGTCCAATTTCAAAATGCTGAAAACCAGAAAAAAATCACAGCTTTGGAAACCGATAAAAAAGAAGCAGACCTCGCAGCCAGTAACAACCGACTTTTTAGCAGTTTGCTCGGTGCATCAGCCTTATTTTTTCTGGCGATTGCCGTATTAGCTTTTGCTTTCTATCGGAATCAGAAAAAACTATCGGAACAAAAAGAAATCAATCACCAGCAACAGTTAAAAGAGTTACATCAACAACAACTTTTATCCACGACAGAAGCCATGTTGGAAGGCGAAGAACGGGAACGTCGAAGAGTAGCCCGTGACCTTCATGACGGCTTAGGGGGAATGCTTGCCGGAATCAAAATAAAACTATCCGGTGAAATGAGCGATACTAAAAAAAATCCGAATCCGGTAGAAATTCAAAAAATCATCGGTCAACTCGACAATGCTGTTACCGAATTGCGTCGTATTGCCCGTAATATGATGCCGGAAACATTGCTTCGATTTGGCTTGGAAACAGCCTTAAAAGACCTATGTGAATCTCTCGAATCTCAGGATAGCTCCATCAGTTACGAGTCTTTTAATATTGATCCCGAAATGGAAATCGCCACTCAGGTAATTATTTATCGTATTATTCAGGAAGCACTATCCAATGCCATTCGCCACGCAAATGCCGGAAACATTATGGTACAATGCAGTCAAAATGAAAAAACGTTCTTTATCACAGTAGAAGACGATGGTACCGGTTTTGACAAAAGTATTCTGGAACAGAAAAAAGGAATTGGAGTTACCAATATTCAAAATCGGGCAAAATATCTAAACGGAACGGTTGAACTTCATTCGGCTCCTGGCGAAGGAACCACAATAAACATCGAATTACATGTCTGACTCTTCAAAAATTATTCTGGCCATTGTAGATGATCATCCAATTGTGATCGAAGGTCTAAAGACGCTATTAAAAAGCGATTCCCGCATTACTGCCGTTAGTTTTACTAATGGCCAGTCATTTCTCGATTTTCTGGAAAATAATCAAGTGGATATTGTATTACTCGACATTATGCTTCCCGACTACCACGGGATTGAACTTTGTAAAATCATTAAGAAAAAAACACCTGAAACGGTTATTTTAGGGCTGAGTAATCAGGCGGAACGAAGTATTATGATGCAGCTACTTCAAAACGGAGCTGGTGGTTATGTACTGAAAAATGCTGATGCCAATGAGTTGCTAAACTGTATTTCGGAAGCTTTAGAAGGGAAATTGGCTTTTAGCAAAGAGGCAAAGGAGATCATGATGAAACCATCCCAAAACGAATGGAAAGCCATTCCTGTATTGACAAAAAGAGAAAAACAGATCTTACAAAAAATCGCTAATGGTGCAACCACCGTTACCATAGCCGATGAATTATTTGTAAGTCCGCTTACCGTTGAAACCCATCGTCGTAATCTTCTTCAAAAATTTGGTGCTAAAAATGTCGCGGAGCTCATTAAAATGGCTGTTGAATATAGGTTTCTGTAAAAGAATTGTAACGTTATAATCCTTTCTTTTAAAGTTTTGATTATTAAAACGACATCAGAAATTGATCATTATATTAATAGCTTTCCTGAAAAAACGCAGACACTGCTGAAACAGCTTCGCAATAGCATTCAAGAAATCCTTCCGAAAGCAGAAGAGGCAATCAGCTATGGTATACCTATATTTTTGACAGATCAAAATCATTGTAAACTAAAATAGTTAAGAGACATCCTGTCTTAAAACTAACCCCCCAATTAATTTTAAGACTATAAAGGATGCCTCTTTAACAACTGTTTAACCCCAAAAAACTTTATCTTAAATAATTGATATAAACAATTATGCTATATTTTTTTTAAAAAAAGTGACTTCCCGACTTAAAACAGTTGAGAGACATCCTACCTTTAAAACTAACTCCCCCAATTAATTTTCAGGATGTAATGGAATATCTCTCTAACAACTGTTTAACCCCAAAAAACTTTATTCAAATAATTTATAAAAACTACTAAACTATATTCCTAATCATTAGCAAAATGAGCTTAAATAGTTAAGAGACACCCTAATCTTTAAAACTAACTCCCCCAATCAATTCCAAGAATACAACGGGTGTCTCATTAACAACTGTTTAACCCCAAAAAACTTTATTTTTAAGTAATTATGAAAAAATAATTAAGCTAATAATTGATCCTTAATCAAGGACATTTTCTCTTCAATCGGACACAAATCTTAAATAAAGATTGTGACTATTTTTAACGCTTTAAAAGCATCTGAAATCGACTTTAATATTTGTATTCCCGTCAATTTCTGAATCATTCACAAGGCAAAGTAACCGCAAAAAAAACAACGAAAGAAAAAATCGACTACGCAGCTATACACAAGAATAAAAAAAATCATAAAACACTAAAAATCAATAATTTAAATTTATTATTTATTATTTTTTGAGTGGGTTTGCGTATGCTATTTTTTGAATTCACAGAATACTTGAAAAGCAATTAAAATATTCTATTTTCAGTAGAAAAAATGATTTAAAATAAAAAACAAAAAGACACTGTTAATTTTTATACATTTATACAACAAAAAACAAAAAATTATGGAAATTAACTTTTTAGCGCTACTATTAGCCGCATTATCTACTTTGGTAGTTGGATTTATATGGTATAATCCGAAAGTTTTCGGTACTATTTGGATGAAAGAAGCCCATTTAACAGAAGAGCAAGTAAAAACAGGCAATATGGCTGTTATATTCGGAATGGCTATTGTCTATGCTTTCTTTATTTCTTTTATCCTTCAGATGCTAACGATTCACCAATTCGGAGCTTTAGGAATGATAGGCGGCGATCCTTCAGTAGCCAAACCATCGTACCAAGCCTTTATGACCGATTACGGGGATGCTTTCCGCACTTTTAAACACGGAATGTTACACGGCTTTTTTGCCGGCTTATTTTTTGCCTTACCAGTGGTAGGAACCGGCGCCCTTTTTGAACGCAGATCCTGGAAATATACACTGATTGCCGGTGGTTTCTGGGTCGTTAGCTGTATGATTATGGGAGGAATAATTTGTGCTATGAAATAGAAAATTTTATCTTTTAACACTTATTTATATACTAATCGCTCTACATTTGTGGAGCGATTCATTTTTTGTGATAACAGACTTTACCTATAAAATTTATACTACTGCCAGCGAACTCCCCGAAAATTGGGACGATATCGCTGTTTCTAATATTTTTCTTAGCAAAGCGTATAGTACCGTTCTGGAAAAATCGGCTCCTGCCAATATGGTTTGTCATTATATCGGCCTATACCAACAAGACGAATTATGCGGAATTGCCTTATCGCAGTTTTTGGATTTAAACAAAGTCGAATCGTTTGGCGAAAGGGATAACTGTTTTAAAACATCGGCCCGCAATTTTGTGTTCCGAAACTTTAGTGCGCATGTGCTCTTTATCGGAAACAACATGCTTACCGGTCAGAATGCTTTTGTTTTAAACGAAAAAATGGAACCGTCGCAAGCCATTACACTATTATTACAGGCTACAAAAGCATTAAAGGAACACTTCCGAAAACAAAAAACAAAGATCCATTTGACCGTTTTTAAGGATTTTTCCGAATACGATACCGCTTCTTTTGCGATTCCCGAATTTGCTTCATTTTACCGGTTTACCACTCAACCCAATATGCTTTTTAACATCCCGGAAAACTGGCATCACGAAACGGATTATGTAGAGGCACTAACAAAAAAATACCGGGATCAATACAAAAGAGCGCGAAAAAAGGCAACAGACATTGTGAAACAAAAGTTTAGTCTGGATGACATCCAAAAGCATTCCGACACCATTCATTGTTTGTATCAGAATGTAGCGCGTAATGCGCCTTTTAATACTTTTTTCCTGGCCGAAAATCATTTTTTTAAGCTCAAGAAATTATTGGGTGATCGGTTTTTATTTTACGGTTATTTTCTGGATAATAAACTGATCGGTTTTAATACACTGATAAAAAACGGCTCAACCATCGACACGTATTTTCTGGGATATGATGACGAACACCAACGGGAAAAGATGCTGTATCTGAATATGCTTTACGATATGGTTGGCTATTCGGTAAACAAAGGCTATAAGAAGATTGTTTTTGCCCGTACAGCTCTTGAAATCAAGAGTTCGGTAGGTGCAAAACCGCAGGAAATGTTCGGTTATATTCAGCACGAAAATGCTTTTATTAACCGTTATATTTCAAAATTATTCCGTTCACTGGAACCGGAAACCCTTTGGCAGGAACGCAATCCGTTTAAATAAAAAAGAGCGGCTATAAACCACTCTTTTTCTATTTCTAGCTATTGCTTTCTATTTCTTCCTGAACATTTTCCCATTCTTCCAAAAGTTGTTCTAATTCTTTTTTCTTCTTTTCATAGGCTGTAAAAAAAGACGCATCCTGCATTAGTTTTTCGTAGTGTTCTGCCAGCGCTTTATCGTCTTTTCGGATTTCTTTTTCCAGTTCCTGAACCTGACTTTCAATTTTACTCAGCTTGTTCTGAAGGGCTTTTTGTTTCTTTTGCTCTTCATACGAAAGGGCTTTATTGTCTTTTTGTACCACCGTTTCTTTGACAACGTCTTTCTTCTCTACATCACGCATGTTTTGTACATTACGCTGTTCTAAGAAGAAATTAATATCACCCAAGTATTCCCGTATCTTCTGATCTTTGAATTCATAAACGATATTCGCCATTCCCTGTAAGAAATCACGGTCGTGGGATACCAGTAACAGCGTTCCTTCGAATTTCTGTAAAGCGGCCTTTAAAACGTTTTTAGACTTGATATCAAGGTGGTTCGTCGGCTCATCCATTACCAACACGTTAATCGGTTGTAATAACAGCTTACAAAGCGCCAATCGGTTGCGTTCTCCTCCTGACAGTACTTTTACTTTTTTCTCGACATCATCGCCGCGGAATAAAAAGGCGCCCAACATATCGCGTACTTTCGAACGATTGCTGTCCGTTGCCGCTTCGATCATGGTATCCAGAAGGGTTTTCTCGCCATCCAGATATTCGGCCTGATTTTGCGCAAAATACCCCAATTGTACGTTATGTCCGAGTTTGATGGTTCCTTCGTATTCGAATTCATTTACAATCGCTTTAATAAAAGTCGATTTCCCCTGACCGTTTTGTCCGACAAATGCGATTTTACTACCACGCTCGACCAATAACGAAATCTCTTTTAAGATGGTTTTCTCATCGTAACTTTTGGTCACGTGCTCGGCTTCAACCACTACACGACCCGGTGTAACGGATACCGGAAATGAAATACTCATTACCGAGTTATCATCTTCGTCGACTTCGATGCGTTCTACCTTATCCAGCTTTTTGATCAACGATTGCGCCATCGAAGCTTTTGAGGCTTTGGCCCGGAATTTTTCAATTAGTTTTTCCGTTTCTTCAATCTTTTTAGCCTGATTTTTTTGCGTAGCCAACTGCTTTTCACGGATTTCCTGACGTTGAATCAGGTATTCCGAATAAGGCTTACTGAAGTCGTATATTTTCCCTAATGAAATTTCAATGGTACGATTGGTTACATTATCCAAAAACATTTTATCGTGCGAAACAATAACGACTACACCCGGGAAGTTTCGCAGGAAACTTTCCAACCAGATGATACTCTCGATATCCAAGTGGTTCGTAGGCTCATCCAGTAATAATATGTCGTTTGTTTGCAATAATAATTTGGCCAATTCGATACGCATCCGCCATCCACCGGAAAAGGTATCCGTTAGCTGATCAAAATCGTCGCGTTTAAAACCCAATCCCAACAATACTTTTTCCGTATCGCCCACATAGTTATAACCGCCTAATATTTCGTAATGATGTGTTACATCGCTTAATTGTTCGATAAGTTCCGAATAGCTTTCACTTTCATAATCGGTACGCGTCACTAACTGATGGTTGATTTCTTCCATCTTTAGCTCTGCGTTTTTTATATCCTCAAAAGCCTGATAGGCTTCCTCCAGAACGGTTCTTCCTTTTACAAAGTCGATGTCCTGTTTTAGAAAACCAAGTTTTACTTCTTTTTCTGTAGCTATACTTCCTGAATCGGGGCCTAATTCCCGCGATAGGATTTTGAGCATGGTCGATTTTCCGGCTCCGTTCTTTCCAACAAGCCCAACGCGATCACCCGCTCCCAGTCGGAAAGTAACTTCCTCGAACAGGTACGTTCCCCCGAAAGAAACCGATAAATTGTGTATATTTAGCATAATTTTGTTACAAAGGCTACAAAGGTAATTTTTTAAAGACGTACCTTTACTAAAATTTTTACAAATGTTTAAAAAAGGAAGCAAACTCAACAGCATTTTAACGGGTAGTTGCCCAAAATGCCAGGAAGAAAACATGTATGTAGAGAAAAATCCGTATAAACTGAGTCATGTTTTTACCATGCACGAAAAATGCAGTCATTGCGGAACCTATTATAAGATCGAACCGTCTTTCTTTTACGGTGCGATGTATGTGAGTTATGGTGTTGGTATTGCTTTTGGAGTAGCGGCATTTGTTATTTCCCATATTTTTCTGGGAACCAGTCTTAAAACCGCATTTATAGCCATTATTGCAACTCTAATCGTTTTTATGCCGGTGATTATGCGTTTGTCCCGAAACATCTGGATCAACATTTTTGTGCATTACGACAAAAACTGGAAACAACATATCGATAAAAACGACACGGTATAAGCTTAGGAATCCAAACGGATTCCTAATTTTTTATAAAAACGTTTGATGTCGATCTGAGCATCTAATGCCGTTTTCTTTTCGATCGATTCAAAGAGTTTATCCGCCAGAAATGGCCCTAACATTACACCGCGGGTTCCGAGTCCGTTTAACAGGTGTACATTAGGATAGACATGATGCGTTCCAATAAGCGGGCGCCGGTCTTTTACTGTTGGTCGTACACCGGCAAAATGATCGACAATTTCGAATTCGCAATCGATCAGTGTTTTGAGTTCTTCCACTAATTCCTGTTTCCCGGCTTCGGTTGGCAAATCGGTTTTATCATCCCAATTATACGTTGCGCCTACTTTAAATAAATCGTTACCGATAGGAAGGATAAAAATACTGGATTTTAAAACCACATCCAGGTTTAAGTCCGGTGCTTTAATGACCAATAATTCGCCTTTGGTTCCATCTAATGGCAGATGATTAAAAAACGGATTGTGAATCATCCCGAAACCTTCCGCAAAAACAATATGTCGCGCGGATAATGTCTCATATTGTACAAAATCGTCATGGGTTACCAATTTCGAATGATCGAAGTGTGTTTTAAGCAACAGCTCGTTTTCTTCGAGATAACGATTATAGGAATTCAACAATACAGCCGTGTCGACATAACCCGTCATACGTACTTCTCCAAAACCGAAATCGGACGTAATCGATTGGTATTTCCGATGAATTATATCGGCTGACAGATATGGTGCCAGATTCGGTTTATCGGCCGCATGAAACCAATTGTTCTGTTCTTCTATGGAAGCAAACTTCCGGTAGATCGGTATTTTAAAATCAAATTCCGCACCGATTCTTTTGGCGATAGCCGCATAAAAAGGCAAGCCGTAGTCCAATTGCTCAGTGGCCATCCAAACCTGGCTAAAACGTTTTAAAATAACCGGATTATACAATCCTCCCGCCACTCGCGACGACGATGTGGAATTATCTTCCAATACCCTAAAGGTTTTTCCGTTTTGCAATAGCGTTTCTGCGAAACAAATACCGGCAATTCCGGAACCAACAATCAAATAATCTACCATACTACAAAAATAAAAAACTCTTACCGGTTGGGTAAGAGTTTTTATGAAATTGGAGAAATTATTTTTTAGTAATTCCACATATCCTGTTCGAAATTGCGGATTTTTTCTTTTACACGTTCTGATTCCAATAATTGCATCTGTGCATTTTCTTTTACGTACTCGTCAATTTGTCTGTCTCCATAAACGTTTTCTTCTCTGTAAATCACACCGCTAAAGCGTCTTGAATTTAACAGGTGGTCGAACGTAATTGGCATTGCCGAGTTTTTATCGTTAAAGGCTTTGCTACTGTGTAATACATCTCTTGCCGATGGGAAGTAAACCCAGAACAAATCAATGTATTCTTTCTCCTCTTTGTCCATTGTATACACGTCCGGAACAATTGGGCAAATTCCTAAAATACGGTATTTTAATTCTCCCTGACGGGTATCGAAATACCAGTATCCTACAACTTTATAATCGGATACGTGAACTGCTGCGATTTCTGTTTTGTTGATATACTCTTCAGAAATTTTAGCACCAGCTTTTTTCTGTTTTGCCGTGAAGCTGTTGTACTGCTCTTTACCGGCATCAGTTGTATCGATTCTGAATAGGGAGGCTTCGATATCTTTTAATGATTTTTTAGTTGTAAAATAACTATCATCATAGATTTCAGTAAGCTTACCTGACTTAATTCCTTCTACCAACACATCATATAATGGTTTTCTATCCGGACCTAAGTTCCCTTCAATAGGGTAATACAATGGGAAGTTAACTCTTTCATCAAGGTCGATAATTTCCCAAATCTTTTTTCCCATTAATACATCACGATCATCCACATATCCGTAAGGTAGCGGCTTGTCGTTATCTGCATTTAACTGTGCTGCGGTTTTTTTACCGATCTCAGCCGGGGTTTTTGCATTTAAAAGATTAGACTGTGCAAAAGTTGCAATTGAGCTAAAAGTAAATGCAATTACTAATGAAAAATTTCTCCAATTCATTTTTTATTCTTTATATACTATTTAAGTAATTATAAACTCAAACTTGGTCGTTTTTATTGTACTTCAAATGTACAAGGTGCAACTCTTTTTGGCATTTGATCTAAACCAACGAATTTAGCTTTGATCTCAGAGATAACAACGATATCACCTCTGCTAGCTTTAGCAATTGCTGCCTTAGCACGTGCATCCATTTTGTTTCCGGAAACCACGATAGTTGGCTGACCTGGTACTCTGATGTTAAATTGTGTTACGTTTACAGTAACAGGGAAGTCGAAATCTTCTAATTCAGCAGAGATTGTACAAACCTCTAAGTTAGATTTAGCTCCTTTAGCAGCAACTTCACCACGGATTTTTCCAGTTGGAGAAGGTAATCCTTTAATACGGAATACTTCTTTACTGCTGAATGATTTTCCGTCAGGCATAGTAGCTGTAACGTTGATTGTTACATCACTTCCAGCACCTGGTGTAAGGTTGTACTGACCTGGTTTTCCAGCTGCAGCCATACCTGGAGCAGACGCTTTTACTTTATCAGAAGAGATACCTGGTACAGAAACCGAAATTGGATTCGGAACACCACGGTAAACAACTTTCATTTTATCAGCAGAAACGATAGCCTGGTTTGGCTTAGGAACTACTACATAGTTTCCTGCAATTTCGATTTCAACTGGTTTGTTGTCTTCCATAAAGGTAAATTTACCTTTAATATCTTTATCTCCAACGCTTCCAGCAGCCATTTTGAATACTGCAGATCCGTTTTCGATTGTTGTAGAAGCTCCGTTTACAGAAACCGCTTTTGGCACAGTAGATTCGTCATAACGACCTAATACTACTCGTCCTGTAACTTGCTCTCCCTGGAAGAACGCTGATTTGTCCATCATTACGAACGCTTTGTAATTTTTCATAGAAGCCGCTGCCATTGCAGTGTTTCCTAAAAATGCGTTGTAAAGTTCTGCTTCGATAACTTTTACGTCATTCTGCATAGCCGATAACTTCGTTAAAGAAGCGATTGACGGGAATCCTTTGTAGTTATAATCTAAATATTTTTTAGTTACACCTTCTCCGTCTTTTACATCAGCAGTATTGAATTTAGAATCGATTTCAGCAACAATAGCTTTGTATTTTGCATCGTTTCCGATAATCGCTTTCATATCTGCTCTGTACTTATCGATAGTACTTGAGATTTCTTTTCCTTTAGCAGAATATCCGTCACCACTAAACCAACCTTCGTCGATTTTGTCACCTTTATCCATAGCTTCGTAAGGAAGTTTTCCGTCTTTGTTTTTTTCAACTCCTGCAGTTGCATCAGCTTTTAATTTTCCGATGTAATCATAGAAATTTTTAGTAATAACCGCTACCTGATCCGCTTTCTTTTTAGCTTCTCCGAATTGAGTCGGGTTATCAGCAGCTTTAGTACCTAACGCGCCTAATGTAAGTGAATTCGTTTCTGTAGCAGCTGTATTAGCTGTTTCGAATTTTTCGTTCATCAAACCAAAAGCGGATAATACTTCTTTTGACATGTTTAATGCCAACATTGCGATGAAAACCAGGTACATCAGGTTAATCATCTTCTGTCTAGGGGTTAATTTTCCTCCTGCCATTTCTTTCTAATTAGTTTTAAAGATTAATAAATAATGCAACTAATTAGTTTCTGTTGCTCATTGCAGAAAGCATTCCGCCGTAAACGTTGTTTAATGAAGATAAGTTTGCAGTCAATGATTGCATTTGATCTTTTAATTTCAAGTTGTTTTCTGCAACTTCTTTGTTGATCTCTGCATTACGAGTAGCACTTTCTAATTGTACTTTGTACATGCTGTTTAATGATTCCATTTGAGCCGCAGCTAATGACATCTCTTCAGCATATTTTTTAGTAGAAGCAACTGAATCAACAGTTGGAGCAATTCCTTTAGCAGCAGCTTCGAAGTTTTTGATGCTGTTACCTAAGCTTGACATTAACTCACCGTCAATTTTAGCTTCTTTTAACATGTTGTCTAATTTCTGAGATAATAATCCTTGCGCTTCAGTTGGGTTTTCCGCTTTTTTCACATCTCTCTTTTTAGCTTCTCCACCTGCTAATTCAGGGTAAACTAAAGACCAATCTAATTCTTTTTCAACTGGATCGAAAGCTGATAATGCGAAGATGAAAGCCTCAACTCCAAGACCAATAATAAGCATCGGGCTCGCACCTGGCCAGTGCATAATTTTGAATAAAGCTCCAACGATTACAACTGCTGCCCCCATACCATAGGCAAAATTCATAACTTTTTTAGGTAGTGCCATAATAAAATAAAATTTTAGTTAGTTAAGTTAATTATAAATAAAAATTGGTTAAATTTTAAAATTGAGTTAAGTTGAATTATTTTGTGAATTTTAGTTCGGTCTGTTTCCGGTAGCTTGTGCTCCCATGTAATCCTGTACCGTTCTGAATCCGATATAACTTCTAGCAGTATCTGCATATTCGAAGTTACGTGTACCTACCTGTAAATAGTAAGAAACATCTTTCCAAGATCCACCACGAACTACTTTACGTTGGTTTTTAGCATCCGGAACATTTGGATTCATTGTCGACACATAGTCATAAGCAGCTGCATCGTAAGATGAATCAGTCCACTCGGCTACGTTACCAGACATGTTGTACAAGTTGAAATCGTTTGGCTCGTATGATTTAGCTTCAACAGTGTAAAGCGCACCGTCTGCTGCATAATCTCCACGGCTTGGTTTGAAGTTTGCCAAATAACATCCTCTGTCATTGTGTGCATAAGGTCCACCCCAAGGGAAAGTTGCAGATTCTAAACCACCTCTGGCAGCATATTCCCATTCTGCCTCAGTTGGCAAACGGAATGAATTCACCTGATCTCTTCCTTTTTTCTTTTTGATGTAGGAGTTTTTGTTTAACGTTCTCCAAGCACAAAATGCTTTCGCTTGTTTCCAGCTAACTCCAACTACAGGATAATCCCCATAAGCCTGGTGCCAGAAATAGTCATTGTGCATTGGTTCGTTATACGAATACGCGAAGTCTTTAATCCAAACGGTAGTATCCGGATAGATTAACTGATTTTCAGTTTTGATAAATTTACTTCTTTTAGATCTGCTACTTGTAGTGCTTTTATCTTTAGCAGCCGCCTGAATATCCATCCAGGTGTAACGGAATTTCAACTTCGAAACATCGAAAGTTCTCAAACCGTTATACGACTCGCTTGCAGGCAAATACAAAGAATCCATAACCTCAACATAATACTCATCCGGGTATTTTTGCGGGTCTTTATGTAACTTTACTTTTTTGTTAAGACGTCTTCCAGCATAAGGATCTTCATCAGTTCCTACACTGTAATAATTCTCATACATGTATTTGTCGTATGCAGACATTTTTGCAGGATCCTGGTCACTAAAAGCGAAATCTCCAATACTTCCACCTTTATTTCCTCCAGAACCTGGCTTCATACCCTGCTCATCAGCCAAGATAGCTAAACGAACACGGATTGTAGAATCTTTTACCCATTCGACAAACTGACGATACTCACTATTCGTAATCTCCGTCTCATCCATGTAAAAGGAACGAACTGTTACCGTTTTTGTCGGTGCGTCCTGAACGTTGGCTAAATCATCATCAGACTTACCCATGATAAAAGCGCCACCAGGAACCAAAGTCATACCATACGGCTTTTCCGGATGCCATTTCTTTCCTTTAACTCCTACTAGCTCACCTCTGTCGTTAGAACCACAGCTGAAAAATAAGGATACAACAGCTGTTAATGCAATGAACTTCTTCATATAAATTTGGGTTAATAGTATTTATATTTTTAAGGGCGTAAACCTATTTATTTATTTTCTAAAAAACAAAAATTTTATTAAAAAAAACTTAAAAAAAACAATAAAACACAATTTAGGGTTTAAATAAACGTTTTTTAAACATTCAACGTTACGAACACGTTAATTAAACCATATTTTTACGTTGCGCCTTCCACCATCTTTCGGGGATTTCATGGTTTGTTGCGCCCAAATAATCCTCATATGTGCAAGGTAATAACGTGTTTCTTTTTAATTTATTGTTAAAACTTGTTAAAAAGGGTATTTCTATCCACCATCTGTCCGTTTTATCGCTTTTATAGAAAATCAATTCTTCGTCTTCCAACGGCACAATATAGCGGGAATACTCCTCCCGACTTCCAAACGGATATTCTTTCGAACGGTAATGATATCCTTCCACAAAATACCATAAAATCTGCGCAATCAGCATCGCTTCTGCTTCGGTACTATTATGATTAAAAATACCAAAAGCAGACACCTTATCACTAATCCCCGCATAACGGGAAAGAATACAGATTTCTTTACCATTAAAACCATTTGGCATAAACTGGGTAAAGTTACCCGAGGCACTCGATTTGACCGAAGTCAGATCCAGACTGACCAAATCGGCATCGCGAAAAACCGGCTCTGCAATAGTCGAATTATTACTGATCTCTCCTAATCGATAGGCATCAAAATATAATTTCTCGATCAGGTCGATTTCTTCCTGCGAGTTAAAATAGGTCTGATACCCTACATTACTATAATTAAAGAGGTTGTTCGGTTCTTCAACGATCATTTTCGTTAAATACGAATGACCGGCCAATTGTTCTTCCTCTTTTCCAAAATCAAAACGATTGTCGATGGCAACAAGGTTTACCATTTGCTCCAACTGGTCGTATGCTCTGTAGATGGCATAAGTCAGATCCTGAGAACCGCCGATTACTACCGGAATTACTTTATTCTTAATCAGATGCGCAACGGCTGTTTTCAATACATAATAGGTATCTTCGGAAGAACTTCCGGCGACAACATTCCCTAAATCGATAATTTCTGCGCCCCAGTTTCCCGGAAACAGCTGATAAAACGCTTTTCGGATCGCGGTTAGCTCGATTGTATCATTATGACCGGCAAATCCTCTGTTTTCAACAACACCAATAATAGCTATTGCCGCATTCTCTATATTAGGGAATTCCGTTTCGGTATGAAAGACCACTTTCCGACCTAAGGTCTGAACGTTTAATCCCTGAATAAATTCTAAAAATTCGGCATCAACCGGTTGAATATAATCAAATGCCATTTCTTATTTCTTTTTAGCCGTTGTGGTTGCTTTTTTAGTGGTTGCTTTTTTGGCTGTGGTTTTCTTGGCAGCCGTCTTTTTGGCGGGCGCTTTTTTCTCGATCATCTCCTTCACCTCATCCAATGTCAACTTCGACGCATCCACATCTTTTGAAAGTTCGATTTTCACTTTTCCTTTCAGGATTACCGAACGACCCCAACGTGCTTTTTCAACACGGATGCCTTCCTCTTCCCAATTATGAACTACTTTATCGATATCTTTTTGTAGTTTTTCTTCGATCAATGCTACGATATCCGACTGAGACAGGTTATCAAAATTGTATTTTTTATTTACATTGATAAACATTCCATTCCATTTGATAAACGGCCCGAAACGCCCCACTCCTTTTTGTACCGGTTCGTTTTTATAGGTTCCAATCGGTGCATCGGCTTGTTCTTTTTCTTTGATCAACTCCACTGCTCTATCCAATGAAACATCCAATGGTTCTTCTCCTTTTGGCAAAGAAATAAACACACTTCCGAAGCGAACATACGGTCCAAAACGACCATTATTCACTTCTACCTCTTCTCCTTTATAGGTACCCAGATTTTTAGGCAATAAAAATAAGTTTAAAGCTTCTTCTAATGTAATGTTTCCAATATTCTGTTCCGGTCGTAAGCTGGCGAATTGTTTTTCTTCGTCGTCCACATCTCCGATTTGTGCCATCGGTCCGAATTTACCCAAACGAACACTTACTTGTTTTCCCGTTTTCGGATCGACACCCAAAATACGTTCTCCAGATTCTCTTTCGGCATTTTCTTCTACATTTTTCACGGTTGGATGGAAGTGATCGTAAAAAACACGCATCATGGTTGCCCAATCTTCGTTTCCGGCAGCGATCTCATCGAAATCCTGCTCTACTTTGGCTGTAAAGTTATAATCTAAAATAGTTTCAAAATTCTTAACAAGGAAGTCATTTACGATCATTCCGATGTCAGTTGGAACCAATTTCCCTTTATCCGAGCCAAAATTCTCTTTTAATTCCTGATCAGCGATTTTATCACCTTTCAATGTTAACATGGCATATTTACGTTCCTGACCTTCAAAACTTCCTTTTTCAACATAATTTCTGTTGATGATCGTCGAAATGGTCGGCGCATACGTCGACGGACGTCCGATACCTAACTCTTCCAGTTTCTTTACCAGTGATGCTTCGGTATAGCGTGCCGGCGGACGCGTAAAACGCTCGGTTGCCGTAATATAATTATTGGTTAACTTTTCATTGATTTTTAAAGCCGGTAGCATTCCTTCCTGTTCTTCTTCCTCATCGTCATTCCCTTCCAGGTATACTTTTAGGAAACCTTCAAAAAGCAATACTTCACCTACCGCTCCAAATACTTCTTTGTGGTTACTTGCGACAATTTTCACATTGGTTCGCTCCAACTGCGCATCACTCATTTGCGATGCCAGCGTACGTTTCCAGATCAGATCATATAAACGCGCCTGATCACGGTCGATATTTACCGAATGCAACGACATATCCGTAGGACGGATGGCCTCGTGTGCTTCCTGCGCTCCTTTTGTTTTGGTCGCATAGTTTCTCGGCTTACTGAATTCTTTTCCATAGGAACGGATGATCTCTGCTTCGGCAGCTGTCATAGCTTCCTGCGACAGGTTTACACTATCCGTTCTCATATAAGTGATCAATCCGGCTTCATACAGTCGTTGTGCCAACATCATCGTTACCCCTACCGGGAAATACAGCTTACGAGCCGCTTCCTGTTGTAAAGTCGAAGTGGTAAATGGCGCAGCCGGTGATTTTTTGGTCGGCTTTGTTTCCAGATCGGAAACTTTATAGTCCGATCCGATATTTTGTTTTAAGAAGTTTTCGGCTTCTTGTTTCGTTTTGAAATTATGTGGCAGTTTTGCTTTAAATGTTTTTCCGGCTTCATTAGCAAATTCGGCCGAAACACTATACGATCCTTCTGCTTTAAAGTCCTGAATTTCGCGTTCGCGTTCAACTATTAAACGTACGGAAACCGATTGTACCCGTCCGGCTGATAAACCGCCTTTTACTTTTTTCCAAAGAACCGGCGATAATTCATATCCAACCAAACGATCCAGAACACGTCGCGCCTGTTGCGCATTTACAAGATCATAATTGATACCTCTCGGGTTTTCAATTGCTTTTTGAATAGCTGTTTTAGTGATTTCGTGAAAAACGATACGTTTTGTCTTGCTTTGATCCAATTTTAGTTCTTCCGCCAAGTGCCATGCAATAGCCTCTCCCTCGCGGTCCTCATCGGAAGCCAACCAAACAATTTCTGCTGACTTGGAAAGATCTTTTAGTTTTTTAACTACCGCTTTTTTATCGGAAGAAACTTCATATTTCGGTTTAAAATTGTTATCAATATCCACACCGATTTCTTTTGATGGCAAGTCCGCTATATGTCCGTAACTTGATTCCACCTGGTAGTCTTTTCCTAGAAATTTTTCTATCGTTTTTGCCTTGGCAGGCGACTCCACAATCACTAAATTCTTTGCCATACTTCTTCTGTTTGTTCCGCAAAAGTATATGATTTTTTTAAATATTACATTTTTTGATTTTTTAAAACCTATTTATTTATTCCCATTTCTTTGTTAATAACGATCCGTAACAACCGCATTTATTCCATTCCAACAATCGTTTTAAACCACCTGATTTAAAAAATCAAACCACCATTTATCCTCAGACTTCTAAAAACGACAACGAGAAAACATTTCACACATTATCACCACTTTTGTTTATAAATAATCAAAAAAGTTAAAAAAATTAACATTTAAAATTTTGGACAAACGCACTTTATGATGATTTTTGAGAAAAGTATTCACATTTCTTACCAAAAAATTACGATATGCCCTCCTTCATAAACCTTATAAATGATTTTCTACTCAAAAATTCACACTTTTTAAACAAAGAGGATCTGAATCTTCAACTATTATCTCACGAGGATTACCCTAGCTTTCGGTCGGTTTCGGATACATTCGACTATTTTGGTATTGAAAACCTGGCAGCCACCGTTCCTATTGAAGCACTGGAACAACTTCCTGAGTTTTTCCTGACCTTAATCAATATAGAAGGTAAAAGCATTTTTGTTTCGGTACATAAAACCCAAAATCGTATTAGCTGTAAGAGCACGGAAAAGAAACTACAACAGTATAGCTATGCCGACTTTAAAAAGATTTGGTCCGGGACGATTATTGTTGTAGAAAAGAATACGGCGCCATCAAATACCAAAAACAGACAAACATTAGTCTTTTTAGGAATCGCCGCTGCTTTAACGCTACTGACGCTGCTCTATCCCTTTTCGCTTATAGCAACAGTCATCGGTTTGTTGGCAATTATCGGCATTTATATAAGCTGGCTGATCACTAAAGAAGAACTGGGCATTCGGGATACGATTACGACCACTTTGTGCAACACATTAAATGAAAAAGGGAGTTGTTCCAACATCATCAATTCCAAAGTTCGCTTTTTAGGTCTGATTTCACTTAGTACTGCTACCGGTGTCTTTTTTGTATCCCAATTGATGGTATTGCTTTTTATCGGTTTTGATACGACTTTTTTTTCGATAGCTTTATTCGCCGCAATACCGGCCCTTTTGTATTCATTATACAGTCAGGCATTCGTTTTAAAAGAATGGTGCGCCCTTTGTTTGGCAACCGCTTTGCTACTTGTTCTCGAAATGGGTTTTGCTTTCACAGCTCCGTTCACTTTTACTTTTAACGCCGCCTACTGGATCAAAGCCTTATTATGCATAACACTGGTACATTTAGGAATAAACTATACGAAAGCGCTGATCGAAAAAAACATCGCTTTAAAGAAAAGTGAAATGGATTTCTTTAAATTCAAACGAAACTACGGTCTTTTTACCTCCTTATTATATAAGAAACAATTGGCCAATAATACTAGTATCCCGCAACAGCATCATGTGCGATTTGGTTCCGATAATCCGGTTCTTACGATTCAGGCCGTAACAAATCCTCTCTGCGGCTATTGCACCGATGCTTTTAAAGCTTATTACACGCTATTGGAAAAATACGGAACGGACATCCAGATCCAGTTTATTTTTAGTGTTCCGTATGAAAAACCCGACATGCTATCGACCAAAATTGCATTAGCGGTATTGGATGCCTATTCTCATAACCCAAAACAGGCTTTACTCCTGTTAAAGGACTGGTTTGACAAAAAGGATATTTCGGAATGGGAAAACAAATCCGGGAATCCAAGTCCGGACAAGTTGCAATTACTACAATCCCATCGTAATTGGTGTGATACCAACGGGATTTTATACACCCCGGCTACCTTTATTAATAGCTATTATTATCCGAATGAGTACAAAACACAAGAATTTATCCTATTTGCCGATGAAATGATTGAGCAATTTCGAGAAACCAATATTTTAGTTACTGTAAACTAAAGCCAGCGGTATTTAACCTAAAACACTTTTTATTTAAAAAAACAGCACTATTTTATCTTTCGAATCCTACAAACTACATGACGTGGTTTGTAGGATTCTTTGTTTATTATCTTTTTCTTTTAACTATTTCCATACCACCACTACCTGTAACAGCTCTTTTTTTGCTTCAAACGGTATTTGCGGGTATTTGCGTATTTACTGTGTGTCTTTGCGTAGTACTCTTGTAATATAATGCTAAAAAACTGTTCCTACATTTGAATAAAACCAATCCCAACCTATTTAGTTTTCTTGAATTAATTTCTAGACAGCAATAAATATTATTGACTAACTAAACTCTGATTATTTGCTGAGTTCCTCAAATTCGGTCATACAAAGTATTAATCTAATCTATAATATTATGGGAAAATTTGAATCAAAATTATTCAAAAAGTTTGAAGATGCGAGAATCCTAAAGCGATCGCAACGAATAATTAATGGTGGTTATATATCATCAGGTCCAGTAGAATCCGGAGCAACCGGAGATACAGAGTGTACCATGGGCGGTCAAGACTGCGGAGACAATGTTGGAAGTACAGATGTATTTACCGATTCTACCCCTACTCAAGTAGGACAAGACTGGTGTGATTAACAAAATGCATTATTAACATTCAAAATGAGGCAAAAAAAATTCGTCTCATCACTTTTAAAAGTTTATGAAAAAAACACACTTCACACTCATTTTATACTTTATCTGCTTCTATTCCGTAAGCCAAAACAAAAGAGATGTTTTTATACACGATTCTATTTCAAGTAAAATCGAATATGCCATACTGAAAAAAAATGTTTTAAAGTTGGAACGACAAAGCGGCGGTTATGAGCCTGATTTTAAATACAGGTTATTAAATAACAGTTTTACACATAATGACATTCCTTTTTTTAAAAAGGAACTGTCTCTATTAGTCGAAAAATACGGTTTTAATGTAGCTTATATGTCAGGAGACGAAAAGTATTATAATTCAATCATGAAAGGTGATTTATCAAAATGGTTTAAAAAAATGTATCTCAAATGCCATGCAAGATGGCTAAAAAATAATTTCGAAAAACAGATTGATCTGCGAAAGCTAAATGAATTGGCCATGAAAGATCAACTGGTAAATAGTTATGCTGCCAATGTTTCGGAAATACCAGGTTTAGATTCCATTCAGAAAGAAAGAAATATGAAATTACTCTCCAGTTATTTCTACAAGAATGCCAGTACGCTCCATCATATCACTCAAAAACACCAAAATCTTCCAACTGCTAAATCGTTCGCCTTAGTTCAAAAAGAATTTGGAATAGTTGAAATCCATAACTTACAAGCCAAGGCTAATTACAATAATTATTGGGCCTTATTTTATCCCTATTACAAAAAGGCCTATTTAAAAGATCAGATTGGCTATATGATTTTTAGGAATTACGACAACCTCTCCTATTTACATTATGGGTATCAGGTTTTCGGTTTGATCAGTATTAAAAACATACCGGATTATTATCGGAAAAGCGATGCCGAAATTCCTGTAAAAGATCCTGATTTTGCAAAAAAAATTAAATCCGAGTTTAAATGGTACTGATTTTAAGCGCTCCCGATGATTTGTCGACAAATGACGTAATCGACTGGTTAAGATATTACGATATTCCTTTTTTACGAATCTCGGTTAATGACATTATTACCTACAAATCGGTCACTATTGGTAATTCTCAATTTAACATTGAATTTTCGATCAATGAAAAAAGTTATAATCTACACGATTTTACCGCTTTTTGGTACAGAAGAAGTCATTACAGTATTTTCATTGGTAAAATTATTGAAAACAACATCCTTGACAGACAAATCAACAGACATTTACAAGTTGAAACAAATGAAATTCATAAACTATTCACGAATTATATCCGCAAAAAATCAATCAATAATCATCATGATCTCACTATAAATAAATTAGATGTTTTGAAATTAGCTACAACTTTTGGTTTAAACATTCCGGATACTTTAATCGCTACTAAAAAAACCGCCGTTTCCCATTTTATGAGAAAACATTCAAAAATTATTACTAAAAATTTTTCTCAGGGAATTTTTATCCATAATAAAAATGAATCTTTTAACTCAACAACAAACATTGTTACTAAAAAAATTTTTAATCTATTACCAAAAGATTTTTTTCCCAGTTTATTTCAGGAACATATTTGCAAATTATTTGAATTACGGATTTTTTACTTAATGGGCACTTTTTATTCAAGCGCCATATTTTCTCAAAACGACCCAAAAACATCCGTAGATTTTAGAAACTATAATAAGGAGAAACCCAATAGAACTCCTCCGTTTAAATTACCTAGATCCGTAGAAATAAAACTAGTAAAATTAATGAAGGCCTTGAAACTAAACAGTGGCTCAATAGACATGCTAGTATCTGTAAATAGTGAATATGTTTTTTTGGAAGTCAATCCTATTGGGCAATTTGGGCAAGTTTCAAAACCCTGTAATTATTATCTCGAAAAACAGATTGCTAAAGAATTAAATAAAATTTCAAAATATGGAACATCATCAAATTGAATTATTGCCATTGTTTTTTAGGCTTGGAAAATTCGAACCAAATCAAAAATCGATACGATCGCATAACTATATCGTATCTAAATTATACGCAACAGATTTCTATTTAAAAATGAAGTATCATAAGCCTTTAATTTTAGAAATGCCATGATTTTAAAGTTTCAAGCCGAAACTCCAGTTATTAATGGCTTTAACAGATCATGTATATACGACCTACCCAGAAATACTTACGATTTTTTGCCTTTAGCCGTTGTAAATAAACTTTATTCTTTTGAAAACATGAATCGGGACACTATAATTGATCAGCTTGATGCCAATGAAAAATTATGGCTTAACTATTTAATTGAAAAAGAATATTGTTTTTTTATACCTCAAGAATTCAAAGATAGATTTCCTAAAATAAATTTCAAATGGACTAATCCGTCATTGATAAGCAATACAATCATTGACATCAGTCAAACAACTTCTAGTTTTGATTTTAAAATATTAGAAGAGCTTAACTGCAAACATTTATTAATTAGAATTGAGAATTACGATAATCTGGAAGTATTACACTCATTACTTAAGGAAAAAATCAGCGCTACAACTTTTAAATCAATTGATTTACACATTAGAAAAAAACCTGGTGTAAGCTATTTATCTTTTAAGAGGAGAATCAAAAAAGAAATAAAACAAATCACTGATATTAATTTTTATAATAAAAAACAATACAATATCCCTTCTTTTTTTAGTCCCTTTTTTCTCATTAACATCAATACATTTTCAGAATCGTTACGATTTAATTCCTACTACAATCGAAAACTATACATTGACAAAGATGGAAATATCAAGAATGGTATTGAAGGAGAATATATTTTTTCAAATCTTACTAAAAATATTGATTTAATAGAAATAGTTCAAAGCAACCGCTATAAAAACATATGGAATATTAATAAAGATAAAATTGATATTTGTAAAGATTGTGAATTTCGATATATGTGTATTGATAATAGAATTCCAAGAAAAAGAAACAACAGTACCTATTATTTTGAAGAGGAATGTCTTTATAATCCCTACATTTCAAAATGGAAAGGAGACAAAGATTACAAATCGTTAGAAGAAATTGGAGTAATTTCCAATAAGTCCTTTTTTTCAATAGATCTGAAAAAAGTAGAAAAAATAAACACCGGTATATGGATAAACAATTAAAATAGTAAAGTTGTTTTATTGCCTCTTATATCCAATCTAATGATAACCGTGTTTTGATTAAACAGGAGTAAAACCCATTAAAACAAAATGCCATAAAGTATTATTGCTTATAAAAATTCAACTTTAAAGTTACTATTTAACTTTTTGAATAAAAAAAATAAATTTAAAACTTTCCTTAACAATATTTATATATTTGTGAATATCGAGAATTATCTACAAAACGAACATACTTACAATCGCATTATGCATCATTGTAACTAACATTAACAAATAATGTCGCAATTCCCATTCTATAAACAAGCCGATTCCAAAGACTGTGGTCCTACATGTCTTAAAATAATTGCCAAGCATTACAAAAAGGTTATCAATATTCAGAAACTAAGAGCGCTTTCCGAAACAACCCGGGAAGGGAGCAATCTGTTATCGCTGAGTGATGCCGCCGAAAGAATCGGTTTCCGTACCCTGGGTGTGCGAATTTCACTGGAAAAACTACAGGATGTACCGCTTCCCTGTATTTTACATTGGAACAACAACCATTATGTGGTTCTCTATAAGGTAAAGAAAAACAAACTCTATGTTTCCGATCCGGCACACGGACTTTTGGAATACGATAAAGAGGAATTTCTTAAATTCTGGATCGGCAATAATGTCACCGAAACCACCGAAGAAGGTATTGCGCTGCTAATCGAGCCTACCCCGAAGTTTTACCAGAATGAATTCGAATCCGACACCAATAATAAAGCTTTTGGCTTCGGACTGCTTTCTAGATACGTATTACGTTATAAGACCTTCCTCGTTCAATTGATCATTGGATTAATGGCCGGAAGTTGCTTGCAATTAATCTTCCCCTTTTTAACCCAAAGTGTGGTCGATGTGGGTATCCAGAATCAGAATATCCATTTTATCTATATGGTTTTGTTTGCGCAGTTGTTTTTATTTTTTGGAAAAACCGGACTGGAGTTTATCCGAAGTTGGATTTTACTGCATCTTTCGACCCGTATCAATATCTCCCTGATCTCGGATTTCTTTATCAAACTAATGAACCTGCCAATCTCGTTTTTCGACGTACGAATGACCGGGGATATTATGCAACGTATTAGTGATCATCACCGAATCGAACGGATATTAACGACGTCTTCCCTGAATGTATTATTCTCTTTTGTAAACATGATCATCATGGGTGCGGTTTTGGCATATTACAATCTGACGATTTTTGCTATTTTCTTTATCGGTAGTTTTTTCTATTTCCTATGGGTGACGCTTTTCCTGAAAAGACGGGAGGATCTCGATTACAAACGTTTTTCGGAAGTCAGTCAGGAGCAAAGTAAAGTAATTGAGCTAATCAATGGAATGCAAGAGATTAAACTGCACAATGCCGAAAAACAAAAACGATGGGGTTGGGAATATATACAGGCGCGCTTGTTTAAAGTGTCTATGAAAAGTCTTGTATTGGAACAAACACAGTCGATCGGTTCCAATTTTATCAACGAACTAAAAAACATTCTGATCATTTTCCTTTCGGCCAAATTGGTTATCGACGGAGCCATTACACTGGGGATGATGATGGCGATCAGTTCTATCGTAGGAAGTTTAAATGGTCCTATATTACAATTAATCGGCTTTATACGGGAAGCACAGGATGCAAAGATTTCACTGGCTCGTTTATCGGAAATACACGAAAAAGACGATGAAACTCAGGATGAAGATGAAAAAATACACGATTTCCCAAAAGATGAAACCTTACATATCAAAAATGTTTCATTCCGATATACCGGTTCCGATATGCCGGTTTTGGAAGATGTAAGCCTGACCATTCCGGCCAAAAAGGTAACCGCCATTGTTGGAGTTAGCGGTAGCGGAAAAACCACTTTAATGAAAATTTTGTTGAAGTTTTACGATCCGAATTCCGGAGAGATCTTTTTAGGCCGAACCAATCTTAAAAACATGTCCCAAAAAACCTGGCGTTCGCATATTGGATGTGTCATGCAGGAAGGTTATATCTTTAATGATACGATTGCGAACAACATCGCCCTTGGTGCCGATAAAGTAGATAAAGCGCGACTGGTATACGCCGCCGATGTAGCCAACATACAGGAATTTATCGAGGAACTTCCATTGGGTTATAATACGAAAATCGGAATGGAAGGTACTGGAATGAGTACCGGACAAAAACAACGTTTACTGATCGCCCGTGCTGTTTATAAAAATCCGGAAATGCTATTTTTCGACGAAGCAACTTCCGCACTGGACGCCAATAACGAACGGGAAATCATGCAAAAACTGGATCTCTTTTTCCGGGATAAAACCGTAGTGGTTATCGCTCACCGACTAAGTACCGTTATGAATGCCGATCAGATTGTGGTATTGGACAGAGGACGGATTATTGAAGTCGGAAGCCATGACGAACTTGTAGACAGTCGCGGAAATTACTACCGTTTGGTTAAAAACCAATTGCAACTGGGTAATTAAACTAAAAAATCGATCAAATGCCTCAAAATAGAAGTACAGATATAAAGTTAAGAAGCGAAGAAGTTCAGGAAATACTATCGCAGGTACCACATTGGATGATCCGATGGGGCAATATTGTAATTTTCATTATCCTATCGTTAATGTTAATTCTGTCCTGGTTTGTCCGTTATCCGGATATCGTAACCACCGAAATTTCCATAACAACCCAAACACCGCCCGAAAAACTGATCGCCCGAACCTCGGGTCGCATCGAAAAAATATTGGTTTCGGATCGCAGCAAAGTCAAAAAGGATACTCCTTTGGCCGTTATTGAAAATACCGCCAGTTATCCGGATGTTTTTCTTTTAAAAAGCATTACCGATACGTTAAAAATCAATCCGGATTTTAAATTTCCGTTTGAAAAATTAAACGCCCTACAATTGGGGGATATTTCCAGTGTTTTTGCTCTTTTCGAAAAAGACTACGCCAACTACGAACTGAATAAAGACTTACAACCGTATAGCGTTGAAAACAATGCACAACGGTATGAAGCCATTCAGCTAAAAGAACGCTTAGGGCTTTTGGAACAACAGGCCTCGATTGCCCAAACCGAATTACAGCTTAAGAAAAAAGAACTGGAGCGCTATAAAAAACTATTCGACAATGGTGTCATCGCATTACAGGAATGGGAAACCAAAAATATCGATTACCTGCAAAATGAAAAAAACATAAAAAGCCTGAACTCTCAGATCTCGCAATTGCATTCGTCGTTAAACGAACTCAATCGCAGTAGTAAAACGACTAAAATTAACGAGACCAAAGACCAGATTATCTTTTTCCGGAATATGGCGCAATCCTATAACCAATTGCGAAAAGCTATTGCCGATTGGGACCTGGCGTATGTACTTCGTTCGTCCATTCCAGGCGAAGTGTCCTATTTGCAAATTTGGAAAGAAAATCAAACTATCAATGTGGGTGAAAATGTTTTTACCGTAATTCCGGAATCATCGACACAATATATAGGTAAAGTAAAAGCGCGAACCGTCAATGCCGGAAAATTAAAACCCAATCAGGATGTCAATATCCGTTTACTGAATTATCCCGATCGCGAATTCGGTATCGTTAAAGGAAAAGTAAAATCCATTTCACTAACACCCGACAAAGATGGCCTTTTACTGATTGACGTTTCCCTTCCGAAAGGCTTAAACACATCCTACCATAAAAAGATCACCTTTCAACAGGAAATGGGTGGAACGGCCGATATCATCACCGAAGACCTTCGCTTACTGGAACGCTTGCTATACCAGTTCCGGGATCTTTTCAGAAGATAGTCAAAATAGCCATTTCAAGCCTTTTTCAGCACAATCGAAAATCTGTGTTAAACAAATATGTCATCTTGTCAGAAAATAAAATTTAATACTATCTTTGCAGATTATGAAGATTTACACTCTATAGTGCTATATGGAAAAGGTTATTGAAGAAAACAAACAGGGAACCAGTCTTGTTCTCGAAAATAAAGAAGGAAATTCCAAAAAGCTTTTTATCGAAAGCTATGGCTGTGCCATGAATTTTTCCGACAGTGAAATCGTTGCCTCAATTTTGGCCAACGAAGGGTATAATACAACCCAAAAACTGGAAGAAGCCGATTTGGTTCTGGTAAACACCTGTTCTATTCGGGACAAAGCAGAACAAACCGTGCGAAAACGTCTTGAAAAATACAATGCCGTAAAAAAAATAAATCCGGGTATGAAAGTGGGCGTTTTGGGCTGTATGGCCGAACGTCTGAAAAGCCAATTCCTCGAACAGGAAAAAATCGTGGATATGGTGGTTGGCCCGGATGCCTATAAAGATATTCCAAACCTTTTAAAAGAGGTAGACGAAGGTCGCGATGCCATCAATGTTATTTTGTCTAAAGACGAAACCTATGGTGACATCTCTCCTGTGCGCTTACTTAGCAACGGAATCACCGCTTTTGTGTCGATCACAAGAGGGTGTGACAATATGTGTACGTTTTGCGTAGTGCCGTTTACCCGTGGTCGCGAACGTAGCCGTGAACCGCAAAGTATCCTCGAAGAAATCAACGATCTGGCCAGTAGAGGCTTTAAAGAAGTAACACTTTTAGGTCAGAATGTGGATAGTTATTTATGGTATGGTGGCGGATTGAAAAAAGATTTTGAAAAAGCAACCGAAATGCAAAAAGCAACTGCGGTAGATTTTGCCCAGTTATTGGACATGTGTGCCATCGCACATCCTAAAATGCGTTTCCGTTTTTCGACTTCCAATCCACAGGATATGCACGAAGAAGTATTGCATATCATCGCTAAACATCCTAATATCTGTAATTATATCCACCTACCGGTACAATCCGGAAGTACACGAATTTTACAGGAAATGAACCGTCAGCATACTCGTGAAGAGTACATGACATTAGTCGATAAAATCAAAACCATTATTCCGGGTTGTTCCATTTCACAGGACATGATCACCGGTTTCCCAACGGAGACGGAAGAAGATCACCAGGACACCTTAACCCTTATGGAATATGTAGAATATGACTTCGGTTATATGTTTGCCTATTCCGAAAGACCGGGAACCCTGGCAGCTCGTAAAATGGAGGATGACGTTCCGGAAGAAATTAAAAAACGTCGTTTACAGGAAATTGTTGATTTACAACAAAAACTGAGTCATAAACGAACATCTCGTTTCCTAAACGAAACGGTAGAAGTGCTAATCGAAAAACCATCCAAAAGATCTGACGCCCATTGGTCCGGAAGAAATTCGGAGAATGTGGTAGTTGTTTTCCCTAAAGAAAACTACAAAGTAGGTGATTTTGTTATGGTAAAAATCAACGATTGCACTACCGCAACGCTAATAGGAGAAGCAACCGGTTATTCCGACATGAATTAATGTTGTAAACCGGTCCATTCTATCAATATAACCCAAACAACCTCTGTCATGGAAAACGTCCAAGCCATAAAACAGCGTTTTGAAATCATCGGAAATGATCCGAAACTCAATCGCGCCATCGAAAAAGCCATACAGGTTGCCCCAACCGATATTTCGGTATTGGTAACCGGTGAGAGCGGTGTAGGTAAAGAAAGTATTCCGAAAATCATCCATTCCCTTTCCCATCGGAAACACGGGAAATATATCGCCGTGAACTGCGGTGCTATCCCGGAAGGAACGATCGACAGTGAATTGTTCGGACACGAAAAAGGAGCATTTACCGGTGCAACCGCAACCCGTGAAGGTTATTTTGAAGTGGCCGACGGTGGTACGATTTTCCTTGATGAAGTAGGCGAATTACCGCTAACCACTCAGGTGCGTTTGTTACGGGTACTTGAAAACGGGGAATTTATCAAAGTAGGTTCTTCTCAGGTGCAAAAAACCAATGTACGTATTGTGGCGGCTACTAATGTCAACATGACTAGCGCCATCGAAAAAGGAAAATTCCGTGAGGATCTGTATTATCGTTTGAGTACCGTAGAAATCAACCTGCCACCCCTACGCGAACGAAAAGAGGACATTCACCTGCTTTTCCGGAAATTTGCATCCGATTTTGCTCATAAATACAAAATGCCACCTTTAAAATTAGACGAAGGTGCCGTACAATGGCTTACCAAATACCGCTGGAGTGGAAACATCCGTCAGTTGCGAAATGTAGCCGAACAGATTTCCGTATTGGAAACCAGTCGCGATATTTCACTCGCCACTTTACAATCGTATTTACCGATGGAAGGTAGCAATCTGCCTTCAGTCATCAGCGAGAAAAAAGCCGACAGCGATTTCAGTTCCGAAAGGGAAATCCTTTACAAAATTCTTTTCGACATGAAAAGCGATCTGAACGATCTGAAAAAACTGACGCTGGAACTAATGCAAAACGGGAATACCAACAAGGTACAGGAAAGTAATAAAAACCTGATCCAACGCATTTATGGTTCTGCCGAAGAAACTGAAATTCCGTTTGAAAAACAAACCAGTCTGGAAGTGATTCCGATGCCTTCGGAAAGCATTCAGGAAGAATTTGACGACGATGACGATGAAAATTATCTGATCGCCGAAGCAGTTGAGGAAGAAGATTCCCTTCGACTGGATCAGAAGGAAATCGAACTGATCAAAAAAGCACTGGAACGCAATAAAGGAAAAAGAAAAGCCGCCGCAGACGAGCTTGGAATTTCCGAACGAACTTTATACCGAAAAATCAAGCAATTCGATTTGTAATACAATGAAAGCTATTAAACACATATTAATTGTCCCGATCCTGTTATTGTTAACCGGCTGTTCCGTTTATAATTTTACCGGAACCGGAAAAATAGACGCCAAAACATTTCAGGTAAATTATTTTCAAAATAATGCCGCTTTGGTTGAACCGGGTATCGAACGAATTTTTACACTCGAACTGCAAAAGATTATTCAGAATCAAACGAACCTGAGTCTTACCAATACCGGTGGCGATCTGATTTATGAAGGTGAAATCACCGATTACCGTATCACACCTATGGGATCGAATGCCAATCAGGGTGCCGATCAGAACAGACTATCGATCACTGTAAACGTACGTTTCACCAATAAAAATAAATCGGACGATGATTTCGAAAAAAGATTCTCGTTCTATTATGATTTCCCTGGAAATGAGCAATTGGTAGGTTCCCGTTTATCGGAAGCCCTGAATGTTGTTTTCGAAAGGATTACTCAGGATGTATTCAACCAGTCACTAGCAAAGTGGTAACACTCTAAAACTGTTATTTTGAACGTAAACGATTTAACCTATTTACTCAACAAACCCCAAAACATCCAGTCCCGGCAAACGGTCGAACTGGAGGCGGTTTTGCATCAGTTCCCTTATTTTCAGGCGGCTCGTGCAATTCACCTTAAAGGGCTTTACGATGAAAACAGTTTTCGTTATAATCAGGAGTTAAAAAAGACAGCCGCTTATACCACTGACCGGAGTATACTGTTTGAATTTATTACTTCAAATAATTTCACCGCAATCCAGCAGGCTTTTTTTGAGGAAAAAGAAGCCGTAATCCACGATATCATTGTCAACCAGTATAAAGTTGTTATACCGGAAGAAGACAAAATAACGGTTCCGGAAGTCGATCCGTTGGAACAATCCATTCGCTCTTCTATTAAAGAAGCCGAACCGGAACTAGAAACGCCCGAACCGGAAGTATCCGTTACCGAGCAACCCAAAGTAGAAACAGCTTTGGAGCAATCCATCCGTTCGTCTATACGCGTAGCCGAACCGGAAGCTATAGTAGAAACCGAATTACCGGAAGTGGAACCGGTCGTAACAGAACCGTCAGGAATTGAATCGGCTACAGAAAAACTGGAGATCGGCAAACCGTTGGAATTCTCAAAAGAAGAAAAACATTCGTTCCAGGAATGGTTACAACTGGCCAAATTCAGCCCTATCGACCGTGAAAAACCAGCCGATTTAGAAGAAATTGATCCGGAGAAAAAGAAAAAATTAGATTTGATCGACAAATTTATTGAGACAAATCCAAAAATAACGCCTGTCAAAAATACGCCATCAGCTCCCGTAAACATTGAGAAATCCTCGCAGGACACCTCTTACCTGATGACCGAAACACTGGCAAAAGTTTACCTTGAACAAAAAAAATATCAGAAAGCAATTCAAGCTTATGAAATATTAATTTTGAAATATCCAGAAAAAAGTCATTTCTTTGCAGACCGAATTTCGGATATTAAGATATTACAACAAAATAACAATTAAAAAATTAAAATATGTTTTCAGTTTTTTTAGTACTAATAACAATCGTTTGTTTTTTACTTATTGTGGTTATCATGGTTCAAAACCCTAAAGGTGGAGGATTATCATCAAGCCTTGGTGGTTCTCAAATGATGGGTGGTGTTCAGAAAACAAATGATTTCCTTGACAAAAGTACCTGGACATTGGCTACAGCCTTAATCGTATTGATTTTATTATCCAGCTTAAGCTTTACAGGAAGTATGGGTGACAATGGTTCTAAATTAATTGACAATAGTACACCAGCTCCAGCAGCAGCTCCGGCAAAACCTGCAGCTGATAAAGCAGCGGCTCCGGCAGCAGCAACAGAAACTCCAGCAGCGACTGACGCAGCAGCTCCGGCAGCTCCAACAGAAGAAGCTAAAAAATAAGATATAGCAATCGCTAGAAAAATGCCAGCCTGTCAGTGCTGGCATTTTTTTTTACAAAAAACTGTCAGTTTTAGCAATTGGCATACTTTCTGAAAAGTAAATTGCATCTAAATAATAATAACATAAAATAACATAGCATTATGGCATTAAACATCAAACCCCTTTCAGATCGCGTTATCGTGGAACCTGCAGCTGCTGAAACGCAAACTGCTTCCGGTATTATCATCCCTGATACAGCTAAGGAAAAACCTCAGAAAGGTATTGTGGTAGCTGTAGGAAACGGTAAAAAAGACGAACCGCTAACTGTTAAGGTTGGTGACACTGTTTTATACGGAAAATATGCTGGAACCGATTTAAAATTCGACGGTAAAGATTACCTGATCATGAGAGAAGATGATATCTTGGCGATCATCTAATAGGTACCCAAAACGAAATAATAAATTAAAATAAAGACATAAAATGGCAAAAGATATAAAATTTGATATTGAAGCACGTGATGGTTTAAAACGCGGTGTGGACGCATTGGCAAACGCAGTAAAAGTAACCTTAGGTCCTAAAGGGCGTAATGTAATCATCAGCAAATCATTTGGTGGACCAACTGTAACAAAAGATGGGGTTTCTGTGGCGAAAGAAGTGGAATTAAAAGACACTTTGGAAAACATGGGAGCGCAAATGGTAAAAGAAGTGGCTTCAAAAACAAACGATTTAGCCGGTGACGGTACAACTACTGCAACGGTTTTAGCACAGGCTATCGTTAAAGAAGGTCTTAAAAACGTAGCGGCTGGTGCCAATCCAATGGATTTAAAAAGAGGTATCGACAAAGCGGTAGAAGCTATTGTGGCCGATCTTCAGAAACAAGCACAGGAAGTAGGTAGCTCAACAGATAAAATCAAACAGGTTGCCTCTATTTCTGCCAACAACGACGATGTAATTGGTGATTTAATCGCTACTGCTTTCGGAAAAGTTGGAAAAGAAGGTGTTATTACCGTTGAAGAAGCAAAAGGTACCGACACTTACGTGGATGTAGTAGAAGGAATGCAGTTCGACAGAGGGTATTTATCGCCTTACTTTGTGACCAATCCGGAGAAAATGGAAGTGGAATTAGAAAGACCTTATATCCTTTTATACGACAAAAAAGTATCGTCTTTAAAAGAGTTATTACCAATTCTGGAGCCAGTGGCACAATCGGGTAAACCATTGTTGATCATTGCTGAAGACGTAGACGGTGAAGCACTTTCTACTTTGGTGGTAAACAAACTAAGAGGAGCTTTAAAAATCGCTGCGGTTAAAGCACCGGGATTTGGCGACAGAAGAAAAGCAATGTTGGAAGATATTGCCATCCTGACAGGCGGAACCGTTATCGCTGAAGAAAGCGGATACAACCTTGAAAACGCAACGTTGGATATGTTGGGAACGTGTGAAAAAGTAACCATCGACAAAGACAATACAACTATTGTTAACGGTGCCGGTGAAGCGGATATGATTAAAAACCGTGTGAACCAGATTAAGGCTCAGATGGAAACAACTACATCCGACTATGACAAAGAAAAATTACAGGAGCGTCTTGCGAAACTGGCAGGTGGTGTAGCGGTATTATATGTTGGTGCTGCTTCTGAAGTGGAAATGAAAGAGAAAAAAGACCGTGTGGATGATGCTTTACATGCAACTCGCGCTGCAGTTGAAGAAGGAATTGTTGCCGGTGGTGGTGTTGCTTTATTACGTGCTAAAATGGTTTTAGCTAATATTAAAGCCGATAATGCCGACGAAGCAACCGGAGTTCAGATTGTTTCCCGTGCTGTTGAAGCGCCGTTACGTACTATTGTTGAAAACGCTGGATTGGAAGGTTCGGTTGTTGTAGCCAAAGTAGCCGAAGGTAAAGACAGTTTCGGATACAACGCTAAAACAGACGAATACGTAGACATGCTAAAAGCCGGAATTATCGATCCGAAAAAAGTAACCCGTGTAGCTCTTGAAAATGCTGCTTCGGTATCGGGTATGATCCTGACTACAGAGTGTGCCTTAATTGAAATTAAAGAGGAAAACGCTGCTGGCGCAATGCCAATGGGTGGCGGAATGCCGGGAATGATGTAAAATTCCTTAAAAATAGATCTTAAAAAACCGTCACAAATTGTGACGGTTTTTTTTGTATATTTATTTTCACAAAAATGAGAAAAAACCTACTATGACTAAATCATTACCTTACTTTATGATTTTTCTTGTCATGATGACATACTATGGCAGTCAGGCGCAAACGACAACGGGTACCGAACGCGAAAAAGAGATTACAACAAGCTACAGTAATTATTTTAAATCCGATCGGGAAAAAATTCACTTGCATCTCAACAAAACGGTATATCTGAATGAGGAAAGCATTTGGTTTAAAGGCTATTTTATCGAAGAGAAAAGCAAAATACCATCCACCAAAACAACCAATATCTATATAGATTTACTAGACGAACAAGGCCTAAAAATACAATCAGAATTGTACTATCTCAGCTATGGAACCTTCGAAGGCTATATCCGACCAGATAAAAAAATTAAATCCGGAAAGTATTATATCAGGGTGTATACCAACTTTATGAATAATTTTCAGGAAGATGAATCCACGGTATACCCCATTACGATCTTAAATCCCGTTGATGCAACTACTGTCAACACAAATACCGTTGCGAACCTGAAGGCACTTACAGTACAATTCTTCCCTGAAGGCGGCGTCTTTTTAGAAAACAACTCAAACACGATTGCTATTAAAATAACCGATTGTAACGGAAATCCCATTGCCGTTAAAAACGGTTCTGTCATAAATGCCAAAGGAATAGTAGTAACCAGTTTTTCGACTAATGAAAAAGGTATCGGCCGATTTGACTTACTTCAAAATTATAACGCGCCTTACAAAGCGGTTTTTACCATCGGAAACAACACACAAACTTTTGCATTACCGACTTTTAAAACCTCGAATTTCACATTTAGTATCAATAATTACACATCGTCCGACAGAGCTTTCTTAACACTCAAAACCTCAAGTCCGTCCAATTCCGATATACCGCTTTCGCTTATAATCCAACAGGACGAAAAAGTGTCTCTGATTGAAAAATTGACGCTTAAAAAAGGTACAACGGAAGATACATTCACCATCGATAACCAACATTTTTACAACGGAATCAATACTTTGGTACTGATTGATGCCAACAATAAAAAGTTAGCCGAGCGTCTTATTTTTAAACCGTATGATCTGGTCAAAAAAGCAACAATATCCCTATCGGAAACCCGAAATGACACGCTCTATTTTAAAGGCAAGTCCACTATTCCTTTTGGCAGTCTAAGCATATCTGTGTTACCCGAAAAAACAGCCGCTATCGGAAATGCACGATCCTTATACGACAACTTTGTATTTTCAACCTATCTGGACAACCCTATGATAGCCAATACGTCCTATTATCTTTCCGATTTTTCAAAAGGAAAGCACTATGAACTGGATACGTATCTGATCACACAAAAACCAAAGTACGATTTTGAAACGATTTCAAAGTCTCCCATTCCGACCGAAACCTATAAATCTGAAGTTGGAGTTACCATTAAAGGAACAATCAATAAAAAAATCACTAATAAAGGTGACTACTACGTACAAATGGGTTCTTTTTATAATAGTGTCCGAAAAAAATCGGATATCAACGATAAAAACGAATTTATTTTTAACAATGCTATCTTGTACGATTCGGCTTCCGTATCCTTAACCTTATATAACAAAAATGGGATGACCGAAAATCTCCCTATGTCAATTCAGGTTCTCGACGGACAAAGCCCATTTTTAAAGCCGCTTCCAAAACCAGATTTTCAATGTCATATCGATGCTGTTACAGAAACCAAAACACTTGCAATACCTCAAATCCAAAATAAAAAAGCAATTCAGCTGGATAATGTGACTATTAAGAAAAAAGCAAAAACACCACCTCCTTTAAAAAATATAGGCCGGTATAACAATTCCATGGCCAGAGGCTACAAAATCAGTAGTGGTGATTTTGCTTCGTATCGCGAAATCCTTTCATTTATCGGCGCCAACGGCTTTGATGTGATCTATCAAAACGGTTCTGTTTATATTAACAATCGAATTACCCGATCCCTGAGAGGTAATCCTTCCCCTGCCATTTTTGTAGATGATGTACCTTTACAACCGGATTTAACAATGCTTATTGGAATGTCATTGGATATGGTCGACGAAATCTATATCAGTAAAAGTGGCTATGGAATGGGCATGGAAGGTGGAAGCGGTTTTATCCGTATTTATACCAAACGCTATATGGGAACAGACAAAGCGGCATCAAAAGCCCAATCCTACGTTGTAAAAAGAGCCGCTCAGGATCCGAAAGATTTTAAAAATCCGTATTATCAGGATTATGATGAAGGATTTATCAACTACGGAACGATTAACTGGATTCCGGATGTCCGAACGGATCAAAATGGAGATTTCCTTTTTTCTATTCCGAATTACAACCAGAAAAGCATTAAAGTAAAGATTGAAGGTATTGGTTCTGACGGAGAGCTTATTTCCGAAGAAAAAACTATCCAGTTATAAAATAAAAACCGAAGTTAGCACTTCGGTTTTTTTATAGTCTTAATTAAAGAACACCTGATATTGCGCAATGATCGCACCTTTTCGATCCAGGTAATCACCGTTTGTATGGTAAACCGGGCGACTTTGATAAGCAACGGTAAATTTGGACGTATGTCCGGACAATAACCAGTTGACCCCTACATCGTAAAACTGCATCGCGCGATTGAGTCGTTCATAATTCGCATGTTGTAATGAAGCATACGGCATTAAAGTCGTTTTTCCGATCAAATTATCTTTTAGCTTGTATCCGATTTGACCATAAAAAATGGTTCCGGTGCCATACATTGGAAAACCATTACCGCTTCCGTTTAAAATAGTCGGGTCTTTGGTACCATTTGCAGGATTCATCACCGCGGCATTACGGGTGTAGTTTTTACCAAAATCGTAATGTGTGATACTACCATAAGCACTAATCGCTTCCCCTCTACTGCCTATCGGAGCATCGTAATATACGTCTGCGGCCAAATGCACCATATTTTCACGAATCGTATCATTGGTTGTTCCCAGTCGCCAGATAGCGTCTTTTTGATAGATAAATCCGGCGCCGACATTCAACACTTTTTTCTTTCCTAAATAGGTTCCGGTCATATAAGGCGTCTGATTGGACTCCTGGTCTTTAAACTGATACTGGAAATAACCGTTCCATTGCATATTGGGCGGTTCGGAAGAAAAAGTGGCATTGGTCGTAACGGTTGGGTTATAGTTAGCCGATTTTTGAATGTTCATCGGTTTGGCCATTGCAATACGGTAATCCAATTTCCCGAGTTTTCCTTTGGCAAATACCGATAGCTTTCGCAAAAACTGATCAGTTACATCATTGGTACTTTGTTGGTACAAGGGTGCATCTACGCCAAGAATCGTTCCGGCCGAAGGCGATGCAAAACGCGCCAGTCCACTCCAACCCGATAATCCCATACCCAAAGACAGCTTTTCTTTGTCTATCGCATAGTCCCCCATCGCATCGTGTACAAAAAAGCCCACTTTCCGATCGGACATATTGTTAAAGTTGTTTTCGCCGAATTGAGTATAAATAAAGACACGATCCGTTAACTGACCGTACATTTGTACTCTATAGCGGCGGATTCCGATATCGGTACCGTTATCCTGCGCTACTCCATTGATTGTCGATCCGGGATTAAAATCCTGATGACGTAACCAGGCCTGAGTAAGGAATGTAAATTTTACATAATTGGAACCGTCTTCGTTCAGGTTGAGTTTCCTGTCTTTAAAAAAGTCCTGAGCCTGCAAATGTTGTGGCATACAAAACCCTAGCAGCAGCAATCCTGTCGCTAAAATGTTAGTTGTTTTCATAAATGTAGTAAAGTGAGTTTTCAGGCGATAGGCAGTCGGTTTCGAAAATCCCTCTCCATAACATTGCTCCTCTAAAATTGGATTTTTATCACTCCCGACCTATTGTCACAAATATACCTTTTTCGAGTCAAAATGCCATGGAAAACGCAGTCGGAATGGCTACATTCCCGGTATTTTTATGTTTTTTATAACAAAATCCCGATTCTTTCGAATCGGGATTTTAATTTTTCATTCCTGCAGTAGGATAACGGTATCTCGTTTAGATTATAGAAGAAGTACCTGTTTTATTTTATTCTAGCTGCATAATTTGATCTGAGGTTTACCCAGTTCCGCCATTGCCGATTGTATCCGAATCGTATCTTCTTTTGATAGAAAAACAGGAATCAATTCTTTTATATCGATCCGCAACAATTGATTTATCAGTACCAAATCTTTTAAGGTAAACGGTTTTATTCCGTTCATTAATTCCGACATATGTGTTTTGCTTTTATGCCCTAATAGATGTCCCAGATCTTGTTGCGTCAGATTCCGGATTTTTAATTCTTTTCGGATTTGTTGTTTTCTTTTTTCCATAAAAATCCGTTCCTGTTCCGCTACGTTTTCCCAAAAGACACTTTCTGCCAGTTTTTCATCCGTTAATTGTCCTATATCCGACCACTCTTTGCGTTCGTATGCTTCAATTAAATTTCTTAGTTTTTTTCTAAGGTTTTTAAAATATAGGTTATCTTTTGCCAGTAGTCGGAGTTTTCGGTCGGCAATTAACGCGCGTTCCAATTCCAGTTCATCAGTGATTTCCCCTTTCTTGATAAATTCTTCTATTGTAAAATCGGTATTTATCATTCGATATAATTTTTAGCACGCAACCATTTCTCAATAGTGGCTTTATTGTTTTTAAAAGTCCTTTCATATTCCTGATGTGATCCGGCCCAAACAATGGTCGCCTCTCCTTCATCATCCAGTTCTATCAGAATTAGTGTTCTATGGATATGAATATTAAAAAAATAAAAACCTTCACTATGTACACAATCTGCATCTTTTCTACTATTCGTTATAGTCGCAACTTTAAAATCGAATGCTTCTAAATCTGTTAGTAATTGATCAATTGCATTACCCAGTTTTTTATTTCCGATATTCTTCCATTTTAATTTTAAAATTATTTTCCGTCCTATTATCCTCATTTCAAAAGTACAAAAAGTTCTGAAAATATCCGAACTTTAAAAATCATTTAACACTCCGTCCATCTTAAAAACAAAACACAATATATTCATTTTCAACAGCTCATCGCCACGCAATTCCCTTCTTGTCCTTTACAATGATGATTTAGTCACAGTATCGTTATTTCGATTCATTCATAAAAAAATCCCGACTCTTTCGAATCGGGATTTTAATTTTATCGTTCATATTGGCAACAGCTGTGTAACTTGCCATAATCATCGGCGCTGGCTTTTACCTCACCGGCATCATGTCCGGCTTTGGCTATCGATTCCTGAATCTGTAACGGCGTCGCCTTTTCTTCGTTCATGATCACATGTAACGATTGACTATCGGCCGTCCATATCGCCGATTTAACACCCGGAACCGCATAAGCTGCTTTTTCGATACGCTTTTTACACATCTCGCAATTCCCTTTTACAGCAATATCGTGTTTTCCATTTTTGTTTTTCTTTTCCTGTGCCTGTGCCGCAAATCCTACTAACGACAGTAAAAGCACTACTATTATTTTTTTCATGGTTTCTAATTTTAGTTATTTAATTTTAAATCGCAATCCGGCATAATACATCTGTCCGAATACCGGTGCATAGATAATCGAACTATCAAATGACGGACCAAATGGGTTTTCCGCTCCTAAAATAGCTTTTTTCTGTTTATAATTTCCAATGTTTTCACCTCCTACATATACTTCGAACGTACTGGAAAAGGTTCGGGTAATCTGGGCATTCATTACCGAAAATGACGGTGAATAATCCGGCAAACGGTCGCGTAATAATGCGTTGTCGGCTGTATTGGGTAAACGTTGTTCTCCCATCCAGTTATAGGTAAAGTCAAATTTCCATTGTTGTCCTTTTTCTTTGATATGTGTTTCGTAGGCCAGATTCGCGAAAACACGATGTTTGGCTTGCAATGGACGCTCTTTGGCTCCGCTTAAATAATCCGTCTGGATGTCATAATATTTATAGGCCGTACGCAGGTTCAGGTGCTTGAAAAATTCGTAGTTAAACTCCAATTGCAAGCTGTTCGCATACGACTTCCCGTCTAAATTATAAAACAATACCTGTTGCGGACTCGCATATAAATCGACTACCGCCTGATTTTCGAAATCGGTACGATAAAAGTCGACGCTTACCTCAGCTGTTTTCCCAAAAAGACTAAAGCCCTGCATAAAGCTCACCCCATAATTCCAGGCGATTTCCGGATCCAATCCGTAAATTTTTCCACCTGTATTCAGAATGTTAAACGCTCTTGAAGTAGCAAACAGTTGTTGGTTTTCGGCAAAGATATTCGCACTTCTTTTTCCTCTTCCCGCCGACGCTCTGAAAACCGCTTTTTCCCACGGATTGTATCGCAGGTGCAAACGCGGTGTAAAGAAAGCCCCTAATCGGTTGTGAACATCATAACGCGCTCCGGCAACCAAACTAAAGTTATCCGTATTGTCGTAGGTATATTCAAAAAAAGCTCCGATAGAGTTATCACGACGACTCACATCCATGCCTGATCCTACAAATACGTATTCGTTATAATCATCGGAAGTAAAATTTAATCCGGTCGAAAATTTATTCAGTGTATTGCTGATAATCGAGTTAAAAATCAGATTGGAATAAAAGCTGTTTTGCTGAATATTATACTGATTAAACCCAAAATAAGACTCCTGTTTGTGGTAATTAAAAGAGTTCTGGAATCCGATACTCTGGTACGGCATATCCGGAAATACATATCCGATTTTTGTGGAAAGGTCTACTTTATCGGTATTGATTTCGGAACCCCAATAGTTGTTGGTAAATTTATCCCGATCCGGATCAAAATCTACTTGTCCGGTTTGTTTTTCATCACGCATATAGCGAAGATTGATAAAGCTTACCCAGCCTTTTTCGGCATCACTATATTGCCAACGATTGAGCACGTTGATTTGTTTTCCCAAAGGATTGTCCAGAAAACCATCGTTATTCATATCGTTTTTAGCGACACGCGCATTTCCATGCAGGAAAAGACTACTACTCCATTTGTCGGATATTTTTTTATTAAAATGGGTATTTAACTCATAACGACTGTCGGTCGATCCATAGGCATTCAGAAAAAACGGAATATCATTCGCAGGTTTGATCAATTCGGTATTGATCTGACCGGAGATACTCTCATAGCCATTTACCACGCTTCCGGCTCCTTTGGTCACCTGAATACTTTCGACCCAGGTTCCCGGTGTAAAAGACAAACCATACGCTTGTGATGCACCGCGTACAGAAGGAATATTTTCTTCGGCAATCAGAATATACGGACTGGTTAATCCCAGCATTTTGATCTGCTTACTTCCGGAAATCGCATCCGAAAAGTTCACATCAATCGACGGATTGGTTTCAAAACTTTCGGAAAGGTTACAACAAGCCGCCTTAAGCAATTCTTTACTGCTCATCGTAACGACATTAGCCGTTTTAACATACGATTTCTGCAGACTGTTTCGCTTGGTTTGTACAACAACCTCGCCCAGTGTTTTTGAGGGTTTAATATTTATTTTAACCGCTTTCGGTTCGTGAATTTCAAGTGTTTGTGTTTCATAACCCACATAACTGATCACCAATAGATGGTTGTCTTTGGAATACGGAAGACTAAAAGCACCGTTTTCGTCGGTGGTTACTCCAATTGTGGTATCCTTCCAGGTAACGGAAGCTCCAATTACAGGCAGATTGTGTTCATCGGTAATCGTACCTGTTACATTTTCTTGCGCTGTTACAAAATTGACAAACAGCAGCAGAAAAAACATAAAGTTCTTGTGCATAATTTAATTTTTAATGTTTGAATGTAAGGTATGCGCAACGTGCGCAGGATTTCAAAGCATTAAAAATCAGGCGTAAAAAATATACTGGCAGTAGAGTTTAAAGAGTGGTGGCGCGTTACTATCGCAGTAAAAAGACGGAATATCGCTTTTTACCACTACTTCCTCCACTTCGCTATCGACAACCGGTTTCCAGTTATCGGCAATGGTAAAAGCACCCAAGTCAAGCTGGAAGCTTTTTACAATAATATTATCGGTAGTACTTTTCTTTAAGTCGACTTTACTATTGGAACAACAGCTGTCTTTTTTTTCGGTGGCGGCACAACAGGAACTGTCCGAATCGGATGTTTCCATACACGGCATTTCCGATTTGTAGGCCAATGAAACCGAGGCGATTTCACCACCGCAATAATGCACATTAAAAGCGAGTCCGACATTGGAGACCAATATCAGCATTGCTATAAGTATACTAATGTGCTTTTTAATTTTCATTGCCACAAAAATAGTACTTTTTTTGTAGTACTGTGTTAATGACTTTATAATTCGATACTTTGTTCCAGTTCCGGAATGATACATTCATAACCGTATTTCGCTTCGATGGTCGCTTTTAATTCGGTAAAACTGTCGGCTTCGCCATGTACCAGAAATATGTTTTTCGGTTTATTTTCCAGTTCCGACAGCCAGTTTACCAAATCGTCCTGATCGCCATGTGCCGATAAGCCTTCAATCTCGACAACCTTTGCTTCCACCGGATAATAACGTCCGTAAATTTTTATTTCCTTTTCGCCTTCCAGTAATTTTCGACCACGGGTTCCTTCGGCCTGATAACCTACGATAACAACGGTCGTTTCCGGTCGGACGATATAGCGTTCCAGATAACTTAAAACACGTCCTCCGGTGATCATTCCGCTGGCGGCTATTACTACCTTCGGACGATCGTCGTAGATCGCTTCGATTGTTTCTTCATAATTGGTGATCATCGTAAACATTTCGCACATTCCGGTACATTCCTCCCATTTCAGTTTGTGCCATTTTTCATTGTCGGTAAAAATATCCAGCACTTTAATTCCCATTGGTGTATCAATAATATACGGCATATCGGGTATTCGCCCTTCTTTTTTAAGCTGCCAGATCAGATACATGATACTTTGTGCCCTTTCGACCGCAAAACTCGGAATCACCACATTACCACCATTTTCGTAGGTTTCGTTAATACAGGCTTCCAATTCGGCTTTCGGATCGTTGTCCGGATGCTTTTTGTTTCCGTAGGTACTTTCCAGAAAAATATAATCGGCTTCTTTCGGATGTACCGGCGGATACAACAATACATCATTGTCGCGTCCGATATCGCCTGAAAACACGAGTTTTTTTCCATCAATCTCCAATGTAATGGAACAAGCACCCAGAATATGACCCGCATAAAAATAGGTCGCCGTTATGCCCGCTTCCAATTCAAAAGGCGTATCGATGGCGATGACTTTAAAATGCGGTAGTACTTTATCGGCTTGTTCGACCGTGTAGAGCGGCTCGGCCGGGTCGTGCTTTGAATAGTGTTCTTTATTGGCTTTTTCGGCTTCCTCTTCCTGAATCTTGGCACTATCCTGCAAAATCAGATTACTGATCGACTTGGTAGGCCCGGTACAGAATATTTTTCCATCAAATCCTTCGTTAACCAATCGTGGTAACCATCCGCAATGATCCAAATGACCGTGCGTGAGCAATACATAATCGATGGTTGAAGGTAATACGGATAGTGGATTCCAGTTAAAACTCCGCAATAATTTTCCACCCTGAAACAAACCGCAATCAACCAAAATGCGAGTACCATTATCACTTTCGATAAGTGTTTTGGAACCGGTTACCGTACCAGCGGCACCTAAAAACTGAACTTTCATACGCTAATCATTAAAAATTTTACTTTGATTTCCGATGTGTTCGCATAATGCCGAAGCTTCCCGGATTATGTTTTTAATGCGGTTCGGATGTACATTTATATCTTCCAGCAACTGACTGTTATCCGATATATCGGATGCCAGCAAAGCTCCGGTGATCAATAATTTTTCCTTTTCGCTTTGCGTCAGGGTTGTCAGACAGGTAATCGGGAAAAGGCCACTTTCCTCTATTTTAAATTTGAGACTTTCTTTTTCGGGATAATCCCAGCTAACCATCTTTAAATCGGAACACCGTCCAAATTGCAGGGCTTCGGTTGTAAATCGGTTATTGGTAATCACCCAACATCGGGTAATGGTATCACTCTGACTAAAAATAGAATGGGTCTTACTTTTCAAATCGTTAAACCGGGACAAAATATACATCGGCACTTTTACATCCGATTTAATATCATTCCGGCTATGAAATTTACATTCGACCATTCCGATCCGTTGGTCTTTTTTAATCAGCACATCCACCTCATGTGTCACACATTTCCCGTTTAAAACCAGATTGGTTTTGGCAGCATATCCTTCATTTTGGAACAATAATGCCACATATTTTTCAAAGAAAAAACCGGCCGGCCCTAACGCCTGAACCGCCGCTTTAAGATTATAACGGGCCGCGTGTACTTTTGATGTCTTTTTTAATAGCTGAAAAGCCTGGCGGTTTATTTTCCGGGTAGGCATCCCATCGTAAAGCTGATTGACAATTATATTGAGAATCTCTTCTATTTTTTCCGGACTGGCTCCGGACATTTGTAGGGAACGTTTCAGTTTTTCACTGTCGAATTTCACGATATCGCCCGACTGTTTAACAACTTTCATCCTTTAAATAGATTTTTCATTTCTTTAAAGGTACAAAAAATATTACGATTTTTTCTTTTGATAGTAAAATGCTGGCAGGAATAATAACAGGAACAACGGCTGAATCAAGAACCGACGAATGTAAAACAATGTCATATAATCCGGTTTCTCCGAACTTCTTAGCATTATGATAAAAACCATTAATAGTACTATATAAAAGAAGACATACAATATCCCGGAAAGTTGGAGCAGTGATTTTTCTCTAAAAACAATATAAATAATAAATAAGGATATCCCGGTATTGAGCCAATACCGCAATGACAGACTAACTACCAATCGCCCGGTTTCGTAAGTTGGTAAAACCGTATTCTGAAAAGTCCCTCTAAAAAACTCCAGAAACGGATCGTAGAAAAGTTCGTTTTCAAAAGCCCGGATAACGGCCAACAATACAACCGCTAACAGAATCCCTAAAATAGTTTGCTTATTTTTCCACACGTTTTGTAGCATATCCGGAGAATTTCTGAACCCAAAGTACCCATAATAAAAAAACAACACCGTAGATAAACAACGGAAAAACCACTCCGTGCAGTAAATGCTCCTGCTCCGGATAACGATCTATAGCTATCGTTAATAAAACAATCCTTAAAACATTAAGGATATGAATCAGAGCAATTCCGATAACAATATATAGGAAGGTTTTTTTCCAACCCGATGAAAAAGCAAAGATAAAAGCCGCGAACAAAATCATAATACTCACCGCATTACATCCTTCGATGATTCGCACTATCGGTTTGTCGCGCAACAGGACTACTACCGATGCATCCTTAGTACTCGGCGCGGTTGTTACCGGTTCTCCAAGAAAGCCTATTGTTTTTTCGACCTGAAAAGCCACCGAAGTCGTAACGCCATCGGTTTGAAACTTCTCGGCATCATACTGACCGAGGTACAACTTATACACCACTGTAAGTACAATATAGAGCAACAGAAATTTCATCAGAAAGATAAAAAATGGCTTATACTGGAGGAATAGATTTTTCAAACCGCTTTATTTTTAACAAAAATATAAAAATTAAAATGCTCCAAATAAATACTTTTGCAAAAAGAATGTTATGAAATTTCAAGAATTAGAACCAAAAGTAAAGGCAATTGTAGCCGATGCCAATGATAGCAGAGATGAAAAATTGAAAAACATCTGTCAGCTTTTACAGGATCATATTGAATATTACAACTGGGTTGGTTTTTATTTCCGCAACGGCGATAAGGAAGAACTGGTATTAGGCCCTTATGTTGGCGCTGCAACCGATCATACTGTAATTCCGTTTGGAAAAGGTATTTGCGGACAAGTGGCGGTTTCCAATCAGAACTTTGTGGTTCCGGATGTAAAAGCACAGGACAATTATATCGCCTGTAGTCTTACGGTAAAATCGGAAATCGTGGTACCGCTTTTTGTAAATGGTGTCAATATTGGTCAGATCGATATCGACTCGCATGTACTGGATCCGTTCACAGCGGAAGACGAGCGTTTTTTGGAATTTGTAAATCAGGAAGTTGCACAACTTTTTTAACATTGTTTCCTGTTTTTATTTGTTAGTTCCAAAAATAAAGCTACCTTTGCACACGAAATAGGACATGTCCTAATTCACTACATAATAATCATTTAAATAATATTAGCATGTATTTAACTAAAGAAGTTAAAGCGGACATTTTCGCAAAGCACGGTGGAAATGCAGTTAACACAGGTTCTGCAGAAGGACAGATTGCGTTATTCACATTCAGAATTAACCACTTAACCGGACACTTAAAAATTAATCGTCACGATTATAACACAGAGCGTTCGCTAGTGAAATTGGTAGGTAAAAGAAGAAGTCTTCTTGACTACTTAAAGAAAAAAGATATCAACAGATATCGTGAGATTATCAAAGAATTAAACATCAGAAAATAATCACTGAAAAGAGGCGCCTGCGCGCCTCTTTTTGTTTTGTATATTTTGACAGAAAAAAGTTTGGTTTTTCATTGGGTATTAGACAACTACACAACAACAACGACAACAACACAACTAAAACCCATTTGTCTAATTAAGAATTAAAATTAATTTTATGGTTCCTAAGGTTACCCAAGAAATTATCGATTTAGGTGATGGAAGAACAATCACTATCGAAACAGGAAAACTAGCCAAACAAGCAGACGGTTCTGTCGTGGTTCGTATGGGCGATGCAATGTTATTAGCTACTGCTGTATCTGCCCGTACTGCCAGTCCAGTAGATTTCCTACCATTAACAGTAGATTATCGCGAAAAATTTGCCGCAGCCGGACGTTTTCCGGGTGGTTTCTTTAAGCGTGAAGCACGTCCAAGTGATAGCGAAGTTTTAACCATGCGTCTTGTTGACCGTGTTTTACGCCCGTTATTCCCGGACGATTACCATGCTGAAACGCAGGTAATGATCCAATTAATGTCGCACGACGAAAATGTGATGCCCGATTCATTAGCCGGTTTGGCTGCTTCTGCTGCATTAGCTGTTTCCGACATTCCATTTTCAACGTATATCTCTGAAGTACGTGTGGGTCGTATCGACGGAAAATTCGTGATCAACCCTAGCAAACAGGATTTAGAAAAATCGGACATCGACATGATGATCGGAGCTTCTTTGGATTCCGTTGCCATGGTAGAAGGAGAAATGAAAGAAATCTCCGAAAAAGAAATGGTGGAAGCAATCAAATTTGCACACGAAGCCATTAAAGCGCAAATCAATGCACAGATCAGACTACGTGCTGCTTTAGGTCTTACCGAAGTACGTACGTATGAGCAGGAGAAAAATGATGAGGCTATTTATGCAAAAGTAAAAGAAGCTGCCTACGACAAATGCTATGCAATCGCACAGGAAGGAACTTCAAAACAAGAAAGAGGTGAAAAATTCGCCCTTGTTAAAGAAGAAGTAATCGCTCTGTTTACAGAAGAAGAATTAGCAGAAAACGGAGATTTGGTTTCCAAATACTTTTCTAAAACACAAAAAGAAGCCGTTCGTAATGTAATTTTAGATTTAGGATTACGTCTTGACGGAAGAAAAACTACTGAAATCCGCGCTATCTGGAGCGAAGTAAACTACCTTCCTTCTACACACGGATCGGCTGTATTTACCAGAGGTGAAACACAAGCATTAGCTACCGTTACTCTTGGAACTTCAAGAGAAGCGAATATTATTGATTTACCTTCTGAACAAGGAGAAGAAAGATTCTATCTTCACTATAATTTCCCACCATTCTCAACCGGTGAAGCAAAACCTTTACGAGGAACTTCCCGTCGAGAAGTAGGTCACGGAAACTTAGCACAACGTGCTTTAAAAAATATGATTCCTGCTGATTGTCCTTACACTATCCGTGTAGTATCAGAAGTATTGGAATCGAACGGTTCCTCTTCGATGGCTACGGTTTGTGCCGGAACACTAGCTTTGATGGATGCCGGTATTCAAATCAGCAAGCCGGTTTCGGGTATTGCAATGGGACTTATCTCAGACGATAAAACAGGCCGTTGGGCTGTATTATCTGATATCCTTGGTGATGAAGATCACTTAGGAGATATGGACTTTAAAGTTACCGGAACTGCCGATGGTATCACGGCTTGTCAGATGGACATCAAAATCGAAGGATTGGCGTACGACATCATGGAAAAAGCCCTTGAACAGGCTCGTGACGGACGTTTGCATATTTTAGGTAAAATTACCGAAACTATTGCACAGCCAAACCCTACCGTTAAACCGAAAGCTCCGAAAATTATTAAAATTGAAATCCCTAAAGATTTCATCGGTGCCGTTATCGGACCAGGTGGTAAAAACATCCAGGCTTTACAAGCTGAAACCGAAACTACTATCGTTATCAACGAAGAAGGTAATTTGGGTATCATCGAAATCCTTGGAACCAATGCTGCCGGAATGGAAAAAGCGATCAGCTCGATCCAAAATACTATTTTCTCTCCTGTAGAAGGCGAAACCTACACTGTAAAAGTGGTTAAAGTTCTTGAATTCGGAGCAGTAGTAGAATTTGTACCGGGTAAAGAAACCTTACTTCACGTTTCGGAATTAGACTGGAAACGCGTTGAAAACGTAGCCGATGTAATTAAAATCGGAGATGTATTTGACGTGAAGTACATGGGTATCGATCCGAAAACCAAAAAAGCAAAAGTTTCTAAAAAAGCTTTATTGCCAAGACCTCCAAGAGAAAACAAACCGGAGGAGAAAAAAGACACACCGCAACAAGGTTAATTTTTTATAAAATTAATTCATAAAAAGCCCTGATCCTTTATTGAATCGGGGCTTTTACTTTTATTTCCCTTTTGTGAGAAAAAATGTTAAAGTTTTCAAAATAATTTTTTGATTCGATATTATTCCTACTTTTGGCAGTCTGCTATATTATCAATCAAAACTTTTATTTTATAAATGATCCTCAAAAACCCACCCAAACAATTATGCATTATAATAATTTACACCCTATTTTTTGGTTTTTATAAAACTCAGGCACAGTCCGAAGAACGGTATATTACAAAAATGCATGACAGTCTTGTTGGCAAACAAGGCTTAGCCATTAATAATGGTTACTATCACACCAATCCCTATCCTCTTTTAAACGGGAAGCATCGCTATTATTTATCAGACACGCCGCTTAAGGCGACTGTATTGTATGAAAATCAATATTATTATGACATAGAGATAAAATACGACCTATATCAGGATAATTTGGTTTACAAACCATCAATCGAGTCCGGAAATATCGGGATCGAGCTTATTCCGCAAAATGTAGATGCGTTTACAATCAACAACAAAAAGTTTGTCAATCTTGGAAAAAAGGTTTCCCCAATGATCACTTTTATAAAAGGTTATTATGAAGAAAATCTAAAAGGCAACAACTTTAATTTCTATATCAAACATCATAAAGACAGACGGGAACTCGTTAATGGTACCCGTACATACAATGAGTTTGAAGACAATAATGAGTATTATATCTATCGTAATGACACCTATCACAAAATAGCTTCCAAAAGCGATCTTATCGCCTTATTTCCGGACCTGAAAAAGAAAATTAACGATTTGTACAGTCAAAACAAATCACAGGAAAAGGAAAACAAATACCTATTCTATGACGATCTAATCCACAAAATCAATTCCCTACTCGAAACTAACCATCCGTAATGAAGAAAATTTTACTTGCTCTGTTCATCCTCGTGTACAGTCAGGCTGCCTTTTCTCAGGAAAAACAAAAATTATCCCTGGAACTGAACAATTCTGATGTCCCGACAGCCTTGAACAAAATAGAAGCTGCCTCTGGCTATAAATTCTATTTCGACAACTCCTGGCTGGAGATTTATAAAAACATTCGTATCACCAAAAATTTTAATCAGGCATCACTAGATGAAATCCTGACTGAAGTTTTTAGTAATACTGACCTTAACTTTTTTGTCGATAAGAATAATGTAATTCTTACCAACAATAGTATTATTTATTCCAAGCTGGCCGACAATTATTTTGGCGAAACCACTACGCGTAAAAGTGACGAAGTGGTGATTCAGGGTGATCCTGTATTTTACCAACAATATGACGACGCTACCAGTGGCGATTCTAAAAACAATTCCGTTTCATTAATCGGAAAAGAAGCGAAAGTAAGCGGACGAAAAACGTTTGAGCTTTCCGGCTATATCAAAAACACCAAAAACGGAGAGCCAATTGCCAATGTGATCATAAAAACCCCAAACAACGAAGCTACAGCGATGACCGATGATACCGGACACTATAGTATACAACTTCCGTCGGGTTTAAATGTGGTGGAAGTAGAATCCTTTACCCATAAAAAAGTGACGCGTAAAATTATGATGTACAACAATGGTACACTTAACTTAAACATCACCGAAAATGTTACCCTATTGGAAGAGGTTAACGTACGTGGTAAAAAACGAGAAGGCGCCAAAGCCGCAATCGCCGGTGTAACTTCAATCGACATAAAAGATCTTAAAAACGTTCCAACCGTATTGGGAGAACGCGATATTCTAAAAATTGCCACCACTATTCCGGGTATTAAATCGGCTGGTGAAGGTTCTTCAGGTGTGAACGTTCGTGGTGGTAAAGAGGATCAAAACCTTTTCCTGTTGGATAATGCCACGCTATACAATCCGGCGCATTTCTTCGGTTTATTCTCGGCTATTAATCCGTACACCATCGACAAAGCCGATATCTATAAAGGTAGTATCCCGGCTGAATTCGGAGGAAGATTATCATCTGTTTTCGATATTTCTACAAAAAAAGGAAATACAACCAAATTCTCCGGAGAAGGTGGTATTGGACCTGTGACCAGTAATTTAATGGTGACCACTCCGATTGTAAAAGAAAAATCAAGTTTATTGGTTGGTGGTCGTGCTACCTATTCCGATTGGATTTTAAAATCGCTTAACGAGCCATCCTTAAAAAACAGTCAGGCGAATTTCTTTGATATTATTACAAAATACAATCATAAAATTAACGACAATAACGATATTGAGGCGACTTTCTATTACAGCCGTGATGCTTTTAGTATCACTTCGGATTCGATTTACAAATACAGTAACAGACTGGCAACTTTGAAATGGAATCACAATTTTAATGAAAAACACAAAGGTTCCTTAATTCTGACTAATTCGGAATATAAATTCAATATTGATTTTGATAAAGCCGAAAGCCAGAGAGCGTTTAACTATGGTTATAAAATTGACGAAACACAAGCACAGTTGAAGTTTAACTATGACTATAATAAAAAGCATACTTTCAATTATGGTATCTCCAGTAAACTATACGGTGTAAATCCTGGTTTCATGGATCCTATCGGCGAAAATTCGAAATTGGTTCCTATCGCACTTGACAAACAACAAGGACTGGAATCGGCTCTTTATATCGCCGACAACTTTAAATTCAATGACAAGCTATCCTTTAATATCGGATTGCGTTATTCTGTATTTGCAGCTTTGGGTGCGTCCAACCAACGTATTTACGAAGAAGGATTACCAAAAAGCAATGAAACCGTTGCCGAAATCCAAACGTTTGGCAACAATGAAGTCGTAAAAACCTACGGTGGATTTGAACCAAGATTAGCTATTAAATATGCTTTTACCGACGATTTTTCGATCAAAGCCGGTTATGATAAAACGTATCAGTACATGCACCTTTTATCAAGCAACACGACACAGGCGCCAACCGATGTATGGAAATTATCCGATATCAATGTAAAACCGCAGGATGCGCAACAGATCTCTTTGGGTGCCTACAAGACATTTAAAGACGAAATGTATGAAGTGAGTTTAGAAGGTTACTACAAACGTATGAACAACATACTGGATTATAAAGTAGGTGCCGAAATCATGCTAAACAAAAACATCGAAACCGAATTATTACAAGGTGAAGGAAAAGCCTATGGTATCGAATTATTGCTAAAGAAAACTACCGGAAAACTTAACGGATGGGTTGGATATACCTATTCCAGAACTTTGATCAAACTGGACAGTCCATTTGATGAGGAAAAAGTAAACAACGGCGCTTTCTTTGCTGCAAATTTTGACAAACCACATGATTTTAGTGCCGTATTAAATTATAAATTTACAAAACGCTACAGTTTATCCATGAATTTCATTTATCAAACCGGTAGACCTATTACCTATCCTGTAGGAAAGTACCAGTTTGGAAATGCAGAATATACGCTGTATAGTGATCGAAATGAATTCCGAATTCCAGACTATTACCGTATGGATATCGGTCTAAATATTGAAGGCAACCATAAAATTAAAAAACTGGCACACAGTTTCTGGAATATCTCGGTTTATAACGTTCTGGGACGTAACAACCCGTATTCCGTATACTTTGTAACAGAAAACGGACAGGTTAAAGGATATAAAACTTCTATCTTCTCGATCCCTGTTCCAACTATTACTTATAATTTCAGATTTTAACGAGACGAATACGTTATGAAAAAAATATTTTTAACCAGACTAACATTGCTATTTCTTATCTGTATCGGTTTGACCAACTGTACCGATCCGTATAAAATGGAAACCAATACCTTTGAAGATGCCTTAGTCGTGGAAGCAACTATTACAAACATCCTTCAAAAACAAACCATAAAAGTTTCCAGAACCTACCGTTTTGAAGATTTCGGCCCTACTTTTGAAGAAAATGCCAATGTTTTTGTAACTGACAGTGATGGCGTTGAATATCCTTTTGTACAAAGCAACAACGTGTATACATCGGTTAATGAATTTCAGGCCGTACCGGGTAAGCAATACCAACTAACGGTAATCACAAGCGATGGTAAAAAATACACGTCAACCAAGGAGATTCTACCAACAGACAGTCCATTAGAAGAGGTAACTGCCAACGTAGCAACCATCGATAACGTTACCGGTGTTGAAATCCGCGCAAAAAGCTACAATCCTAGCGGTAGTTCTCAATATTATCGTTTCGAATATGAAGAAACCTATAAAATTGTAGCTCCGAAATGGATTACCGCAAAAGCTTTCTTTTCCGGGCCAAATCCAAATCAGCCCATATTAACTATGTTACCGCGTACGGAAGAAGCCAGAACCTGTTACAGCACGGATAAATCGTTGGAGATTTTACAGCTAAACACTAACGAAACCGCAGAAGACCGTGTCGATTTCCCGGTACGTTTTATCAGTAACCAGAATTATATCATGAGTCATCGTTATAGTATTCTGGTACGTCAATATGTACAAAATGCACATGCCTATAATTATTACAAAGCCTTAAAAAAACTAGCGGGTTCCGGAGGGAATATACTGTCTCCTAATCAACCGGGTTTCCTTATCGGAAATATAAAATCGGTAAACAATTCCAATGAAAAAGTAATCGGGTTCTTTGATGTTTCACCGGTTTCATCCAAACGAATTTTCTTTAATTATGCCGATCTGTTTCCAGGTAAACCGTTACCTCCTTATAAAGTAAACTGTACCGAACGGGTATTGGAGTATTGTTTTTCGCCTATGAATCCATTCTGTGGTGGTCCTACGATAGTTGGTTATATCAATAACAATACGATGGTTATCTATAAATTTGAGGATGCCCCTACCTATACGCTAACACCAGCACCATGTGGTGATTGCACTACATTTTCGTCTAACGTAATACCTTCATTCTGGGAATGAGAAAAAATATTTTACCTCTGATTTTAATAGGAGCAAGCTGCTTCTTTAGTCATAACAGTATCGCACAAGGCAGTTCTAAAAAAAGTAACCTCACGGTTGCGGCTTTGGAGCGCATTTATGTGCATTCCAATACAACGATGCTTTTAACAGGTGAATCCTGCTATTATAGTCTATATTGCCTTAATGCCGGCAATAATACAAGCAGCACTATCAGTAAAATAGCGTACATCGAAGTAATCGATGCCGATAAAAAAAGTGTCTTAAAACAAAAAATACATTTGGACAATGGTGTAGCGCAAGGCGATTTCTTTATCCCTACTACATTAAAAACAGGAAACTATAAGCTTATTGCCTATACCAACTGGATGCTTAACAATAACGGAGCTGCATTTTTCCAGCAAGATATGGTGGTTGTCAATCCATTCCTGGTAGGAAAAAATCCGATTACCAAAGAAAGTCTGACACTTAAAAATACCAATGACAAAGTTTCCAGCAATTTCATCGCACTAAACAGTGATAAAAAAAGCTATGGAAATCGCGAAAAGGTCAATCTTACTATTAATCCTCTAACCAAAGGCAGCAAAGGTGTTTATTCGCTTTCTGTTCGAAAAGTAGATGCACTTACAAACCCATCCGTATTAACACCGCAATCTTTTATTTCGAATGCGAATAACATACCTATGGCTGGCAGCGGTACGTTACATATTCCGGAATTAAGAGGCGAATTGCTTACCGGTAAAATCACTTCAAAAAGCAATCAAGAGGTTCATAATAAAAATATTGCACTATCGCTACCCGGAAAATCGTCTGAAACGAAGCTGGCCATTACCGATAAAGACGGAAAATTCTTTTTCGCTCTCGACCGTTATCCGAACACCAATAACGCTGTTATACAGGTGGTCGATTCCGAACATGACGACTACATACTTCAATTAACCGATATGCAAAATGTCGATTTGTCGCAGTTGCGTTTCCCGGAAGCTTTTACGCTGAACCCAGCCTATAAAGCCGCTATCGAAGAACGCTCTACAGCCAATCAGATTGAAAATGCCTATTATTCGAAAAAAAGAGATAGTCTCGAAATAGCGCCGCGTACGCAACCTTTTTATCATCCGTTGCAAAAAGATTATTTTCTGGACGATTACACCCGTTTTTCTTCTTTTAAAGAAACGGTAACCGAAGTAGTACCGGAACTGTTCTTCCGCGAAAATAGCGGTAAGTATTCCCTACACCTACGAAATACCGCTACTAACGATGGTTCTATTGATAATCCTTTGATTCTGGTTGATGGATTGTTGATTCAGAATAGTGATGAATTATTTCAGTACAACACCAATAATATTCATAAAATATCCATCGTCAATAAGGCGTACATCTATGGGCCAATTATGTATAGTGGTATTGTAAATATCATTACTAAAAATTTCGACTATCAGACAAAAGCTTCGGGTGATTTTATTAAAAAAACAGAAATCAACAGACCGCAGAAAAAGAAAACCTATTACAGTCCGAAATACGACGGAACACATAATCTGGAGCGAATCCCGGATTACCGCTACCAATTGGCCTGGTTCCCGAATCTGAACGTTGGTCAGGAACCGATGACAATTTCTTTTTTCAGTTCTGATATAAAAGGTGTTTTTGAGATTATCCTGGAAGGTTTTACCGAAAAAGGAGAACCAGTTTATACCAAAGATTATATCGAAATACCATAATCTCTCATACAATTTTAATTTTACAGGTAAGCCGGCTCTATAATCCGGCTTACTTTATCTATAGCGTAAATCAAGAATTGATATTCCGTTTTCGGAATGTCAGGGCTCCTCTATTCCCTATATTCACCATTTAATGACACCCATACGTTATGAAAACAAAATTTGTAACCCAATTCGTATTCCTGCTACTGATCGGTTTTGGTCTGACCAATTGTACCGATCCGTATAAAATGAAAACGGACACTTTTGAAGATGCCGTGGTCATTGAAGCCACCATCACCAATATTCTTGAAAAACAAACCGTAAAAGTGTTCCGAACCTATCGCTTTGAAGATTTCGGACCGGTATTTGAAGAAAATGCCGATGTGACGATAACCGACAGCGACGGAAATGAATATCCTTTTGCAGAAAGTAACCGTACCTATACTTCAGTTAATGCTTTTCAGGCCGTTCCCGGAAAACAGTACCAACTAACGGTAATTACCAGCGACGGTAAAAAATATGTCTCCACTAAAGAGATTTTGCCGCCAGACAATCCGTTAGAAGACGTAACCGCCAATGTAACAACCATTGACAATATAAGAGGCGTGGAAATTCGGGCAAAAAGTCCAGATCCGAATAACGCGTCGCAATTTTACCGTTATGAATATGAAGAGAGTTATAAAGTGATCGCGCCAAGATGGATTCATCTTAGAGGTGTTGTTTCCGGCCCAAGTCTGTATGACCTTAAGGTAACGATGGTTCCACGCACTGAAGAAGCCCGAATTTGTTACAGTATCGATAAATCAACCGAAATCTTATTATTAGATAAAGGTAAAACTATAGAAAACAGTGTCGATTTCCCGGTGCGTTTTATCAGTAACCAGAATTATATTATGAGTCACCGTTATACTATTCTGGTGCGCCAATATGTACAAAACCTACATGCGTACAATTATTACAAAAACTTAAAAAAAATATCCGATGGCGGCAGTATCCTTTCACCGAATCAACCCGGATACCTTCGCGGAAATATTACATCGGTAAATAATCCTAATGAAAAAGTCATCGGTTTCTTCGATGTGTCGACCGTTTCATCCAAACGAATTTACTTTAATTATGCCGATCTTTTTCCGGGAGAACCATTACCGCCTTATAAAGTAGATTGTCGTATCATACCTATTTTATATTGTTATGGTGGTGGTTTATGTAACGCACCTGCTCTCAATTCATATCTAAACAACAATCTGATGGCTATTTATAATTATGCACAAGCTCCTGACGCTTATGATATAACCCCTATAGAGTGTGGCGATTGTACCTCTTTCTCCTCTAATATAATACCGCCTTTCTGGATAGAATAGGAATAGTGTACCATTTTATTAAAAGGCTAGTATTGCATTTGTACTAGCCTTTTTTTTATTTTTCCGATTCATGAAAAAGAGCATTCTTTTTAAAAGCTATTCCTTTGCGGATTAAGTACGCATGATAAAAACTGGGAACATCATACGTCCATTTGGGCAATAAAAGAATGATCAAAAAAACATCGATATGTGATACCAATCCGAAAAAAACCGCTGTTTTCATCGCCCATCCGCCATAGCCAAAACCAATGATCGAAACAAAAACCGTGAGTAGTGTCAATCCCCATAATTTTGACAAAAAAGCATGGGTACACGTTTCTTTTCCAAACTTTGCAAAGCTAATCACGTAGGTCATCGCTTCCATAACAAACACAATTGCTATCGGAATTTTGTATTCTATAATAATTTCCGGTTGTAATAACCACGAACACCATCCCACACACAACCAGAAAACCAAATCCGTCTGACTATCCATTCGCCGTAATTCCGGTGACGACACACCTGCTTTACGGGCTACGATGCCGTCGAAAATATCCGATAACAAACCCAAAATGATTAAAACCACCAGCTCAAAACGTATGGCTGCTCCAAAACGATAAGTCAGCGCAATCATAACCGGTCCCAAAAGGAACCGGAATACGATCAGTATAATAGGAATCTTTTTCATCGTTTAACTTTTAAATTGCCAGTTCACAAAAGGGAGTCTTCTTTTTCCGTTTGTATTCCATAATCCAAATTGAACCCCTCTCAGGTTTTTGGCATTGTTAAACAAACCGATTTGCAAACCGCGATAATCCTTTGCCACATTCGAAATAGCCAGTTGCAAACCGTTTCCGGTGTCGACCATGTTTGCAATCCCGCAAATTGAAATCCCATTCATCTTTCCGGCACTCAAAATCGCTCCGGTAACCGAAACACCATTCATTTTATTGATTGCCGAAACCACACAAATATTTAAACCATTAACCTGCGCCCCTTGCAGAAATCCGCCCGAACTTATATTTAATCCATTAATCCTGGTGTTTACTACGGTATCTTCTCTGTTCAAAAAACTCCTGCTTATAGAATAACTCTCAAAAGGTTCCTTTCTGGCTGCTACAAAAAAACCTTCAATAGTAATCCCAAGCCCAAATGTAATTAGCGCAGCAGCTATAGGACTTGCTTCGATGTTCAAACCATTTACTTCCTGAAATTTGATCCTACTGTTCCGGTAATGCCCTACTCCTAATGTCAGTCCATTTACTTTTTTAACGCGTCTATGAATCGGAGAAAGACTAAATATCCGAATGCTGTCCCGCGTGTTCATACTTTCAGATTGTTCCTGAGCATATACTTCTTTATGTTCTTCACCAGCCAATGGTACCTGTCGATTTTCGGTGGTAACCATTATGGTATCCTGAGCCAAAACCGTGTTGGAGAGCAACAGGATAAAAAAAGCGACAAATTGTAGTTTCATAATTTTAGCGTTTAAAATTGATAGTCAAACCTATTGCAATTTTCACATACATAATTGTACTTAATGTTATTTAAAAATTTTAAATTTGTGATTATCGCAAATTATGAAAGAACAGGAGATCCTTTTAAAAGCAATCCGAAAACAACTATCGGATCACACTTCGCTCATTAGCGAACTCGCTTCCGTTTTAAATATCAGTTATGATGCCGCGCATCGGCGGATTTCACAAAAAAGTAAATTTACCATAGAAGAAACCGTTACCCTTTGTGGGCATTATAAAATCTCTATGGATAAACTGTTTTTTCGTGATCAGAAAGTAATCGTCGAAAAAACCAGGGAGATTCATTCTATCGAAGATATGATTGCTTATTTTAAACATTCGTCCGAGAAGTTACAATTATTTACGTCCCTTTCCGAAACAAAAATGTATTACTCGGCCAAAGATATTCCGCTCTTTTATACGGCAGATGGTACTTTATTATCCAAATTCAAGCTCTATGTCTGGATCAATCTTCTAACCGGAAATAAAAATCAGCAATCCTTCGAGAAATTTTCAATTGACGGTCAGTTGTCCGAATATACGCAAACGCTGAAAAAAGTATACGAATCCGTTGAAGTACATGAAATCTGGAACGACACGACCATCAATAGTACGCTACAACAAATCCTGTATTTTTTCGAATCCGGACTCGTTAGTTTTCAAAATGCAATCGCTTTGTACGACGATTTAAAAGCCATTATATACAAAGCCGAAAAAAAATGCCTAAACGATCCGTTGTACAATATCTATTATAATGAATTATTAATTTTAAATAACAATGTATTACTAACGGACAATAAGAAACAATCGTTGTTCATTCCATATACCATGTTGGGTTATCTTATAACCGACGATTCCGAAACCTGCTCCGGAACATTACGGTTCTTTTTAAACCAAATTAAAAATTCCAAGTCGCTAAATGTATCCGGCACAAAAGATCGCAAACAATTCTTTAATAAATCCTTACATAAAATTGACTTTTATATGGATCGCTTAAAAAACGAGGTTGCCATCGATTATTAAAAACCGATTGCAATCTGCAGAAAAGTAGCTTACTACCTTTCGATCTTTTTTAGTGTTCCATTCGGAAAAAGCGACCAAAGTTTATAATTATCAAAAAAAAGTAACCCCTTAAAAACAAAGTCTTTACAAAGAATTTACGCTGTTTTAAAAAAAATTAAAAAATTTTGTAACTTTTTTACAACCCATTACGTATAATTACTGAATACTTAAAAAGAGGAGATTCTTAAATGAGACAACTTAAAATTACCAAGCAGGTTACTAACCGTGAAACTGCTTCCTTAGACAAGTACCTACAAGAAATTGGAAAAGTTGACTTGATTACCGCTGATGAAGAGGTAGAATTAGCACAAAGAATTAAAGCCGGAGACCAGAGAGCCTTAGAAAAACTAACCAAGGCGAACTTGCGTTTTGTGGTTTCGGTAGCTAAACAGTATCAGAATCAAGGTTTGACTTTACCCGATTTGATTAACGAAGGGAACTTGGGGTTAATTAAAGCGGCACAACGTTTTGATGAAACACGTGGTTTCAAATTCATTTCCTATGCCGTTTGGTGGATTCGTCAGTCGATCTTACAAGCTTTAGCGGAACAATCCCGTATTGTAAGGTTGCCTTTAAACAAGATTGGTTCGATCAATAAGATCAATAAAATGTATGCTTTGTTAGAGCAATCTAACGAACGTGCTCCTTCTGCAGAGGAAATTGCAAAAGAACTGGACATGACGGTTAATGACGTTAAGGAGAGTATGAAAAACTCCGGTCGTCACCTGTCGATGGATGCTCCGTTAGTGGAAGGAGAAGATTCTAACCTTTACGACGTATTGCGTTCCGGTGAATCACCAAACCCGGATCGGGAATTGATTCACGAATCGTTACGTACGGAAATCGAAAGAGCGTTGGAAACGTTAACACCTCGTGAAGCCGATGTGGTTCGTCTGTATTTCGGATTAGGTGATCAACATCCGATGACACTGGAAGAAATCGGAGAGACTTTTGACCTGACACGGGAACGTGTACGTCAGATCAAAGAAAAAGCAATCCGTCGATTAAAACATACGTCCAGAAGTAAAATCCTAAAAACATATTTAGGATAAAAATTAGGAAAAAATAGAATGTTTATTATATCTTTATAAAATTGAACATTCGTACTAAAAATATTAAACGCAACAACAGTTTCAATAACTGTTCGTTTTTTGATTGATGATTGAAACTCCGGCTGATTACCGGAGTTTTGCTTTTTTAGCCTTTCCCCTACTTTTGCAATTCTTTCATCCGTCAACCATCATAATCCAACATTTCGCTATCTTTGCAAACAAACACAACACAATGAAACATAACATAATTGCCCCTTCTGTCCTTGCAGCGGATTTTGCCAATCTGCAACGTGACATCGAAATGATCAACAACAGTGAGGCCGACTGGTTTCATATTGATATTATGGACGGCGTTTTTGTCCCGAATATCTCTTTTGGAATGCCGGTTCTGGAAGCCATTACCAAACATGCCCGTAAAACGATTGATGTTCACCTGATGATTGTCGATCCGGATCGTTATATCAAAACTTTTAAAGATCTTGGCGCCAATATTCTTACGGTTCACTACGAAGCTTCTACGCATTTACACCGTACCTTACAAGCGATAAAAGCCGAAGGCATGAAAGCCGGAGTTGCTTTAAATCCGCATACCAACGTAGCACTATTAGAAGATGTGATCAACGATATCGACATGGTCTGTTTAATGAGCGTTAATCCCGGATTTGGAGGTCAGTCGTTTATTGAAAACACGTATAAAAAAATCAAACAGTTAAAAGAAATCATCAACCGAAATAACGCTTCGACTTTAATCGAAATTGACGGTGGTGTAACCAATCAGAACGCCCGACAGCTAATCGAGGCCGGAGCCGATGTTCTGGTGGCCGGTAGCTATGTTTTTAAGACTTCCGATCCAATTGCAACGATTGCCGATTTAAAAAAGATTACCTCTTTATAAAAAACAAAAGCAGCCTCTCCGGGCTGCTTTTTTATTATCTTATGATCAATAAATCTTATTCTTTAACCAGTTTTGTTTTTACGATCTCATTGTTATCGACATCAAAAGTCTTCACAAGATAAACACCTCTGTTTAACGCTTCAATGTTTACCGGATAATTGTCAGCATCTGCCAATGTCAATTTCTGATCCAACACTTTTGCCCCTTTTAAATCGTAAATTTCAACACGTCCCGGAACGGCCTGAGTCGCATTATAGTTCACTTTAAGATTCAACACATTTGTGGCCGGGTTCGGATATAATAGCATTTTATTATTCGTTACAAAGCTTTCAGTACCTAAGAAAGCCTGATAGTTCAGAATAAAAGGCATATCCATCGCCTGCGTCGATCCGGCATCTACAATTCCGGCCCAAGCCGTACCACTGTACTGTTTTGCATTCCAACCTGCTAAACTAAGCGAGCCCGGTACTGTAACAGCTGGAAAGAAAATCGACGAATCATTAGTAGCGTGCACCTGAAAATCTATCCAGTAGGTCCCCGGTGCCAGAGTAGCTGTTAGGTTCCCGCTAATACGCCATAATTTACGTGTTGTTCCAGGCGTATTGTTTCCAATACGATACATATTGGCTTCCCCACTGGCACCAGCATTGTAAATATTGGCTGTCATATTACCCGCTACCAACGTCGATGTTACTACAGACGGATCTCCATTCCAAATTTGAACACGCATTTGATCAATTGGAGGTGTCGTTCCTGCATAACTTGTCTGATAGCAAAACAAATCCACAGTCGTTAAATTCATCGTCGAAGTCACCGTGAAGTTATCTGCAATACGAAGGTTACTACCAGTCGTACTAAAAATAGCACCGAATCCCAGGTTCGTATTCGAAACCCCACCTACCGATTGCAATTCACTCCAAGTATATCCTGTTGGTGATGCAGTCGAACCGTTAGTGGTTGTCGTTCCCGTAGTGAGTCCGCCATTTGTATAAAACCCCTGCGCGGAAGCAGTAAGTCCCATTAAAGCCAGTGTTAACATGGCCAAAAATTTCTTTTGAGTAGTTTTTTTCATAATATCCAATTAATTGTTTGATCAATTAAAATTAACAATTATTTTGAATATTATATTGTTTTTAATAAAATTTAATATTGATTAATTAAATATTTAATTAAATCAGTCGTAGTAACGATACCAACCAGTAAATCTCCCTCAACTACCGGTAAAGCATGGAATTCTTTTGCTGCCAATATTTCGGCTGCTTCTTTAATGGTCGTATCCGGAGAAATGGTAACCAGTTTTTTGGCCATCACCTGTTCTATGGTAAACATATTATAAACGGTAATATCGATAATTTCGTCGTCGTCGTCAATTGCATCGGCAAACGAAATTCGCAACAGATCGGTATAACTCAGCATCCCGATAATGGCATTTCCATTTACCACCGGGATATGTCTGATGTTATTTTTTTTGAAAAGCATTTCGGCTTTGGTTAAATCGTCCGTAAGGTTGAGTTTAACCACATTTTTAGTCATAATAGACGATACAGGAACACGATGTTTCATAGCTATATGTTTTTGATTATGAACTAATTTAGCCCAATAAAATTACAAAAACATTGACAAAAATCATATTCTGTCACCTACTATATGCCTATTAAAATGTAACCGACCCGGTTAGTTCTTTTAAAGCCACTTCGGAAATTTTCGCCTGATAACGCGCCGCATTATGACGGGTACGAGCGGTAATGTAGTTTAACTGCGCGTTTCGGAATTCTATCGTAGTAATCGTTCCTATTTTGAATTTATCCAGCGTAATATCCAGATTTTGTCGCGCTATGTCTTCGTTTTTTTCTTCCAACTCCTTTAACTCCAAATTGGTCAAATACGATTGAAATACGGTTGTTAATTGCGTATTCAGGCTCTGTTTTTGCTTGTCCAACAGGAATTGTGTGTTTTCAACCTGAAGGTTGGCAATTTTCTCATTGCGGTGTTGCAAAAACCCGTTAAAGATGTTCAATGTCGCACTTAATCCATAGTTAAATCCTTTGGAAGAAGATTGGGTAACGAAACCAAGACTGGATTCCGTTTCGGCAAAATTATAGCCCGTATTTAATTTGATCACAGGATACCTATTGGCCTTTACCTGTTTTAAATCCAGTTCGGCAACCCTTTTATTAATTATAGCTAACTGAATATCCGGGTTTTGCTTTTCGGCCAGACTCATCAAATTTTTCAATTCCAATTTGCTATCAATATGAACCGTTTCCTCAACTCGGTACGTCGTGGTTCGGTCGCGAACGAGTAATTCGTTTAGCAGCGTTATGGTATTCGCATACAATTGCTTTTGCTTGACCAGATTCGTCACATCAGTATTGAGATCGACCTGAGCATTTAAAACTTCCAATTTGGATGCCTTTCCAATTTTATAACGATTATCTGCTGTTTGTAGTCGTTGTTTTGAAATCACTACAGCGGTATCCAATGTTGCCAGCATTTGTTGTTGCTGTACCAAATCGTAATAGGTCGACAACACATCGGCCACTTTGGTCACAATAGCCGATTTTAATTGTGTTTCCCCTTGTTTTTCAAGTTCTTTTAATTGATCATAACGTGCGAACATACGCAAACCATCAAATATGGTCCAGCCTAAGGTAACACCATAGTTCAAACTATTGTTCTTGGCATTATTCAATTCTCTTTGTGTACCATCAGCCTGCGTTTGTGTTGAATTTTGCTGATTATTATTCTTTGTCAACGTTGCATCCAACCTTGGCAACATCCCGGCATTGGCAGCCCCTACATTTTTTTCACTGATCTTCGCCTGATTTGTCGCGATCAGAATGTCGTAATTGTTTTTTAACGCGATCTCAACGGCTTCCTTGGCAGTCAGAATTTCCTGTGCCTTTACCAGATTTGTCGTTGCAATTGCGAATATAACAAACAGATAATGTTTCATAATTAGTCTTTAATATTATCAAATTCCGGGCGGTGTTTACGCTCTCTCGACCACATCAGGTAAATCGCCGGAATCACAAATAATGTCAATATTAACGAGAAGATGGTTCCTCCTACAATTACCACTCCCATCCCCATACGGCTTTGCGAAGCAGCACCCAACGATAACGCGATCGGTAAGGCTCCTAATGCGATGGCCAAACTGGTCATTAAAATCGGACGCAAACGGGATTCGGCGGCTTCTACAATCGCATCGTATTTGCTCTTACCCTGTTCCCGGAGTTGGTTCGCAAATTCGACGATCAGGATACCGTTTTTCGTTACCAGTCCGATTAACATAATCGTACCAATCTGACTAAATATATTCCACGTCTGACCAAATAGCCATAGGGAAAACAAGGCTCCTGCAACCGCCATCGGAACGGTTAAAATAATAATAAACGGATCGATAAAACTTTCGAACTGCGCGGCAAGAATCAGGAAAATCAACAGTAAAGCCAGTCCGAAAGCGAATGATGTATTCGAACTACTTTCCACAAAGTCACGGGATTCTCCCCCTAAATCGGTTGTAAAAGTATCGTCCAGCACTTTTGCTTTTACGCGTTCCATCGCATCAATACCATCACCAAGACTTTTACCCGGTGCCAATCCCGCCGAAACGGTAGCCGACATATAACGGTTGTTATGATAAAGCTGAGGCGGACTACTTTGTTCTTCAATTTTCACTACGTTATCCAATTGAATCAGCTTTCCGTCTTTGTTACGAACAAACATCGATGTCAAATCCATTGGCGCACTACGGTCTTTTTTGTCGAATTGCCCCATTACCTGGTATTGCTTTCCGTTCATCATAAAATAACCAAAACGCTGACCACTCAATGAAAGTTGCAAAGTTTGCGCTACATCAATAACCGAGATCCCCATACTCTCCGCTTTTTCACGATCGATACTCACATAAATCTCCGGTTTGTTGAATTTCAGGTTTACATCCGTAATCGAGAACGTCGGATCTTTGGCCACTTCGTCCATAAATTCCGGAATTTTTTCTTCCAGTTTTTTAAAGTTCGGCGCCTGAATAATATATTGTATCGGAAGTCCTCCTCTACGGTTTACAGCAATGGTCGGCGATTCGGAAACCGCTACTTTGGCTTCGGAATACTGTCGGGTCCATTTCGACAAATCATCGGTGATTTCTTTTTGGGATCTTTTTCGCTGATCCGGTTCTACTAATGACAAACGTGCCACACCACTATTTACAGAAGCCGATCCAAATCCGGGTGATGTAATGATCAAACTAACTTTTTTCTCCGGTACCGAGTCATTAATCAAATCGGTTAGCTCACTCATAAAACGATCCATATAATCGTAGGTCGCTCCTTCCGGTGCGGTTACCCGCATGGTGATATAACTACGGTCGTCATACGGTGCCGTTTCTTTTTGTAAGGTTTTAAAGAATAATACAATCAATCCGATACATCCAATCAAAATCGGAAAACTTAGCCATTTGCGCTTTAAAAAGGTAACCAATGACGCTGCGTAGCCTTTGTTCATTTTTTCAAAGTACGGCTCGGTCAGGTTATAGAATTTTGTTTTTTTCTGCTCGCCACCTTTCATCAGGTAGGCATTTAACATTGGTGTTAGCGTTAACGATACAAAGGCCGATATCAATACTGCCGCACCGATCACCACTCCAAATTCCCGGAACAAACGTCCTACGAATCCTTCAAGGAAAATTACCGGTAAGAATACCGCGGCCAGCGTAATGGAAATCGAGATCACGGCAAAAAAGATTTCGTTCGAACCTTTTACAGCCGCTTCAATCGGCGACATTCCTTCTTCTACTTTTTTAAAGATATTTTCGGTTACTACGATACCGTCGTCAACCACCAAACCGGTTGCCAGAACGATCGCCAATAGGGTTAATACGTTAACCGAGAATCCGAAAATATACATGATAAAGAAGGTCGCAACCAGTGATACCGGAATATCAATCAACGGTCGGAAGGCAATCGCCCAATCCCGAAAAAACACATAAATGATCAATACTACAAGGATAACCGATAACAACAGGGTTTCGGCTACTTCCAAAATTGCTTTTTTAACGAAAACCGTATTATCGATGGCGATATTCAGTTTAAAATCTTTCGGTAAGTCTTTTTTGAGCTGGTCGTATTGCACATAAAACTTTTCGGCAATGTCCAGATAATTCGTTCCCGGCTGTGGAATAATCGCCAAACCAACCATCGGCTGACCGGAATCGCTCAGTTTTGTTTCCAGGTTTTCGGCTTCCAGAGAGGCTTTTCCAACGTCGCTCAAACGAACGATATTGTCACCATTGGCACGAATGATAATTTTATTAAATTCTTCTTCGGTTGATAAATTCCCGATCGTTTTTACCGTAAGTTCGGTATTGTCTCCGGTTAATTTCCCCGAAGGTAATTCTACATTTTGTTTGTTTAAGGCCTCGCGCACATCGGAAACCGTACAACCATAGGAAGCCAGTTTTACCGGATCGATCCACAAACGCATCGCATATTTACGTTGTCCCCAAATCTGTACGCTACTCACGCCCGGAATGGTTTGCAAACGCTGTGCAATCACGTTATCGGCATAATCACTTAGTTCCAGTACGTTTTTATTATCACTCTGAACCGTCATTGTAATAATCGGATCCGAATCGGCATCGGCTTTCGAAACCACCGGCGGCGCATCGATGTCCTGTGGTAAGCTTCGTACCGCCTGCGACACTTTGTCCCTTACGTCGTTTGCGGCTTCTTCAAGATTTTTATCAAGGTTGAACTCAATCGTGATATTACTACTTCCCTGATTACTCGAGGAAGTGATATTCCGAATACCGTCGATCGAGTTGATCGCTTTTTCGAGCGGTTCGGTAATTTGCGACTCAATAATATCGGCATTAGCTCCGGTATAACTGGTTCGAACGGATATCTGCGCCGGGTCGATCGAAGGAAATTCCCGTACGCCCAGATAGGTATATCCGATGATTCCGAACAATATCAACATCAGGTTGATTACGATCGTTAAAACCGGTCTTTTGATACTTGTCGTAGATAAACTCATGTTTCAGTGCTTTAATAGGTGAGGCTTCGCATTAGTTTTTGATCGCAACTTTAACCGGCATATCGTTTTTAAGTGTCATCACACCACTGGTCAATACCGTGTCGCCCGTTTTTAAGCCCGATGTGATCAGGATATCTTTGGCCGTACGCGGTCCGGTTTCTACAATAACTTCTTTGGCTTTACCTTTTTCGGCTATAAATATTTTTTTACCGTTCTGAATCGGAATCAACGCTTCGGTTGGCACCAACAAGGCATCATTAATGCTTTCCAGCGGAAGTGCAACATCGGCATAGGTTCCCGGTAGTAATTTTCCATCCGGATTTTGTGCCAGTGCCCGCATCTGAAGGGTTCGGGTCGAAACGTCCACACCCGGTTCGATGGCATATATTTTGGCTTTAAAGACATCTTTTGATCCGGCTATCGTAAACGAAATAGTCGCATCCTTTTTCATTTGGGTTGCGTATTTTTCCGGTATTGAAAAGGTGATTTTTACCTGACTCATGTTGACCAGGTTCGCCACTACGGTTGTTGGTGTTACATAGGTTCCTTTTGAAATCGCCCGTAATCCTATTTTTCCGGAGAAAGGTGCTTTTACACTGGTTTTGGCTAATTGTGCCTGAATCAGTTGCGTTTGCGCCTGAGTAGAACGCAGTGTGGCGTTGGCCGTATCGTATTCTTCCTGACTGATGGCTTCTTTTTGCAATAACAAGCGGGCTCTTCTTTCGTTTTCCGCAGCCAGTGCCTGTTGGGTTTTGGCCTGCGCCAGTTGTGCCCGAAGTTCGCTATCGTTAATTTTAAATAACACCTGTCCCTGTGTTACCGGGGTTCCTTCGTTAAAATTGATACTTTCCACGATTCCGGAAACTTCACTTCTGATTTCCACCTGTTCGTTCGCTTCAATGGAACCCGACAGGGATAAATTATCGGAAAACACTTGTGGTTTCAACACAATTCCGGAGACTTTTGTAGCGTTTTTACCTTCGCCTTTTTTACCGCCATCCCCTTTTTCTTTATTGGCCGAAACGCGATAGAATATCATTCCGCCCAACACTATAATCAGAACGAGATATACAATATGTTTACCTTTCATAGTATCGTAATGTAGTTTTTTGTATTGCTTTATTTGTATAAACAACAAAGCTAATTTTTAAATGCTGTATTCGTCCCTACATTAAATTTAATTTAACACTATTTTTAGAATTTTAAATATCTGATAATGTAGTCACAACATTTCGGCATCTTTTTGTTGTTTTTTCAACCCTGTCTTAGCGTTCTCTAAAGTTAATCATCTTTTTTATATGATCATATACTATCGGGAAATGATCGCGGAATGTTTCCGGGGTTTCAAAAAAGTGTTCCAACAATACGGCCAGAAATTCATATCGGTTTTCAAAAGCGTATTCCCTAAAATAACCCGATTCCCGGATTTGCTCACTATACTCCGGATTTTTTAATTCCTGCAAGATTTTTGCAAACATTTTTTCAAATAATATGGCGCTCACATGATTGCTTTTAGCACACTGAAAATGTAGCGCATGAGTAAATTCATGCAATCCCAGATTACGGTTGTCGTGTGCATCCTGATAACCGGCGACAAAATCTTCCCAGGAAAAAGCTATTGTTTTTAATGCCGGGTTAAATTCCCCTATATGATACGCCTGATTTAATGCCGAATAATATTTTGAAGGAAAGACTACAATTTTAGTAAAAACGGTATACAGGTAGTTGCGCATCCCGAAAGTGAGCATCACCGAAGTTGCAGCAATCAATACTTTAACTTCTTCGGTGATTGGTTGCCCTTGCTGACCGATAAATTGGTATTTTGAGATAAAACGTTTGACACGATGTTCAAAATAGACCTGGTATTTTGGCGATAACTTCCGGTAAAACGGAAATTGAGTTTGTAGCACAAACAATTCTTTATCGGTTAATTGCTGTGGAAAAAGATAAAAATGGACGTAAAAAGGCTTTTTAAAAAAATAGGCATAAAACAGTTCGACCAATCGGATACCATACGCCAACAAGATCATCAGAACAATCGCCATAGCACTCCACATCACGATCAAATCATCTTCCTCCGCGGAAGCCGCAACCAAAAAATAAAGCGCTTTCATAGCAATGATCAAGAAATTTAGAAAAGGAGTTTTTACTGATTCTTACAAAGAAATGATTTTTATTTGTTTCTATCAAACGTTATTGTTTCTCTTTGTATTCCCTGTTTTCCCGAAAATTGATTTTGCGTCCGATTAAAAAGAAGGTTGCTTTGTAATGGTTTCCACCTTTACAACAGTTCCATTTACAAGCAATCACAAGATTGTTTTAGATAAGTGCTTTTTGCTATTGTCTTTGCCCCTGAATCTACTTTAAGTACTAATTTATGCCAACTTGTTAGCTCATTATTGGCTTTATACAACGAAACTTCCAGATCATTTTCGTGTAAAAACTCTAAAAATGCATTTTGGTAATTTCTTATAGGAAAACTCTTATTTTCTATTTTTTTATACTTCTTTTCTAAACTTTGTCTAAAGTTTTTTCTTCTAACATTATTCGAATAAATTTCTCTTAGTTTTTCTAAGGTCTGAAGATTATCAGCCGATATTGCATAAACGCCGATATTAGAAACCAGTAAATGAACGGGCAGTGATGGATCGCGGTTTCCATTGTTTCTTATAAAATTATGTCCGGAATAGAATTTATCCAACATAAAGAGATCGGTAGCCGAAAACATTGCATAATAACTTTTAAGATGACAATGTATCCCACCAAATAATAAGGGACATTTCGAATAGTTGACATGATTACTTCCTGTATTTTTTTCGGGCACTTCCGATACTACAAGACTTTTCTTTTCATTTACAGACAAATTAAAACCTTGTTCCTTTACGCCATCCAGTACTTGAGGCATTTTCAAATATCGAATCGCTTTTTTAAATTTAACACTCTTAAACAAGTCGTTAAGTTGGTTACAATGCGACTCGTTATTTAGCCGTTTCTGATCCGGAATTAAACTTTTTAAACAGTGGTTTGAATGTCTATCAGTAGGTGATTCAATAGTATTCCTACGTTCAAAACAGCGCGACTTGTAAGCGTGACTTTCCCGGAACATTTTTGACAAGTCCTCTCCGGAATACCTTTTATTAGAAGCCGTTGAAAGTTTCTTTTGATCAAACCATTTTTCCAGAATCGCTTCCCTTACTTTTATTTTTTTTGTATGGCTTACAACTTTCTCTTTCAGCTCGCAACCTATAAATAAAATCAGGAGTATAAAAATCCATATTTTAAAAATTGCTTTCATAATTCACTATAAATTAGACCATAACCAAATATTCTCAAATAAAAGAAGAATACATAATGATAAGACATAAATGGAATTATTTTGAGCTAAAAGTTCGTTAGAATATATACAAACGAACAAGTACCACCATAATAGTATGAAACGATTATTCCTAAAGCAGAAGTCTATAAAGTAGAAAAGGACAAACCAATGGTTTGTCCTTTTTTTGTGAACTTTAGGTATAAATCTGAATTTTTAATTGAAAATCTATACCCTGGTATTTTAGTTATTTTTTGTTTACATCCCGATCAAATAGCACCGGTTTTTCGTAATCATTCATAAAAATTCCTATCGTCTGGATTTTACCGTCGACATCGGTAGCAAAATTAAACATCATCGTACTCTGTTCGGCATCCACTTTTCCGTTTTTATCTATTGACCTTGGATCAAAAATATCATAATGAAAGTGTTTCAGTATGATTTCCTCTTCTCCTAATTTTGTATACAAACTCTTATCCCGAAAAGCTATTTTGATGGTTCCATAGCTAGGATTCGTAAAGGATCCTGCGTAATCTTTTAAAGGATGTGATGGTTTTGTATTTGGGACGGGCATCTTTTTAGTTTCCTTTTTTGCCTGAAGTGCTTTTTCTGCAGCTGTTGCTTTTACTTCACCATTCCAGTCCTCCGGTTTTAAATTGAGCATTCTATCCGCAATAGAATTACAAACTATCATCGGAACTTTCGATACATCTTGATTTGTCAGGACAACAATCCCTAACTTATCCGAAGGGAAAAAGGCAACATTCGCCGAAAACCCGTTAATATTACCGCCATGTTCTACTACATAGTGTCCTCTATAGGAACCGATCATCCAACCCAAACCATAATTGGCTAAAAAAATGTCGCTATGCTTATCCGGCAAATCAGCACTCATAACCATTTGAGAACTCATCGCTTCGGTGATGTAGTTTTTTGGCAGGATTTCTTTTCCTTTAAAAGATCCGTCGTTAATCCACACCTTTAACCAGTTGGCCATATCGTTTACACTACTGTTGATACTTCCTGCCGGTCCCATTCCGTTAATGTTGTAGTAATCGATCTTTTTAATCGTATTATCTTTTTCTAACGTATAGGGTAAAGCGGCATCGCTATCATTCTGAAACGTTTTAATATCGGTATTCGAACGGGTCATTTCCAATGGAATAAAAAGTTTTTCTTTTATATTTTCTTCCCATGTTTTACCACTAAACCGCTCTGCAATCATACCCTGTGCCAGATACATAAAATTATTATAGAACCATTTTTCGCGAACAGCTGCGCTCGGTTGCATATACCTGACACGTGAAATAATACTATCTCTATTTTTGGTGTTAAATAAATACCAGGATAAATCGTATCGGGAAAGTCCCGTTCTGTGTGCCATCAGATCTCTTAGAATAATCTGATTGTTCATTTCGTTATTATAAAAGCGCAACTGCGGCAACAAGTCGACCGCCTTATCTTCGAATGTCAGTTTGCCTTCTTTTCTAAGCAACCCCAATAAAGAAGCCGTAAAAGCCTTACTACTGGAACCTATAGCAAAAAGCGTGTTGGTTGTGACCGGCTTTTTGTTTTCGACGTCGCGATAACCAAATCCTTTGCTATAAATCACGTCATTTCCTTTTACTACAGCCACTGCAAAACCTGCAATATGTTGGTCTTTTAAAACGCTTGTCAGTACGGAATCGATGCTTGAAAAGGAATCATTATTACGATTTGCTTTTTGTATCTGAGCCAGTCCGGAAACTGAAATAAGCAAACTAAAAAGATAGGCTAAAGAAAGCTTCATAAGGTCTTATGTTTCTCCAAAACTACACTTTTTTTTTGCGTTGAAAAAAACTATTTTTCAAGGAATTACAATATGTAAAAACAGATTTTACCTACAAATTCTACATTAGTTTTAAGCCTACAAAAAAGCCTGCAAAAATTTTGCAGGCTTTTTTGTGAACCTTATGATCCAAAATTCGAACCAATTATTGGAAGATTTGAAATCCCTTAGTGAATTAATCGCTGCATGATTTTAGAAGATAGTTGCAGAGAAAGAGGGTATTGAACCTCTTTCCTGTATAACCCTATTTATAGCCCTTCAATATTTTTTCTCAATAAATGGTAACGTTTTGGTAACATAATTACTGTCATCATTAGGCAGTTGTTGTCACATCTACAATATAAACACCTCATTACAAATGCAATAACACTATTAAATCAACGCTACTCATTGACCTTTCTGATCCATTCGAGCAAAAACATGCATTAAACTATGGAAAACCTAGTTTGTTAAGAGTAAGAAAATTTTCAGATGAAACGAATAAAAAGCTAAACAATTATAAAAATGTAGTTTAACTTTTACTCAACTTTTTGTTTGCACATTCACTAAATGGTTATCTATAAATTTGTTGTTACCCGAAAAGATCTTTTAGTTTTTCAAATAAACTTTTCTTCTTCGCTGTTTCGGGTAAATATGACGGATCAGTAATTATGTCAGCCTCCTTTTCTTCAACGGATTCCGATTTGTTTAAAGCTCCGGTTATGGCGTCCTCATTTGCCATATAATAATCTAAAAAGGAACTGTTTAGTTCGTTGATCAAATTGTTATCATTTGGATACTGATCGATGATGTTTTTTATTGTTTTTAAACCGTTCAGCCAGTTTTGATATTTTTCCCGGAAGTACGCTTCTTTATTTTTAATCGTACTGGGAATAAAATGAAAACTCGCCGTATGATTACGCAGCGTTTGTTGGAAAAAAATAAGCATCAATGTTGTAAAACTATTGGTTCGAACGGAAAGATTTTCGCCGTCTTTTTCATCCCAATACTCACTCATAATCCATACTTCGGGGTTTTCTTCATCCGAATAGATTAGAGAAATATAGTCATTTCGCCTTTCAGAAATAACAAAAAAATCCTTTTCTATTTGTAAAGCATTTTCTTTAAATACTTCATTCGCAAAAGAATTGATATAGTCCAAGCTTTCAAAAGCCATATCTTCAGCATCCATAAATTCGAATAAGAATTTTTTTCCGATACTTCTCAAATAAGCTTCATAAGCCGCAGGAATTGCGCCTTTTTCATTCTTTAGCTTTTCAATATCTTGATCATTGCATCCGACAATCCCCTTTTTTTTATCAATTTCTAAAAGCAGTAAATATTTTTTAAGCGTATCAAAAAAATCCTGGTATATTTTCATGAGTAAATAAATTAGGGGTGTCTGCAAATATATCGAAAAGACAAACAAAAAGGAGGAAAGGAAATAGATTTAAAAATTCATTTTTAGCGGATTATGCTGGAGCTGTAATTTTGTTTCGTGCCATAAAAACACTTATTTTGTAGCATATTTTTTACCCCTGCTGGTGCGAGCATCTTGCTCGTGTCCGCTCTATTTATTCACATCAATGTGTAGAATAAGCACCATTTCTCAACAACAAGATTTCCACCATTAGCTTTTCTAGTGTCAATGGTAGTTTTAAATATGCGCATGTCATTACGACTTCCTGGAAAACCGCAATAGGTACGCTATAAATTAAATGATTCAAAATCAATAATTTACAAAACAAAAAAACCTTATAACACAAAATTCGAACCAATTATTGGAAGATTTGAAATTCCTTAGTGAATTAACGCTGTATGATTTTAGACGGTAGTTGTAGAGAGTCAGGCTCTGAAACCCTACCTCATAATCATCTAATAATATATCAGTTACAAATTTATTTAAAGTCTTTAACGATCTAAAAGAACAACTTTTCATTAAATCCGCACCATTTGTCACTACCCTTTTTTAGAAAAAAACATTTACAATGAACCTGCCTTTACAAAAGTCTGCCAGCCTCTCATGGTTTCGATAAAACGTTCGCTTAATCCACCCTGCCTCAGATAGTCTGCCATTACAGGCAATTGCGGGCTGTCATACATTGGATTTGCCTTTACCTGAAGAGGGAAATCTCGCTGTAAAATCGCAGCACGTGCAATTAGCACAAAATCACAGCCCTCATCCAGAAGTTCCCCTGCACGCTGTGCACTCATTATCTTACCTGCTGCACCTACACGAACACCCTTACGTGGAAGATCTGTAAAAACACTTAACATCGTTTTACCTTTAAAAGCACCATCACGAACGATTTGGGCTGAATCCCAAAGTGCTAAATCCAAATAATCGACTAATTCTCGATCGAAAATATCAGCAGTTACTTCCCTCAGTTCTTCTAAAAGCAGCCCGTAACGCTCAATCGATAAACGCCAGCCAATTTGGAAATCTGATCCGCAGACTTTCCGAATTCCTTCGATGACCTCAATCGTAAAACGTGCACGATTCTCCAAGCTTCCTCCGTATTTGTCTTTACGGTCGTTCAAATTGGGCGACATAAATTCGGAAAGAATCCATCCAAAGGCTCCGTGGACAGAGACTCCATCAAATCCTGCCATTTGAGCTCTTTTTGCGGCCGCTATGAAACTATCGCGAATCCGCTCTACTTCTTCAGTCGTGATTGCTTTAATTCCTTCCAAAGTCTTACTCGAAGCCGGAGCTGGGATTCCCCCAATTGAAGGTTTGGCACGATGTCCCGCATGATGTAGCTGTACAGCAGATAACGCACCGCCGTCACGAATCGCTGAAGCCATTTTGGTCAGCCCCGTCAAGTGGTTGTCGCTATGAATACCTAGCTGCCTTTCAAATGCAATGCCTCCCGCTTCTACCGTAGAAGCACTGGTCTGAATCAACCCATAACCGCCCTGGGCAAGCTGTTCCATCCAATATTGGTCGTATTTTGAAGCGGTACCATCAAATTCACTCTGCTGGCTTGTTAATGGTGCCAGCATAAAACGGTTTCTCATTGCTGAGCCGTGTAGTAAAGTAAGCGGTTTAAATAAATCAGAAACAGACATATTATTTTTTTTTAAAGTTCTTAATTGAAATGTTACCGGATGCAAAGTTGTTGAGAAACTGAATCGTGAAAAATGGATGATTTTTACTTTATCATGGATGTTTTGAACCTGATCTTTTGGAGCCTTTTGAGGAGAAATCGCACGAAAAAAATCTCCATCATAAAGTAGATTTTCTCCATTCTTTTGCAGGTCCTGCTGTAAGACCTTTGTATTGTTAATAAAAACGATTCAAAAATGAAAAAAACAGCTATTATTATTCTTTCCGATCCAAAAGCAGGTTCAGAGGAAGCATTAGGACGCGTATTCAATGCCTTAGCATCAGCGTATGAATTCAAACACGAAGGTGACGATGTAAAAATTATTTTTCAAGGCGCAGGTATCAGATGGCCAGAACATCTTGAAAAACCGGAACACCCAGTGAATGCACTTTACAAAGAAGTAAAAGACCATGTACATGGTCTTTCTAAAGGCTGCGTTGCTGTGTTTGGTACAGAAATATCTGGTTATGAACTTTTAAATGATAACGCGGTACCAGGAACTCCTGGCCTTCCAAGCTTTGTGAACCTTAAAAAAGAAGGTTACGATATTTTGATTTTCTAATCCAGATTTTCCACTGCCCTCTTTTTCCCTCAGAGGGCAGTTTTCAATCATCCAGCGCATAAAATGGAGCAAAGGCGCATCCAAGGACATTACTTTTTTGAGTAATTTAGCGTAGCTGGACAACAACTTAAATAATAAATTATGCAGGATGATTCGCAACAGTTCATGCGTCAATGTTTGGATTTGGCCACAAGTGCTCTTAATTCCGGCAATCCGCCTGTGGGGGCACTTATTGTAATTGACGGAAAAATAATCGGTACAGGTATCGAATCAGGAAAATCTACCGGGGATATTACCAACCATGCTGAAATCCTGGCTATTAGAGATGCTCTAAAAAATGGGCATGCAGATAAATTACATCTGGCACAACTGTATACCACACATGAACCCTGTATTATGTGTTCTTATATGATCCGTCATCACAAAATAGGTACAATCATTTATGGCACATCGGTTCCTTATGTAGGCGGCTTTACTTCAAAATATAATGTTCTGGCTACAGAAGACGTTCCAAAATGGGGCAGTAAACCAAAAGTAATCAGCAATGTTTGTCTCAAAGAATGTAATGAACTCAATGCCCAGTTTCAGGAATTATTAAACAAGGATTAAATAATTATGCTATCGCAATCTGTATATACACTTGTCAACCAGCAAAATGGCAACCTCTCATTCAAAATATTTGAGTTTGACAACAGCAGTTATTTTGATCATATTCAACGCAATAACTACTTCACTCTAATCATTATAACCTCGGGAGAAGGCCTTGCTAAAGTTGACCTTTGCGAGTATTCGTTCAAAGAAAATACTTTGTTTGCCTTTTATCCTTACCAGCCTTTCATGTTGGCTTCTGATGGCCCGATTACTGGTATTTCGATCCAGTTCCATCATGATTTCTTCTGCATATATAGACATCATAAAGAGATTGCAGCAAATGGAATTTTGTTTAACAACATCTATCAACAGCCGTTTATACTTCTTGATCAAAACAGCAAACAAACATTGATGAATATCGTCAGAGAGATTGTCAATGAATTGAAAGTAGATGCTTTGAGGAAAGACGAAGTTCTTGTCTCTTATTTAAAGATATTCTTGGTTTTTGCTACCCGGATAAAACTGGAACAGCAAACGATAAAAGAAATAAATGGTAATGAGAAGCAGCTTCTCATTATACAAAACCTAAGAAATGCGATTGAAGATAATTTTAGGACAAAACATTCCGCAAGCGAATATGCCAATATGCTACATGTAACACCTGTAGTACTGGCACGCACGGCTAAAAGTCATTTTAATAAGACACTTTCTGATCTGATCACCGAAAGAATCATCGTCGAAGCAAAAAGAGAATTATACCTTACCAACAAAACAGTAAAGGAAATTGCCCATGAACTTGGCTATGATGACGAATATTATTTCAGCAGGGTTTTTAAAAGCAAAACAGATACATCCCCCCCAGTTATATAGGGAAACGGTAGGCTTTAACAGAGGCACATTACTCCAATAAACGGCAGTATTAAAACTGATGGCATTTATATGCTTGGATGTACCAATCCAATTTTTAATCCATTTCGTCTTTTTCTATTCAATTACCCTTAAAATCAGCAACTTATAAAACAAAAAAAGTCTCCAAAAAAGAAAAACTCTTTTGGAGACTAGGTGACCACGGAGGGGTTCGAACCCCCAACCCTCAGAGCCGAAATCTGATATTCTATCCAGTTGAACTACGCGGCCATTTTTAATCAGATTGCAAAGAAAACAATCTGATTTGATTTTTGCAAATTATGCCAGAAGCTTTTTTACAATTGTTGAAATTGTTTTTCCGTCGGCTTTTCCAGCCAATTCTTTAGAAGCAACGCCCATTACCTGTCCCATACTTCCCATTCCGGAAAAACCACCGTCGGCAATGATTTTTGTAATAATTGCTTCTACCTCTGCTTCAGACAATTGTGCCGGTAAAAACTTTTCGATCACGGCAACCTGAGCCAATTCCGGCTCTGCTAAATCCGCACGACCCTGCTCGCTAAAAATAGCCGCACTGTCTTTTCGTTGTTTTACCAGTTTTTGTAATATTTTTATTTCGTCTTCTTCTTTTAATTCCTGACCTGTTCCGGAAGTCTGCGCTAATAAAATTTCCGATTTAATGGCACGTAAGGCTTCTAGCGCTACGGTATCTTTGGCTTTCATGGCGGTTTTCATTTCGTCCATGATCTTAGTCTGTAAGCTCATATTTTTAATGGTTTAATTTTCGTTTATTGATCCGAAAAAGTGATTTCCAAAATGCCATTTGTACGACATTCTTTGTTCCGGAATGCTTTGCGAAGATATAAAAAATAACCCGAAATCGGGTTTGATTTCGGGTTAAAGGTTTCTCAAATGTAGGTTAGTTAGTCTACGTTATCATGTAGAAAAGAGTTGTTCGAACGCAACTGTAAGTCGTCGTTACTATCCATTCCCAATGACATACGCGATTTGCTATTATCAACAGAAGCGGCGTTTAAATCGACTCCCATTCTTTTATATGCCGGTTCTTTTTCCAATTCATTCACGCGGGAAGCGCTGTTATTGAATTTGTAATTGAACTCTTTCATTTTTCTTTTGCGCTCTTCGGCTCTCATTCGCAACGTTTCCTCGATTGTCATTTCAACCGGAGAAATCTCGTCGAAGCTGGATTGTGTCTGAGCCGGCTCTACTTTTCGCATCGTAAAGTTTAACTCTTCCGCAACCGGTTCTTCTTTTACCGGTTCAACCGCTTTGGAAGCCAACAGTTCGTTTTCTTTCTCCATATAATCTTCCAAAGAGTATTTCACCACTCCCGACTGGTTTACTTCCGTTACCGGAACCACCTGTACCGGTTGGTTTACTTTGATATCTTTGGTTTCATTGCTAAGATCGAAAACAACTCTGTCCTGAACTGCTGTTACTGGTAAGTCGAATGAAAAGGCAATTTGCTCTTCTACTTTTGGCAGTACAAACTGCGGTTCGATTACCTCAATTTCGCGAACGTCCCGCATAACCGGGGCCGGAGCTTCCTCTTTTACCGGTGAAACGATTTCGAAAAACACATCCAGGTTATTGATAAAATCAGCCGTTGGCAATTCTAATTCTTCTTCAATTACTGCCGTCGGTTGTTTTTTTTCGTATACTTCTTCCACTTCCACTTCTTCTTCTAAAGCGAAAACGATTTTTTCTTCCGGTTGTTCAGCAATAATATCATTGATCATCGCTTGTGCCGTTGCTTTTTCAACCGGAGTTGAGAAGTCAAATGATGGTACAAATCCGGTTGCCGATAAATCCTGAACCAATTTTTGCTCACCCTCTAAGGTGTGAATAATTTTTTTTGGCTCTGTATTTACGATTTCCGCCTGTTGCTCTACGTTAAATCCCGTAGCAATGATGGTTACCGCAATAGCGTCACCTAACGATTCATCTTCACCAACCCCCATGATGATGTTAGCATTGTAGCCCGCTTCTTCCTGGATATGGTCGTTTATCTCTCCGATTTCGTCAATCGTGATTTCGTTGGTTCCGGATACGATCAATAATAATACGTTTTTAGCTCCCGTAATTTTGTTGTCGTTTAACAACGGAGAATCCAATGCATCCACAATCGCATCTTTCGCTCTGTTTTCGCCGTTTGCTATAGCCGATCCCATGATAGCGGTTCCACTGTTGGACAATACGGTTTTCGCATCTTTTAAGTCGATATTCTGCGTATAGTGGTGTGTAATTACTTCGGCGATTCCTCGTGAAGCGGTTGCCAATACTTCATCCGCTTTGGAGAATCCGGCCTTGAATCCTAAGTTACCGTATACTTCTCTTAATTTATTGTTGTTGATAACGATTAACGAATCCACCTGTTTGCGAAGTCTTTCTACTCCCAATAAGGCTTGTTCCTGACGTACTTTTCCTTCAAACTGGAATGGAATCGTTACAATTCCTACAGTCAGGATATCTCTTTCTTTGGACAATTGCGCGATTACCGGTGCGGCTCCTGTTCCGGTTCCACCACCCATACCGGCCGTAATAAATACCATTTTGGTATTTACGTCCAACATTTTTTCAATTTCCTCGATACTTTCCAAAGCCGACTGTTGTCCTACTTCTGGATTTGCTCCGGCTCCAAGCCCTTCTGTCAAGTTAACGCCAAGTTGAATTTTATTCGGAACCGAACTGCTTTGCAATGCCTGTGAATCGGTATTACAAACCACGAAATCTACTCCTTTAATTCCTTGTTTAAACATGTGGTTAATGGCATTACTACCACCGCCACCTACACCAATAACTTTAATCACATTTGATTGGTTTTTTGGCAAATCAAATGCAATGCTTCCAAATTCTGAGTTGCTGTTCATATCGTATCGGTTTTATTCTGCGTTATCTAAAAATTCCTTAATCTTATCTATATATTTGTCGAAAAAGCCTCTTTTAATCTTTTCTTTGGTAGATTCTGAATCTACGTCATTTCTTACATTAATCGGCTTTAACGGCGCTGCTTCTGCTATTATTTCTTCTTCAATCTCTTCCGGTTCCGGTTCGATTCTAACCGGTTGTGGTTTGATTTCAACTTTTGGTTGTTCCTTTTTAATCTCGGCCAGTGGCGTTGCACTTTTCGTATTATTTCGGATACTGTTCATCACCAATCCTACTGCCGTGGCATATAACGGACTGGAGATTTCTTCATCGGAATTTCCGGCCAGATGCTCGTTCGGATAACCGATCCGGGTGTCCATTCCGGTGATATATTCCACCAGTTGTTTGATGTGTTTTAACTGAGCGCCACCTCCTGTTAATACAATTCCGGCGATCAGTTTCTTTCTCGGATCTTCGTGTCCGTAGGCTTTGATCTCCGCGAAAACCTGCTCTACAATTTCCACAACTCTGGCGTGGATGATTTTCGAAAGGTTTTTTAACGATATCTCTTTCGGTTCGCGTCCTCGTAATCCCGGTATCGAAACAATTTCGTTGTCTTTGTTTTCGCCCGGCCAGGCCGATCCGAATTTTACTTTTAACAACTCGGCTTGTTTTTCAATAATCGAACAACCCTCTTTAATATCGTCGGTGATCACATTTCCTCCGAATGGGATTACTGCCGTATGGCGAATGATACCGTCTTTAAAAATGGCCAGGTCGGTTGTCCCGCCTCCGATATCAATCAACGCTACACCGGCTTCTTTTTCCTCCTGACTTAACACCGCATCAGCCGACGCCAATGGTTCCAATGTTAAACCGGACAAATCCAAACCGGAGCTTTTAATACAACGTCCCACATTTCGGATGGAAGACGCCTGTCCCACTACCACGTGAAAACTCGCTTCCAGTCGGCCACCATACATCCCGATAGGTTCTTTGATTTCCGATTGTCCGTCGATTTTAAATTCCTGTGGTAACACGTGGATGATTTCCTCACCCGGCAACATGGCCAATTTGTGCACCTGATTGATCAATAAGTCAATATCGGCATCACCAATCACTTCTTCCGGATTGTGACGACTGATATAGTCGCTGTGCTGAATGCTGCGAATGTGCTGACCGGCTATGCCTACCACCACATCGTTGATTTTATATCCCGAATCCGCCTCAGCGTCCAAAACGGCCTGCTGAATGGATTGAATTGTCTGCGTAATATTGTTTACAACTCCGCGCGCCACACCAAGGCTTTTGGATTTTCCAACCCCTAAAATTTCTAATTTGCCGTACTCATTTTTCTTGCCGATCATGGCGACAATTTTGGTTGTCCCAATATCCAAACCTACTGCAATACTTTCTTTTTCCATAGTCTAATATTTGGTGCACACTACTTGTTGTGTAAACTTCAGATTAATTGTTTTATAATTCCCGATAAGGGTGTCTTTTATCGCATGTTGAAAAAAGGCCTTATAGTTGTCAAATTTCTTGTCAACATTTATCGTTCTTCCGAAAAGGATTTGATAATTGTAATTCCGGTTAGTCATAATCAGACTTCCTGTGGGCAAAATTTGTATTCCGGTGATGTTTTTTTTCAAAAACTCATCGTCATAAATTTTCCGGAGTACTTCGGTCAGTTTGCCTTTGTTTTCGGTGTTTATTTCACCTGAAACCAACGGAACCCGAGCTGCAAAATTATCCGACAACGGCATCTGATTTCCCTCATAGTCAATATAATAAGAACGCTCTCCGTCATCGACCCGTGCTACCGGTGTTTTCTGTGTCACGACCGCCTCTAAAGTCCCGTCAATAGTGGCAAAGACCTCTGCTTTGGCTATCATTTCATTACTGTCGAGAATATGCTCCAATCTATTCAAATCTAGCTTATCTTTCCTTATGCTCGTAACTTTGTTAAAATTTTGTATTAACAAGTTATCAACCGTTTCAGGCGTGATGAAAAGGTTATTTTCACCTTTAAACCGAACCTCTGTTTTTTGCAGATAACGGGTTTCATTTCGCTTCGATGAAAATGAGTACAGGAAAATCACTACTCCAATCATGAGTACCAATCTTACATCTGTCCATTTTATTTTTTTCATCGTTTTTTTATTTTTTTACTACTTCTAATGCTTTTCGAATATCGGGCACCATTTCCCCCACATCACCTGCTCCTATCGTTACAATTACCGGTGCATCGCTATTTTCCAGTGCCGGAATCAGAGCTTCTTTTAAAATCAGTTTTTTGTTACTGTTTTCGATTTTCCCTAACAACCATTCGGAGGTAATCCCTTCCATTGGCAATTCCCGCGCCGGATAAATATCCATCAACAGAATTTCGTCAAATTGCGACAGACTTTTAGCAAAATCATCTGCGAAATCACGGGTCCTACTGTACAAATGCGGCTGAAATACCGCCAGTACCTTTTTCCCCGGATACAATTCGCGAACCGCCTGATGTACCGCATTAATTTCGGTTGGATGGTGCGCATAATCGTCAATATACACAAACTCCGGCTTACGAATCTGAAACGAAAAACGTCTTCGCACTCCTTTAAAACTCAACAGGGCTTTTGCAATATCGCTATCCGAAACCCCGTAGGTTTTTGCCATCGCCAACGCCAGTAAAGCATTGGTCAGATTATGTCTGCCGGGCAATCCAAATTTGATGTCTTTTAATTCTCCGGTAGGTGTGGTAACATCAAACACATACCAACCGTCTACAATTCGTATATTTTTTGCCGTAAACTGTGCATCGTCGTCAATTCCTACCGTCACTGCTTCGATCGGCAGGCCATTGGTTACAAACAGTTGTTTTTTATCGGCTACTTTATTCGCAAATTCTATAAAAGACGCTTCAATCGAGGCTTTATCACCATAGATATCCAAATGATCGGCATCCATCGACGTCACACAAGCGATATCCGGGTGTAAATGCAGAAACGAACGATCGAATTCATCGGCTTCCACTACGGTTACCGTTTTTCCGTTTCCAATCAGGTTGGAATTATAGTTTTCCACAATTCCACCCAAAAAGGCCGTCATATCGACACCGCTTTCATACAAAACATGTCCTAAAATACTGGACGTGGTGGTTTTTCCATGTGTTCCGGCTACCGCGAAGCAAAACGTATCTTTGGTAATGATTCCCAATACTTCCGCTCTTTTTTTGACCACAAATCCGTTATCCAGAAAATAATTCCATTCCGCATGCTGTTTTGGCACTGCCGGCGTAATCACCACCAGGGTATTTTCTTTATTCCGGAAGGTTTCGTCAATCAAAGACACATTATCCTCAAAATGGATTGCAATACCACTTTCTTCCAATTCGGCCGTAAGGTGCGTCGGTGTCTTATCATATCCGGCTACATTTTTCCCGATGTTTTTAAAATAACGGGCCAAAGCACTCATTCCGATGCCTCCTATTCCGATAAAATATACGTTATGTATTTGCGGTAAATTCATGCTTCTGCAATCAATTTCTTTTGGTTATCGTATCAATCGGACAATCTCATCCACAATTTGCTTTGTTGCGTTGGGTAAGGCCAATTGTTTAATCGTGTCACTTAATTCTTTTCTTTGTTCTTCGTTTTCCAGCAAGCCTTTAAACGTGGTTTCAAAATGATTGTCCAGTTCGGATTCTTTTAACAACAAGGCTCCTTTTTTATCGACAATCGCTTTGGCATTTTTTGTCTGATGGTCTTCGGCTACGTTGGGCGACGGAATAAAAATAACCGGTTTCCCTACGATGCAAAGCTCCGAAACCGATGATGCTCCCGAACGGGAAATCACCATATCGGCCGCCGCATATACTAAATCCATACGATCAATAAAGGCCAAAACCTGTACATTTTCTTTTTCAGAAAAGTGTTTGTATTCTTCAAAATAAAGCTTTCCGCATTGCCAGATGATCTGAACTCCTTGTTCCAGTAACCAATCGATCTCTTTTGCGATTAACTGGTTGATTCGTCTGGCGCCCAAACTTCCACCCAATACCAATAGTGTTTTTTTGGACGGATCGAGTTTGAAATGCGCTATGGCTTCATTTCTTTTTTCGGCTACCGAAATCAGATCCTGACGAACCGGATTTCCGGTTAACCGGATTTTATCTTTTGGAAAAAACTGCTCCAGGTTTTCGTAGGCCACACATATTGCATTGGCTTTTTTCCCTAGCAATTTATTCGTGATTCCCGGAAAGGAATTCTGTTCCTGAATCACGGTTGGGATATTCATTCCGGCAGCGACTTTTAATACGGCTCCGCTGGCAAAACCTCCGGTTCCGATAACCACATCGGGTTTGAATTGTTTTAAAATCCCGTATGATTTGGTTAAACTGGAAATCAGTTTTAGCGGAAACATCAGGTTTTGTAATGTCAATTTTCGCTGAATTCCCGCAATCCATAATCCTTTAATCGGATAACCGGCTTGTGGTACTTTTTGCATCTCCATTTTATCCTTCGCACCCACAAACAGGATTTCGGCTTTCGGAAAGCGAACTTTCAATTCGTTGGCAATAGCAATAGCCGGATAGATATGTCCTCCGGTTCCGCCTCCGCTAATTATGAATTTAGGGTTCTCTTTCATTTTATTTTGATGTTGCTTACAACTATTATTCTTTATTTAAAACGGCATTCATCGGGTTGTCTCCCACAGTCTCGATGGAATAATCCTCTTCAACCACTTCTTCTTTTTCCATTTCCTTATCAATAAGGCGCTGCAGAATTTCTTCCCGTTGTCGTTTTTCTTCTTCTTCCTGAGCGATTTCTTCTTCTTTTTTCGTCACACTTAAAATGATCCCGATTGCAATACACGTCATCCAGATCGAACTTCCCCCGCTACTGATCAACGGTAAGGTCTGACCGGTTGTAGGCAGTAATTCCACCGCTACGCCCATATTGACCAAAGCCTGGAAAATAATCGGAAAGCCGAGGCCAACGATCAGTAATTTTCCGAACATGGTTGGCGCTTTATGCGAGGTGATCAAAAAACGAAAGAACAGCATCAGATACATAAACAAAATCGCCAATCCGCCCAACAGTCCGTACTCCTCCACGATAATCGCGAAAATAAAGTCGGACGACGATTGTGGTAAAAAGTTTTTCTGTACACTTTTTCCCGGTCCCAATCCGTAAATTTTCCCGGAAGCGATTGCAATTTTTGCTTTTTCAATCTGATAATCGTCCTCATTCGGTTCATCCGAACTGAATCGTTCGATACGACTCATCCAGGTATCCACACGGTTTGGCATGGCATCCGGAAAGGCTTTGGCGACCAGAACGAACATGATCAATCCTACTAATCCCGCACCGACAATGATTCCGAGGTATTTCATTGGGTATTTCCCTACGAAAACCAACATACACACCATTGAAAAGATCAAGGCCGCTGTGGAAAAATTGGCCGGCAAAATTAATATTATTACTGAAAAAACCGGCAACCAAAGTTCAAAAAGTGACGACTGAAACGTATATTCTTTTCCTTCGATTTTCGACAGGTAACGGGCCACATATACCATAAGCACAATTAGCGCCAGTGCCGAGGTCTGAAAACTGACTCCAATAAACGGAACCTGAATCCAACGACTGGCATTTGCACCGCCAATTGTTGTTCCCTGAACCATCGTATAAGCCAGTAATAACACCACTATCGGTAAGGCTACTTTCGAAATCGCCTTAAAATAATGGTAGGGTGTTTTATGTACGAAATAGATCAGGCAGAAACCGATAAAAATATGCACCAGGTGCTTCATCAGGTATCCTACCGTTGAGCCTTTTCCCACCACATAAACCAGGTTCGTACTGGCACTAAAAACCGGCATAAAAGAAAACAGGGCCAACAGGGACACAAATGCCCAGATCCCTTTATCTCCTTTTAAATTGGTTAATAATGCTTTCATTGTTATTCTTTTTTTATTTTTTAAAGACTTTGTACGGCGTTTTTAAACTGCTTTCCACGGTCTTCGTAACTTTCAAATAAATCGAAACTGGCACAAGCCGGTGATAATAAAACCGTATCCCCTTTTTCGGCCATTTTCTGGGCAATCTTTACCGCTTCGGTCATGCTGGTGGTTTCCACCATTACGTCCACTACGTTACCAAAGGCTTCGATTATTTTGGAATTATCTACACCCAAACAAACGATTGCTTTTACCTTTTCACGTACCAACGGCATTAATTCGGCATAATCGTTTCCTTTATCCACACCTCCAACGATCCATACGGTTGGCGTAGTCATACTATCCAAAGCAAAGAAGGTCGCATTTACATTGGTCGCTTTGGAATCGTTTACATACTGTACATTTTGTATTTTCAGTACTTTTTCCAAACGATGTTCCACTCCCTGGAAATCGGACAGACTTTCGCGGATTGTTGCTTTTCGGATACGCATCAATTGCGCTACTGTAGTTGCTGCCATTGCATTTTTTACGTTATGTTTTCCTTCTAATGATAGTTCGTTTATTGGCATGATAAATGTCTCGTTGTTGATGTTGGTATAAATCGTATCGTCTTTTATGTAAGCGCCTTCTTCCAGTGTTTTTGTGAGTGAAAAAGGGACTTTCTTTGCTCGTATTTTGTTTTTGCTCAGCCAGTCGGTTATGGCTTCATCATCGGCATCATAAATCAGATAATCGTCTTCCGTCTGGTTTTTGGTAATCCTGAATTTGGCTTCGATATACTGACTGTAGTCGTAATTATAGCGATCCAAATGATCCGGACTGATGTTCGTGATTACAGCAATATGCGGTTTGTAATCGATAACCCCGTCGAGCTGAAAACTACTTAATTCCAAAACATAGGCTTCAAATTTGTTTTCGGCGATCTGCCAGGCGTAGCTTTTTCCGATGTTTCCGGCCAAACCTACATTTAATCCGCCCTGTTTCAACAGGTGATGCGTGAGCATGGTCGTGGTGGTTTTTCCGTTACTTCCGGTAATTCCAACCGTTACCACATCTGTAAATTTGTTAGCAAACTCGATTTCCGAGATAATCGGAATATTTTTTTCCTTTAGCTTTTTTACAATCGGCGACTTGTCGGGAATACCAGGGCTTTTCATAACCACATTAGCATTCAGAATCAAATCGTCCGTATGGGTTTCTTCTTCCCAGGGAATCTGGTTCAGAATCAACACTTCTTTATAGTTGTTTTTTATTTTTCCGAAATCGGACAGAAATACTTCATATCCTTTTTTCTTTCCTAAGATCGCAGTGCCAACACCGCTTTCTCCGCCTCCTAATACTACTAGTCTCATACTATCTTAATTTTAATGAAACCAATGAGAAAATCGCTAACAAAATCGCCACAATCCAGAAACGGGTTACGATCTTACTTTCGTGATAGCCCTTTTTCTGATAATGGTGATGCAAAGGCGACATCAGAAAGATTCGTCTTCCTTCGCCGTATTTCTTTTTTGTATATTTAAAATAGGCCACCTGTACTACTACGGATAGGTTTTCGGCAAGGAAAATTCCGCACAATACCGGGATCAATAATTCTTTACGTACCGCGATAGCCAAAACCGCAATAATCCCTCCGATGGTTAAACTTCCGGTATCGCCCATAAATACGCTTGCCGGATAGGTGTTGTACCAGAGAAAACCGATGAGCGACCCTACAAAGGCCGCGATATAGACCGTCATTTCCCCGGAATTCGGGATATACATAATATTCAGGTAATTCGAAAAGATGATATTACCGGAAACGAAGGCAAAAATCCCGAGCGTAAGCACCGATATGGCCGATGTTCCCGCTGCCAGTCCGTCGATTCCATCGGTAAGATTGGCACCGTTGGAAACCGCCGTGATGATAAAAATCACAACCGGGATAAAAATTAACCAGGCATATTTTTCGTAGCCATCGCCCGTCCAGGCTAATAATTCGGCATAATCGAATTCGTTATTTTTAAAAAACGGAATCGTAGTCGCTGTTGATTTTTCTTCTGTTAGCGCCGGAGCAATGGTTGTCGTTCCCGGCGTTTGAAAAATATTACTGGTAGCCGTGTCGGTTCGCACCGTTACACCCGGATGGAAATACAATACCGAACCTACGATGATTCCCAATCCTACTTGTCCAACAACTTTAAATTTCCCTTTTAGTCCTTCTTTGTCTTTTTTAAATATCTTGATATAATCGTCGATAAAACCAATGGTTCCCATCCAAAGGGTGGTTACGATTAGCAACATCACATAAACATTGTCTAGTTTTGCTAATAAAAATACCGGAATCAACGTCGAAAAGATAATAATCAATCCTCCCATCGTTGGTGTTCCTGCTTTTTCTTTTTGGCCTTCCAGTCCTAATTCACGAACGGTTTCTCCGATTTGTTGTTTTCGCAGAAAATTGATGATTCGTTTTCCGAAAATCGTGGAGATCATTAGCGACAAAATAATAGCCAAACCCGATCGGAAGGTGATATACTGGAAAACTCCTGTTCCTGGAATATCTAAGGTTTTATCTAAATATTGAAAGAAATAATACAGCATTTGGTTATTTATTAAGTTGTTCTAATAGTTCTTTTACCGTTTTCATATCGTCAAAATCGTGACGTACACCCTGAATTTCCTGATAGGTTTCGTGTCCTTTCCCGGCAATCAGGATGATATCATTGGGTTGTGCAAGCTGACAGGCGGTTTTGATAGCCTGTTTGCGATCCACAATCGATACCGTTTTTTTATAGTTTTGCGGTTCCACTCCTTTTTCCATGTCATCGATAATGGCTTCCGGTTTTTCACTTCTCGGATTATCGGACGTAAAAATGGCTTTATCGCTCATTGTTGAAGCAATGTTCGCCATAATTGGTCTTTTGGTGGTATCGCGATCGCCGCCACATCCTACAACCGTGATCAGTTGTTCGTTTTTGGTACGGATATCTTCTATCGTTTTTAATACGTTTTCCAAAGCATCGGGCGTATGCGCATAATCCACAATCGCGGTGATATTTCCCGCGGATACGATATACTGGAAACGTCCGGAAACACTTTCCAGTTCGCTTAACAGTCGTAATGCCTCCTGACTTTCTATCCCCAATTCGATTGCCACGCCATAAATAGCCAAAAGGTTATAGGCGTTAAACGAACCGATTAAACGAACCCATACTTCCTGTTCGTTTATTTTTAGCAACAAACCGGAAAGCTGATTTTCTAAAATCTGCGCCCGGTAATCCGCGTAGGTTTTTAGGGCGTAGGTACGCTTTTTAGCTTTGGTGTTTTGCAACATCACCGGGCCGTTTTTATCGTCGATATTAGTAATCGCAAAAGCGGTTTTCGGTAGGTTGTCAAAAAATGATTTTTTAACATCGCGGTATTCCGCAAATGTCGGATGGTAATCCAAATGATCGTGCGACAGGTTGGTAAAAACGCCTCCGGTAAAATGCAAACCTTCGGTACGTTTCTGGTGAATCCCGTGCGAGCTCACTTCCATAAAACAGTAATCACAACCTTCTTCGACCATTTCATTCATATAGTGATTGATCGTTAATGAATCCGGTGTGGTATGTGTAGCTTTATATTCTTTGTTATCGACTAAAATTTTTACGGTTGACAGCAATCCAACTTTATAGCCGGCCTTTTTAAACATCTGATATAACAAGGACGCGATGGTTGTTTTTCCATTCGTTCCGGTAACACCAACCAGTTTTAATTTGGCCGACGGATCGCCGTAATAGTTTGCACTCATATACGCTAAGGCCAAACTCGTATCTTCTACCTGAACATAGGTAATTCCGTCGTGGGTTGTTTCCGGCACCACTTCGCAAACTACCGCTATCGCACCCAGGCTGATTGCTTTTTCAATAAAATCATGTCCGTCGGAAACGGTTCCTTTGATCGCAACAAATACATCGTCCGATTCTATTTTTCGGGAATCGAATTCAATTTTGCCAACCGATACTTCGGTCGTGCCTTTTACCGCTTCGATCGCTACTTTATATAATATATTTTTTAGGGCTGTCACGATAATTCTAATGTTATTACTTGGTTTTTCGTAAAGGCTTGTCCCGGTAAAATGGACTGTTGTTTTACTTTTCCTATTCCTTTTATTTTCACTTTAAGTCCGAAATTTTCCAACAACGCCACCGCATCCATTCCGGTCATTCCTTTTACATTCGGTACGATGTTTTCTTTTTTCTGTACTTTATCATAGTAGGCCGCATAGCTTTGCTCCTGATTCAGGATTTTGCGGTTTAATTTTTTCACTTCGTTTGTCGATGGTACATCGGTAAATATTTTTTGCGCGATACGCTTAAAAACCGGTCCGGCTACATCGGCTCCGTAATACAATCCTTTTGACGTGTTCGGTTTGTGCACCACTACGATACAGGAATATTTCGGCTTGTCGGCTGGAAAATATCCGGCAAACGACGAGGCATAATACATTTGTCCGTCGCCTTTATGGTAGTCCACCTGAGCGGTACCCGTTTTTCCGGCCATCGAAAAATCTTTTGAATACAGTTTGGAACCCGTTCCGCGTTTGACCACATTTTCCAGAATGGCATGTACTTTTTTAAGCGTTTCGTCTGAACAGATTTTTGGGTTCAACACCTGTTTATCGTATTTTTTGATGGTTTTATTCCATTCTTTGATTTCTTTTACAAATTGCGGTTTTACCATTTCACCGTTGTTCGCTACGGCATTGTACAGGGTTAACGTTTGCAACGGTGTAATCGAAACACCATAACCAAAAGCCATCCAGGGTAAAGCCACTCCCGACCATCCTTTTTCGCCCGGTTGCGGAATAAAAGGCTTTCCTTCTCCTTTAAACGGTAATCCTAACGGACGATCCAATCCAAGGTTGTTGATACGGTTTACAAACTGGCGCGGATTGTCTTTATAATTGTCGTAAACGGCCTGAACCATTACGGTGTTTGACGATACTTCAAATCCTTTGGCCAAGCTAACTTTTCCATACCCACCTCTTTTGGAATCGCGAACGTGACGGTTGTAATAGGTAATATCACCCCCTTTGGAATCGTATACTTTGCTGGTATCTACTTTTCGGTCATCCAGTAACGCAATCAGATCCACCAGTTTAAAAGTTGATCCCGGTTCGTGCGATTCGGCCACCGCATAGTTGATCGTTTCGTAATAACTACCGTCGCTGGTTCTTCCTAAATTGGAAATCGCTTTGATCTCACCGGTATTCGTTTCCATCACCACCACACAACCGTGATCAGCTTCGTATAATTCCAGTTGTTTTAACAACGCATGGTGCGCGATATCCTGAATATATACGTCGATCGTTGAAATAATATCGTAACCGTCGCGTGGTTCTATTTCGTTATTATCACTAATCGGTTTCCACTGATTTTTGGCAATTTTCTGCATCAAACGCTGACCGTCTTTTCCATTCAGATACGCTCCAAAAGCACCTTCAATTCCCACTCGTGTTTCTTTTCCACCTTCATCCTGACGTTCATAACCAATGGTTCGCTCGGCAATTTTCCCGATCGGATGTTCGCGTACCGTTTTTTGCTCGGTGATCATTCCTCCTTTATAGGCACCCAGATTAAAAAGCGGAAAGCTTTTCATTTTCATATATTGCGTATAGCTTAGCTTACGCGCTAACAGATAGTAGCGGTTTTTATTGGCACGGGCTCTGCGCAATTCGGTTTGAAAATAACTCGACGGTTTTCCTAATAATCCGGAAAGCGAATCCGTAAGCGGTTTTACATTTTTGTCAAAATCTTCTTTTTTGGGCGCTACCGCATCGAAGCGAATCGTGTAATTCGGAATCGAAGTCGCCAGTAAGCTTCCGTCAGCCGAATACACATTTCCTTTATTTGCCGGAATGACAAAGTTTTTAACCGTACGCTCTTTGGCCAGTTTTCGATAATATTCTCCTTCCACCCACTGGATATTCGTTAGCTTTATAGCAACGAAAATAGCCATCACGAAAATCGCGAAGGCTACCAGATAGATTCGGTAAGAGATATTTTTATCTTCTACTGCCATATTTTTTTTAGAATATTCTTTTCTTCTTCTTTAACTTTTATCTTTTTTGGCGGAACTGATGACGGCTGAATTCCTTTTTCTTCCATTTCGGCCGATATTGTGGATTCCATTTTGAGCTCCATCAATTCCGATCTGCGATCTACAAACTCCGATCGCAATTCTTTTACCTCGTTTGTCAACTCGGTTATCTGAAATGTTTTCTGTTCGTATCGGTGTGAATTGGCAATCATTATCATAGCCAATAAAATCAGAAAAACGATAAAGCGCCAATTTTTCAACGCATCATCGCTAATCAGGAACTTTGCTTTTAACAAACTATATACGCCTTCTTTCATCATGACTCTTCGTGTTTGGGTTTGTTTCAGCGTTTTTCAGCGATCCTTAATTTAGCACTCCGTGCCCGGTTGTTTATCGCAATTTCCTCTTCCGTAGGCACGATCAGTTTTCCTATTAATTGGAATGGCACTTCAAATCTTCCAAAGAAATCGCGTTCCGGTTCTCCTTCAAACATTCCGTTTCGCATAAAGCGTTTTACCAGTCGGTCTTCCAACGAATGATAGGAAATCACACTCAAACGCCCTTCCGGCTTTAACAGTTCCAGCGACTGTTCTAAAAACTCTTTTAGCACGTCCATTTCCTGGTTTACTTCTATACGTATCGCCTGATAGATTTGCGCCAGAATTTTATTGCTTTTGTGTGCCGGTAAAAAGCGGCTTAACACTTTTTTTAATTGTTCGGTATTGCGGATCGGATTTTCTTTTCGCGCTGTTACAATTGTATTCGCAAGCGCTCCGGCATTTTTCAATTCACCATAATCAAAGAACATCCGTTTTAAATCCGACTCGTCGTATTCGTTTACCACATGAAAAGCACTCAATTCCCCTTTCTGATTCATTCGCATATCCAGTTCGGCATCAAATCGGGTTGAAAATCCTCTTTCCGGAACATCAAACTGATGAGACGAAACCCCCAAATCACCTAATATTCCATCTACTTGTTTTACGCCGTGAAAACGCAAAAACCGTTTGATATAGCGAAAGTTTTCATTGATCAGCGTAAATCGTTCATCATCTATTACATTCGCCAATGCATCGGTATCCTGATCAAAGGCAAACAATTTTCCGTTTGGCCCAAGATGACGCATGATTTCCCGTGAATGACCACCTCCACCGAAGGTTACATCCACATAAATACCATCCGGTTTTATATTCAACCCACCAACCGTTTCTTTTAATAATACCGGATTATGATATTCCATTGTCGTCGTCATTTAAATTACCCATTACTTCTTCGGCCAGGTCTGCAAAATCCATATCGTCTCCTGATATTGATTTTTCATACAAATCCTTGTCCCAGATCTCGATGATATTTACCTTTGAGGTCAAAACCAAATCTTTGGAAATTCCCGCATATTCAATCAGATCTTTTGTTATCAATAGTCGTCCGGCATCATCGATCTCCACCATTTTCACACCGGCCATAAACTTTCGAATAAAGTCGTTGTTCTTTTTTACAAAACGGTTCAATTTGTTGATTTTCAACATCATGATATCCCATTCTGCCTTTGGCCACAACTCTACACACTGATCAAAAATGGAGCGTTTTAACACAAAACCATCGGTTGGAGCAGGCAATTGTTTCTTCAAAGGAGCTGGCACCATTAGCCTTCCTTTTGAATCAATTTTACACTCATATGTCCCGATTATGTTGGTCAAGATTCGCTCTTTTTGATTTGATTTATAGCAAAAGTACAGATTTTTTTACCACTTTTTACCACATATTCCCACTTTGTTGATAAGTTTTTACACTCAAAACCTAAAATATAGGAAATTTCACTAATGTTCTCATTTCTAATCATTAAGAATATTGCATTGTTTTCCTTTAATCACATCATTATCCTTAAAAAAAGCTTCATTTTTATACACATTTTTAATAATCACCCAAAACCCAAAAAAAATCACCCTTTTTTGATTTTTATTTACAAAAATCAACTGATAATTAACAGGTTACTGTTACAAAAACGCGTTACAATTTCTTAAAGGCAAAGTATTTTCGATTTTACCTTTCAAAACTTCTTATTTCTTTAGAAAGTCCTATATTTGTGAGAATTTGAAACCGTATCATAAATACATGGAGCATACGTTAAAAAAAGAGGGCAAATACCGTTATTTTGAAGCAGGAGAAGGCACGCCTATCATTATTTTACACGGACTAATGGGTGGACTGAGTAACTTTGACGGAGTCGCTGATTTTTTTCCAAAACATGGCTACAAGGTTGTTATTCCCGAGTTACCACTTTACACCAACAGTATTTTAAAAACCAACGTGAAGGCTTTTTCAAAATTTGTAAAAGACTTTATTACGTATAAAGGCTACGAAAAAGTAATCCTTTTAGGAAATTCCCTTGGCGGTCATATCGCCCTATATCACACTAAAATGTATCCGGAAAAAATGGCCGGACTGGTGATAACCGGAAGTTCCGGACTTTATGAAAGCGCTATGGGCGAAAGCTATCCGAAACGCGGCGATTATGACTATATCCGAAAAAAAGCGGAGGATGTTTTTTACGATCCGAAAGTTGCCACTAAAGAAATTGTTGACGACGTGTATGCGACCGTGAACGACCGAATGAAACTTTTAAAAACGTTGGCGATTGCCAAAAGTGCAATTCGTCATAATATGGCTAAAGATCTTCCGAAAATGGATACGCCAACCGGAATTATCTGGGGACGAAACGACAAAGTAACGCCACCGGATGTAGCCGAAGAGTTTAACCGACTTTTGCCAAATTCCGATTTATACTGGATTGACAAATGCGGACATGCCGCGATGATGGAACATCCGGACGAATTTAACCGACTAATGTTGGAGTGGCTCAAAAAAGCCAACTTATAATATACTTTCATTCGGTACTCCAAAAAAGTACCGAATGCTTTTTTAAAACAAATCTGAAATCCGGAAACCATGAAAATTAATACTGCCGAATTTGTCATCAGTAATTCTGAAGTAAGCAAATGCCCGAAAGAACCTTTACCGGAATACGCTTTTATCGGACGATCCAACGTTGGAAAATCTTCGTTGATCAACATGTTGACCAACCATAAGAATCTGGCAAAAACTTCGGGAAGACCCGGAAAAACGCAATTGATCAACCACTTTAAAATCAATAATAACTGGTTTTTGGTCGATTTACCAGGTTATGGTTATGCGCGTGTTTCGAAAAAAGCAAAAGAAACGTTCCAACAATTTATCACCGATTATTTCGAAAAAAGAGAACAATTGGTTTGTGCCTTTGTTTTGATTGACATCCGATTGGAAGCCCAGAAAATCGATTTGGAATTTATCAATTACCTTGGTGAAATCGAAGTGCCGTTTTGTATCATTTTTACCAAATCCGACAAAATCAGTAAAGGAAAAGTGGAACAAAATATTGCGGCATATCGCAAAGCATTATTGGCGAATAATTGGGAAGAAATGCCACAGCATTTTATCACCTCTTCGCTAGACGTTGTTGGCCGCGAACCGCTATTGGATTTTATCGATGGCGTGAACGACGGTATTTTTAAAAATAATGATCTATAAAAAAAGCGGTTTTTCAACCGCTTTTTCTTTTTTATTTTTTACCCAATTCCAGCTTTTCTGCAAAATAATCGCAGAAGTCCCGCATGGTTTCCGTCATTTTTTCGTCATCGGTAGCACGGTGATACGTATCCGCCATAGCCACTAAAGTCTGATGAAAAAACACTTTCATTTCATCTACCGGCATGTCTTTTGTCCACAGGTTGATTTGTAATGTTTCCTGCACTTTACTATCCCACATTGCCAACAACATTGCTTTGGCTTCGGCAGCTTCTACACCACCATCCTGTGCTTTCCATTTTAATTTTTCCGGAACGCGGTTTTCGTCCAGTTCAATTTGTATTTTTATTTCGGATTTAATATTCTTTGCCATTATTTTTTGGGTTTGTATTTTGAGTTATCAAATATTTCTTTTGCATCGGTCACCAGCAATTGCTGTAAGTTTACGTCCGGATTGTTTTTCATATACGAACGTACAATTTGCCATCCCAACCAGGTTCCAACTCTTCCCGGTGATTCCGCATCAATTTCCAGATAGAATTTGGAAAAAGGCGCCGTCGATATAAAACGTTGTGTTAGTTTCGGATTGGTATCGTACAATAGTTTTTCGTTTACCAGATATTTCCACATTTCCGATTCGTTTTCCTGACACCATTTTAGTTGTTCTTCGGTATACGCAATTTTATCCGCATCCGACATATCCGGCAACATCAGGTCTTTCATGTACAACTCTTTGCCAAAATAGATCATTTGCGCCAATAGGGAACGATCGTCTGTTGTCTTTATTTTTTTAGCCGCCAAGCTCGCCACGATATCCGGCATCATTTGCGACGGTTCGAAGTTTTGTTTGTAATACTGTGGGAATTCATACAAACGATTGTCTTTCCCCAAATACATATCTAATGAGATGATCACTAGACTATCCGCAAAAATAGCTTTGTTCTCATAGTCCATTTCCGATATCAATGTAACCACTTTCGGCGTTTTATATTCCGGGAAGTAATATTGAATGTGTTTGAACAAATCCACCAGATCACCTTCAAAGGCATTGTTGTTTGGATATTTTTTCTTTACCTCGCCATATAATTCGCGGTTTAACGGATTTTGCATTCTATTGGTCCAAACCGTATCGGGATTCCCTGCCGGGAAAAAATAATGGAATTCCCGTTTGATTTTTGGAAAATCGGAAACCGGAGATTCGTAAAAAACCTTATCAAATCGTTCGATTTCTACCTTCACCGGGATCTTATCCACTTCCTTTGCCACTTTATCTTCCTTTTTACAGGCGATCAGTACCAAAACCATAAAAACCCCTGTCAAATATTTTTTCATGCCTCTGTGAATTTATAATTAAGTTTTAGCCCTATTCCTATTTGATTGCATCACTCGGATAATCACGGCTAATTTTTTGTTATTTTTATCGCAATTATTTTTTTGCAAATATAACATTACCGTTTTATAAAATCTTCATAATATTTCTATGGTCCCTACAAACTCCTTTCAAGCTGAAAAAATCAACCTGCATATTGTAAACTGGCTAAAAGATTATGCCACTCAAGCCCGCGTTAAAGGTTTTGTTGTGGGAATATCCGGTGGAATCGATTCGGCCGTAACCTCAACGTTATGCGCGCAGACCGGTTTACCGACTTTATGTGTGGAAATGCCGATCCACCAGGCCGCCAGTCAGGTTTCAAGAGGTCAGGAACATATTGATCAGCTTAAAAAACGTTTTGAGAATGTTTCCAGTGTGATTTCTGATCTGACTCCGGTTTTCGAAAACTTTAAACAACAAGTCCCATCTTCGGATAACGAGGCCATTTTAAACCTTACTCTAGCCAATACCCGCGCCCGACTGCGCATGACCACGCTTTACTATTTTGCCGGATTGCATAGTGCCTTGGTTGCCGGAACCGGAAACAAGATCGAAGATTTCGGCGTAGGCTTTTTTACCAAATACGGAGATGGCGGTGTTGATTTAAGTCCGATTGCCGACCTGATGAAATCGGAAGTTCGTTTATTGGCACAATACCTAAATGTACCCGGTAGCATTATTCAGGCAAAACCTACAGACGGGTTATTTGGAGACGACCGAAGTGACGAAGATCAGTTGGGCGCGAGCTACGATGAATTGGAATTTGCTATGCTAGCATACAAAAATGGTAAGACTGAAAACGATTTTGTAGGAAGAGAACACGAAGTTATGAGAATTTACCGTAGACTTAACACTGCTAACCAACACAAAATGAACCCAATACCGGTTTGCAACATCCCTGAAGATTTGAAATAATTTTCTTTCACTGATTATCAATCGTTTATATTTTTTTTAGTAACTTTACAGATAATTACTATTAAAACCTATTGAAGATGATAAAAGTTTGTTTAGCAGATAATCATCCCGTCGTTCAGTATGGGGTGAAGTCCTTTTTCAAGGATAATTCGGAGATCAATTTTGTCGGAGTTGTTAGTAATTTATATGGCCTAGAGGAATTACTACGGAAAAAGAACGTAGATGTCGTTGTTTTAGATTTGGAATTGGACGGTTTAACGAGCATTAGCACCGTTAAAACCTTAACCAAAGAGTACCCGAACACTAAGATTGTTATTTTTACAAATTTAGCTGAACAAATTTACGCACCCAATGCATTAAAAGCCGGTGTTTCGGCCTATATGCATAAAAACTCGAAACTGGAAGAATTAGAGTTTGCCATAAAAAGCGTCTTTGTCGGGAACATTATCTTTAGTGAGGCCGTTCGTAAAAACCTTGCACTTCTAAACAAAGGACGTAAAACCGACAGACTTTACCGCAAATTATCATCCCGGGAAATCGAAGTATTACGCTATTTAAGCGATGGAAAGAAAAACAAGGAGATTGCCAAACTGTTGAATTTAAACGAGAAAACAATTAGTACCTACAAGCTTCGTTTACTAACCAAATTACATGTAACGAATCTGGTAGACTTGGTCAATAAGGCCAAAACATTAGAAATCGTCTAGCTGTAACGCGACATTACGCGTCCCAGCTTTTTTGAAAAAGTATTGATCAATTTTTGGTAGTCTACTGCCATCATCAGGATTTCCGAATTATCTGCCGTAACTTCCATACTAAGGGAGTTTTTAAGGTCGTTAATAATCCTGTCTACTAAAAACCAACGTAAAGTCAGTATGGTTTCTGAAACGTATTGACTTATCGTTTGGTTTTTCTGTTTTACAATAATCTGTTGTACTTCCCAGTTATGCAATGCCTCGCGCTCATCTTCCATTAAGATATTTGTCACTTCACGTGCCAGTTCCGGCTCCAGTCGCATTAAATATTGCTCTATTTCAAAGGTTTCATTCTGATGATAATAATTGATCAGGTGATTATAAATCGCCCGGAACGATTCGTTACCCAATTCAACCTCATCTTCCTGTAAACTCAGGTAAATTCGGTGGTACACTTTATAATTGTTCATTTCACTTACTTCCGTCATCTCACCTTCTTCATTCGCTTTTAGAATAACGTCTTCAAATTCTTCTACAGCATTTCCATATAGCAACAGAATTTCGATCAGTTTGCGTTCCAGTTCGTACAGTACATCTATTTTTGACGCCTGTATGCTCTCCTGGTTTTTAACCACTTCGAAAACTTTTTCCTTTTGCTCCTGTTTTAGTTTTTTTCCGGCATCGGCTACATCTTTTTGCACCATTTGCGCCAGCGTATCCACCAAAACCTGTTCGGAAATGTCCATAATTCGGGAACATTCCTGTATATATACTTCGCGTTTGATACGATCCGGAATCTTGGAAATACTCGTGACCATGTCGCGAATCAGTTCGGCTTTTTTAATCGGATCGTTATTGGCTTCCCGCATTAAAAGCGAGGCTTTAAACTGAATAAAATCCTTGGCGTTTTCGTCCAGATAACGTACCAATTCGTCATATGGCGTTTTTTTAGCAAAACTATCCGGGTCTTCTCCATCGGGAAACGAACATACTTTTACGTTCATTCCGGCTTCCAGAATAAGATCCACCCCGCGAACAGACGCACGCAAACCTGCCGCATCACCATCAAAAAGGACTGTAATATTTTTGGTCAGACGGTTTACCAGTCGAATCTGATCGGGTGTTAAAGCCGTACCGGACGAAGCGACTACGTTTTCGATTCCGGCCTGATTAAACTGAATCACATCGGTATACCCTTCCACCAGATAACAATTATCCTGTTTGGCGATAGCCTGTTTGGCATGGAAGATTCCGTATAGTACTTTACTCTTATGATAGATATCACTTTCAGGTGAGTTGAGGTATTTGGCCGCTTTTTTATCGTTGGTCAATATACGACCGCCAAACCCCAATACGCGCCCAGACATACTTTGTATCGGAAACATCACCCGTCCCTTAAAACGGTCGAATTGCTTGCCTTCTTTTACAATTGTAAGTCCGGTTTTGTCCAGATATTCCAGACGATATCCCTTACCGAGCGCTTCTTTTGTAAACGCATCCCAGGTTTCAGGCGAATATCCCAATCCAAATTTTTTGATTGTTTCGGCGGTAAATCCTCTTTCTTTAAAATACGAATAACCTATGGCTTTTCCTTCTTCGGAAAGCGTCAGGATATTGTGAAAATATTGCTGTGCAAATTCGGAAACCAGATACATACTTTCTTTTTCATTGGCTTCTTCCTTTTCTTCATTGGATTGCTCCGTTTCTTCGATCTCGATATTGTATTTTCTCGCGAGGTAACGAATGGCTTCCGGATAAGAAAAATGTTCGTGCTCCATTAGAAACGTCACTACATTTCCACCTTTTCCGGAACTAAAATCTTTCCAGATCTGCTTTACCGGCGAGACCATAAAAGACGGTGATTTTTCGTCCACAAACGGACTCAACCCTTTTAGGTTGCTTCCCGCTCGCTTTAACTGGACAAAATCGCCAATTACTTCCTCAACCCGGGCTGTTTCGAAAACGGTATCTATAGTATTCTGTGCAATCATAGTCCGACAAAGATACGATACGGGAGTTATTCTATACAAATATGTATAGACTAAAAAACAAAAGGTGCCCATTATGAGCACCTGATAAAAAAAGTATAACTAACCTAATTTTTAATTGAAGTCAAAACGCAATCCCAATGAAATGTTGTTTTGCTTTGTAGCATTATCTTTAAATAACGGATTCAGATCGTATTTTAGATATAAAGACATCGAACGATACCCTACATAAGTACTCAAACCGTATATAAAACCGTTGGTATTAAAACCACTATTTTGGGTTTCTTCAATATCATAACCATCGCGTTCGTATTCCAAAAACTGTTTGGTATTCAGATTAGCACCGATATATCCTCCAATTCCGGCACGAAAATTCTGATGTGTTCTAAAAACTTTTTCACCTTTATCATTGGTCTTAACCGGTGTAAAATCAAATTCCAAATGCACCGGGAAGATTAGTTGCACGTTGCGCAATCTGGATTCTTTTAACCATACCGATGAAGGCGCAAGATCAGTTTGATCATAGTTTTTCACGAAGTACTGATTATCCGAAGGTCTAAGATTGTTGTACACCGCCGAAAATCCGTATTTTAAATGTAACAGGTTATCGTTTTTTGCCAATCGCGTATTCAACGTTAATCCGACTTCATAAAAATGGGATCCCCAATATCTGAATTTTGAATTTGCCAAAGCTCCATCGGTCATAACATTGTTAACACCTCCTGCAACGACCAACTGTGTTGTGGTTCTTTTTTCTCCGGACTTAAATTTATTTTTACCCTTTTTATACTTTACTACGAAATAACCTTCTTCATCTGTTTTCGTTGTATCACGCTCTTTGATTTTACCATCTACCTGTTCTTTAACCAACAGGTTTAAGTTGGCTTCCTCTACCGCTACACGTTCTTCGATTCGCTTGGCGTGGTAATTGGCGGCTTCTAATTTTTGCGTATCGGCTTCTTCACGGGTAATCTGATTTTGCTCCCAACGCGCATTAATACTGTCTACCTTGTTTTTTAGGATGGCTTTTTCCTCTTTGGTAATTCTCTCGATATTGGCGGCAATTACTTTTGCACGGTTTTCAAAGTTTTCCTGAGCGTGGATTTTCGTCACCACCAGGCATACGAAAGCCACTACATAAAAAATAATTTTCTGCATAATTCTAAATTTTAACTATTCGATTTATTGATTGATTTATTCGGTATTGCGATTCGCTACAGCCGATTTTACGGTTTTAAAATTCCGATTGATCGTCTGAAATACACCTTCGCGATAGTCGGTAGTGATTTCTCCTTCAACAGTACTTAACAGGGAATTGGCGTCGACTTTTACATTCCCTTTTTTAATCGTACTTTTTGTTGGAGCATTTTTATCTACCGATGCCAGCAAGCTTTCCACATCCACCGTGGTGGTTGTCTTTTTGATTTCTTTTGGCGGTGTTACTTCAACAATTTGTATTTCCGGAGCGGTTGTTGTTTGTTGCCCGATAGCGGTACCGGATTGTGCTTTCACTATTGACTTAACATTTGTTTTTACAACAGCTGCAATGTTGCTCTTTTCATTTTTAACAGATTCCGAAACAACTTCTTCTATTGCCAAAGGTGTTGTATTGATTTCCGACGTTATTGAATCCTGCTTTTGTTTAGCAACCGTTTTTATTGTTTCTTTTATTTTCAGATCTTCTTTTTGTTGTTCCATTAATAAGGTTCCCACGAACAACATTCCGACAAAAACCGCCGCCATAGACAACCATTTGTAGCTACGCTTCGGCTTTTTCTTTTCGGAAACCGAAAGCATCGCATCCAATCTGTCCCATGCCATTTCAGAGGGTTGAATCTTTCTTGAATTCAACTTATCTCTGAAATCCTCTTCTAATTTATTCGGTTCCATTTTGATAATTTTTTAGTTTGTTAATTTGTTCCTGCAACATTTTCCGGGCGTGCGAAAGTTGTGATTTCGATGTTCCTTCGCTAATTCCCAACATTTTTCCGATTTCCTGATGCTTATACCCTTCAATCGCATAAAGATTAAAAACCATACGATAACCGTCGGGTAATTTATCGATCAGAAACTGGATATCGTCTACCGACAATTGGCTTTCGATATCGTTGAACCGCTCTTCAAAATAACTTTCGTCTTCGGTAAATTTTACCGGTTTTTGTACCCGGATGTGTGAGATACATTCGTTAACCATAATCCGTCGTATCCATCCTTCAAAACTGCCTTTATGTTCGAATGCTTTTAAATTGGTAAACACTTTCATAAAAGCGGTGATCATCACATCTTCCGCCAGATGAACATCTTTTAAATACTGTCGGCAAACACTTAGCATCTTCGGAGCAAAAAGCGAATATATCTTATGCTGTGCATGTCGATTGTTGTCGACTGCCAACGCGATTAGTTCCTTTTCTTCCTGATGTAGGTTGATTACTCTCAAAATAATTATCAGATGTTTCTATTACTATAGACGGGCTTGCTCTGTAAATGGTTGTATGGGATATACAAAAAAGTTTAAAATTTTTGAAAAACACTGAAAAACAAGCTTTTACAGTGCTATTATTTTAAAAAAAATTTATTTTTTTCTTTCGATCACGTAGTTCACCATTAACGTTAGTGCGTTTTTATAAGGTGAATCCGGGAAATTTTGCAGTAATGAAAGTGCCTCCTGTTGAAATTGCACCATTTTTTGCTCGGCGTAGATTAGTCCGTTCCGTTCTTTTACAAAAGCAATGACTTCGCGAACGCGTTTCTTGTCTTTATTATGGTTTTTGATGGAATTAATGCACCAGTTTTTTTCTTTGGTCGTACAATTGTTAAGTGCATAAATCAACGGAAGTGTCATTTTTTGTTCTTTGATGTCGATTCCCGTCGGTTTCCCGATGGCATCATCGGTATAATCGAAAAGATCATCTTTGATCTGGAATGCCATTCCGATCAATTCTCCGAATTTCCGCATCCGCTCTACCACTTCAGTATCTTCGGGTTTTACCGCACAGGCTCCCAAGGCGCAACAAGCCGCAATCAGCGTAGCCGTTTTTTGTCGGATGATTTCATAATAAACGTCTTCCGTAATATCCAGTCGTCTTGCTTTTTCGATCTGAAGCAATTCGCCTTCACTCATTTCACGAACAGCAACGGATATGATCTTTAACAAATCGAAATCATTGTTGTCGATCGAAAGCAATAATCCTTTGGACAACAGGTAATCGCCCACCAAAACGGCGATTTTGTTTTTCCACAAAGCATTGATCGAAAAAAAGCCACGGCGACGGTTACTATCATCAACGACATCGTCATGAACCAAAGTGGCGGTATGGATTAATTCGATAACCGACGCACCGCGATAGGTACGTTCGTTAACGGTTCCGCCGGAGACCATTTTTGCCGTTAAGAAAACAAACATCGGTCGCATTTGTTTCCCTTTTCGGTTTACAATATAATAGGTAATTCTGTTGAGCAAGGCAACCTTTGAGGACATCGATTCATGAAACTTCTTTTCAAAAAGTTCCATTTCTGTACCAATCGGTTGTTTTATTTGCTCTACAATTTTCATCGGTTTCAAATATACCAATTTGGTCGGAAAGTAAAAAATGATAATTTTTATACTAAACTTTATTTTTTTACGTTAGTATATAATTACCAACAAATCATTCGTCCTATTTTACAGGAAAAACAATCTGATCAATAAGGCTGTCGAAAATGATTTTATGTTGATCAATATATAAAGCGTAATAGCTTTATCCCGGAAAAGAAACTTCGATTATCACTTTAGATTACATGGTTATTACCATTGAAAAAGCCCCTTTAAGGGGCTTTTTTTATGCTTCTGCTTCTTTGTTGGCCAACTGACCGCAAGCCGCATCGATATCTTTTCCACGACTTCGTCGCACTTTTGCTACAATATCGTTTCGTTCCAACGCACTAATATAAGCGTCGATTGCCGCTGCCGGAGCCTGTTGAAATTCACCATCGTCGATTGGGTTGTATTCAATCAGGTTTACTTTACACGGTACGTATTTACAAAATTTAACCAATGCATCGATCGATTTTTTATCATCGTTGATTCCTTTCCACACCACATATTCGTAGGTTACGCGGCTTTTGGTTTTGGAATACCAATATTCCAGACTTTCGCGTAAATCTTTTAACGGGAAATTTTCAGAAAAAGGCATGATCTGCGAACGGGTTTCATCGATAGCCGAGTGCAATGAAACAGCCAGTTTGAATTTTACTTCGTCATCCGCTAATTTTTTGATCATCTTCGGAATCCCGGACGTCGAAACAGTAATACGTTTTGGCGACATTCCCAAACCTTCCGGAGAAGTGATCATATCGATTGCTTTCATTACGTTATTGTAATTCATCAACGGTTCGCCCATCCCCATAAATACAATATTCGACAACGGACGGTCAAAATAAAGTTTACTTTCGTTGTCAATTGCTACGACCTGATCGTAAATTTCATCCGGATTCAGGTTTCGCATTCGTTTTAAACGCGCCGTAGCACAGAAGTTACAATCCAGACTACATCCTACCTGACTGGATACACAGGCAGTTGTTCGCGTTTCGGTCGGAATCAAAACACTTTCCACTATCAATCCATCGTGTAAACGAACCGCATTTTTTACCGTACCGTCTTCACTACGTTGCATCTGATCGACCTTAATATGGTTGATCACAAAATTATCCTCCAACATCTGCCGCGTTGCTTTGGCGACATTGGTCATATCGTCAAATTTATGCGCGCCTTTATTCCATAGCCATTCGTATACCTGGTTGCCGCGAAATGCTTTGTCGCCCTGAGCTACAAAAAAATCGCGTAACTGCTCTTTACTTAACGCTCTAATATCTTTCTTTTCCGTTTGCATGGCACAAAGTTAGTAACAATTTGTATAATTGGTCGTTTCTGCTTTTGGTAATTTGTAATTTTGTAAAAAATTTACGTTATGCATTTTATCTCCGAGACTTTAGAAGATTATGTAGCGGCACATTCCGAAAACGAACCGGCTTTGCTCGCCGCCTTAAATAAGGAAACCCACCAGAAAATCCTGCAACCCCGTATGTTGAGCGGTCATTTTCAAGGGCGTGTTTTGAGTATACTTTCCAAATTGATTCGCCCGAAGTCCATTCTGGAAATCGGAACCTATACCGGTTATGCCGCGTTATGCCTGGCGGAAGGTTTAGTTGAAAACGGTACTTTGGACACTATCGATATCAACGAGGAGTTATTCGATTTCCAGCGCAAATATTTTGATCAATCAGAATGGAAAAACCAGATTCACCAACATTTGGGGAATGCTTTGGAAATTATTCCGGGATTAAATAAAAAATTTGATCTGGTTTTTATCGATGCCGATAAAGAGAACTATATCAACTATTTCCAGATGATCGTTCCGTTAATGAATAAAGGCGGTGTTATTTTATCGGATAATGTATTATGGTCCGGTAAAATTCTGGAAACGGTAAAAGCCAATGATAAGAGTACTAAAATATTACTGGAGTATAACCAGCTACTAAAAGACGATCCAAGAGTCGAAACGGTTTTATTGCCGATCCGCGACGGATTGACCGTTAGCCGTGTACTTTAAAACAGAAAAGGGATTACAAATTGTAATCCCTTTTCTGTTTAGATGCGATGCAGACCTGACAGGTTTCTCAGCGGTTTGCAAAAAAACCTGTCAGGTCTAAAATTATATACTCTCCGGAAAATATTTTTTCCGATATACTTCATATATTTTTGAAAACAAATAACCGGTTCCGATTCCGAAAATATAGCCGGAAAGAATGTCTCCCGGGAAATGCAATCCAAGGTAAATACGGCTATAAGCAAAGATCAATGGAAACAGGAAAAACAAAAAGGCATATTTGTAGTATTTCCGTAGAATCAACACTATAAATGTAGTCGATGCCAATGAATTGGCCGCATGTCCCGAAAAATAACTAAACGAGGAACTTTGTTTAACCAAACGAATAATGTCTTTGGTTTCCGGATCGTTACACGGACGCAAACGCTGTACGCTGTTTTTTACCAGATTCGTCATCTGATCGGTAAATGCGATCAATAAGGCTAGAGAGAAAATCACCAATAACATGTGTTTCCAACCCAGTTTTTTGTACAACAGATAGAATACATACAGAAATATTGGTGTCCAATAGGCTTGTTTGGTAATGATCAGCCAGAGTCCGTCAAAACGTTCGGAACCCAAGCCATTTAAAAAAACCAGTAATTGTTTGTCGAGTTGAATTAAATGCTCCAAGATTACATTTGTCGTTTTATCGGTCCGGAAATATCTTCAATATCCTCTTTGGCTTTATCAATTTCTTTTCGAATACCGCCGGTCAGATCCAAATCCAGATCTTTGGTAAAATCCAAATCTTTGGTTAAGCCGTTTTCTTCAGCACTTTTTTGAATTTCGTTTTTAATGTCGTTGGTTGCGTGCTTAATCTGCGCCATCCCTTTCCCAAGGGTTCTTGCGATTTCCGGCACTTTATCCGAACCAAATAACATTAAAACGACTAATATAATAAGGAATATTTCTCCGCCTCCGATACCAAACATTGTCTATAAGTTTGAAAGTTATAAGTAGCAAATTTACGAAGTTCCGTTTTTATTTCCCGGTTTTTGACTTTTATTAACACAAAAGCACTCTTTCGAGTGCTTCTATTAGTTTTTTTCAAACTGATCAAACTTCGATTTTGGTGTTTCTTTAGGCCATACGTTGTTAGTCACATCGATATCGGCCGTTTGCAGTTTTGGATCCAGTTGTATCTTTTTAACCGGTTTTTCGGTCGCAAAAACGCGTTTTACCACTTCGTTTCCTTTGCGCCAGATTTGTACCGGAAATACATAATTTTGAATTGTTCCGTCTTCAAATTCCAAATCCACAAGGATTGGCATCATCATCCCTCCCGGTTTTTCGAATTCAACTTCGTAAAAATATTTCGGTGCTTTTAAGCTTTTTCGATCTTCCGGTGACAAGGTTTCCACATAATCGTTCAGTAGTTTTACGTCCTGAATGACAAATGGTTTTTTTATACCCGGTTTAAAATCTTCACTACTATCGGACACCAAATACACAAATGGTCCGTTGTCTTGTAGAAAGCGTCCTCTTTTGGCTGCAAAATCTTTCATTTCTTTGGTTGGTTCTTCCGACACATAGAATTGTTTTACATTTTTGATTCCAATATCTACATAATCGGTCGAGTAAAACCAGCCTTTCCAAAACCAATCCAGATCAACAGCCGAAGCGTCTTCCATCGTACGGAAAAAATCTTCCGGTGTCGGATGCTTGAATTTCCAACGGTTGGCATAGGTTCTAAAAGCATGATCAAATAATTCATGCCCCATGATGGTTTCGCGTAGTATATTTAATCCGGTAGCCGGTTTTGCGTAGGCATTGGCACCAAACTGATGGATCGTTTCCGAATTGGACATAATCGGTTCCAAAAATCGTTGATCACCACTCATATACGGTACGATTTTAGCCGCCGGTCCTCTGCTTGACGGGAAGTTTTTATCCCAACTTTGTTCGGTAAGGTATTCCAGAAAGGTGTTTAATCCTTCATCCATCCAAGTCCACTGACGTTCGTCGGAGTTAACAATCATCGGGAAAAAGTTATGTCCTACTTCGTGGATAATTACCCCCATCATACCGTATTTTAATCGGTCGCTCACAAAACCTTTTTCATCAGGACGTCCGTAATTCCAACAGATCATCGGGTATTCCATTCCCTGGTCTTCGGCCGAAATGGATACGGCTTTCGGATACGGATAATCAAAGGTATAGCTGGAATAGCTTTTTAGCGTATGTGCTACCACACGGGTAGAATACTGTTCCCATAACGGGTTCGCTTCCGGTGGATATAAGGAAATGGCCATGACGTTTTTACCGCCAATTTTTACCGCCATCGCATCGTAAATAAATTTTCGCGACGTCGAAAAAGCAAAGTCCCGTACGTTGGTCGCTTTAAATTTCCATGTTTTTTTCTGATCCGAAACGGTTTTGGATCGTTGTTCGGCTTCGGCCTGCGTCACTACGATAACCGGGTTATCATAGGAACTTTCGGCCTGTTGGTAGCGTTTTAGCTGTTCGGCTGTAAAAACCTCTTTTCTATTTTGCAGTTCACCGGTGGCTTCCATTACGTGATCGGCCGGAACGGTTATACTCACTTCAAAGTTACCAAACGGCAAGGCAAATTCTCCTTCGCCCCAGAACTGCATGTTTTGCCATCCTTCTACATCGTTATAAACAGCCATACGCGGATAGAACTGTGCAATTACATACAGGTTGTTTCCATCTTTATCAAAATGTTCGTATCCGGAACGACCTCCGTCCACTCTATAATTGTTGATGTTGTACCACCATTTTATCGAAAACGAGATTTTCTCACCTTTTTTAAGGGTTTTATCCAGGTCGATACGCATCATGGTCTGATTGATTGTATATTTCATCGGATTCCCTTTGGCGTCTTTTACAAATTCGATGTTATAACCACCCTGAAACGGCTGTTGCATGAATTTCTTTGTAAATCCGTCGGGCGTCATCGCGCCATCCATTCGCTGGTTTTCCACCAATGGCGATTTGGAATCGGGTTTCTTTTCGTTCTGATCCAATTGCACCCATAAATAATCCAACGGATCGGGTGAATTGTTATAATAGGTGATCGTTTCTTCGCCGCTCAGACGGGTATTTTTATCGTCGAGTTCGACTTTGATTTTATAATCTGCCTGTTGCTGGTAGTAAGCCGGTCCGGGTGCTCCGGATGCGGTACGGAACATGTTTGGAGTTGCCATTTGGGTATACATCTGGCTAAACTTGTTCGTGTCGTAATGTCCGGGTTCTCTTTTACCCGAATTTTTTGTATCCTGGCCCATGGTCATTAAGGGAATTGCCAAAGCCAGTATTGAAAAAACAGATGCCGATTTTTTCATGGTTATAACAGTCTAATATTCAATTTTTTCTTTTGGATTACTATTGGTCAGCAAAAGACTCTTTTTGTTACTATTTATATTCGTATGAATGATATTTTGCTGATCCGGATATATTTCCGTCAGTGCCGTATTGTACACTTCTACCGATGTAATTTTTTCGGTTACCGGCACAGTCAGATAACAAATCACAACATCGTCTTCGGTTTCCCGTCCGAGAAATCGGATCGCCTTTTCCGTATTATTAATGCGGATATGCAATTTATCGGTCAGGTATTTTTTTAAAAGTTCTTCCGCTTCCGGAGCTTCTTTTGTAGTGGCCAGATAAATCTTTTTCTTAACTTTTCGTTCGAGGGCTTTTTCCAAATCGTCTGTAAAAATCCGCGCGGTTATCTGCAGGGCTTTTTTTTCCGGCACATAATTAACCTGGTAGATGGAGACATAGAATTTATGAAATCCCGCTGCGCTAAGACTCAACAATAGCAGGAATAAAAAACCGTATCGCAACAACTTTGTCATCCTCCAAAGATAGTATTATTTCTTTTTCGCCTGTTGATACGTTTTATTTTTACTGATCAGATAATCGATCAGTTCAAATTCGTGTTGCGGCTCCAATAATTCACGGGTAAGCGCACCTTGATCGCAATAGGTTAAAAAAGGTCCGATATCGTCTTTTTTAAGTTTTAAGACATCGGTAAAAAATGGCGTGGATACTCTTTCTCTTACCGCATCGGCAAAAATCTTATCGGTTACAAAAGTAGCAGTTCCGGTATCGGTTTTGCGTTTGGATTTGAAGAGGCGACCCACCATTTCCCCCACCTTAATAAAGTCGACACCCGTGAGCGGGCTCATACTGGTAATTACCGGCGGTGTAGTAGGTCGGGTCAGATAATCGGTTTTAAAATCGGTCTGAAATAAGGTATTCTCCGATACGGCTATCCGCTGGCTTCGATCTTTTAATTTTCGGGTATCCCGTTCCAAATCCCCGGAAAGTCGTTTTACAATTACTTCGTTTAGCTGGTTTACCTCAACGGTAAGTCGGATTCGAAGAATTTGCATGTCGAAATCTCTTTTTTCCAATACAACCATCAGCGGACTAAAGGAAAGGCTCGAAAAAACCAGTGTATCTTTCGCCCGGGCATAAATTTCGAATTCCCCCATTTTACCGGTATTCGTTTTAATACGGGTTGCCGTGTTCAGAATCGTAATATTTTCGGCATCGAGACTATCGATTTGTATCTGACCTTTTAGCAGTTCCCGGGTAGTGGTTTGTGAAAACGCTTGAAAAGTCAGTAACAACAGGATAAGCAGCAGTTTATTTTTCATCTGTAATTATTTTTCGGTATTGCACGGCCAGTTCATTCAGATAAAACGTAGCCAGTGTTTTGTTTTTGGCTTTTATCGCTGCTGTAAATCGTTCGTTTTCGACAGCATAAAAGATAAATCCCTGTACATATTCCTGTGGAATTTTTAAGGTATTTACAAAATACTCTTCGTCATACATCCCTTCCAACTTTTGTCGGAACAGTTCTTTTTTCTCTATTTCAACTTCTTTTTTCAGCATCGATGTCCGTCCGGAAAACCAGTTTAACAACGGATCAAGACCTACAACCGTATTCGTTCCTATTTGCGCATCGGTTCCGGTGGCTGTTTTTAATTTTCTTTCGGCCGGCGTGTATTTTTTCTGTCCTCTCGGAACCAATCCCAAACTTTCCGAATTGATATTCCCATATTCATTGATCACGACCTCTTTTAACTGGCGTATCATCACGTCTAATTTGACATAGAACAACTCCTCGTTAAAATCCTTTTCCTCCAGTCGGATTTGCCGACCTTTAAATTGGACTGCCGAAAAAATCAGCGTGTCATTCGGTTGGGCCATTATTGCAAAAAAGCCGCCTTTTTCGGTCACTACCGCTTTTTCCGTTCTTTTATTGATCACGTGAATACCGTCCAACTCCGATGTCGCAGCCATAACTTTCCCTTTCAGGACTTTTGTATTCTGTGCGTATGAAGTTACAGAAATTACCAATAAAATCAAAGGAAAAATCTTATTCATTTGTTGCGCCTTTTCGCAATATGCTTTTTTACCGGACATTTATTCGGAAATTAATTTTTTATATTTTACAGCCAGCTCCGTTAGTAAAAAAGTCGCCAAAGTCTTATTTCTTTCGTTTACCGCTTTTTTAAAACCGGCATCATCCATCGCATACAACCAGAAACCGTCCACGTACTCCTGTTGAATTTTAAGTTCGTCTGTCACAAAAGGCTCCTGGAACCAGCCTTTTAAACGATCCATTAGCATTTCGCGCTGTTCAACGGATAGTTCCTTTTTAAGTCGTTCGGTTTTTCCCGTTATTTTATTAATAATCGGATCAAAGGGCAAAGCACCTCCCAATAGATTTAGCAATTGTATCGGTTTAAAATCGCCCGCTGTTTTTAACTTGCGTTCAGCCGGCGTATATTGTTTTTGTCCCATCGGCACAATTCCGAGGCTTTCGGAAGTAATACCACTTTTTTCAATATAGACTTCGCTTAATTTATTCACTTTGGCTACCATTTTCAGCAATAGTTCCCCATCTTCAAAATCAATTTCTTTGACGGTTATCTTTTTTTCTTCATATTGAATAGACGAAAATTGTATCACATCTCCGGCCGCAGCGGTTATGGTAAAACTTCCGTCTTTACGGGACAATACATGCTTTTCCGTGGTCAGATTCACAACTGAAATCCCTTCTACATCACCATTTGTTTCGGCTATAAGTTTTCCTTTCAGCGGTTTTTCATTTTGAGCCGAAAGCAGGGTGGTACACATCAATAAAAAAAAAAGTAGTTGGTGTTTCATTCAAAGTTTTTTATTCTTTATTAAATTCGAATATATTGGGTAAAAATATTTGCTTATTCTCCAAATTTATTGCCAACAACTTTGTAAAAATTTGTTAAAAGCGAGAATTTCACATTTGACTTTCTTTTTGTAATTAAATGTATCTTTGACCCAAACCGAACCCAACACCATGAAAAAACTTATAATTGCCAGTACTTCAACACTTCACAGCGGAAGTTACCTGGACTATCTTTTACCCACTTTGGTTGCGCATTTTAAAAATGTAACAACCTTGTTATTTATCCCTTATGCCCGTCCCGGTGGGATTTCGCATGAAGCGTATACCGAAAAAGTACGCGAGGCATTTTCCAAAATCAATATTGCCGTAAAAGGAATTCACGAATATGAGAATCCGATCGAAGCTGTAGCTGTCGCAGAAGGTATTTTTACCGGTGGTGGAAATACGTTTTTATTGGTTAGTCAATTATACCAAACCAAAGTTATCGACGCACTGGAAACTGCTGTCAAAAACGGAACACCTTATCTTGGCACCTCAGCCGGAAGTAATATTTGCGGACTAACGATGGGAACAACTAACGATATGCCAATTGTATATCCACCGAGTTTTAAAACATTGGGATTCGTTTCCTTTAATATCAATCCACATTATTTGGATCCGGATGTTAATTCGACCCATATGGGCGAAACCCGTGAAACCCGCATTAACGAATTTCATCATTTTAATTCGCAGTCGGTATTGGGATTGCGCGAAGGAAGCTGGTTGGAAGTAAGCGGAAATACGATTCTACTTAAAGGAGCGCTACACGCCCGTTTGTTCCGTCAGAATCAGGAACCGGAAGAAATTGCCCCTGAAAGCGATTTAAGCAATCTGAAATAACACCAGTATAAAACAAAAAAACCGAAACAAATGTTTCGGTTTTTTTTATGGAGCGGAAGACGAGGCTCGAACTCGCGACAACCAGCTTGGAAGGCTGGAGCTCTACCAACTGAGCTACTTCCGCATTTAATGGTTTTTAAAACCCCATCAGGTTTTTCAGAGCGGAAGACGAGGCTCGAACTCGCGACAACCAGCTTGGAAGGCTGGAGCTCTACCAACTGAGCTACTTCCGCATTTAATGGTTTTTAAAACCCCATCAGGTTTTTAGCAGAGCGGAAGACGAGGCTCGAACTCGCGACAACCAGCTTGGAAGGCTGGAGCTCTACCAACTGAGCTACTTCCGCTTTTGTGAGTGCAAATATAATTAATAATTTTACTCCCCTGCAATTTTTTTCTAAAAAAAATTAAAATCGGCAAAGGTCGCTTTCGGACATTGTTTCGACAGTTTAAAACACCCGACAAAACAAGGCTTCGCGCCGAACCGCACCATTCTTATTTTCAATTATTTAAGTCAATCACTATTTAAAAAGGCATTTCAAACCACACCAATTCCCTATTCATTTTTATCAAAAAATAGTTTTAAAAAACATCAAAAAATAAAAAATGGCGGTCAAAAATCAGTTACTTTTTTAAAAATACTGTCCCTTGATTTTGTAATTTAGTGCTATCAAAATGGAAAATACCCCAAATCGTATGCCTGTAAGTTCCTTCCGCTCCAATCTTGAAAGTACCGCTCTTCTAACACCCGAAAGTATTGCGTTATTGGAAGCACTTTGCCACGAAAGCAGCATTTCCAAAAACAGTTCGCTTTTAACCGCGGGTAGTATTCCAAAACACTATTACTATGTAGTAAAAGGTCTTTTTGCTTATTATTTTCTGACGGATAACGGCGAAAAGGTTATTAAAAAATTCTTTCCCGAAAATACATTTATCGCGTCGGCATCGGCATTGCTAACACAAACGCCCGGTCATTTTTCGATTGAAGCGTTGGAAGACAGTATCGTTTTATCCATTCCGGCCGATCGTTTTAAAGCATTAGTGACAGAACGACACGACATCGCCCTGTTTTACATTAATTATCTGGAAAAAAACTGGATTATCGAAAAAGAGATGTTGGAAATTTCCGCAAAATCCGACGATGCCAAAGTGCGTTACGCTACCTTTCTGACTTCCTATGCTGCGATAGTACCGCGACTCAAACAACATCATATCGCTTCCTTCCTTGGCATTACGCCCACTCAGTTGAGTCGTATCAAACTAAAATAAAAATCCGACCTCAACATATGTAACTGTTTTTCTTTTTTATTTCGGATACTTTTGCCCGATTACAGTACACTGAAATAAAAAAATAAAGCCTGATATTTGGAAACCCGTTAAAAATCATTCAACCTAAAAAAGTAAATACCTATTATATGAAATACCTCTTAAAAAATCTACTACTAGCATGCTTTCTACTACTCGCTACTAATATAGCTGTACAAGCTCAGGATAAATCCTTAATCATTGGAAAAGCGGATGTTTTATTTTCTAAAATTTTAAATGAAAACCGAACCATCAATATTACACTTCCGGAAGGATATCACGATGATCCTAACGCAAAATACCCGGTGATTTATATTCTTGACGGTGGTATGGAAGAGGATTTTATACATCTAGCAGGCATCGTACGCTTCAGTTCCCAATCGTGGGTGAATCGGCTACCCGGTTCCATTGTGGTTGGAATTGAAAACACAAACCGAAGAAGAGATTTTACTTTTGCCGTAACCAACACCGATTTTATCGAAAAAGAAGGTTTTAAAAAGAGTAGCTTTCCGCAATATGGTGGCTCGCAACATTATATGGATTTCCTTGAAAAAGAACTACAACCGTATATAGCGAAAAACTACCGTACCAACGAGCAAAAAACCGTCATCGGAGAATCATTGGCCGGATTAATAGCTTCCGAAATTTTAATCAAACGTCCGCAGTTGTTTAGCAATTATATAATTATCAGTCCGAGTTTATGGTGGGGCGAACAAGCTTTATTAAAAAATGCCGGAACGTTACTGTCCAAAAATTTAAAAAATCCGGTTACGATCTATATTGGCGCTCCAAGTAAAGCCGAAGATCTGAAAATGTATCAGGAAGTAGAATCGCTATACCAGACCATCAAAACGCATCAAAATGCAAAAGTAATTTTCGACTATATGCCAGACGAAACACACGCTACGGTTATTCACCAGGCGGTTTACAATGCTTTTAAAATGCAGTCCAAAAAATAAATTCCCCGGCTTTATCGCCATTCAAAATGTTGCATAGGAATACTTTTTTGACACCATTTTAAAAAAAATAGTTTTTTCGAAGCAACTATTTCATTTTTCCTGCATCTATGTTATAATTATATTATGTGTCAAAATAATTATATTGTCTGAATTTATTCAGAAGAGCAAAAATGGTTTTCGTAAAAAAAATCAACAGCAATACTACTTTTCAGGTACGTCAGCCGGTTTTACGACCGGGTAAGCCTGTAGAAAGTTGTATTTTTGAGGGAGACGATTTGGAAACAACTACACATTTGGGGTTATACAACAACAGTAAACTCGCTGGAATTGTTTCCATTTTTGCCTCCTGCCACAAATTATTTCCTCAGGTTGGGCAATTTCAGCTCCGGGGAATGGCAGTTTTGGACGAATTCCAAAAAAAAGGATATGGGGAACGCCTTGTTAGCGAAGCAGAATGCTGTATAAAAGAACAGAACGGTTCCCTTATTTGGTTTAATGCGCGGGAAGCTGCTGTCGATTTCTATAAAAAAATGGGATATGAAATTGTCGGTGATGCTTTTGACATTCCAACAATCGGCATACATTTTGTTATGAGGAAAATGGTATAAAAACCTACACGTTTTTTAGTTTGCTATTATTTTCGTAACTTATAGAATAAATTTATATGACTATGTTGCAACGCTACTGTCTATTATTGGTTCCCATGTTTCTTTTTGGCTGCAAAAAGGAACCGGCTGCTATTGCAGACAAACAAATTACACACAAAGACACGGTAAAAGTGGCACCGCTTGCTTTTCCCGAAGCCATTGCAATTGATTCCGCTTATTTTGCCAATAGTTCGGATGTTGTAAAGCAATTCTACAAAAACAACCTGTATAAAACCGTATGGACACTGGAAAAGGATCGCACCGCCTTGAGCGAATCCATTAAAAACAGTGAACTGGACGGCCTGAATCCGGACGATTACAACTTTGGTGCGATTACTGAGCACGACAACAATCATAAAAATCTGGCCGAAAAAGACCTGATTGCGAATGATATCCTTCATACGGAAATCTTCTATAAACTGGCCAGTCATTTGTACAACGGCAAACTGGAACCGACCAAATTATATTCCGACTGGGATATGTATCCGAAAGAAATCGACCTTAACCATAAATTACAATATGCGCTAAAAAATCATACCATTCTGGAAAGCCTGGATTCACTAAAACCAAAGCATATCGCCTATTTAAGACTAAAAGATGCGCTTCGCAAAATCGAAAGCATGCCGAATGACAATCTTAAAAATATTGCCGTTAAGGACAAATTGATTCCCAACGATACCAATGCGGCTATAATCGACGTCAAAAAGCGACTGGCCTATTGGGGCGACTATAAAAAACCGGATTCCCTGACAAAAGTTTACGACGATAAAACACAGTCGGCTGTAAAAAAATTCCAGAAACGACACGGCTTAACACCCGATGGCGTAATCGGAAAAGGAACCGTAGCCGCGATGAATCTTTCGAAAGCACAACGAAAAAAACAAATCATAGCCAATCTGGAACGTTGGCGTTGGTTCCCTAGGGATTTAGGCGAAAGCTATGTGATTATTAATATTCCAGATTTTAATTTATATCTGGTTAACGACAACGATACAATCCAGAATCACCGGGTGGTTGTGGGACGTGCCAAAAGACGTACGCCGGTATTATCGTCAAAGTTCAGTAATTTGGTGATCAATCCTACCTGGACGGTTCCACCAACTATTTTAAAAGAAGACCTGACACCATCGGCGAGCAGAAACCTGAATTATTTTGCCTCAACCGGAATCACCATTTACGACATGAAAGGAAATGTGGTTAGTCCGGAAAACTGGAATGCCGGAAAATCCAACAATTATCGCTATGTGCAAAAACCGGGATCGAATAATTCTTTAGGATTGATCAAATTTAATTTTAGCAACAAACACCTGGTTTATCTACATGACACCAATCACCGGGATTATTTTAAACTCAATAACAGAGCGTTAAGTTCGGGATGTATTCGTGTAGAAGATCCATTTAAATTGTCCGGATTTATTCTGGAAAAAGAAGAAAACAACTGGAGTAAGGAACGTGTGGATAAAATGATTGCGTCTAATAAAACGCAAAGTATTGTATTGAAAAAACCCACCTTTGTGCATCAGCTGTATTGGACAGCATGGATGGACAAAGACGGGCTTCAATTCAGAAACGATATTTATGATCTTGATTTCGAACTCTACGCCAAGTTACGAGATTAGTTTTGATTTATTCTCGTAATTACGTGACGGGTGATAAATAAAAAGACAAGATTGATCTTTTATTAAATTGATAATTTCTTTGTGAAGGGCAACCGGAACGGCAGGACATCCCTGACTTCTTCCCAATCGGCCTTGTTTTGAAATAATGTTTTCATTGGCATAATCAGCACCATGCATTACAACGGCACGATTGCGCGCATTGTCATTGATCCCGTATTCCAATCCATCCAAACGCAAAGACATTCCGTGTTTGCCCTGGTAAACTTCACCGGTAGCATAAAAACCTAAACTGCTCTTAAAGGAGTTGTTTTCGTTAGAAAACTGCGTAGCAAATTCGTCACCGCTGTTACGTCCGTGCGATACTACCGATTGCAGTAAAATGGTGTTGGTAGCCATGTCGATCACCCAAAGTCGTTTTTGAGCGGAAGACAAACTAAAATCGATTAAAGTTAAAATATCTTTTTTGATAAGCCCTTGTTCCTTCAACTGGTAAAAACCTTCCAATGCTTTGGAAAAACTTTCCAGTTTTGGCATTGCAAACGTCTGTGGATTGAGCGCTGTGTATAAATTTTTAACTTTTAATTCAAACGAAGCTTTCGCGTTGGCCGCTACTAACTTTGGTGGGTCTGTTTCCTTTGTGCTTAGTGGTTTAAAAGACAACAAAAAAAGGAACAAAACCGGCAAAACTCTATAAGCCATTGATACTCTATTAATTATATTACTGTGTGTCGAGCCCAAAAATATAGATAAATTTTAAACAACCAAATGTTTTTTATCATTTACCCCCTAACTTTAACATTTTAATTCCGTTTTATCACATTTTAACATTTAAAACAACATTTATTCTTACAAAACAGAATTAAAAAAAGTATATTTGTTAATTTCAACTCAAAAATTAAATGAAAAACGTAATTTTCTTCGTTTTTATTGCCATAAATGCAACATTTATTTTCGGACAGGAGGTTACACCCGATATTCAAAATAAAAAAAGATTAAAGGCTTCACTACTTAAAAGTCCCATTGTTGTCGATGGAAAACCCGACGAAAACGAATGGAAAAACGCAGAAGCTGCAACCGGTTTTATCACGTTCCAACCCGATAACGGTAATCCCGCGCCTTACGAAAAACGAACCGAAGTAAAGGTTTTATACGATGACGACGGTATTTATATTGCCGCCTTTCTGTATGATGATCCATCTAAAATTGTAAAAGAAATCACCGAAAGAGACAAATTCGGCACTTCCGACTTTTTTGGTATTTTTATTAATGGTTATAACGACGGGCAACAGGATTTTCGCTTTTTTGTAAGTACCGCCGGAACACAAATGGATTGCATTGCCACCGAAAGCGGTGAAGATTATTCATGGGACGGCATCTGGCATAGCAATGTTGCGCTAACCGATTATGGCTGGACGGTTGAAATGAAAATTCCCTACGCCGCCTTGCGTTTTTCCGAACAAAAAGAACAAATATGGGGCGTTAATTTTTTTAGAGAAATCCGCCGGGATCGCCAAAAATTTACGTGGAATCGGATCGATAATAAGATCGGCAATACCATTACACAAGCCGGGATTTTAGAAGGAATCCGGGATATCAAACCGCCTACCCGACTGTTTCTGATTCCCTATTCTTCCTATTATGTAAACAACAACAAAGCCAGCGGTACCAATACCGAGTTTAAAGCCGGAATGGATATCAAATACGGGATCAACGATTCGTTTACACTGGATGCGATTCTTGTACCGGATTTTGGGCAAACCGCCTTTGACAATGTCGTCCTGAATCTTGGCCCGTTTGAACAGCAGTTTAATGAAAACCGACCTTTTTTTACCGAAGGTACCGATATGTTCAACAAAGGAAGTTTACTCTATTCCCGTAGGATTGGCGGGTCGCCGTCTACTTCACCGGATGTTGGCGAAAATGAAGAAATACAACAATATCCGTCACGAATAAACCTGATCAATGCGGTTAAAATTTCCGGTCGGACGTCAAAAGGGCTCGGAATTGGTGTGATGAATGCGGTTACCGAAAAAGCCGAAGCGACCATCCGAAATTCCGAAACCGGAGCGATCCGATCTGAAGTGGTCGAACCTTTGGCCAACTATAATATTCTGGTACTGGATCAGCGATTCCGGAAAAATTCATCCGTTTCGGTAGTCAATACCAGCGTAATTCGCGAAGGTGCTTTTCGGGATGCCAATGTGAGTGCTTTGCTTTTTGATCTGAATACCAAAGCCAACACCTATAATCTTTCCGGGAATGTAAAGTTTAGTCACGTTACCGATTTCGGTGAAATTAAAAACGGGTATACCGCCTATCTGAATTTTGGAAAAACGAGCGGTAATTATCGCTTTAGCACCAATGCCAGTTATATATCGGACAAATACGACATCAACGATTTGGGTATTATTTTTATGACCAACTACCACAACTTTACTTTTAATGGCAGTTACCGTATTCTGAATCCGAATAAAACTTTTAACACATTTAAAATCAGCACAATTACCTATACCGAACTGGAAAATGTAACCGGAAAACCGCAGGAAGCTTCGCTGGAATTTAACCTGGAAACTACCGATAAAAAGAATCATTATTTCGGAGCCGGCTTTTTAGTATCGCCGTTTGAAACCTTCGATTTTTACCAGCCACGCAAAGACGGACGCTTTGTATACAATCCAAAATATATGTTTAACTGGATTGATATTTCCACCAATTACAATTATCCTTTTGCTTTGGATGCCAATTTGTTTGTGGATTTTTACGATCAGGACAAGCGTCGTAATTTCGGAATCCGGATTAGTCCGCGGTACCGTTTTAGCGATCAGTTTACATTGATTTACGCGATAGACTGGAACCGACAAAATAACGAAAAAGGCTGGGTCGATTTTGATGCTGATCAGATCATCTTTGCCAATCGAAACCGGAATACTATTGAAAATACCGTAACCGGAAAGTTTTCAATTAACAGCCGAATGACGATTAATCTGAAGGCACGTTATTACTGGTCGTATGCCGAAAATCTTACTTTTCTTACGCTAACCGACGATGGTTATTTCCTTCCCAATACGGTCTATAATGAGAACCAAAACTCCAATTTTAAAATCTGGAATTTCGATTTATCCTATTCGTGGTGGTTTGCACCCGGTAGTCAGTTGTCAATTTTGTACCGCAACAACGCAATTCACACCGAAAGACGCTTAAATAAAAATATTATTGATAATTTAGAGCACACTTTAAGCAACAATCTTAACAACACACTATCAATTAGTTTTCGCTACTATATTGATTACAACAATGCCAAAAAATGGTTCAAAACATGAAAAAGAAAGTTATTTTAATGATTCTGGATGGTTGGGGAAAATCACCCGATCCTAAAGTTTCAGCAATCGACAATGCCAACACGCCTTTTATTGACAGTCTTTATACCCAATATCCGAATGCTTCGTTACGTACCGATGGTTTAAATGTCGGACTTCCGGAAGGTCAGATGGGAAATTCCGAAGTGGGCCATATGAACCTTGGTGCCGGAAGAATTATTTACCAGGATCTGGCCAAAATCAATCTGGCCGTTCAGAACAAAACGTTAAATAACGAAAAAGAAGTACAGGCGGCTTTCGAATATGCCAAAAAGAACCATAAAGCGGTTCACTTTTTAGGTCTTGTTTCCGATGGTGGTGTGCATTCCCATACGTCTCATTTAAGAGGCCTTTTGGATGCCGCTCAGGAATCCGGCGTACAAAATGTTTTTGTGCACGCTTTTACCGATGGTCGTGATGTCGATCCGAAATCGGGTGCCCGATATATCGAAGATCTTGAAAATTACCTGCATCGATCCAATGCCAAACTGGCGTCTATTATTGGACGTTATTATGCTATGGATCGCGATAAAAGATGGGAACGTATCAAAAAAGCATATGATCTTATCGTAAACGGACAAGGAACACCTTCTACAAATCCGGTATTAAGTGTTTTGGCCTCTTATCATAATAATGTGACCGACGAATTTATCGAACCAATAGTTATTGTTGACGAACAACAACAGCCGATTGCGACGGTAAAAGACGGCGATGTGGTGATTTTCTTTAATTTCAGAACCGACCGCGGGCGCCAGTTAACCGAAGTCTTATCGCAAAAAGACCTACATGAGCAAAACATGCACAAACTGGATTTGTATTATGTAACGATGACCAATTATGACGATACCTATAAAAATGTTCACGTCATTTACGATAAGGAAAACATTACCGAAACGCTGGGAGAAATCCTGGAGAAAAACCATAAAAAACAAATCCGGATTGCCGAAACGGAAAAATATCCGCATGTTACGTTTTTCTTTTCCGGTGGTCGTGAAGAACCTTTTATAGGCGAAAGCCGACTCTTATGTCCGTCGCCAAAGGTGGCTACCTACGATCTGAAACCGGAGATGAGTGCCTTCGATCTTAAAGATGCGCTAATTCCGGAATTGCAAAAAGGCGAGGTGGATTTTGTTTGTCTGAATTTTGCAAATGGCGATATGGTTGGCCATACCGGTGTCATGGAAGCTGCGATTAAAGCCTGTGAAGCCGTTGATCGTTGCGTAAAAGAAGTCATCGAAACGGCTTTAGCAAACGATTATACCACTATTGTAATTGCCGATCACGGTAATTGTGAAACCATGATCAATCCGGATGGTACGCCAAATACGGCACACACTACCAATCCGGTTCCGATTATTTTAGTGGATAAGGAATTACAATTCATCGATAACGGTATTTTAGGTGACATTGCTCCGACCATACTGGAGTTAATGGGTATCGAAAAACCGGCTGCGATGACACAACATTCGCTTTTACATCCGATTCAAAAATAGAAAAAGCTCCGAATGGAGCTTTTTTATTTTATTTGAAATGACTGAGTTCATAATACGCCTTGTCAATCCATTCCCGGTGATCCGGATGCGCAATTTTTACCAGTTCGTCCGAACGTTGTTTTAGCGTTTTTCCGTATAAATCGGCGATACCGTATTCCGTAACTACATATTGCACATGCGAACGGGTTGTCACTACTCCGGCACCCTGTTTTAAATACGGTACGATACGACTCTCCCCTCTTTTCGTTACTGATGGCAATGCAATAATCGCTTTTCCGCCTTTACTGAGTGAGGCACCACGAACAAAATCCATCTGACCGCCAACACCCGAATACATTTTAGCTCCGATCGAATCGGCGCAAACCTGTCCGGTAATGTCTACTTCTATCGCTGAGTTGATCGCGATCATTTTAGGATTTCTACGGATTACCGAGGTGTCATTTACATAGGATGATTCCCGCATTTCGATAAACGGATTGTCATTTACAAAATCGTATAACCGTTGCGAACCAATTAAAAAGGTTGCTAAAGCCCGCCCGCGGTTAACCCCTTTAAAATTACAGTTGATCACATCATTTTCAATAAGGTCGATCACACCATCCGAAAACATTTCGGTATGCAATCCCATGTTTTTATGGTTTACCAATTGCGCCAACACGGCATTCGGTATGGAGCCGATTCCCATTTGCAGCGTACTTTCGTCCTCAATAAGCCCGGCTACGAGTTCCCCGATTTTAGCTTCAACCGGACTAATCTCTTTCGAGCCATGTCCGTGAATCGGTTCATTTACCTCAACCAGATAATCGATTTCCGAAACATGTAGAATCCCATCGCCAAAGGTTCGCGGCATATTCGGATTGACCTGAGCGATCACTATTTTGGAATTTTCTACCGCGGCAATCGACGCTTCTACCGAAACACCTAACGAACAATATCCATGACTATCCGGCGGTGATACATGAATAAAAGACACATCCAACGGAATAACACCTTTCCGGAACAAATGTGGCAATTCACTTAAAAACACCGGTGTATACGATCCGTTTCCGGATGCTATGGTATGTCGGACGTTCTGCCCGATAAAAAAGGAATTAACATGAAAACTTGCTGCCAGTTCCGGGTTCGCGTAAGCCGCTTCTCCTTCGGTATGCAAGTGGCATAATTCTACATTTCTCAGTTCGGATGCCCGCTCGGCCAACGCTTTAGTCAAAACCGTTGGCGTGGCCGCTGCCGCCTGAACGTAAATACGATCGTTTGACTTTATTACTTTAACAGCTTCCGCTGCCGTTACATATTTGCTCATACACTTTACTTTTAGGTAAAATTAAACTCAGAGAAGTTACGAAAATATGATAAAACTCATACCTGCATTTCAATTAAAAAATAATCAACAGAATATTGTACTTTTGCAGTCTGAAAAATAACGTTATGATTATTCCTAAAACAAGAGAAGAAATAGAATTAATGCGTGAGAGTGCCCTACTGGTTTCCAAAACCTTAGGGATGATTGCGGGCGAAATCAAACCCGGTATCACTACGCTTCAACTGGATAAATTAGCCGAAACTTTTATCAGGGATCACCAGGCAATCCCGGGATTTTTAGGATTATACGGATGTCCGTCGACCTTATTGACCAGTGTAAATGACCAAGTTGTCCACGGTTTACCAACCGACCGACCGATTCAGGAGGGCGATATTGTTTCCGTTGACTGTGGTGTTATTAAAAATGAATTTTACGGAGATCACGCCTATACTTTCGAAATTGGCGACGTTGCTCCCGAAACGAAAAAACTACTTCAGGTTACCAAAGAATCCTTATATGTAGGTATCCGTGAATTTAAAATCGGAAACCGTGTGGAAGACGTTGGAAATGCGATTCAGAAATATGCCGAAGGTCATGGATACGGAGTGGTTCGCGAATTAGTAGGTCACGGTTTAGGACGTAAAATGCACGAAGAACCGGAAATGCCAAACTACGGTAAAAGAGGTCGCGGAAAACTTTTTATAGAAGGAATGGTTGTTGCCATCGAACCGATGATCAATATGGGAACCCGAAATATCAAATACCTGAAAGACGGTTGGACTATTTCGACCCGCGACGGAAAACCAAGTGCGCATTTTGAACACGATGTTGCTATAGTAGACGGAAAACCGGAATTATTATCCACTTTCCAATACATTTATCAGGCATTAGGTATTCAATCCAACGAAGAAAACGAATTCCGAAAACAAGCTTTAGCACTTTAAAACAAGACCCATGCAGACACTATTATTATATAGTGTCTGCATGATAAATTCCTGTACATGAAATCCGCTTTCAAATTTATACTAAATACCATTCCGAGACCATTACTGATCCGGCTGAGTTATGTTGTACGTCCTGTTTTGGCTTTGGCCTTGAAAGGAAATACCTTTACCGATCCGATCGATGGTAAAAGCTTCCGTAGTTTCCTTCCTTACGGATACGGAACCCAACGGAATAACGTATTGTCACCCAGCACGCTTTCGCTGGAACGGCATCGTTTGCTTTGGTTGTATCTGAAAAATGAAACCGATTTCTTTACCGCACCTAAAAAAGTATTGCACTTTGCACCGGAACAGGCTTTTTACAAACGATTCCGAAACCAGAAAAATTTAGAGTACACCACAACCGACCTCCTTTCGCCACTGGCAGATGTTAAGGCCGATATTTGTAATCTTCCATTTGCCGATAATTCGTACGACCTGATTTTGTGCAACCACGTTTTGGAACATATTCCGGACGACACCAAAGCCATGCAGGAATTATACCGTGTTTTAAAACCGGGTGGGATGGGAATTTTCCAGATTCCGCAGGATTTAAACCGTGCCACAACTTTCGAAGACGATTCCATTACCGATCCTAAAGAACGGGCCGCCATTTTTGGTCAGTATGATCATGTGCGCGTATACGGACGGGATTATTTCGACAAGCTTCGCAGTATGGGCTTTACGGTAACCGAGGAAGATTACACCCAAAAAATTGCACCGGAACTCGTAGAACGGTATTGTCTGGCCAAAGGGGAAATAATTCCCGTTTGTCACAAATAAAATCCATAGCGGACACCTTTTTTAACGGATTGTTGTAGCGAATTGTTTATCTTTACCTCACTGACAATTCAAAAAAGCCCTATGTTATTTTATAAAAAACTACGATTTTTACTGCTTCTGTCTTGTGTATTATCCGGTTCTGCTTCCGTTTTTTCCCAGGTTGAAAAGGAAGTCAATCCGCCGTTCAACATCAAAACCGTGTCGTTTGTTCAAAGTGGTGCCAACACCATTCCGATGTTTCGTCTGGGTGATACTTTCGAATTACAATTTGATGATTTATTTGGCAACGAGGCCGATTATTATTATACAATCACCCAATACAATTACGACTGGACACCAACCATACTGGCCAAGTCGGAATACCTTCAGGGAATGGACAATCAGAGAATTATGACGTATCAGAATTCTTTTAATACACTCCAGATTTATTCGCATTACAAACAGGCCTTCCCGAATCGTTTTAACCGTATATTATTATCCGGTAATTACATGATCAAAATTTTTAACGACAACCAGGAACTTGTTTTTTCCAGACGTTTTATCGTTTATGAAGAAAACCTTTCCGTTCCGTTACAAATCAAACGTTCCCGTAACCTGACCGATATCGAGAAAAAACAAAATCTGGATTTCACCATCAAAATGGGCGACAATAACACGCTGCAAAATCCGGTTCAGAATATTAAAGTCGCGTTATTACAAAACGGACGATGGGACAATGCCATTTTAAACATCAAACCGCAATATACGTTAGGTTCTGATCTGATTTACCGTTACAATCAGGAAACCCAGTTTTGGGGTGGTAACGAATTTTTATATTTCGACAATAAAGACATCCGCAATCCCGGCAACAACGTAGGAAAGGTGACTTCCGGTGAAATTTATAATTCCCTGTTATTTGCCAATTCTCCGAGAGGCGATAAACCGTACACCTATTATCCGGACATCAACGGTAGTTTCTACGTCCGTAATATTGGTTCCGAAAACGGCGAAACCGAAGCCGATTATGCCTGGGTTTATTTTACATTGATTCCACCAACGACCATCGATAAAAAAGATATCTATGTAAACGGGATGTTTAACAATTATGCGTTGACACCGGAAAACAAAATGGACTTCAACGCACAGAAAGGTGTTTACGAAAAAGCGATTTTACTCAAACAAGGGTTTGTAAACTACCAGTATGTACAATTGGATGCCAAAGGTAAAGTCGACAATCAGAATGCGATTGACGGCAATTTCTACCAAACGGAAAACAATTATTTTGTGATCGTTTATTACCGCGGAAACAACGACCGTTACGACAAAATTATCGGGCGCGGTTTTGCCACTTCCGAAAACATCACGAATTAAAAAAGTTTTAAAATTATCCGAATCGATTCAAATATTTGCTATTTTTGGAATTATTTCCCAAAAATCCAATCGGAAAAATTATGGTTTCACAAATAACCAGAGGCATAAAAATTTCTGTTCTGACTAGTTTTGAAGGTACTTACTTCAAAAACTACAAGATTCACTTTGCCTTTAGTTACGAGATCACAATCGAAAACCAAAGCAAGGATTCCGTTCAACTTAACTCACGTCACTGGGAGATTTACGATTCCCTTAACGATCTTGAGATTGTTGACGGCGAAGGCGTGATCGGTAAAAAGCCGGTACTGAAACCGGGTGAAAAACACACCTACAGCTCCGGATGCCTGCTTTCATCGCCATTTGGAGCCATGCGCGGGTATTTTAACATGATCAATTTTACCTCAACCCGATCGTTCCGTGTAATAATTCCTACATTCCGTTTAAGCGCTCCTTTTGCCTTGAATTAATTCATTTTTTACCAAAGCATTAACACCACAAAAAATACCTTTTTCGTGAATAATTTGTATCTTCGCTACGCGAAAATTTGATAATTAATAAATACAAATTGTTATGCCAAAAGGAATTTATAATGTACCTAAAGCCGTTAACGAACCTGTAAAATCGTATGCGCCGGGTACGCCGGAAAGAGATGCAGTTTTAGCAACTTTCAAAGAATTGTACAACGCCAATGTTGATGTACCTTTATATATAGGTGGTGAAGAAATCCGTACCGGGAACACCAAAAACCTAACACCTCCATTCGACCATAAACACATTGTGGGACAATACCACCAAGCTGAAAAAGAGCATATCGAAAAAGCGATCAGCACCGCTTTGGAAGCAAAGAAAAAATGGGCCACCCTTTCGTGGGAACACCGTGCTTCTATTTTCTTAAAAGCAGCCGATTTATTAGCAGGTCCTTACCGCGCTAAAATCAATGCGGCTACGATGATTGCACAGGCAAAAACCGTTCACCAGGCAGAAATTGACTCCGCTTGTGAGTTAATTGACTTCTTACGTTTTAACGTTCAGTTTATGACGCAGGTATATGCGGAACAACCGATTTCTTCCGAAGGTATCTGGAACCGTGTGGAGCACCGTCCGTTAGAAGGTTTCGTATACGCGATCACTCCTTTTAACTTTACTGCTATTGCTGGAAACTTACCGGCTTCTCCAGCTTTAATGGGGAACGTAGTGGTATGGAAACCAAGTGCTACGCAAATCTACTCAGCGAATGTAATTGTTGAGGTTTTCAAAGAAGCAGGTTTACCGGCAGGTGTTATCAACGTAGTATATGGTAACTCCGCGATGATTTCCGATACGTTATTAGCAAGTCCTGATTTTGCAGGTATCCACTTTACAGGATCTACAGGCGTTTTCAACGATATGTGGGCTAAAATCGGACAAAACATCAGCAAATACAAAACATATCCTAGAATCGTAGGAGAAACCGGAGGTAAAGATTTCGTAGTAGCACATCCATCAGCTATTCCAGCTCAGGTGGCTACCGCTTTATCAAGAGGTGCTTTCGAATATCAGGGGCAAAAATGTTCCGCGGCTTCCAGAGCGTATTTACCAAAATCGACCTGGTCTGAAGTTAAAGAACTATTAGTTACCGATATTGCTTCCATGAAAATGGGATCACCGGAAGATCCGTCTAACTTCGTATCTGCTGTAATTTCCGAAAGTTCTTTCGACAAATTAGCAGGATTTATCGATCAGGCGAAAAAAGACAGCGATGCTGAAATTATTGCCGGTGGTAACTACGACAAATCGATTGGATATTTTATCGAGCCAACGGTAATTGTGACTACAAATCCAAAATACACCACTATGGAAACCGAATTATTCGGACCTGTGTTGACTATTTATGTATACGAAGATGCGAAATGGGAAGAAACGCTTGCTTTAGTAGACAGCACTTCTGAATATGCTTTAACAGGAGCTATCTTCAGTCAGGATCGTTATGCTATCGAGCAGGCTACAAAAGCCCTTGAAAATGCAGCCGGAAACTTCTATATCAACGACAAACCAACCGGAGCTGTTGTAGGACAACAACCTTTCGGTGGTGCAAGAGCATCCGGAACTAACGACAAAGCCGGTTCGGTATTAAACTTAATGCGTTGGGTATCGCCTAGAACCATTAAGGAAACTTTCGTTCCACCAACAAATTACAGATATCCATTCTTAGGATAATATAACATCATTTTACACCTGACAGGTTTTAAAAACCTGTCAGGTGTATAAAATCAAACAAAAAAAGCGTGCTAAAGCACGCTTTTTTATTTTATAATTCCATCAGGTTTTTACGCCTTATATTTTAGCGGTAAGTGTACCACTTTTTTGGTTTCAAAAAATTCTGTTTTAAAATAATCGGCAAGATCATATTGCGTTGCTTTTGGAAAATCCTGTAACTCTTCGGTCAGATCGCCTCCTTTTAAATAAAGGATCCCGTTTTTCAGTTCGTGATTTTGTTTTTTCTTCACCTTATCTTTTACCCATTGTACAAAATCCGGCATATTGGTCACCGCGCGACTTACGATAAAATCGAATTCCTCTTTTACGTTTTCTGCCCGCATTTGTTCGGCTTTGACATTTTGCAATCCCAAAGCAGTTGCTACTTCATTTACCACACGGATTTTCTTAGCAATCACATCAATCAGATAGAAATCTACTTCAGGATAAAGTATCGCCAACGGAATTCCAGGGAAACCACCTCCGGTACCCACATCCATAATTTTCGACCCCGGTTTAAACTCCTGTATCTTCGCAATTCCCAGCGAATGCAATACGTGTTTTTCGTATAATTCGTCTATATCTTTTCTCGAAATCACATTAATTTTAGCGTTCCAATCTTTATACAAAACTTCCAATTCACGAAACTTAGAAACCTGATCTTCTGTTAGATTAGGGAAATACTTTACAATATCCTGCATTATTCAAAATTTTCCACAAAAGTAAGCATTTTGTCCATCATTTTTTTCCATTTTTAACCTATTACATTTCTATTAATAATTACCTTTGAACGAAAATTTTGCATTTTAATAAACTTATGATAAAACAGACTCCACTTTTTTCAAAAACCGATAGTTTAAAATTTTTCAGGACACTAAATAAACGAGTTAACGATTATTTTAAGGAAAATAATATCAAGAAAACCGGAAACTGGAAACTACACATGAAGACCATTATCATGTTTAGTATCTTTCTGGTTCCGTACTTTTTAATCTTAACCATTAGCATGCCGCTTTGGATTCATTTACTAATGACTATTCTGATTGGCGTTGGAATGGCCGGTGTTGGAATGAACGTTATGCACGACGGAAACCACGGCGCTTACTCTTCAAAACCCTGGTTAAATAAGATTATGGGCGGTAGTATGTATATCCTGGCCGGAAATGTATACAACTGGCAAGTACAACACAATGTATTGCACCATACCTACACCAATATCCACGGTCATGATGAAGATCTTGACGCAGGTCGAATTATCCGTTTTACCGAACACGCCAAATGGTCACCGGTACACCGTTTTCAACAATATTATTCCATTTTCCTATATGGTTTACTGACATTTAACTGGGCGATTACCACCGATTTCCGTCAAATGCGACGTTATATCAAACGAAAATTATCGTATGGTGAATTCCCTAGTCCGTTTAAACTATGGACAACATTGGTTATTACCAAGATCATTTATTTTGCCTTATGGTTAATTCTTCCGATGCTTTTAGGAATCGTTTGGTGGGAAGTATTATTAGGATTCTTTATCATGCACTATACCGCCGGATTAATCTTAAGTGTAGTATTCCAATTGGCACACGTTGTAGAAGACATTCACCACCCGCAACCGGACGAAAACGGAGAATTGGAAAACACCTGGGCCGTTCATCAATTATATACAACTGCCAATTTTGCACCGAAAAACAAAATTGTCAACTGGTATACCGGTGGATTAAATCACCAGATCGAGCATCATATTTTCCCGAACATCAGTCATATTCACTATAGCAAAATCGGGGAAATCGTAAAACAAACGGCAATGGAATGCAACCTTCCGTATTACGAATTTCAAACGATGCGTTCTGCGGTTTATTCGCATTTCAAACACTTAAAAGAAATGGGGCAAAAACCGGCTATCGCTTAAAAACTACATATAAACCATAAACTTCAAAACAAAATCATTTTTATGAATCCGCTTTCTGATAGAATTAATAATTTATCGACATCGCAAACCCTGGCCATGGCTGCCAAAGCCCGAGAATTAAAAGCCGCCGGAATAGACATCATCAGCTTAAGTCTTGGCGAACCCGATTTTAACACGCCCGACTTTATCAAAGAAGCCGCTATTCAGGCCATTCACGATAATTACAGTTCGTATCCTCCGGTAGAAGGTTACCTGGAACTTAAGGAAGCTATTTGTAAAAAATTCAAACGAGATAACGGATTAGACTACAAACCGTCTCAAATTGTAGTATCTACCGGTGCAAAACAATCGTTATATAATATCGCACAAGTGATGATCAACCCTGGTGACGAAGTGATTTTACCAGCACCATACTGGGTTAGTTATTACGAAATCATCAAAATGGCCGGCGGTGTTCCGGTAGAAGTTCCGACAAGTATTGAAAGTGACTTTAAAATCACTCCGGAACAACTGGAAGCAACCATTACACCGGGAACCAAAATGATGTGGTTCAGCTCCCCTTGTAATCCAAGTGGTTCGGTATATAGCAAAGAAGAATTAACAGCACTGGTAGCTGTATTGGAAAAACATCCTTCGGTTTATGTCGTATCGGATGAGATTTACGAGCATATTAACTTTACTGGATCGTATTGCAGTATCGCATCTATTCCGGGTATGTTAGACAGAACCATTACCGTAAACGGTGTTGCCAAAGCTTTTGCCATGACCGGATGGAGAATCGGTTATATCGGTGCGCCGGAATTTATCGCCAAAGCCTGTACCAAAATGCAGGGTCAGGTAACCAGTGGTGCGAATACCATCGCGCAACGCGCTACGATTGCTGCTGTTGAAGCCGATCCGACTGTATTAAAACACATGGTTCAGGCATTCCAACAACGACGTGATCTTGTTGTTGGTTTGATCAAACAAATTCCAGGAATGAAAATTAACGTACCGGAAGGTGCTTTCTACGTTTTCCCGGATGTATCTGCCTTCTTCGGAAAAACATTGCGTGGTACATTGATCAACAATGCGGATGATTTCGCTATGTACCTTTTGGCCGAAGCCAATGTAGCCACAGTAACAGGTGATGCTTTCGGAAACCCGAACTGTATTCGCTTTTCATACGCAACCAGCGACGATCTACTAAAAGAAGCTTTGCACCGCATTAAAGAAGCGGTAGCAACTTCGGAAGTTTTAGCATAAATTTACGTCCCGACTCTGTCGGGACTTTTTTTTAACGGTCACGCCGACAATTTACAACAACAAACTACTAAAATACAACACACTACAATGACTAAAAAAATACTACTATTAGGTTCCGGCGAACTCGGAAAAGAATTTGTAATTGCTGCACAACGTATTGGACAAACCGTAATCGCTGTCGATAGCTATGCCAATGCTCCGGCCATGCAGGTCGCTCATGGATATGAAGTGATCAACATGCTTGACGGTACCGCTCTGGATGCTGTAATAGCCAAACACCAACCCGATTTTATCGTACCGGAAATTGAAGCCATACGTACCGAACGTTTTTACGATTACGAAAAACAAGGCATCACTGTAGTTCCATCCGCCAAAGCAGCCAACTTTACGATGAACCGAAAAGCTATCCGCGATTTGGCCGCTAAAGATTTAGGACTGCGCACCGCTAATTACCGTTATGCGACTTCGGCTGCGGAACTGGAAAAAGCCGTTTCGGAAGTTGGGATGCCCTGCGTGGTGAAACCCTTAATGTCGTCGTCCGGAAAAGGACAGTCGACGATTAAATCGGAAGGTGATATCGCTAAAGCCTGGCAATATGCCGTAGACGGTTCCCGAGGCGATGTTGTGGAAGTAATCGTAGAAGCTTTTGTAAATTTTCATTCCGAAATCACCTTATTAACCGTAACACAAAATAACAACCCGACGCTTTTCTGTGCGCCAATCGGTCACCGACAAGAACGCGGGGATTATCAGGAAAGCTGGCAACCGGCTCGCGTATCGGATAACGATATTGCAGAAGCACAGGATATGGCCCGAAAAGTAACCGAAGCCTTAGGTGGTGCCGGATTATTTGGAGTGGAATTTTTCCTAACAGATGAAGGCGTTTATTTTTCCGAATTATCACCACGTCCGCACGACACCGGAATGGTAACTTTAGCCGGAACGCAAAATTTTAACGAGTTTGAATTACACCTGCGCGCCATTTTGAGTCTGCCGATTGCAGCCATCACCTTAGAAAAAAATGGTGCCAGTGCCGTGATATTGGCTTCGGAAAATTCCGAACAGCCAACCTATACCGGAATTGAAAAAGTAGCCGCTTTACCGAAAACAGATTTCAGAATATTTGGTAAACCGACTTCAAGACCGTATCGTCGAATGGGGGTTGTTTTAACCAGCGATACACTGGAAACTCCTATCGAATCGATTACCGAAAGAGCCAAAGAAATCGCAACCTTCGTACACGTAAACGCCTAAAAAATGAACCTACTCCTTAATACAATTGCCCGATATGTAACACTAACGCCCGAAGAACAGGAACGCGTGGTGTCGGCTACGGAATTTCAATCCTATAAAGCCAAAAGCATTTTATTAAAGGAGGGCGAAATATGCCTTCACTCCTATTTTGTGATCAAAGGTATTTTACGCAGTTATACGATCGATGAAAACGGTGTGGAACATGTGGTGAGTTTTGCCTCACCCGGTTGGTGGATTGCCGACATGTACAGTTATCTGTCGCAACGTCCCGGACAATTGTATATCGAAACCAATGAAGATTCGGAAGTTATTATGTTGTCCAAAGAAAATCAGGAGCGACTTTATGACGAAGTTCCTAAAATGGAACGCTTTTTTAGAATCCTGATCGAGAATTCACTTGTCGCCAATCAGCAGCGGTTAATTGACAACCTTAGTTTTACGGCCGAAGCACGTTATGACAAGTTTACCAAAAAGCATCCGGATCTGATCCATTGCCTACCACAAAAACAAATCGCTTCTTATATAGGAGTAACTCCGGAGTTTTTCAGTAAGATGAAAGCCCGTTTACTCAAAAAATAAACTTCCAATCCCCGTTCAACGACCTGTGACGGGGATTTTTTCATTTCTTAATCTAGGTTAAGTGTATTCGTTATCAATCGGTTGTATCTTTGAACTATCAAAATAACCGTTATGAACCGAAAAGATTTTATCAAAAAAAGTTTGTTGGGAACCGGAGCTGTCATCACCGGAACGGCATTAGCCAAAGAAGCCATTTCCGACCCAAAAGAACCCGTAGGATTTAATCATATTCAAAACACAAACTCTAAGATTATGGAAAATATCGTATTGCATAAAGCCAACACCAGAGGAAACGCCAATCATGGCTGGTTACAAAGTTTCCACACTTTTAGTTTTGCTAATTATTTTAACCCGGAAAGGGTTCATTTCGGAGCCTTACGCGTTTTAAACGACGATACCGTAGCTGCCGGAATGGGATTTGGAACACATCCGCACGACAATATGGAAATCATTAGTATTCCATTGGAAGGCGATTTGGAACACCAGGACAGTATGGGTAACAAAACCGTTATCAAAAAAGGCGATATCCAGGTGATGAGTGCCGGAACCGGTGTACGCCATAGCGAATACAACAAAAACGCCGATAAAGAGGTTAAATTCCTTCAGATATGGGTTTTCCCAAGCAAACGAAATGTGGCGCCACGTTATGATCAGATCACATTAAACGAAGACGAAAGACATAATGTATTGCAACAGGTACTTTCTCCAAATCCGGATGACGAAGGCGTTTGGATCAATCAGGATGCCTGGTTTCATATGGGAAAATTCGACGCCGGTATCGCAAAAGAGTACTCTTTTAAAAAAGAAGGAAACGGACTTTATGTTTTCGTACTAAAAGGAGCGGTTTCTGTAAATGATCAGGCTCTAGACACCCGCGACGGATTGGGAATCTGGAATACCGACAAAGTAACCATTACGGCTACTACTGATGCGGAGTTCCTATTAATGGAAGTTCCAATGGAAATCGAATAAATAAAAAATTAAAACAATACTATAACTTTTAAAACATATTATTATGGCAACTACAAAATGGGCAATTGACCCGACACACTCAGAAATAGGATTTAAAGTAAAACACATGATGTTTACTAATGTTTCCGGTAAATTCGAAAACTACGACGCTTCAATCACAACCGATGGTGATACTTTCGAAAATGCTTCGATTAGTTTTTCAGCCGATGTGAATTCGGTAGACACTAGAAACGCCGATCGTGACAATCACTTAAAAAGCGCTGACTTTTTCGATGCGGAAAACCATCCAAAACTGACTTTTAAAGCGTCATCTTTTACCAAAGTAGACGACGACACTTATGAGTTATCCGGAGATCTTAGCTTGCGTGGTGTTACTAAATTTGTAAAACTACCGGTAGAATTCAGCGGATTGATGAAAGACCCTTGGGGTAATACCAAAGCCGGGTTAAACATTTCCGGAAAAATCAGCCGTAAAGACTGGGGTTTAAACTGGAATTCCGCCTTGGAAACCGGTGGTGTATTGGTGAGCGACGACGTTCGTTTAAACATCGAATTACAACTTGTACAGCAATAATTATTTCATAATCTGGTTTTAAGTAGAACCGTTGCAGTCTACCTTTTTAGGGAAACTGCAACGGTTCCTTATTTCAGGCTCGGCAACAATCTGCTTTCCAATATGCTAAAAAACACTATTTTTGCCTGTCAATAACAAACAAAACCAACAGAGAAGAATATGAAAGCATATGTATTTCCAGGTCAGGGTGCTCAGTTTACCGGAATGGGTAAAGAATTATACGAAAATTCGGCACTGGCAAAAGAACTATTCGAAAAAGCAAACGAGATATTAGGTTTTCGCATTACCGACATTATGTTTGAAGGTACTGCCGAACAATTAAAAGAAACCAAAGTAACACAACCGGCTGTTTTTTTACATTCGGTGATTTTAGCCAAAACCCTTGGTGACGACTTTAAACCGGAAATGGTTGCCGGTCACTCGTTAGGTGAATTTTCGGCTTTGGTTGCCAACGGAACCTTATCGTTCGAAGATGCTTTGAAATTGGTTTCCCAAAGAGCCATGGCGATGCAAAAAGCCTGCGAAATCACTCCATCTACTATGGCGGCCGTTTTAGGTCTTGAGGATAAAGTAGTGGAAGATGTATGTGCTTCAATCGACGGAGTGGTTGTAGCTGCCAATTACAATTGCCCGGGTCAGTTGGTAATTTCCGGTGAGTTAACCGCTGTGGAAAAAGCCTGCGAAGCGATGAAAGAAGCCGGAGCAAAACGTGCCTTGATTCTTCCGGTTGGTGGTGCTTTCCACTCGCCTATGATGGAACCGGCTCGCGAAGAACTGGCTGCAGCTATCGAAGCAACAACATTTAACACTCCAATTTGTCCGGTGTACCAAAACGTACCGGCAAAAGCCGTTTCGGATCCTGCTGAAATCAAAAAGAATTTGATCACACAATTAACCGCTCCGGTAAAATGGACGCAATCCGTACAACAAATGATCGCCGACGGTGCCACTTTGTTTACAGAAGTAGGTCCGGGTAAAGTTTTAGTTGGATTGGTAAATAAAATAGATAAAAACGTAGCGACTGCTTCAGCATAATAGTATTAAAATACTATAGTATTCACACCTGACAGGTTTTAAAAACCTGTCAGGTGTTTTTTTTATTATTACATTCCGCTTCGGATGGCTTCTACCGGGTCCAGTTTGGAGGCTGAAATCGCCGGGATAATTCCGGAAATCAATCCGATAAATGCGGCAAGTGAGGTTCCGATAATGATATTCCAGAAGCCAAGTACAAATTCAAAATCCAATACTTTCGACAATACCAGAGCAATAATCCAGACCAAAAGCATTCCGACCAATCCTCCGATTACCGATAGAATAACGGCTTCAAACAGGAACTGGAACAATATAAATCGATTTTTCGCTCCTAAAGCTTTCTGAATCCCGATCAGGTTGGTTCGTTCTTTTACCGACACAAACATAATGTTGGCAATTCCGAAACCGCCTACCAACAGGGAAAAACCACTGATAATCCAGCCTACCACATTCATTTGTCCGACGATATTATCGATCAGATCCGTGAATCCGGATAATACATTGATAAAAAAGTTATTGATATCTCCGGTTTTTAGTCCTCTGAAAGTACGTAGCTTTTGGATCAATTCGCCTTTAAAAGCTTCAATATCCACACCTTTTACCGGTTTTATCAAAATCGCCGGTGTTAGCATATCGCTATTATCACCGTATAATCGTCTTAGGAAATTTACCGGTAGGAAAACCGAAACGTCTCTACTCGGTCCGAAAGTACTCGATCCTTCTTTGTCTAAAACGCCGATCACCGTAAACCGTTGTCCGTATAAACGTATTTTTTTACCCATCGGATCCATCGTACCAAACAATCCGGTAGCCACTTCACTTCCAATAATGATTACCGGCGAACCCGAATTGGATTCTGCTTCGTTAAAAAAACGTCCTTGCGCAAATTTTAGCTTTTCAATATCGATAAACTCATTGGTACACGGGGTCACATTAATACTGCTTACGGTACTCGATTCGTATTTGATATTTTCTTTACGGGTAAACAAATTAAACGAAATCTTATCCAGATCGTTTAACGACCTTTTCAAATAGTCGAATTCTTCGTAGGTAACATCCGGGAATTGCTCGCGTTTCCATTGTGGTATATCCGATGGTCCGAATGAAAAACGCATTAGATAGATCGTATTTTTATCCAATCCGCTAAGGTCACTTTTGATTTTACGATCCATAGAATCGACAGCCGCCAGTACGGCGATAATCGAAAAGATACCAATTGTAACACCTAACAGCGACAACAGGGTTCGCAATTTATTATTCCGCAAAGCATTGAGTGCAAAACTCAAACTTTCTTTTAGCAGTCTCAGGTATAACAACATAGTGACGGGTTTAACTTTTGTAAAATTCTGTATTTTTTGAGCAATATCCTAGCCAATTAGTAGGTAAAAAACCGCAAATGTTACAGAAAATTTACACAAATACCCAATAGTTCCACCATAACCAAACCCGGTCCGTATCCGATTCTCTTCTATCGCTTAAAGTTTTGTGTCCAATAAAGCTGTGAATCAGATCAAAAACCGTGAAAAAAAATCAAAAAAGACTAAAATCTAATGCCCTTTCTTTTGAATGTTAGTCTAACAATAATTACTTTTGCACCTTTAAAAAACACAACAACACAATGAACACAACAAAAACCATTCAATCGGCTTTAATTTCGGTATTCGACAAAGACGGCCTGGAACCTATCGTTAGAAAATTACACGCCCACAATGTGACGATTTATTCAACCGGCGGAACCGAAGATTTTATCAAAAATCTGGGTATTCCGGTAGTTCCTGTGGAAGATGTAACGTCTTATCCTTCGATTTTAGGCGGACGCGTTAAAACGTTACATCCGAAAATTTTCGGTGGGATCTTAAACCGTCAGGATCATGAAGGCGATGTACAACAGATGCAGGAATACGAAATTCCACAAATTGATTTGGTTATTGTTGACTTATATCCGTTTGAAAAAACCGTTGCTTCCGGAGCCAACGAAGCCGATATTATCGAAAAAATCGATATCGGTGGTATTTCCCTGATCCGTGCAGCTGCGAAAAACTTTAAAGATACCGTTATCGTTGCCTCAGTAAACGAATATGCCTTATTCCTTGACATGATCACTAACGGAAACGGGGCGACTACATTGGAAGAAAGACGCCTTTTGGCTACCAAAGCGTTCCATGTTTCGTCACACTATGACGGTGCCATTTTTAATTATTTCAACACCGATGAAACGGTTTATAAAGCCAGTGTAGACAACGGTCAGGTATTGCGTTATGGCGAAAACCCACACCAGAAAGGGTATTTCTTTGGTGATTTCGACGCAATGTTTACCAAAGTACACGGAAAAGAGCTTTCGTACAACAACCTTTTGGACGTTGACGCGGCTGTAAACCTGATGAATGAGTTTAAAAATGACGATCCGACATTCGCGATTTTAAAACACAACAATGCTTGTGGATTAGCGACGCGTAAAACGATGAAAGAAGCCTATCTGGATGCTTTAGCCGGTGATCCGACTTCGGCCTTCGGTGGTGTTTTGATCGCCAACGGAAAAATTGATGAAGCCGCTGCGGAAGAAATCAACAAGTTGTTTTGCGAAGTGGTAATTGCTCCGGCGTATGACGAAAAAGCGATTGCTATTTTAGAAGAAAAGAAAAACAGAATCATCCTGATCCAAAATGATGTGGAATTACCTACAAAACAGGTACGCACCTGTCTTAATGGAATGTTAATTCAGGATAAAGACAATATTACAGACAATAAAGAGCTCTTAAAAACCGTTACCATAACAGCACCTACAACAAAGGAAATCGAAGATCTGCTTTTTGCCTCCAAAATCTGTAAACACACCAAATCGAACACTATCGTTTTTGCTAAAAACAAACAGTTGTGCGCTTCCGGAACCGGACAAACGTCGCGGGTAGACGCATTACGCCAGGCTGTTGAAAAAGCAAATTCATTCCATTTTGATTTAAACGGAGCAGTAATGGCAAGCGATGCTTTCTTCCCTTTTCCGGATTGTGTTGAGTTGGCAAAAAATGCCGGCATCACCGCTGTTATTCAACCGGGTGGCTCTATAAAAGACGAACTGAGTATCAACTATTGCAACGAAAATAAAGTTGCGATGGTATTTACCGGAGTTCGTCATTTTAAACATTAATTTTATTATTTTTGTAGGCTAATTATTTATAAATGTATTAAACCCTTTTTTGTATGGGATTTTTTGATTTCATGACTGAGGATATTGCGATTGACCTAGGTACCGCAAATACCCTTATTATCCACAATGACAAAGTTGTCGTTGATAGTCCATCTATAGTTGCTCGTGATCGTGTTTCTGGGAAAATTATTGCTGTTGGTAAAGAAGCAAACCAGATGCAGGGTAAGACTCATGAAAACATCAAAACCATACGTCCTCTAAAGGATGGTGTAATTGCTGATTTTGACGCATCGGAAAAAATGATCAGTTTGTTCATTAAAAGCATTCCGGCGCTAAAGAAAAAAATGTTTACACCGGCTTTGCGAATGGTGGTTTGTATCCCTTCCGGAATTACGGAAGTGGAAATGCGTGCGGTAAAAGAATCCTGTGAGCGGGTTAATGGAAAAGAAGTATACTTAATCCACGAACCGATGGCTGCGGCTATCGGTATCGGTGTGGATATTATGCAACCGAAAGGAAATATGATTGTCGATATCGGAGGTGGTACTACCGAAATCGCCGTGATCGCATTAGGCGGGATCGTTTGTGACAAATCGGTTAAAATTGCCGGTGACGTGTTTACCAACGATATCGTATATTATATGCGAACACAACACAACCTTTTTGTTGGAGAAAGTACCGCTGAAAAAATTAAAATTGCTATCGGTGCCGCTACGGAAGACCTGGATACGCCGCCGGATGAAATGTCGGTTCAGGGACGTGACTTGTTAACCGGAAAGCCAAAACAGGTAGACGTTTCGTATCGTGAGATCGCAAAAGCTTTAGATAAATCCATTCAGCGTATTGAAGATGCGGTTATGGAAACCTTATCCCAAACACCGCCCGAACTAGCCGCCGATATTTACAATACCGGTATTTATCTGGCCGGTGGAGGATCGATGTTACGAGGACTTGACAAGCGTATCTCTCAAAAAACGGATTTACCGGTTTATATCGCCGAAGATCCGTTACGAGCCGTTGTAAGAGGAACAGGAATGGCATTAAAAAATATTCAGAAATTCAAAGGGATTCTTATCAAATAAAGAACTAATTCATGCAGCAAATCTTTAACTTTATATTAAAAAACAGTAACCGGTTACTGTTTTTGCTGCTTTTGGGCATTTCTTTATCATTGACCATACAATCCCATTCCTATCACAGAAGTCGCTATATTAGTTCGGCGAATGTCTTTACCGGATTTGTATACGAAAAGATCAATAACGTTAAAGAATACCTGAACCTTCGCGAACAAAACAACCAGCTGGCCAATGAAAATGCCCAGTTGAAAAAACTGCTTTTTAACAATACCGATTCTTTAACGGCCGGAAGCGCTTTGCCAAAACCGTCCGGAATCGAAAATGTAAAAGTGTATAATGCTAAGGTGATCAACAATACTTTTAACAGTAAAGAAAATTACCTGACGCTTTTAGGTGGTGAAAAAGATGGCATTCATGCCGATATGGGTGTTGTGAACAGTTTGGGAGTCGTGGGTATGATCGAAAAGACTTCCAACAGTTATTCGACCGTACAAAGTGTCTTGAATATCAAGTCTAAGATTAATGCTAAAATCAAAAAATCCAATCATTTTGGTTCCCTAACGTGGAATGGTAAAAACGTAGGATTTGCGCAATTGATCGATGTACCACGTTTGGCTTCGGTTCGCAAAGGCGATACCATTGTAACCGGAGGTATTTCGGATATTTTCCCGGAAAACATCCCTATCGGAGTTATCGACAAAGTATATATCGACAAAGCGACCAATTATTACACCCTGAATATTCGATTATTTAACGACATGACCAACTTAGGTCACGTGTATGTAATTGAAAATGTAAAGCGAAAAGAAATCCAGAAATTACAAGAAGAAACAAAAAATGAATAGTACGTTTATTACAAATAGCTTACGGTTTGTAGTGCTGCTTGCCATACAGGTTGTTGTCTTTAACAACATCGACTTTCTGGGTTTTATCAATCCGTATCCGTACATTCTTTTTATCATTTTGTACCCGGTAAACGGTAGCAAAGCCGGTTTGCTTGTGGCCAGTTTTTTCCTCGGACTTGTTATGGATATGTTTTCCAATTCCGGAGGTGTACATGCGGCTGCCTGTGTAACCCTGGCTTATTTTAGACCTACCTTTTTTAAATTTTCATTCGGAGTCAGTTACGAATATCAGACGGTTAAAATTACCGACAAACTTACGCCCGAACGTTTTTCATTTATTCTTATTGCCGTAGTCACCCATCATTTAGTCTTATATTTATTAGAAATATTCCGTTTTAATTTTATTTGGGATATTTTATTACGAACTTTACTAAGCACTATATTTACCTTACTGCTTTGCATCATAATTATTTATTTAATTAAGCCTAGCAAACGATGAGAAAACTTTTATTACCCGGTTTGATTGTTATTGCAGCATTGCTGATAATGGCACGGCTTTTCTATCTACAGATTTTAGACGATTCTTATATCCAAAAATCGGATAATAATGCTATCAAAATCAAATATGAATATCCGGAACGCGGTTATATCTACGACCGTAACGGTCAGCTATTGGTAGCCAACCAACCGTCGTATGATATTATGGTGACACCTAAGGATGTTAAAAATATCGACACCCTTGAGTTTTGCAATCTACTGAACATCTCCAAAGAGGAGTTTATCAAAAAAATAGAAAAAGCGCGCGTTTACAGTCCGATGCTACCATCGGTATTTATCGCTCAGTTAAACAAAATGGAATATGCGGCCTTTCAGGAAAAGATCCGCAAATTTTCGGGATTTGAAGTTTTAAAGCGATCATTACGAGACTATCAGGTGACAGTAGGCGCCAACGTCTTCGGTTATATCACACAGGTAAACGATAATATCATCAAAAAGAAACCGTATTACAAAAGCGGCGATTTGATTGGTATGCAAGGTGTGGAACAGATGTACGAGGAGGTTTTACGCGGTACCAAAGGTGTAAAATACATACAGCGGGATCGTTTCAACCGTGAAATTGGCCCATATAAAGATGGTATTTATGATACGATTGCCGTTCAGGGAGAAGACATCACTTTAACCATCGATGCCGAACTTCAAAAGTATGGCGAGGCTTTAATGGTAAACAAACGCGGTGGTATTGTTGCGATCGAACCCAAAACCGGTGAAATTCTGGCTTTGGTGACGGCACCATCCTATGATCCGGCAATTTTGGTAGGTCGCGAGCGTTCTAAAAATTATACCATGCTTTACAACGATTCGATTGCAAAGCCTTTATACGACCGCGGACTTCTGGCAGAATATCCGCCGGGATCGCCTTTTAAAATATTAACCGGTCTGGCCGGACTTCAGGAAGAAGTAATCGACGAAAACACAACCTTTGTTTGTCATCACGGGTTTTCCTACGGTAGAGGTGCTTTTATGAAATGTCACTGTCCGGGCGGAAATATCAAGTTGCATAACGGTATTTACAAATCCTGTAATGCCTATTTTGCCAATGTATTTAAACGAACGATCGAAAAATATAACAAACCGCGTTTTGGTGTGGACGCCTGGAGTGCGCATATGAAAAGTTTCGGATTGGGGAATTTTATGGGCTACGATCTTCCGCCGGGAAGAAAAGGACACATCCCGACTTCGCGTTATTATGACCGCTGGTATCCGAATGGCGGTTGGAAAAGTACGACCATTATTTCCAATTCCATCGGACAGGGTGAGGTAACGATGACACCGATTCAGTTGGCGAATATGATGGCCACAATTGCCAATGAAGGTTATTATTATACGCCTCACGTTATTCGAAAAATTGAAAAACATAAGATCGACAAAAAGTTTACGACCAAACACATTACGTCTATCGACAAACAATATTTCCGACCGGTTATCGACGGTTTATTCGACGTGTACAATATGGGAACCGCAGCCAGTCTTCGTGTAGAAGGAATTGAAATTTGCGGTAAAACCGGTACGGCCGAAAACTTTACCAAGATCAACGGAAAAAGAGTACAGCTAACCGACCACTCGGTTTTCGTAGCATTTGCACCGCGAAACGATCCGAAAATCGCAATCGCTGTATTGGTAGAAAACGGTTATTGGGGTGCGCGTTGGGCCGGACCTATTTCCAGCTTGATGATTGAGAAATATCTGAAAAAGACCATTACCCGTACCGATTTGGAAAAAAGAATGCTGGAAGGCAGTTTACAACATGAATACGACAAGGTAACCAGTGGTGTACCTTTTACAATCAATAACCGATAATGAAAAATCAGAGCGTAGCGAATAATATCGATTGGATCACCATACTTATTTATATTGTATTGGTGGTCATGGGGTGGATGAATATCTACTCGGCTTCGTTACCGCTTGAGGAAACCTCAATTTTTGATTTAAGTCAGACCTATGGTAAGCAGATGCTTTTTATCATGCTCACCATCCCGTTGATTTTCACCATACTTTCTGTGGATGCCAAAATATTCGAAAAGTATGCTATTGTCTTTTATGCATTTGGTATTGTCCTCCTTCTTGGACTATTTGCATTTGGTAAGACGATTAAAGGACAAACCAACTGGTACCAGTTTGGTGGTTTCGGTTTCCAGCCGTCTGAGTTCGTAAAAACCGCCACGGCTTTGCTTCTGGCGAAGTTACTGAGTGACACGCAGATCAACATTAAACTATTTAAACACCAGATAATTGCACTGGCTGTATTTGGTTTTCCGGTGGTTTTAATCCTTCTGCAACCCGATGCCGGTAGTGCCATGATCTTTATTTCACTGACATTCGTATTGTATCGCGAAGGATTGCCAAGTTGGTATCTTTGGACCGGTTTTATCGCAATTATACTCTTTATACTTGCCTTGATTATCAAACCGGTATTTATCGTTATACTGGCGCTTATCATAATGATCATCCACTATATCTTTAACCGTCGTATCAATCGGAATCCGCTTGTTTACGGGATTATTTTTGTATTGATAACCGGATTTGTATTCTCGGTGGATTATGTTTACGAAAACGTATTGGAAGCCCACCAGAAAGATCGTATCAATGTACTTCTTGGAAAAGATGTAAACATGCAGCGTGAAGGATACAACCTGAACCAATCGATGATTGCCATTGGTTCCGGAAGCTGGCTTGGTAAAGGCTATCTCGAAGGAACGCAAACCAAAGGTGGTTTCGTACCGGAACAGCATACCGATTATATTTTTACAACTGTTGGTGAAGAATGGGGATTTGTAGGTGCTGCGGTTGTAATCATATTATTTGTAACCCTTTTTATGCGGATCATTTACCTCGCCGAACATCAGAAAACAAAATTTAGCCGGGTGTATGGCTATTGTGTCGCAACGTTCCTGTTTACCCACTTTTTTGTAAATATTTCGATGCTGATCAAGATGTTTCCAACCATTGGAGTACCACTACCCTTTTTCTCCTATGGTGGATCGAGTTTATGGGCGTTTACCATTTTATTGTTTGTATTCCTGAAAATGGATGCTAACAAAGTAAACGAATGGTAGTCTAATTAAAACTCCACGCTTTATAATCGCTGTTTTTTTCAAATTTATTTTCGATAGCATCCGGTAATTGCGGAAAGAAATCGATACCGGTGAGTTTTTCGATCGTATCCACATCGACTACAAATTCGTATAACGGTCGGTCGCTTACAGCATGTGGAACCAGGAATCCGATCATTTTATCCCCTTTTTTGGTCATCAATACTTTATAGAAATAATTCGGTACAGCGACATTTTCTTTCCCGATGGTTTTTAAATTTTCGGACAAAACGCCTCCGGTTACCACATATAATCCATCGTATTTCGTAGCCCAATACCGTACTTTTTGCTCCAGTCGGTTCCAGACACCATCGTTAAAATGATGCAATTGCGGAGCGATATTAGACGTCAGAAATGTTTCTTCAAACATTTTATAGTTCTTTTTCCGATCACCGGCCGGGCACAAATGTCCTTTATCATAACCGGATTGTTTGTAGTTCCGCCAGCTCGCCGATCCGGATTTCACATCTTTATCTTCGGTAAACAACGGGCGTTTAAAATCCCGGTTGGACAAATCATCTTTTGTTAGCGTATAGGCTACCCATTCCGCTTGTTCATAGGGTTCGGCATAGGAAAAGGAATACGCATCATGGTTGATCACCACTCCGGTGGTCGAAGTGGGAAAATAGTCAAAATTTGCCATCGTAAAAGTAGCGGATGTACTATCGACATCGGTCACAATTTCCTTTTCAGGCACTCCGGACAAGGATGTTTCTATTGCCGTTGTTGTTTTTTTATCACATGAAAACAAGAAAAAAAACACCAAAAGGAGTTTTATCAGAAATACAGGTCGTTTCATCGCTATTACTGCAGGCATGGCTTGATTTTTGTTACATTTGTAAAGATAATAAATAGTTATAACCCTTTTAAAATTAATAAAAGTAGTATCTATGAGAGTAAAATTGATGGTTGCACTAGCTGTTATTTCAACACAGTTTAGTTTTGGACAGGAAATTTCGAAAGAAACCGTTAGCAACAATGCCGAAACCCACCTTTCGCAAAGCCTTGAAGATTTAAAAAAGATTAACGAAGAAAAAGAGCGACTGGAAAAAGCAAAGCTTAAAGAACACGAATTAGCACTTAAAGAAGCCGAAAAGCAACGTAAAGCGGCCGAAAAAGAACAAAAACGACTGGCCAAAGAATTACAGAAGGCTGAAAAAGCCAAAAAAGATATCGAAAAGGCTCAGAAAAACGTTCATAAAGCGACCGACAGATTAGCCGACAGTCAGAAGGATTTGGACAAGCAGTCTTCAAAGTATAAAACCTTAAAAGATAAAGACAAGCTTACTGCCGAAGAGGATATCAAATGGAAGAAAAAGCTGTTAAAGCTAACCAACAAAAATAAAGAGCGTAAAATTGAATTACAGGAAGCCCAATTAAACCTGAAAAATTTAAATCCAAACGCCTAATTCATAAAATTAAAGAGGGCTGTTTCAAATTGAAACAGCCCTCTTTAATTTAGAAATCCAGAATCAAACGATTCTGAACATACTTAGCTTCTTCTTTTCTGATCTTCTTATCTATTTGTATTTCGTACTCCTTTTCTTTTTCCAACAATTTATACCAATATAATGCAGGTATAAAATTATTAGAGTGTAGTTCTAAACGAATAATTATTTTCTTACTTGGAGGTTTCCCCATATTCAGAATCGAATTTAATTCTGATTCCGATACCTTTATGTCTTCAGCAAAATCTTTGTTAATTTTATATCTGAGGTTTATATACTTCTTCAAAAAAAAGGGAAGAGAAAGCTCAGCATCATAAATATCTGATTTTAAATAATCTTCTATCTGAAAGCGTAATTGCTGCACGCGTGCATATAGCAATTGACTATCTGTTAATGGCTTTACATTCTTTTTCCTAAACCGTTTTAACTCATCAGCAGCTTCTTCTTTTTGTTCAACCGTTAGGTTATTTCTAAAAACAAATGAATCAGCAAGTTCTTCCGGTGAATATTTTTTATTTAATTTCTCCGCTTTCATCTATATACTTTTCTATAATTCTAAACAATGCCAATCCTTCTAAACATATATGTTTACCGGCATCTTCCATTCCATATTTAGTAATGTAATGCTTTTTTAATTTCGTTTTAGGAATTAGTGACACACATGCTATTTCAGCATAATGGTTTACAGCTTCCTTACAAGCAAAACCAATAAGATTACCTGCTATGTCATCATATTGTTTTTCTTTACCTCTATTTTCTTTTGAAACGGCTAAAAGATTGATTTCGATTCGACTCTCTTCTGGATAATGTGTTAGTGATATCAATCCTAAAATAACTTCACTTTCTAAAATTCTTAGTTTATATACGCAGTTTTGTCGTTCCGTTTTCCAGTTAAAGAAAAATCGTGCCTTTGTTATCTTTTTGTAATCCTGATCTGTAACCCGTTCAATACTTATTTCTTTAAACACTTTCGTATTGACCGCCACAATTCCCCACATAAGACCCTGTACTAGTTAAAGTTACAAAAAAAGGCAATAATTTACAAATTTTGTAAATTCAACTTTCTAAAAAGGGAACAGCATCCGGACAAAATTGAACGCTAAATAGGGTAAACGACTTTATTTTGAGATCATTAAATTACGTCTTTACATCGAGTGCATCGCGCAATGCATTTCCAATCATCATAAAGGCCAGAACAAGTAGCAACATGGCTACACCCGGAATAATCGCCAGATACGGTTTTCCGAGGATGATATAATTGTAGTTATCTTTGATCATAGCGCCCCAACTCGGTACGGGTAACTGGGCACCCAATCCTAAAAAGCTTAATCCGCTTTCGACCAGAATCGCCGAAGCAAAATTGGCCGCCGAAATTACGATCACCGGTGCCATACTGTTTGGCAATATATGATGGAATATAATCCGACTGTTGGTATAACCTAAGGCGCGTGCCGCGGTTACATATTGCATTTCTTTAATCCCCATAACCTGACCGCGGACCACACGGGCAACTTCGACCCACATTGTAAGTCCAACGGCAACAAAAACCTGCCAGAATCCTTTTCCTAAGGCCAATGTAATCGCAATGACCAGGAGTAAAGTCGGAATCGACCAGATTACATTGATAAGCCACATCACCATCGCATCGATCTTTCCGCCGTAATAACCCGCCAAAGCACCAAAGAAAATCCCAACCACCAATGAAATCAAAACGGCTACAAATCCGATGGCTATCGAAACCCGTGATCCGATGATCAGACGGCTAAGCAAATCGCGTCCCTGATTATCCGTTCCTAAAAGGAATTTCTTTTGGGAGATAAATTCTTTTTCAATCGTTTTATTATCAACCGCTTTTCCAAAAGCCGATAATGGAATTTTATCGGAAATGACAATACTCTTATCTTCCGAATACTCGTCAAAATACAAGCTGTCGTTTGCTATTTTATAACTATTGATCGGTTTTTGCATAACCGTTTCCGGATGGCCCGTGAAATAATCATACCAATGACTTTCGGGTTGGTTTTCCAACGGAACCTGTAACATCGTCACTTTAAAACCGGGTTCTTTCGAGCGAATTGCCAAATCACCCCAGTTGGCATATTGTGTAGTATCCGGTGCTAAAAAATAGCCAAAAATGGAAATGAATACCAGAACGGCTATAAATACAAAACTGAAAACGCCCCAAAAATTCCTACGGAATTTCTGGAGCGCTAAAGCAGTAAGCGATTGATTTGATAAACTCATTAATTTACTTTATCAACTATTTTATTTTTTTTGTCTTTTAATGTGATGGAACCTTTAACATCTTTTCCACTACTTTTCATATCGTTTAGGATATTCAACGCTTCATCTACATATACATCGCTACTTAGGCTTTCATGCCAACGCTCTCTTTTTTGAGCCAGTACGGTGTCGTTTTTAAACATTTCTTTTTCGTAAGGTAAGGATCCGAATGATAAATTGTTTTTATAATCGGCTAGTGCTTTGAATTTTTTAGCGGTATTTTCAACTGCTGTTTCTTCAGCGCGGAACTTGTTAAAGTTAAGACTCAATGTATTCATATCCTTACGGGAACTAATCCATTTAGCGTTTTCGTCGATCAATTTGAATTGCTCGTTTGTCGCCATACGCTCTTTACTTTTTGCAATGGCTGGCGCAAAATCCAATCCTTTTACCGGTTGGTAATTGGCCGGGTCAATTTTATCCCATGGCATCGCATTGTCGATATCACGCTCACCCATATCGATATACGAATAACGATCCGGCATTACGATATCACTCAATACACCCTCGCGTTGTGTAGAACCTCCGTTAACACGGTAGAATTTCTGCGTGGTTGTTTTTAGCGCACCCAAGTCACCGTAAGGGTTGCTTCGGATAAACTGGTTCAGGTCGATAACATTTTGTACCGTTCCTTTTCCATAGGTATGTTTACTTCCAATCACAACTCCACGTTTGTAATCCTGGATAGCTGCTGCAAAAATTTCGGATGCCGAAGCTGAGAAATTATTCACCATTACCACCAACGGTCCGTCCCAGTGTACTTTTGACTGTTTGTTATATAATACTTCTTTTTTACCGTTAGCCGATTTCACCTGAACCACTGGTCCCTGATCAATAAATAAACCAACCATATCTACAACGGTTTGTAACGATCCACCACCATTGTCTCTAAGATCCATTATAATTCCCTGAACGTTTTGCTTTTTAAGGCGTTCGATTTCCTGAGCCACATCTTTAAAAGCGTCTCTTTTATCTTTATTCTCAAAATCGATATAGAATTTCGGAAGATTGATGATACCGTAAGTAGTATCCCCTTTTTTCACAATCGATGATTTGGCATAGGTTTCCTCAATTTCAACCACCTCGCGGACAATTGGAATCACTTTGATCGTTCCGTCTACTTTTTTAACGGTCAGACGTACCTCGGTTCCTTTTTTACCTTTGATTTTTTTCACGACATCGTCCAAACGCATTCCAACCACATCTACCGGTTCAGCATTTCCTTGAGCCACTTTCATGATCACATCACCCTGCTCCAGTTGTTTTCCTCTCCATGCTGGTCCTCCCGGTATAAGTTCGGTAATTTCGGTATAGTCATTTTTCTTTTGCAAACGGGCTCCGATTCCTTCCAGGCTTCCGCTAATGCTGATGTCGAATTTCTCTTTGTCGTCTGGTGCAAAATAAAAAGTATGCGGATCAAATCGTTCTACAATTGCATTCAGATAAACTGAAAACCAGTCATCACGATCCAATTCCTCAATAAATCCAAAATACTCATCCAACGATTTTAATGTCGTTTCACGGGAACTTTTCTCCAATTCCTCCATGGTTTTTGGCTTGGAATCGGATTCTTTTTTGGCTGTTGTTCCTTCTTTTTTGGTTCCTTTATCTTCTTTCTCTTTTTCCTGTAATTTCAGCTTGTCGGTTACAGAAGACAATACATTTAGTTTCAGCTGTTTTTCCCAACGGTTTTTTAATTCCGTTTTGTTTTTTGAAAACGGCTGTTTGTCATAATCCAGACTGATTTGTTCCTCTGTATTAAAGTTAAATGGACGTGCAAGAATGTCTTTGTAAACGCCTTTAGCTTCTCCCATTCGTTCCATCAAACGGGTATATGTAAGGTCAAAAAAGGTCAGATCCTTATTGCGGATCATATCGTCAATCTGTGTTTCGTATTTTGAAAATTCGTCGATATCCGACTGGACAAAGAATCGTTTCGAAGGATCCAGAGCCGAGATATATTCTTTATAAACACTTTTTGAAAACGCGTCATCCATCTGCACCGGATCATAATGCCCTTTTTCCAACACGAATGTCAGCAATTCCAGTAAAAGACGGTCTTTTTCCGGATCTGATTTTTTAGTGGGCATAAAACTCCAAAGTATTGCTGACAAAGCGGTTATCAACAATACAATCTTATAATTTCTTTTCATAAACTGCCAAAAAGTATTCATTACTATTTTTCAACTAAATTACATAAAAAAGGACGCCACTCTCTTAATATACGGATAATTTTTTGTTAAAGGTTTCTTTTTATTAGTGAATCATCAGCCCTTTCTTAAAATTTCAAAAATCAAAAATTGTACCAGAACAAATTTAGAAATTGCGTACTTTAGCGAAACTTAAAAAAATGCCCGAAATGAACAAAAAACCTTTGATTCTGGTAACCAACGACGATAGTATTGTCGCACCCGGAATACGCGCCTTAATTGCGGTTATGAAAGAAATCGGTGATGTGGTTGTAGTGGCTCCCGACAGTCCGCAATCGGCTATGGGACATGCGATTACCATTAACAACACACTCCATATTGAAAAAGTCAAAATCGATGCTGATCTGGATATGGAATACAGCTGTTCCGGAACTCCGGTAGACTGTGTCAAAATTGCCGTACATGAAATTTTAAAGCGCAAACCGGATCTTTGTGTTTCGGGAATCAATCACGGTTCGAATTCTTCTATTAATATTATTTATTCGGGAACGATGAGTGCCGCGGTAGAAGCCGGTATCGAAGGAATTCCGGCCATTGGTTTTTCGTTATTGGATTTTAGCTGGAATGCCGATTTTGAACCGGTAAAGGCTTTTGTTAAAAAAATCACGTTGGAAGTACTGGAAAAAGGATTACCCGACAGTGTTATTCTAAATGTGAATTTACCGAAATTACCGGCAGACGAAATCAAAGGAATCAAAGTATGTCGCCAAGCCAAAGCCATGTGGGAAGAGCGTTTTGACAAAAGAACCAATCCGCAGGGAAAAGATTATTATTGGTTGACCGGCGAATTTATCAATCAGGATAAAGGTGAAGATACCGACGAATGGGCGTTGGCCAACGGTTATATTTCCGTAGTTCCGGTTCAATTTGACTTAACGGCGCACCATGCCATCCAGCAACTGAACACCTGGAATCTTAATCCTTAAAAAACTATGGCTAAAAAAGATCTTATCATCGGATTTCTTATCGGTATCGTGGCCGCTTGTATTGGCGCCGGAATTTTTCTGTTGCTATTTACCGATATCCGCAGTATTGAAGGATTGCATTTTATCCGTCAACAGCATTTATCCGGAAAAGTGATCACCTTGGGCGCTATCGCCAACCTGATTTGTTTCTTTGTTTTATTAAAATTTCAGAAAGAAGAAATGGCACGCGGTGTTGTACTGGCAACGTTTTTTTTGGCCATTCTAACCGTTCTATTATAATCGTACCAACATGAAATACTATATTATTGCCGGGGAAGCTTCGGGCGATCTGCACGGTTCCAATCTGATAAAAAGTCTTTTAAAATACGATCCCACAGCCGAAATCCGCTTTTGGGGTGGCGATCTGATGCAACAAGCCGGCGGAACATTGGTCAAACATTACCGTGATCTGGCTTTTATGGGTTTTGCAGAGGTTGTTATGAATCTGAAAACGATCCTTACTAATATCAAATTTTGCAAAGCCGATATTCTGGCGTTCCAACCGGATGTGCTGATTTTTATCGATTACCCTGGTTTTAATATGCGTATCGCCAAATGGGCAAAAGCGCTTGGTATGAAAACGCATTATTATATCTCACCACAAATCTGGGCCTGGAAAGAAAACCGTATTCATGCCATTAAACGCGATGTCGATAAAATGTATGTGATCCTTCCGTTTGAAAAGGATTTTTACGAAAAAAAACACCAGTATCCGGTCGACTTTGTAGGCCATCCGTTAATTGACGCGATTCATAACCGACCAAAAACCGATACCGAAAAATTTAGAAAAGAGCATGATCTGGACGACAAACCGATCATTGCGTTATTACCCGGTAGTCGGAAACAGGAAATTTCCAAAATGTTATCCGAAATGCTATCGGCGGTCGACAGTTTTCCAAACTATCAATTTGTGATTGCCGGTGCGCCGAGTCAGGATTTTGAATTTTACAAACAATTCCTGACCAACAAAAGAGTACATTTTATTTCGAACAAAACCTACGATCTGTTAAGCGTGGCGCATGCGGCGTTAGTAACATCCGGAACCGCAACCTTGGAAACCGCGCTTTTTAAAGTACCGGAAGTTGTCCTTTATAAAGGGAACTGGATTTCGTATCAGATTGCCAAACGCATTATCACCTTAAAATATATTTCACTCGTCAATCTTATTATGGATCAGGAAGTCGTAACCGAATTGATCCAGGACGATTGCAACCCTAAAAAAATTAAAGCGGAACTGCATAAAATATTAGAGCCGAATCATCGTTCTAAAGTATTGGCTGCTTATGATTTGCTGGAAGAAAAGCTCGGCGGAGAAGGCGCAAGCGACAAAACCGCCCGTTTAATTATGGATAATTTAACATAAGCCGAAAAAATTATTTCCCTAATTTTGTTGAAAAGCGTTTGAGAATATGAGAAAGGTTATACAAGTATTGGTTTTATTATTTCTGGTGGTTTCCTGTAAAACTGCCGCTCCTACCATTATCACCTCTAAAAAAGAAGCCGAAAAAAAAGGAGTTTACACCTATTCCGAAAGAACAAAATCCAAAACTGTAGCCGTTTCCGATAAAAACGCCAAACCGTCCGAATCTAAAAAAACGGATAAGAAAAAACGAAAAATTGTAGACAGTGATGTTCCGGAAAACGATATCATTGTGAGCAACGAGAATGAAAGTTATCTGGCCGAACAGTTAACCAACAGTGCGATGGATTATCTTGGTGTTCGCTATCGCGGTGGCGGAACAACGCGCGAAGGAATGGATTGCTCCGGATTGGTTACGGCGGTTTTCAGTTCGTTTGACATGCAATTACCCCGAAGTTCCAACGACATGGCCAAAGTGGGCGAAAAACTCGAATTTAAAGATATTAAACGCGGTGATCTGGTTTTCTTTAAAACCAATGGCAGACGCATCATTAATCATGTCGGACTGGTTGTAGAAGTGGCCGAAGACGAAATAAAATTCATCCATTCGTCGACTTCCAGCGGTGTGATCATTTCATCAACAAAAGAGCCATACTACGAGCGTTCTTTTGTTCAGGCCAACCGAATGGTGAACTAATCCCGGTTTTTATTTTTCGCAATTTTTCAATACCTTATTATTTCCATGAAGGTATTGCGATATCCCATATTCGGAATTACGTGTTGCTTTGTATCCGGAATTGTAGTCGATTTTTATACAAAACCGGACACAACGATCCTTTTTATAGCCCTTGCGATTTCATTTGTCCTGTTTTGTGTTTGTTATGGCTATTCCAACCGGCATTTTATACAACAAAACTATTTCGGACTTAGTGTTTATCTGTTGTCTTTTCTCAGCGGAAGTTTTGCACATCAGCTCCATTATGCGCCAAATAAACACGGACATTATAGTCATTATTTACTCAATGATGGACATTATCCGATCCGGGGCGTTATCACGGAACGTTTAAAAACCAGTGCTTCTTTTGAAAAGTATCTTTTTAGGGTGTCGGAGATCAATCACCAAAAAGCAAACGGAACCCTTTTACTATATGCTCCCAAAACAATTGTCCTTCCCAAACCTGTAATTGGCTCCGAAATACTTCTATACGATGCTGTAGCCGCTGTACCGAAAAACAGAAATCCTTTTCAGTTTAATTATGCCGATTATATGGCCAAACGGAATGTGTTCCATCAGATGTATCTGAATCGGGACAATTTTATAGTAATTGGCCATTCCAATACCATTACGAGTCGGATCGCCGCGTATCGCGATCGCTTACTCGAAGGTTTTGAAAAGCATCATTTTAAACCGGAAACACAACATATTATCAATGCGTTGGTATTGGGACAACGACAGGACATGGATCCTCAAACCGTCTCTGCCTATGCTAATGCCGGTGCCACGCATATTCTGGCTATTTCCGGACTTCATATTGCACTTTTATACGGAATCCTCCTTTTCCTGACAAAACCGCTAAAAAGGATTAAAAATGGCAAAACACTACAACTCCTGATCCCAATAGTGCTTCTTTGGTTTTATGCCTTGCTAACCGGGTTTTCGGCCTCGGTGGTTCGTTCGGTAACTATGTTGAGTTTTTTGAGCTTTGGTCTTTTTTTAAACCGCTCTGCAAACAGTTTTCAGGGTATTTTGGTTTCCCTGTTATTATTAGTCGCTATTAAACCCAATTTTATTTTCGATATTGGTTTTCAACTGAGTTATATGGCTGTTTTTGCTATTATTTCCCTGCAAACTATTTTTCAGAAAATCCGATTACCGAAAAATCCGATTCTCCGTTATGTTATAGGAATCGTATGGGTTTCGTTTGCCGCTCAGGTTGGCGTGCTTCCGTTATGCCTTTACTATTTTCATCAGATTCCGTTATTATTTATAGCATCCAATCTGGTCGTACTACCAATGACAACCCTTATTCTGACACTCGGCATCCTACTGACAATCCTGAATTTTATCCCGGGAAATCTTATCTTATTTTTAGGAAAAGCACTGTCGTTTCTGATCGAAACCATGAACGCGTATATCGGCTGGATCGCTTCTTTCCGTTCGCTAACGCTTCGTAATCTTTCCTTTAATACCGAATTGCTGTTTGTTCTTTATATCGTAATGATCGCTTTGTTTTTATGGTTCCGAAAACGAACTCCGATCCGATTAATGGGATTGCTTTCGACACTTATCCTATTGCAAATGACCTATTGGTTTACGCTATATATGATCAGAAACAAGGAGGAACTGGTTGTCTTTCATCAGCAACAACACACGCTGATCACGATCAAAACCAACAATCACATTAAGGTGTATTCGAACGACAGTTGTATCACCAAAAACCGCAACCTGCAATCTTATCGGAGTGGATTGTTTTATCCTGAAATTCAACAACACCCCTTGCGGAATACGCTTTTTTATAACGATCAGAAAATCCTGATTGTTGATGGCGATGGAATATACGACACAATTCAAAAGCCGGACATCGTCGTGTTGATCAATCATCCAAAAATCAATCTCGATCGACTGATTGGTTTGGTACAACCAAAATTGATTCTGGCCGATGGTACCAATTATAAACGCGAAACAGCTCGTTGGGAAGTGAGTTGCCGGAAAACAAAAATCCCTTTTTACGCTACCGGTAAAAAGGGATTTTTTTCAATTGCTAGTATCAATTAACCTTTTAAATCTTTTAGCAATTCCTCAGGAGTTCTGTAACCCACCAATGGTGACTGTACATCTCCTTTTTTATCTAAGATAAACATCGACGGATACCCCTGAACCTGTAAAAACATGGTAAATTCATGGATTCCGTTTCTTCCCCTTCTGTTCGCATCGAAAGTCGGGTTCGTATATTTTTTGCCTTTGTAGTTTACTTCCGAGTTTCCTTCGGCATTAAATTTTACGGCATAATAGTTTTTCGAGATATAATCCGCAACGGTTTTGTCGCTAAATGTATTCTTGTCTAATAATTTACACGGTCCGCACCAATCGGTATAGACATCCATAAAAATAGGTTTCGGATTTTTCTTTTGGGCTTTGATTGCCTCATCAAACGTCATCCATTTGATTTCCTGCGCCTGGGCAGCAATTGCTCCAACGGTTAGGAACAATAGTAATAGTATTTTTTTCATTGCTTTTTATTTTATTTTTTGATTATTTGATTTGCTCCTGTTAACCAGGCTGCCGGTCCGCCAGCGACATATCCGGTACTTCCCAGTTTTTCGAAATTAATTTTTCCTTCTTTTTCCGTTGCTTTTACAAACCATACCGTCGGATAGCCTCTAACGCCAAATAACTGCATCAGTTGGTTGTTGGTTTGTTGCACTTCGGGTGCCAATGCTTTTCTCCGTGGAAAATCCAATTCTACCAAAATTACATTTTCTTTAGCCCAAGTAACAAATTCCGGCTGAAAAAACACTTCCTTTTGCAATCGGATGCACCAGCCGCACCAATCGCTTCCTGTAAAAAACAGAAAAAGGGGTTTGTTTTCTTTTTGCGAAAGCTGTACCGCCTTTTTAACATCCGTATGCCATTCCAACGATGTTTCCTGTGCGTTTGTTAGCATCGAAACCAGTGCAAATATGCATACAAAAACTAATTTTTTCATGTACTAAAACATTTATTTAACACCATGCATTAATTTTTTCAATACCGGATTCAATAACATGATACAACTACCCGCTACAATCGGCACCAGCGTAAAGATCAGGAAAAAGGTTGTCATATCATAATCCCGAACCACATCATCGATCATTCCTCCAACACTAGCCGCCAGTTTGTTTCCGATGGCGATACCCAGATACCACATTCCAAACATAAAAGCAATCATTCGCGGTGGTACCAATTTACTCACATAGGATAGTCCTACCGGTGCCAGACACAATTCGCCTAAAGTGTGGAATAAATACGCCAGGATAAGCCAGATCATACTAACGCGTACGGTTCCGGCTACGGCTCCCTGCGGAATCACCGACGCACCATAGGCCAATACGGCATAACCCAGTCCCATAATGATCAGTCCCAATCCGTATTTAACCGCCGCACTTGGGTTGTATTTACTATCCCACCAACGGGTATATAACGAGGCAAAAACAATAATAAAAAAGGAGTTTAGGATACTAAACCAGGAAACCGTCACTTCGGATGCTGTACTTGTGAATTCGCGGTATAACATCCAGATTACGATGCCCCACATTAATCCGAAACAGATAAACAGGGTAATGTTCGAACGTAAAATCTGAGATCGTGTTTGTTTAAACAATAAAACCAAAACCCATGTGATAATCGCCAGTGGGATTACCGTTAGTAAGGTGTTTACGATATTAAAAATCACCAATGAATTTCCATCCAGTGCACGGTCGGTAAAATCACGGGCAAAAATAACCAGTGACGTTGCCGCCTGTTCAAACGATAACCAGAAGAAAACGGTAAAAAAAGCAAACACGATAAACGCAAACATACGATCGCGTACCACACGTTCGTAACGTACAATACGACTGATTGCCAAAAACAGGAACAACACCAGTCCGATTATAATTACAACCAATGGTCCAGTCAATGTTTCTTTTGACACTAAAAATTCCTGTGGCAAAATATTGATTTTTCCGATTTTGGATAACGGATCGTTAAAAATATACAACACACCAATTAGCGATGTGATCACGATCAGGATTTTATCGATTGCGGTGAACGGGTTGCGTTTTTCGGTGGCATCGATTTCGGCATCTTTTTTCGCTTTATCCGGTACATCGCCAATGGTTCCGAATAGCGGTTTGGCCATCCAGAATTGCAACGTTCCTAATAACATAAAGATACCGGCCAATCCGAATCCCCAACTCCATCCGATTTTTTCCGCCAGATAACCACAAAGCATCATTCCGAAAAAAGCACCGGCATTAACCCCCATATAAAAAATGGTATAGGCACCGTCCTTTTTTTCCGGCAGGTCTTTGTACATCTGGGAAATAATCGAGGTCATATTCGGTTTAAAGAATCCGGTTCCAATAACCAGTAATCCCAATCCGAGGTAAAGCATAAACTCGGTTTCTACAGCCATAGCGGCGTGACCGAGGGTCATAATGGCGGCTCCAATTACAATTGCCCAACGGTAACCAATATAACGGTCGGCTATCATTCCACCCAAAATTGGGGTTAAGTATAGCAATCCGGCATAGGTTCCAAATAAGGCGCCAGCGTTTTCACTACTCCATCCCCAACCCGGCATATCGACTCCGACTATGGCCATTGTAAGGAAATTTACCAATAATACGCGCATTCCGTAAAACGAAAAACGCTCCCACATTTCGGTAAAAAACAATACGAATAATCCTGAAGGGTGTCCTAATACTTTGGTTTTAAAAAAATCGGGGTTTGCTGAAGTTGTTGCCATTATGGTATGCTTATTTATTGTGTTATTTAACGCCCTGCATTAGTTTTTTAACGAGTGGTGAAATAACAATCAGTATGATCCCTGCAATCAGGGCGTAAAGAGCCAATTGCTTGTAGCCATCGGCATAGATATTTAATTTTTCAAGGTTGGTGGCGTGCTCGGAAGCTTCGGCAATATTGGCACCTAATATTCCGGCAAGATATTGTCCATAGGCACTGGCCAAAAACCACATCCCCATTAATACCGCCTGTAATTTTTCGGGTGATAATTTGGTCATCACCGACATTCCGATCGGCGACAAGCATAATTCCCCAAAGGTGATCACAAACCAACCGAAGGTAAACAAGTCTAATCCGGTCATACCGTTTACATCGGCAAAGAATTTGGTATAGTAAAATACGTAGAAACCACCCGCTAAAAACAGGAAGCCCAATCCGAATTTTACGATGGTATTTGGTTCGATTTTTCTACGCGCCATCCACAACCAAATCATTCCAACAAAAGCAGCAAAGACAATTACAAAAAAAGAGTTTGCCGAGTTGTTGACACCATTCGGATCGAATTTCATTCCGAACATGGTATTGTTTAGGTTGTTGGCTGCGAAAAGGCTTAACGATCCGCCACTTTGTTCGAAGAACGCCCAGAAGAAAATCGAAAAGATGATAAATACCAAGGCCGCTAATAATTTTTTATTTTCGGCTACTGAGTAGTTTTTCATTTCATAGAACAAATACAATAACGAACACGGCCCGATGATATACATAAAGATGTCGGTGTATTCTGTTTTAGACACCATCGTCATGATGATTGGCAATACGATTAACGATCCGATATAGGTTGCGTATTCGTATAGCTTTCTTTTGGATGTTTCCAGATGCAATAGCGGCGAAAGTCCGATTGGACCAAGGCTTTTCTGCGTTTGCGTAAACGTGATCAAACTGATAAACATCACCACTGAAGCAAAACCAAAGGCTACATTCCAACGCAAATGTTCCGGCACCATACTACTTAGCATACTTCCGTTGGCAACTGCGATACAAATATAACCACCGATTAAAGCTCCCAGGTTAACTCCGGCATAGAACAACGAAAATCCTGCATCTCTACGGATATCGTCATCTTTATACAATTTCCCAACCATGGTTGAGATATTCGGTTTAAAGAATCCGGTTCCTACAATGGTAAAGCTGATTCCGAAAAAGAAAAACTGCTTCGGATCGATCGCCAGAATAACACTTCCCACGATCATTAAAAGTCCACCCCAAAACAGGGATTTACGATATCCTAAGATTTTATCGGCAAATAATCCTCCGATAAAAGTAAAGGCATATACGAATGCCTGTGTGGCGCCATATTGCAGGTTGGCCACTTTTCCATTCATCATTAGTTGGCTTACCATAAAGATCACCAACATTCCTCTCATTCCGTAAAAACTGAAACGTTCCCACATTTCACTAAAAAACAAGTACCACAATTGTTTGGGGTACTTGCCTTTAAAACTTTGTATTTCTTCTAAAGTTTCTCTTGTATTCATATGCTAATTTATTCCTTTTTCTTTCATAATGGCATTTAACCATTTCAACAACACAAACATCATTAAGGATGCGGTTAGCAATAAGCTAAAATTGACCCAGAAGAAATCTGTTTTGTCTTCGTAGGTATCCCACATACTGGCCAGTACACCACTTAATTTGTTTCCGATTGACGTTGCTAAAAACCATCCTCCCATCATTAACGAGGTAATATTGGTTGGGCTTAACTTGGAAACCACTGATAATCCCATCGGACTTAAAAACAGTTCCCCGATCGTGATCACGCCATAGTTGGCTACCAACCACCATACGCTAACTTTTTCGGTTCCGTTACCGCCCATTTTTACCGCTGCAACCATAACCAATACCGATAAAGCTGAAATCAGTAAACCGAAAGCGATCTTGGTTGGTGTTGACGGTTCTTTACGACGGCTGCGAAGGAAGGTAAAAAAGGCGACTACCAAAGGCGTTAAGATGATCACCCAACCCGGGTTAATCGACTGACTTAAATTGGTGGCCCATAAACTTACTTTCGATCCTTCGGCCGGTAATTTTTCCGGTGCTACGTTTCTAAAATATAACGGATAATTGACTTCTTTTTTAACCACTCCGTTTTCTTTTTGCAAACGGAACTGTGCATCGTATAATTCGACGGAGTCTTTTTTGTACTCAACTTCCTTGGCCAGTTTTAATCCGTTAAACACTTTTGAAGTGGTACCGGTTGTCTGACGATCGGTATAACGATCGGCCCAGGTTGTCAATGCCGAACCGTTTAGTTTGAAAACGGCCCAGAATAATATTACGACACCGAAAATGGCCAATAAGGCCGCAATCGGTCGTTTGTCTTCTGTTTTTGCTTTAAAATATAAGCTGGAATAAAACAATATTACCGGAATACAGGCAAAGATAAAGGCATCGGTACTATCGGATCCGAAGATATAACTGTCCGGATTGGACTCGGAAGCCACTCCTTTTAGCAACCATCCGATTACTCCAAATACCGCCGACGGTACCAAGATGAATAATACGATTTTCCAGAAAGGCATATCACCTTCCTGTACGCCTTTTTTATGATCATAACCCGCATAATGCTTGGTTCCCATCAGGAATACGAATACTCCGATAAACATTCCCACACCGGCAGCCATAAAAGCCCAGTGCCATCCTAACAGGATTTGCAGTGCTGCTCCGAAGAAGTTACAGATAAAGGCACCTACGTTAATTCCCATATAGAAAATATTGTAGCCTTCGTCTTTTTTGTCTTTGTATTCTTCTTTGGAATAGAAGTTTCCTAACAAGGTCGAAATATTCGGTTTAAAGAATCCGTTACCAACAATAACCAGCGTCATTGCAATATACAATACGGTAATCGAATGCACGCCCATCAAGAAATAACCGAGTCCCATCAGGATTCCTCCCAATACAATCGATTTGCGATACCCCAGATAACGGTCGGCTATTAATCCGCCCAAAAAGGGTGTTAAGAATACTAATGCAATAAAAGTTCCGTATAAATCGGAGGCTTCTTTTTCGGTCATTGCAAAACCGGCTTCCACGTCTTTTAGATAAAGCGTGAAAATACCGATCATCAGATAATAACCGAAACGTTCCCACATTTCGGACAGGAACAAAAATGGCAATGCCTTTGGATGTTTATTCCACATAGCTGCTTTTTAAAGGGATTAAAATTATCTTACTCCGTGCATCATTTTCTTAAGAACCGGAGTCAATAAGAATAATACTACTGATGCAGCACCACACAATACTACGAATACCATAAAGAATTCGAATAGGTTGTGGATTTCAAATCCTGCGAATACACGGTATTGCGCACTGATTTGATTATCGGCCAATAATTTTAATTGTTCAGCTGTTGGTGTTACGGTTTTGTCTAAAACTGCCTGAAGGTCGATTCCTAATTCCTGAGCTTTTTTGAATTTATCTCCCGTTGCCGGTAAGATCGATCCCAATGTTCCTGCTAATGCATATCCGGAAGCATTCGATAAGAAGAATACACCGTATAATAGGGATGCAAAACGTTTTGGTGATAATTTACCTACTAACGATAGTCCGATTGGCGATAAACACAACTCACCACAAGTTTGAATTAAATATAATAAGATTAACCATTTGATTGCCAATAAGCCACTGTTTCCAAGGTCTTTTACATTGTAAGCAATAATAAAATAACTCACTGCAATTAGCATCAATCCGAAAGCCTGTTTCATTGGTGAAATCGGCTCGTTTCCTTTGGCTCTTAATTTATCCCATAAGATACTGAACGGAACGGCTAACATTACAACGAATAATCCGTTAAAGATCTGTACCATTGACGGTGGCATTTGCCATCCGAAGAAGTTACGATCGGTCTGGTTATCGGCGATAAACGTTAACGAAGAACCTGCCTGTTCGAAAGCTGCCCAGAAAAAGATTACGAAAAACGAAACGATATAAATTACTAAGATTCTGTCTCTTTCAATTTTTGTTAATGATTTATCCGATAAAATCAATCCGGCCAATGTAAGACCACTCGCATAAATCATCGAGTAAATTACGTTTTGTCCTACTGCATAATGGAATAAAAATCCTAATCCTACAAAAGCGATAACCGCAACGATTAATGAAGTCGTTGAGAAATTCGCTTTTTGTGCTTCACCTTCTTCGAAATCGGAAGCATCATGTCCTGATGGTAATCCTCCCAGTGGTTTTCCTTCCGGCGTTACCACATATTTATTTTTAAGGAAGAAGAATACCGCTGTACCAATGGTCATTGCCAAAGCAGCTGCTAAGAATCCCCATTTGAACGCATGGATGTCACGCATTCCACCGGCATCTTTTACGTCACCTACAATCGGACAGATAAATTGTCCTAAGAAAGCTCCGATATTGATCCCCATATAGAAAATGGTAAAAGCCGTATCCAATTTGCTTTTTTCCTGTTTTGGATACAAACTTCCCACCATACTGGAAATATTCGGTTTGAAAAATCCGTTACCAAAAATGATAACCCCTAAAGCCGCATACATTAATGTTTTGGCTAATTCTAAATTGTTTGGAAATACCGTAGCACTTGCAAAAAGCAATAACTGTCCGATGGCCATTAACGAACCACCCAACATAATACAGTTACGGTTTCCTAAAAAACGGTCGGAAATAAATCCACCCAACATAGGTGTCAGATAACATAAACCAAGAAATCCACCATAAATTAAGGAAGCTTCTTCCTCTTTCATCATTAAGGAGTTAACCAGGAATAAGGTTAACAATGCACGCATTCCATAGAAGTTGAACCGCTCCCACATTTCGGTTCCGAATAATACCCAAAGTCCCTTTGGATGTCCTTGTTTTACATTCTGTTCGCTCATTTGCTTCGTTTTTGGTTTTTGGTTTGGTTTAATTATAGTTTTTCTTTGATAAAGTTGGTCATTTTAGTATACAACTGCAAACGGGTTTTACCGCCGTAGATACCGTGGTTTTTGTCCGGATAAATCGCCCAGTCAAACTGTTTGTTTGCCTGTACCAATGCTTCCACCATTTTCATGGTATTCTGTACGTGTACATTGTCATCGGCCGTTCCGTGGATCAAAAGGAAGTTTCCTTTTAATTTCGCCACATGGGTGATCGGTGAATTGTTGTCATATCCGGATGCATTCTCCTGAGGTGTCTGCATGTATCGTTCTGTATAAACGCTGTCATAATATCTCCAGCTGGTAACCGGAGCCACAGCAATGGCCATTTTAAACGTGTCGTTCCCCTGGAAAATACAGTTCGACGACATAAAACCTCCATAACTCCAACCAAAAATTCCAATTCTGGCTTTGTCAACATAAGGGTAGTTACCGATTACTTTTGCTGCATCGATCTGATCTTCTACCTCAAATTTTCCTAATTCTTTATAGGTGCATTTTTTAAATTCCGCCCCTTTAAAACCGGTTCCGCGTCCGTCAACACAAGCTACGATATACCCTTGTTGCGTTAACATCGCAAACCAGTAATCATCGGTATTGTTCCAGTCGTTGTTTACCTGTTGTGATCCCGGTCCGGAATACTGGTACATAAATACCGGGTATTTTTTGTTCGGGTCAAAATCTTTCGGTTTAAGAATCCACGCGTTTAAACGGTTTCCTTTTTCAGTGGTTAATTCAAAAAACTCTTTTGTTGGTAAGTCGTATTTTGCCAGTTTGCTTTCCAAAGCTTCGTTCGAAACGATGGTTTTTACAAGCTTCCCGGTTTTGCTTTCGTTAAGCGTATAGCGCGGTGTGCTTTTAGCACTTGAAAACGAATTGATAAAGTACTCAAAATTCGGACTAAACGTCGCCGCATTGGTACCGGTTTCCGTAGTTAGTCTCTTTTTGTCTTTTCCGTTTAATTTGATGCTGTACACATCACGGTTGATAGAACCGTTTTCTACCGACTGATAGAAAATTGTTCCCGTCTTAGTATCGAATCCGTAGTAGTTGGTCACTTCCCATTTCCCTTTGGTAATTTGGTTGATCAACTTTCCGTTTTTATCGTAGTGATAAATATGGTTAAATCCGTCTTTTTCGCTGGTCCAGATAAAACTGTTGTCTTTTAAGAACGTTAGGTTATCCGTTACATCAACATAAGCTTTGTCTTTTTCGTTTACAACGATTTTTGTCGCTCCGGAATTTCCGTCAACAAATAAAAGATCCAGATTGTTCTGATGGCGGTTTAACACTTGCGCACTTAACGTATTCGCTTCATTTGTCCATTTGATACGGGCAATATAGAAATCGTTGTATTTATCCAGGTTGATTTTTTTAGTCGCTCCGGTTTTTACATCATATACATGTAACGATACAACGGCATTCTTCTCTCCTGCTTTTGGATATTTGAATACGTATTGTGTCGGATATAATCCTTGATTGTACATGTCCATAGAGAATTCCGGCACTTCGGTTTCGTCAAAACGGATAAATCCGATTTTATCGCTTCCCGCATTCCAGTCGAAAGCACGTACAAACGAGAATTCTTCCTCATACACCCAATCGGTAATACCGTTGATGATGTGGTTTTTCTTTCCGTCTTTAGTGATTTGAGTGTGTTTTTGAGTAGTCAGGTCGTACACGTATAAGTTGTTGTCGTGTGCATATCCTATTTTAGTCCCGTCCGGTGAGAAGGTTGGCTCCTGAATTTTATAGTCGGCCAGTTTGGTCAGGGTCTTTTTGGCAATATCGTAGATAAAATAATCGGCTACAAAAGAATGGCGGAAAATCTGATCGGAATTATTCGCAATTAAAATTTTCTTTTCGTCCGGGCTAAAGCTATAACTGTCTATTCCGTCCAGTTGTTTGTGATCTTTAGAGTCGATTAGCGCGGTGACTTTGTTTAGTGTGGCAAAATCATACAGATCGATTTGTGACGACCGCGTATTCCGGTCATAATTCAGAACGGTATACTGATTCGTGTTCTTCATCGCTTCTAAAGCAGTCATTCCCTGCGTTCTAAAAGCACCGCTCCAAATCTCTTCGAGCGTAATTTTTTGTTGTGCTACCGCTGACAGTGAAGTCAGTAACAGTAGAAATAACGATTTTTTAAAGTAATTCATTTTGTCAAATGGTAAAAAAACTTCCAATTTTAGTGAAAATTTATCAATTAGCCATAACTTTATGTGTTAAATGCAAATTCAATTTTCGCATTTAAAGTCAATTTTATAAGTTTTTACTGTAATTTTTTCCTTAAAAAAACGTATTTTAAAAATTATCCCCGATTGCATTTTCGAAATCTTATCTTTGCAGTAGAATTCAAGATGCCTAAAAATGACGAAAGCTATTGCTGGATTTTCGAAGTTGTCGAAAGAAGAAAAAATCAACTGGATTGTGAATACCCATTTTAACAATCCGGACAGTGCCAAACAAGTTATCACCCAATATTGGAATTCCGACGAAGCCCTTCAAAAGCTTCACGATGAGTTTATTGAAAACACGATTTCCAATTTCTATATGCCTTTTGGTGTGGCACCCAATTTTTTGATCAACGGAAAAAATGTGACCATTCCAATGGCTATCGAAGAGAGTTCCGTCGTGGCAGCAGCGTCAAAAGCCGCTAAATTCTGGTCCAATCGCGGTGGTTTTAAAACCACGGTAATCAGTACCGAAAAAATCGGTCAGGTACACTTTATGTATAAAGGTGCTGCCGATAAACTGGATGCCTTCTTCCACACCATCAAACCGAAATTCTTTTCCGAAACCGGAAGCATTACGAAAAACATGCAAAAAAGAGGTGGCGGAATTATCGATATCAACCTGCGCGATAAAACCGGCGAACTGGAGCATTACTACCAGCTTCATGCTACTTTTAATACCAAAGACAGTATGGGGGCCAATTTTATCAATTCCTGTCTGGAGCAATTTGCCAAAACCTTAAAAGAAGAAGCGCTTCAGTACGACGCGTTTTCCGAAGAGGAAAAGCAAATCCAGGTCGTAATGAGCATTTTGTCTAATTATGTTCCGAATTGTCTTGTTAGAGCGGAAGTTTCCTGCCCGGTAGCCGATTTAAAAGAAGACAAACACATTTCGCAGGAAGAGTTCGCCGAAAAGTTCGTTCGTGCCGTTCAGATCGCCGAAATCGAACCGTATCGCGCCGTAACACACAATAAAGGAATCATGAACGGTATCGATGCCGTCGTGATTGCAACCGGAAATGATTTCCGCGCGGTAGAAGCCGGCGTACACGCTTTTGCTTCCCGAAACGGAAAATATTCGAGTCTTTCGCATGCCAAAGTCGAAAACGGTATTTTTACCTTTTGGCTGGAAATTCCATTGGCATTGGGAACAGTAGGCGGTCTAACCGGCTTACATCCACTGGTTAAAATAGCACTGGAAATGTTAGGACATCCATCGGCCGAGGAATTGATGCAAATCGTAGCCGTAGCCGGACTGGCGCAAAATTTTGCCGCTTTACGTTCGTTAACGACAACCGGAATTCAACAGGGCCATATGAAAATGCATTTGATGAATATCCTGAATCAGTTTCAGGCTACCGAAACCGAACGTCAGCTTGTCACAACTCATTTTGAACACAACACCGTGAGTCATTCGGCTGTAGTTGACTATTTAGCATCTTTACGTAAATAATTCATTTTGAAAAAGACTTTTTACAGCAACGGAAAACTCCTGCTCACCGGCGAATATGTCGTTCTGGACGGTGCGAAGGCAATTGCGCTTCCCACAAAATACGGTCAGTTTCTCGATATTGAAAAAGGCCCGGAGCAAATAATACGCTGGCAAAGTTATGATGCCGATTCCAGTGTCTGGTTTGAGGATCAAATTTCGTTTGACAGTATTCGCAATAAGGAAAATTTCGGACCGCAAGCCGGAATCAAAAATACATTGGTCGAAATTTTGTATGAAGCCGCTCAGCTTAATCCGGATTTTCTTAGTTCCGATACCGGATATAGTGTAACGACGCGTTTAACGTTTCCACGATTATGGGGACTTGGCACCTCTTCTACTTTGATCAACAATATCGCACAATGGCTTCAGGTGGATGCCTATCGTTTACTGGAATCCAGTTTTGGCGGTAGCGGTTACGACATTGCCTGCGCTCAAAACAATACCCCTATTATTTACCAATTGACGCGTTTTAAACGACCAATGGTAACCCCTTTACAGTTGGATTTATCGTTTCGCCAAAATCTGTATTTTGTGTATCTCAATCAGAAGCAAAGTAGCAAATCGGCGATTATGAGTTATTACGACAAACAACAACGTATTGACAAAATGATCCCTAAAATCGATGCGCTAACGGAAGCGATTCTTGTTTCCAACGATCTGTATCAATTCGGTTCGTTGATCAATCAGCACGAAAGTATTCTAAGTGATATTTTGGAAATGGAAACCGTTAAGGAACGCTTTTTCAACGATTTTAAAGGCGTTTTAAAGAGTCTTGGCGCCTGGGGCGGCGATTTTATACTTGCCATAGCACCAAATGATCCTACGGCTTATTTTAAAGAGAAAGGCTTTCCGATTGTTATTCCCTATTCTGAAATGATTTTATAAAAAAATAACATCATAAAAAAAGGCATCCGATTTTCATCGGATGCCTTTTTTTATTGACTACAGTCGGTATACTATTGTAACGCAGCTCTGTTATCTTCAATTTTAGCAGCTGCTTTTAGGGCAGCGATTATACGGTATGAAGAAGCGCCTTGTGTTTGCGTTTTGATTTTTGTAGTGTAAGAAGCATAGTTTGGTAAAGCCGGAGCTTTTACTACGTCTTTCGTTCTGATCATGAAAACAGCCATTTGACCTTCGATTAATTTTGAAGTTTTTCCGTTTCCTAATCCGAAAGCAGTTCCCACAACTTTAGGCTCTTGTCCGATGTTCGGGATACTTGGGTTGTCGATTGTCACATTTGAAGCTACGTTAACAGCAGCACCTGATTTTTGTGAAACCGCTTCCAAAGTAGCGCCTTGCATTTTAGCTTTGATTTTCTCCGCTTTTTTCTGGTTTTTCAGGATTGGTAATACCGTTTGTTTTGCTTCTTCTAAAGAAATCAAACCGGTTTCGTTTTTCCCTTTTAATTTTGCGATGATATGCCCTTCAAGGTTGTCAAATTTCTTAACAGCACCTTCTTTTGTATCTCTTCCAAATGCCCAAAGTACAATTTGTCTTTGGTTTTGAAGTCCCGGAAGACTTTCGTCTGTAGCTTTAACGTTCATAGCCGGAACTACCGTTAATCCCATTTCTTTTGCAACTTTGTCAAAATCTTTATCCGCAGCTTCTGCTTCTAATTTTGTAGCTTTTACATAAATCGCATCAGCAGTTGCTTCAGACGGTTCGATTTTTTCTGCAATCGTAGCCAAACGAACGGCATCGTATTTATCGTCTACTTTAATTACGTGGAAACCATATTCTGTTTCTACCATTCCAATTTTACCTACCGGGTTGTTGAATACGAAATCGTTGAACGTTTTCACCATTTGACCTGGCTGGATGTTATCATACATACCTCCGGTTTGTTTTGATCCCGGATCGTCTGTATTTGTCATTGCCAACATCGCAAAGCTTGATGGATTTGCCTGTGCTTGTTTTAACAATTCTTCTGCTTTTGCTTTTGCCTCTTCTTTTGTTCTGGTAATACCTGGCATTTTTCCGGCATAGCTCAATAGAATGTGACTTGCTTTTGCAGTAGCACCACCTTTTCTACCCATCATTTTAGATAAACAGTAGTAACCGTTGTGGATGTATGGTCCGAATACTTCTCCTGTTGGAAGGTTAAATAACTGCTCCTGGTTTTCCAATGGCAGGTCTTTTTTCGCAACATAAGACGAATCGTATTTGATATCAGAATTTGCATTTACAAACTCTTCTACGTTTTTAGCACCTTTAAAACCAGGTAACGTATCGTTAGTTCCCGTTTTATCGTTGTAAACTACACGTCCGGATAATAATCCTGTGATTGTTTTCTTCATTTCATCCTCGTCTTCTTTAGACGGTTTGTTTTCGAAGAATACGTATTCTACCTCACGAGAGTTGTCTGATTTATATTTTTTAGGATTTTTCTTAACATAATCCAAAATTTCGTTATCCGAAACTTTTACTTCATCATCGTTGATTGTAGTATATGGAACCGCTACATAGTCGAAATTAACTTTGTCGTTTTCTCTTTCGTAAGCAAATTTACCATCGTTCTTAGTCGTTACAAGACCGGCTTTAACCATAGTATAATACATTTGCTCAGTAGCCATTTGCTGCAATTGTTTTTCATACGCCAACCAGTTATTCCACTGATCCGGCTGTGATGATTTGATGCTGGCCACAAATTCATTGAATTTATTTACGTCAAACTGACCGGCAGCATTTAAAAATCTTGGATCCTGAGCAAAGTTAGGATTCTGTTTGATTACGTTAATCATTTGCTCTTTTCCGATTTTTAAACCGATTTTTTCAAATTCAGCGTCTAATAGGATTTGTTTCACTTCCTGCTCCCAAACTCCGTTTGAAGCTTGTGTATTGCTCATACCCTGGCCGTTTTTTTCTGCCATAGATACTTTTTGCAAAAAGTCCTGAGCTGAGATATCCACTCCATTTACACTACCTACATTGCGTGTACTTTGTTTAAATCCTCCGCTTTGAACAACATCTCCAATTACGAATGCTAGCAAACAAAATCCGATAACTCCAATTAAAAGGATCGAACGCTGTCTAATTTTTGATAAAACTGCCATCTTTTATGATATTATTTTTTTTATTCAGTGGGCGAAAATACAATTATCTATTTAATAATAAAAGATGTCCCACTATATTTTCAAATATTTTTACTTTTTTATTTGGATATTTCTTTATTCTTTGATACGAACTTCGATTAATTCAATTCGTTTATTGGAAGCCTCACGTATGACAATCCGGTAACCGGACAACTCCAATTGCTGTCCCTGTTGCGGTATTTCCTTGGTCGCATGCACAATGAATCCCCCTAACGTCACATAGGAATCGCTTACCGGAATTTTAATATTATATTTCTGGTTAACATATTCTACATTTAAACGAGCCGAAAACAAAAACGAATGATCATTTCGCTTTTCCTCGATCAGTTCTTCCAGATCGTGTTCGTCTTCAATTTCTCCGAATAATTCTTCGATAATATCTTCTACCGTTACAATACCGGCAGTTCCTCCGTATTCGTCGATAACCACCGCCATACTTTTCCGCTTTTTTGTAAGCAGATCCAACACCTCTTTAATCAATACCGTTTCCGGCACATATTCCACCGGTATCATAACCGACTGGATGTCGGCTGGTTTTTTAAACAACTCGAACGAATGCACATATCCGATACTATTATCGAGCGTGCCTTCGTATACCACTATTTTGGAATAACCGGTTTCGACAAACAATTCCCGCAATTCTGTAACGCTATCGCACAATTCCACCGAAGCGATTTCCGTTCGCGGTGTCATAATATCACGCACTTTAACATCGGAAAATTCCAATGCGTTCTGAAAAATCTGTATTTCGGTATCGATTTCCTGCTGGTTTTCGGCCGCATTAACCTGTTCGGTGATATAGGTTCCCAATTCGCCCCGGTTAAAATACAACACATCTTTATTACGTTCGAGTTTAAAAACATGGATCAGGACTTTATCGGCAATCGCTACGACAATCTTGGAAATCCCGGAAAATAGCAGGTAAAAGCAATAGGCCGGCAATGCCAGCACTTTAATCAGCGTATTCGGATAAATCTGAAAAATAACTTTCGGAAGAAAACTGGATGTAAGCAATAGCAACGCGGTTGCGATAAGCACCTGCATCACGATCATCTGAAAAGGGTTTAATAAAACGCCGTGTTCCCGAAGCAACTGCACCACCAAAGCGCTGGAAAAATAACCGTAAATCGTAAAAACGATACTTTTCCCCAATAGCATGGACGCTATAAAATGAGCCGGCTTTTCGGTGAGTCGGGTTAGTATTTTTGAAAAAAAAGTGTTTTGTTTTTTTTCGATACTCAGGTAAACTTTATTGGAAGCGATATAGGCTATTTCCATCCCGGAAAAGAACGCGGATAAAATCAGACACGTTATGATTATCGCTATTTCCATATTGTTTTCCTATCGTTTCATCTTGTTTGAAAAATGCCTTCTGAAGAAGAACATAAAAATGGCTACTGCCGCAAAAAGAAAATTAATCAGGTAACTTTCTCCGGCCTGTTGTCGCCGTACGCCTTCATAAATAAACAATACTGCTAAAACCAAATACAAATAGTGGACGTACTTTAATAATCCCATAATTACTCTATCTTTGAAATCTCGCCCCTGTTTTGTTGGGCATTCATAACTGAAAAATCTTTGCTAAAATCGATACCTTTTCCTTCAAGGTAACTGTTCGCATCTGTAAATTTAAAATATTTCTCGGTAAAAAACCATTCATTTTTCTGATCGTAGTACAATTGTTCCGTTTGCAGCACTTTACCATCACTGGATGTTATCTTTACATGACCCTGCAAATCGATAATATCGGTTTTCGCGTAGGTAATCGCATAATCGGATTCTACATAGCTTTTATTGCCGCGCTCATCAAAAAGGGTTACAAATACGCCTTTCGGAAATTCGGTATACGGATATTTTAAATTGGAAAAATCCAGCAATAACGGGCTTACCAATATCGCTTTGATCTTACCGGAATCGGTATATTTTAAATTCACATGTTCGGCTTCTCCAATGGGAGAAAACGGTACCGCATTGATACGCTGTACGTCTTTAAAATTGCTTTCGCATGAAAAAAACACAGTCACAGCGAGAACTGTGACTAATGTTAGAAAATATTTTCCAAAGTGTACCTTCATCAGAATACTATTCGTATTTAGTTCGCTTAAACCACAGGTCGTTTACCGACAGTCCGATATAGATCCCAAAATAGTTTTCCTGAACCAGGTTACTACTTGTCGTTCCTTTTGTTCCGTATTCAAATCCAACATTCAGATTCGAAAGACTTCGACCGATTGGCAATCCAAAACCGGCATTCACACTATAATCTTTAACGGATTGATTGTTGATCACAAGACCGGTGTTTTCATATCTAAAACCAGCTCTATAGGTTACACGCTCCAAATAGCTTGTAAACGAGTTGAACTTTGGTGTAATATACCCTCCAATTACATAACGCTGTGCTTTTTCGAAACCAACATTTGTAATCTGATCAAAACGATTTACAAAACTGCTTTTATCCTGGAAAGTTACTTCAGCACCAACAAACCATTGTTTTGCGATTCCAAAACCGGTTCCTAATGCATACTTAGCCGGTAATTTATAGGTAGATTGTGTTGCTTCATAAGCCACATTATCAGATTCTAATTCTGCTCCGGTACCCGAATAGGTAATGGCCGCTACCGAACCGCTATTATCGGCTTTTAAATTACTTTGTGGCGTATAGGTAAAACTGCTATACCAGTCGTATTTTTTATTGATTTTTTCCTGATACATCAAACCGGTGTTAAATGCCACACCGCTATAACGGGTCGTATTAATCTCTCGTTTTCCAAGGTAAACATCATCCAGGAAAACAACAGATTTGGTTTCCACTCGTCCGAAGTTATATTGAAAATCGGCTCCGATACTTAATTTCGAAGTAATTTTATATCCCAATCCTAAGAATACATTATTCAAACCACCTTCACCGGTAAAACGTTTGTTCGTATTTACAATGTCTCCGGTTGATAATTGCGTAGTTGTTGTTTGATCCACCTTATAACCAACAGAGGAATATGGCATTATTCCAAACGAAACACCCGCTTTTTTAGTAATCGGAAATCCCAATGCCAGATAATCGAATGTTGTTCTGCTTGCTGTTTCTTTTTCCGATGCCGTTTTAAAAGTCGTGCTACGGTTTGTCGCTCCTACCGAAAATGTCGTTAATCGTAAGGCCGTTAACGATGCCGGGTTTTGAAGATTCAGGTGAATACTATCCGGTATGATCCCCAACCCTCCCATGGCTTTATTTTCATGGGTTCCGCGGTACTTTACATCTCCGATACCATAAAATGAATACGGTGAAGCGGTACCTTCCTGTGCAAAAATTACGGAAGAAAAAAGCAAACTAGTGCCTAGAATTATCTTTTTAATCATTTGTTGATTGTATATTGATATAAGTGGTTCAAACTTTCTAATAGAAAATTTGGATTGGCAAATATGGTGTTTTTTACGCTTTTAGCCAAAAAATCCGTATCACCTCCTGTTAAAATTACTGTTAAAACTTGATATTGTTGACGATAGCGTTCGATGAGCCCGTCAACTTCACACAAAAAACCGTTCACAACACCGGAATGAATCGATTGTTTTGTAGATCCTCCGATCAAGCCCGACGGGTTTTCAAGGGTTAATAACGGTAATTTTGCCGTATAATTATGTAAGGATTCATACCGCAACCGAAGTCCCGGCGAAATAGCGCCGCCAAGGTAATTGTCGTCGGCATCAATAAAGTCGTAGGTAATGCAGGTTCCGGAGTCGATTACCAATCGGTTTTGTTTCGGAAACTGAAATACCGCACCCGAAGCCAGTACCATTCGGTCGATTCCCAATGTTTTTGGCGTTTCATAACGATTATAAAACGGCATCGGACTATCCGGGGTAATAACATGCAATGTTAGCCGACTTTCCAGCCATTTTAGAACCGTTTCGTCCAAAAATCCCACTCTGGAAAGTATCGCATTTTCTATTTGCGTATATTTTTCCAGGATTTTCGACAACCGATTTACGGCTTCTGTTTTATCAAACGCATCCTGATCCAGCAGGCTATCTTTTTCAAATACAGCTACTTTGATCCGGGTATTCCCTACATCTATTGCTAAAAGCATTATTTTTCCGATTAAAATTCAAAGATACAAATAGATTTTTTTTACCGAATTGTTTTGGATAAATAAAAAATGCCCCTATATTTGCACCCGCAATAAGGACGGTGCCTTAGCTCAGTTGGTAGAGCAATGGACTGAAAATCCATGTGTCCCTGGTTCGATTCCTGGAGGCACCACTTACAAAACCCTTGATTTCTTACGATTTCAAGGGTTTTTTGTTTTACAAATTAAAAAACGATCAAACTTAGTTCGTCAAATCAATACCAGCAAGACTTCACAAAGATTCCCTCGTCACAAACAATCACTTTTAACCGAAAAACTGAAAGTTTTTTTTCATCTTTAAGATTGCTGCGTATAACAGTATTTAAACGGACTTAAAGAATCGAATTGTACGATTTTCATTTTATCTTTCTTTTTCTAATCAAAATCACTTATCTTATTTCAAGTGCTTCAAAATAAAGAACCACTCACTTAACCTTAAATTTTGACAAGAAATCTTGTAGACATAATCTAAATATAAATATCGCTCATTAATTGATTAAAACTTTGAAAGAAATCCAACTTTCAAAAAGCACAGAGTTAATTATTATTAATTACATTTGGATAGTGGCTTCTTTCCCACAAAGTTATTTAAACAGATATTATAAATCATTGGAAATGGAAATAAAAATTCTAAAAGCTGGAACTGGAGATTCTATTTTAATTCACCATAATAATTTCAACATTATTGTTGATGGAGGAAACGACAGTAAATATCTACTTAATGAAGTAAATGAAATATACAAAAAGGATGAATCTATCGACTTATTAATAGTTACACATCATGATGACGACCATATAAAAGGAATTATTGATTTATTGAAATGTATTATTAATGGGGATTTTGGAGATAAAAAAAATTTTATAAAACGAGTAATTTTTAATTCTCCAAGAATAATATTGGGAAAAATAGTTCCCAAAAAAGATAGACTAATATCATATAAACAGGCCCATGAATTAGAAGAACTTTTATTGAAAACACAAGTAAATTGGGAAAAGTTTACTAATAAAAATGAGCCTATCTCTTTTGCAGATTTGCAAATAGATTTTCTTTCCCCATATGAGGAAGATTTAGAAGAATATGTAGACGATAAAAGAGTTTATCTTTCCAGTGATTTTAAGTGTGATTGGAAATCCCCTATGCAATTATTGGAAAGCTACTTACATGATAAAAGTCAAGATAAATCTGTTTCAAACAAAAGCAGTGTAGTTGTTAAAATAGAATGTGAAAACAAAAAAATACTACTTACAGGAGATGTGACGCCAAATAGATTAGAACTTATTATAAATAAGTTGGTAGAAGAAAATGGAAATAATCTAGCTTATTTTGATTACATAAAATTACCACATCATGGTAGTTATAGAAGCTTAAATAAAAGGATAATTGAAAAAATAAAATGTCATAATTATATCATATCGACTAATGGAAATAAACATTTTTTACCGAATAAAAGGTCTTTATTAAAACTTCTAAAATTCCTAAATAGAGATAAAGAAAAAGTCAATTTTATCTTTAATTATGAAGAGACACTAGATAAGCTTGAAATAACAGAGCAGGAAAAAAAGCATTATAATTTTTCAATCATCCCTAATAATCAAAAATATGGCATTAGCATCTGAGAACCTTAGAGTTTGTGGGGTAAAAATTAATGCTTCCGTTTGTGGAGTTCCAAGTGTTGGATCTGGAGTAGTCTATGTCACACCTAATTATTGTAATTATAATTATGTTTTAACAGCAAAACACATATTCCAAGAGGAGTCAATAACTAGTTTTCAAATGGACGATGTATTAAGCATTGAAATACTTCATTCTACAAAAGATGAATTCAAAAGACTTCAATACATTAAAAAGGAAGATGTTCAGAAAAATTTAATCACTTTTGAAGAAGATTTTGCTGTCATAATAATAAATAAAAATGAGGATATAGTATTTCGCCCAATATTGGTTTCTGATAGTTTAGAAGATAGTGATCTTGAATTCTTTTCTTGGGCAACATTCTCTGCAAATCTTGATAAACTTCATAAGTTTAATTTTAAACGAGACGATATTGAAGTTAGACGATTTAAATCAACTGACAATCTAACTCATACTTCTTTACCAGGTATGTCGGGTGCAGGTATGTTTATAGGTAATAAAAATATCTTAAATGGTATAATATGTAAATATCCAAATGAAGATTTTGAAAATGACACAATTGATTGTTCCGATATTTCTTTCTCTAAAATTAATAAAAAATTAAAATCTTTAGAAAGGATTGAGTTAGACACAGAAGCGTCTTCTCATAAAAGAGAAATAAAAGATTCTATAATAGATATTCATCAAGTTTATATAAACAATGTGTGTCTTAACTTAGAATCTGCGAGGCGTAGACTTAAAACGGATATTGAAGATGACTGGTATCATGATCCATTAAAATATATTGACTTATTAAATCAAGATTACTTCTTCAAACAATTTGAAGACCTTTTTCAAACAGACAATTATGAAGCATGTCGCGCAGAAGAATTTTATGCACCTAAAAAGAAACTTACCCTGAGGCAAGCTTTAACATCCCCTTTTATTGATAGATTAATGTATATGGCAACTGTGGGCGTATTGGCTGAAAAACTTGATTCAGATATGATTTCAAACGTCTATTCTGCAAGATATAACCGATATTCAGAAAATCATTTAATAATTAATGGGGTTGAGCAATGGAAAAAGATGAAGTACAAATTAGCCGAATGTGCCAATTTGAAAGACGCCAAAGGAAACTATGTTTATAACTGTGTTATTGAAATTGATTTACTTAATTTTTATGACAACATAAACAAAAACTTATTGTATAAAAAGATCTTGCGAATTTGTGAAACTCAAAATGAGAAGAATGCTGCCAAATTACTTAAACACATATTATCTAAGTTTTCTAAAAAAGACTTAGGCCTTCCACAAAATAGTGATGCTTCTTCTTTGTTGGCATCATTTTATCTTAATCAAGTTGATGTTTTTATGGAACATCAAGTAACAGCCTATTATAGATTCATGGATGATATTCGTATTTTTTGTTCTGATAAATATGAGGCTAGAAAAATCCTTCAAACATTTGAATATGAACTGCGTCGTTGTCATTTATCTGTGAATTCACAAAAAACGAATATAATTAGTTTTACAGAAAATGAAAATCCAAACATAGACGAAAACAACAGAAACAAGTATAACGACTTATTCGATTTAGAGCTTAACAAAATTTCAAGATTACGTAGATCTGAAAATTACGCATATTTGAATGATGCTTTTCATTTGAGTCTAAAATTACTTCAGGATAATTTCAGTGATGCAGATTTAAATGATTCTGATGATTCAGCAAGAAGATTAAATTATGCCTTGAACACAATAGCTTTATTGGGAAAAAAAGATATTAATTTATATTCTGAGCAATCACAATTTAAAGCTAATATCCTCACAGGGTTAAGAAGTCTTATAGACAAGCCTTGGATAACATCCCAACTCTGTAAAGTTTTAAATTTAATCTCAAGCGAAGAAATAAAAAATGACTACATAGAATATCTCGAAAAAATAGTTTTGGAGGAAAAATATAATACTTACTCATTTCAAACCTACCAAGTATGGTTATTACTTGCAAAACATAAGTGTACTACTCCGAAGCTCCGAAAATATGCTGTTAGACAAATAGAAAAAAACGACGAAACAAATAAAGCCGTTATAGCATCGATGATTATATATATGTGTTCAATTGACAACAAATATAGAAAGGTATTATTAAGAAAATTTAATGATGGTTTTACTACTCATGGATATTTTCAAAATAGAATAGCCTTAATTTCTTTAAGAGCGTTTGATGAAGAGAACATAGAAATGGATAAGATACATAAGACTTTAAGCAAATCACATGAATTCACTAATAAGTATAAGTACAAAGATTTAGTTTTTGTACAAGGATTTGACGAAGACGATGCTAGCGAAGAGTCTTTTGAACAATTATATTCGATTTAATTATGAACAAATATATTACTATGTTAATTGGTTCACAATGGCATTCATTAAATGTTCATGACTTTAATGATTACAAAAATGAGCTTATTTACAATTTTCAAAATACCTATATAACTTTTCAAACAAGTGATTTAATTCGAGAATTCAAATCTAAAGAATCTAAAAGACTCCCTGGAATAATAGATTTAGAATCATTTGACAAACAAATGTCACAAGAAGGTAAAGAATTTCGTGAATTCAAAAATTGGAGAGTATTAAACTTTCTTAGACATAATAGAGTTATTGATTCTAAATTTGAATTGAAAGAAAGCAATTTCAAGATGCTCCTAGAACTTCTGGCGACATTATATCTTAGGCTTCTTGAAAAAGATAATACTGAAAAAGAACGATTTGAAAAAATTGAAACTCATGTAAATAAAATAATTTATGAAAGACAATTGAAAGGAATAAGAATTGACTCTAATCTTGCCAAACAGAAGTGTTCCGAATTAGAAAAAGAAATCTACAAGATTAAAAATGATTTGCAACTTGAACATAATATCTTCTCTCCAGATGATGAAAAATTTCAACTGATTTATTTAAAATCAAAAGGCTATAATATTATCAAATCATCTTTATATACTTTTAAAGTTCATAGAAATGAAGATAAAGTTTCAAAATTATTATATGAACTTATTAGAAAACAGCAAGATTTAGACAGTTTCATTTACATACTGTCACATTGGGGAGGAAAAGAAAGAACATACCCAGATTATTATGGATTTGGAACTATAACTTCAAGAGTTATTTTGCGTCAACCATCTTTGCAAAATTTTAGAAAATCCAATAGAACAATAATTATTCCTGATAAAGGAATGAAATTATTGTATGTTGATTATTCACAATTTGAAGCTGGAATTCTTGCATCACTTAGTGATGACAAAGATCTAATTGAACTATATAACACAGACATATATAGTAATTTGGCAGAAAATGTATTAGAAAATAAAACCCTACGTTCTGACGCTAAGATAATTTTTTATAGATACATGTACGGAGACAATACTTTATCTGAAAATTCTAAAAGATTCTTTAAAAAATTCAAAAAATTAGAACAGTACAAACAAAAGATTGATGTGGAAATATCAACAAAGAAGAAAATAGGTAGCGTATTCGGGAATTATAGATATTCATTCAATGATGAACATGTTTGGTCCTTAAGCCATGTAATTCAGTCAACAGCATCTTTGATTTATAAAAATGCACTCATTCGTGTTCGTAAAGAAATAAGAAATGTTGACTTTTTAATTCCTATGCATGATGCAACACTTTATCAAGTAGATGAGCTTCAATTTGATCAATTAAAAGCGAGAATAGAAGATATATACAAAGATGAATTTAAAAAAATATGTTCAAAAATTAATGTAAGGATTAATTCAGGTGAATTTGCAGAAGAAACCAATTAACAACAATAAACCTTAAAAACAATATTGGCTCTCAGCAATGCTTAAGAGTTATCAATTAAATACAACAACTAACAGCACAAGAAAATAACATTCATTTTTAATAACACTCTATTTTCAATCTTAAATCAATGGCATGCTAGAACAATACTTTGACAAAGTAAACAAAAAAGAAGAATTCCTCCATAACAATAAATCATGTCTCTATTAGTTGCTTTGATAAGATATAAAAATGATACAGAACTTAAAAACATCTAATTACAGGATTCTCGTACAACTGTTTTCAGTAAGCATTTATTAAAAATGGTCAACTATTTATACTTGGTTATGAGTATTTATTTAATTTTTTAAAAGAACCTAAAACCTTAAAGCTTGCCAATTTTGCACACAATAATACATGATATTGTATTATTCAGATATACTAGAGGCACCACTTACAAAACCCTTGATTTCTTTCGATTTCAAGGGTTTTTTGTTTAGTTTTGGTATTCACACTATAACTATATGACACCCCATAACGAACCTGACAATCCAAAATTAACCGCCTATTTATTTTCAAAAGAAATGCAGGCATTAGGCTATAAACTTGATTTTAGCCTTCAAAGTTTGGAATCAGAAATCGATCGTATTTTAAAAACTTTCCCCCTTAATTACCAAGACGCGAAATGTGACCTTGAAGCAAAATTAACCGCATATATCGGTGAGACTATGTGTCAAAACTTAAATGGTTTTTGGAGCGGAGCATTTTACAGTCACAAAAGTCGGATCGGAAATAACTACTACTTTTGCAAAATAACTATTGGCAAGCACGATTTTTATCCGAGTCATTTTATAGGATACTATCTTTCAAATGGAAAAAAAAGCAATGGAACGTTTAAAAATATTTTTACCAAGACGCTTGCCGAATGGAATCTGACATAAAGCAAGTAAAAATTATCTAAACGAGTATTTTTCATTCCACACCAAGCCTTTCAACTTTCCGAAATCGAAAATAAAGTATCTTTGAGCTATCATTTTTGTTATCAGATCGCTCATGTCTACAAAATTTTCCCTTTTTCTTTTGCTGGCTACCACAGTCTGCTTTAGTCAGAAACGCGTTGCCGGACCGGCCGATATTGTCAATCCGATGATCGGAACCCATAAAATGGGCCACACGTTTCCCGGCGCCACAACCCCATTCGGAATGGTGCAATTAAGTCCGGAAACCAATTATACCAATATGTTTGTCGATGGCAAATACAATCCAGACGCCTATAAATATTGTGCCGGTTATCAATATGACGACACGACCATTTTCGGATTTAGTCACACCCATTTTAGCGGAACCGGTCATGCCGATCTGGGCGATTTTCTGATTATGCCTACCACCGGGAAACTCGATTTAAATCCCGGAAAAGCCAGCGAACCCGGAAGCGGTTATTTTTCGAATTTCTCCCATGAAAACGAATTTGCCAAACCCGGCTATTATATGGTCAAACTCGATCGTTACAATATCAAAGCCGAGCTAACTGCAAGCGATCGCGTCGGATTCCATCAATATACCTTTCCAAAATCGGAATCGGCACACATTATATTGGATCTGGTGTATAACATCTATAATTACGACGGTAAAAATGTCTGGACGTTTATCCGCGTAGAAAACGATTCGACCATAACCGGTTACCGCCAAACCAATGGTTGGGGACGAACCCGAACCGTATATTTTGCCATGCAGTTTTCCAAACCGTTCCTTTCCTACGGTCATAAAAAATACGACAACAGTCCGTATAATGGGTTTTACCGTCGTTTTAATGAAGAAGAAAACTTCCCGGAAATGGCCGGCAAAAACATCCGTGCGTATTTCAACTTTAAAACCGAGGAAAACGAAAAAATCCAGGTTAAATTCGCGTTATCACCGGTGAGTACCGAAGGCGCGTTATTAAATCTGAAAACCGAAATTCCGCATTGGGATTTCCAGAAAACCCGACACGAAACCCGCGATAAATGGAATAAAGAACTTTCCAAAATCACCATCGAAACCCAAAAACCGGAAGACGAAGAGACATTCTACACCGCTTTATACCACACCATGCTTGGTCCGATTGTATACGAAGACGTGGATGGGAAATACAAAGGGCTGGATCAGAACATCCATGAATCGGATGGATTTACCAATTATACCGTTTTTTCACTTTGGGATACCTATCGCGCACTACATCCATTGTTTAACCTGATACAACCCAAACGCAATAACGACATGATCAAATCCATGTTGGCACATCACGATCAAAGTGTCCATAAAATGTTGCCGGTATGGAGCCATTATGCCAATGAAAACTGGTGTATGATTGGGTATCATTCGATCTCCGTAATTGCGGATGCCATTGCTAAAAACACCACTGATGTCGACCTTAACCGCGCGCTTACCGCTGGAAAAAACACAGCTACCGTCCCGTATTTCGACGGACTGGATAGCTATATGCGCCTTGGTTACGTTCCGGAAGACAAAAGCGGCAATTCCGTTTCGAAAACTCTGGAATTTGCCTATGATGACTGGTGTATCGCGCAGATCGCCAAAAAAGCCAATAACCCGAGTGCTTACCAAGAGTATATGAAGCGTTCTGAAAATTACCAAAATGTTTACGATCCGTCGACCCGTTATATGCGTCCGAAATTAAGCGATGGGAAATGGAAAGAACCTTTTGATCCACTGGATACCCACGGACAAGGTTTTATCGAAGGAAATGCGCTCAACTACGGATTTTATGTCCCTCACAATATTGATCACATGATTGAAATGATGGGCGGAAAAAATAAATTTGCCGCGCAGCTCGATCAGGTGTTTTCGATCAAACTGGATGATAAATACATCGAGAAAAACGAAGATATTACCCGCGACGGTATCATCGGAGCGTATGTACACGGTAACGAACCGGGACATCATATTCCTTATTTATACAACTGGACCGGTAAATCCTGGAAAACGCAGGAGCGCGTTCGTATGATCATGGATACGATGTATTCCAATTCCATTGATGGTTTGTGCGGAAACGACGATGCCGGTCAGATGAGTGCCTGGTATGTATTTAGTTCGCTTGGTTTTTATCCGGTACTTCCCGGATCGGATCAGTATGCCATCGGAAGTCCGTTGGTTAAAGCCGCTACGCTACATTTTGAAAACGGCAAATCGCTAAAAATAAAAACGGTTAACCAAGGACCAAAAAATGTATATGTCCAGAAAATCACCCTTAACGGAAAAGAAATCGATCGCGATTACCTGTTACACGGCGAACTTTACGATAATGCCGAGTTAACTTTTTATTTAAGTAACAAGCCAAAACGATAATTTTAAAAATAATTCCTTAACATTGAGTCAGTTACAAAAACAGTGTCTTTTTTCCATAAAAAAGTGTTGGAAAACCGAAAAATGATTCTATATTTGCAACCGCAATAAGGACGGTGCCTTAGCTCAGTTGGTAGAGCAATGGACTGAAAATCCATGTGTCCCTGGTTCGATTCCTGGAGGCACCACTTACAAAAAACCACTCATCTCGAGTGGTTTTTTTTATTTATATACTTTCCAAAAAAATCACAGCTTTACAACTACAAATCAGCGACTGTCATTCCGGCGGAAGTAAGCTTTAAAATATTTTTATTTTTTTACTGCAACCCTTATCGTTTTTTCACTCTTATAATAAAATTAAACTATATTAACCCTAATTTATTTTTATTATGAAAAAAATACTACTTGTTCTAACACTGGCCACCGCGTTATTACAAATTTCCTGTAGTGAAGACCTGATTTCAAATTCCACAGCAACGAACTCCGCCGATGTATATGTTGCCGGTCAGAAGGACAATCAGGCGTGTTATTGGAAAAACAACCAGCCTGTTTTTTTGGATTCCAACGGTTTTACGGGACCTACGGCAAACAAAATAATCGTATCCAATAACGATGTCTATGTTTTAGGAATTGGGATCGGAGCGACAACAACCGCTCTTGAAAACGTTCCGATGTTTTGGAAAAACGGAGTGCTTACCAATCTGAAAGCCGCTTTAAGCACCGATGAAGAACAAGTCATGACCATCACTGATATGGAAGTAATTGGAAGCGATGTTTACTTTGTGGGTTATACCAAAAAACCGATTATCACTTTCGACGACTATACCCTTGCCTATTGGAAAAACGGTGTTAAAACTACCGTTCGTAACTATGGTCACTATGTTCAGAATCTTCCAAAAATTAAAATTCAAAACAATAGCGTTTATATCACAGCATCCGCAAATGGTAGTCTAACCATTAATGGCTATTATGCAAACAGTGTTTTTAACGAAATCCCAAATTCGATTATAAACGGTCTGACGACAAATGGTAGCGATATGTTTGCTTTCGGAGTATTGAATAATGCCGGTTATTATAAAAACATCAACACCAATGCTGAAACGTCACTTCCTGCTCCGATCAACGGTATTACAAAAATGCAGTTTGCAACGGATATGTATGTTACCAATGGTTCGAATACTATTTACAAAAACGGAATTTCTTTCGACAACAGTCAGCCGGAATTGGGCGGTATTATCGATTTTAAAATTCAAAACAGTGGTGCCTACAAAATAACGCAGGTAGCCGTTGGAGATGGTTATACCAGCCATTTGGTTGTTAACGGTGTTGAAGCCATGCACATCAATGATTCCGAGGGTACTTTTATGTCGGTTTTTGTGGTTCAAAATTAAACGATGGCGACCTTTAACTGGAACGAAATTTATAGCAAGACATCCCCAAAATTACTGGGGATTTGTCGCAGGTATATAAAAGATCTGGCCACCGCCGAAGACATTATTCAGGATTCTTTTATTGTAGCCATCCAAAAAGAAAACACCCTAAAAGACGCCAACGCTATAAATGGCTGGTTAAGCCGAATTGTGATCAACATGGCCATCCATCATTTAAAAGAAACCAAAAAGATAAACTTTTCAACCGACCAAGACTGTGAAATTGCTGATGCCACTACCCTTATGAACACCGCAGAAATAGATTCAAAAAGCATACTTCTGAGTTCCGATTTGGAAAAGAACGATATATTGGAAGCAATTGACCAATTGCCGGAACATCACAAATCGGTTTTTAACCTTTATGTGATCGACCAGTTTTCACATGTTGAAATCGGTAAAATACTCAATATCTCAACCGGGACTTCAAAATCGCATTTGTTCCGCGCCCGAAAAGCCATTCAGACCTTTTTACTCGAAAAAATAAAGGAAAAACCAGTTGATGAAAAGAAAAAACGTCGCGTTGCTTTTTTACTTTTCTTAGGTTTCGGAAATCAGATGTTTGCCAACTATTATAGAAAACCGTTCCGGGATTTTGAAATACAACCGCAAAAAAAATTAGAATTAAATTCGGGTAAATTGCCATTGCCAAAAGATTTTATCGGCTTATCTCAAACCTCTTTTGCCGTAAAAACGATCGCAGCAAGCTTGGTTTTGATCAGCATACTTAGCATTTTTGTTTATGCGTATACCTATCGTAACAACACTAATCCGGTGCAAGAAACTCCGGAAGTAAAACCAAAAGCGATTACAAATAGCAGTACCAGTCAGTCACTTGTAAACACCGTCGATTCGGTAAAAAATCAGACGATTACAATTCCAAATCCGAATAAAACTGAAACGATTACTACACCGGAAAAAGCAACGGTTTTACAAAATAACACACCTAAAACAACTGCAAGTTCAGTGGTTACAACACTAAAAGATTCGACACCACAAGAACCTCAGAAAGTAGTTGTCATTAAAAAACAAATTGTAAAAAAAGACACTATTTATGTTACGCGATAAACTCCTACTCTTTTTTTTAATCTTTTCCGGTTTTGCTTTTTCGCAGGAAAAAAAGACCGATACTGTTTTTGTATATGAGGAAGTCATCGTATACGACACGGTTTTTGTAGAAAAACCTTTTACCAAAATAGACAAAGTGGTTTTTACTTCTGAAACCGATAAAAAAGACAAACTGGAATTAATTCAAAACGGAAAAAAATTCCAGATCGCGATTGATACGCTTGTTTTGGTGACCGATAAAAAAAGAATCGAAAAACAGCAAGCACAAAGTTGGTTTTTTGGCGGAAAACTACATCTGGGTATCGCCCGAAATAGTCTGTTTAAAGAACTGAACGCACCAAACACCGTCGGTCTTGGTCTTGGAATCTGGACCCGGAAAGCGCTTTTTAATTCCGATTTTTCTGTTGGAATAGGATTTGACGCCTTTTACTGGATGGGTTCGTTTTCGTTTGATGCTACACAAAATGAAGGTGCGCTTAATGGCTATTATTTCACAAACAACAATCTGCCAAAGCTTTTTAAAGGGATCGATACTAAAAATCTCCAATTACAACTTCCCATTCAATTGTACTACAACATCAACAAATTCACGCCTTCTATCGGAGCTTTTGTGAACACCGCTACTTATACATCTCAATTTATCGGTTCTTCCGGAAACCTACCGCTAACCTTTGATGAAATACAGGATTTTAAAGCCGAAGCACTCCAAATGGGCTATCTCATCGAACTGCATTATTCGTTTTCAAAACACATTTCGGTGGCACTGCATTTTAGCTCCGGGAAAGCGAACAATTTGTTTTTTAGCAAGCGTGACGACAAAAATCAATTCTTTAAAACCAAAAATACTTTTACCGAAAATAAATTCCTGGTACAGCTCCTGTACACCTTATAAAACGCAGCACCGAGACGCAAAGAATACCTCTATTTCCGCTTCGCCAGAAAGTGTCCAAAACAGGTGTTTCTACTGTAAAATCCTACCCGGATAGCGCCTAATTTTAGCTTCATAACCAAGACAACCTACATCTTATTATGGAGACTACTGCAAATGACGTTTATGACGTGATCGTGATCGGTGGTGGCGCTATGGGACTGGCCACAGCGTACTATTCGGGAAAAAGAAATGCCAAAACACTCGTACTGGAACAGTTTACTTTTGTAAACCAACAAGGAAGTTCTGCAGGAGTTTCCCGACAATTCCGTATTCCGTATCCTGAAAAATATATGGTTCAGATGGCGCTGGATTCGTTACCCTATTGGAAAGAATTACAAAGCCATACCGAAACCGAACTACTTGATAAAGTCGGCACTCTTTGGTTTGGCGATCCGGAGGTACATTCTACCGAAGGAAATATTGCAAAAGCCGAAATTGCCTTAAAAGAGCTCAACGTTCCCTATACCAAACTGACCGCCAAGGAAGTCGAAGAACAATACCATTTCCGCAACCTACCGGATAACTACACCGGTTTATTTCAGGCCGACGGTGCGAGTATCAACTTTAAAGCGACCATTGAAACCTTACTGGAACTTTGTAAAAAAGACGCGAATACGACTTTACTGGAACAATCTCCTGTGACACATATCGAACGCAAAGACGATTTGTTTCACCTAACGACTCCGAATGGCTATTATGCCGCTAAAAAAATCGTCATCACGCCCGGCCCGTATATCAATAGCGTGATCAACTTATTGGATTTTACCATTGAAGCGACCTATTGGAATATGGCTTCCGCCTATTTTAAAAAGACGGATGAAAAAGTACAATACCCGACCTGGTTTGTCTTCCAGAATGCCGAAGGCGACAATGGCAATCAATTTTATGGCTTCCCGGAAGTCGACTGGGATCATCCCGACTATATCCGCGTGGCACCCGATTTTGTAATCGAACCGTTGGACGAACCGTACGACCGTTCCTTTATTCCGAACGAAAAAGAATTAAATTATACGTCCGAATGGGTCAAAAATCATATGACCGGACTGGATACCGAACCTTGCTTTACCTCAACCTGTCTGATCGCGCTGAGTAAAATTCCGAATAAAGAATTGATCATCGATTTTGCTCCGAGCTACGTTCCGAATCATGAAGATATCGTGGTCTATGCGACCGGATGGGCGGCCAAATTTACGCCACTATTGGGTAAAATCTTATCCGATATGGCTTTGGATGGCAAATCCGATTACGATATTTCCAATTTCCAATTGGGCTATAAATTCTTTAGAGCGCTTCAAACCACTAACCAAAACCTACCATTATGAATAAAAACACACCTTTAAATCCGGGGATGGAACCCGGTTTAAAAATTGAAGTCGCCATTGTTGGCGCCGGTACTTCCGGATTATATACGGCTTACCGACTGGTAGCCGATAAAAAATTCACCGCCGATCAGGTTCAGATTTTTGATCTGAACGATCGTTTGGGCGGCCGACTGGAATCGGTGATTATGCCCGGAATGGATTTCTGGGGCGAAATGGGCGGAATGCGTTACCTTACCTCTCAGGAAATCGTAACCACGCTTATCGAAGGCTATCCGCTAACCGAGCCGGATCTAAACAAACGCAAGCAAGTGCTAGTCGACAAAATGAACCCGGTTCCGTTTCCAATGGGTGACACGTCAAAATTACTGATGTATTTGCGAAAAGAACGCTTTAAACAGGATGCCTGGAATGTGGCTCAGGATGCCGGTAAAAAACTGATCACCCGTTATTATCTGAATGACGACGATCTGGGTTTTAGTTCCGACCAGTTATTCAATAAAATCATTTATGATGTGTTGATGGCCGATCCGTGGTTCCGGGAAAACTATTCGGATTTTGTTAAAAAAACATCCGAATACGAGTATACTTTCGAAATCACCAGTCGTCAATGGGATGATATCAAACCGAAATTGCGCTATAATTTTAAAGGATCGCCTTACGAAGGCCGGAAAGTAAACGATATCGGTTTCTGGAATTTGATCAAGGATCAGGTATCACAGGAAGGTTATACCTTTTTAGCCAATGCCGGCGGTTATTATTCCAATACGATTAACTGGAATTCGGCAGAAGCCTTCCCGTATATGGTGGGCGATTTCTCCGAAGGAACCGTTTATAAAACCATTGAAGAAGGTTTTGACAGTATTGCCTACGCCATTGCCAACACCTACATGGACAATCCGGGCGCTTGTATCTGGTCCGAAAACAAATTGATTACTTTTACAAAAGAGCACGCTTTTAAACATTCACACAAATACCAGCTGACGTTCCTAAACATTTCAACCAACGAGGAATGGCATGTTTACGCTAATACTATCGTATTGGCGATGCCGCGTAGATCGTTGGAATTACTGGATCAGGAAAACTTCTTTTTTAATGTGAATGAAGACAGTACGCTAAATAATAATATTCGTTCGGTGATCATGGAACCGGCTTTTAAAATCCTGATGGGATTCCCGCATCCGTGGTGGAAAAAACTGGGCATCGATTCCGGGCATTCCATAACCGATTTACCAATGCGCCAGTGCTATTATTTTGGTACCGATACGCATACCGATAATTCGATGTTATTAGGTAGTTATGGTGATATGGAAACCGAAACGTTCTGGAAAGCATTATCGGACGACAAAATTCTTTTTAAAGTAAAAGCGTCCAATTCAGCGTCATTAAAAGAATTACACGAACTGGACAGCGTTCAGGCTTCCCAAATGATGGTAAACGAAGTGATGAACCAGTTACGCGAATTACACGGCCCTGATGTCGAAATCCCGGATCCGTATGTAACCTACTTCAGAGACTGGTCTGACGATCCGTTTGGTGCCGGATATCACGCCTGGAAAGCCGGATATGAGGTTAAAAATGTCATGCCATACATGCGACAACCAAAACCAACAGAACAAATTCATATTTGCGGGGAAGCCTATTCCGATCAGCAGGGATGGGTTGAAGGCGCACTATGTGAAGCCGAAAAAATGCTGGAAACTCATTTTGGACTAGAACGTCCGGAATGGCTGGATCCGGCGTATTATCTAGGCTGGTAATACAACTTTATCTTCCGGGCAAAGTTTTTGTCCGGAAGATATTCTACTTATATTTTCAGGTTTTCCAGTTCCATCGACAGCGCTTTTAAATCCTGTTTCATCAGGTTGATTTGCGATTCCAGCTGATCGTACATATTGGCCCGGTTGTCCAATTCCTGAGCCGAATATTTACCGCCATTTCCAAAATACAATTCCAGTAATTGGGTTTTCTTTTTGGATTTCTCATCCGCAATCTGACCAAAATTCATCCATTTTTCTATAATCTCCCGACGGAAAGATACTTTTTCCGGTTCGCTTGGATTGCTATAATTCAGATAATACCAAACGGTAGGCGGAAAAATAGAAGAGGTCGGCCGACCTTCCCAGATATCACGCAAGGCGTTCCGGTTATGATAAAACTCAATGCTGCGTTTGTTTCGCAGAATCAGCATCCCTAAGGTTGCTTCGGTGATCCCGGTTCCCAATCCGATATAATCGCCGGTGTTCCCTTTGTTGATTAACAATCCGGAAGCAATCGCCCCGGTAGCTCCGATTACGATCGCGCCAACAGTTAACTTACTTTCGGTTTCGTCTTCTTTCCCTTTTAGAAAATCGGCAATCTGACTGGTACGTTCTTCTTCACAATCCATTTCCGACGATACCGCCGAAACTTCCAGTGACGCGATATTAATCCGCTGATTTAGTTTTTGAACGATCTCCAGTTGCGTTAACCGGTTTTCAATATTCGGGTTCTTTTTATACTGCTTTTGAATCGCGACATAATCCGACAACAAATTCAATACACCGATTGCATTGGCCACGTTCAGACTTTTAAAACTGAGCTGTGCCGCCAAAACGGTATCAACCGTGAGTGTGTGTATTGGTTTGGGCATTTCGGCAACGGTGTAATTGTATACATTTTGCTGATTACAATTACTCGTATACAATTGTGATCGCATCCGGGTAGATTGAAGTCCGGAACAGGATGTCAGTACGAACGTACTGGTTATGATCATCCAGAAAAAGAGGCTTTTTGTTACAGTTGTGTTTTCCATCGTCGTGATTTTAGAATCGATGAATACTAAATAACCTGAAATCTGTTTTCTTTTGGGAATTTTTGAATATAGGAATTAAGTTACTACTTTTTTTATTCGAAAAGATCAAAATCCACCGGATTTTAAATTCCACAAAAAAGGCCGTCTCATAAGACAGCCTTTTTATTATTCTTTCGGAGTTACCGGTGCAGGTGTTGCCGCCGGTTCCGGTTTTGGTTTTGGTTCCGAAGGTGTTGGCGGTGATGCCGGTGCCGGTGTACCTTTGTATTCGGTTTCCGGAACTTCTTCACCCGTTTTACTAAATACTTTTATTTTAGGATTGTCCTTGTTTCCTGTAATCACAACCGGAATTCCGATTAGCCCGAATGGCGGTAATCCCAAACGCATTCTCAGGTTCATCTGACCGGCAAAGTTGGTTTGCCCTTTGAATTTTAAACGGAATAAAGCCACTTTGATCAATGTTTCATCAATAGTGATCACATTATTTTTAATGTTCGAATTGATTTCTACTTCACTTAAATCCGGGTTATCAATACCATCGGATCCTGTTTTTTTACTGATAGCCGAAAACAATTTCAGTCCTTTTATTTTTACTTTTTTAACCGTTACCACACCGTCTCCTTTTAACGATGGCATAATCGGTTGCATGTTCTGATCGAGTACGCCGCGTAAACGGTAATCGACACCTATTATACCTTCGGCTTTTTCGGCCGATGTCATTAAATCGCGGAATAGTTTTACTTCGCGATAGGCGCGGTTTACGTCAAAATCTTTTGCCTGGTAACGCAGACTAAAGTTCGCTTTATCGGCACTTACATCGTCGTATACACCATCCAATGTCATCCGACTTCCGATAATCCCTACACCGGCATTACGCAACATGATTTTTCCTTTTTTGACCATTGCTTTTCCAGACATGTCATTCAGTACCAAACCGTCGTAGTCTATTTTTTTAGCATTGGCTACAACCGAAACATTCAGATTCGTAGGTACGACAACAACACCAGTTGGTTCTTTCGGTTTTGTTTTTTTCGCATTGACCTTGGAATTATTTGTTTTGACACCATCCGGATTGTAGGCCATAAATTCGTTAACATTCAGAAAATCGGACTGTAACGCGAAGTTTCCGGAAAGGACACTTTTATCGTTCAATACATAGTTGATCACATTTTGTAACTGACCATTCAAATTAAAATCCGACTGTCCATAGCCCGCTTTAAAATCGTTAAAAAACATTTTGTCGCGATCAAATCGGAACAAGCCTTCTTTGATTAGGAACGGTTTTGGGAAAAACTGCGATTTTGCCGTAATATCCCGTAACACCAAGGTTCCTTTGTTATTCATTTTACCATACTGACCCGTAGTGGCATAGCTTTGTTTTCCTTGTAAAAACAAATCGGCTTTGATATATCCTTTTAAATCAAGTCCTTCCTGACGGAATACTTTATAGACTTTTGCGACGTCAATTTCACCCTTAGCTTTGACTTTATAAGCCAGGTCTTCAAAATTCGATAAATCGGCTGCAACAAACACCGGGTTGCCTTCAAAATGAAAAGAGGCCGGCGTTACCTTTACCATCAGATCTTTATAACTACCGGTTGTATTTTTGATGCGTGCATTGATTCGGATGGAATCGATCGGGTTTGGATAATACGGCGTTTTTAATCGTCCGCCTTGTAGCGCTAAAAATCCATCGGTAACCGGAAATAGTTTTTGAGCCGCATCATAATCGCCTTTGGCCTTGATACTCGTAGTTAGCAATCCTTTGATTTCTACCTTTTCCAATCCCAAAGCACGGTTTAATTTTTCCAGATCCAATTTGGCCTTCATATCCGTGTTTACGTTGATATGTTTGGTTCCTTTGGAATACAGTTTTCCAGCCAAAAAGTCTTTTCCAACATTAAAGTGGATCGAATCCATATCGATTTCCAATAAATCCGGATTTAACGACGGCATTCGGGTATTAAATTTTAAAAAGATATTCGAAGTCGGAAACGGCGTATCTTTATAAGCGATATAACCGTCGCGGATGTTAACCGCCAATCCTAAATCGGGTTTTTTATTTTGAGAAGCGTTATAGATTCCTTTAAACGTGAACAACACATCCGTTTGCCCCTGCACTTTTGTTTTTTCCAGCCAGGTTACATAAGCCGGTGGCATTGCTGTGAACAAATCGTTTAGGTTACTATTTTGGGTTTCTACGTGAATATCGATATCGTATCCATCTTTCAGGAAGTTGAGCTTCCCGATAAATTTAACCGGAAGCTTGTTTATTTTCAGGTTATTTTGTCTAAAAACAAACGACAGGGAATTCGTATTGATCCGCGTCAATAAGTCGGCATTAACCACTTTGTTTTTCAGGTAGGTTTCCCCGTCAAAAGCGAAATCCAGCGATCCGATTCGCGCCTTAGTCGTTAGATCAAAAATAGACTTGTCCAAGTCACCTTTTCCGATATAATTAAAATCTTTGGCATCGATCGCTACTTTGGCCGAAAGGTCGTTGTATTTTAAATCGACATTTTTAATTTCGATCCGATCCAGTCGAATGGAAGCCGATTCTGTAGTATCGGCTGTTTTTGGTGCATTCGAAATATAGACATTATAATTCGCGTGTCCGTGTTCGTCCACTTTGATATTCGCCTGTCCATCGGATAAATAGATCTCGTCAATACTCACCTGATTGTCGAAAATAAGCCGCTTCAGGTTGATCCCGAAGGCCACCTCTTTTGCCGCCACTAACGTATCGTTCCGATAGGGTGCCGATCCTTTTAACGAAAATTCATCCAGCGAAACCGTTAACGACGGAAAATGCTTATAAAACGACAGATGCGTTTCTTTAAAATTCAGTTCGCCATCCAGTTTTTGATTCGCGGCTTTTTTTACCTGTTCGGCAATGGTTCCCGGAAACAGCAACGGAATCAGGAATAATAACAACAATATGCTACCGATTGTGATTCCAGTGATCTTAAGGGTCTTGAGGATTATATTTTTAGGGGAGCGCTTCATACTACAAAAGTACTATCTAATTTTCAAATTTTAACAGAATATTCCGTATTCGGCTCATAAAAATTCGTTAACAAAATGTGCCATAACCGACGGTAATCACTTTTTCTGTTATTTTTACATAACTAAATTAATCAAAATAACATCATGATTACAAAAACTGTTCTGATTCTTACAACTGTGGGAATGTCTTTACTTTCGGGGAACGATGACAAGTCCAAGCGAAACGGCGATCCAACCAATCCGCTTTTGGCCGCGTACAACACTCCTTATGAAGTTCCTCCTTTTCATTTGATTAAAAACGAACATTTTAAACCGGCTTTACTGGAAGGTATTAAAATCCACCAACAGGAAATTGACGCCATTGCCAATAATCCGGCCAAACCAACTTTCGACAATACCATTCTGGCGCTTGAAAATGCAGGGCAGCTTTTAAACCGGGTTGCGACTGTTTTTGGTAATATGAGTTCGGCCAATACCAACGACCAACTACAGGCGATCGCACAGGAAATGGCACCAATATCGTCTAAGCACAATGATAATATCAATCTGAATGAGAAATTATTCGCCCGGGTAAAAGCGGTTTGGGATGCCCGTAAAACCTTAAAATTAACTCCGGAACAATCCCGTTTACTGGAGAAAAAATACAAGGCTTTTGTACGTAGTGGCGCCAATCTGTCGGATGCTGACAAAGAAAAACTGCGTAAAATCAACGGAGACTTATCGTTATTATCGTTAAAGTTCGGTAACAACATTCTAAAAGAAAACAATGCCTACGAACTGGTGGTTGATAAAAAAACTGATCTAGCCGGTTTACCCGACGAACTGATCGTTGCCGCAGCGGCCAAAGCCAAAGCTTCCGGAAAGGACGGAAAGTGGGTATTTACACTAAGTAACTCGAGTGTAATGCCCTTCCTGCAATATGCTTCCAATCGCGAACTGCGCAAACAAATTTGGACGGCTTATCAAAACCGCGGCAACAATAATAACGAATTCGACAACAAACAAAATCTGATCCAGATGGCTAACCTTCGTGGTGAAAAAGCACGCTTACTGGGTTATAAAAACCATGCGGCCTATGTATTGGAAGAAAGTATGGCTAAAACTCCGGAAAAAGCAACCGAATTGTTAACCAAGCTTTGGAAACCGGCCCTTGAAAAAGCAAAACTAGAAACTGCCGATATCAAAAAAATGATGGTTGCCGATGGTATTTCCGGTGACGTACAACCGTATGACTGGCGTTATTATGCTGAAAAAATCCGTAAGGAACGTTATAATCTGGATGAGCAGGAAGTAAAACCGTATTTCAGCATTCAGAATGTACAACAAGGTATCTTTAAAGTAACTGAAAATCTTTATGGGTTGAAATTCGAAGAGCTAAAAGATGTTCCGAAATACCATGAAGACGTTACCGTTTGGAAAGTTATGGAAAAAGACGGGACTCAGGTGGGTACTTTATATATGGATTTCTATTCGCGTGCTTCCAAAAACGGTGGCGCCTGGATGACATCCTACCGTGCGCAACAAATGGAAAACGGAAAACGTATTCCTCCGGTAATTTCAATTGTTTGTAATTATTCCAAACCAATTGGCGACGCACCTACCCTATTAACATTTGACGAAACGACAACATTCTTCCATGAATTTGGTCATGCGTTACACGGTTTATTGTCGAACGTAAATTACCAGAGTATGGCCGGAACTGCAGTTCCAAGAGACTTCGTAGAGTTACCCTCTCAGGTTATGGAAAACTGGGCTGCCGAACCTGAAGTTTTAAAAATGTATGCCAAACATTACCAAACCGGAGCTGTAATTCCCGATGCACTGATTGAAAAATTACAAAAATCCGGTACTTTCGACCAGGGATTTGCCACTATAGAATACCTGGCTGCTTCGTTACTGGATATGGAATACCATACGCAAACCGGAGCCATTACACAGGACGCTACTGCATTTGAAGCCAATTCCATGAAGAAAATCGGATTGATCAATTCTATTATTCCACGTTACAGAAGTACATATTTTAACCATGTTTTCGCCGGTGGTTATTCGGCCGGTTACTATAGCTATATCTGGTCCGGTGTTTTGGATACCGACGCGTTTGAAGCCTTTAAAAGCACTTCGCTATTCAATCAGGAAAAAGCCAAAGCCTTCCGTAAATACATCCTTGAAAAAGGAGGAACAGAAGATCCAATGATCCTTTATAAAAAATTCCGTGGCGAGGAACCCAATATCACACCGCTACTCAACAAACGCGGTTTGAACAATGGTAACAAACTATTGAAAAACTAAACGAAAAGAGGTTGTCTATTTAAGACAACCTCTTTTTTATATCAATCCATACTTATTAATTTTTGAGGTCTTGTGAGGTAAAACGGAAGTCAAATTGATTAATAATGCTATAGCCCTAAGCATAAATCGTACCTTAGTTATCTAACTTATATAAGCCATGTACAGTCCAAAACAAATAGCCAACTACTTCCTAGCCAACTATAGCGATGGCAAAAACATAACTCCCATGAAACTAATCAAACTGGTCTACATCGCTCATGGCTGGTATCTCGGAATTACAGACAACGCCCTAATAGACGAAAACCCGGAAGCTTGGAAATATGGCCCGGTAATTCCCAGCCTTTACCATCGCTACAAAAGATATGGAAACGCTCCAATCGAAAAATACAACGGAACCCCCACCTTAGGTAACAAGGAAGATGAAAACTTTCTCGACAAAATATGGGAAGTCTACGGTCAATACAACGGTATCGAACTAAGTGCCAAAACCCATCAGGAAGACTCTCCCTGGTCGTGCGTATGGAATACGATAAAAAACAATGATTACTTTTCTTTGCAAATACCCGATACCTATATAAAAGAACACTATAAATACCTTTTAAAACAAAATCAGAAAAAACAACTTGGATAAATATGCCGTCTGATTTAAAAAATAATTTGAATTACATCGTTTCGGAATCAAACGACACCGATGATAAATCAAAAAAAGAAGAAGAAACATTTAAGAATCAGAAAAACTATCTCAAATACACTTGTAATGCTTTAAAAAACAAAAGGTATTCGATTAACACCAACCTTCGGATATACTTAGCAATTTGGTCTTCATTAATTGTAAGCTACTGGTTATGGAAAGTTGGTTCGATTTTGACAGCCAATAATAACAGCTACTGTTTATCCGACAACGTCTTAACCATTCTTTTAGGAACTACAACCCTAAATGTATTAGGCATCGTAGCCATTGCCATGTATGATATATTCAATGGGAAATCTGAAGACCGCATAAAATAAAAGTCCCGCCAATGACGGGACTTTTATTTTATCCGTGGTATACACGCGAAGCGATTATTTTTCCATTTTTCACATCGAGTACTTCGGCAACCAACATATCGTCTTCTCCTTCTACCTGACGAATATACTCCATAAAGATACGATCGGAATTAGCCGTTAACGATGTCACTTTATAATGCAAACTTGGCAAACGGTTAAACGCATCCTGCCACCAGGCACGCATAGCCTCTTTTCCCACAACCAATCCTTTTGTTTCCGGTTGGTGGATTTTTAATTTCGGGCTAAAATGCTGCGCTTCCTCATCATAAAGCGATAATAATTTGTCAAGTTGTTTGGTATTGAACGCTTCAAACCAACGAAAAGCAATCGATTGTAATGTTTCTGGTGTCATTAGTACGGTAAAAAAATCCCGAAGCAAGCTTCAGGATTGTGGATTTATATATTTTTAAGGTTTATAATTTCCTGATCGGTCAGAAAACGCCAGTTTCCACGAGGCAAATTTTTCTTGGTCAGTCCGGCAAAAACAACACGGTCTACTTTAATCACATCATATTCCAGATGCTCGAAAATAGAACGTACAACTTTTACATTAGACGTTTTCATCTTTAAGCCGATTTCACTTTTCGGTTCGTTTTCGATATACGAAATCTCCTCTACATACACTCTAAAATTGTCGATCGTAAGTCCTTTTTGGATTTTTTCAAGATCTTCGAACTTCAAGTTACGATCCAGCGTTACCTGGTATACTTTTGACGAACGCTGGTTTGGTGCCGTAAATTTACGTACCATATCCGAATCGTTTGTAAACAATAACAATCCGGTTGTACTTTTATCCATACGTCCAACTGCCTGTAATTTTGCTTTGGTCGCATTGCGTACCAAATCCAATACATTTGTTGTATTTCCGTCGCCATCGCCAGCCGTCGTAAATCCTTTTGGCTTGTTTAGCAGGATGTATTCTTTTTTCTCCGGTGTAATCACCGTACCGTCAAAGTTAACCACATCACCCGGTTTTACCTTATATCCCATTTCGGTAATCGCCTCTCCATTCACTTTTACATTCCCCGATTGGATATAAATATCAGCGTCTCTACGAGAGCAAACACCGGAATTAGAAATATATTTATTCAGACGGATATCATCCGAAGCTGCTGTTTTAGGCGCTTTCGGCTTTTTTTCAAAGTCCGGTTTCGGTTTTGAGAAATTACTTTTTCTATCGTCTTTTTTAAAATTCGGTTTCCCTGCCGCATTTGATTTCTTTGGTCCAAAACCCGGTTTGCCGTTGGAAGAACCTCTTTTATTATTTCCTTTTCCGTTATTCATTTCGCTAAAAAATTTTTGCAAAGATACTATTTATCTCTTTGTGTGTTAAAAAAGTATTTTGAAAGATTGTTATAGTCCGGCCAGTAGTTTTTTTCCGTTTACCAAAACCGCAGGTTCAATTAGTACAATACAGAAAACGCCGGCTACAATAAGCGTTTTCAAGATGATATGCAACTGAACATATTCTTCCCGGGTTTCCGATTTCCATAATAACCGGATAAAGTACATCAAGATGATCAATGCTATATAAAAGTAAATATCCATATAGCCTACATCGTATTTTTCGACCAGGATAAACACCGGAATAACCGTTGCTATCGTTAAAGCCGTTATCATTTTTTTGGATACGTTTGTTCCGAAACGAACCGGAATGGTCTGATAATCGGATGCCAAATCCCCTTTGATATTTTCCAGATCTTTGATCATTTCACGAATCAGGATCAATAGAAAAAGAAATCCCGCATGGGCAAAAATTACGTGGTAAAAGTTTTTAAAATACAGCAATATTCCGAAAAACGGCATTACCGCAAGGACTGCCGCCGTCAGATTTCCGACAATCGGGTATTTTTTAAGTTTATGCGAATAAAACCAGATCAGAAAAATATAGGCTGCAAAAAAGAAAGCCGCCCGCCAGGATATGATATATGCCAGACCTGTTGCGAGAAAATTTAGTCCGAAGTAAACTTTTAACTTGGTTTGCTGACTTACCAATCGATCCAACATCGATTTATTCGGACGATTGATCAGGTCTTTCTGTGCATCGTAAAAATTATTGATAATATATCCGGAAGCAATCGTTAGCGTCGATACAAACACCAGAATAAACAAACGCCAATCCAGAATCACATCCAATGCGCGTTCATCTTTGGCCAGAATAAAGATCGACGACAGGTATTGCGCCAATACAATAATCGGAATATTATACCCGCGTACCACAGAAAACAAACTGAGGATCTTCATCAAAGTCAATTTGGATTTACGGGTAAGCATGGTTTAGGCTATTAATTTATCGTCCGCGGAATTTTCCGACCGAAAAGTTATAAATTAGAATTGATAAACGACCTCTAACTTATAATCTTTTAAGGATTCTTTAGCTTTTTCCAGATTTTGAGTAAATCCAAGTATGTAGCCACCGCCACCGGAGCCACATAATTTCAGGTAATAATCGTTGGTATCGATCCCTTTTTGCCATACCTGGTGGAATTGCTCCGGAATCATCGGTTTAAAGTTGTTCAGCACTACTTTCGATAATTTTTTGGTATTGGAAAATAAGGATTTCACATCGCCGTGCAGGAAGTTTTCCACACAGGCATCGGTATATTTTACGAATTGTGTTTTTAGCATTTTACGGAAACCCTGATCTTTTAGGTTTTCCATAAAGATATTCACCATCGGTGCGGTTTCGCCTACAATTCCGGAGTCGATCAGGAATACCGCTCCTTTACCTTCGGTACTTTGTGACGGAATACCGGTTGGTTCGATATGATCTTTGGAATTGATCAATATAGGCAGGCTCAGATAGCTGTTAAGCGGATCCAATCCGGAGCTTTTTCCGTGGAAAAAGGATTCCATCTGGGCAAAGATATTTTTTAACTGTAGTAATTTTTCACGCGTCAGGTTTTCCAGTACAGTAATTTTGTGATTGGCATATTTATCATAAATAGCCGCCACTAAAGCACCGCTACTTCCCACTCCGTATCCTTGCGGAATACTGGAATCGAAATACATACCCTGAGCTACATCGGCATTTAAGGCTTCCATATTAAAGGTAACCAATTCCGGGTTTTCTTCCTGAAGATCTTCCAGATAGGCTGTAAAACGTTGTAAAGCCGCATTTGATTTTATCGATTCCGAAGTTGGGTTTTCGGCTATTTTTAAGGCTCCGTTATAAAAATTATACGGGATGGATAACCCCTTGGAATCTTTGATAATACCATACTCTCCGAAGAGTAAAATTTTCGAGTAAAAAAGTGGTCCTTTCATATACGTATTTCCTGCTTTAGAAACGGTTTACCGCTAAATCTAGTATAAAGGTAGTGAAAAAAAGTTTTAATTGATCTTTTCGCTTCCTTTTCCAATTTCGTCACAAATGTACTGACTGTTTTGACAATAGCCAACTAATTCCTGCTGAATAAATGCCAATACTTTTTCTTTGACTGATTCCGGATATAAGACGTGTACGTTTGCTCCGGCATCGAGTGTAAAACACACCGGTGTTCCGGTTTCATTTCTGTATTTCCAGATGTGGTTGATAATTTCCAGCGTATTGGGTTTCATCAGGATATAATACGGCATGGAAGTGAGCATCATGGCGTGTAACGTGAGCGCCTCACTTTCTACGATTTTAATAAAGTTATCCACATCACCTGTCTCCAGGATATTTTTGATTTGCGACAGATTAACATGTGCCTGCTCAAATCGCTTTTCGGCATACGGATGATTGTGCATCAAATCGTGTCCAACCGTACTCGATACTTGTTTTTCACCTTTGTCTACCAACAATATCGTATCCTGATAGTTTTCAAAATTCTTATGAACCGTTCCCGGAAATTCCACTCCAAACAAATCGGAACTCCCTTCAATTTCTTTATGCATCCCCCAAACCACGACATTCCCTTTTACGCTTCGGCAGGCACTTCCCGATCCCAAACGCGCCAGAAATGACGCTTTACTATAAAAATAGGCCTCTTCCATTTGTGAATGTAAGGTCTTTTCCAGACTCATGATATTCATCGCTAATGCCGCCATTCCAGAAGCCGACGAAGCAATACCCGAACTATGCGGAAAGGTATTTAAGGTATCAATAACAAAATGGTAGTTTTTCAGATACGGACAATACGTCTCAATTCGCTCGAAAAACTTCTGAATTTTCGGTCTAAAGGATTCTTTTTCTTTCCCTTCAAATAACAGATCAAACGAAAAATCGGTAGTGGATTCTTTTTTAGAAAAAGACATTTTTGTGATGGTTTTACAATTATTAAGCGTAAAACTCACCGACGGATTGGCCGGAATCTGGTGTTCTTTTTTCCCCCAGTATTTTACCAGAGCGATATTACTGGGCGCACTCCATTCGAAACTCCCGTTTTTCACACCATCCAACGTTCCGTTGTAAACAAAATCTTTTTCTAAAAACATATCCTTAAAAATTTACGCAAAGATACTTTTTTTGAAATAGCGATCAATTGGAAAAAATTGCCGGAATTCGCTTATTTTTGGAGTATGAAAAACATCACCCGTATATTAATGATCGTGGTAACCTGTCTGGTGGTAGGTTATTTTTCCGGAATTGTAACCCGCGGCAGTATTGAAACCTGGTATCCTACTTTGGTAAAACCATCGTTTAATCCGCCCAACTGGTTGTTTCCTCCGGTATGGACCACGCTTTATATTTTAATGGGAATTGCCGCCGGACTGGTTTGGAATCGTATCGATTTTGAACGCGATGCTGTTAAAAGAGCCTTATTGTTCTTTGCCATTCAATTGGGATTAAATGCCTTGTGGTCGTATTTGTTTTTCGGACTCCACAATACTTTATTAGCCTTGGTCGAATTGGTATTATTATGGCTGATCATCTATGAAACCTATCTTTCTTTTAAAAAGATCAACAAAATAGCCGGCTACCTGTTACTTCCTTATCTCGCCTGGGTTACTTTTGCAGGCGTGTTAAACGCAAGCATATGGCAACTTAATTAACATTACACTGTATTTTTTAACTAAAAACAAATAAATAAAAGACTTTTTTGGTTAAATTTGAGAATATAATCAAATTTGATCGATATGTCAAAAAAAGCTACTTACCTTCTTGGTATACTGGCAACCCTAATTATCGGTTGTTTTTTATACCATCAATTTTGTTGCGTCCCCTGTGGCACTGCCTGTCTTAAAAAAGACAAGACAGTTATTCTCAGCCCGGACAGTACCGCACTCCATCCGACCTATCCGTTTGCCCTGAACAGCAACGATTTTCATTTTACCACACAGAACAATTTTAATTTTTTAAAGAACGATTTTAAAAAATTACTACCTATTGACGATTCGATCACGCTCGGCACCAATTCGTTAAAGGCTTTTTTCGAAAAGAATACAGCTACCTTAAAGATCACCGGTTTTACCCGTAAAGACGAAATCAATAATTCCATTTTCCCAAATCTGGGTTATGCGCGGGCTAATGATGTCAAAAATTATTTTATTGCTCAGGGAATTCCTTCCGCTAAAATTGAAATCAATGGTGTTACTAGTGATGATATAATGGTTCAGAACGAAACACTTCTCGGACCGGTTACTTTCGACCTCATCAAACCTACTTCCGAAACCAAGCCGGAAACAGACTGGCAAGCTATTAAAACACAATTAAATTCCGATCCGCTGACACTCTATTTTGACACCGGTCAAACGCAGATCGCCCTGACCGAAACCGACCGTCAGAAAATAGCGAATATGATTCATTATATCGATCATGTGGAAAATGCGAAACTGGATGTCGTCGGTTATACAGACAATGTCGGCAATCGCGAAACCAATATCCATATAGGGCAACAACGTGCTGATTTTGCTAAAAATTACCTTATCCAAAATGGCGTCGCTCCGGATAAAATCAACAGCAATTCCAAAGGCCCGGACAATCCGTTGCAAAGCAATGCAACCAAAGAAGGACAGGCCAAAAACAGACGTACCGTAATCACGATTCACTAATCTAACACCATCCACATATGAATGCACCATGTATACTCATCCCAGCCATAACAGGTCTAATCTGTGCGTTATTAGGTTATTTACTTGGTAAATCATCCGCAACGGGTAATCAGAATTCCAAACAATTACAAATTGACCTGGATAATTGCCGGTCTAAATCCGCAACACTTGCAGCCGAACTGGATGCCCTGAAACGTCAGGGTTCCTCTTTAGGATTTGCCGCCACCCCTATAATTGAACCTTTTAATGCCGAGTTGGCCGCTTCGGTACTGGGTAAAAAAATTACCGAAAACGATCTGAAAATCATCGAAGGTGTCGGACCTAAAATCGAAGAATTATTTAACACTTCGGGGATATTTTCCTGGAAAGCATTATCGGAAACTTCGGTAGACCGTTGTAATGAGATTCTGCATAAGGCCGGCGAACGTTTTGCCATGCATAATCCGACAACATGGCCGCGACAAGCCCGAATGGCGTACGAAGGAAAATGGCAGGAATTAAAAGAATGGCAGGACAAACTCGACGGCGGACGCGAATAAACACAAATCTGTAAAAAAATAAAGCCTGTCGGAATCATATTCCGACAGGCTTTTTATGTGTTATATTCTTATTATTCTTTTATAATTTTATGTCTTTCCACGCCTTTTTCCGTTGTGATTTCAATAACGTACAATCCCTGTTTAAGATTACTAAGATCCAATTGCTGAAGATCGCTACCTTTTTTGTTTTGCTCCATTTTTACGATGGTATTACTTAAATCATATATAGTATAACCGGACACTTTTTCTTTGGTAGTAATATTTACGACGTCTTTTACCGGATTCGGGAACAACTTCATTCCGGCTGTATTTTCTTCACTAAGGAATTGATCCATAACATCCGAATCGGCTATTTCTATTACCGATGCCATTCTACAATTCGGATCTACCCGAACCAGAGCTGTTTTACAATTCCATTCCGGTTCGCCCACACAAACACTTATACGATAATAACGGTCCTGTCCTGCAAAATTCGCCGGACTCTGAATGGTTCCTCCTTTTAAGATTGCCAATGCCGGATTCGATTGTACCTGAGTAGGTGTAGGTGCCGTAAAATAATTAGGACTCAAAAGCATTGTACTTTGTACCGGGATACCATTTGGAGCCTGACCAGGAAACCATCCGCCCCATTCTAAATTTCCGGTTCTATCCCACCAACGGTTACATTCGGATACTCCTAAGAAATAATCCGACTCATTAGCCGTAATAGCAGCATCCAAATTTAATACCGATGCACAAATACTCATCGGTGATCCATCAGCCGGAACAGTCATTCCGTTTATTGTAAAATCCGGAACTGCTTTCTTTTTCACCACAACAGTACCGATACTGGTATATTTTTCTTCATTGGCCATAGTAGCACAAGTCGTTCCTGCGTTACCCGTTGGATTAAAAACCACCTTAACGCGGTATTCGTATTTTGTCCCGTGTACCTGATGAATCATACAGGTTCCGGAATAAGAACTTACTACTCCCGGATTAGGAAATAACGAATCGGGCGTTACACTTCCCCAAAGACTGGTACCGGTTGTCATATCTCTACGCTCTAAAGCTAACGAATAGGTACCGGAGCACAATGTATTGGAATAGGACGAAACGGTAATTCGAACTTCATAATAAGCCGGATAAACTGTACTGTTTGGATATACCGTTATCGATGTACCCAATGCCGGATAAAATTGCATGTTGGCCGTTAAAGCCGCAAACAGATTTGTACTCATAAAGAGTAAAAATGCACAAAGAAGTAATGTTGTTTTTTTCATAAAATGTTTTTAAAGTTATTCAAGCAAAAATGCTTTTTAAAGTTTAAAAAGTATTACTTAAATCGCATTTTGTGATGAATTACATATAAAATAGTGACGTAATTTGACTTTTGTGATATAAAAACACAAATCCCACTTTTTGAAACATTCTTTTTCAATAATAAATAATCCTTTTTTTACAAAACAGAAAAACCTGTCAGGCATTTTACATCCTGACAGGTTTGCGATAAAAACGACAAGCTCTAAATCGTTTTTAACGTTATTTAGTTTTTCACTACTTTTTCTACAAACACACCTTCGTTGGTTTCGATCTCTACAAAATAGATACCTGGTTTTAAATGACTCAGATTGATCGACTGTTCTCCTTTTCCGTTGCGGAAAGCTCTGGATTCGTATACAAATCCGCTTGGATCAATCACTTTAGCACTACGGATCTCTTTACCATCGGCAGGTGCGATATTCAGATCGCTGTTGGTTGGGTTTGGATATACATTATATTTTTTACTGTCGGCCGTATCAAGCGACATGTTTTGTGTAGCCTTTTGCACGAATACCGGATCCTGAGGTTGTGGCTCCGCTAAATTCAAACAATTTCTAAATCCTTTTTTCCAGCTATAATCCGTCCATCCGATTTCACCGCTATTAACAACATATATAATTGAAGCTCCCGATGTACTTGTTGTTTTATAAACCAATTGAATCGTATACGTAGTATTAGCCGCACAATTATAAAAATTGGCTGCAGCGATTGTAGCCGTAGCCGCTCCGGAACCATGCAACAAGGTTACCTTATAATCGGCGGTAGGACATGTATTTAAAGGGTTTGTTACTCTCAGATAAAGTTTACCCGCATTAGCATAGTTACCCGTAACATTAAATCCAATAAAACCACTGTATTGCGGCGGATTTGTATTTGGCGTGTATTTACAGAAAGGTGCAAAATTCAAATTAACCGCTGGTGCTGTTTCTTTAGTCACAACAATCCTGATATTGTACGTTCCTTTGTGTATGCTCGGTAAATCAACTGCACTATTTCGACACCATGCGTTCACCGTATAGTAGCTTGTTCCTACAGGCTTTGGCCCGGGAATTGTTACTGTGTTACTATTGGTTGTTGAGTTTACATAACCATTAGCATTTGTTACGATTAACTCTTTAAAATAAGTCGCGCCACAAGTATACGGCACATTAGTTGTTCCCTGTGTAACGGTAAACGTCCCTGTTAATTCGTTGGCAAAATACGGTATGGTTACATTGTACGTATACGTAGCCGGACTTCCTGCTGATGTAACATTTACACTAAGTGCATTGGTTCCCCCAATTGATAGCGTTTGTGCGTTGGCCGAGAAGGTCGTTAATACAAACATACAGCACATTAATGCCCCGGATTTTACATTAAAAATAATTTTTTTCATGTTTTAGGTTTTTAAAGTTGATACCACAAAACTATTGGCATCAAACACAAAAAACACCAGTAAAATCGCGATTTGTGACGAATACTATCCCAAATAGTGACGAAATCAATATTCTATATTTTTCTATTTTACAAACCCTATTTTTTTTGGGATGACATTTTTATCCGTCATAAAGCTCTTTATTAAAAAACGATTTTATCCAGTTCTTCGAGATAGGTTTCTCCAACCGGAATTTCCTGTTTTTTGATAAATACCGTTTTTTTGGTTTTCTGCTCCACCTTGTCAATTCGTATGATATACGAACGATGCACTCTTAAAAACTCCAACGGATCGGGTACTTTACTGATAAAATCACCTATTTTACATCGCATGACATATACTTTTTCTTCGGTAACAATATCCATATAGTTTCCGGAGGATTTGACATATAAAATGGTATTGGTTGGTATCCGTATTTCCTTGCCTTGTTCTTTAAAAACAAAATACTTTTCTTTCTTTTTGATCTTCCGCACCCATAATCGCAATAGTTCCCGGATAATATCTTTATTATAGGTTAGCACCCGAATCCTGAAAAACAGATAGATCAATGCTGTTAATCCTGCTATTACTATAATAATAAACCACCAGGTTGTCCAGAAAGGATTCCGAACCGTAATAGGCAAACGAACCATCTCATCCGAAAAAAGACGGTTGTCTTCCAAAACCTGTACCTGTAATTCATAATGTCCCGGCGGAATAAATTCGTAGGCAATTTTGCGATCGCTGGTATAATTCCAATTCTCATGCAGTCCTTTTAATTTGTACCGATATACCTGTTCTTTTCTACCATAGGCAACCGATTCAATCCAAAAATCGAGCTGGTTTTTATCGTACGACAATGCCAATTGTTTTGTTGGCGTGTCCAAAACGGTGTTATTAACCGCTATCGAACTTAATCGCAGAAAGTATTTTCTCTTGTCAAAAATTGCTTCAAAATTGTTTTTTGCGATACTACACAAACCATTAGCGGTAGCCACATATATGGTATCGTTTACAATTTCGACATCACGGATCTGGTTTTCCGACAAACCATCAGATGCTGTAATATAGCGCACCTTAAATGTACCATCTTTATCAAATGTAATCCTGTTGAGTCCATAGTTGGTACAAGCCCAAATGGTATTTTTATCTTCTATATATACTTCCGTCACCAAATCGTCCGACAATCCTTTTGATTTGTCAATATACATTGTCTTACCCGTATGCGGATTGTAAACCACCACTCCGACACCCAAACTGGCGAGATAAAAAACTTTTCGTTCCGGTTCATAATCCATGTCATCAAATCGGTAATTGAGTAGCCGATTATTTATCGCAACGTATTTTTTTCCACCCTTACTCACTTTGATCCCTTTCATCGAAGCGCAATAATAATTCCCGTCATGTTCCGAAACATCATGTATTCGGAACATTAAAGTGTCTACTTTACGAACCTGTACATCTTCAATTACATTCAAGAGGCCAAAGCGCGAGATAATCGGTACCGGCGTATCATCCGATGCTTTTAAAACGCCTCCGGTACAAATCATTTTTTTTCCCGTGTCCGTATAAAGTGTCTCATCCACCATATAATAGGTACATTTTTCAGCTTTATAATATTGTACAATTGCCGGTTTATTTGTCAATCCGCGATGTAACAATACCAGTACTCCTTTTTTGTTTCTTTTATAGACATCGCCATTATAGCAACCTATAAACAGTTCTCCATCCTCATTACGGGTTAAGGAATGTACATACGTTCCTTTTAGTATATTCTTTGCTATTTTTTCTTCCTGTTCGTAAAAAACACCTCCATCAACTGTTGAAAACCATCGCGAATTGAAATTATCTTTAAAAACTCTTGAGACGGAATGACCATTAAGACCTCTTTTTACAACAGTTCCGTTTGTATCGTATACAAATATTCCCTTCCCTCTGTAACTGATCCAGAAATGATCAGCGTCATATTCGCCACTTTCCAGCGGTTCGGATTTTTCACCCGAAATAAGAAATGGATTTTTATTTTTTGGGTAAATCCACACCGATCTTTCCGAGTATACGACCTTAACATCCTTAAAACTGAAAAATCTTTTTACGGATTCTTTTATCCCGACATACGGTGGAAACGCTGATTTTTGTTCTGAAAAATATTCGATTCCCTGTTTTTTATTAATTTTTTGATAGTGAAAATACCGCGGTTCTTCCGTTGGAAGTTTGATTTTTGAGATACACGTAAGAGTGCCTTTCTGATCGATTTTAAGATAAAAACCGGAAGCCATAAAAAAATGTAAGGCGTTTTGAGCATCAACAGCTAAAGAAATGATTAAAGATCCGGATAGTTTTTTTTCTTTTAAATAATTCTCAATAACGTTATTGTACCGATAGGGTATAAATTTTTCGGATCCGTTTTTAAAATAAAACAGTTTGCCATTAAAGGTTGTACACCATACCTGGCCGTTTTCCTGAGGAAAAAAATCGAAGACCGTAATATCGGTTAATCCGTCTTTGAGTTCGAACTTTTTAAATTTTGATCCATTGTAATTGGCCAATCCCCGATCGGTCGCAAACCACATGACGCCATTTTTATCCTGAAAAATATCGTAGACCTCATTACTGGGCAGTCCATTTTTCTGTTTAAAGTTTTTTAAAGTGACATTTTGCGCCATTACAATACTGTAAGGCAATAGAAATACTAACAGGATTAACCTGCAAACGGGTTTTAGGGGCATAAATCTTTATTCTAACACATCTTATGTGTTAAAAATAAAAATAATTCTCACAATTTTGATTATTAAAATGTCAATTTGAGAAGTTTTTAGCCACAAGAAATCCGCCAGTCCAGGCATTTTGAAAATTAAACCCTCCAGTAATCGCATCTATATCCAGAATTTCACCTGCAAAATACAAATCGGGCAGGATTTTACTTTCCATCGTTTTAAAATTAATCTCTTTTAAATCGACTCCTCCGGCGGTTACAAATTCTTCTTTAAAGGTGCTTTTCCCGTTTACATGATACTGACCGTTTACCAATTGTTCGGTAAGATTATCCAGTTGCTTACGGGACAAATCGGCCCATTTGGTTGCTTCCGTAATTCCGGAAGCCAATACAAGACTTTCCCATAAACGGTTCGGGAAATCAAATGGTGATTTTTTTGTAATTAGCTTTTTAGCGTGTTCAATTTTGAGTTCACGAAGTAGTTCAGCCGTTTCTTCAAAATCGAGATCATTTAACCAGTTTACCTGTAGAACAAACTGGTAATTTTTAGCAAATAATTCGCGGGCGCCCCAGGCTGAAAGTCGTAAGATTCCGGGACCACTCATTCCCCAATGTGTGATCAATAAAGGACCGGAAGCCTGTAACCTACTGCCTTTTACTTTGACAGTCGCCTGAGCCGAAACTCCCATCAAATCCTTAATTCTGGGATCCTTAATATTAAAAGTAAAAAGAGACGGTACCGGTGGCACAATGGAATGCCCTAAGATTTCCATCATTTCCCACATTTTTGGATTGCTACCCGTTGCCATTACTATTTTTGACGCTTTAAACGTGTCGCGTGTCGTTTCGACTTTCCAATAGTCTTCCCCTCGAAAAAGCGATTGTACACTTTGTCCAGTCAATACATCAATTCCCAGTTTTTTCACAGCCTGTTGAAAACAGTCGATTATGGTTTGCGAACTATCGGTTACCGGAAACATTCTTCCATCGTCTTCGATTTTCAGTTCCACCCCATGGCGTTCGAACCACTCGATCGTATCGCCCGAACAAAACTGATGAAAAGGTCCTTTTAGTTCTTTTTCACCTCTTGGATAAAATTTAACCAGTTCATTCGGAATAAAGCAGGCATGCGTTACATTACAGCGCCCGCCGCCGGAAACACGAACTTTAGAAAGCACGTCTTTACCACGCTCGAGAATGGCAATTTTTAGTTTCGAATTGTTTTCGGCAATGTTGATAGCCGTAAAAAATCCGGCCGCACCACCACCTATAATGATAACATCGTAGTTTGCATTCATAATCTATTCGGATAATCGGAAATGACACCGTTAACACCCAATGCTTTTACGCGTCGGATATCATCTTCTTCATTAACAGTCCAGGTAAAAATCGCATATCCTTTTGCTTGTGCTTCCTTACAGTTGTCTTCGGTTAGCAATGAAAAATGCGGGTGAATCGCCTGGGCCGACAATTGTTCTGCCCAATGAATCGCTTGTTCTACACTGGCCTGCGTGAGTATTCCAATTGGAATTTCAGGGTTTATTTTTTTTATTCTTTTTAATTCTTCTTTCTGGAAACTGGAAACTACAAAATCCTTATAGCGCCAACCTTTTTCGGTCACATAGTGTTGTATTAATTCGGCGACAGGTTCGGCTGTTCCATGTCCTTTTAATTCTACATTAACCCAACATTTTCCAGCTACTAAATCCAATACTTCTTCCAATAAAGGAATTGTGTACAATGCTTCAACCTTTAGCTTTTTTAATTCCGAAAGGGATAGCTGATGTACTTCTCCGAAACCGTTTGTTGTTCGGTCGACCGTAAAATCATGGATTACCACAATTTCGCCGGTGGCACAAATATGCACATCCAATTCGATCGCATTGGCACCCAAATCCAGTGCTTTGCTAAACGATTCCAACGTATTTTCTGCCAGAAAACCTTTAGCACCTCTATGCCCTATTTTATGAATCATATCCGGTTCCGATTAGATTTAATCCTGCAAAGATATAATAGAATTGCCTTTTAACCCGTTACTTTTATAGTATGAACCTTTGATTTTGATTTTATGAGAACGATTGTCCTATTTCTTTTTACCTTATTATTTACGATGTGCAGCACTTCTAATGTACAATATCGCGACGATTTCCGTTCGGTTTCCGAGAGTCAGAAAAAGCAATTCTTGTCCGATATGAATGCCAATGGTGAAAACTTTTCGGTTCTTATTCTGACAAAAGGCTTTAAAGGTGAGCTGGTGACCATCTCAAACGAAAAGAAAACCCTTTATAAAGGTACCACGATCACCAATCTGGGAAATGGAATTGCACATTCGCTGCGAATCGACAATACATTCGCTACTACAATTACCGATAAAATGAGCAATAAAGAAGTGATTATCGAGCCTAAAAAAGCAAAGCAATACAAATTTATTTATGTGATGAAAGACAATGCCGAAACCAAAAATCCGTATAAAATTACCTACAGTAATACGTTACGACCGATGTAAAGGATTACAGCTATTTATCACAGCTCGAAACGGAGTCGAATAAAAAGCAAAGTAAGAAATGCTTAACGCACATATTTTCAACAGACATCACCTATCAAGGTACTAGTTTTTTTGCATAAAAAAAAGCCTCTGATTTCTCAGAGGCTTTTGTGCGGGTGATAGGACTCGAACCTACACACCGAAGGCACCAGATCCTAAGTCTGGCGTGTCTACCAATTTCACCACACCCGCAGGACAACTTCGTAAAGCGTAATTGCTTTGTTATTGTGGGTGCAAATATACGCATTACTTCTTACCATCCAAGAAAAAAATGAAAAAAATTTTGATAGTTTTTTTTGTACATTTGGCTTTCATCATATTAGCATTATAAATGGATACTATTAAACAATACGTTCAGGAAAATAAAGAACGTTTTATAAACGAATTAGTTGACTTATTAAAAATTCCTTCCGTAAGTGCCGACAGTGCTTACTCCCAAGATGTTATCGATACTGCCAATGCCGTTAAAGCAAGTCTTGAAAAAGCCGGATGCGATTTTGTAGAGCTTTGCGAAACGCCGGGCTACCCTATTGTATACGGTGAAAAAATCATCGATCCGAAATTACCTACCGTTTTAGTATACGGACATTATGACGTACAACCAGCCGATCCGATCGAATTATGGACTTCTCCTCCGTTCGAACCGGTGATCAAAACAACTGAATTACATCCCGACGGTGCTATTTTTGCCCGCGGTGCCTGCGACGATAAAGGTCAGATGTACATGCACGTAAAAGCATTGGAGTATATGGTACAAACCAATACACTTCCGTGTAACGTTAAATTCATGATCGAAGGTGAAGAAGAAGTAGGTTCTGCCAGCTTAGGATGGTTTGTAGAACGCAACCAGGAAAAACTGGCCAACGACGTAATTCTGATTTCCGATACAGGGATGATTTCCAATACACAACCTTCCATCACAACCGGCCTTAGAGGTTTGAGTTATGTGGAAGTGGAAGTAACCGGACCAAACCGCGATTTACATTCCGGATTATACGGTGGAGCCGTAGCCAATCCTATCAATATATTAGCCAAAATGATTGCTTCTCTTCACGATGAAAACAATCATATTACCATTCCGGGATTCTATGATAAGGTACAGGAACTTTCGACCGAAGAAAGAGCCGAAATGGCAAAAGCACCTTTTTCATTGGATAATTATAAAAAAGCTTTGGATATTGACGATGTTTACGGAGAAACCGGTTATGTAACCAACGAACGAAATTCCATCCGTCCAACATTGGATGTAAACGGAATCTGGGGCGGGTATACCGGCGAAGGCGCTAAAACCGTTATCGCCAGTAAGGCGCATGCCAAAATATCGATGCGTTTGGTACCGAATCAGGATTGGAAAGAAATTACCGAATTATTCCAGAAGCATTTCGAAAGCATTGCTCCTAAATCCGTTAAAGTTGTTGTAAAACCACACCACGGCGGACAAGGTTATGTAACACCGATCGACAGTATTGGTTATCAGGCGGCAGCCAAAGCGTATAACGATACGTTTGGCGTACAACCGATTCCGGTACGTTCCGGCGGAAGTATTCCAATTGTAGCTTTATTCGAAAAAGAATTGAAAAGTAAAACAATTTTAATGGGATTCGGATTGGATAGCGATGCCATCCATTCGCCAAACGAGCATTTCGGTGTATTTAATTACCTGAAAGGAATCGAAACCATTCCATTGTTCTACAAATATTTTACCGAACTGAGTAAATAGAACATTTACAACATATTACTTTGGACAAAAAATTTATATCCGAAGTCCTGAAATCAGGAGGAACTATTGGTGCTTTGTCACCGAGTTCCTCCTTTTTGGCTAAAAAAATGCTACGCCCGATCCGATTTAAAACCGCGCGTTGTATCGTAGAGTATGGTCCGGGTACTGGTATTTTCACCTTAAAACTATTGGAACGACTACATCCGGAAGGAAAATTACTCGTTTTTGAAGTCAACAAAGAGTTTTCCGAAGCTTTAAAACAAATCAACGATCCCCGTCTGATTGTGATCAACGACAGTGCCGAAAAAATCGAATCGTATTTACGCCAGTATCATTGTTCGCATGCCGATTTTATCGTATCATCACTCCCACTTACCGTATTACCGGAAAATATGGTTCATAATATATTGATCAACTCAAAATATTGCCTTTCGGAATCCGGTGCTTTTATACAGTTTCAATATTCTTTAAAATTACAATCGAAACTAAAATCTGTTTTCTCAAAAGTAAAAACCCGCTTTACTTTTTTCAACATCCCACCTGCATTTGTTTTTATCTGCCGCAAATAATCGGTAGTCTTTTCGGCTCTTTACAACGTCACTTTCACCTTTAATCCAAAATATATCAAGCTTTTACACTATTATATCTTTTTTGGCGTTAAATTTGCATCATCATCAATCAAAATCATCAATCATGTTAAAACGTTTTTTTATGCTGTGCTCCGGCGCAGACAAAAACCTCCTCGACTCCTGTAGTAACGGGGAACAAAACAAATACGCCGGGATCGGAGCTACCGTATTTTTCACTGCCGTTATGGCTTTTATCGCAAGTGCCTACGCACTGTATACCGTTTTCGACAATGTGTATACGGCTGTTTTCTTCGGTATTGTCTGGGGTTTACTTATTTTTAATCTGGATCGTTTTATCGTTTCTACCATTCGGAAACGCGATCGCTTCTGGAGCGAGTTCCTACAGGCAACACCACGGATTATTCTGGCAATGATCATCGCTATTGTTATCTCCAAACCACTTGAAATTAAAATATTCGAAAAGGAGATCAATACCGTGTTGCTTAAAGAGAAAAATGCCATGGCATTGGCTAACAAAAAGGAGGTTTCCAATTATTTTCAAACGGATTTAGCCAAAAACAAGGCAGAAATTGACGGCTTGAAAGCGGATATTCTTAAAAAAGAAAAAGAGGTTAACGATCTTTATTCAACCTACATCACCGAAGCCGAAGGAACCAAAGGAACCTTAAAGCTAGGTAAAGGTCCGGTTTACAAAGAAAAACGCGATAAACACGATGCGGCTTTAAAAGAATTGGATACGTTGCGGAAAGTAAATCTGCCCAAGATCACCGAAAAAGAAGCCAAAGCAAAGACTTTACAGGCCGATTTGGATAAAAAAGTGAGCGATACCCAACCGGTAATCGATGGTTTCGACGGTTTGATGGCGCGTATTAATGCACTGAACAAACTACCAAGTCTGCCTTCAATTTTTATTATGCTGTTGTTTTTAGCAATCGAAACGTCACCCATTATTGCGAAGTTATTGGCCGCCAAAAGCGAATACGATTTTAAACTGGAAGATTCCGAAATGGCGCTTAAAACGCTGTTGGAACAAAACAATTACCAACGGGAATTGCAACGCACTACCGATGCCGGTATTTATGACGATGTGTATGCTGAAATACGACAGGATCGCGAACTCTACGAATACAAAAAGAAAAAGGCTATCGAATTGCTGGAAATGCAGGCCGACAATTTTTCGGAAAAACAGAAAAAAGCACTCTAATAAAAAAGCTCCGTTAGTAACGGAGCTTTTTTATTTTATTGGGCCGAATCAATCCGAATGGACATCCAGGAAGCTTCTACTACTTTGGCATCGCCCACATAAGCGATTCCGGATTGCTTGATGATTTTCTCGCTCATCCGTTGTATCGCAATTTCGTATCGCACCTGTTCGTCATAGGTTACGCCTTTAAAGAACTGGGCACTTTCGATCTGTGCGAGGGCAAAAACGCCTTTTGAAACACCTAATAACCGTACGCCGGCGCCTCCGCATTGTGCCATCGATTCGATAAGTATCGTTCCCGGTACAAACTCGATTTCGGGAAAACTACCTTTTATAAATACATCCGTATCTTTTTTAAAAGTATACACGCCAATGATTTCTTTTTCGCTTACCGAAAGAATTTCATCTACAAACAGAAACGGAGCCCGATGTGGAATCAATGCTTCTACGTCTTTACCTTTTTCCATACTATATCATTTTTACATATAGGTTAAAATCTCTTTTTTCAACGTATCATATTCTCCCTGAAGAATCAGTCCGTTGTCCAATAGTTTTTTATAATTCTGAAGTTTTTCAAAAAGCTCCTCTTTGGTCAGCTCGCTTAATTTTTTATCACCCGATGCCGTTTGTGTCGGTGCCGGCGTTTCGACAACCGGTTCCTGATAACTAACCGGAGTAGCCGGCATTATTTCGGCGAAGCTGGTTACTTCTTCAACTTCCACTTCTTCTACAAATGGTTCCGCAACTGGTGTTGGTTCCACCACTGGCGCCGCTTGTACCGGATTTACCGGTTCTTTTAAGGCGTCCATTTGTTCTTTTGCAAACGTATATAATTTTCGCGCCTGTGTTTTTGGAATATAATCAATGGAGATCGTCAGGTCACTTTTGGTCGAAAAGGAGAATTCGGAACCCAAAATATTTTCTTTTACAAATGCTCCGGCGATATCATACCAATTATAATCTACAAAATCCATCGATAGTCCCAGGTTTTTCGGACGACACATAATGATGCGTTTGTTCGTCAGTACAATACTGTCCGGAAATACGGTGATCGCCGGTTTTTTTTGTACGCCGATATAGCCTACCTCTTCATTTCGCATCAGCAAATCCTGTAATTTGGATGTAATTTTCTCAATGGCTTTCGGATCCTGGTCTTCGTTTAAAAACTTTTTAATTTGATCTTTCATATTGTTATCCTTTCAGCGTAATGCTGTTTTATTTGGTTTCATTTTTCGGAATACAAAATTGCAAAGTCCTTTTGAATTTTTCTAATTTTCGGACTGATTAATTTCACTTTGTATTTTCTTTGTCAGACTGTTAAAGATCAGATCATACGAATGCGCGATCAGTTCTCTGACAAATTTATCCGGTAATTCGCCGTTTACCGTAACGGTATTCCAGTGTATTTTACTCATATGATATCCCGGTTTGATATCGTCATATTGTCCCCGCAATTCTTGTGCCCTTTCCGGATCACATTTTAAATTTATCGACGGACTTCCATTTTCCCATTCTTTTAACGATGAAAGCGCAAACATTTTTCCGCCTACTTTAAACACCAGCGTATCTTCATCGAAAGGAAAATGTTCGGTTACGCCTTTTTTAGACAAACAATACTCATAATACGCCTGTATATCCATTTTATTGTGTTTTATGTTTTCCTATTATTCCCAAATGTGTTTTCGAAAAGCCTTCGATATACTTTAAACCATAGCCAAAAACCCGATCCATACTGGAATGACAAAACAAAATGATTCCAGCCAGTTCCAGATTTTTATTTACAGTATAAACTCCTATAAAATAGACTATAATGGCTACCGCCTTATGATGTGCGAAATTATAACTCCAGGCACCTATTTTATTCCCAAACAGATACCCTAACATTGATAAATCGGGAACCAATAGCAGTAATGGGAACCACCACCAGGCAAAATCCAGTTGCAAAAACAGCAGTAATCCCGCCAAAAACTGAGCCAGTTCTTCGAGTTGTACTAGTTTTTTCATTGTATCTTATACAGTATTGGTTTACTTGGCGATGCATCGTTCTCAAAAGAGGCGATTTGTATATTTAGCAGGTAACTTCCATCAAAAATAGTATCCATTACAAAGATCATTTCCGTAATCGTCGCATTTGTTCGGGCATCTGCATTCAGTGTAGCAACATCTGTCACATTCCAGAACGCTTTATGCGCCAATAGTTTCCCTTCGTCATGTTCTTTGTCGACACTTGGCAAATCGATCAATAAATGTTCGATTCCTATTTCGCGGATAAAAGTCGCGGCTGCTTCGTCCAGATAAGGTGGATTGGTATTCGAATAGTTATGGGATTTTTTTTCGGTAGCATTCGGAAGTGTACGGATTACGATCGCTTCCGGCTTTTTATCCGCCAATGCCGTTACAATTTGCGCTTTTGTAATTACCCGATCCTCTCCTTGTTGTTCCGGTTGTATGGAAACCAATTCGGCGATAAAGAAAAATTGTTGCAACGACTGATTAATACTGTAAAAATCGCGGGTAATATGCCCCAAACATTCGGTATGCGTACCATGTCCGTGCGGATTAAAAAAGATATTGTTGAAATTGGTCGATGATTTTCCTTCGCTAACTTTTCCGATCCAATCGCCGAAACGCACCGGCTCGATTACCGGTTTTTCGATATACCAGGCAATCGGGTTCTGATCCGTATTGGTTAATGGTATTGAAATGTCGATAGGTTGTGCTAAATTGACTTCAAAATCCCGATTTTTATGATGGATTATGGCTTTCATGGTTCTGATTAAGGTCATTTATATCTTCAAATATAAACCTTTTCCCTCAGGATTTGACTTCCGGACAATCCTTTTTAAGCGGTATTTTTAATCCACAAAAAACAGATCACTCGCGATACCGTCACTAAAGAATTTTCCTTCACGGGTTGTTCGCAGTATGTTGTTTTTCAGTTCCAGTTTTCCACTATCCTGATATTGCTGTGCTTCCTGTAAAAGATAGTCTTTATAAACCGGGCCAAATTCGGCTTCAATACGGTCAATCGATACGCCCCAGATGGTTCGCAATCCGGTCATCACATATTCGTTATACCTATCGGTTGGTGTTAATTCTTCGATTTCCAACGGCAGTTTGTCTTCTGCGATGGTTTTGATATACACCGTATTGTTCGCAATATTCCAACTGCGATGGATACCATCATAACTATGTGCCGAAGGACCAATTCCAAGGTATTTTTTTCCCAACCAGTAGGCCGAATTATTTCGCGAAAAGTAGTTTTCCTTTCCAAAATTGGACAATTCGTAGTGTACAAATCCGCTTGCTTCCAACTGATCAACCAACAATAAAAACTGCTCGTGTGCTACGGCATCGTCCGGTTGTGGCACAATGCCTTTTTTGATAAATTGTTGTAAAGCGGTTTTGGGTTCGACGGTTAAGGCATAACTCGAAATATGCGGAATCCCCAAATCCAACGCCTGTTGAATGTTTTCAAGCCAACGCTGATTGTCCATTCCCGGTGTTCCGTAAATCAGATCTATTGAAATATTATCGAAATACTGTGTCGCAATCTGAAGGCATTTCAAAGCTTCGGTTGCATTATGCGCCCGGTTCATCAATTTCAGATCCTGTTCAAAAAACGATTGGATTCCGATACTTAACCGGTTGATTCCGTTTTGCGACAAAGCGATAATCCGTTCTTCCGATAAGTCGTCGGGATTGGCCTCTACCGTAATCTCCGGGTTGTCGGCCACGGTAAAAAGTTTGTAGATCGTATCGATTACTAAACGAATATCGGTTATTGGCAAAATACTTGGCGTTCCTCCGCCAAAGTAAATCGTTTCCACCGGTTCATTACCTAACTCTTTTTGTCGCAGTTGCAGTTCGCGAACCAATGCCGCGATCATTTCGTCCTTTTTTTTTAAAGAAGTCGAAAAATGAAAATCGCAGTAGTGACACGCCTGCTTACAAAACGGTATGTGAATATAAATTCCTGCCAAAACGAATGTTATTTTTTTACCCGATCTTCATTTTGTTTTACAAAAGCATCCCAACCGGAATAACTTTTACCAACGGTCACTTTTCCGGAGTTAAAAAAATGACAAACTGCAGCCGCCAAACCATCGGTACTATCCAGATTTTTCGGTAATTCTTTTAATCCCAACAGTTGTTGTAGCATTTTAGCCACCTGTTCCTTACTCGCATTTCCATTTCCGGTTATGGCCATTTTGATTTTTTTTGGTTCGTATTCCGTGATCGGAATCTGACGGGACAAACCAGCTGCCATCGCCACACCCTGCGCCCGTCCGAGTTTTAACATCGATTGGACGTTTTTTCCAAAAAACGGTGCTTCGATCGCGATTTCGTCCGGATGATGGGTTTCGATCAGCTCGATGGTACGCTCAAAAATGATTCGTAGTTTGGTGTAATGATCATCGTATTTGGATAATTGCAATTCGTTTAATTGCAGAAATTCCATTTTTTTATTGATAACCTTTATCAAACCGAATCCCATGATTGTGGTTCCGGGATCAATTCCTAATATGATGCGTTCGTTTGCCAATTTTAATTTGTTATTTTGCAGCGATGATTTCTGTATCCCACAAAGCTAAACAATTCCTCGTTCTTGTAGTCAAACTTTTGATTGTAGGCGCCGCTTTTTATTTTATTTACAAACAATTGCTGCAAAATGACCAACTCGACTGGGATAAATTCATCACTTTAATAAAAAGTAAACAGTCTTTTGGCAGTATTGCCCTTATCCTCTTACTTACGTTTTTAAATCGTTTTCTGGAGATTTTAAAGTGGCAGAATCTGGTTTCCGTAATCCGTCCGGTTTCCGTTGGCGAAGCCTCAAAACAGGTTTTAGGCGCGTTAACAGCTGCTATTTTTACACCAAACGGTATCGGAGAATATGCCGGAAAAGCGTTATTTTTTGAAAAATCGCAGACTAAAAAAATTGTATTTCTGAATCTGATCTGTAATGGAATTCAGATGGTTTTAACCGTGATTTTCGGGCTTTTCGGATTGCTTTATTTTAATGCTTCTTTTCAGGTAATCACGACGCAAACCGTGTTGATACTGTTCGGTTCGCTACTGGTCTTATTCCTGGTTCTTTTTTTGGCAAAACGCATTACCCTCAAAGGCTATTCTATTGAAAAACTGATCCATAAAATAAACGAAATTCCAAAATCCGTACATCGAAAAAATGTAGTACTGGCCATTGGTCGTTATCTGGTTTTTTCGCACCAATATTATATTCTATTCCTTATATTCGACGTTAATCTGCCGTATGCCTTACTAATGGCGACCATAACCAGTGTTTATTTTCTGGCGTCATCGCTTCCTACGTTTCAGTTTCTGGATTTTGCGGTAAAAGGTAGTGTGGCGTTGTATTTTTTTGGTTTATTGGGTGTGAACGAATGGATTGTCGTTTTTATTAGTACCTTGATGTGGTTTTTAAACGTGGTACTTCCGGTTGTTATCGGTAGTTATTTTGTTTTAAATTTTAAATCCCAATGGAAATCCTAATCCTCCTTTTTTGCCTGATTTTTATCGATTATGCGCTTTTTATCGGCTTACTCATCTACGGCTCTTCAAAAGTAAAATCCTTTGATGGTAGCTCTAAAACAGCACAAACTTCTTTTTCGATTGTGGTTCCTTTCCGGAATGAGGCTACGAATTTACCGGACTTATTAGCGTCATTTGTCACATTGGATTATCCGAAAGAATTGTTTGAAATTATTTTTGTGGACGATGCATCCGAAGACGAATCCGTTCGCCTGATCAATAACTGGCGAATGGAACACACCGCTTTTCATGTGACGATATTGGACAATGTCCGTACCACTAATGCGCCGAAAAAAGATGCCATTACACGTGCGGTTTCCATTTCAAAAAAAGATTGGATTGTAACTACCGATGCGGACTGCTGCGTTCCTTCGCAATGGTTGTCAACCTTGGACAACTGCGTTCAACAACAAAACCCCGGAATGATCGCCGGAGCGGTTAATCTGCGAAAAGATCCCGGATTCTTGTCCCATTTCCAACAAATGGATCTGTTGAGTTTACAAGGCGCTACTTTGGGCAGTTTCGGACTTAACGAGGCCTTTATGTGTAATGGTGCCCATCTGGCTTACGATCGTCGTTTGTTTCCCGAACTCGATGGTTTTAAAGGAAATACGAATATTGCCAGTGGCGATGATGTTTTTTTATTACAAAAAGCCATCGCACACGATCCGGAAAAGGTTTTTTATCTGAAAACCAAAGCCGCCATCGTGCAAACCAAACCGCTAAAAAGCTGGAAAGCAGTTTTTCTGCAACATGTACGTTGGGCTTCGAAATCCGGAGCTTATCAATCGGATTTTTCAAAAGGCCTGGCTATTATCGTATTCCTGGCCAATTGCTGCCTGTTGGCGGTAGTTGCACTGGCCATTACGGAGCAAATAAGCTGGTTATTTCCGTTGGCTTTTACACTTCTAAAATTTACTGTCGACTGGATATTGATGTGGCAAACGAATCGTTTGCTACGTATGAAAATGACTTCCGTATTGATCAGTAGTATTATCTATCCGTTCTTTTCGGTTGCTGTTGCCTTATTTTCCCTTAGTGGTTCCTATTCGTGGAAAGGGAGGCGATTTACTTCTCCACGTTCAAAATAACCGGAAGTATAAATTGTGTTTTTACCGGAATACCTCTTTTTATCGCCGGATTGATCTTTGGAAAATCGACCAGACGGCTGTGTAGAATACTGTCTATTTTTACTTTATCGTAGGCCACACTGTCTTTTGGAAACTGCGGTTCAAATTTGATTGTCGCATCCGGAAATACGGTTACTTTTACCGCAATAGTATCGATTTCGGGGTATAAAACCGCCAGTGTATCGATATTGAGTTTTTCCTGAATGGTCTGCGTGAGGTATTCAAAAAAACATTGGCGCCGCTGGGTTTCATCGGAAATCGCTTCACAGGCATCGATGGTTGGGAAAGCATCTACTTTTTTCCAGTCGATCTTTTTGAGTTCTTTTTGTAGCAAATCGTCTTCCGATTGTACTTTTTTATCAGCAAACTGACAGGAAGTGATCGCAACTAATATAAAGAATAAGAGCCCGTATTTTTTCATTTTTTTGTTTCTTAAAACCGGTTTATAAATCCCGTTGTTCTTTCTTACAATGATAAATCGTAACTTTAAGTCGTCAAAAGTACTAAAAAAATTATGGAATACTTCTTACTAATAACGGGTTTCATCTGTATGCTGGTTGGGATACTCGGTAGTTTTCTTCCTGTTTTACCCGGACCACCGATTAGTTGGGTCGGATTGTTATTACTTTACTTCACCAAAGGCATCCCGTTTAGCTATTGGATTTTGGGAATAACACTATTTGTCGCAATTGCTGTCGCTATACTGGATTATGTCATTCCCGCCAAAGGAACCAAAAAATTTGGAGGTAGCCAATATGGTGTTTGGGGAACCAATATCGGGTTGGTCGTTGGACTTATTGCGCCAGTTCCGCTGGGTTTTATTATCGGGCCATTTGTAGGCGCGTTGGTGGGCGAATTAATTTATGACAACAAAGACCACAAACGGGCGGTTAAAGCCGCTACCGGTTCTTTTATCGGTTTCCTGGCTTCCACTTTTATCAAGTTTGTGGTTTGCATGGTCTACCTTGGTCTTTTTCTGGCCAAAGTATGGGATTATCGCGATATCTGGTTTTAAATTTACTACTAAACCTGTCCGGTTTTAATATTTGGCTATTTTCTGCCTTAGCATTCCTTTGTCTGTATAAATTACAGCCGTATATACTCCCGTGGATAATTTTTCAACACTTATCGATTGTCCGGATTGTTGTTGTACGACCAATTTCCCCAAGCTATCGTATATTTCAATTTTACCAACCATCGTTCCGTCCGGGATTTGTATGTTAATCGTATGTTGTGCCGGGTTTGGATATATGTTTACAGCCTGCGTCTTCGGATTAGCAACCGACAGCATATTGGTTTGGTTGATATATAATTTTGTCAGGGTTCCCAATGGCGAATTCTGACCGGTAATGACCAGATCCATATCGTTGTCGTTATCTACATCTGCAAAAGCCAGCGCACTGTTATTCATTCCGATAAAAGGCATATCCGTAGCCATTGTAAATTCGGCATTTCCGTTATTAATATATAAATCGGCACGCGTATTGGGGTTTCTATATCCGGTGATCAATACATCTTTTAAACCGTCGTTATTTACATCGGCAAATTTCACATCGCCGTATTGCGCTCCGATAAAAGGGGTATTCGCTTTTAATGTAAAATTTCCGCTTCCGTCGTTTAGGTATAATTTTCCAACTTTTGCATATAACGGATCTGCGCCCATCATCATCAGATCGACATCTCCGTCATTATCGACATCTTCAAAAACTGCTCCTCCGGTAAAAATCGGTTCAATTCCCGGGTTATTTACTTTGGTAAAAACGCCCAATCCATTGTTTTTATATAAAGCCATTTTGATCTGACTATCCGCTCCGTCCATTCCGGTTAGCAACAAATCCGGATCGCCATCGTTATCGATATCCGCCATTGCGATGGACGAATACATCAGATTCATTTTGGCAGGTATATTGGCATTGGCTACTGTAAAATTGCCGTTTCCATCGTTAAGATACAGATTAGTAACCGCCACTCCCGCTCCTTGTCCGGCCATAATCAGATCCACATCACCGTCGTTATCAATATCCCGGAACAAGACGGCACTCTGACTTACGGCTTCCAAACCCGGATTTGCAATTTCGGAAAACAAACCGGCTCCGTTGTTTCGGTACAACTTTACTCTGGTTCCGTAGTTTCCGGCCGGCGTTACCACTTCGGTTATCCCGGTAATCAGTAAATCCTGATCGCCATCCCCATCGATATCGGCAAAGGCCGTAGCACCTTCCCGGATGACCATTAAATCGGGATTGTTGGATACGGAAAAATTTCCCTGTCCGTCATTCAGATATAAATTGGAACGTAGGGCATAACCGCCATCGGCACCACTCAGCAGCAAATCTGCATTACCATCACCATTTACATCGGCAAAAGCTACCGAACTATATTGGACGTTCATCAGACTTGGCATTTCCCGGATCACAAATTCCTGCGCCTGTAATGCGCCAAAGGTAAGCACCGGTAAATACAGCATATATTTTTTTATCATATTTACACTTTATTACGATTTTATATAAAAATAAAAAACATAAAAGCATAAAAATCAAAATAAAACACACTTTAAACATTTATAACAATTTTATCCTTCAACAATACTTTTTATTATATCATTTCAAACCAATGTCGCTCTTCTTCGCCGACAACCTCTTTAATTTTTTTTCGGATCCGGTATATCCGTGCTTCCACAGACCGTACCGAGACGTCGGTAATAATCGCGATTTCCTTTGTAGAAAATCCTAATTTCCGCATGGCTCCTATTTTTAATTCTTCTTCTTTTAAGGATGGTTTTAGCTCCAGCATCCGTTCGTAAAATGACAGATGTATAATGGCAAACTGTATTAAAAACTGCGGGTCATTTTTAAGTCCTAACTGCACTACTTTTTCGATCGTTACATCATCGATATGCTTTGCTTTTTCTAAAAAGGCTTTTTTACGTTTCAATTGGTTTTCCGTATGTTTCATTGCCAATAGGCCTTCTTTCATTTTTTTATAATACCAAATCATTCGCGCAACTAAAAACAAAATAAAGAGCATTCCAAAACTCAGCGCTACTACAATTTCCGTCCTATTTTTTTTAAATTGTTGTTCCGTGTTTTCAACCACTAATTTCACCGGTAACTCCCGGACACTTATTTTGTTTTTTTCCAGATGATCACTTATTTTATGACTCCCCAAAAAGCACTGAATGGCTTTTTCTTCTTCTCCCGTTTTTTCATACAACAACGATAGCTTATGGTAAATAAGCGCCTGTACTTCTTTTTTTTTCAATTGTTTCGCCAAAATCAGCGCATCGTTATAATACGCAATAGCTTTTTCGTTATTTCCTTTAGCCCCTTCAAGTTTTCCTTTATTTCGAAAGATCTTCAACTGCATTTCGGTGCCGTTTGTATGTCCAGCCAGATCTTCTGCTTTTTTAAGATACAGCTCAGCCAGGTCGTATTGTTCTTTCTCCATACAAATCATAGCCATTCCGGAAGCCGCCAATGAACGCTCCCTATTTTTGATGTATCCGGTTTTCATCATGCTAAAAACATTATCGCTATTTTCATAATATACCAAAGCCGAATCCTGCTTTTCCATTCGTTCGTAATAATGTGCCATGTCACTAAAAACAGATCCTCTTTCATGGTATTGCTTATTTCGATCCTGAATATCTGCCGTATACCTCATGGCTTTTTGCAGCATTTTATAAACCTGATATTCAACTCCCAACGACCGATAGCATTCTGCTTCCAACCGACAGGCTTCACACATTATTTCACTGTAATGCTGCCTCCCTGCAATTGCCTCACTTTTAGCGGCATATTCCAAAGCGGCATCGTATTGTCCCAACGACAACAAGCCTTTACCGGTGAGCAACAAACTATTAGCCATCCCTTCTTTATAACCAATATTTTTTGAATAATTATAACAATCAAAACTTGCCGGCAATACTTTATCCGGTTCACTGTTTGCCCTCTTACTGATCTCTTCTATCATTTGATCAATTTGTGTTTTCGAATAACCCTGAGCATAAGCAGATCCTGACATCACCATTATCATGTAGTATAAAAACACTTTTTTCATTTCTTTCATTTTAGAATTCCTGAAACCATTCATAAATATTTTTATCCCGTGGAATATCCAGTTTTTTTCGGATTCTGTATTTCTTTGATTCAACTGCCCGGATCGAGCTTTTGGTATAATCGGCCATTTGTGCTGTGGTATAATCCAGTCGCATCAAAGCACAAAACTTCATGTCAACCTCAATATCAAAATTATACAGCAGCAACCGATCGTAAAAATCCGGAAATTGTTTTTTAAACTCTGTCAGAAAAACCGGACTTCCTTCTCTAACAAGTCGATCAAGTTCAATAGTGGTATTGGCTAACGGACTATTTTTCTTTTTTAACAGGTTCAGATTACTTTCGCTTTTTAGCAATTGCTCCTCTATTGCTATTTTTTCTTTTTTTAATATTTTAAATTTCCTGTGATCGCGGAATAATTTTGAGCTACCAATAAGCATTATCAGCATACAAAAGAGTACTCCCAAAAAATAATGAAAGGAGCGTTCCTTTATTTCGTATTGTTTTTCTTCTTCAAAAAAACGCAGCGCCACACTGGCATCTTTTTTATACATTTGGTGCAGACTGTCACTATACAACATATATTGTTGCCTGTAATAGCGGCAGCTATCTTTGTTATTCAAATTCTGACAGACTTTAAACAGCTGATAATACAGTTCTTTTTTGCAGGTTATTTTACATTCCCGCTTTACGATTTGCAGGGCTTTTTGGAAATATTGTTTGGCTTTTTTTATATCATCGTTGGCATTACAAACAATACCCTGATTATAAAAATATTCTGCTTTTCCCATATCATTTTTCAGAAAATCGATATATGATGTCGCTTTTTTTAAATACTGTTGTGCTTTGGCCAGCTGGCGTTGCCTTCTATATAACGATGCTATTTTCACCAATACCCAAAAGGTATATTGTGATTTGAGCTGATCGGAGTCATCCATTTTTTGAAACAATTGCAGACTTTTCTGATAGTATTCTATTGCACGATGTTGCGTTTCCTCATTTTCGGCATAATTAGTCCCCATATCGGCATAAATTGCTCCTTTTAACCAGCAACTATGTTTGTTTTCCTGTAGTTTTATGACATAACACAAAGCGTCATTCAGTGTTTTTTCAGCTTCTTCGTAAAAACCCATCCGAATCAGGCTTTTGGCTTTGATACGTTTCAATTTGACCCTGTTAGTAACATCGGAAAAAGCATCACTTTTTTCTGCCTTTACAGCAAATAATAAGGCCTGAGCATCGTTCCCATTTTGAATATAATGTTCACAGATCCAAAATGTTCCTTTTACAATTCCGGGTTTATAGTTGATTTGTTCGGCATACGTAATTGCTTTTATTCCTTCGATTAATGCCTCCGGCGAAGCCATTGCATCCAAACGCAATGTTTTTTGAAACATATTGTCGAATTCCGCCTCTTTTGACTGACTATAAGCCAACGGCAAAAAACCAAGGAACCCTAAAAAGAAAAGGTAACACTTCATACAAAATCAGCTCTAAGTTGTTTTTATACCAGACTACAATAACTTTGGACTTATCGGAGTCATTTCGCGATCGGTTTGAGGGAAGAAATGTTCTTAAATGCAATTCCTTTATTTAGGAAATCCGGGGGGATAAACGGTCTATTGCATAGACTGTAGGTTTCATAGCTGTACAGCTATGTAGTCTGCAATATTATATAACACTTGATGAGATTATTTAACACTTAAAGGGTAAAAATACACTTTTTAAAGACAATTGTTACATTTTAATGTATTTATTTTGAATTTACACTTTAAAATCACAAAAAACATTTTGATATTTATAAAATTAAAACTGAGCAACCACAACGTATCCGCACTATAAAAGCACCTTTTATTTTATAGCATCAATCCTATCACAATGTTTTTTCACCTATTTAGCTTTCTTTCAACAACTTCGTAATAGCCTTACTGAGCATATTATACTCTTTTCTCAATTGATCAGCCGTTAAATTTTTTCTATCTCCTCTTAGACACTGTCGAATATAATACCCTGTAAATCCATATTTTTCTGAAAGTCTGTTAATTACCAGAACATTATATTTATTATACTTGCTTTTTTCCATAACTTTATATATTGATTTTTTTGCTTCAAACAATAAAGCCCGTATACGAACTTCATTCTAAATATAAAGCAATATTCTAAAAAAAGCAAGAATATCGTTTAAAACAATTCTTATATAAAACCAACAGAATGCAGTACAGAAATAATCTACTACCACAATCTTTCCATCCGTGTTTTAAAAAAAAGATCCAAATGTCCAACAATTCCATTCAGACTGCCATAAAACGTGTTAGCGATTTAAAAGATGACAACCCTATTGAGATCGTATCCGAGAACCCGGAATTTCAACCTTTTCAGTTACACAAAAAGAAAATTAATACTATCGCTATTACCATAGTAGCCATTCTTTTGACGTAGAAAGTTTCAAAAAAGAAAACTTTTATTCTCACCTTTTTTCACTTCAAATGACCATATGTTATATTCTTAAAAAAGAAGTTATTCGTTGACCAGCAGCAAACTGTTTTATTTATTTTTTATAACTTTACATATTAACACCTTTGTTTCCTTAAAGGAAACTACTATTTTTAGCTTATTCAAAACAAAATAGCCCTCCTCCAAAACAAACCATTGCCTGAATTTAATCTTGTTTATATGAAGCCTATAGAACGTGTCAAAGAAATAATCCGGTATTACGGCCTTTCCATTAGTGGTTTTGAAAAGAAAATCCATATGTCAAACAATTCCATTCAGACTGCGATTAAACGAACCGCAAGCCTGAAAGACGATACACTAAACAACATTTTAAAAGCTTTTCCCGATATTTCACCCGAATGGCTCCTAATGGGCAATGGAAAAATGTTCCGAAAAGACAACCTATACAATAACTCCGATCCAAATGCCATTACAAACGAAAACAACAACAGCTATCCATTACCTCATAGCGACGCTAGTTTCGACAGCATATCACTCAAAAATGCAGCATTAATCCCATTGATCACCGAAACTGCTTTTAGCAAAATCAAATACAAAGCTTTTATTGCTTCGGAACATATTCTTGAAAAATACCATATTCCAACTTTTAAAGATGTCGATTTCTTAGTCAGCGTAAAAGGAAATGCCATGCTTCCCAAATACAATAGCGGCGATATGATCGCCTGCAAAAGAATTCCACTTGACAGCTTTCTACAATGGAATCATATTTATATCATAAGTACCACACAAGGCATATTAATTAAAAGAGTTTTGGAAGGAAAAGACGATGACCATATTTTGGCCGTTTCCGAAAATCCGGAATTCCTACCTTTTCAGTTACACAGGAAGGAAATTAATGCGATGGCTATCGCTGTAGGTGTTATTCATATCGAATAATCATTTCAAAGTAAACCCATATAAAATAAAAAAGCCTCTCGATATGAGAGGCTTTTTTTACTGGCGGTCTGGACGGGACTCGAACCCGCGACCCCATGCGTGACAGGCATGTATTCTAACCAACTGAACTACCAAACCAGTGCTTTATTGCGGTTGCAAATATAGAACGTTTTTAGTGATTTGCAAACTTTTTTTAAAGAAAAAATCATGTTTTTTATAACCCCTTGAACACCAGCATTTACAATAACTGAGACGTATAAAATCAAAAAAGCCCTCCCGAATCTGAGCACTCAGAAACATAGGAAAGCTTTTCATTGGTCTAACTACTAAACCTGGTACTTGCGTACCTAAACAACACAACTAATCTTAAATATTTTAAGAGGGCAAAAAAGCCTTTCTTTTCGAAAGGCTTCCTCTTTACTGGCGGTCTGGACGGGACTCGAACCCGCGACCCCATGCGTGACAGGCATGTATTCTAACCAACTGAACTACCAAACCAGTGCTTTATTGCGGTTGCAAATATACAACCCTTTTCCATTTCTCCAAACAATTTCTAAAAAAAATTCAGAATTTATTTCAAGTATTTATCCAAACTTTTGTTTTTCAACAAGGTAGGTTGTCATAATTTTTTCAAATTTTTCATCTACCGAAACCGGAACATACTTAATTTTATACTGCGTACAGGTATTTGCTACTTTTGTAAAGTAATCCTGAACCCGCTCTTCGTAATCATTTTTAACATTTTCGGCAAAAAGATTGATCTGTTCTCCGGTTTCAAGGTCAATAAATTTCCGCGGTGCATTGTCAAAATCAAATCGAAATTCTGTTTTTTTATCAATTATATGAAACAAGACCACTTTATGTTTATTGTGTTTTAGGTGTTGCAAGGCTTTAAACAAACGTTCGTCATCTTCTCCCTGAAACATATCCGTAAATAAAATCACCATTGATCGTCTATGAATTTTTTCTGCAATCTGATGCAAAAAGGTGATGGTATCGGTATTTTTTGACGATTTTGGCGCTTGTAAAACATTTTCCAGTACATTGAGCAACATCCGGTGATGGCGTTCACTACCTTTTTCCGGCGCGTAATATTCGTAGGTGTCCGAATAAACGCTTAATCCTACGGCGTCACGCTGCTTTTTAAGCAGGTTCATCAATACCGCGGACGCCAATACCGAAAATCCGATCTTATTCTCGTAAAACAGCTGTTCTTTTCCTAACTCCGGGTAATGCATGGACGAGGAATTATCCAGAATCAGATGGCATCTCAGGTTGGTTTCTTCTTCGAAACGCTTGGTATACAAACGATCGGTTTTAGCAAATAACTTCCAGTCAATATGTCGGGTACTTTCACCGGGATTATAGACTTTATGTTCGGCAAATTCGGCCGAAAATCCATGAAACGGGCTTTTATGCATCCCGGAAATAAAGCCCTCTACAATCTGGTTGGCCAAAAGCTCCAGATGCTGAAAACTCGATATTTTTGCAATTTGATGGTCAATCTTCATACTTCCAAAGATAATGAGATAATTGAATGCTTTTCTATTTTAAAAAAGCTTCTTTTTAAAATAGGACACAAAATCAAACCCTTTTTACTTTTCACAGCCTTAAAAGACGTATCGAACAACAAAAGACAAACAGTCACTTTAGCCCGAATATAAGTCAAATCCTGTTTTAACGGGTATCGTATACTTTTTTAAAACAAAATTTTAATACTTTAATAATCCAATAATTTATCGTCTTTCTATCAAAGACGGACATTTCGAGTCCGTCGAATTCGATTATAGAGCCGTTATGGCTATTGCTGGAATAACCCTTTAAAATTTACCGATCCAAGTGGGGAAATAATTGGACTTGCTGCTGCTGTTCTGATTAGTGCTGCTATTGCTACCACAACCTATACGGTAACAGCATTACTGACTGACGTCCCCTTTACACCGGAGGGACTTATCCAATCGGCTGTCATTGGTACCATTAGCGGAGTCGTGACTTTTGGTATCGGACAGGCGATGAGTTCCATCACGCAAGTCGGTTTACGAATTACGGCACAGGCACTCGCCCACGGAACCTTTCAGGGTAGTATGGCTAGTATGCAGGGTGGTAATTTTTTATCTAGTTTTGCTGCCGGGGCCATTAGTAGTGTCGCAGCCAGTTTTTATGGCGGTAGCGGATATACGAATGAAGCCGGAAAATTTGTTCCTCAAACACAAGGGCTTAACGGGATTCTCGGCGGTGGCAACCTCGGAATGATTGCCTTTGGTTCGGTTTCCGGTGGTACCGGAGCCGCGTTAACTGGTGGAAATTTCTGGCAGGGTGCCACAACTGGGTTAGTGGTGAGTGGACTCAATCACGCGTTGCACGGAGGATTTGCTAAAAAGTATGATGTGACCTCACTTCACGACTATGAAGCCGCTAATGGTGCTGGTCACGATGCACTAGCTTTTGAAAATAAGGATGGAACACAACATTATGTTTCAAAAGATGGTACTGAAGGCGGACAAAATGGTGGAGTTTATGGAAAAAGTGCATATACTATTGGTGATTATAAAAGTATTGAAGCTATTAATGATGATTATTCACTACATCATCAAGGCAAAAGGTATGATATTACAGGTGTTTATAGAGCAACTCGTTCACAAATAAATAGAGGAATTACTGCTGCAGAGGCTATTGCAAAAAGCAACTATTACTTAATAGGAAACAGTTGTACTGATGTGCTATCAATGGGATTAAATGCAATGTATAATAATTCTTTTACTTCTAGTATTTTAAGATTAGGACTAAAATATCCTATCCCGAATGTAAATTTCTTTATTCAACCACTACTTTATAATTCTCATTTTACAAACTATAATTTACTAAATAAATGAAAAAGCTATTGTTGATTTTGCTGATTTTTCAATTGAACTCTTGCGATGGGATTTTCGGTATAAGTGATTATGCAAGTCCTGCAAAAAATATAAATGATGCTAAGAAAAATAATTTACTAAAAAATACATATGTTTCTTCAAAAAAGAAAGTTATTATTGACTCAGAAGAATATGAAATTGTTGAAGCTTGGACATCATATAGATTTAAGACAAATAAATCAACAGAAAAAAATAAATCATTCTATGAATTTCTTATAATTATTAGAAATAACAAAACTAAAGAAGTTAGTTTATCTGCAAGGACAACACCTACTTATAGTAAGTTTATTAAATATTATTGTAAATATTTTGAGGCTAGTGGAAGTATAGAAACCGATAAACTTTGTCTTTTATTTGATTCCAAAAAATTTCCTGACTCTCCAAATATTATAAAAGTAGGGTTTAAAAGTGGTGGTAAAGAAGATATTACTATTTTTAAAAAAAATGATTAGTTTTTCGAGTGTGCATGAAAGGTAAAAGATATAATCAATAGTTAGTGGGTTAAATCATGCGTTGCATAATGGTGATACAGATCCACCGACAAAACATGGAAAATAAATGGGACACACTAGAGGAATATCGTAAAGGAGAGATTATCCCAGATATAATGAAGGAGAAAACCAGATACAACTCTTTAGTAAATAACTCTCCTGCAAGTTATAAAATATACACACAGCATTAAAGTAAGGGCTAATGATTCCTGAATAAATAAAATTGAAAGTAATTTCCTATATTTACCATGACTAAAATAGTATACGATCCTAACTTTTACTCTATAAAGATAAGTAAATCACAAAATTTTCAAAACCCATATAAACAGAATAAAAATTATGACAAAAACAATTGCAATTTTAGCATTATTGATCAGCAGTATAGCCTTTTCACAGGAATTATCCGTGAAAGGAAGCACGGTATTTAAGGACGAAAAAAAACTTAAAAACAAAGAAATACGGGAATTACTTCAGTCCAATACCGAAGCATTGCAATTATATAAAGAAACCCGTACCAAGACCACTGTCGGAGGATTATTATTGGGATTTGGTATCGGGTTGACTGCTGGCGATGTGCTTTATGGCGCTACAGCTGATGTCAAATATCCGACACCACTTACTTATGTAGGATTAGCCGCTACCCTAATTTCAATCCCGGTCCTTTCCGGAAGATCAAAGAAATTAAAGAAAAGTATTGAACTCTATAACGAAAATCTAAAAACAGTAGGAAGTAACGATTCGTATGAAATGCGGTTTACGGCTAATTCCAATGGAATTGGCTTTAAACTCTCGTTTTAATAAAATATAGGAGTCATTGTTCCTTACCTGACAGGTTTTTAAAACCTGTCAGGTGTTGCTTAAAATATAAAAGGCCCTGCAATTTGCAGGGCCTTTTATATCAAACAATTATAATGATTATTATAATAATGCGTCGATTGCATCGCTATAGGTTTGCTTTGGAGCAACTCCTACCTGACGTCCCACTACTTCTCCGTTTTGGAAAACCAAAACTGTAGGAATGTTACGTACACCATATTTCGCTGCAAACTCCTGGTTAGCATCTACATCAACTTTCCCGATAACGGCTTTTCCTGCATATTCTTCACTCAATTGATCAATGATCGGAGCTACCATTCTACAAGGACCACACCATGCCGCCCAAAAGTCAACCAAAACCGGTTTATCTGATTTCAATACTAATTCTTCGAAAGTAGCATCTGTTATTGCTTGTGCCATTTTATTTTCTTTTAGGATTTATTAGTTACAAAAGTAGCTTTTTATTTTCACTTTTAAAATGCCTTAAAATCAGTTTTCATTATGTCCGAATTGTTAAAATCGATTTCACATTTTTTTAAGGAAATTCAAATCGGATATTCGAAAATGAAAGATCTGTTCTTAATTCAGTCTGAAATTTAGTTGCATCTTTTCGAGTTCCTGTAACAATTCGCCCGAAATATTCACTTTTAACTTCCGACTCGGCATACTTAATTTGGTTACCACCCGGATTTCTTCTTTTTCTTCCGGGATATCTATTTCGGCCTCCTCCAAAACCTCATCGGCAGCAGCATCATCTTCAACCACCGGCGGCGCTTCTACAACACGCTTAACTTTCTCAAGTTCCATCACTTCAAAAGTCACACTGTGATCGCCGCGGTTCATCTGGAAAATCTCCTGCAATTCGGCAATCAGATTTTGCTGTAACTCCGTTATATTCATCTGGATGATCAGTTTTTTAGCAAAAGACGCCAATACATCCTGTAACGGTTTGATATCCAAAAACTGAATTCTCGGTTCTGTACGTTTGCCTTCTTTATTCACCCAACCTTCTTTGATATTAATTTTAAAATACATAAAGTAGTTGGCTACCAGAAAATGACGGTATTTCAGATAATCTTCCCGGAACATCGAAAATCGGTAACTCTCATCATAGCCTTCAAGGTTAAAACTGGCAAATCCCATTCCGTTTTTGGCCACGCGGTGTTCTACTCCGGTTACAATTCCTCCAAAGCTCAGGTTTTTCCCAACATGCTGCTCCATGTTTTTTAAGGTATCCAGACTCGCATTACAGAAATATTTCACTTCAAATTTATAATCGTCCAATGGATGACCCGAAATATAAATCCCTACTACTTCTTTTTCCTTCGCCAGCTTTTCCATCGTACTCCATTCTTCACATGGCGGTACTACCGGTTCCGGAATCTGTACATCACTGGCTTCTCCAAAAAGACTTACCTGTGATGAGTTTTCATTTTCCTGAAATTTTGCTCCATAGCGAATTGCTTTTTCCAAAAACGTCAGGTTATCCCCATCCGTATGAAAATACTGCGCCCGGTGGGTTATAGCAAAACAGTCGAATCCTCCGGCCAGTGCCAGGTTTTCAAAGGCTTTTTTATTGGCCGCCCGTAAATCGATTCGCTTTGCCAGGTCGAATATCGATCGGTATTTACCGTCTTTTCGACAATCGACAATCGTGTTTACGGCACCTCCTCCAACACCTTTGATCGCTCCCATTCCGAAACGAACAGCATAGTCTTCATTTACTGTAAATTTATAATAGGATTCGTTTACATCTGGTCCCAATACCTGTAATCCCATTCGCTTACATTCTTCCATAAAGAAGGATACCTGTTTGATATCGTTCATGTTATTCGACAGTACCGCCGCCATATATTCGGCCGGGTAATGCGCTTTTAAATAGGCCGTCTGATACGCAATCCAGGCATAACAGGTCGAGTGGGATTTGTTAAAGGCGTAACTCGCAAATGCTTCCCAGTCTTTCCAAATCTTATCCAGTTTTACCGCGTCGTGCCCATTGGCTACCGCCTGATCGATAAATTTGGATTTCATTTTATCCAGTACCTCTTTTTGTTTTTTACCCATCGCCTTACGCAATACGTCGGCATCACCTTTGGAGAAGTTCGCCAGTTTTTGTGACAGTAGCATCACCTGCTCCTGATATACCGTAATACCATAGGTTTCCCCTAAGTATTCTTCGCAGGCATCCAAATCGTATTCGATCGGTTCGTCTCCGTTTTTACGGCGGATAAACGACGGGATATATTCCAACGGTCCGGGACGATACAAGGCATTCATCGCAATAAGGTCGGCAAAAACGGTTGGTTTTAGCTCCTTCATGTATTTCTGCATCCCGGGTGACTCGTATTGGAAGATTCCTACGGTTTCACCACGCTGGAACAGTTCGTATGTTTTTACATCGTCGATCGGGAAATTCTCCGGATCCAGTTCGGTTCCGGTTCGGTATTTCACCAATTTTACGGTGTCTTTAATCAATGTAAGGGTCTTCAGACCCAGGAAGTCCATTTTTAACAATCCGGCACTTTCGGCTACGGAGTTGTCAAACTGGGTTACATATAAATCGGAATCTTTAGCCGTGGTAACCGGTACGAAATTCGTGATATCGTCCGGCGTGATAATTACCCCACAAGCGTGAATCCCTGTATTTCGCAACGATCCTTCCAGCATTTTAGCCTGTTGAATGGTTTCACCAGCCAGATCCTGTTCTTTTGCAATCGCGATCAACTCTTTAACACGGTCAAATTCATCCGATGATTTCAGGGCTTTTTTAACCTGATCTTCTTCTTCCGCCAGGAAACGCGCCAGGTTCCATTTGGACGGCATCATTCCCGGAATCAGCTTCGCAATACGATCGGCTTCAAATAACGGTAAATCCAATACCCGCGCCGTATCCCGAATCGCCGATTTGGTTGCCATTTTACCATAGGTAATGATCTGAGCCACCTGATTCGATCCGTATTTATTGATTACGTATTCCATAACACGACCACGACCCTCGTCGTCGAAATCGATATCGATATCGGGCATGGATACACGGTCAGGATTTAGGAAACGCTCAAAAAGGAGGTCGTATTTAATCGGGTCAATATTGGTAATTCCAAGACAATATGCTACCGCCGATCCCGCTGCCGATCCACGACCCGGGCCTACGGATACATCAAGGTTTCGGGCTTCGGCAATAAAATCCTGTACGATCAAAAAGTAACCCGGATAACCCGTTTTTTCAATCGTTAATAATTCGAAATCCAGTCGTTCTCGGATGTCATCGGTTATTTCTTCGTAGCGTTTTGCCGCTCCAACATACGTCAGGTGACGTAGAAATTTATTTTCACCTCGTTTTCCACCATCTTCTTCGTCTTCGGCCACCTGGAATTCTTCCGGGATATCGAATTTCGGAAGTAGTACGTCGCGGTAAAGGGAATACGGTTCAATCTTATCAACAATCTCCTGAATCGAGACAATCGCTTCCGGCAGATCGGCGAAAAGCTTTTTCATTTCGTCTCCCGATTTGAAATAGTATTCCTGATTCGGTAATCCGTAGCGATAACCACGTCCTCTACCAATTGGCGTAGCCTGCTTTTCCCCGTCTTTTACACAAAGTAAAATATCGTGGGCATTGGCATCTTCTTTGGCCGCATAATAGGTATTGTTGGTTGCAACGAGTTTGATGTCGTGTTTTTTCGAAAATGAAATCAAGGTTTGGTTTACCCGGTTTTCATCTTCCTGATTGTGGCGCATCACCTCAATGTAAAAATCGGCACCAAATTGTTCTTTCCACCAGATCAAAGCTTCTTCGGCCTGGTTTTCTCCAATATTTAAAATTTTACTCGGTACTTCTCCGTAAAGGTTACCGGTTAACACGATAATATCTTCTTTGTATTGTTCGACTACCGTTTTGTCGATCCTTGGCACATAATAAAATCCACTAGTATAGGCTATCGACGACATTTTAGCCAGGTTGTGGTAGCCTTTTTTATTTTTAGCCAGGAAAACCACCTGATAGCCGTTGTCTTTTTTGGTTTTATCTTTATGATTTTCGCAAATATAGAATTCACAACCTACAATCGGTTTTACTTCCGTTTCGGTTGGTTCTTCTCCTTTTTCTTCGGCTTCTTTATTTTTGGCCGCCGCTGCTTTGTTGTGGTTTAACACCGCACTCACAAACTGAAAAGCTCCCATCATGTTTCCGGTATCGGTCATCGCGACAGCCGGCATTTTAAATTTTACAGCTTCTTTTACCAGGTCGTTAATCCCGATCGTTGACTGTAATACCGAAAATTGGGTATGATTGTGCAAATGGGCGAACGCCGCATCTTTAAGCTCTTTTTTACCTTCTTCTGAAACGGTTTGACGGTTTTCCCCTTCTTGCTGTTGTAAACGCTTCCGGATTTCGTCGGAAGCCGCTTTCAGGTTGATGTGCTTTAAACCGATCAGTTTGATTTCACCCGGATTGCTCTGACGGAAGTTAAAGAAGTACTCCGGATCAACATCCAGTTCTTCTTTGGTAAACACTTCCCGTTTGATCAGTTCAAGGAAACAGCGTGTCGTCGCCTCTACGTCGGCAGTCGCATTGTGCGCTTCGGAAAAAGGCACTCCAAAAAGGTATTGGTGCAACTCCGTTAGCGTAGGCAGTTTGTAGCGTCCTCCTCTACCTCCGGGCAATTTTAGTAATTCGGCGGTCACTTCGGTACAGGTATCCAGAATTGGCATTTGTGCCATATCACTTCCCACGTTCATTCGATGGAATTCACATCCCATAATGTTTACGTCGAAACCAATATTCTGACCTACAATATATTTGGCTTTTGACAGCGCAATATTAAATTTTTCGAGCACTTCCATCAGTGCCACGCCCTGTTCCATGGCTAACTCGGTCGAGATACCGTGAATCCGTTCGGCGTCGTACGGAATATTAAACCCTTCGGGCTTTACCAGATAGTCCTGATGTTCGACCAGGTTCCCCATTTCATCGTGCAGCTGCCACGCAATCTGGATACAACGCGGCCAGTTGTCGGTATCGGTAATAGGTGCCGACCAGCTTCGCGGTAAACCAGTTGTTTCGGTATCAAATATCAAGTACATAGCTAAAAATCAGTATTTTAAAATCTGTAGTATTTTAAAAAAGTAATTTTCAAATGTACTGCTTTTTAGAGAAAGAATATAACAGAATTTGTTAACAGCCGTTAACTACCCCATACGCGGTTTTTAAACAGATCGAAGGTTTGTTTTAGATGACTATTGAGTAATAATAAGACTACTAAAAACAAGAGTCCGTATCCGATTACGGTAAAAATTTCCATATCCGACAGTAATACCGATTGTTTGGAAACGGTCTGAATCAACTGTTGGACGGCTAATTTATAGGCTTCGTCAGCGGTAAATCCTTTTGCCATAAAACTTTGGGTCAGTTTTGCCAATCGTTCGCCGGTTTCGGGACTTTCGGACAATACAAACTGACGGAGTTTTGTAAAATGCGATCGCTGTAAAAATACCTGCGCATTTTGCAGGATACAAAAACCGATCGTACTTCCCCAAAAACGACCACTTACGCCAACCGTTCCGGAAAAAGGCGCATAATGTGTCGGAACCGACGATACCGTAAACAGCACCAACGGTACAAATAAAATGCCCACCGCCACACCTTGTAACATATACGGAATAAGAATATCCGATAAGGCTACATCCGGCACAAATAAAAAGGTAAACCAAAAATGATAGATCGCAAAAATCAGAAACCCAAGACTAAAAATAAGCCGTGTCGCCACACCTTTTGCCAGAAAAACGCCCGCCAATACCATTCCGATCACATTTCCGATCACATTGAGGTATTGTACCTGTGCCACACGCGACGGTTCCCAGTTCCAAACGGTAAACATTGCACTATGACAAATCGTAAGGGTTGCCCGGGCAATATAAAAAATCACAAAAAGAAAAAAACCGGTTCGAAGGTTCGCATACCGGAACACATTCATATCAAAACAAGGCCTTTTTACCAATTGTTGTCGGATCACAAACAATCCGCCGGTTACTAAAGTTACGATCAACGATAGAATAATTTGCGGCGAATCAAACCAGTATTTCCGTTCTCCGTAAATAAAGAAAAACGATCCGCATAAAATAGCCGTTAACACCAAGATATAACTCGCCCAGTCGACCTGATACAGCGGGATTTTTTTATGAAAACGATTGTTATTAAACGTCAGCATGACCAAGGCCACACAAAGCACCTGAAATATAGCCGAGCCATAGGCCATATACGTCCAGTCGTAATTTTCGAGCAACCAAACCGCTATATTCATAATAAAAGGCGATGCCAGCAACAAGGCTCCATAATTACAGCTAAACCCTATGATCACTGCATTTTTGGATTTAAACCGAGTGATCAGCAATTGACGTAACGGAATCCACGGTAAAGCCATTAATACCCCCTCAACCATCCGTAGCATAATAAATACGGAATAATTATCGGTATAGGCCGACAAGATAAACGTGATTGCCGCCAGGCTGTAAATCGTTACAAAATACTTTTTGGTCGGAAAAAATTTAAACAGTCGGCTTTCGATCATAATCGTGGCCAGAAAGGTTCCGTAGGTTACACATAGCGAAAACTGTAGATCTTCCACATCCACATCCAAAAAACTAGCCGAATAGGTCACATTCGCGGTATATACCCCTAACAATACCATGGAATGCAACATGCACAGAATCAGAATCAGGATGATCGCCCAATTGGGAACCCAAGGCTTAAAAACACTATTTTGCGACATCGCCTATTGGTGTTCGGCTATTACAATCACATTCATCCCCGCCCGTAAAAACTCGGTTTGATCATCGGTTTCAGCCAGTTTGATCCGAACCGGAATCCGCTGTTCGATTTTTACGAAGTTACCCGTCGCATTGTCGGGCGGCAACAGGGAAAAACGCGCACCACTGGCCGGTGATAACGATTCCACCGTTCCGCGGAAAACACGCCCGCGCACCGCATCGGCTTTTAATTCAACTTCCTGACCAATGGTAAGGTATTGTAATTGCGTTTCTTTAAAGTTTGCCGTTACCCATTTTTCCTTACTAACAATCGAGACTAATGTTTGTCCTTCTTTGACCATTTGTCCCGGCTGTATCGTTTTCCGACCCACCCAACCATCATACGGAGCCGTTATTACAGTGTACGACAGGAAAAGTGAGGCATTGTCTGCCATCGCCTGATTGGATTGTACCACCGCTGCTGCCGTTGGTAATTTCGACCGGGTTTCTTTCGCATTTAAAGCCGTTGTCCGGATGGTTTTCTGAATTTCGTTATAACGTGCTTGAGCTGTTTCGTAGGCGGCTTTTACCTGCTCCACTTGTTGTTCGGTCGCAGCTTCTTCCTTTAATAAGGCCTTATAACGCTGGTAATCCTGTCCGGTTTTCCAGACTTCCGTACGTGCCGCTTCGAGCTGTGCTTCCTGTTCCGCGGTTTTATTCGAAACGGTGGCCACGCTGTTTTCGATTACTTTTATATCCTGACGCGCATGGTCAACATCGGCCAACGCACGGTCGAGATGAGACTTGTATTCCCGGTTGTCGATTACGATCAGCGTATCCCCTTTATGGACAAACTGATTTTCTTCGTAGCGCACTTCCTGCACAAAACCAGTTACCCGCGCCATGACCGGTGTAACATATTGATCAACTTGAGCATCGTTGGTTTCTTCGTGGTTGTTATAGAAAATCAGGAACCAGATTCCCAGAACGATTCCGCAAAAAACGATGCAACCGGCTATTACGGTGATCAATGTATGAAAAGAACGATGTGCTCCTGGCGCCTTTTGTGTTCCCATCTTGTAAAAATTGAATTAGAATATTGAGTTGGAATAATTAGTGCAATCGGTCGGCCGTATGTAGTAACTCGTAATACTTCATCGCGGCTTCAATTTTGGTGGCTGTATTTTTATACCGGGCTTCCAGCAATGCATTATCGGCATCGATCATTTCGGTGATCAAAACCAGTTGATTCAGGTATTTTAACTTGACAATCCGGTAGTTTTCGACAGCCAATGCCAATGCTTTTTCCGTCACCGGAATCCGGGCGAGACTTTCCTGATAGTGCGTATAATCGGCAAAGATTTTATCTTCGACCGCATCTTTTACAATGCCAGCTTCCATTTTTTGGCGTTCCGATTGCCGATCGGCAATACGGGATTTTGCTTTGTTTTTATGTAAAGTGGAAAGATTAAACGTGGCTTCAATTCCAACTTGTCCCAATGAGTAGAGATACGGATCCGGCGGAAAAAACATATAGTTCGGATATTTAAAACTGTAATTTCCGAACAAACTGATCACCGGATAATAGTTGGATTTTACCACTTTTTTCTCCAGATTTCTGATTTCAACCTCCTTTTGGACCATTTTCATCTCTTCATTGTCCAAAGCGGCTTTTAAAAAGTAATCGTAACTTTCGATGTGCTGCAATCCGGAGAGTAACTGCGTCGTATCGGGTTCTATCAGTTGACCTTCCGGAAGTTGCATTATGGTTTTTAGGTCGTGCAAGGCTATCGCAATATTTTTGCGATTGGTGAGCGCATCCAGTTCCCGATCGGATAATTGCAATTCGGCACGCAAAACCTCATTTTTGGTTACCGTTCCGTGTTTTTTAAACGACTGTACTTCTTTTAAACGCTCCTGTTCCTCTTTGATACTTTCGGCAATTATTTCCTTAAGTGCCATCATTTTATAGATTCCTAAAAATGAAGCTACAACCTGCAACTTTACGTCATTGGTCGTTTTTTCGGATTTTAAAGCCATCAACTCCGATTCTTTTTCGGCTATTTTTACCGTATGATTGATTTTATTTCCGGCATATAACGGCATTCGGAATGCTGCCGACACGTCGTAAATTTCCGGGATGGTTTTAGTGACCTGTTTCCCCTGAAGAAAGCCGCTTTGAAACTCCGTCAGATTGGTAATTCTGAAATACAGGGAATGCAATTCCACTTCGGGTAACCGGAGTTCTTTTTTGGTTTTGACCGTTTCGCCGGAAATCTGTTCGTCGATATGAGTTTTTTGAATAAACCGGTTGTTTTTTTCGGCTATTTGCCAGGCGTCGTGTAGCTTTAACCGGGTAATTTGTTGGGCGTTTATCGTTACTGTGCCCGAAAGCAGCAAAATGATAGTGAGTAGGTTGCCTGAAATACTCTTCTTTTTGTGGTTTAAAAAAACCAGCGTGTTGCGATGCATAAGTCCATCAATAAATATGAGGCAAAGTTGGCGTGTTTTTACCGAGTGTTAAAATCTTAAAAAGCCAAATATTTATTTATTTCAGACATTTATAATTCATAAAAAAACCACCTCGAAAGGTGGCTTTGTTTATTTTTTATTTCGATTTAGTAAATCGGAATTCTGTAGAATACTCCTTTTTGGTAGTTTACGATACTGTCGTTATCGTTTTTCGCATTAAATTTAAAGCTTCCGGTAATGGTTCCATCCTGAATGCTTTCAATCTTGATTTCTCCATCGCTTCCCTGAACGTTAACCACTCGGAATTTTGCCAGATTATCACCCCCTACAATAGTAACGATATCGCCCGGTACATATCCGGTACCTCTTAAGTGGATTGCTACCGTACTCACTGCTCCGGCTGTCGTTTGAATTGCAACCTGTAATCCGGTTCCGGAACCACCCGATGTAAAAGCAGAAGTAGTATTGGTATATCCAGTTCCTCCGTTTTCTAAAGCAATTTTACTTGCTGGTCCGCTAAAAACTCCTGTAGTATAGATATCTTCCATTCCGTTCATAGTCGAAATAAAGCTGGCTCTGTTACTTTGGTTTGTCGTTCCTAATGGATACGTCCCGTTTTGAAAAGAAGATGTTCTTAAAATCACCTGCTCATCTACCGTGATCCCTTCGATTGTAACCGATCCATCTGCACCAATGGTAGCATGTGCATCCGCAGCTCTCCATAAACCATAGTTCTTTTCACCCTGAAGAGACGGATTATTAAACTGTACATTCTCCTCACAAGAAGTGAATGCTGCCATAAGAACTACAAGAGAAAGTATTTTTTTCATTTTAAATTCAAATTAATATTTGGGTTCTTTTATTTCTACAAAAATAGTTTTTTATCGATAATAAGCTAATAAAATCATAAAAAATCACAAAAACACCTAAGTTATCTTGTTTTCAAAACGATAGCTCCCGTTTTGTCCCTATCAGGACCTAAGGATTTTATGTGTTTTGTATTCGTTTGTATTTAAAAGTTTTATATATTTGCACCCTTATTTAACAGAGGTCGTGTACCTCAAAATTTAATCACAAGATTATGTCAGTAAAAATTAGATTACAAAGACATGGTAAAAAAGGGAAACCTTTTTACTGGATTGTTGCAGCTGATGCTCGCGCAAAAAGAGATGGTAAATTCCTAGAAAAAATCGGAACTTACAATCCAAACACTAACCCAGCTACTATCGACTTAAACCTTGACAGTGCTGTACAATGGTTACACAACGGTGCTCAGCCAACTGACACTGCAAGAGCTATCCTTTCTTACAAAGGTGCTTTATTAAAACACCACCTAGACGGAGGTGTTCGTAAAGGTGCTTTAACTCAAGAGCAAGCTGACGCTAAATTAGCTACTTGGTTAGAGGAAAAAACTTCTAAAGTTGACGCTAAAAAAGACGGTTTAAGCAAAGTTCAGGCTGATGCTAAAGCGAAAGCGTTAAAAGCAGAGCAAGAAGTAAACGCTAAGCGTTTGGCTGCTGCTGAAGAAGCTGCTAAAGCTGCTGAGGCTGTTGCTGCTGAAGAAGTTGCTGAAGACGCTCCTGCTGTTGAAGAAAACAACGAAGAAACTCAAGCTTAATTTACTCCGCGATTCCTATGCGTAAAGAAGAATGCTTCTATTTAGGTAAAATCGCTAAAAAATTCAGCTTCAAAGGGGAAGTCCTGGCTTATTTAGACACGGACGAACCGGAAATGTACGAAGAATTGGAATCAGTTTTTGTTGAATTCAACAATAATCTGGTTCCTTTTTTTATTGAAAGCTGTTCGCTACACAAAAACGATTTTCTTAGAATCCGTTTTGAAGATGTAGCTAGCGAGGAAGAGGCCGACAAATTGCTTGGCTGCCCTTTATACCTACCTTTAAGTGCCTTACCAAAACTGGAAGGCAATAAATTTTATTTCCACGAGGTCATTGGCTTCGATGTGGAAGATACCCGTTTGGGGATTATCGGAAAAATCGTTTCTATTAACGACAGCACCGCACAACCTTTGTTTGAAATCGAACATAACGGAATCGAGATTTTAATTCCGATGATTGACGATTTTATCGTTGCGATCGACCGAGCCAACAAAAAAGTGGTACTGAATACTCCGGAAGGTCTGGTTGATCTCTACCTGAACAATTAAAACCTTATGTTTCAGTTTAAGCAATTTACCATAGCACAGGACCGCTGCGCGATGAAAGTGGGTACCGATGGCGTTTTATTAGGCGCCTGGACTCCGCTTAACCATCATCCGTATAGCATTTTGGACATTGGCGCCGGAACCGGTTTAATTGCATTAATGCTGGCACAACGCAGTACCGCCGAACAGGTCGACGCCATGGAAATTGACGAGGAAGCCTACGAACAAGCCGTCGAAAATTTCGAAAACAGTCCGTGGAACGATCGTTTGTTTTGCTATCATGCCGCTTTGGATGAATTTGCAGAAGAAATCGAAGACGAATACAACCTGATTGTTTCCAATCCGCCTTTTTATACCGATACCTACTATTCTCAAAACGAACAACGCGATTTGGCCCGATTTGAAGATGCCATGCCGTTTGAAGATTTGGTTGAAGCCGCCTCGGTTTTATTGTCGGATAATGGTGTTTTTGCCGTGATCATTCCGTTTAAAGAAGAAGAACGTTTTATCGGACTAGCTCAGGAATGCGAATTGTTTCCTTTTAAAATCACACGGGTTAAAGGCACACCTACAACTGAAACCAAACGAAGCCTGATCGCTTTTTCCCGAAATCCGGAAAATCAGCCGGAAACGGACGAGCTTATTATTGAAATCGCCCGCCATCAATATACTCCGGAATACACCGCACTGACTAAAGATTTTTACCTGAAGTTATAAAACATCTTTTCATCTTTCCTCCATCTGATTATTTGTTATATTTATAACAAAATGTATCCGTTTTGGCTATTTTACTGTTTTTTAAATTTTTCCCATTTTCAAAACAAAAATATTTTTAAATCGGTGGAATTATACCTCTAAAATTTAGGACAATTCGATATTATAGCGTTCTATAGTGTTGAAAAGTTGATTTTGTTTGCTTACTTTTGTGAACCAAAATTTATAAACAATGAAACCAGACTTATTTCAAGCTCCTGATTATTACCTATTAGACGATTTATTATCAGACGAACATAAATTAGTACGTGATGCTGCCCGTGCCTGGGTAAAACGTGACGTATCTCCAATTATCGAAGAATATGCTCAAAAAGCAGAATTCCCAAAACAAATCATCAATGGTTTGGCAGAAATCGGTGGTTTCGGTCCTTATATTCCTGTAGAATATGGTGGTGCCGGATTGGATCAGATCTCTTACGGTTTAATCATGCAGGAAATTGAAAGAGGTGATTCTGGTGTACGTTCAACTTCTTCTGTACAATCTTCATTGGTAATGTATCCAATCTGGAAATACGGTAACGAAGAGCAACGTATGAAATACCTTCCGAAATTAGCTACCGGAGAATTTATCGGTTGTTTCGGATTAACAGAGCCGGATTACGGTTCGAACCCGGGTGGTTTAGTGACCAACTTTAAAGATATGGGCGATCACTATTTACTAAACGGTGCTAAAATGTGGATTTCCAATGCGCCATTTGCCGATATCGCTGTGGTTTGGGCTAAAGACGAACAAGGAAGAATCCACGGATTAATCGTTGAAAGAGGTATGGAAGGTTTTACAACTCCTGAAACGCACAATAAATGGTCACTTCGTGCTTCGGCTACCGGTGAATTGATTTTTGACAACGTAAAAGTTCCAAAAGAAAACTTATTACCAAACAAATCCGGATTAGGAGCACCACTAGGATGTCTTGACTCGGCACGTTACGGAATTGCATGGGGTGCTATCGGTGCTGCTATGGATTGCTACGATACGGCTTTACGTTATTCAAAAGAGCGTATCCAGTTTGACAAACCAATCGGAGCGACACAATTGCAACAAAAGAAATTAGCTGAAATGATCACTGAAATCACTAAGGCACAATTATTAACCTGGAGATTGGGTGTATTGCGTAACGAAGGAAGAGCTACATCGGCTCAGATCTCTATGGCGAAACGTAACAACGTGGATATGGCTTTAACCATTGCTCGTGATGCACGTCAGATGTTAGGTGGTATGGGAATCACAGGTGAATATTCGATCATGCGTCATATGATGAACTTAGAATCGGTTGTAACTTACGAAGGTACACACGATATTCACTTATTGATCACAGGTATGGATGTAACCGGATTAAACGCATTCAAATAGGATTCTAAAATCCCTATATATTTAAAAAGAGCTTTATACAAGCTCTTTTTTTATGATAAAAAACAAGCTATTATAAAACCTATTGATCGCTTTATACGTAAATCAATGTTAAAAGCTATTCGCATAACCGCTAGCTTGTTTATTTTTGTACTAAACTTTTACCAATGAATATAAAATCCATCAATAAAAAAATCCAACCTCAAAAGGATATCCTTTTGAGCCATCCTTTATACAGCCAGATTCAAAATATAGACGACCTGCATTGTTTTCTTGAAGGACATGTGTATGCCGTTTGGGATTTTATGTCATTGCTAAAAGCATTACAATCCAAACTAACCTGTACGACGACACCATGGTTTGCTACTAAAAATCCGGAAACCCGTTATTTGATCAATGAGATTGTACTCGCAGAAGAATCCGATATTTCATTGGACGGAAAACGACTGAGTCATTTCGAAATGTATATCGATGCGATGAACGATTGTCACGCCAATACGACACCGGTATACGAATTTCTGGACAACGTAGTGAACACTCAGAATATTTTTGTATCGATCAAACAAAGTAGCTTACATCCCAATATCAAGGCTTTTCTCGACTTTACGTTCCGCGTAATCGAACAGGGAAAACCACATGAAATTGCCGCTGCTTTTACCTTCGGACGCGAAGATCTGATTCCGGGTATGTTTACCGCCATTCTAAAACATTTTCAGGAGAATTTCCCGGCTACCGATCTTTCCAAGCTGATTTATTATTTTGAACGTCATATCGAATTAGACGCAGATGATCACGGTCCAATGGCAATGCAGATGATCAGCGAACTTTGCGGTGAGGACTCCGAGAAATGGAGCGAAGTGGAAAGTGTTTCTATATTGGCACTCGAAAAACGCATCGGACTATGGAATGCGATTGAAGAAAATATCCGCCAGAAAAACCTGGCAACCACATAAAACAAAAAACATCCTTTTCAGGATGTTTTTTTATTTGGATTTCCATATAAATCCGTCCAATATATAATGTGTAAACTGCGGCACAACCAACAAGGGTACCAAAAGAAAATGCAATGTGGTAAGATCGAATCGGACAGCCGAAAAATGTTCCTGCCAGACCGTGACTTCCCAGAGGTATTCTTCGGCAAAAGCTATACTCAGCAAAATACCGATATACAATGCTATCTTTTTATAATTTTTAAGCCCCTGCAATATTCCGGTGCTACTTTCATTTTTAGATTCAATTTCTTTTAAATAGACCAATGCCATATAAGGTATTCCATGCGAAACGACGTTTAGCGCTGTAAAAATCAAATCATTATTAAAATATACAATCCCGAAATACCAGGACAAAGCCGTTCCGACAATCACGGTGTTCTTCGGAATATTAAAGTAACGCTCTTTTACAGCTTTATAAACCGTTCGCACGACATAGGCTACAAGTACCAAAACATAGCCAAACTGTAGTGTTTCCAACAGCGTAGCATTCTGAAACTGCAGAAATTCCCGTGGCATAAACCAGTTAAAATTTCGCGATGGGGATAAAAACCAGTACAACATCGGATATCCGGTTGCCGTATAAATTACCAGACTGTCGAAATAGCGGCTGTACTTTTCTCTGGCTTCGTTTCTGGAATACAATCGCATAAAACCATATTGCTGTCGGATAAAATGAAAGACAGCCACATAGGCCAATACCGACCAGAAAAAGGCTTCCCCAAAGGAAAACAAGACCATCCCTATTATCAGGCAGAGTATCGGTAATCCGATTAATAATTTTTTCCGCTTTTGAAATTCAGAGGCGACAAAATAGGTTTTAAACAAGGTGGCATAAACATGCGCGACATCAATAAATACGATCAGGAACAACCAGGTATAAAACGAATAGTGTTGTTCGGCCCAAAGGATTTCTTTCTGAAAAAACACAATTACCGCCAGCACCAAAAAGGGAGGCAATAGGATAAACAGGCTATCTGATTTGGCTTTATGAATCCAGGGTTGCATCATGTATCATTTTATTAACGGCATTAATACCCTGATGAAAAGCTTCTTCAAAAATGGAAATTCCGGCCAGATCCGAATGGGCAAAATAAATTCTGTTGCCAATAGATTGTCCGGCCTGTTCTTTTTCTTTTCCGAATAAAAATCCGGGAACAGGACTAATCATCCCATGTCCTAAAAGGTGGATATCAATCGCTTCGACATATTGCTCAATATCCGGATGGGCTTTACTCAAATCGGAAAGCACCTGCCGCTTCCAATATTCCTTATCCTGCTTATATAGCTCTCTTCGGCTTTGTGGTATGTTTGCCGACGAAAAACTATGATAATATGTAATTACTTTTTTAGGCTGTAGTTGCTGTAAGGATTGATGCTGATCATAAATATATCCCAATCCTTTAGCATCGTATATAACATTGTCCCAACACAACGGATAACTGTGGTTGTCGATTAATTCTGTCACCGTTACTGTAGCCAGCAACCAGGGCGCATAATGAAATGCTTTTGAAAACTCCTGCCTACCGGTCAGTAAATACTGATTTACAAATTGAGGCGTAGCCAGAATTACCCGATCAGCTACAATGGTAACCGACTCCTGCTTTTCACTATCGAATGCAGCTATCACTACGGAATCATTTTTAATTTCGGCCTGATACACCAAATGCTTTTTCAATGTTTTCTGATCGGTGTATTTTTTCAAATGCGATGCCAGTCTTGCATTTCCTTCCGCCCAGGTTAGCACATTTTCTTTTTTATCGGATGTTGCATCGTGCTTCCTGCCACAGAAATAATGAATCCCCGCCCAAGCCGAAACATAGGCGATTCCCAAACCATAATCGTCCCGACAACAATAGTCAATATAATTCCGTAAAGCCTCCGTCGTAAATCCGTTGCGATCCATCCATTCCTGCATCGTAATCGTATCTAACAACCGCGTCTCACTATCTGTTGAAGACAACACCAACGGGATATCAAACAGATAGGCTCCGTCCAAACCTTTTGCTTTTCTAAAAAACTCCATTTTGTCAAAAAACCGACGGAACTGCTCTTCTTCCGCCTGAGTAGCTCCCAATCGCGGAACGAGACCTTCCTGCCAGCTATTTTTATAATACAACCGTTCCTGAGGCGAAAACGTCAACTGTTCCTCATCGAATACCGGAAAACCTTTGGTATCATAACCGGTAATTATTTTGGTTTCTCCCAGAAATTGCAACAGTTCTTTATCCTGAAAATTGGGCAACGGAAGATAGTGCGCTCCCAACGGGTATTTCGAGTACCGGTTTTCGCCATTGGACGAATTCCCTCCCAAATGGTCTTCCAGCTCAACTACTAAAAAATCGGTTATTCCTTTTTTATGGAGTTGTCTCGCCGCACTAAGGCCAGCAATTCCGCCACCTACAATCAGATACGGAATATGAATTTCCCGAACCGGCTTCGGAAAGTTTTTCGCCCAAAGACGATGCCCCAAAATATGGTTCGTTCCTGTGAGTCGCAACAACAGTCCTGTGGCTTTCTGTTTACAGGATTGCACCAGTGGAATCAATAGCAATGAAGCCGCGATTCCTTTTAAAAAAGTACGTCTTGACTTATAATTTTCCCCACTCTTCATCGAAATAGCGCACTAAGATCTGATTATCCAAACGATTTATTTCCACTGTATTGGCAGTCATATCTTTGGAAAAAAAATTAAGTTTATCAAACTGATAATTGTAAAAGCGTAATCCATCCGCTTTCCGGTTTACAGTCGAGAATGCTGCCGACGGATTAAGTGCTGCAATTGTATAGCCCCATTCACCAAACGAAGGCACATAGGCATGATAGGCATCGACTTGCGGAAAAACTTCATTTATGGTCTTATTGATACACCAAAAAGACTTTGGTGCAAAATAAGGCGATGTAGTCTGAACCACTATAAAAGCATCCGGACTTAGAATATGCTGTAAGGATCTGTAAAAATTCAGGGAGTACAGTTTTCCTAAACTGTAATTGGACGGATCCGGAAAATCGATAATAGCCACATCAAATTTTTCCGGACAGTTTTTAGCCCAGATATAGGCATCCTGATTGATCACTTTTACTTTTGGATCGGTCAGGGAATTTTTATTAAATCCGGTTAGGATCGTATTGGTTTTAAATAGTTTTGTCATTCCTTCATCCAAATCGACCAACGTAATACGCTTTACCTCTTTGTATTTCAGAATTTCCCTAACGGCTAACCCATCGCCTCCTCCTAACACCAATACATGGTCGACCTTTTTGGCAGCGGCCATTACCGGATGTACCAAAGCCTCGTGATACCGGTATTCGTCGGCAGAACTAAACTGAAGGTTGTTATTTAGGTATAAACGGTAATCGCTTTTATTATGTGTTAACACAATTCGTTGGTAGGGTGTGGAACTCGTATACACAATATTTTCGCCGTACAATTTCCCTTCGGAAAAGGACAGAATAGCTTCCGAAAAGACAAAAACAACCAACAATAGAAAAAACGAGGCTATCGCTTTTACTTTTAAAACAAACGGACGGTTTAATTCTTTTTTAAGCAGAAAACACAAACCAATCGCAATTGCTATATTGATCATACCAAAAAACAAAGAGGTCCGCATTACACCCAATTGCGGAACCAAAACCAACGGGAACAATATAGAAGCTAATAAAGCACCTATATAATCGAAGGTAAACACATTGGATACCAGATCGCGGAAAGCCACCCGGTCTTTCAGGATATTCATTAGCAACGGAATTTCCAGACCAACCAGACAGCCCGTAGTAAATACGAGTAGATACAGAATAAACTGAAAATAATCGACACTTTCGAATAACAGAAACAGCACCACGGAACTTAAACCACCGACTAAGCCCACCAATATTTCGATTTCGACAAAGGTGTCCAACAGTTTTTTGGTAATGAATTTTGAAAAATACGACCCAATTCCCATTGAAAACAGGTATACACCAATGATCAATGAAAACTGTTTTACGGAATCACCTAACAGGTAACTCGCCAGTGTACCGGCAACGAGTTCGTATACCAAGCCACAGGTTGCAATTGTAAAAACGGCGATAAGCAATAAAAATTCAAATCGAAGGAATTTTTTACCCATGAATCGCTGCGCTTACTATCATTGAAATCCCGATAATAAAGGCCGCCAGCACAATTGCTACCGCCACATTATTCTTTTCGGAAATTTCTTTCCATGTATTTTCAGGTGTCAATTTTTCGATTACAAAATAAGACCCTAACAAGATCAGTAATCCCAACACGGAAAAGACCAAGGAGTTTAAAATGAGTTTTGTACTGATAAAATCCATATTTTTTATTTTTTGGTTATTTATGATAAAATCGGTTTACACGATGAGTACGCGATTCTGACGTACCGTATTTTTCAACCGTGGCACAATCGCAGATCCGGTTTCCTCCGATTACAAATTGCAAATACACCAAATAAATGACTAGCCCTAATAACAGTGGCCATTTATTTTGCTTTATATAGGTTTGCATATTATTTTTCATTGTCATCGCTATTATTCATAAGGAGTATACGGACTATCGTCCCATCGTTTTATTTCGTTATACAGCTCTCCAAAGTAGGCAATTAATACAATCACAGCCATAATAATAACCAGCATCCAAATATTCCAATAGGAGGCTTTATTCCAGGTTGCCGTTACTTTCATACCGGTATTATTCAGGTCTTCCGGAGCTTTTACAACAGTTATCGCCAGGTGGTATTTTCCGGCACCTATACCGCAGATACTGAAGCCGTCCGATTGATCGCCTTCGGTCCAGCTTTCGCCTTCCGAATAACCGTGATAATATTCGACATCTTTATTCGCATATATCTCTTCGTTTGTGTCTTCATTTACCAAAGCGACCTGTGCATTGGCCCACGAATTATCCACTCCGGAATGTACGGAAATGGTTAGTGGCGATGCGCCGCCATTAAGTGTAAACGCCGGGGAAATATACTCTTTGTCATTGTATTCGCTAAAAGAAATATCATTGCTAAAAACTACTTCTTCCTGCTTATCGTGATACACATACAAATGCGTTAACAGAATCAACAAGGTTACCGAACACAATATCAAAGCCAGTTGTCGGACATTAAAAAAATAGGGTTGCACCAATCCGATACCAATCCGGTTAGGCAATTCTTTCGTAGGCTTAAAAATACGTTTTATCTGATTCTTTGAAATATGTTCACCTAAAAAAACCGTCCGTTCTTCTTTTTCTAACTTTTCAAAAGAGATCATATACGGTGGTGCGATAAGTTCAGCCATCGTTATCAGTCCTGTTGGCAAATCAATATCAAAAAAACCGGCCGCTGCTGCTATTCTCGGTCTTGCAATATCATACAGCTTAAAAACCTTGTCATTATAATCGATTATTTTGGGATGCCCTTTTGCAAAATCATCCGGAATTTCTCGTAACAAAATCCAGTGTCCACTTACTTCCGATAAATATAAAAACTTCCCTGTCGTTGAGGCCAGAACATACTCTGTCCAATAGTAATTCATATATTCTTTAACAACAACGCCCGTAACAGTATACTCTTCTTCTTCCAGTGTCCCTTTTAGTCCCAGTGTAAGACCACCGATCTGTTTGTCGTATTTGTATTTATCTTTAAACGTAAAGTCACCGGTTTCGGTTGCTTTATAAATACTGAAACAATTGGAACAGACAAATTGTTTCACCGGAAACGGCACTTCAATATCTGTAGGGGTATCACACTGATAGCACGTAATTCTCATTCCTTATCTGTTAATTTCAAAATTTTTAATAACATCCGCCTGAAAATAGGCGATATAATCATTTGCCATGTTTTTCACTTTTGCCGAATTGTCCTGAAGATAATTACACAAATAAATATCCATGGTGAGTTGGTTGTATTCCGGCCAGGTATGAATACAGATATGCGACTCTTTTAAACAGACAGCAATCGTAAAACTACTATTGTCAAAAGTGTGTGTTACTATACCTACTTTTTCGAGTTGGTATTTTTCCAGTATCGTTTCGGTAAAAATAATAAAATCTTCTGCTGTGATAAGCTTACGGCTATCCGAAACAGAAAGTGTTAGAAGTTGATGTAATCCGGGAGAATACGAAGTTTGTGTCATTAATTATACCCCATTCGGGAAATTTATCGCGTGTAGTAATTATACGGCAGACTTCTCAAAATGTTACAAAAAAAGCGAAGAAAAATCTTCGCTTTTTTATTATTCCGGAGCCAACTCCAGTTCTAGTCCGTTTATTGCTTCCGTGATGTGAATCTGACATCCAAGCCTACTGTTATCTTTTACATTAAAAGCTTCCGATAACATCGCCTCTTCATCATCGTTCATTTCCGGTAGGCCCACATCGTTGAGTATATAACACTGGCAGGATGCACACATGGCCATTCCGCCGCAAATACCGATGGTTCCTTCCGGCGCCAGTTCGTAGGCACGTACCAGCTCCATGATATTCATATTCATATCTGTAGGCGCCTGCACCTCATGAACCGCTCCTTCACGGTCTGTAATGATTATCGTTACATCCTGAGACATGGCTATTCAATTGATTTTACAACCGCTTTTTCGGCTTCCTTACGGGTACCGTCAAAACCGTCGACACCACTTACGGTGGTATATTTTAATACGTATTTTTTACCCGGATTCAGTTTGTTATAAACACTCTGACACATTAAAGTGGCTTCGTGGAAACCACATAAAATCAGTTTTAATTTACCCGGATAGGTATTGATATCGCCAATGGCATAAATTCCTTCGATATTGGTCTGATAATCCAGCGCATTGTTTACTTTAATCGCATTTTTCTCGATCTCAAGTCCCCAATTGGCAATAGCGCCCAATTTTGGTGTTAATCCGAATAACGGGATAAAATAATCGGTTTCTACATTCATACGTGCGCCATTGATTTCGATATCTACCGATTCAATACGTTCGGATCCTTTAAAACCAACAACTTCAGCTGGTGTGATCAAACGAATTTTACCTGCTTTTTTCAATTCCTGAACTTTTTCAACCGAGTCCAAAGCACCACGGAATTCGTTTCGACGGTGTACCAGCGTTACTTCCGAGGCTACATTCGATAAAAAGATACTCCAGTCCAAAGCCGAATCTCCTCCTCCGGAAATTACTACTTTTTTATTGCGGAATTTTTCCGGATCTTTTACAAAATACTCTACACCCTTATCTTCCTGCTCGTAAAACTCCAAATCTTTCAGGATTGGTTTTCTCGGTTCAAAACTTCCCAATCCACCGGCAATAGCGACTGCTTTTGCGTGGTGTTGCGTACCCTTATCGGTGGTTACAATAAACGTTCCGTCTTCCAGTTTTTCTATAGTTTCCGCTTTTTCATTTAGCGTAAATCCCGGTTGGAACTGTTTGATCTGTTCCATAAGATTATCGACCAAATCACCTGCCAATACCGACGGAAATCCCGGAATATCGAAAATAGGTTTTTTAGGATATAACTCGGTTAATTGTCCTCCCGGTTGCGGAAGACCATCGATAATATGGCATTTTAATTTTAAAAGTCCGGCTTCGAAAACGGCAAAAAGTCCTGTGGGACCTGCACCAATAATTAGTATATCTGTTTCAATCATTACGTAATGGATTAATTAAGGACACAAATGTCCCTCGAATTATTTTCTTGTTCTATGACAAATATCAAGAAATCTAACGATGGAAGGCATTATACTGCCTGTCAGGAAATATCCTGAAGACAAAAAAAGTCCCGGCTTCTGTATCTCAAAAGCCGGGTACTGTATCCTGAATTTATGCTACGTTAACCACAGTTTCGATCTGCGGCACATATTTTTTGATCGTAGTTTCCACACCAGCGCGTAACGTCATTTGGTTTACGCTACAAGCTGTGCAGGCACCTTCAAGGCGAACTTTTACATGCTTATCGTCTTCAATTTCGATAAGCGTAATATCGCCACCATCCGAATTTAAGAACGGACGAATTTCTTCCAGTGCTCTTTCAACGTTTAGTTTGATTTCTTCTGTTGTCATTTTATTTCTTTTTTACAGCTGAACATCCAGCCATCGTGGTAATTTTTATTGCTTCTGTAGGCGGCAGACTTTCATTTCTGCTTACTACTTCCTGTACTACGGAACGCGCCAGTTCTTCAAATGCTTTTTCGATTGGCGATGCCGTTTGCAAAGCGGCCGGACGACCGTAATCGCCTGCTTCGCGAATGCTTTGTACAATTGGCACTTCTCCTAAGAAGGGTACCTGTAAGTCTTCTGCAAGATTTTTCGCACCTTCTTTTCCGAAGATATAATATTTATTGTCCGGTAATTCATCCGGTGTAAAATAGGCCATGTTTTCAATGATTCCCAAAACCGGTACATTGATGCTTTCGGCCTGGAACATCGATACTCCTTTTTTAGCATCGGCCAAAGCCACTGCCTGAGGCGTACTTACCACCACCGCTCCGGTAATTGGAAGCGATTGCATGATCGACAGGTGAATATCTCCTGTTCCCGGTGGTAAATCCAGTAACATAAAATCCAGTTCGCCCCAATCGGCATCAAAAATCATCTGATTTAAAGCTTTCGAAGCCATTGGACCTCTCCAGATTACCGCCTGATCCGGACTGGTAAAGAAACCGATAGATAAGATTTCCACACCGTAACTCTGGATGGGTTTCATTTTGGATTTTCCGTCCACCTCAACCGAAATCGGACGTGCTTTTTCCACATCAAACATAATCGGCATGGAAGGTCCGTAAATATCCGCATCCAAAACACCAACCTTAAAGCCCATATTCGCCAGCGTTACCGCCAGATTTGCCGTAATAGTCGATTTTCCAACGCCACCTTTTCCAGATGAAACAGCGATAATATTGCTGATTCCTGGAATCGATTTACCTTTGATTTCCGGTTTTTCCGGAGCTTCAACTTTTATATTGACTTTTACTTTTGCCTTATCGTATATTTTTTCATGGATCACTTTCATAATGTCCACCTCAGCGCGTTTTTTGATATGCAACGCCGGGGTGTGCAATAATAAATCCACTACTACTTCATCTCCGAAAGTGATTACGTTTTGTACCGCACCGCTTTCTACCATATTTTTACCTTCTCCCGCTATGGAAATCGCTTCCAATGCTTTAAGAATTTCTTTCCTGTCTAATTTCATTATTTTATTCGCTTTAAGTCGTTTATTAAGACTGACTTTATGTTACAAAGATAAGATGAAAAGTTCTTAAAATAAAGATAAAGAATTGTATTTGTTTATTGCGCAATAGCTTCGCTTTACACTTCCGGTTTCAAAACCCCTAATCCGGGACAATAACGGGAATTCAAACCGGTTTCCAGCTGCTTATTTTTTAAAGAATTTCCGATTTAATTTCGAAAATCCATTTTAAAATTCAATTTTCGGGTAGTCAATCTGAGTTTTTCCGCTGTTACTTCAAAAAAAAGCTGCAACCGAAACATGTCCGATTGCAGCAAAAGGTAGTAAAAATCAAAGTGGATTATTCGTATTTCAGGTATTTCAGAATATCGATCCTTGTTGCCTGATAGGCTTTCGAAAGCACGATAAGCAATGTGAGCGATAATAAGACCACAAAACCAATAATAAACGGCAAGGTGGTTATCGAAATCCGGAAAGCAAAGTCTTCCAGCCATTTATTAAGCAGGTAATACGCCGGCATCGCTGCCAGAATAAAACCGATAATACAAAAAATGATGTATTGTGTCGACAGGTTTTTAAGTAGCATTCCGGTTTCGGCACCCAATGTTCTTCGGATCGCGATTTCTTTTATACGTCTTTCGATCGAATACGATGCCAACGCAAACAATCCGAACAATGCTATAGTGATCACTACAATATTGAGCAGCGAAAATAAATTGCGTTGTTTTATATAGGTTTCATAGGTCCGGGCGTATTCTTTATCTACAAAATCGTATTTAAACGGATATTCGGTGTCGACTTTCTGCGTCCAGAATTTCTCCAAACCGGCAATCGTCTGATCCATGTTTTGTGCATCGACTTTTACATATATTTTATTGATATTGGTTTGCATCCACGGAACCGTTTTAATGTGAAAGAAAACCATTGGCGGTATTTCCCGCTGTAATCCATACAAATGGAAATTGTCGACTATTCCAACCACTTTTAATTTTTGGCCGTTCCATTCGATTTCTTTTCCAATCGGATCTTTTTCACCCATCTTATCCCATGTTACTTTATTGATCAACATTGTACTAACGGTATCGGAAGCCAACTCCGGTGAAAGCATTCGCCCCTGAAGCAGTTTTATATTCAACATATTCAGTAAATCAAAGTCGATTCCCATATTTTGTGCCTGAATGTTGTTGTCGTTATGTGTAAAGCCTGTTGAAGACGTAGCACCTCTGCCTGAAAAATTAAAGGTTCCGGCTCCTACTCCCTTAACGCCTTTTATTTTTTGCAATTCCTGTTGAAATGTTTTGTAGCGTTCGTAATCGGTTCCGTCTCTTTTTGCACGATACGGAATCGTTACAATCTGGTCGCCTTTATAGCCCAATTCCTTACTACTCATATAGCGTACCTGTTGGTATACGATATACGATCCGATAATAAAAAATGTCGCAATGGCAAACTGAAGGATCAACATTCCGTTTCGAAGCCATATTCCGTTTTTACTTCGTCCGAAATTACCTTTCAGTACTTTTAAGGTTTCAAAATTCGACACATATATTGCCGGAAAGATACCCGCCAATGCGATAACCACGACCACAATCAACAACAATTGCAAATAGAACTGACTTCCGATCATTTGGAGGTCTTTTTCTAAGAACGAATTATAAAACGGCAGAGCAAGCTCCACGATCATCATCGACAAAATCAAGGCCCCGAAAACCACTAATATAGTTTCGAAAACAAACTGCCATACGATTTGTTTTTTAGTCGCTCCGATAATTTTTCGGATACCGATTTCTTTCGCTCTTTTAATCGCATTTGCCGTGGCCAGATTGATATAATTCACAATAGAAAGTACCAGAATCAGAATTGAAAGCCCCATCATGATCATCAAAAACTGGTAATTCCCTTTTCCTTCTACCAAACCGCTGGTTAAGTCACTAAGTCGTGCTTTTGACAATGGCGTCATGGAAACCTTGATAACTCCGTATTTTTTAATAAACTCCTGTTCCGTAATTCCCATTTCGGCAGCGTTTTTCCGGATGCGATGTTCGTAGTAAATTTTTTCAATTTCTTTACAGACCGCGTCTACTTTGTCCGGACTCTTAATTTTTAACATTAATCCGTAATTAAAATCACCCCAACTTTCGCTGTTTTTATCCATTTTTAAATACAACATCACGTCGGGTGCCATCGACGACTTACCCGGAATACGGTATACGCCTCGTACCGCATACGGTTTGCCATCGTAGATCATTTGTTTCCCTATCGGATTTTCATCTTTAAAAAACAACTTGGCAACGTCTTCCGACAATGCGATACTATTTTGATCCTGTATGGCTGTTTTCGCGTTTCCGGCTATAAATTCAAAAGGGAAATACGAGAAGAAATTACTTTCGGCAGCGCCAATTTTCTTGATCATTTCTTTTTTTCCATTGTAGTTCAGAATTTCTTCCGAATACCAGGCTGTATAATAACAGTAACTTTCGATATTTTTGGATGATGCCTCCAGCATCGGACCGGTTGGCGCTACATTCCACGCCCATTTACCGGCATCGGCCACATCATTAATCACTTCATAAACCTTGTCTTTTTCCGGGTTCCATTCGTTATACGCGTGCTCTTCATTCCAATACAAAATGGCAAAGATTAATCCGGAAATCCCGATGCTTAATCCCAATATATTGAGTATTGAAAACAGTTTGTGTTGCTTAAAATGATACACAAACACTTTTAACCAGTTTTGTATCATTGTTATTTAGCTGTAATGGTTCCTAATGAATTTTTGTCTGTCGTAAGCGCTTTCGGTTTGCCGGAATATTCAATAGCAGCTACCGAACTGGCGGATGCATCCAGTTTTTCGGTTACATGTACCGTTACTTTCGAGGCATTTGCCGCTTCAACGATAGCATATTTTACGTCCAGATCACCGGCTTTAAAAACCGATGCCGATTTTGCTACCACTTTTAATTCGCTTGCTTTTCCCGTTATCGTTGCTTTTCCGGCACTTGCTAAGGATGCCTTTAGCGTCGTTGTCTGAATAGCACCTTTAAAAGCCGATCCGGAATTGATGTCCAATTGTACGTTTTTTGATTTGATGTTTCCATCCAGACGCGTTCCCGACGTAAGGGTGATTTGCACATTCGCTGTTTCCACTTCATTTTCGAAGGTCATTTTGGCACCGGAAGCCAATTTAAAATTGGCAACATTCGGACCGGAAACGTCAACCCGTGCCATTTCGAAATTATTGGTTCCTTTGTTGGATTTTATCTTTATTTTCAAGACCCCTTTCTCTACTTCGGTCGTGATCTGTTGCACTTTATCGGCCGTATCGGAGGTTACTTTTACTCCGGTTGTTTTACTTTGCGTATAGCGTATTTCAACTCCGGTATGGCCTTCTATGGTTGTAAAATCGGCTACGGTTCTATTTTCGCTTACCTGTGCCTGGCATACAAATCCGATAAGACTTATGGTTATGGCAATTACAATTCGTATCATGGTTTTTCTTTTTTAAAGTTGTGGTTGTTTTTAATTTTCTTTGGCATCGACCAAAACATCTACATTTCGGGCGTTTTGTTTTTCGCTGAGAATCACGCCATCTTTCATATGAATGGTACGTTGTGAAAAGGATGCATCGTAATCGGAGTGGGTTACCATCATGATCGTCGCACCATTCGCGTGTAAATCGGTTAGCAATTCCATTACTTCATTTCCGTTACGGCTGTCCAGATTTCCGGTTGGCTCATCGGCCAAAATGATTTTTGGATTGGTGATCAAAGCCCGCGCTACGGCTACCCGTTGCTGTTGTCCGCCCGAAAGTTGTTGCGGATAATGTTTTAGGCGATGGGAAAGCGAAAGACGTTCGGCAATGGCTTCCACTCGTTTTTTGCGTTCCGCACTACCCACATTATTGTAAATAAGCGGCAATTCGATATTGTCATATACCGACAACTCGTCGATCAGGTTAAAGTTCTGGAAAATAAACCCGATTTGCTGTTTGCGCAACTTCGCTTTTTCATTTTCCTTTAGTCCGTTGATTTCCTGACCTAACAGCTTATAGCTCCCACTGGTGATACCATCCAAAAGTCCGATAATATTAAGCAGGGTTGATTTCCCGCAACCCGAAGGTCCCATTACGGAGATAAAATCCCCTTCGTTAATTTGCAGCGCAATCTGATTTAATGCGGCTGTTTCCACTTCTTCCGTCCGGAAAACTTTAGAAAGATTTTGAATGCTGATCATAACTGTTCGTTTTTTAGATTGATTGATTTTTTCGATTTCCCGTTTCCGGGTTTTTATATTTTGTTCTTTTGTTTATCCGACTTAAAAATGGTTCGGTTAAAGTTATTATTAATTCCATTATTTTACTTGTCAAATTGTAAAACCGCCACTTCTTTATAATCCTGATAGGAAGAGGTGATTACGTTTTCACCATCTTTTAATCCTTCCAGCACTTCAAAATACAGCGGATTTTCACGTCCCAGCTTGATCGTACGTCGGATGGCTTTATCACCATTGACTACAAAGATCCAGTTTCCGGAGGTTTCCTGATTAAAACTTCCTTTGGGCAATACCAGCGTTTTCACACTTTCGGAAAGGGTTAATTTAACGCCAAAGCTTAAGCCCTGTTTTAAATCCAGCTCTTTGGCGTTTTCAAAATTCAGCTCGACCTGAAATTTACCTTCTTTAACTTCCGGGATTACTTTGGCAATATGTACCGGGAACTGTTTCCCTTTGTATTCGATCGTTCCTTTTTGTCCAACCGATACGCGCTCCAGGTAAAATTCGTCGACTTTTGCAACCAGTTTATACCCTTGCATCACATCAATTTTCCCAATGCTTTCTCCGGCCTGATAGTTTTTACCTAAAATCGGCTCGAACGAAGAAAGTCGTCCGGATAAGGGTGCCGTAATCAAGAAGTTCTTTTTATTCCCTCGCAAAATGTCAAGGCTTTTTTCCATTGTCGCAATCGAACGATTGATTTGCTGAATCTGGACTTGGTTGGTTTGTTTTTCTTTTTGAATACTTTGCTGGATAATATTTTTGCGCTCCTGTTGGTAACGGAAGCCTTCCCGTGTGGTTTCCCATTCGTTTTTGGCGATGATTCCTTTTTTAAACAGTCGTTCGTTAAGATCGTATAATTGTTTGGCCGTATTGTAATCGTGTTCGATGGCGATCAGGTCTTTTGCCAGGTTTAATTCCTGATTTCGGATATCCAGTCGCGCTTTGTTAAGGTTATTGATTTGTTCGATCATCGACGTCTCCTGTGTCAGGTAGCTTAATTCCGTATTTGGGTTAAATAATTTGGCCAATGCCTGTCCTTTTTCGACATGACCTCCATTTTCCACAAAAATTTCCTGAACCGAACCGCCTTCAATGATGTTGATTAAAATAGAGTTTAACGGTTCGGCTTTCGCCTGAAACATAATAAAATCTTCAAAGTAGGCTTTACTCACGGTTTTGATGCTAACTTCATCCCGCTTTATATTCAGACTTTTTTCTTTTGTGATCATGGAATAGGCAAAATAGCTAACGGTCAAAAAAAGCAGCACTATCCCTATACGATAGCTATTTTTTCTATTTTTACGAGTGATAACAGTATCCATTTTTTGATTTTTTGATACCATACACAAAGACAATTTCGTGCCATTGTTTTAAAAATCAAGAACCTACTGATTATCAATTGTTTTATAATTCGCCCTAATTTTGAAGTGTTCAATATCGGACACTTTTTTGTCCGAAACCGAACAACCATGAAAAAAAAACAAGCACAGATTTTAATTATCGACGATCAGGATGATATTCTTTTGGCCGCAAAACTGCTGTTAAAAAAACATTTTGAAACCATTCATACCGCCAATTCTCCAAAAAAATTAGTCCAATTACTTGCCGATAATCCTATTGATGTGGTACTTCTGGATATGAATTACCGTATCGGTTTTGAAGACGGACGCGAAGGTATTCATTGGTTAAAGGAAATAAAATTGCTTGCTCCGAACACGGTAGTCGTTCTGATGACCGCTTTTGGAAAAGTGGAAACGGCTGTCGAGGGACTTAAATCCGGTGCTTTCGATTATGTGATGAAACCGTGGGACAACGATAAATTACTTACGGTGATCAACAATGCCGTAGCCCAAAGTCGGAAAGACCAGAAAAAGAATCCCCCACAACTTCAAGTCGGTCAATCGGTTTTTATGGGTAATGCTCCCAAAATCAAACAGGCCTATGCTATTGCAGACAAAGTCGCCAAAACGGATGCCAATGTACTTATCCTTGGTGAAAATGGAACCGGAAAATATGTTTTCGCCGATTATATTCACCGGCATTCGGGCCGGAAAGACCAACCGTTTATCGCGGTTGACCTCGGTTCTCTAAACGAAAACATCTTCGAAAGTGAATTGTTCGGTTATGCGAAAGGTGCTTTTACCGATGCCAAATCCGATACTGCCGGACGTTTTGAAGCCGCACAAGGCGGAACGATTTTTCTGGACGAAATCGGGAATGTTCCGTTGCATTTGCAATCCAAGTTATTACAAGTGATCCAGAATAAAACCGTTACCCGATTGGGTGAAGCCAAAAGCCGACCTTTAAATGTGCGTATCATCACGGCGACCAACCTCGACCTGAAACAGGAAGTAGCGGCAAAAAACTTCCGGGAAGATTTATTCTATCGGATCAATACCATGACGATTCCATTGCCGTCATTGCGCGAACGAAACGAGGATATTATTCCGCTTGCGCACTTTTTATTGGGACAATTGGCCGCAAAATATGGTCGGGATGGGTTACAATTTCAGGAGAAAGCACTGGAAAACATGGAAAAACATCGTTGGAACGGTAATATCCGCGAGATGGAAAACCGGATCGAAAGGGCTGTAATCCTTTGTGAAGAGGCGACTATCACCGCTTCCGATCTGGATCTGACGTCCATTTCCGAACCGGATGAGGTAGCAGAAGACCTGCAATTGTCGGATCTTGAAAAACGAACCATCGAAAAAACGTTACACAAACATCAGTATAACATTAGCAAAACAGCCGAAGAATTGGGACTTTCCCGAGCGGCTTTATACCGCCGAATCGAAAAATTCGGGATTGCAACCAACGATTAAATCCGCCGCTTATGACACAATCCTGGAAAATATACAATGCTTTTTTTATCCGGTTACTGCTATTGCTGGTACTTCTCGGAAGTTGTATTTTGCTGTTTCAGAAACAGCTTTACTATACGTTATTTGGTTTTGTTTTTTTCGGGGTCTTAGTACTACTGGAAATGTATTATTTTATCCGAAATGCTTTTTTATTTTACGATAAAACCATCACCGCTATTTTACAGCAGGATTATTCGGCCAGTTATTCCGATGCGTATAAAACCGGAAATTACAGCAAATTGTACCAGCTTTACGAAACGCTAAAAGAACGGGGAAACGAGCAAACGTCCAAGGAACTTGTGTACCGAACCATTTTAAACAATATCGACAGCGGTGTTTTAATCCTTGAAAAAAAGGAATCGGAATGGGGTATTTTTTTGATGAACGATTATTTTTCAAACCAGTTTACGGTACCAAAGGTTTCCAAATGGCATTATCTGAAAAAGCAGATTCCATCGTTTTGTTCGGCTATCGAGCAATTTGACTTTCAGGAAGTGAAAACATCCGTGCAAATTCGTGCAAATGCCGATGCGGAGTTTCAGACGTTCCGCTTACAGGCGTCTTTAAGTAAGAGTTACAATACCGAATATTATATTATTTTTCTGGATTCCATTCAGAAGGTAATCGAGAAAAAAGAGAAAGAAGCCTGGATCAATCTGATGAAGGTGATTTCGCATGAATTATTAAACTCGCTGACACCGATTCGTTCGCTATCGCAGAATTTACAGGAAATTGTGGATCAGGACGATTTAAGTTCCGAAGATCTGGACGATATTCGGTTAAGTCTTTCGACGATCATCAACCGAAGTGATCATCTTCAATTCTTTGTCGACAATTACCGGAAACTGGCGATGTTACCCTCACCTCAAAAGGAAAAAACCGCTTTACAATCGCTCGTACAATCTTGTATCGACACCATGATGCCGTTGTTTAAATCCCTTGGGATTAGCGTCCATAATAACATTGATTTTGACCGTTGGCTTTATGTCGACCGTAACCAATTGGAACAGGTTATCCTAAACCTGCTTACCAATAGTATGTATGCGCTAACCGGAGATTCGACGGATTCGAAAGTAATTGAACTATCCGCATCGGTGGCGAATAACCGTTTGTTTATTGTGATTTCCGATAGTGGTTCCGGAATTGAAAAAGAGATTCAGGATAAAATTTTCCTTCCGTTTTTTACCACGCGGAAAGAAGGTGCCGGTATTGGTTTGACATTATCCAAAAACATCATCGAAGCCCATGGCGGTTATCTCAATTACCAACGCGACAGCGCGCATACAACGTTTGTTATTAGTCTGATTGAAGGAGAAAATTCGTAGTATTACAATTGTATTTCCGGTTGCCAGAATAGTTTTTCGAAGTGCACCACCTGATTGTTTTTCACTTTAACACCTTCGCTTTCGAGTAGTTGTTGCATCAGATTGGTTCCGTCGAAATGGTGTTTACCGGTGAGCATTCCCACGCGATTTACCACACGATGTGCCGGAACATCGTCTTTTCCGTGTGCTGCATTCATCGCCCAGCCGACCATACGTGCCGAACGCGCCGCGCCCAGGGTTTTGGCAATCGCACCATAGGAAGTCACTCTTCCGTACGGAATTTGACGTGCCACTTCGTACACCCGTTCGAAGAAATTTTCATTTTCGGCTTTCATTATCCCAAATAATTATTGATCAACTTAATTAAGGTGACGACAGAAACCAGTCCGGTTATGGATCCGATAATATAATTGATATTGGTAATTAGAAAGGACGGTTTTTCGCCTTCTTTTTTCTTAAAAAACAGGATATAAAGGTAAAACACCAGAAACGATCCGATAACGGCTCCCAATACAAACAGGGAAATATAGGATTGGTTAAAAAAGAAATATCCGTTTCGCGATAGCCATACGCTGATAAAGACATAATACGGAATCGGAAAAAGATTGAGTGCCGACAGTAGCATTCCCAAAAAGAAACGACTGGTTTTGCTTTTCATTTTAAGCTCTTCCTTGGGTTTCTTCGGTTTGTTGGCAATCGTAAAAAAATAGAGTGTTAACAATACAAAAATCACAAGACCAACTTCCTGTAACAGGTTGATGATTTCCGGATTACGATCGATAAATTTTGCAAACAATACCGCCAGATAGGTTTGAAAAAGTACGGTAAACGTAGCGCCCAATGCAAACATCAGGGCTTTATTTCTGCCATCCCGCACACTTAGTTTTGCAGCCGTCATATTGAGCAGACCGGGTGGTGTGATCCCAATCGAAGCCACTGTAAAACCAAGTATGAGGGGCATGAAATAATTCATCTATTTTATTTTGAATTGGATATAAGTTATCGCTTTATTTTGTTCTAAATATTGTTGTTCGTAAAACGTCTGAATGGCAGTTACCACTTCCGGCGCTCCTTCGTTTTTGTAAACATTATGATTGGCATACAACACTTCGTGGCCTTCGCCATGTAATAATCCCAACGTATAACCGTGCATAAATTCGCTATCGGTTTTCAGGTTCATGATCCCGTCTTTTTTCAGGATTTTTTTATAGCGTTGTAAGAATTCCGAGTTCGTCATACGGTGCTTTGTACGCTTGTATTTGATTTGCGGATCCGGGAATGTAATCCAGATTTCGTCTACTTCTGATTCTGCGAATACATATTCCAGCAATTCAATCTGCGTTCGTATAAAGGCTACATTCGACAAACCGTTTTCTACAGCTGTTTTTGCTCCCCGCCAAAATCGTGCCCCTTTTATATCAATCCCGATAAAATTTTTATCAGGGTAACGCGTAGCCAATCCAACGGAGTATTCCCCTTTTCCACATCCCAATTCCAACACCAACGGGTTATCATTTTTAAAAACCTCCTGTTTCCATTTGCCTTTAAACGGAAAAGTATCCGATACCACCTCTTCCCGAGTTGGCTGAAATACGTTCCCAAATGTCTCGTTCTCCTTAAATCTTTTTAATTTATTTTTACTTCCCACGACTAAACTTAAAATTTTGGTAAAATTACGGAAATATCCAAGAACTAAAATAGTTTTACTTTGCAGTTATTAAATAAGTTATCAAAAACGATCTTATTTATATCCGGATAACCGGATTGGTTTACGCTTCCCGTTATGCATCGCAGGTTTTTATAAAGACCTGTTATTTCAGGGGTTGATTTGTGTCTTTTGGATTGCCCGCGGGGTAAAATGAAAAACTTTTGGAATATTTAGTACAATGCATAAAGAACGAAAAAAAAGAATTTTAGTCGCTCCATTAAATTGGGGCCTTGGGCATGCCACGCGTTGCATCCCGGTTATTGAGGCTTTGGAAAATCACGGATTTCAGCCGGTGATTGCTTCCGATGGTGTTGCGTTGTCGCTTTTAGAAAAAGAATTTCCGCACCTGCAAGCCTTACAACTTCCTTCTTATAAAATCCAGTATGCTCAAAACGGAGCTAATTTTAAATGGAAAATGATCAGTCAGATTCCGAATATGTACCGCGCCATGCGGGACGAACGGAAAATGGTAGAACGTTGGATTCAGGAAGAGGCAATCGACGGGATTATTTCCGACAACCGACTGGGTGTTTTTTCTTCCAAAGTTCCTTCGGTTTTTATCACACATCAATTGAATGTTTTAACCGGAAACACTTCCTGGATTACGACTAAAATCCACCATCAGTTTATCCGAAAATACAGAGAATGCTGGGTTCCGGATATCGCCGGAAGTCCGAATCTTTCCGGGAAACTGGGGCATACGGAAACACCGGTAACCAATGTAAAATATATTGGCCCGTTAAGTCGTTTGCACAAAAAGACCGTCGAGCCCTTATATGATCTGATGGTTATTCTGTCTGGACCGGAACCGCAACGGACATTACTGGAAGACAAATTAAAACTGGAACTGAAATATTTTGAAGGTAAAATCCTTTTTGTCCGTGGTGTAATCGAAGAAGAACAAACCATCTCGCGACGTCTGAATTTTACCTGCTATAATTTTATGAATACCGAAGAACTGGAAATGGCCTTTAACCAGAGTAAAATGGTGTTGAGTCGTTCCGGATATACGACTATCATGGATTTGGCACATTTGGGCAAAAAAGCCTTTTTTATCCCAACTCCAGGTCAATATGAGCAGGAATACCTGGCTAAAAAATTAAAGAAAAAAGGACTGGTTCCATATTCCCGACAGGAGGAATTTAAAGTTGGCGATTTGAATCAGGTGGACTTGTACAAAGGACTTAAGAACATCACTCAGGAAATCACCTGGCGTCAGTTATTTTGTCTTTTCGAGCGTAAAGGAAAACTCTGATCCGACACCGATTTTACTTTCCACATAAATACGTTCGTCGTGCGCTTCGATAATATGTTTTACGATGGCCAATCCCAAACCGGAACCACCTTCGGAGCGCGCACCACTTTTGTCCACACGGAAAAATCGTTCGAATAATCGGGAAATAAACTGCTTTTGAATTCCTTCCCCATTATCGGTTACGCGAATTATCACTTTGTTATTGACCAAATCCTCGATACTGATTTCGGTTGTTCCGTTTTCTTTTCCGTATTTGATGGAATTTTCGACAAGATTGGTCACCACCTGCTGGATACGTTCTTTATCGGCAAAAACCTTTACCGGCTTGCTGTATTTCCGATCAAACATCAACATAATGTTTTTCTGATCGGCACGCATTTCCAGAAGATCCAAAACATTCTGAATGACATCGACAATATTGAATTCGGTAAACTCCAGATTTAGATCGCCGGTTTCGAGTTTGGTGATCATATCCAGATCTTTTACGATATAGATCAATCGTTCGACACCTTTTTCGGCGCGTTGCAGGTATTTTTTGCGGATGGTTTTATCGTTCATCGCCCCGTCCAGTAAGGTAAGCAGATAGCCCTGAACGGTGAACAACGGTGTTTTTAATTCGTGAGAAACATTCCCCAGGAACTCCCGACGGTATTCCTCACGAATTTTTAAAGTTTCAATTTCTATTTTTTTGTCTTTTGCAAATTTCTGTACTTCGTTCATCAGTGTTGCCATATCGGTTGTAACCGGCTGACTTCTGAGTGTGGTTGAATCCAGCAACGACACGTCGTCGTAGATTTTTTTAACCCGGCGGTAGATAAAGCGCTCTACGCGGTATTGCAGTACGAAAAAGGAAAAAAAGTAAACGCCTAAAGCAAAAACAATACAGAATTTATAGTTTAGTTCGTAAAACCAATACGTCAATCCTGCGATTAATAAGGTGGAAAAAAGGGTAATATAGAGCGCAGATTTGACTGCAAATCTGTATGATTTTTTAAAGCTTATGGACATTTATATTTCTAATTTGTAACCGACTCCTTTGATGGTTTTAAATAGATCGTCTCCGATTTTTTCTCTTAGTTTTCGGATATGAACGTCAATTGTTCGTCCGCCAACCACTACTTCGTTACCCCATACTTTATCGAGAATTTCTTCCCTTTTAAATACTTTTCCAGGTTTGGAAGCCAAAAGGTAGAACAATTCAAATTCTTTACGCGGCAGGATAATTTCTTCTCCTTCTTTTACAATTTTGTATTCTTCGCGGTTGATTTCGATTTCACCTACCCGTAATACATCACCTTGTTGCTCTTCTTCTTTTAAGCGACGCAATAAGGCTTTAACCTTACTCACCAGAACTTTCGGTTTAATCGGTTTGGCGATGTAATCGTCGGCTCCGGCATCGAACCCTGCCACTTGTGAATAATCTTCACTTCTTGCGGTCAGGAATGTTATGATCACATTGGCCAGTTCCGGGATTTTACGGATGTTTTCGCACGCTTCCATCCCATCCATTTCGGGCATCATCACATCCATAATGATCAACTGTGGCATTTCTTTTTTAGCTTTTAAAATGGCCTCTTTACCATTGCTTGCCGTTACGATCTGATAACCTTCCTGTGATAGATTATATCCTACGATTTCGAGGATATCCTGCTCATCATCAACCAATAAAATCTTAATGTCTTTTTTCTTCATAATGGACACTCTATGTGTGTTTTCGGGTTGTAAAGGTAAAGATAATACAAAACGATTATATGTGTTAACGATTATTTAATCTGTTAACGATTTCGTAATACATTCCCAACAAAACGATAACAGGTTACTAACTTCAGGTTAACTTCGAAAGGGTTCCTTTGCGCAAAATTTAATACAACACGTAAACAACAACACAATGAAAATTAAGTTATTACTAACAACATTATTGTTCACAGTCTTCGCCTTTGCTCAAAAAGGAACTGTTAAAGGTACGATAACAGACAAGGAGATGAACAATGAGCCACTTCCTTTTGCCAGCGTAACGATTAAAGGTACAACAATTGGCGCAAATACCGACGAAAAAGGAACATTTAGTTTGAGTGTTCCGGAAGGAAACCATATTCTAATGATTGCTTTTTTAGGATACCAAACCGTAGAAGTGCCTTTTAAAATTGCTTCGGGCGAAACGAAGACAATTGATAAAGCTCTTGGTACTGCCGGTGTACAGTTGGAAGATGTAGTTTTAAAAATCGAAACCAACCGTCAGAAAGAAAGTGCGCTTTTAGTAGAACAGAAAAAAGCCATCGAAATAAAACAAAGTATCGGAGCACAGGAACTTTCCCGTAAAGGAGTGAGCGACGTGGCTACTGCAGTTACCAAAACTACCGGTATTACCAAACAGGAAGGTACCGGAAACATTTATGTAAGAGGTTTGGGTGACCGTTACAATTCGACTACGATGAACGGCCTACCTATTCCTTCGAACGATCCGGAAAAGAAAAACATCCGATTGGATATTTTCCCAACCGATATCGTAGAATATGTATCGATTGACAAAGTATATAATGGAAAAACATCGGGCGATTTTGCCGGAGGTAACGTTGATATCGTTTCCAAAGATTATAAAGGCAAAGGATTTTTGCGTCTGGACATCGGTTCCAACGCCAACACAAATGCTTTGGCCGAAGACAACTTCCGTCTTGCAAAAGGCCCAAACAGTTTTGGTTTTAGCAATCCGGCTAACCCTAAAACGATCTCCACTTACGATTTCAACACCTTACAATTTGAAGGAAAAACTCCGGTAGCCGGTTCTTTTGGAATCTCAGGAGGTAAATCATTCGACATCGGTTCGGAAAGCAAATTGAGTATTTTCGCCACCGGATCATTCGGAAACGAATACACCTCAAAACGCGACGGTAGCGCTAAAGGTAGCGTAAACGGTGACGGAAGTTTGGTTAACAGAAACTTCAAGACCTTCTCTTCTATGGGTTACACCACCAACACAACTGGTTTGGTAAACGTAGGTTATAAAATCAACAACAATCACAAAGTAAGTTTCAACTCTTTATTTATCAACACATCCAGCCAGGTTAAAGACGAGTATTTCGGTTATATCGCCGATCTTGCCGACGCTGGTAACGGATTGATTCGCCGTTCGGAATATGTAAAAAACACTTTATTCGTAAACCAATTATTAGGCGAGCACACTATTAGTGATCGTTCCAAATTCAATTGGGGTGTTGCACAAAACAACATCACTGGAGATACTCCTGACAGGATGTACAACACATTACGAAAAAACGATACCGGTTACACCATCATCAGTCAGTCAAAACCGGACAACCACCGTTATTTCCAACGATTAAAAGAATACGAAACAGTTGCTACCGCTTCCGTTGATTACAAATTCAATAAAACCAGCGATGGTGATTTTAAAGGAAAATTCACAGCAGGTTATAACGGTCGTTTTAAAAACAGAGACTTCAAAGCAACGCAGTTCAACTTTAAAACGTTTGGTCCTTACACTACAACTATCGTAGATCCTGAAAACCTGGATATGTTTTATAACCAACAAAATCTAAACAATGGTTATTTTGAAATCAGTACGTTTGTTGGTAATGCCGAAATCGCGAACGCACTTGATCCGCAAAAATATACCGGAGAACAAATCATCCACGGTGGTTATTTAAACACCGAATATAAATTCAGCACTAAATTAACAGCTGTTTTAGGTTTACGCGCTGAATATATCTCACAAAAAGTTGACTGGAAAACACAGTTGGATCCAGTTGGAGACAAAGATGAATTCAAAAAAACAACGTTCCTTCCAAACTTGATCATGAAATATGAGCTAAACGAAAAACAAAACCTTCGTTTGGGAATGAGCAAAACCTACACTTTACCACAGTTTAAAGAAAGAGCTTTATTTATCTATGAAGATGTAACAGAAGTAAAAGTAGGTAACCCGGATTTATATCCTTCCGATAACTACAATTTAGACTTGAAATGGGAAATGTTCCCTAAAAGCGAAGAGTTGATTTCCTTTACCGCTTTCGGAAAATATATCTTAAATCCAATTAACGAAGTAACAATCGCTTCTTCTACAAACGATATTTCATTTGTAAACACAGGAGATCGCGGTTATGTTGCCGGAGCCGAAGCAGAATTCCGTAAATTAATCTTCCAATCGGGTGAAAACAACAGTAAAAAATTAACGGCCGGAATCAACGCTTCTTATATGTATACCACTCAGGACTTAAACGGTCCAAAAGTAGACAAAGAGACTCGTTACAATGTTGACTTTACAAAATCGAAAAGTGCCTTTACCGGAGCATCGCCTTTATTGTTAAATGCAGACGTATCGTTCTTTAAAGAATGGAACAACAAAGAATCGAACATCTCCACTACTTTAGCCTACTCGTATTTCTCGGATCGTATCTATGCTTTAGGAACAAACTTACGTGGTGATCAGGTAGACAAAGCTGTAGGAACTTTAGATTTTATTGTAAAATCAAAAATCAATAAAAACTTAGGTATCGGACTAATGGCTAAAAACATTTTAAATCCTAAAATCGAACGTGTACAGGAAAACAACAATGGCGACGTTACGTTGTTAACGTATACTAAAGGAATGAATCTGAGTTTCAATGTGAACTATCAGTTTTAATACAACATCAAAACACACCTGAAGGAGCGAATTATCGCTCCTTCTTTTTTGAAGTAAAGTTGACTTAACAAACGAAACATTTACTTAATAATTACTTCTTTATATGTTAATCCAACCGTGACAATGGCTTAACCCGCTTTTCAAAAAAACGAAGCACTTTTGCATCAAACATAACTAAAAAATTATTCAGAAAAAAAATGAAAAAATCAATCGTAAAATTATTTGTGATTTTCGCAGTAACAGCTGGAACTTTAGCAAGTTGTTCATCATCTGACGAGAGCACACCAAGCGGACCTTCTTCTTCTTTCGTAGCTAATGCAAACGATTTTAAAGGTGTTATCAACGACGGTGTAGTAACTTTAGTTGCCGGAGCAACTTACAAGCTTACTGGAAAAATCCAAGTAAATAGCGGTGCTACTTTAACAATTCCTGCTGGAACAAGAATTGAAGGTACTGGAGGAACATCTGCTTATATCGCAGTAGCACAAGGTGGTAAAATCAACATTTTAGGAACAGCTGCAAACCCTGTAGTTATGACTAGTGGTTTGACAACTAAAAATGCTGGTGACTGGGGAGGTTTAGTAATTTGTGGAAAAGCACCTATCAACAGAGGAACGGTTACTGCACAATCAGAAGTTGCTGATTTAACATACGGTGGTACTGTTGCAAATGATAATTCTGGTGTAATCCAATATTTAAGAGTTGAATATTCTGGTGCTGCTTTCAACACTGAAAAAGAATTCAATGGTATTTCTTTCTTCGGAGTTGGTAACGGAACTGTAGTTGAAAACGTAGAAGTGTACCACGGTGCTGATGACGGATTCGAATTCTTCGGTGGAACAGTAAACACTTCAAACTTAATCTCTATCGGAAACGAGGATGATCAATTTGACTGGACTGAAGGATGGAACGGTACTAACACAAACTGGTATGGTAAACTTGCTTTCGGAAAAGGAAACAGAGGTATTGAGGCTGATAACTATGAGTTCAACTTTGACGCTAACCCGGTTTCTAACCCAACGATCACTAACTTGACATTAATCGGACCTGGTAGTTCTGCTGACGCAACTGCTTACCCTGAAAACCAAGCTTTAAAATTAAGAAGAGGTACTAAAGGTATGTTCAATAACGTAGTTCTAAAAGATTTCAAAGTTGGATATGACGTAGAGCACGATCAAACAATCTCTTTCGTAGGTACTACTTTAAAAGGAACTAACACGAAATTCGAAGGAATCGGATCGAACGCAAAAGGTAAGAAAACTGACGGTAGCGCAATTGACGTAGCCGGAGTATTCACCGAGTCTGCTACTGCAACAGGAGCTGGAAACGGAACTGCTGCTCCAAGCTGGGCAACCGGATGGACTGTAGGATTCTAATCAAAATATAATTATAGTCTTTTTCAGAAAAATATCTCTCTTTTAACAAGAGGGATATTTTTTTTGGCATAAATTTTGAACTTTTTTTTATATCTTTATGCCATATTTACACCTATGAAGAAAAATTACTTTTATATTATTTTAGTTGCCTTTTTTCTGTTTTCCGCCAATTTATTTGCGCAGGAATCAAAAGGTTCTTCGGGTACGACTATCGAAGGTCTGAATATTTATCCAAACCCAACCAATGGAGACAAGATATACATCACTTCCAAATCAGCACAAGATAAGGAAGTTGAGATTTTTGACGTGTTAGGTAAGCGCATTTTACAAGCTACTTTAAACTCAAAAGAACTAAACATAGCCAATTTAAATACGGGTGTTTACATCATCAAAATCAAAGAAGGCGAAGCTTCCGCAACAAGAAAGCTTATTATCAAATAGTTAACAAAGGGTTATTTCTTACATTTAACCATAATTTTACATTAAAAGTTTTCATTTATCGCGAAATACTTCTTAACTTTGTTGTCCACTTTTTAAAAAACAATTCAAAACATGAAAAAACTTTACATTTTATCATTAGCGCTTTTTACATCGGCAGCTTCATTCGCTCAGTTTGTATATGAGCCATTCAACTTCTCTGGTGCAGCTACATCAAACGGATGGACTAGCCATGGTGGTACTGCAGGACAAATCACAACATTATCAGGAAGTTTAACATATCCAGGTTTAGCTGCTTCAGTAGGAAACAAAATTTCCATCATTGCCGCAAACACTGAAGATATGAATAAAGCTACTACTTCTGCAATTACAGGTGCTGCTTATTATTCAACAATCATCAATGTACAGAACACGACTTCTATGCACGCTAACACTGCTACAGGAGATTATTTCTTCTCTTGTACTTCAGTAGCTTCATCAAGTACAACTGCTTTCCAAGGACGTTTATATATTCGTCAAGGAGCAACTGCTAACACAGTAAACTTAGGTGTTTTAAATAATAGTGGTGGTACTGCAGCTCCAACATATTCTGCTACTGATTACCCTATCAACACGCCTATTTTTATCGTTATTAAATACGACATCGCTGCTAACAGCGCTAGCCTTTGGGTAAACCCTACTCCAGGTGCTGCTCAACCAGCTGCTACCGTTACTAACGCTACAGGAACAACTGCAGCTCCAACTAACATCAATGGTTTAATTATCAGACAAGCTGGAAACGCTACTAACAGTACAGGAAATGTTGAATTAGACGAAATGAGAATCGGTACTACTTGGGCTCAGGTTACTCCTCAAGCTACAGCTAGTTTAGCAGACAACGCTATCGCTGGTTTAAAAGTATACCCTAACCCGGTATCTGGAAACAACTTCTATATCTCATCTGATGCTTCTGCTGTAAAATCAGTTGCTGTATATGATGTATTAGGAAAACAAGTAATCAACACTCAAGTTGAAAACGAAGCAGCTATCAACGTTTCTAACTTAAACGCTGGTGTTTATATCGTTAAAATTACTGAAGAAGGAAAAACTGCTACTAGAAAATTAGTTATCAAATAATTTTCCTTTACAATATATAGAAAAGCGTCAACAATGTTGACGCTTTTTTTATGTCCTAATCTCAAAACTTAAACTACCCTTTACTTTAAGATGATCAAAAGCCAACATCAGGTTACTATCTTGCCAACAAAAAACCATGAGACAAATTTACCTGGCTTTATTTAGCATCGCATTGAGCGTAACCGCTAACGCCCAAACGAACTTAATTCCAAACGGGAATTTTGAAACCTGGACCAACAACACAACTCCAAACGGATTTTCATCCGTAAACACCGAAACTTTTTCGGCAAACAATTTTATTACACGCGAAACCAGCATCTTTAAAAGTGGTGCATCTGCTGTAAAACATCAATCACAAGACGACACACAAACGGTAAGCCCAGACAACCTGACTCCGGTTACTCCAGGAAACAACTATACTATTTCTTACTGGTTTCTGGATAACGATACCAAAGCACGTAGCCGCGCCTGGCATTCCTGGGTTAACATTTCCAATGGAAACGAATCGGAATTAACCGACCATAGAGATGTATTACACCCAACAACCTATTCCAGCAATAGCGCACAATGGGTACAGGTAAGCTTTACCCTAACTGCTCCGGCCAATGCCACGCATTTCCGCTTCCAGGCTCGTACTTACAGACAATCGGCAACCAGCGTTGGTGGTTTTATTTACTATGATGATTTTTCAATCGTAAACAACACCACAATGGGACTAACTGATCACCAGATCGACGGTTTAAAGCTATATCCAAACCCTGCCGGAACTAACGACAACCTATATATTACTTCCGTTTCAGGCGCCGACAAGACAATTGAGATTTACGACATTCTTGGTAAACAGGTTCAAAATCTAAAATCCGAAAACAATAACCCGATTCAACTTTCCAATCTGAATACCGGAATCTATCTTTTAAAAATTACAGAAGAAGGAAAAACCGCAACTCAAAAATTGATCATCAAATAACAGCCTCCATATTCTTAACCTTATCCGGCACCAACATTCGTTGGTGCTTTTTTATTTTGTATTTTTGCTCAAAAAGTTATACTCTTGATCACTTCTGCCGATATCTTTCAGATTGCCTCTAAAAAGGAATTTGAAAAAACCACGCTCAAAGTTTTTCGCCATCAGTTCGACAACAACAGTGTCTATCGGGATTTTTGTACCCTTTTAAAAAAGGACAAAACCAATGTCAAACAAATACAAGACATTCCGTTTTTACCGATTCAGTTTTTTAAAAGTCACGAGGTTCTAAGTAGCACCGATCCGGTTCAGACTACCTTTACAAGCAGCGGAACAACCGGAATGAGTACAAGTCGGCATCTGGTAACCGATTTGCAGTATTACGAAGAAAGTTTCCGACTAGGTTTTTCGCAATTCTACGGCAATATTGAAGGTTATGTTGTTTTAGCACTTTTACCCTCCTATCTGGAACGCGAAGGCTCATCCCTTATCTATATGTTCGAAGATCTTATAGAACGCTCTAACCAACCCGATAGCGGCTTTTACCTGAACAATTATGACGAACTGACAACCAAGTTGATCAAACTCGATAACGAAGGTCAGAACGTAATCTTGATTGGCGTTACCTACGCCCTATTGGATCTGATCGAAATGCAATCGTTCGATCTAAAAAACACGATCATCATGGAAACCGGCGGAATGAAAGGTCGCCGAAAAGAGATTATCCGCGAAGAATTGCACGACATTTTATGCAACGGTTTTGGCGTTTCTAAAATCCACTCCGAATATGGAATGACCGAATTGCTTTCGCAAGCGTATTCGTTAGGCGATGGCGTTTTCGAATGCCCGCCCTGGATGGATATTCTGATTCGCGATACGGAAGATGCATTGTCTTATATCGAAACCGGCAAAACCGGCGGTATTAATGTGATCGACCTGGCCAACATCAACTCTTGTTCGTTTATTGCCACACAGGATTTAGGCAAAAAATACGCAAACCATTCTTTTGAAGTACTCGGACGATTTGACAATTCCGATATACGGGGTTGCAATCTGATGGTTTTATAAAATAAAAAAGGGAGTTTAAAACTCCCTTTTTTTATACAGCACGAATCACAAAATAATTCTTTTTCCCTCTTTGCAACAGCACAAACTGTCCGTTGATCAGGTCTTTACTTGTGATTTGGTAGTCTTCGGTTACTTTTTCTTTGTTCACAGCAATCGAGTTTTCTTTTAAAGCCCGACGCGCTTCGCTATTGGAAGCCAAAAATCCGGATTTACCCGATAACGCTTCGATAATACCCACTCCGGATTCGATTTCCGATTGCGGTATTTCGGCTTGTGGCACACCTTCAAAAACTCCCAAAAACGTTTTGGCATCCAAATCTTTCAGATCCTCCGATGTGGAGTTTCCAAACAAAATATTCGACGCTTTGATCGCATTTTCCAAATCGGCTTTAGAATGTACCATAATGGTAATTTCTTCCGCCAGACGTTTTTGTAATGCACGTAAATCCGGCTCACCTCTATGTTGCTCGATCAAGCCTTCAATTTCCTCTTTTGATAAAAAGGTAAAGATCTTAATATATTTTTCTGCATCCGTATCGGACGTGTTCAACCAGTATTGGTAAAATTTATATGGCGACGTTCTTTCGGCATCCAGCCAAATGTTTCCTCCTTCGGATTTACCAAATTTGGTTCCGTCGGCTTTTGTAATTAACGGACACGTTAGCGCATACGCTTTTCCACTCTCTTTTCGGCGCACCAATTCTGTTCCGGTGGTAATATTACCCCATTGGTCACTTCCTCCCATTTGAAGCGTACAATTTTTCGCTTTGTACAAATGTAAAAAGTCATACCCCTGAACCAACTGATACGTAAATTCGGTAAAAGACATTCCTTCAGCCGATTCCGATGAAAGCCGTTTTTTTACGGAGTCTTTAGCCATCATGTAGTTTACAGTAATGTGTTTTCCTACATCACGGATAAAATCCAAAAACGAGAATTCTTTCATCCAGTCATAGTTATTCACTAATTCTGCTGCATTTGGCGCATCTGAGGTAAAATCCAGAAAACGGGCTAACTGCGCCTTGATCGCATTCTGATTGTGTCGTAATGTGGTTTCATCCAACAGGTTTCGTTCGTTCGATTTACCCGACGGATCTCCGATCATTCCAGTCGCACCGCCAACCAACGCCAAAGGCTTGTGTCCGCTTAACTGAAAATGTTTCAGCATCATTACGCCTACCAAATGTCCAATATGCAATGAATCCGCTGTTGGGTCAATTCCCACATACGCTACCCGCATCTGCTCCAACAAATGTTCTTCCGTGCCTGGCATAACGTCGTGGAGCATTCCTCTCCAAGTCACTTCTTCAATAAAATTCTTCATTTTTTTTCAATTTGCACAAAGATAGTCGAATTAAAGCATTTGAAACACCCTGTTTTTTGACAATTTTTTATTTTAAAATATTTCTTACTTTTATCCGTGACGATAATTAGTACATTTGCAACTATGATACTTGTTACAGGCGGAACCGGATTAGTGGGAGCTTATCTTCTTTTGGAATTACTTCGAAAAGGAGAAAGTGTTCGTGCCATTTTCCGTACGGAAGCCAATATTGCGACAACCCGAAGACTTTTCGAGACACACCAACAACTGGAATCCTTTGATCGAATCGAATGGTTTCAAGCGGACATTACCGATATCCCAAGACTGGAAAAAGCCTTTAAGGATGTCGACTATGTATACCATTGTGCCGCGTTGATTTCGTTCGATCCGAAAGACGAAGAAAATCTACGAAAAACAAATATCGAAGGAACAGCGAATATCGTTAATTGCGCCATTGCCTTTAACGTAAAAAAACTGTGTTATGTGAGCTCCATTGCTGCATTAGGTGATGCACCGGAAGGTCAATCGGTTATTACCGAAGAAACCGACTGGAATCCGGAAAAACTTCATGGTGATTATGCCATTACCAAGTTTGGTGCCGAAATGGAAGTTTGGCGCGCCTCACAGGAAGGATTGGATGTTGTGGTTGTAAATCCCGGAATTATTTTTGGCAGTGGATTTTGGAACAATGGTAGCGGACAGATTTTTAAACAAATCGCTTCCGGCTTCCCGTTTTATTCCAAAGGATTAACCGGTATTATCGCCGTGGAAGATGTCGTAAAAATTATGATCACACTAATGAACAGCTCCGTTTCAAGAGAACGTTTTACATTGGTAGCCGAAAATCTTTCCTTAGAAAAAATCCTATTCGCAATTGCCGACGGTATGTCTAAAAAAAGACCTTCGTTTTATGCCGGCCCATTTGCCACCGCGATTGCCTGGCGATTGGATTGGTTGTTTTCGACCGTTTTTTTCCGAAAAAGAAGTTTTACCAAAGCAACGGCCAAATCGGCACATTCCCGTGAAACATTTAGCCCAAAAAAAATAGCCCAACAACTGGACTATTCCTTTACTCCTATGGAGTCGTATCTTTCTGATTTAGCGAAACGTTATATTACTGATCATCGACAGGCTTAACTCCTGTTGTTTTTTCAATTTCCACACCGGCTACTTCTCGCTGCTCTTGCAAATTATCGATTACTTTTGAATATAACTTTTTATACCCTTCCACATCGGAAGCATAGTATTTATTGCTCGTTTCAATTACCTTGGCATTGACTTTATATTTATTAAAAATAAAATCGTTTAACTTCACATTATTGGTTGTTAGTTTCTGTGGATCATAACCGTCTATTGCCTGATAAATGGCTATATCCGTTAATATTTCCACCATCTTATCTTCCGGAATCAAATTCGCTGGTTTTTCCATTATCTGTTTATCACAGGCAACAACAACACTCAGCAAACCAATAAGTAATACGATCTTTTTCATACTTTTATCTATCAAATAACAAACGTTCGCCACAACGGATGTCTTTTACTTTTGAATTTACATAAACCAACTGTCCGTTTACCAACGTATGGGTAATTCTCGATTTAAAATTAGCTCCTTCAAACGGCGACCAACCACATTTATATAGTATATTTTCTTTTTTAACCGTCCACGGTTGTCCGGCATTTACCAGAACCAAATCGGCATAATACCCTTCACGGATAAATCCTCTTTTTTCAATTTTAAAGATTTTTGCCGGATTATGCGCCATTTTTTCAACAATCTTTTCCAGTGAAATCTTCCCCTGATGATAGGCTTCAAACATCGCCACAACAGCATGCTGTACTAATGGCCCTCCGGACGGAGCACTGGTATACGGATTTTGTTTTTCCTCAAGCGTATGAGGCGCATGGTCGGTTGCAATTACATCAATACGATCGTCCAGCAACGCTTTCCATAACTCATCGCGATCTTTTGCTGTTTTTACCGCCGGATTCCATTTAATCAGATTTCCTTTTTTCTCATAATCGGCATCTGTAAACCATAAATGATGTACACATACTTCAGCCGTGATCTTTTTATCTTCCAATGGAATCTTATTGGTAAACAATTCCGTTTCCTTAGCCGTCGACACGTGGAAGATATGCAAACGCGCGCCAGTTTTTTTCGCCAGCTCAATTGCTTTTGACGACGAAATATAGCACGCTTCCTCGCTACGGATCAGGTGATGGAATTTTACCGGAATATCATCCCCGTATTCTTCTTTATATTTTTCAAGATTGGCTTTAATCGTTCCTTCGTCTTCACAATGAACGGCAATCAACAATGGCGTACTTAAAAAGATTTTTTCTAACGTCTCTTCATTATCCACCAACATATTTCCGGTAGATGATCCTAAAAACAATTTAATTCCCGCTACATTTCTGGGATTCGTTTTCAGAATTTCTTCCAGATTGTCGTTGGTTCCACCCATCATAAACGAATAATTCGCATACGAAGTTTCAGCAGCAATCTGATATTTTTGTTCTAATAATTCCTGAGTTACTGCATTCGGAACCGTATTGGGCTGTTCAATAAACGAGGTTATTCCTCCCGCTACCGCAGCTCTGGATTCGGATGCAATATTGCCTTTATGCGTCAATCCCGGTTCGCGAAAATGCACCTGATCATCGATCGCACCCGGAATAAGATAGTTTCCTTCTGCATCTATAATAATACAGTCGGAAGATTTCGGGCTGATACTCGCTGCAACCTCCTTGATATATTTATCTTCAACCAGCACATCTCCTTCAAAGATAACTCCTTCATTAACAATCTTCGCATTCTTTATCAATATCTTGCTCATCGTACTTTTCTATCTATAATCTATAATCGGTTTATCATTTTTTTGAATCGCAATGTAATTACGCCAAAAATAGCTTCTTTTATAATAGCATTGCTCATTTTTGACTGTCCTTTGGTCCGATCGGTAAAAATAATAGGCACTTCTACTATTTTCATTTTTTTGACAAAGGTTCTGTATTTCATTTCGATCTGAAAGGCGTACCCTACAAATTTAATTTTATCCAGATTGATTTCTTCCAACACTTCTCGTCTGTAACAAATAAATCCTGCCGTTGCATCGTGGATTTTCATACCGGTAATCAGGTCGACATATACCGAAGCGAAATAGGACAACAGTACACGGTTTAACGGCCAGTTTACCACATTAACACCGGTTACATAACGCGAGCCAATAGCCATTCCGGCACCATCGACACAGGCTTTATACAAACGTTCAAGATCTTTGGGGTTATGGGAGAAATCGGCATCCATTTCGAAAATATACTCGTAATTCCGTGCTAATGCCCATTTAAATCCGTGCACATAAGCCGTTCCGAGTCCTGACTTTTTAAGTCGGTTTTCCAAAAACAAGCGATTCGGGAACAATTCCTGAAGTTCTTTTACCTTAGCCGCAGTTCCATCCGGCGAATTGTCGTCGACAATCAGCACATCAAATGAAACGTCCAATTCGAAAACAGCTTTGATGATGCCCTCTATATTTTCGATCTCATTGTATGTAGGAATAACAACTATGCCTAAGCTCATTTTTTAACTAAATTTGCCTGCAAAAATACACTATTTCCAATGGTTGTTTCATAATAAAAGTATAATAAAAATATTCCACTTAAAAATTAGTACTTTTACAGGCATTATGATGGATCTATTATTTACCGAAAGAGTCGTTGAAAACAAAGACTGGGCAACCGTACTATTTGTACTGTGCTTTGTTTTACTGGCTATTAACAAAACCATATTTGAAGTCCGTTTTAACGAATTTATCCGACTGGGAATATCCGATAAATATATTAAGATTTACAAGGATAGCGGAAACATGCAAAGCTGGTTTACCATTTCTATGTTTCTGGTACAATTAATCTCCTTTGCATTCCTGATTCAAATCATCCTGAGTTATTACGGTTATACCACCAAAACCAACTGGATTTCCTACATTCAGATTATCACGCTTTTGGGGGTATTTATCCTTTCCAAATACCTGATCGAAAAGATCATCGCCACTTCATTTAACATTGAAGAGTTTAATGAGCAATTTAATTTACAAAAAGTTAACTATCGAACCTACATCGGATTACTCGTTCTACCCCTCAATTTAGTCCTTTTTTATAACGATTTTCCATCAAAAAACCTGATTTTAGGGATTATCATTACTATTTTAATAATAAACATATCAACTTACGCGCTAACTTTAAAGATTTATCAAAATTCCATACTAAGCAAGCTGTTCTATTTTATTTTGTATCTTTGCACTCTTGAAATAGCCCCCTATTATTTCATGTATTATTGGTTTACGAAAAGTTAGAGCATTACAATTATTTTAATATGAAAGTGAAAACAATCTTGGTTTCGCAACCAGAACCTAAAGTAGAAAATTCACCGTATTTTGAGCTGCAACAAAAGCTTAAAATCAAAGTCGACTTTAGACCATTTATTCACGTAGAGGGCGTTCCTGCTAAAGAGGTAAGACAGCAAAAAATTGATTTAAACAATTATTCAGCTATCATCCTAACCAGCAAAAACTCCGTTGATCACTTTTTCAGAGTTGCTGAGGAAATGCGTTATAAAGTTCCTGAAGACTTAAAGTATTTTTGCCAGTCAGAAGCCATCGCTTTCTATTTACAAAAATATGTCGTTTACAGAAAACGAAAAATCTATGTGGGTCAAAAAGACTTTGTCGACCTATCGCCGTTGGTTAAAAAATACAAAGATGAAAAATTCCTACTTCCTTCATCGGATCAGTTAAACGCCGACATACCGCAAACATTAAACAATTTAAAAGTTGACTGGACACCAGGAACATTCTACAGAACTGTTATGAGTGACCTTTCCGACTTAAAGGATGTTTATTATGACGTATTGGCTTTCTTTAGTCCAACCGGAATTAAATCTTTATTTAAAAATTTCCCGGATTTCCAACAAAACAACACACGTATTGCTGTTTTTGGAAGTACCACACAAAAAGAAGCCATTGAACATGGTTTACGCGTAGACATCATGGCTCCAACACCAGAGACACCATCGATGACCATGGCTTTAGAAAAATACATCACCAAAGCCAACAAAGAATCCAAAGACAAATAATTCGAAATAAAAAAAGCTTCCTTCAAGGAAGCTTTTTTCTTTTAAACTCTCAAAAAAACAAAATCGAATATATAAAGGATAGATCCGACTATTCTATTATAACCCCATCATTTTAAGAAATCAGCAAATGGATTACTTTTATGATGTGATTCTTTTTTCTTATCACCAATATCAGCAAAACTGATTATCGGCTACTGGAAACAATATCATACAAAAACCGAAATTCTTAAATCCGCAATCAAGGAAAAATCTTATCCCTTTTGCTTAACTACGCTAACTACAGCGTCATTATTTTTCAGTTCGTGTTCTGGTAATTGTACTAATTCCACTTTTTAAATTCTGACTTTCAATTTCAACAGAACTGGATTTCAACAACATAGCCCCGCCTACTGCTTACTCTCCAGCAACTGTTAAAATTAAAAATACTTTTACTTAAACAACCACTTAAAAATACTGCGGAATTGAAAATAAAAATTACGGTTTTTTTACATTTTTATTACGGATTACACAAATTGTTAACATAACACATTAACAACCTAAAATTAATGTTTTTGACACCAGCTAACATCCTAAAACCACAGTCAAATACGGTCAATTAAGACTCAAATTTACCCATAACAAAAAAGCCACCTCTTTCGAGATAGCTTTTCTATATTCTATATGTAGGATGAATTATAGTTGCGGACCAGCCTTAACTAAATTCTGACCTTCTTCATTATCAGTATACTGTACAAAGTTTTTAATAAACAATCCGGCAAGATCCGTAGCTTTTGCTGTCCATTCCGATGCATCTGCATAGGTATTTCTAGGATCAAGAATCTCCGTATTAACTTCTGCCAATGCTGTAGGAACTTCCAGATTGAAGATTGGAACGATAGCCGTTTCCGCTTTCTCGATCGATCCGTCAAGGATTCTATCGATAATCGCACGGGTATCTTTAATAGAAATACGTTTTCCGGTTCCATTCCATCCTGTATTTACCATATAAGCCGTTGCATTGTGCTCTTCCATTTTCTTAACCAGTTCTTCTCCGTATTTCGTTGGATGCAAACATAAGAATGCTTTTCCAAAACAAGCTGAGAAAGTTGGCTCCGGTTGTGTTACACCACGCTCCGTTCCAGCCAATTTTGCCGTAAATCCAGACAAGAAGAAGTATTTGGTTTGTTCCGGCGTTAATTTGGATACCGGCGGCATTACTCCAAATGCATCAGCCGTAAGGAAGATTACTTTCGAAGCATGTCCGGCTTTAGATACCGGTTTTACAATATTATCAATATGATAGATTGGATACGAAACACGTGTATTTTGTGTTACAGAACCATCTTTAAAGTCAATTTTACCATCGGCATCTACCGTAACATTTTCTAACAATGCATCTTTGCGGATTGCATTAAAAATATCCGGTTCATTTTCTCTGCTTAGGTCGATTGTTTTCGCATAACAACCTCCTTCGAAGTTAAATACACCTTCGTTATCCCATCCGTGCTCATCGTCTCCGATCAATTCACGTTTCGGATCCGTTGACAACGTAGTTTTTCCTGTTCCGGATAATCCAAAGAATACCGCTACATCACCTTCTTTTCCTTTGTTAGCAGAACAGTGCATTGAAGCGATTCCCTGTAACGGAAGGTAGTAGTTCATCATCGAGAATAACCCTTTTTTCATTTCGCCACCATACCAGGTACCACCAATTAACTGAATTTTTTCGGTAAGATTAAAAGCGATATATACTTCCGAGTTTAATCCGTGTGCCGCATAATCCTTGAAAGTAGCTTTAGAACCATTCATTACTACGAAATCCGGTTCTCCAAAGTTTTCAAGTTCCGCTTCCGTTGGACGGATAAACATATTTTTCACAAAATGTGCCTGCCATGCCACTTCCATGATAAAACGCACTTTTAATCGTGTGTTTTCATTCGCGCCACAAAAAGCATCTACAACATATAATTTCTTTCCGGAAAGCTGGCTTACTGTAGTCTCCTTTAAAGCATTCCAGGTATCCTGAGAAATTGGTTTGTTATCGTTAACCGCTTTTTCTGATGTCCACCAAATGGTATCTTTTGTAATATCGTCTTTAACAATGTATTTATCTTTAGGAGATCTTCCCGTAAATACACCCGTCATAACGTTAACGGCACCAAGTTCTGTCAACTGCCCCTTCTCGAATCCTTCCAGCTCCGTATTTAATTCTTCATTATATAGGTGATCGTAAGACGGATTATAAATAATCTCAACCGTATCCTTGATCCCGTATTTTTCTAATGAAATTATATTCGTAACATTCATAACTTAAAAATGTGTTGTTTTGTTATTTAAGAACGCAAAAGTAAAAATTTAATTTTAGAATAATTTTTTTTTAATAAATATTATGCTTTTTTCCTGATTACCTGTACAAAAAGGAGCAACCAGGCCAGGATCATCAAAAGCCCGCCAATTGGGGTTATCGGTCCTAAAAATTTAAAATCTATCCCGGTTGCCGTACTCGTCGCCAGCAAATAAATAGATCCCGAAAAAAACAACACTCCGATAACCGTAAGGTAACAAATGGTCTTTTTGGCCCTTTCGGTTGTCAATGTTGTCATTCCTACAAATAATAGGAATAAGGCGTGGTACATCTGGTACTTTACACCCGTTTCGAAAGTGGCCAATTGTGTTTCATCCAGTACTTTTTTTAGTCCGTGTGCCCCAAAAGCTCCTAATATTATAGCGACAGCTCCCATTATAGCAGCCGCTGCAATTGTTTTTCTATCCATCGTGTATTTATTTCCTATCAAAGGTAGCATTATTTTAAAAAGTTAAATAATGACATTAATCATCTTTTATATTTTTAAAGAAAATAACAAATTCTTATTTTCGTAGACTTTTTAAAACAAACAACCAGCATGAGACATATTTTAATTATCGGAGCCGGTCGCTCGGCTTCGTCGCTCATAAAATATTTACTGGATAAATCGGAGCAGGAAAATTTACACCTTACCATCGGCGATTTATCTTTAGAATTAGCACAAAAGAAAACCAACAACCATCCCAGAGCCACTGCTATTGCATTCGACATCCACAACGAAGCACAACGCAAAGCGGAAATTCAGAAAGCCGATATCGTAATTTCTATGCTTCCGGCTTTTTTACATATTGAAGTAGCCAAAGACTGTATTACCTATAAAAAACATATGGTTACCGCATCTTATATTTCGGATGCGATGCAGGAACTAAACGAAGCCGCGATTGCCAATAATCTTGTTTTTATGAACGAAATCGGATTGGATCCGGGAATCGATCATATGAGCGCGATGAAAGTACTGGATGAAATCCGCGAAAAAAACGGAAATGTAATTCTTTTCGAATCGTTTTGCGGCGGATTGGTAGCTCCGGAATCGGACACCAACTTATGGAATTATAAATTCACCTGGAATCCGCGTAACGTAGTTTTGGCCGGACAGGGTGGCGCTGCGAAGTTTATTCAGGAAGGCACCTATAAATACATCCCGTACCACAAACTTTTTAGAAGAACCGAATTTTTGGAAGTGGAAGGTTACGGTCGCTTTGAAGGCTATGCCAACCGCGATTCTTTAAAATACAGAAGCGTTTACGGATTGGACAATGCTTTGACGGTTTTCCGTGGAACGATCCGACGCGTAGGATATTCCAGAGCCTGGGATATGTTTGTACAGTTGGGAATGACCGACGATTCGTATGCGATCGATAATTCTGAAACGATGAATTACCGTGAGTTTGTGAATTTGTTTTTACCGTATCACCCTACGGATTCCGTGGAAATCAAATTGCGTCATATTTTAAAAATCGATCAGGATGATGTGGTTTGGGACAAATTACTGGAATTGGATTTGTTTAATGCCAACAAAATCATCGGATTGAAAAATGCTTCTCCGGCTCAGATTCTTGAAAAAATCTTAACCGATAGCTGGACTTTGGAACCGGATGACAAAGATATGATCGTGATGTATCACAAATTTGGCTATGAAGTAAACGGCGAAAAGAAACAAATTGACGCTACAATGGTATGTATTGGCGACGATCAGACCTATACTTCCATGGCAAAAACCGTTGGATTACCGGTAGCCATGGCTACGTTACAAATCCTAAACGGGAATATTACAACACCAGGTGTACAACTTCCGTTAAACAAGGAGGTTTACCTTCCGATTTTAAAAGAACTGGAAGAATACGGTGTTATTTTTAAAGAAAAAGACGTTCCGTACAAAGGATACAAATAATAGCAAAAGCCTGATTTTCGAAAATCAGGCTTTTTTTATTTCAATTTCTATTTCATTTTGTAACTTTAGCTATAAATTTATTTCAAATGAAGCTTAATTCCTTACAAGTTGAAATGGACGGTATCGATAAGGAGATCTTGCGCTACCTAATGGAAGATGCCCGAAAACCGATATTACAAATTGCCAGTAAGATTGGAATTTCCGGTGCAGCCATTCACCAACGATTGCGAAAACTGGAACAGGCTGGTGTGATAACCGGTTCCCGTTTTACCGTAAGTCACAAGATATTAGGATACAGCACAATGGCCTTTGTGGGTATTTATCTGGACAAAGCATCCCGAAATCCGGAAGCCGTTCGGGAATTAAAAAAGATACCGGAAGTATTGGAATGTCATTATACTACCGGAAACTGGAGTATTTTGATCAAATTGATTTGTCATGATAACGAACACCTGATGCAATTGCTCAACAAAAAAATCCAGGCTATTGAAGGCGTTTCCCGAACGGAAACGTTTATCTCCCTGGATCAGCAAATCGAACGTCAAATACAGTTATAAAACAAAAAATCCGGTGCTTTCGCACCGGATTTTTTTATCGTATTAAATCGTGTTTAGTCTCTTCTTCCAAAAACCTGGAAAGCCCAGTATAATAAGGATGCCAATGCACCGATAGCCGCTACCACATAGGTTCTGGCCGCCCATTTTAAGGCATCTTCGGCTCCGGCATACTCCTGCTGACTTAACATGTTTTTGTTTTTCAACCAGGCTAGCGCTCGGTTACTGGCATCGTATTCCACCGGTAACGTGATAAAACTAAATGCCGTTGCAACGCCCATTAAGACCAATCCCAAAATAGCGATGTAAAATCCGAATCCTACTTTGGCCGCCGCGCCCAGAATCAAACCACCGATGATTAACCATTGCGACATTCCGGATGCTACGTTAACAATCGGCACCATTTTGGAACGCATTTGCAACATACTATAGGCCGTGGCGTGTTGTACCGCGTGTCCACATTCGTGAGCCGCTACTGCTGCCGCTGCCGCATTCCGTTGATTGTATACTGCTTCACTCAGGTTTACCGTTTTATCAACCGGATTATAGTGGTCGGTTAAACGTCCCGGAGTCGAAATCACTTTTACATCGTAAATTCCGTTGTCTGCCAGCATTTTTTCGGCTATTTCCGCTCCGGACATCCCGTTGCGCAAATGTATTTTCGAGTATTCTTCGAATTTACTCTTTAGCCTGTTACTAACAATCCAGCTTACTAAAGCTATCGCTCCTAATAAAACATAATATCCTAACATGTTCTCTCTCTTTTTAGTTTTCTAATATACCAAAAAGAATAGCAAACTGTGCGCCAATTAGCGTTCCGTTAACAAAATATGCTATTTTGTCAGGTGAATTATCCTACTAAATTGATAATCTTGCCCGGTACAATCACCACTTTTTTCGGTGCGTTCCCGTTTAGCTGTGCAATCGTACGTTCGTCTTCCAAAATGATTTTTTCGATTTCGGCTGCTGTCAGATCCATTGGCAATTCGATTTTAAATCGCATTTTACCATTAAAAGATACCGGATATTCTTTACTGCTCTCCACTAAGTGTTTCGCATCGAATTCCGGGAAGGACACCTGCGAAATCGAACCTTCATTGCCTAATGCCTGCCATAATTCTTCTGCGATATGCGGCGCATAAGGTGAAATCAGAATCGCTAACGGCTCTAAAATAGCGCGTTCGTTACATTTGGCCGCAGACAATTCGTTTACTGCGATCATAAATCCGGATACAGATGTATTAAACGAGAAATTCTCGATATCTTCCTGTACCTTTTTAATCGTTTTATGTAATGTTTTTAAGGCTTCTTTGCTCGGTTCGTTATCCGTTACAATCAGTCCGTTATCGTCAAAATACAAACGCCATAATTTTTTCAAAAATCCGGAAACTCCGGTAATACCGGCCGTATTCCACGGTTTTGCCTGTTCCAATGGACCTAAGAACATTTCGTACAAACGCAACGTATCGGCTCCGTATTGTTCGCAAATGTCATCCGGGTTTACCACATTGTATTTCGATTTGGACATTTTCTCCACTTCGCGACCTACGATATATTTACCGTTTTCGTTCGCAATAAACTGGGAATTTTTATAATCCTGATATAACGCGTGGTTTTTAAACGCATCGATATCCAACTCATCCGAAGCATTTACCAGATTCACATCGGCATGGATCTTTAATACCGGTACAAAATCCGATTCCTGTTGCGTGATCACATATTTATTTTGAGCGCTGTCGAATGTTACATAAACACCCGGCTGCCCATCTTTTTCAACAATAAAATTCTTGGATGCGAACAATACGTCTGTTCCAATCGTAAAACGATATACAAACGCACTGGTTCCCAAAATCATCCCTTGATTGATCAACTTTTTAAATGGCTCTTCCGTGGGTGCAAATCCTTTGTCTTTTAAGAATTTATTCCAAAAACGGGAATACAACAAGTGACCGGTTGCGTGTTCGCTTCCTCCGATATACAAGTCGACATTTTCCCAATATTTCAAGGCATCTTCCGAAGCAAAAGCTTCACTATTGTGCGCATCCATATAACGCATCCAATACCACGAGCTTCCCGCCCAACCTGGCATGGTGTTTAATTCCAATGGAAATACCGTTACATGATCAATCAAATCATTGCTCACCACTTTATGGTTGGCAGTGTCCCAGGCCCAAACCGTTGCGTTTCCTAATGGCGGTTGCCCGTCTTCGGTTGGCAGGTATTTTTCCACTTCCGGTAATACGATCGGCAAATGCTCCGTTTCGATCATTTGCGGCAAATCGTTTACATAATATACCGGGAACGGTTCGCCCCAATAACGTTGTCTGGAGAATACCGCATCGCGCAAACGGTAGTTGGTTTTGCCTTTTCCTTGTCCCAATTGTTCCAAAGCTTCAATCGCTTTTTGGGTTGCTTTTTTATAATTTAAACCGTTCAGAAAATCCGAATCGGCTATAATGGTATTTTCTTTGTCTGAATAGGCTTCTTCCGAAATATCCACGCCTTCGAAGATATTCTTAATTGGAATATTAAAGTGGTTCGCAAACGCATAATCCCGTTCGTCACCACATGGCACCGCCATTACCGCTCCGGTTCCGTAACCCGCCAATACATAATCGCCAATCCAAACCGGGATCGGTTCTTTGGTAAACGGATGTTCGGCATAGGCTCCGGTAAATACGCCCGAAATGGTTTTAACATCGGCCATACGATCTCTTTCACTACGTTTTGCCGTGGCTTCGATATACGTATCCACCGCTTGTTTTTGTTCCGGTGTCGTGATTTTAGCAACCAATTCGTGTTCCGGTGCTAACGTCATAAACGTAACACCAAAGATTGTATCAGGACGCGTCGTAAAAACATCTACTTTTTCGTCGTGTCCTTTTAAGTTAAACGTCACCGCAGCTCCAACCGATTTCCCGATCCAGTTCCGCTGACTTTCCTTAATACTTTCGCTCCAGTCGATGGTTTCCAATCCTTGTAGCAAACGCTCGGCATAAGCCGAAATACGCATACTCCACTGGGTCATCTTTTTACGAATCACCGGGTGACCACCACGTTCGGATACACCGTTTATAATTTCATCATTCGCCAATACCGTTCCCAACGCCGGACACCAGTTTACTTCGGTTTCCGCCAGGTAGGTCAATCGGTATTGCAACAAGATTTTTTCTTTTTCTTCTTTCGTAAAAGCATTCCATTGTGCCGCTGTAAAGGGTACGATGGCATCATCGCATACCGCATTTACTGTCGCATTTCCTTCTTTTTCAAAAATAGCGGTTAGCGTACTGATATCTTCGGCTTTGTCGCTGTCGTTGTTATACCAGGAATTGAATAATTGGATAAAAATCCATTGCGTCCATTTGTAATAGTCCGGATTGGAAGTACGCACTTCGCGGCTCCAGTCGAATGAAAATCCGATTTTATCCAATTGTTCGCGGTAACGGGCGATGTTTTCTTTGGTTGTTTTTTCAGGATGCTGCCCGGTTTGAATGGCATATTGCTCGGCCGGCAATCCGAAGCTGTCATATCCCTGCGGATGTAACACATTGAATCCTTTGTGGCGTTTGTAGCGCGCATAAATATCAGACGCGATATAGCCCAGCGGATGTCCAACATGCAGTCCCGCTCCCGATGGATACGGAAACATGTCTAACACAAAATACTTTGGCTTCGCGGAATCGTTCGCTGCTTTAAAGGTCTGGTTTTCGGACCAGTACTTTTGCCATTTGGCTTCAATTTGATTTGGATTGTACTTCATTGCTCTGAATTGCTATAATTACCGGATAATCTTCCTGTTTTAGTATTCCTTTTTTGAATCCCGAATATAGGGTATCATTTTCGGGCAGGCAAATTTACATTATATTATAAGAAAGTTAAAACTTTGAGCGTTATAAACCTTAAAAACAATTTTCTTTCTTATTTTTACGGCTTAAATCAGATTCTATGGCTACATCTTTTGAAAAGTATCAAAAACGCAGACTTATTTCTTCCTATTTTTCGGTTATTTTAAGTATTTTCCTAGTGTTGTTCCTGTTGGGAGCATTGGGGCTTTTTGTTATCAATTCTGAAAAGATTTCCAACGATTTTAAAGAAAATATCCCGATGTCGGTTTATTTTAACGACCAGGCAAACGACAGTATTTTAAAAGCGTTCGGCACCCAGCTAACCGCTTCAAATTATGTAAAAGACCAGTCCTTTGTTTCCAAAGACGACGCAGCTAAAAAACACAAAGATATTATTGGCGAGGATTTTATGGAATTCTTGGGCTTTAACCCGCTTCAGAATTCATATGACATCCACCTAAAAGGAAATTATGTGGTTTCCGACAGTATTAAGGAAATCGAAAGCAATATCCGTAAAAACCCAATGGTTACCGAGGTAATCTACGACAAACAATTAGTGGATCTGGTAAATGAAAACGTAAAGAAAATTACGTTTTGGATTTTAATCGTTAGTGGCGTACTGGCTTTTGTAGCGATGTTACTGATCAACAGTTCACTTCGCCTTTCGATTCATTCGAACCGTTTTATTATTAAAACCATGCAGATGGTTGGCGCGACAAAATCGTTTATCCGCAAGCCGTTTATCTGGAGAAGTATCAAACTGGGATTAATCGGTTCCGGATTGGCAATTATCGCTTTAATCGGGCTGGTTTATTATGTTGACGGAATGTTCCCAAGCCTTGGTATCGCAACCGATTACCTGTCGACCGGAATTGTTTTGGCCGGCGTACTAGTAGTAGGAATTATCATTACCTGGATCAGTACGTTTTTTGCAACACAACGCTTTTTAAATTTAAGAACCGACGATTTATATTAAAAATCATCAATTCAATACCATGATGGAAAACGAAAACAAGCACAAACATGACTTTCTTTTTGAAAGCAGCAACTATAAAATCCTTTTTATCGGACTGGCCGTAATCGCCCTAGGCTTTATACTAATGTCCGGCGGTGGCAGTAACGATCCGAATGTATTCAGTACCGATATTTTTGATTTCAGACGTATCAAACTGGCGCCAACCGTTGTACTAATCGGTTTTGGAATTACCATTTACGCCATTTTAAAAAACCCAAAAAAGGACAATAGCCTGAACGATTAATGGATTTATTACAAGCACTTATCATTGCCATAGTCGAAGGACTAACCGAATATTTACCGATATCTTCTACCGCACATATGGGCTTTACGGCCGCTTTAATGGGTATGGAAGAATCGGAATTCCTAAAAATGTTCCAGGTTTCCATTCAGTTTGGCGCTATTCTTTCTATTGTAGTGTTATACTGGAAAAAGTTTTTCGATTTCACCAATCTTACTTTTTACTTTAAACTGGCGTTTGCCGTAATCCCGGCCTTGGTTTTGGGATACTTTTTCGACGATAAAATTGAAGCCGTTTTAGGAAATCAGATTGCCATATCGTCTGTTTTGGTTATCGGTGGAGTCGTTTTATTATTTGCCGACAAATGGTTTAAAAACCCAACGGTATTAGACGAAAAAGATATTACAATCAAGAATGGTATTGCAATAGGCTTTTGGCAATGTCTGGCGATGATGCCCGGAACTTCGCGTTCGGCTGCTTCGATAATCGGAGGAATGGCACAGGGTTTAAGCCGAAAAGCTGCCGCTGAGTTTTCGTTCTTTCTGGCTGTTCCAACCATGTTGGCTGTGACGGTTTATTCCATTTTTGTAAAAACATGGGGAAAAGGAACCGCCACCGAAATGAAAGGTTATGAAATGATTTTACAAGATCAGGATCACATTACTTTTTTTATCATCGGAAATGTTGTGGCTTTTATCGTCGCTTTAGTTGCTGTAAAAACGTTTATTAATGTGCTTACCAAATACGGTTTTAAATTTTGGGGTTGGTACCGGATTGTAGTTGGAATTGGTTTGTTACTCTATTTTTATTCCGCTAAATAATGGATCCCTTAACCGCAGAACAATATCAGGAAGGCCAAGTTCTTCTAATTGATAAACCGTTACAATGGTCGTCTTTTCAGGCCGTAAACAAAATTAAATGGTCGTTAAAAAAACACCTGGGTTTAAAAAAAATCAAGGTTGGCCATGCCGGAACGCTCGATCCGTTGGCCACGGGATTACTAATCGTATGTACCGGTAAATTCACCAAACGCATTCCGGAATTACAGGGAATGATCAAAGAATACACCGGAACCTTTCATATTGGCGCCACAACGCCGTCATACGATCTGGAAACCGAAATCGATGCTACTTTCCCAACCGACCATATCACCGAGGAATTACTATATAAAACCATTCCTCAATTTTTAGGAGAAATCGACCAGAAACCACCGGTCTTTTCTGCCATAAAAAAGGATGGAAAACGCTTGTACGAACATGCCCGTAAAGGCGAAGAAGTTGAAATCGCTGCCCGAAAAACGGTTATCCATGAGTTTGAAATTACCCGTATTGCACTTCCCGAAGTGGATTTCCGGGTGGTTTGCAGCAAAGGAACCTATATCCGTTCATTGGCGTATGATTATGGAATCGCGTTACAATCCGGAGCGCACTTAACTGCATTACGACGCACTAAAATCGGAGATTATTCCGTTGAAGGCGCTATGATAGTCACCGATTTCGAAGATTCGGTTACACCAAAATAAAAAAGGTACTCAATTGAGTACCTTTTTCGTTATTATAATCCTTGCATCAGATCAAGCAATTCTTTTTGGGTCGACAACCCTTTGTCTTTTAAATACCATTTTTGCAAATCGGTTTTCGCTGTTTCGTCGATTACACCGTGTTGTGCTTTATAATCCAGTATCAACTGTTTCGCTCCGTGCGGACGTGGTCCCCAATCGGCTTTTACCTCCTTTGTTTCCGCATCCAGAACGATTAGTTTCGGAATGGCTTTTCCTCCGTTGGTCAGGAATTTTTGCATCAATTCCTCATTTTCATCCCGGAATACCAATTTCATTTCAATATTGGGTGCCTGCAATTCCATTTTATGCAATACCGGTACAATCTGAGCCGCATCACCGCACCAACCTTCCGTAAGCACCAACCAAATGTATTTTTTTTCGATGTTTTTCAATCCTTCACCAATAACATTCGGAACCGGTATTGTTTTCTCCAAACGGTTCATTCGGACTTCATTTAATTCACTATAATGCAATAAATCATCCGATTGTTCCGCTCCGGTCGATTTTCCTTCTTTTAGCAATTTCGTCACCAAGTCTCTATATTCCTGATACGAATGACTTCTTTTCAGACTTTCTTCAATATACATTTCCATTTCACTTTGTTTAGTATGCGGTGCAAAGTTAGCGCAAATGCCCGCATTAAAAAGTAACAAAAGTAACAATCCAATGGACAAAAAGTGTAACTTTATCTTTTTACAATAAAGATGGATTTACAAACGAAGTCAATCGGACTGATCCTTTCCGGTGGCGGAACCAAAGGACTGGCGCATGCCGGAGCGATAAAATTTTTAGAAGAAAAAAACATACGGCCAATCCATATTGCCGGAACCAGTGCCGGTTCGATTATCGGAACCTTATATGCCTGGGGGAAATCACCCGAAGAGATTTTGGAATTTTTTAAGTCGATTTATTTTTTCCACTGGAAACACTTTACGTTAAAAAAAGCCGGGTTGATCGATTCGGAATCCTTTAAAAAGTATTTCAGTTCCATTTTTGAAGACGCTACTTTAGGCGATCTGAAAATACAAACCCATATTACGGCTACCGATATGGTAAAAGGGAAACTAAAAATTTTTAGCCCCGACACCAAGATTGTCGATGCCATTCTTGCTTCCTCCTCTTTCCCGGGCGTAATGTCACCCTATGAAATTAAAGGCAATATTTATAGTGACGGTGGTATTTTAAATCATTTCCCAACCGATGTACTGCAAGGTCGCTGCGATACACTGATTGGTGTCTATGTGAGTCCGATTCAGAAAATCGAAGCCAAAGACCTCTCGTCTATAAAAGCGGTGACTACCCGTGCTTTCGATCTGCTTTCAGCCAATTCGAATATGCAGAAATTTAACAACTGTGACTGGGTAATCGAACCGGAAGAATTATCCATTTTTAGCACTTTCGAAACCAACAAAATCCGGATGGAAGCGATTTTTAATATCGGATATGAGGCCGCAAAGAAATCCTATCTCGAATTGAAATTATAAATCCAATCCTTATTCTTTGGGCGCTCCCGGCTTGTTTAAGAAATATTTACGGACTTCGTTTTAAAAAAACAGATAATAACTATATTTGCACCACTAAACAAAACTTGCAATGAAATACAAAAGAATTCTTTTGAAACTAAGTGGTGAAGCTTTAATGGGAGAACGCCAATATGGTATTGATCCGAAAAGGTTAGCCGAATATGCTGCTGAAATCAAACAAATCCATGACAAAGGTGTTGAAATCGCTGTTGTTATTGGAGGTGGAAATATTTTCAGAGGTGTAGCCGGAGCCAGTAACGGAATGGATAGAGTTCAGGGGGATTATATGGGAATGCTGGCGACCGTTATCAACGGAATGGCGCTACAAGGCGCTTTGGAAGAAGCCGGAATGCAAACCCGTTTACAAACTGCTTTGAAAATTGAGGCTATTGCCGAACCGTATATCAAAAGAAGAGCGGTACGTCATCTTGAAAAAGGACGAATCGTAATCTTCGGTGCCGGAACCGGTAACCCGTATTTTACAACCGATACCGCAGCTGTTTTAAGAGGTGTGGAAATTAATGCCGATGTAATCCTGAAAGGTACCCGCGTAGACGGTGTATATACTGCCGATCCGGAAAAAGATGCCAATGCCGTGAAATTCGATTATATTTCTTTTGACGATGTATTGAAAAAAGGATTGAATGTAATGGACACTACCGCTTTCACGTTAAGTCAGGAAAACGAATTGCCAATTATTGTTTTCGACATGAACAAAGAAGGTAATTTATTAAAAGTTTGTGAAGGAGAAACTGTTGGAACAACAGTAAATATTTAATTTTGAATTATAAAAATTAGTATCATGACCGAAGAAATTAATTTTATTTTAGATAGTACAAAAGAATCCATGAACGGTTCTATGGATCACCTTGAAAAAGCATTTCTGAACATCCGTGCCGGAAAAGCAACACCTCAGATGTTAGGTGGTGTTTTTGTAGATTATTACGGATCTCAGACGCCACTTTCGCAGGTTGCCAATGTAAATACACCGGATGCGCGTACGATTACCGTTACGCCATGGGAGAAAAACATGTTACAGCCTATCGAAAAAGCGATTATGATTGCCAATCTTGGTTTTAATCCGATGAATAATGGTGACAATATCATCATCAGCGTTCCTGCACTAACCGAAGAGCGTCGTCGCGACCTGGTAAAACAAGCAAAAGCAGAAGCGGAAGATGCCAAAATCAGTATCCGAAATTCCCGTAAAGAAGCGAATACCGATATCAAAAAATTAGAAAAAGACGGAACGTCCGAGGATATCTGTAAAAGTGCCGAAGAAGACGTTCAGAAATTAACGGACATTTACATTAAAAAGATTGACGAGGCTTTGGTTGCAAAAGAAGCCGAAATCATGAAAGTATAAGTAAAAGATCCGCTCAACAGCGGATTTTTTATTAGAACGGATTTGCAAACCTATTTTCATTTTAAATTAAAATAAGAAGCTATCTTTTTGACAGGCTTTTTATTACCTTTGCGGGCATTGCAAATTTTTTTTTCACTTAAAATCAATATAAAAATCATTACAATGAAGCACACTAAAGTTAAGGACCTGCTAAACGGTACGAAGACATTGCATGAAGTAAAAGCAAAAGGTTGGGTTAGAACATTTAGAAATAATCAGTTTATCGCGTTGAATGACGGTTCTACGATAAATAATATTCAGTGTGTTGTTGATTTTGAAAATACTCCGGATGACATCCTAAAACGAATCACTACCGGTGCAGCCGTGAGTGTTACCGGTACATTGGTAGAAAGCCAGGGTGCGGGACAAACGGTGGAAATCCAGGTAACCAAACTGGAAATCTTAGGCGATTCCGATCCGGAAAAATATCCGATGCAACCGAAAAAACACTCGTTGGAGTTTTTACGTGAAAATGCTCATTTACGAATCCGAACCAATGCTTTCGGAGCGATTATGCGCGTACGTTCGACTTTATCATTTGCCGTACACCAATATTTTCAGGAAAAAGGATTTTTCTATGTAAATACGCCTATCATCACCGGATCGGATGCTGAAGGTGCCGGAGAAATGTTCCGCGTTACCGCATTGCCTTTTGACGGTACACCAAGAACGGAAGAAGGTCAGGTTAACTTTAAAGAAGATTTCTTCGGAAAGGAAACCAATTTAACCGTATCCGGTCAGCTGGAAGGAGAAACCTATGCGATGGCTTTAGGTCAGATCTATACTTTCGGACCAACTTTCAGAGCTGAAAATTCGAATACTTCGCGCCATTTGGCCGAGTTCTGGATGATCGAACCGGAAGTAGCGTTTAACAACCTGGCGGATAACATGGATCTGGCCGAAGATTTTATCAAATATGTGATCAAATACACGGTGGACAAATGTGGTGATGATCTGAAATTCTTAGAGCAACGTTTACTGGATGAGGAGAAATCAAAACCACAGGCCGAAAGAAGCGAAATGCCGTTATTGGAAAAATTAAGCTTTGTAATGGACAATAACTTCAAACGCGTAAGCTATACGGAAGCTATTGATATCCTAAAAAGCTCCAAACCAAATAAAAACAAAAAATTCAACTATATCATCGACGAATGGGGTGCCGATTTACAAAGTGAGCACGAGCGTTACCTTGTAGAGAAACACTTTAAATGTCCGGTAATTTTATTTGATTACCCAGCAAAAATCAAAGCATTCTATATGCGTTTGAACGAAGATGGAAAAACGGTTCGCGCTATGGACATCCTATTCCCTGGAATCGGAGAAATCGTAGGTGGATCACAACGGGAAGAGCGTCTGGATGTCTTATTACAAAAGATCGCCGACCTTGGAATCGATGAAAAAGAATTGTGGTGGTATCTGGATACCCGTCGCTTCGGAACGGCCGTTCACAGTGGTTTCGGACTTGGTTTCGAAAGACTGGTATTGTTCGTAACCGGAATGTCAAATATCCGTGATGTAATTCCATTCCCAAGAACTCCGCAAAACGCTGAATTCTAATTCTGGAATCGTTTATCAGTCAGGTCACACTGAAAATGTGTTAATTTCGGTTTCACATCGCAGTACCTGCTAAACTTATACTAACCTTTGCCGAATTTTTTTTATTTTTGAAAATAATAATTTGGCAAAGGTTACTTTATTATAGCTGTATCCCACAGCTCTGGATTAACCCAAAACCGAATACACAATACAAAAATGCTTAAACAACATTTACAGCTCAAATTATCGCAAAAGCTATCGCCTCAGCAAATCCAACTGATGAAGTTGATTCAATTGCCTACACAGGCTTTTGAACAACGTCTTAAGGAAGAACTTGTGGAAAATCCGGCTTTGGAAACCGGAAAAGAGGATACTTTGGAGCATGATGATTATGAAGATGATAGCTATGACGAATACGACGATTATGACAACGAACGCATTGATGCCGACGAGATCAATATCGACGAGTATTTGAGTAACGATGAAACGCCCGATTATAAATTACAAGCCAATAATTATAGCGACGACGATGAAGATCGCAGTCTTCCGTTTGCCGCACCGGTGAGTTTTCATCAGGATTTAATCAACCAGTTAAATACGTTTATTCTTTCCGACAGCGAACGCGAAATTGCCGAGTTTTTAGTCGGAAGTATTGATGACATGGGATATATCCGACGTGATATTCAGGATATCGTAGACGATATGGCTTTTACGCAGGGAATTTATACCGACGAGCAAAATGTGGAGCGCATTCTAAATATTATCCACGAATTGGAACCGTCGGGCGTTGGCGCACGCGATCTACAGGAATGTTTGTTATTACAACTTCGCCATAAAACGCCAACCGAAGCCATCGAACTTGCGATCGACATACTCGAAAACCAGTTTGATGCGTTTACCAAAAAACATTACGACAAATTACTTCAGAAATACGATATCTCGCAGGAACAACTCCGCAAGGCGATCGACGAAATTGAAAAACTAAACCCGAAACCGGGTGGTTCGTTCGATACGAATTCCCGTACCGTAGAACATGTGGTTCCGGATTTTTCGATCCGCCTAATCGACGGTGAACTGGAACTTTCCCTAAACGGAAGAAATGCACCGGAATTACACGTTTCCAAAGATTATCAGGAAATGCTGCAAACCTATAAGGAATCGCGTGAAAAATCGAATTCCCAAAAAGATGCCGTGCAGTTTATCAAACAAAAACTGGATTCGGCCAAATGGTTTATCGACGCCATCAAACAGCGTAACGAAACCTTATTTGTGACGATGAACGCGATCATGCATTACCAACAGGAATATTTTCTTGATGGTGATGAAACCAAGCTAAAACCGATGATCTTAAAAGACATCGCTGATATGGTTGGTTTGGATATTTCGACCGTTTCCCGTGTGGCCAACAGTAAATATGTTGAAACACCTTACGGCACAAAACTGATCAAGGAATTCTTTTCGGAAGCAATGAAAAACGATCAGGGTGAAGATGTTTCGACCATCGAAATCAAAAAGATTTTGCAGAATGTAATCGAAGAGGAAGACAAAAGTAAGCCACTTCCAGACGATAAACTGGCGGAAATATTAAAAGAAAAAGGCTATCCGATTGCCCGAAGAACGATTGCCAAATACCGCGAACAACTGGATATTCCGGTAGCGCGTATGCGAAAAAAAATATAATTGCCCGTCATAAAACCAAGCGACACCATGGATTTCAAAAAGATTTTCCCGTTATTTTCTTATTTGTTACATCCGCTGTTTATTTCGGTTTATGCCGCGTTGTTTTATTTTTTTGTTACCCGGAATTATTTTTATCCGCATGAAATCTACCTGATCCTGTTTCAGGTGGTTATTCTGACGTTATTTTTACCGGTGTCGACTTATTTTCTATTAAAATCACTCGGATTAATTCGCTCGGGGATTATGTTATCGGAGAAAAAAGAACGGCGCTTACCTCTGGCTTTCCAGGCTATGTTTTTTCTGGTACTGATCGAACATTCGCTCACCATGCTTCCGATACCGGAGTTGTATTTTTTCTTTTTGGGCGCTTTGATCAGTTCAGTTATCGCTTTAGTCCTACTACTCTTCCATTTTAAAGCCAGTTTGCATATGGTTGGCATTGTTGGCATAACTCTTTTTATCATTGGGATTTCGATGCATTACCATATCCGGTTTGTAAACCTGATTGCTTTTTCAATATGCAGTATCGGAATTGTCGCGTCGTCCCGTTTGTATATGAACGCCCATTCGATGAAAGAGATTGTCATCGGAATACTGGTTGGCGCTTTACCGCAAATCGGATTGTGGTATTTCTGGTTATAGAATGTAGAAAATCACCAGAAAGCTAAAAACATTCATTTTAATTCTTTCACCATCGATCTCACCCGATTTAAACAATGGGTTTAATCCATAATACGCGTAAGCATTAAACGTATTATATCCAATTCCAACATAAGGTCCGTATTGGATTTTATTCAGATCGGAATTATTAAATACTTTGATTTTTTCGGTACTTCCGGTATACACCGATTTACTATAGAGCAGGTAACTAAACTTAAATCCGGAATAGATCCTCCAGAATTTATGACTTTCCGGTGTCGATGTACGCCAACGCACTTCTATCGGAATGTCCAGATAATGCATTTCCAGTTTATTTTTTTCGAAATCGGAACTGATGGAGTAATTGGCAATACCGTCTATTTCTTCAATTTTCATGTTTTGACGAAGACTGTTAAATGAATAACCAATACCCGGCGCTATGGCAAAAGTACGTTTATCGTTTAGTGGAATATCGCGGAGAATACCGGCACTAAGTCCCAGTGAAAAAGAGTTTTGCGAAAAGCCACGCGGACTGTTTCGCACTAAATTATAAGCAATACTGATATAAAACTGGTCTTCCCGGTATAGCGAGTCTACTACGACAACTTTCTTTTCTTCTTCTTTTTTGACCGTTTCTTCGGTTTGTGCCCAAAGACCAACGGGAAGGATTAATAAGAGATATAGCAGGCCAACTTTAATCATACTTTACTTATTTCTGTACTAAAGTAGTAAAAACTAGCTTTACTTTTATTTATTGTCCGGAATCTTTTAACCGTTTAAATCAGTCCGATCTTTTTGGCTTCTTCGATCAACTCCTTGTCGCCGCCTTTGGAACGCAGCAACTGACTTTTGATATTGGCTTTACGTTTTTCCAGTGCACTCATCGACAACGGAATATAGTTTGGAAGATCGGCCGTTTTTACACCTTGAGAAATCAACAACAGGATCTGACTATCGATCGAATCCCATTTGATGTTTTTCATCATTAGCTCTTTCAAGGCATTGGAAATCGTATGACTGGCAAAGGTTTCGCCTCCGTAGATTTTTTCGAATACGTTTGGAAACATTTCAAAGTTGACGTCACATTTCGAAATAAAAGCCTCCGGATTTACCTTGTTCATAATCTTATCGATCAGTACCGGTTCGTTGTGCATCGTTAACAGCGCAATTTTACACTTTGGAAATTTCTCGCGAATCAACAGTGCCAAATCCACTCCGGATTCGATGTTCATTTCTTTATAAGGCGGCAAACTAATATCCAGGTAAGCAAAGTCGATATCCTTTTTTAACCGGGAAAAGTTCATAATAGTCGTATAGGCTGCTGTACAATTATGAGCCGTTGTAAAATTAAGCGTCAGTTCTTCGGTATTAAATTCGGAAAGCAGGTTGATATAACCATCTAACGTCATTGGATGATCATCTACTAACAGAATATTTATTTCTTTGGCCATACAATTTTTTTCTATTACAAATCTAACGAAAAAGTACGGAATATCCGTAAAACAATTTCAGATGAAAGCAATAGCTTGCACTAAAATTAAAGTTGTGCATTATCCGTTTTTGCTAATCGATGACGATGAGAAGGTAGCCAAGAACATTTTGGAAGTTTTTGAAGATTTTGAAGACTTTCTTTGCCTTGGTGTGATTAAGACTAAAGAAGAAGCCATTAACCGGATATTGGAATTAAAACCAAAACTGGTGTTCATTGAAATTGCTTCTAAAAAACCGGATTCGGATTTGTCGTTCGCTATTTTATCCGAACTAAACGAATTTCTGGAAGAATTACCCTATTTTGTGGTACTTACTTCTGATGAAAGTCATGCATTTGAAGCCATTAAAAAAGGGGTTTCGGATTACCTTTTAAAACCTTTAAGCCAGAGCGAGTTACGAAAATGCCTGCTTCGCTTTCAGAAAAAAAATCCGGTTAAAGAACCAGAAACTATTTGTGTAAAATCGTACGGTGATTATCAATTTGTCCATTTAAAAGACATTACGCATTTAAAAGCCGACAATAATACCACCGATATTTACCTTAGCTCCGGTCAGAAAGTGAGTGCCTACAAAACGCTAAAACATTTTGAAAGTTTACTTCCTTTCTACTTTCTAAGGGTACACAACAGTTCGATAGTAAATATTAATTATGTTTCCCGTATACATTTGGGAAAATTGAAATGTTATTTAAATAATAATGAAATTTCCATACCTTTCTCCAAATCGTATAAAGATAACATCGATACCATTATAAGGCGAATTTCATCTTAGCAAAAACCTATTGTTTACACGTAAAAATGATGCATCCACTAACAAACGCCTTACAACCACTAAATACACGATTAATGATTACCAAAACAGCTTGTTCCTTATCTAATTTTGTAACTGTAATAATGACGGAACAATTTAAAGCTTTAAACAATTACTAAGATGAGGGAACATGGACACATGACATCTTTAGTAATACTGGTAAGTAATCCCAACTTTCAGCAAAAAAACAAATCAAATACCACTACACCACAAAAATGTTGTAGCGACCCCATTTCTTAACATTAAAATATTTTTTTATGAAAAAAGCTCTTTTTATTTTGACACTTATCATTGTTGGCGGATTAACATTTTCATGTTCAACGGATGAGTATGATGTAACACAAGAAACCAGTGCCCGAAAATTCAATACTAATGACGATATGATGCGTGGTACTGCTGCCGATTCTACAAGTATGCTTCCGAGCTATACTCCAAACTCGAATACAGAGCCTATTAGTCCTAATCTTGACGATAACGGAGGTGGTACACTTAACCCTCCAAAAAGATAATACAAAACGAAACATTTTTTCGGCCTAGGCAATATAAGTTGCGATATTAACTTATATTGCCTAGGTTTTTTATATTATTTTTGAACAATCCCTAATTCGCAACGATTTTGAACGCCCCGACATCGAAATTTATATTTTGTCTGATCCTTTGTTTTCTGATGTTCTCCTGTGAGATGAACAAAAAAAGTGACATTGCTGTTTCGGATAAAAAAATAAATGCGCTGTTTAAAGACGCGAACAACAATCAGAAATCCCTATCGAAAAAGAAAGCAGTACTGGATTCGATTTTTCACGAAATTTCGCTTCGCAAAAACGATTCCATCACACGGAATTTTCATTTTCAGTTGGCAGATGAATTTTATCGTCTCAATGATTTTCACACCTCCAGAATCATCAGTGAAGAAGCCTTTAACCTGGCTAATGATGCCAAAGATAGCGTTGCCACTGCAAAAGCACTTTATTATATTGGCGATTGCTATGAACCGATAAAAAAAGATAGTGCCTTCTATTACTATCTTCAGGCCGAAAAAATATACCGTCGCATAAAAGACACCGAAAACGTTGGTCGTATGCTATTGTATAAAGGCGGTATCCTTTACAGTGAGGGCAACTACATCGAAAGTGAAATCGAGGCCAGCAAATCGTTACAATTGCTCAACAAATCCGGGAATTATAAGCTTACTTATAGTGCTTATAACATTCTTGCCAATTCCCTTCAGGGATTAAACGATTTTAATGGCGCCCTGAAATACCACGAACTGGCTTTAAAGGAATACGACAAACTCAAACTTAAAGAAACCGATCCAAAAGTGATTCTTGGATATTATATCCCAACACTGAACAATATCGGTTATATGTACGATAAAATCGGAGAGCATCAAAAAGCGATCAAACAATTCCAGAAGATTATCGCGATTAAAGACCTTCGTAAACTTTTCCCGGAATATTATGCCGCGACACTTAGTAATCTTGCGTATTCCAAAATGAAAGCCGGTGATTTTAAAGATCTGAAAGAGATGTTTTACGAATCGATTCATCTTCGTGACAGCCTGGGAAATCAGGCCGGTGTTGCGTATAGCAAGGTACAGTTGGGCGAATTTTACCTCATCCAAAAAGACACTTTGCAGTCGATCGTAACGCTTAAAGAAAGTTACCAGCTTGCTAATGACACCAAAAGTTATTACGAACTATTGCGTTGTTTAAAACTCCTGTCCAAAATTGACACCAGTAGAAGTCAGCAGTATTCCGATGAATATATTGCCGTGAGCGACAGTTTACAGAAAAAGGAACGTGCAACCCGTAACAAGTATGCCCGTATTGCCTACGAAACGGAACGATTGGAAGAAGAAAACGAAGTTTTAACCAAACGAAATCTGTATATATTACTTGGTGCGGCCTTTTTTATTTTTGTGGTAACCGCTTTAGGAATTATTCGCCATTTAAAAGCCAAAAACAAAGAACTTCAGCTAATCCAACAACAACAGGAAGCCAACGAAGAAATCTACCACCTGCTTGTAGAACAACAGGAAAAAGTCAATACCGCCAAAGAAGAGGAAAAGACCCGGATTGCCATGGAATTGCACGATAATATTATGAATAAGATCTATGGTGTTCGGATGAACCTTGGATTTTTTAATAATAAAGCCGATGAAAAGGCAACGGAAAAACGAAAAGAATACATTCTGGAACTTCAGAATATTGAAAAGGAAATCCGTACAATTTCGCACGACCTAACCAAAAACTCCTATTTTGAAGAGCGCAATTTTACCGAACTGCTAAGTTTTCTGATCAAGAATCAGGAAAATATTAACACCACGGATTTCCACTATGAAATTGACGAAAACATCGACTGGAATACGGTTCCAAATACAACCAAGATCAACATCTACCGTATCGTACAGGAAGGCATCCTGAACATCAACAAATATGCGAATGCCAAAAATGCGTTTGTAACCATTACACTTACCGAAACCGGTAAACTACAACTAATCGTAAGTGATGATGGTGCTGGTTTTGACCTAAAAGTTGCCAAAAAAGGAATCGGTATAAAAAACATGACCGAACGTATAACGGCACTAAAAGGCGAGTTAAATATCAAATCCAGTATTGGAAAAGGAACACAGATCGAAGCTATTTTCTCACTCTAAATCGTACTGATAGTATTGTAATATTACTGTCGGCTTCCATCACATCCTCTTTTTTTGAATGAAAAACAAGGAAGGAAATATCTTTTACTCCAATTCACATTGTTACAAAACAAACAATATTTTAATTTTTATAAGAAAATACTTAAATTTTGTAAAATCATATCCAACAGTAAAACAGATTATTAGTTTCAATATATTTGTCTTTAGCAATACTTTTTAGCTATCGCTATAAAAAATTATTATTTGATCAACTAAAATAACAATTACATGTCATTTTTTAAAGGATTATTTGGCAAAAGCACTCCTATTGTAGAAGACAAAGCCTTCACTATCGACTTTGAAGACGCTTTAAAACGCTATATAGGCGTTACGGATGGCGATGTCGAATATGAATTCAAAGATCAAAAAGGGAATGTAATTCCTCCTTCCCATGCTTTTGAAGGTGCTTATAACCAATGGAAAGGAATACAATCGGCATGGGATAAACGCGGTGTTATTTTTGCAGCACTCGATTCGATTTATTTTCACCGGATCCCGAAAGCGCAGGTAATCGAACGCTTTGTGATTGACCGTTATCCCGAAAAAGCATTGCAATTTGTCGCGGCCAATTTAAACGAAGCAGATTATAGCGATCCTGAAATATTGGCATCCTTAGCGAAGTGTCATTTTATATTGTTAAACTTCGAAGAAAGTATTGCACTGGCACAAAAGGCTCTGGAACAGGATAGAGACAACAAAAAAGCAAAAATTGCTTTAGCGGATTCCTTTCACTTAACCGGCCAACATGAGGAGGCGCATCAAATCTATCAGCAACTTTTAGAAAACAGTTTGCGAAACGAATGGAAAAGTGATGAGATAAATGTGCTACAATTGGTCGATTTTAAAAATGATATTATCAACTCATCGGTTTATGCTGTCGCCATACTGTCGGTTCCGGAGGCTGATGAAACCATCTGGAATAGCGTTGCGGAAGAGTTTTACTACTGTCCGTATTTTAGAAGTCAGCATGCTTTTTGGTATATCCGAAGCGGAGAAAGTCTAAAAGGTGTCGTCAAATTACTCGCCACAGCCGAAGAATTCCCTTGGTACCGGGATGCGGTTGTTAATGCCAGAAGTAGTATCTTGCAATTCCGGGAACAAATGCAATCGGACGATTTATGGGAAGACAAATTGCAGTATTTAACTGAAATCATGCAAAAGAATAATTGGAATTAAATCATACTCCTTCTAAAATAGATCGACTAGTAGTTCGTCACTTTTTTAGGAGGAGACAATCTTAGTACTTGCCTCTGCTTGCGTTGCGCCGGCATTACCTCCTATAAACCATAGCGGTAACGAACCAAAAGCTAAAGCATCCTCCTCTGTGGCGGTAGGCGTTCCATTTAGGTTACGCATGCTACCATCCTGAACGCTTCTTCCCTGTTAAAAAATACTTGCCCTTAAATAAGGCGACTTTTAGTTCGTTAATTTTTTCAGAACGAGACTGTATGCCTAAAAGGCTTTTTAGTTAACTGTATTCCCATCTTAGCAACCTTCCGTACAGCACGCCTAAACTTTATCCCAATGCTTTAAAGCCAATCTCAGCTCCTTAGCCGATTTTAATAGTTTCCGTTCTAACACGTCATTCCCTTCAAATTTATCAAATACTTCATTATTTTTTTCTATTTCATTTTTATCAATTTCGGAAAGAACTCTTTTATTCAGTTCATTCAAATGCAGTATATGTGTCATGTCATCATAATCGGGAAGTTTTCCATTTTTCAACTTAAAGACTATCACTTGCAAATAATCTTCGATATTTTCATAAGATATAGAAACGACACTCCTTACATCTCTGTATTCTACATCATAAAAAGCATTCCCGTTCTCTGTTTCTTTTGATAGTCTAAATCCAAATTCAGTTATCAGAAAAGAAAAAAACATTTTTACTACTTCTATATATTTTGTTCCGTCAATCATTGGGTTTATGGTTTTATTATTTGAAATGCATTTGGATGAAGTTTTAAATAATTCTTCATCATGTTTTGCTCCATTTGATAAAAGATACTTGGTGCTCCGCTGGTAGGATCTAATCCAATATCTATAATTGGTCTTCCGCTTCTCATTTGTTGCAATAACCATTGGCGGTTATATGTCATCATTTGACTTGTTACTTGATGTGATGATCCTGTAAATTTTGGCATGTTGTTTAGAATAACGGAGCCAAAATGCTTAGTAGCTTCCATGCTAACTCGCTTCATTCCTTCACCCACAATTGTAGGTACCTCCTTAGCAACTTGCCCTGTTTGCTCTAACAATTTGGTACCTGCCTCTGCTTATGTCGCGCCGGCATTACCTCCTATAAACCATAGCGGTAACGAACCAAAAGCTAAAACACCCTCCTCCGTGGTGTTTTCGTGTACTCAACAGCGTCCTCCCTATGCCCTGCCTTACTTACTGTAACTACGCTAGTAGTCAATTCCTATTTTACCCAACAAGTTCCGAGCTCTGTAACTTTGCTATCTTCTTACCCTGCTTATTTGCCTCTATCTGTTTCAAAAAATCATTCCTATTGGATATCATTGTCTCCAAATTTTGAAGCCATTCATTAAAATCTACACCACATGCTTTAAAGTGGTTCAAATCCCACTTTCTTTTGTTAATTTGTTCCAATACGCTTTGGGCTTCTACAACTCCAATGAATAACGCAATTTTAAATTTTGCTGCCTGAAGGGCTGCCTGTAAGTATGAGTTAGGAGCAGCACTCAATGGTTGCGCTTTGGAATATTCATCCAATACAGCCATTATTTTTTTTGAAGAAATATTTCCCTCAAATGACAATGGACTATACCTATTTATACTTTCCAACACATCATCAAAAAATATACTGTGTTTTTCATAAGGTATATCATATTGAATGTCTTTTTTATTTTTGAAATCCTTTAAAAGGATGGGATAATCAAGACTACATTTTATATCTTCTTTCCAAAGTGGGTATATTACAAAATACGGACTGAAGGCATCTGTAAAGGGCGATTTAATCAACTCTAAACCAATGATTATCGGCCCTACTATCTTATATAATTTATTCTGAGCATAAAAAGATAGTTGAGGAAAGGCATTTTGCCAATCTCTAATCACTTTCTTTTTTATTGCTTTATCTATTTATTCCCATTCTTGTTGCTAAGGTTTAATAATTTGTATTTCAAATAGTAAGTTCATTAGCTATTTCTGATTTCTTCAATTTCTCGTTTTATAAAAGCTGCACATGCGTCTTTTAAATCGGAGTATTCCATTAGCCTTGATTGCTCACTTACAGGAAAATACCCAACAACATATTTCCCATTTTCATTCTGTTTGAAATACCATCCCGAGGTAGTCCGTTTATCATCCGACCAATTCAGCCAGTAGTTGATATACTCAGGATGTTTATTAAGCTCATCAAGAATGGTAGCTTCATTAATTTGACTATTTATTTCAAAATATCCTGTTTCCTTTAACAAGGAATAGATTGAAGCATTTCCTAAAACATGGAACTTTTCAGGAAGGCTTAGAATGCTTTTAATTAAGATACTTGTGTTCATGGCGAATTATTTTATCAGTTGAGTACCAGTACTATTTAGTCTATAACCTTTTCCTATTAAATAATCTAATTCCAGTCGAAATGCACCAGAAACTTTATTGACATCTAATACTGGATTAGATAAAATTATTTTATCGCCTCGCATTATCATTCTATCGAGGAACTTTTGATTTGCTGCCCATTGCTGGACCGGAGTCATTTTATTCCAAATACTCGCGGGAACATTAAACCTCTTAGCTCCTAACTCTGAAGCAAGGTTTATGTAGTCGGGATACTTACCCAAAACAGACGTTCCTGTCTTCGCAACTTGCCCAGTTTCCCCAAACAACTTGGTACTTGCCTCTGCTTGCGTCGCGCCGGCATTACCTCCTATGAACCATAAAGGTAACGAACCAAAAGCTAAAACCCCCTCCTCTGTGGCGGTAGGCGTTCCGTTTAGGTTACGCATGCTACCATCCTGAACGCTTCTTTTTATTAAAGGACACTCGCCCTAAAAAAAATCGATTAGTAGTTCGTCAACTTTTTTCACGATGGGACCATCCGTCTTTGCTATCTGTGTCTGAAATAAATTTGAATTTGTTCTCTCCTGAATATTCGGAAAAGTAATGGCTGCACTCATTACTTTTACATTCGTAACGAGTGCAACAAAAACAAACTGTAATAATTTAATAAACAAGTTCATCCTATTTTATATTCCTCATAAGAAGTGTTATTCGAAAAAGATTATCTTCTTCTACTTCGTTACTCAATGACCAATATTTTATCAAGTCATTAAAAATCAGCCTTTCAGACTCTAATATAAATTTGATTTTGTTCCATCTATCATCAATTTCTAAATCATTCTCATTTAGAAAATCTTCATAAGAAGCAAGAATAAGAGATATTACAGCTACTTTTTTATCAGTAGACAAATCATTCTGATGATAAAATTCAAGGAAATCATCAATTCTGTTGGAATCTGCCATTTCTATATCCCAATCCTGTTCTATACCTGTATAAGGCAATGATAACTCCTTGCTAAGTTGTTCGATTATTTCTTTTTTCAGTATCATAAGGCCAAAATTAAGGTATTAATGGATAAGCTGTTTTAACTCCGCCACCGCTAGGAACAAGTCGTATATGAGTAGCTGCTTTAAATATTCCGTCTGGCATAATAACTCTTGCCGGAAAACCTTTAGGAATAGGAATATTCACAGCTCCATTTGCTGTTTTACCTACGTTGTCTAAAATAAATTGAGCTGCTTTTTGATTGTTCAAGAATTGACCTTGTGCCATACCAGAACCTTTTGCCCTGTTAATCAAAAAGTTTGTCATATCATCTCCGTGAGTAGTGAATGTATGCCCAAAAGTCTTTTTAGTTAACTGTATTCCTCCCTTAGCAACTTGCCCAGTTTGCTCCAACAACTTGGTACCTGCCTCTGCTTGCGTTGCGCCGGCATTACCTCCTATAAACCATAAAGGTAACGAACCAAAAGCTAGAACCCCCTCTTCCGTAGCGGTAGGCGTTCCGTTTAAGTTACGCATACTACCATCCTGAACACTTCTTTTATTAAAGGACACTCGCCCTAAAAAAAATCGATTAGTAGTTCGTCAACTTTTCAGGGTGAGACAACTTTTATAAACTCTCTATAAACTCTGCAAAAGTCTTATTTTTAAAAACAGCCTCTTCTTTAGACATGCCAATAAATGGCATGTCGTAAATATCTCCGGTGCTTTTCTCTATCACAAAAGCAGTATCACTTCCATCAGAACCAAAAATAAAAAATTCAGGAGCATATTCTTCTACATTATATTCCTTATTCAGTTGTACCATATCAGTAAGTGCCCATAAAAGAACATATTTTTTGTCTGTGCTAATATTCGCACCATTTGTTTCCTTAAAGAAATCCATAAACCCTTTAGATAAATTGAAATCTACCTCCTTTAAAAAGGTTTCTATTTCTTGTTTTGTTGGTGCTGCATTTCTATCTATTGTTGCCATTCTTAGTTATTTGACAATTCGCTTAAAAACAGTTCAAATGTGTCAGCGATAACATCAGGTTGAATTTGAGAAATATCTAAAAAATCAATACTAATAATCTGTCCATTTTTTTTCTCAAAAGCATATCCTAAGTTAGAACCATCAGTCCCAAAAAAGAATAATTCTTCACAATCTTTATTGTATTCATAATATGGATTAAGAGTTATTAATTGTTCCGTATTCCAAAATGAGATATAATTATTGTTTCCAATATTACCTTCTGCGCCATCATACATTTTTATAAATTCAAGAAAGTCTTTATCAATCTCAAAATCTATTTTTTTTAATAATGCTGAATAAATGGCATTATCAGGTGCATCATTTTTATTCAACAGTTCAATTTCTTTTTCAATATTCTTTTTCATCTTATTTAATTGAATTTTGAAGTTTAAACCAAAATGTATTGTAGAGACGGTGTTGCTCTGGTGTCAAGAAAATTTTGTTTGAAAGATCTGTTGGGCTGCCACCAAATTTTACAGGGTGTATTTCGTGTATTTGTAACCCCTTAAACATTTCAGGGTTAGCCCTACGCATAGTTGCATTAGTTGAGTTAGCTAAATTTCGGGCAGAAGTATATTCCGCACCTTCTAATAGTCTAAACGGTCCTGTTGGCTTAATGCTACCCGCAGGGTATCCTTTCCAATTAAATACAGAGAATGAACCTTCTGCAAAGCTCGTACTCGTCTTAACAACTTGCCCTGTTTGCTCTAACAACTTGGTACTTGCCTCAGCTTGCGTTGCGCCGGCATTACCTCCTATAAACCATAAAGGTAACGAACCAAAAGCTAAAACACCCTCCTCTGTGGCGGTAGGCGTTCCGTTTAGGTTACGCATACTACCATCCTGAACGCTTCTTCCCATCAAATATTGTACCGGGATATTAACCGTATTAAACGAACCATATACCAACCGATCAAAGAAATTACCATCCGAAAGTGCCGTCATGTTTACTCCCAGAAAATGATGCTGTGTCGGCATCTGAATTACAGCTACCGGTACATACGGATGCTCATTCTGGTTAATAACCTCCCCATAATAGTTTAGGGTTGGATGATTATTATAGTTATCAATATAAGAGTTCGCATATTCCGTAGCGGCATAGGAAATTGCCGATGATGTTGGGCCTAAAATCGCATTGTAGGCCTCGGTTGAACCCCATTTATACGGATTCGCCTCGCCGGTTGCCTGTGCTCCGTGTATATAGGCCGAAACAATATACCCTATGACTTGCATCCAGAATTCCCCGGTTGGATCGGTATATTTGGTCGGATTATTCAGTACATACCCGTAACGGTTATAATTTTGGGTATTATAAGGATTCTGAATATAAGTATCTGGCGACAGGAAACGGTGCAATTTCGGATCATATAAACGGCCGTTCATATTAATAATCCCGACACTTTGAATATGCTCGTGTCCCGTATAGCCCCTGTCCAAAACAGTTAATCCGGCCAAATTGCGGCCTTGTCCGTCCTGTACTTTTACAATAGCACCCCACGGATCAAAAAGGCGTTTTTCGACAATGGCACCCGACTGATTCAAAACAGCTACGATACTGCCCTGATAATCCCGTTCTAAATACAGAAATTCTGAAGTGGTCCCGTTATCTTTAAATACTGCCGGTGCACTATAGGCATCACCTCCCACAAAGAATACAAACGTAGATTCACCTGTTTGCTGGTTTGTAGTAATTTCCATCGAACCATCGCCGGAATAATCTTTTCGGAACTTTCGTTGCGTGATATTCGTTTGGAGTCCACCGTAAAACATCGCGGTTCGATAGCTAGTATCATTGTATTTGAAATCGATTTTTTCAACACCGGTTTCGGTAATAGTTGTAGGTTTTTGGGAGACACCGTATTTAACGTCCAACTGTCGTAAATCGGTTTTCGGATTATCCGTTTTACGAATCCGGATATCGTCAAACCAGACATTTCCACGACCATTATTGTCGACCCGGATGTTTAGTTTTTTAATGTTAGAAGGAACATAGACGGTTCGCTCCAGATACACCCATTGGTGGGTTACTTCGGTATACTTATCGGCCACGATAGTATAATACCCGGTTTCGGTTTCGGAGTTCATAAATAGAAGAATTCGTGAACTGGGCCCGTTGCTATATACCCAACCGGAAAACGTATAGGAGGCGCCATGCGGGTTGTCAATCGGAATCCAACGATCCGCATGAAGGGTATGTGGTTTATCGGTTGGATTATGGATTTTTAAAGAATATTTTCCGGATTTGGCTTTGGAATCGTCGTAAGTCGGTTTGCCGAAGATGCTCCATCCGATACCCAAATCCGACCATCCTTTTTGTTCTTCCATGCCGTCGTTAAAAATCCCTTCCCGGTTTTGATAATAGGAAGTGTCCTCTATGTTCAGGTCTATGGAAGTGTTTTGATAGACTTTATTGGCATCGGTATAGTTATACTGACCTAAATTATTTTCAGTAATACGACCACGATCGTCATAGTGTTGTTTTTCGACAAGCTGTTTTTCAGCCAATAGATCATCGATATAGAAAGCTGTAGTCGTACCGATATCGTTACCGGTTCCGTCCTTCTCGATGTTTAACGTAATGTAAGGATAGTTCGAAACGGTATGCTCAAGTTCAATAAAACCGTTTTGAGCGTAACCTTTAACCGATTCGCTTCGTAATCGACTGGTTGGATCGTATTCGGCAATTAAAACACGTACTTTATGGGTGTTGCCTTTGTCTACTTTAACTTTAACGAATAATTTATCACCAACTTTTGCCCGTGTTAAAAGTACTTTCTTAACCCCGGCATAAGCTCGTGTTGCGGTTACTTTTAGCTGGCCGTTCTCATTTATTGCATTGGCTCCGTGTTGTGTTTCGAATTCACCAGTTCCCGAACGAAAATCGTCACTGTGAAGGGTTATGGTTTCTTTATTCCATTGTACCAATCGGTCCTGATTGTCGTATTCAAACGGTTCGTAGGTGTCAAACAGGCTGTTGCTTTTACCGATTAAGTTCTGTCTTTGTATTTCGAATGTTGTTTTTAAACGCAATACGTCTTGGGACACATCAACCGGTTCAAAAGGCCCGGTATTCGGATTGGTAACCATACGAGTTGTTACCACTTCTTTCGGGAAACCATATAGATCATACGTACTATTTCTAGTGATCCAAAAACCGCTGTTTTCACTGGTCAGCTGTCCGCTTGCATCAACTGTATTGGCATACCAAACCGGGTTGTTAGTAGCCTCATCAACTATTTGAGTGCGCTGCCCTGCCAAATAATAATAGATAAATGCCCTGCTACTGGTTTTATTATTGGTCAGCGAAATTGCAGTGTACTTTTCTTTTCCTATTCTTCCGAATGCGTCGTAGGTAAATTCTTTCTTAAAAGTCGCATAAGGGGTTATCTGACTTATTTTTTTTACTCTTTTATAGGTATCGTATTCATAATATAATTCGTTGGTTGCATTACCGGTTAAAATTTCCTCACGAATCGATTTGTAAAACGTATTATCATTATTGTAATAATATTTTGTATGATGCGAAACCGTTCCTGTTTCGGCTTCTTTCACCGAAATAACTCTACCGACATCATCTCTCATCCTGGAAAAAGTCCCTTTTGGTGTTATCTCTTTGGTGAGTTCCGCAAATGCATTGTATTGGTACCTATAAATCCCTGCAGAGGGGTCTTCCAGTTTTGTTTTGTTACCCCAGCCATCATACTCCAGTTTAATTCTTCCTCCTTCGTAAACCGACTCTTTCAGATTACCGTGTGCATAATAGCTATAGGCAATTGTCCCGCCTGGTGTTTCCGTTAACGAAACAACCTGACCTAATGCATTGTACACAGACTGTTTGGTTTTTATACCGTCGTCTTCAATTGTTGTTAAGCCTGAATAGGTATACTTTACAACTTTACCCTGGGTACTTGCCGTTTTTAATGTAACGGTCTGAATTAGTCTGCCATATATATCATACTTCATTTCATTCCATACCGTAGCATTCGCATCGCTAAAATAAGGATGGCTTTCGGAGATAAGCCTGTCATCAATATCGTACTTCAGATCGACATACGACCATTTACCGTTGATTGTTTTTGTCCCTTTTCGCACTTCCCTTCCATAAGCGTCAATTTGGCTGGTACTACTACTGCCATCATCACCTACTGTAGTTTTAAGCACTCCACTGCCACGCGTTTTTACATAAATATATTTTTCACTCTTCCCCAGATAATCGGTTTTTTTGATTGTTTTTCCCCACTTGTCATAGATATAAGTTGTGGTCATGGGGTTAGTACTGTTAAGTATTGTTTCTGTTAGCATTAAACCACTACCGGTTTGATAGGCATAGGTGGTTTGATTCCCCAAAATATCCGTTTTTTTGCTTACAAAACGATGTGTCGGTGTGTCATATTCCCATTTGCTAACTCTTGGCGCCATTCCTATAGCCGACATTGTTTTTTGGGTTAGATTACCATAGCTGTCATATTCGTTATCTTCGGTAACATATCCGGTATTATGTCCTTTTCGTCTTAGCTGTTTTAACAGGTTCTTTTCATAAAAATACTGCTCTTCACTGCTCACCTCATCATTATCTGCAAGGGTCGCGGTAGTACTTTTACTCCTTGGCCGGTCTACCATATAAGGACTGGTTGTTAGCGGGTCGTACGTATAATCTTCCACTGTAGCCCGTTCGAGAGTGGCTCCGTTTTTCACCTTGGTGGTTACCTTAGTGGGACTACCGGTGGCATTATAAACTGTTGTCGTTTCACTGTTAACTCCGGTTAGTCCGTTATAATTTTTAACCCCTGTTTTTCTCAGTTTGTATACCTTATTGGATGATAACGGTTCTTCATCATAGAAGTCTTCGTTGTTATATAGCGTATTACTTTTGCTGATAAAGGAATCAGTAGCTGCTAAGGTTAAAGCAGGTGAAACCAGTCCGGGAACCGAAAAATCCTGAATTACGGCTCCTCTTTTATTCATATCGAACTTCGTTATATAGGAGATGATTTTGGACGGATCATCATACCAATTTGTCTTCAACGTCGACTGGAACCCAAAGAATCCCAATCCCTCTGCATGGGCTACAGCCCCCTGATAACGGTACTCCTGACTTTTATGATATGCGAGTCCGCTTTTTTGTATTTTCGAAACGACTTTGAATTTTTCAGCAGTATTAATCGTATAATTTGGAAATATTTCGATGTCGTTCCCCGCAAAATATACGCCGTTTCCCGGTTTTAAATTGGCATAGCTAATCGATTGGTTTACACCATTGGTATGAATGTTTCTAAGCAGATATTCGTCATCTAAAAAGCTATTGTTGGAGAAAAACGAAACACCATTCCCGCCCAATATTGCGATTTCGGTTTTACCGTTGTCTGTCTTGCTTTTTCGGGTTAAAAGTGTCATCAACAGTCTATCAAACCTGTTCGTATCGGCATACGGAATACCGCTACCATTCATCATTCGCTGAAAAGACTGACCGGACCACCTTGACCCGGCATTTCCCATTCTGGAATAATGCTCTATTTTAAGTCCATAATAGTTGTAATAGTTCTGAACCGGGCAACATTGATGTGAACCTTGGTTATCCGTCCAGATCGTATAGGAGATACTGGTTGGTTTCTTTACCAATACCGGGGAAAGTTTTAAGATGTCGTCTTTTCCGTCATTATTAAAGTCTAGTGCCAAAAATTGCTCTTTATACGCTTCCGACCCGTCATAGGAGGGCAATAATTCCTCTATAAATTGCATCCCGCCTGTCGCCATTAACACTTTCCCCAATGCCGGAAAAAATATATCACTCTTACCATCACCATTATAATCACCTATGGTAATCGGGAACATCCGGATACCTCTTGCCGGATGTCCTGTCAGGGTAGATGGACTTCCCAGATATCCCGGCATATTGGTCGTCCAACTGTATATTTTTACAAAAACATTGTTTCGCAACGAATAAATATCCATGACGTTATACGGATCTCCTCTGAAAATAATTAGATCGGTTTTACCATCACCATCAAAATCTCCTGTTTTAAATTGGAAGCTTCCTTTTACAATCGGCATCCCATTAGCAAAAGTACCTGTCACATTTCCAATCCTCAATGTCCCGGAATTATAGGTCAAACCAGACGCTATCCTTCCGTCTAAATCCACAAACTGGGTTGCCAATGTTCCGTCACCATTGTTTTTAAGGAATAACAAGTCCGTTAATCCATCACCATTAAAATCGCCCGAAAGCGAAAAATCACCGGAGTACGGATGCATATCTTTATTTCCATATTGCGAAATAATAGATCTAAAGCTTTTCTGGTATTCTAAATCGGCGCCACCAGTACTGCTATTGTATGAATATACTTTAACTACCGCGTCATGTCCTCCTTCAACCGTACACCAACCTTGCCTATTCTTCTTTTTAAAATTACTATCCAGAAAATTTACGGTGGAAAAAACGGTGCTGATCGTTACCGGACTCGTCTGAGTAAGCAGATTAATCCCTTTATCCGACTCATTTAATTTATAAATCCCGATGGATTGATTCCGGACATCAGCATTTCCTGTAAGTATTTCCATTTCCCCATCACCATCAAAATCTCCGGTTATGGTTCGCTTGATATCGGCGAAAGGAATAGTTGTTTGAATGGTTTTTACAAATTCTATTTGCTTTGGAAAAGTGGTTAAATTATCAACATATTGAAAAATCATTTTAGGATAACTTCTTGTATTATCTCCTGTTTTTTCCTGTATACTGACCAGTTTTTCATGTCCAAGAGCGCTTACGGTATGCTCAAAAACATAATTACGTAGGGCGACACCATCTCCTTTAACCTGAATTTCACTTATAATTTTGTCATTGATTTTCTGAAGTCCGGCAATATGAAATTCTTCCGGCTTCAATCTGTTTTTATAGATAAAAACAACCTCATTTATTGGCGTGTCCGTACCTGCCGATCCGTACTTAATACTATTCAGGATGGTCGTATTGGAAATCCAATTGGTATAGTAATAATTGATTCGCAATCCCTGAGGGTTTTCCCAATAGGTAATGGAATAATCCGTTTGTGATCTGGAATTTGAAGTATTCCCGTGTATATATCCATAATAGGCTTTGGAACCATCGGCGTATTCCACAATAAAATAATCCGGGCCTTTATCTGGCGCTCCTTCAATACCGCCAACGAGGGTGACCTTGGTATTCGAATAATTTTCTGTTTCATATACGGCTCCATCCCTACCATGCACACCACTTTTTAGTAGCAGTCGCTGACCGTCTAATGCATAATTATCCGAAAGATTATAATTAATAATTTCAATCTTATCATCATGAAATTTAGTAGAAGGTATCCTTGAAATTGAGGATAAACCGGTAAGATTCCACCCATATCCCAGCATTCCAACACCGGACTGACTATTATAGTTGATTCCGATTTTAGGTACAACTCCATTAATTCCAGGAGGCAAATAAAGTGGTATTGTATAGTTTGCGGCTCCGGATAGCGAAACCGATAGTTTCCCTTCGGTGAAGCCTACTTCGGAAGTACGTCGGGAGAAAAAATCCGGTCTTACCGATTGTCTTTCATCGTTTGCTAATTGAACCTCATCAATTAGAGCTTGTTTGTTAATGTTGGCAACAGTACTAATTTCCGGTACAGCTACTCCATCAGGAGGCGTTTGTGATAAGGCCGAAATCCCGGTAAGTAAGGCGGATAGAATAAAGAATAACGTGATTTTTTTTTCCATAAATGAAGATCATATTGAATCGGAAAAAACAGCTGAAACAATTCATTTAAAAATGTGTCTGAAAAACACGGTAATGTTTATGGTTTCGACTGTTTTTTCGAAAATTGAAAAACTATTAATGGAGGAAGAATTATTTGTTTTTTTAAACTGTTAGCATGGAGTTGGTAATAGAAAATTAATCTCTCTTTTTTAGATTGACCTCAAAGAGGTCTTTTTTTCCAGTTTAATGAACATTTTGTTTTGTTTTTTTACAAAAATAAATTGATCATTAAATATTGTAAAAGCGATAGAAAAATAACAAAAGTAGTATCTTGCATTCTTAGCATAATGGCAAGACGATTCGCACTATTTAACTGAAATTACACAAAAGAATAACCAGAACTAAATCTGACTATCCACCCATTTTATGAATCTTAAAATTTTTTACCTTCTGGGTTTTATCAACAATTACAGCGGTGGTTTTTCTACTAAAGACGGGATATTCCAACGATTTTCGTTTACGGAAGATTTTGAAATCAGTGACCATAAAATGGCTGTTTTTAAAAAAGTCGTTACCCTTTGCGAACAGTTATTGCTTGAAACCGCTATGGAAAATGACATTCGGATTGACTATTTTGAGAATCAAAAAGGAAGCATTCTGTATTCCCGGAATATTGTTCAGCTTCTGGATAATGCTGTAAAAAGCAAGTCTTTTTTTATCGATCGGGATTATTTTTTACTAAACGAAGATCTCTTCGAAAAGTTTGAACGATGGGATCAAAATTCCTATTCCTATCAACAACGTATTCAGTTTTTAAATGGTGTATATGACAGTAACTTTTCTGTTGCTACTTTTTATTTTTATAACGATTATAAAAAGTGCCTCTTGACGCATTATGTTTTACGTTGTTTTGCCGACGAGGAAGATCAAATCACTATGCAATCCTATTTCCTAACTCCGCAAACGACTACGCTTCAGGTTTCTAAAAATGGAGTAATTGCGTCCTTAATCCGAAAGTTTTCGAAGCCTTAAACAAATAATTATGATACTATTTAAAAAATCGATTGGTACAATTTTGTTTTGGTCTATTGCTTTTTTGACATTTACTATCACTTCATTTTATTTATTATACAGGAATTGTTTGACTGAAGAACAACTGACCACGGCTTGTTCAAATCAGCCTGTTAAAACCTATTCCTATTGTGGAACTCCAAACTTGTCAGAAGAAGCACGCGAAGGAAAAAATCTTTTTAATAATACCTGTGCTGCATGTCATAAACTACATGCTATAATGACTGGTCCTGCTTTATACCATACGGACTCCATTATTTTTCACAAATGGTTTGATCATCAAAACGTAAAGATCGACAGTACAAAACTAGATTTGTTTGGTATTGATTACCATCGTAGCCTGTCAAAAAAAATTAAAAACAGTGACCTCGAAAAAATTTATTCCTATATTGATTATTAATATTCTTTTCAAGAAATCTCTATATTTAAGGATACAGACCACCCAAATATCATAATAAACTTAAAATTGATATAGTATTATGAAAGCACCGGAAAAACCCGAATTCTGGGAAGCCAGTTTTGTCGACAAAAAAGAAATGTGGGGTTTTACACCCGCGCAATCTACCATTATGGCCAACGAATTCTTTGCAGAGCAATCGCTACAGCATATTCTTATTCCCGGAATCGGTTATGGTCGGAATGCTCAGATTTTCAAGGAAAACGGCATGACCGTAACCGGAATTGAAATCTCAAAAACGGCAATCGAAATGGCTCAAAAACACTACGGTGATGCTATAAAAATTTTTCATGGATCGGTAACCGATATGCCGTTTGACAATCAAAAATACGACGGGATATTTTGCTATGCATTGATCCATCTTCTGGATACGGAAGAACGAAAAAAACTAATCCGCGATTGTTATGATCAATTGCAAGAAGGCGGTTATATGATTTTTACGATGATCACCAAAGAAGCCGCTACCTATGGAACCGGAAAACATCTTGGGCCGGATCGCTATGAAATAATCGACGGTGTGAATATGTTTTTCTATGATCTGGAATCGGTTCACCGGGAGTTTGATTCATTCGGTTTATTCGATATCATAACCGTTCAGGAAAATTTCCCATTCTTTTTTGTAAAATGCCGGAAAAACTAAAACTTCAAACGCAACATCGAAAAAATAACACTATAATTCCAGAAATTCAACACCATGAAAGCCTTTATACAAACCCATAACGATGGTGAATTTTACAATGTAAATGCGTTTATTGCTTACGAAGGCTTTAAACATTTTGGCTTTGAAATTGAAAAATTCCATGATGTCAACCATATCGAAGATACGAACCCGGAACACATTCTTGTGGGTGGAATCGGAAATGTTCGAAAACGTCTGGAAATGATCAATATACCTAGAAAAACAACAGAAATCGATTATCCTGTCGAGCTTCAACACTATCTGAAAAGGACCATTTGGAAATCTACTTTAGAAGATGTTTTACAGGAAAAGCGGTTTCCCGTTTTTATAAAGCCGGAAACGGAAACAAAAAAGTTTCCGGGAAAGGTTTTTAAAACCGAACTTGACTTTGTTGGATTACTCAATACCGATAAACCTACTTCTGTTTTATGTTCGGAACTGATTTCTTTTAAAGCCGAATTCCGTTGTTTTATTCGGTATCAGGAAATACTGGATATCAGACATTATAAAGGAGACTGGAACAAGACACTGGATCTGGAAATTGTTAAAGCTGCCATTGCCGATTTTAAATCACAACCACGTGCCTATGCCCTGGATTTTGGTGTAGATGAAAACAATGCTACGATTCTCGTCGAAGTCAACGATGGCCATTCTTTAGGCAGTTATGGGATTTCGGCGACCAATTATGCTAAGTTTCTATCCGCCAGATGGTCCGAATTAACCGATACAATCGATTATCTGAACTTTTAGATTGGGCGTTATCTGAATTCCGAATTCAAATTATGTCCTATTTTTATCATTCTAAATAGTTTTCTAAAATATGTGCGACTTTACAAAAGGAATCAAATTATACAGTTGCGAATCAGGAACTATAAAATTCCGGGAAAAAGAAGTCTATAAAAAATCTGGTGATCAACTTATACCGGTTAAAAACAAAAAGAACGACACTATTCCACTGATCTATATCTGGCAGTTATTCCGTTTTGTTGAAGAATATAAGGACTGTGCCATGCTCGGGCGTTATATTACACCCAGCGATTCCATCGGAAACGGATTGGATGCCGAATGGATTGCTTTAAATCTCAATTGCGAAAACTGTTTTGATTTTGACTATGCGCCACAGGAAGGCGACAATTTGTTTATCCAGCAAAATGTCATCTTAGGACCGTATATTTCCTTTATTTTTAAAAACGGAGAATGGATAATTGATCACCATGATCCGTTTTCCATCGTTATAGAATCGGTAAAAAAAGGTGTGGTTACTGAAATCGACCAAACGATTCGATAATTTCACGCCCCTCCTTTTTAATGTTACATTTTTTTATTGCTACTGAATATCAATACAATATTTATATATTAGTAATCGCAAAAAGTCATAGCGAATGAATACGATCAAAAGTATTGTAGTCGGCAAAAAATATCCCAATTTAAAACGGGACATTACTTTTGGAATTACGCCGGAATCTTATTCCGAAATCGGGTACCTGAGTGAACTGGACCTGGATGTTATCACCGATATCATTTCCGAATTAGATGCTTTGATCACCAAAAATGATCCTAATGATTACGTCGAATGGGGTGTCGATTTGTTTTCGGTGCTTTCGTTTCCGGAACGGTCAAAATGTACCGATATGATCCACGGAGTTGATTTAACCGATATCAGTACTTCGTATCTGATCACCTATATGCGGCAATTGGAATCCTTTAAAGAGCAGTATTCGGATGCAACGGCTTTAAACAGTATTCTCGAACGGGCTTTTCAACAGGTAAAAAACGATCCGCCCGCTTTTAAAAAATGGGAAGATGCGCCCTATTACGAAATCCCGATCGATAGCGTTTTGATCTCCTTAAATCTATCGGAAACCGATTTACAACTTTCCAATACTGAATACATTGATCAAATACAGTAAAATGAGAACTGATGTCACAACCCGATTTTGATTTTTTCAGACAAAAATACGCGGCAAACTGTACCACACAGAGTGACAATCCGGCTGTCTTAGCAGTCTATCGCATCGTATTGGAAGGCGAACATAAGGATAGTGATTATTGGTCGGAAGAACATGGAACAACGGCTATTCTTTCCGTATTCGAACACTGTTTTACGGCTCAGGAATGGAGCGCACTGGAAGCCGATCTAAAAAACTGGACGACTTCACAACTGGAATTGTTTACCGAAGCCATAATGGGGGGTTATCTTTCGTATACCCATAATGGTGTTTATTATGATCACTATACTATTGATGACCTTACGAAAACCGTTCCAAACCGAATAGCGTTATTACTCGCAATTCTAACCATCGAACGGGAAAGAGGACTCCAATATCGCGAGTTATCCGGGATTGTTCTTGAGAATTGTAATTTTATCAACGACCATTTTGAAATCCTTTTAAAACAAGATGTTCAAAATATAATTATCATACAAGAAATCTTCAAATTAGTAGCCGTTTTCGATCCGACAGGCCCAACGATAATGGCTTTAAAAAACAAAATTGACAACGTTAACATTTAATCGCAAATTTTGGAATACATTACTTTTAAAACACAATTATATTTTACAAGTGCCCGATTGATTAGACTCATGAAGCTCTACTTACTTTCTGAAAATGATTTTAGACTGCTATTCAGAGAAGAGTGCGCGCAATTGGAAAAGGAATTTTTCGGAACCTATAAAATCGGAGGCGGAGGCATCAAGAATGACGGATTTGACCTTGACCGTTTTATAAATGATCAAAATAGTGAGACTTTTGCTACCATTCTACAAAAGATTCTTGTTGAAAAAGAATTCACCAGCGACCAAATCGCAAAAAAGATAGCATCGTTAGCAGGATTCGCTCCATATGACAAGGCCGCGATCCAAAAGTTCATAAAAGACAATCTTATTTTTAACGATCCTCAAAAAGGAAATGATTTAAAGCTGGTTTTCGTAGTCGTATATACAGCCTTAAAACAAGGCGGTTTTTACAAGGCATCCGATATCCATCCGAATCAACTTCTTGGAGAATGGCTTTCCACCAGGGAAACCGGACAACTACGGATTAATTACAATATGACCAATTTTATGCCGCTTGGCAATAAGATACATCTTATAGTGAGTCGCTATGACGACAATTTCCTCAGTTTTAGTTGTCTGGCAAAGGTTATGGACTATGATACAAAAGAGGAAGGAGAACTTACCGTTCGTGATACCCTTATCAATATACAAGATGAATATATTCACCACCATTATTTAGACGGAGAAAACGTTCACTTTCTATATAAAAGTCTGATTTATGGATTTGATGGATCTCGTTTTGAAACACAGATTGACAATATCGGTTTTACTTTTGAAAAAATGAAAAAGTAGCATTAATGGAAAGGCTACCATTCAAAGACCGATTAAGGAATCAAGAATTGAATAAAGGCTAAAGTACTTCTGGTTTTTTAAGAGTTTTACATTCAGAATCAGGCGTTCACAAAACAGTTACAGTGTTAAAAAAATACACGTTTTTGTGAAATTTAACAATCATTTTATATACAACTATTTGTTTAATTGATTTTAAATTGTACTTTCGAAAGAAATTTCCGATCTATTTCAATACAGAACTACAAAAAATTGAAAAAGAGGAACAAGAAATCTTCGATTTTATTGAAAACAATGCGGGTGATTATGAGTTAGATTGATCGTATTCAATTGACAATAGACACTGGTTCCACATGATTCGCATAAAGATTTTCGCACCCCTTTAAAAAGCGAATCCACAACGAGTAAAACCAACAAAAATCAATAAATATGAAAAACAAAAAATTCCTACTTGTGGCAGCCTTCGCGACGCTTGCCTTCACTACTTACAGCTGCAACGGTAACAAATCCGAAAATGCAGCAGTAACAGAGGAAACGGCAACTGCAGCTCCGGAAAAACCACTGGTATTCGCTGAATTCGTTGCTCTTGATTTGAGCAGCTACGGAATTCCTGTTGTTACAAAAGCACCAAAAGACGCAAAAGTGATTAAAAGCACAACAGAAGGCGAAGTTTTCGTATACGGTGGAAAATTGTTTAAGCTCACTTTTTCGACCCATGAAGGAAATGCAGAAGAATCGGTAGGGATGATCAAGGAAATCACAAGCGATAAAGAAATGAATCCAGGCTTCGACAAATTTGTAACCGAAGACCCGACCGGTTTCGTGAAACAAAACAAGGAAGGTAAACTTGCGTTCACATATGGCGTAACGACTGGCACATCTTCCGTAATTATCCAGGAAGGAATGACCTTCGATCAATCTCCGGATCAATTCACAGATTACAGCGCAGACGACGTTAAATTAATGTACGAAGCGGCAAAAGCAACCATAGCAAAATAAATTAAATATCTCATACTTTTTTTGAGCCTTGGGCGACATACTGTCCAAGGTTCCTATTCAACCAAAACAACCAAATATGGACATTAACAAAGAACTTGTAATCGCGGCGGAAGCAGGCGATATCGAAACCGTAAAGCAAATGCTGGCCAAAGGTGCCGATGCCAGTGCCATGGGACCAAATTCAGGCGCTTTACATTGCGCGGCGGCCTACGGCCATCGTGAAATCGTACAACTTTTGCTGCAACACGGTGCTAACCCGAATGTGGCGGACAACCAATCGTTTTATCCGATCCACTTAGCGGCAGCATACAAACATAAAGATATCATTCTGGATCTGATCGAACACGGTGCTAAAATCGATGTGGTGACTTCAAGTAAGGGAACCCTAATGCACATCGCTGCAGCAAACGACTTCTACGAAATTATGCACATATCGGCAGTCAAAAGATCACTATTAGAAACCAGAGATCACGAACAGAAAACGCCGTTAAATGTAGCCGCATCGCTCGGTAGTTATGCGTTTGGATGGCGACTTATTGAATCTGGTGCCGACGTAAACACGCTGGACGATTCCGGATTTTCGCCTTTACTTAACGTTTTGATGCGTTTGGGACAAGCCAAAGTAGGACATTGGGAATCGGAAGGAACCAATTCCGGTGTCTATGTAAAATACCTGATCGAAAACGGCTGTTTCCGCTATATAAAACCGTATAATGGCGGCGCAAACGAAAAAGGGCGTGTGCTTTCGCTTATGGATCAGTATGACATCTCCGGATATTCCTGGGGACCAACCGAGCATCGCAACTATGTAAACTGTATCTATCTGGCCAAAGATCTTATCAAAAAAGGAGTGGATGTAAACATTCGTGGCAACAATGGTAATACTCCGATGATCATGGCTTGTTCAGCCGGAGAACCGGAAGCAATGAAACTATTGGCAAAAAAAGGCGCCTCTTTCGACGTCAAAAACGATCAGGGAATCACACCTTTACATTACGTCGCACGCAGCAAACGCCTTGACGGGTTAAAAGCATTTTTTAAACTTCACCCGGAACAAGACATCAATGTAGTTGATGAAAACGGATGGACAGCAGGACATTATCTGGGCGATATAGGCGGACCTGCCGAAATGGCAAAAATCCTGGTTAAAGCTGGTCTCGACACCACGATCGGAAGTACCAAACAGGTAGTCGCACTTCCTGTCGGAACCACCGCAAAAGAAGTCGCCGAACATTGGAAAGACACCGAAATGGCAGCACTTCTAACACCGAAAAAAGCAAAAGCAAAATAATGGCAAAGTCAAAACCTATCGGGCTTAGAAAGATTGCAAAACCGGAAGACATGAGTAAAGTAATCATTTCTTTTCCGAAACCCGCAGACGTCCTTGCCGAACCGAAACATTTCGAGCAACGAATTTTGTTACCGCAATACAGTATTCCTGGATCTATTATAAAACCGGAATTCACCGATCTTGTGTTCCATTTTATTGTGACACCGGTTTTTCTGGATTATGCCGATTTTAGGCTTACCGCTGACAACAAATACGAAATCGTATCGTATAGTGAAACGCCAATCTCAGACTTCGACGAGAAGTTTCTTAAATGGTGTGCCGATGAAATGCACGATAATTTTTACGGATACGAGGACAAACCGACCTATTTCGAAGTCGACAAATCGGTAAAAAGCGAAAGCATTTATAAAGGCGGAGAACCCATTTGGGATCAAACCACCTACGAAAAAGACCATGTGCGCAAAACCGATTATTCACTCGATATTTTTAAAGATGAAAACGGCGAGCTTATGGAATTTATCGCTGCTCTTTATGACAGTGGAGTCTATGGTTCGTACAATCTGTTCTATTCGCCTAAGACGCGTTTAATACGTCAATTTCACCAATCGACTTAAAAATGAAAGCACTTAATAGCTTACAGGCTGATCTAAACCGACTTTACGAAGGTCAGGATACCCAAAAAGCCTTAAAAATCGAATTCAACAGAAAAGAGGGTTCACTCGAACAGATGCGCATCTTTGAGAACGGATATTGGTTTTTAGCACCTTTTGCATTCGACCGGGCCTCTTACAAAACTTTAGCCGTATCGCTTTCACCTCGTATGACGTCTTTAAAAAACGAACCTGTGGTGAAGGCTTATACCGGGTTTTACAAAAACGTAACCGCCAATACCCTGGCGCCGAACCTAAAAGCGATGATTCCAATGGCATACCTGCAACAGATGGAAACGGCCAAAGAAATCAAGGCTTTAAAATCCGACCTTAATGAGGCTATCAGTCTGTCGAAGCCGCTTTTTGATTATTTAGGAGAAGGTGATCTCGATTTTCTCAAGTCTTATCTGTTGGATGAGGAAAACCTGGAACGCTTTAAAAAAGCAAAGAAAAATCATGACGCTTTTTTCTGTGATTTCTGGAACCATTATTACGACACGCCCGAACACAAAAAAGCTTTTGATCTTTTTGCTCAGCTAATTGACAACAAGAAATTCCTACCCGAATTTCAGGAGGAAGACTATGGTATCTGGAATGCCTACGTGCGTAGTGTACTAACGCAACGTGCTTACGATCTGGAACGCAAAAATAGAAACCAAATGGAAAAATGGTATTGGCATTTATGGAAGTATGCCTGTATGCCACACGGATTGGACTGTGACAAAATGCCTTTTAAGAAATACCAATACTACTACGGTAACTCTAACGACTTGATGTGGGGCGTGAGTCTCTCCATTAATTCGGTACGCGATCACGAAGGCTTTTTACCGGATGAAGTAGCCAACCATCCGTTGTATGAAGCTACGACGCTGATCGAAGGCAAACAATACACCGGTGATCAGCATTGGATCGCTGCAAAGCGTTTCGACGAAGAGTACAACGATCCCGAAGCCTGTTGGAATGCCTTGGTGTCTACAGCCTATTGGGCGGGTCTTGCAAAACGTATGGACCTGGTGGAAGCGTCATGGCAATATGCGATCGATTTGTCGAAAAGACAAGGTTGGAACGTCTTGAATGAAGTACTTAGCGATCAATGGGCTTTTTACGAGTATCACAAAAATGACAGACGCGCCAAAATGGACAGCGTTAAAAGTCTTTTAGATGATTTTATCAAAATCGAAACTGAAGCACTTCGTTCTAACGACGCTTCGCTGGTAGGCCAATTGCATGCTATGACGTATCTCAAATGGAGTTTCCTACCGGAATTCGATTTCGGATGGGAAGAACAAATATCTAAAAACGAACAACCGATACCGCGTCATCTGTATAAAATCGTACAATACGACCACGAACATTACGGGGAAATCTGGGCGTGCTACCTATCTGCCGCCAATCCGGAAAACGGACGCAAGACGTTGGACGATTGTTTTATATTGGCACAAATTGACGGCGAACACAAACTAATTGCCCGTTGTGTCGCAACAAACAGTAAATCCGACCGATGGAAACAGGTTTCCGGAAACTCAGAGGTCGGGGATTACCTGAGAGAAACTTTTATTACACAACACTATTTTAACAGGCCCACCGATACGGAATGGGCATTAAACGATTTCGGAGACTATGAAAAAATTTTTTAAAATTGGCTGCGTAGCATTTATCGCCTTAATAGCCATCGCCTATGCTATTTATTACATTCAAAACGGACCAACCGGACCAACCCAGGCTGTTAAATTTATGAACACGGGAACCGAATTGCGATCCGTAACTTTTGAACAGATAATGCCCGACGGGAAACTGGAGAAAATATACACCATCGACCAAAAAATCAAACCTAGCGAATCGCTTATCAAGGAAATTCCGGCAGGAAATTACAAGGTATCCGTATGGGACACGAACGACAGTTTGGTCAAAGCATCCGATTACAAGCTCGTACTTCCTAACCCGGAAAAATCGAATTACCAACTGATGCGTTTCGATTTGGCCGTAGATAAACTTTTCGTACTGGTTAACATGAACAGTTTATACGAAGGCAATGCAATCGCCGAACACATGGCGAATGCGGCGGGTACAAAAAGCAATGGGATTCGTATTGCAAAGGTCTATGAAGGTGATTTACCCTTTCTAATCGAAGAAGCGTATACGATACGTACCATAATCGACCTTGAAGAGGATTTCCCAAGTAGCAAAAAATACGGTAATGTGATCTACGGATTGTTTGCCATTCCGAAAGATTTACCGAAAGAGCAACTACAACGCGCCTTAATGGAAGAAATCGTCAAAAAAACTAAAGAATAAACATGAGAGAACAAATACTACAATTGCTTAAAAGCGATTCCTATCTGGGTTATATCAACGGAATCGATCTTTTCCTTGATAGTTACCGTAACAATTCGATCACCAGTGCTGATTTGGATCACGAGATAATCGAACGCACCTGCGCCGTTTTCCTGATCGAAAATTGGGCGACATTCGAAGATTGGGATAGTACGCTCGAACGTTTTATGGACGTGTTGCCGGGTTATGGCGACTATCTGTCTCACGAAGACATCGGACATCATTTGCGAGGACTTGCGATCTTTATCGACGGAATCTATCAAGGCGAAATTGACCTTTCCGGTTTTTTATACGCCTCCGGAAACGTGTATATCAATGCGCAAACCGCAGCACAATCGCTTAAGGAGTTTTTCCAACAACAAAATGACGAAGCATCGACCAAATTGTTCGAAGAAATCGAGACTTTTTTTGGCACTATTTCTTCAGGTCAATTCGGTGCGGCAGCAATTCTGACAGAATTGCGCGATTGGTCGGTCGAAATGGCACAAGGTTTTTATGTCGTGATGGCGCGTACGGAATACAACCGTATCTGGATGTTACGCAGTATCTACAAAGTAGTCGATTCGCCTATCATTCAGGAACATATTTTCGACAAATTCCTTAATATTTTACGTCCGATGCGCGTCAAATACGAAGAAAATGGCGAAAGTGAAAAAATCGAACAGTTAGATGAATTTATCGAAAGCATCGTTTCTGCGAGCAAAGGCGACTAATTTCATCGAAAAATAAAAGTTGTTTAAAGAAATCCGTCAAAAGGATGCCTTATTAATTCCGTTCTTCGATCTGTTGAACGGAATTATTTTTTTTAAAATTGTACTTTTAGCAACTTGTCTGTTGAAATAGTACTACAACAAAAAACACTAAAAATGGAATATACTTCAATTTACGGCTATATTAAAATTGACCGGGATTATCACAAGTCGGTCGATTTTATCAAAACATTGGAAAAAGACAACACCTACCCGTTTATCAACACCAATATGTTTAGTTTTGGCGACTATGAAGTTCCGTATTATTATGAAAATATCCTATTGGGATTTGCCGCGACCTATAAATATTTCGGATTGGACACCTCCGACTGGAATGATTTTATCCTGAAAATGGAACATATCCTTCGGAATATCGATTTTGAAAATGCGCAATTTCATGTAGAAAGTGCCTTAGGCGATTACACCCTATTTTGGACGAATCGAAAGTCTGCTGTTACAGAAAAAAATGAAGCCGATTTTCTATCCGAATATCGGTTGATCAAAACAGAAGAATGGTATTTTGGTTTCGGAAAAAGAAGCCCGTTTATTGGCTATCCGGACGATGAAACCGCCGATCCTGATCAGGATTTACGAAATAACATTCCTGATTTTATATATCCGGTACCGAAGAAGTAGATTTTATAAAATCCGTGGCATTTGAATGTCCCAATCCTATTTTCATTTATTTCAACTTAGCAACAAATAAGGCCTTTATGAATTACGCGATACAAGTATTAAAAGAAAAACAAGTCCAATTGGTAGCGCAATTACGCGAAGGCAATGCCAACAAAGCAGCCATTTTAAAGCAAAAGAAAGAGATTGATACCGCACTAAACTGGCTCGAGACTATCGAAAAAAAAAATTTGGGGCGTTTGTCGGATTACGAATGGATTGAACTTCCTTTTATGAATAATGGCTATTCGTCGTATAGAATTATGGATGATGGTGAAACCGACAACCGGGAACATTGGATTGAATTTAAAACACCAATTGAAGTTACCGCAACTGATTTTTTGGTACTCAAAAAGCCGCAATAATACGATCGGAAATTTGGAAATCGGAGGTTCCTATACTCCGGAAGCATTCCGATTTGTATATCCGGCACCGAAGTCGTAAATTTTATAAAATCTATTTTGGCATTTATTACTTAAAACATCTTGTAAAAAGGCTTCAAAAGCATCCCTTTAATCAAAAAACAGGCACCTGAGAACCGTAACGAAAACTTGAAAAATCCGTAAAACGCATGCGTATTTATACGTATTTTTACACAGATTGCACCAATTTACGGGAAAACGCAAATATTTTCATCTGGAAAAATACAATATTTGCGACTATTAATAATTCAAGACAATGAACCATAGAAAATTATATGCTTGTTTTCCTGTGATGATTTTGACGGTGTTTATCCTGTTTGGGTGCGAACTGGAACGTGATGCTATCAGCAAAGAAAGCTATCAGGAAAAAATAAGCATACGAAACAGCACTTTTGATATGCTGTTGAATGAAGAACAGTTTATTACAGCCCTTTCAAAACTGAACAAAGGAAAACAAAAAAAAGGTAGCACAGCCAAAACCGGCATGGAGGAAACATACGGTTTTTCTATTATGCCTGATATGTCCAAAGTGATACAGGACGGCGCCTATACTACCTATACATTTCAGATCAAACGCGAAATTAATAATCCTGATTTTTTCGAGAACCTTGTAATCCGCATGGATTCACTTAATCAGGCGAATGCGTATCTTGTCAAATACACGCCAACAACCCCATTAACCCCAAGCGAGGAACATGGCTCTTTCCACTTTAAAGGAACGGTCAATATCACGCAGATCGAATATGATATTACACCAACCGCAAGGGAGCTTCATTGCGTAACGGCAAACGTATTGATGTGTAATCAAGCATGGACAGCAGGTGGTTCGACAGAACCGCATGTCGCAACAGCAAATTGTAACGACCCTAGTCACCTTTATACAGTTACGTCTGTAGATTGTAGCATGACGGGTGCTGGCGGTGCTGGCGCGGGTTCAGGATATGGTGGCGGTAATGGCGGTACGATCGGAACTGAGCCAGGTGTTGGACATTCAGGCGGCGGAAGTGGCAATAGCGGTGGCGGCAATAACCCACCCGTAACAACAACCCCGGTTTTGGAAGACTTGGAAACAGCGATTACACCTTCTGGATGCAAAACGATTACCAAGCAGTTAGAAAAGTTTTCAGGCTTAAAACAGGAGCTTGTCAACCTTGCAGGAACAACATCTCAAAATCAAGAAAACGGCATATTTATTGATAAATCAGCAACAGCACAAACATCTAATCCTACACAGACCATTCCGCAGGGTATTGGCGGTATGATTGATATTAATCTAAACCCAAGTCAAAAATACGTTATGTTGGCACATACACATGATGCATACGGCGGCAATGGAAACGGCACCTATTCGATATTCTCATGGGACGACATGGCTGCGTTAAGTCGATTGGTACAAAATAATAAAATAGATACAGATGATTTTGTGTTCTATGTAATGACAGCAGATGGAACGAGGTATGCTCTTACAATTGATTGTACACTTTGCATTGACAGTTTTAGATATCCACGCACTAACGCGCAAGGAACTGTACTGGACATGAAAAAAATCGCTGAAATGGAAAAAATATTTCAAAAATACTACGGAACCAATGGAACCATCAAAGTAAATTCGAATGTCGAAGATGATAAAAAATCATTTTTAGAGTTTATAAAAGAAGCCAAGTTGGGACTTAATTTATTTGAAGTTGATGCCACATTTTCAAATTTTCAAAAACTGGAACTTGATAGCAAAAACTCTAATGTTATTAAAAAACCGTGTTCCAATTAAAACGAATCGATCATGAAAAAAATATTCAGCATTAGCGTATTACTTTTTATTTTTTCTTTATCTGCACAAGCACAGCAAGAAAAGGTTGAAGCGATTAGCCAGTATTTCAATCCCAATTTTAAAAAGAGTGCTTTATTTACTTATTACTATAAGGATGTAAACAACTACTTTGCGCCATTTATTGGTAAATGGATTTACCAGAGCGGTAGCCGAACCTTTGTTGTACAGTTTACAAAACAGGAAAAAGCACTTTATCAATCCGAGAATAATTCAAAATATTTTATGGATGAATTAATAGGCCATTATAAGCTGGTTCAAAATTATGGTACAGCCAATGAACAAATCATATATACATCCCAAATCAATGCAGGAAATTCAATAACCCCGTGGGTAACGATTATATTTGGCGCACCATTACAACAGTATCTCTTGGATGGCACTATTTATGACGTAAATATACCCTATACCGATGACAATCCGCTTGGCTTAAAAGGCATACTTAAAATAAGTATTAATCCTGCCAGTATAAACAATGCACAATGGAATGTGACACTTCCATCCGGACTTCATAGTTCTGCCAGCGCGGCGACATTCACAATACCGACCAACATCACACTTACAAAAGTTAATTAATGAAACGTAATCTGTTTCAGACCATTACACACATCGCTAGAATGTATTATCTATGAAAAAAACATTTAGCATTAGTATATTCTTTTTTGTTTTTTCTCTATCTGCGCAAGCACCTCCACCAAAAGTTGAAGAACTGAAAGAATACTATAATTCCAGCTTTAAAAAGAGTCCTTTGCTTACGTACTATTATAAAGATGTAAATAATTATTTTGCACCATTTATTGGCAGATGGATTTACCAAAATGGTAATCAAACATTTGTATTACGATTGTGGAAAGTAGCGCAAAAACCTGTTTATCCTGACGATCCACCAAAAGCCTATGTAGATGAATTACGTGGTCATTATAAGCTGGTTCAAAATTACGGCTCGGCAAATGAGCAAACCATTTACACATCAGAAATCAACATCGGGAATTCGAGTACACCATGGCCTACTATTATAATGGGAAACTCTCCTATAAGACCTTATGAAATGAGCGGACAGATTTACGACATAAGCCAACCATTCAGTCAGGCTCGCCCGCTCGGTATAGAGGGAGAATTTAAAATGAATATCAATCAATCCAACTTCAATACGGCTACTTGGAGAATTAAACTGCCGATGGGGATATATGGTACAAACCAATCAACAACATTTAACATTCCGACCAATATCACACTTACAAAAGTTAATTAAGACCTGATAAAAAACATAGGTTTAACAACAAAGGTATTTAACATAATCCCTTTGTTGTTAAATACATATAACCGATTTCAATGCTTCGGTCTCTAAGTCTTGATAACAGAAAGATGATTATAAACTTGAATGTTGCACCTATGTTGTTCCAAAACAAAAAAGCCATACTGTAAGTTCAGTATGGCTCTTGGTTATCTTGCAGAGAGGAAGGGATTCGAACCCTCGATACTCTTTTGGAGTATACACACTTTCCAGGCGTGCGCCTTCGACCACTCGGCCACCTCTCTAAATTTTCAGACTGCGAATTAACGACTTTTATTTTGTTTTTTCAATGCTTTTCTGAAAAATTTTTAGCTCATTTCACCGCGAATCGCCGTTTCGAATATGGTTTTAAAAACCGATGGGGAAACCTGTTGTCCCAACAGGTACATTAGCTTGGCTATCGCGGCTTCGGTAGTGATATCCCGACCCGAAATAACGCCTATTTTTTTAAGCTCCAATCCGGTTTCGTATTTATCCATATTGACACTTCCGCCCGAACATTGGGTCACATTGACTACATGAAGTCCTTTTTCGATGGCTTTTTCCAGCGTTGCAATAAACCAGTCTTCCGTTGGCGCATTCCCGGATCCGTAGGTTTCCAGTACAACGCCTTTTAGGTTTGGAATATGCAAAACCGCCTGTAATACGCTTTCGTTGATCCCCGGAAACATTTTGATGATCACCACATGATCGTCGAAGGTTGTGTTGACTTTCAGTTTTTTAGTTCCGCTTTTATGGAACAGTAGCTCTTCGTTCACTTTTAAATGCACACCCGATTCGGCAATGGCCGGATAATTGGGCGATGCAAACGCATTGAAATGTTCTGCGCTTATTTTGGTTGTCCGGTTCCCACGGTATAATTTGTATTCGAAATACAAGCATACTTCCGTGATCAACGGTTTGTTTTTATTTTTTAGGGTCGCAATTTGTATTGCTGTAATCAGGTTTTCTTTCGCATCGGTTCTTAAATCTCCTATTGGCAATTGCGAACCGGTAAACACTACCGGTTTACCCAGATTTTCGAGCATAAAACTCAATGCTGAAGCCGAATACGACATCGTATCCGAACCGTGCAACACCACAAAACCGTCAAATTTATCGTAGTTCGTTTCGATTGCATTCGCCATAGCGACCCATTTTTGTGGGTTCATATTAGACGAATCGATCGGTTCTTTAAACGAAAACGTTGCAATATCGCAATCTAACAGCTTTAATTCCGGGATACGTAATAACAATTCGTCAAAATCAAAGGCTTTAAGCGCACCGGTTTCGGCATCTTTCACCATACCAATGGTACCGCCTGTATAGATTAACAGAATGTTCGGTCGGTTAGACATTTTCGTATTTCATTTTATTGATAACCGGATTGGCATACATTGCCAGGAAACCATCACGCAGTGTTTTTACTTCTGCACCTAATTTCATTTCCAGTCTTCGTTCGAAAAGTTGCTTCTCTTTTTGCGTGTATTTATCCGAAAACTGATCCGTTTTATGTAGTAAATCGTAGGCAATAAAATTGGTTGGCCACAATCTGTAGGTCGACAGAATCGAATCGTCGATTACCTGTGCCAATGCCTGGATCTGTTTGTTGGAATTATCAAATTCGGCACCAATCTTATCCAATTCCGTATCCAATATATCACCAACATGGATGTGAATTCTTTTTTTCTGTCCGATAATGCCGCTAATCAGCGTTATAAAATCTTCGTTTTTTTCTTTTATATATACCTCATCGTTAGCTTCAGCCATTAATTGAGGCATTTTTAACGCATCTGTAGGGTCGTATTCATAAGAAATCGAAACCGGTACTATTTTTAATTTCTTAAAAAAGGGAATTACGTCTTTTCCTTCACAGGCCATCGCCAACATTTTCAATACACCGGGATGTGTTGCATCATTACCGTCTTTTGTACGTCCTTCGCGCTGGGCAATCCATACCGAACGATTCTCTTTTGTCAGCAAATGATACATAAATTCCGACATCAGCTTGGAACTTTGCAATAATTCTCTTGGCGATAATCCGCGTTGTACCAAAAAGTTACGATTTAATTTGGAAAGGGATAATAAAAAGGACTTTTGTACCAGATTATCTCCAATCGCCGAGGCAGTCATAACCATTCCATGGTCAAAAAGGCTGACATTCAATAAAGAAGTATCCAGAATGATATCCCTATGGTTCGAAATGAACAGATAAGCCGTATTCGGATCCAGTTTCTCGAAACCGGAAGTGGTTAAGCCATCGGAGCTTTTTTCCAACACTCTTTGTACCGACTGATAAATAAAATTCACCTGAAAGTCCCTGATAGAATGTGTCCTTTTTAATTGCTCCATCCATACCGCTTCATCTACATCGGGAAACGTAAAGCTCATCAAAGCCTTCATCATCGGATGATGCATGATACTTTGCAGTGCTTCATTTACTTCAGAATCATAAAACTGGCGTATATGATCAAATTTTGACATTAGTTATAAATTTAACAATCCACAAATGAACGAAAATTTTATTAATTGAAGGGAAATTCTTTGTTAAATCCCAAAAATTGCTTTGGAGTTCTCCGTAGTGATTCGGGCGATTTCGGCAACCGGGAGTTGGTATAGTTCTGCCAGTTTTTCGGCCACCAATCGGGTATAGCCACTTTCGTTCCGTTTACCGCGATACGGAACCGGTGCCAGATAAGGCGAATCGGTTTCCAACACAAGATGTTTTAAGTCAATTTGATTTAAAAATTGATCAATTTTACCGTTTTTAAAGGTTACAACACCACCAATTCCCAACTTCATATTATAGGAAATTGCCTGCAAAGCCTGTTCGTAGGTTCCGCTAAAGCAATGAAAAATCCCGAATAGCTCGTCTGATTTTTCCAATTCGAGTACTTCAAAAATTTCATCGAATGCCTCCCGACAATGAATGTTAATCGGCAATTTGTATTTTTTAGCCAGCTGAATCTGGTGACGGAAGGCTATTTTTTGAATCTCCAGTGTTGTTTTGTCCCAATACAAATCGATCCCGATTTCCCCAATGGCTTTAAACTCCCGTTGCGCCAATGCTGCTTCCACATGCGCCAGTTCTTCTTTATAATTTTCCTTTACATAGCATGGATGCAAACCCATCATGAGGTATATATGTCCCGGATAGGCTTTTTCCAACGCATACATTTTTTCCGTATACGTCGAATCGATCGACGGTACAAAAAACCGGGTCACGCCTGCTGCAATGGCTCTTGTTATCATTTCATCCCGATCCTGGTCAAATTCTTCCGAATATAAATGCGTATGGGTATCTGTTAAAGTCATCCTAATCTTGTCTTTTTAAAGTTGCAAAGGTACAAAGTTGTTCGTTTTTTAAGCTACATTTGATTTATGGAAAATTTACAGGGCGTTTTAAAAGACAACGGCTATACCAAGATCCCTTTTAAAGTATCGAAAACACAACATTTGTTGGTCAAAGCAAAAATCAACGGGATTTCCGGTGATTTTATTTTAGACACCGGTGCTTCCAACAGTTGTATCGGTTTTGAAAGCATTGATCATTTTCTGCTATCCGCGGAAGATTCGCCAACAAAAGCTTCCGGTGCCGGTGCTACCGGTATGCATACACAAATGGCTTCGGGCAATTTGCTACAACTTTCGCGTTGGAAAACGGATGATTTTTCAGTAGTCATTTTTGACATGAGCCATGTAAATCTTGCGCTACAACAGTACAAAGCGAAACCCGTTCACGGGATAATTGGTGCAGATATCCTATTAAAAGGCAAAGGAATTATCGATTACTATAACCATTATCTTTATTTGAAGAAAAAATAATCGCTATTCGCAATTTTTTAGTAGTTTTAGAGTCAAATTAGCAACTATTTGACATCATGACAAAAAACTACTTATTCTCCTTACTCGTATCACTTTTAACGACTGTCGTTATGGGGCAAGTTTGTCCTGTACCGGGCAACATCGCGGTGACCAATATTACTTCGAATTCGGCTGTTATCAACTGGACCGGTTCCGGCACAACACAATGGGAAGTCTATATCACACCTGCCGGAACGGCTCCTCCAAACAGCAACACAGTCGGAACTATCGTAACCAGCAATCCTTATGTTGTGACCAATCTTATCGGATGCACTTCTTATAATGCTTATATAAAAGCCGTTTGTTCTCCAACACAGAGTAGCAATTGGTCGGCTGCAATGTCATTTTCGACCGTTTTAGGACTTAATTCCGATATTCCGGATCTGGAAGCCTGTGACGCAAGCACGACCGGTTTTGCAACATTTGACTTAACTTCGAATAATTATGCCGTATTATACGGACTTAATCCTTCCGAATATACCGTAAGTTATTTTGAAACCATAACGGATGCCTATACTAATACGTCTGCTTTGGCCTCACCAACAAACTATGTAAATATTAATCAGCAACAAATGCAGATTTATGTTCGGGTTGAAAACAACACTTCAGGATGTTTTGCGATTGCCTATTTTTACATCAGAGTGACACAAGCTCCTCATGTTTATTTGCCAGCCAACGGACAAATCTGTTACAACCAGGCAAACAGTACAGCAACCCCTTACACCATTAACACCAATTTATCAGGCAACGGATATACATTTCAATGGTCCAAAGATGGTGTGATCATCGCCGGAGCAACGGGGAATTCATTTTCTGCCACAACCGAAGGCACCTATGCTGTTTCCGTACAAAACATCATTACAGGTTGTTCGGCCATGGCTTCAACTTTATTAACCTATTCCAGTGCTGTAAATGCCAATGCTACCATAGATGATCAAACAATTACAATCAATACTACAGGACCCGGAAATTACCAATATCAGATCGATAATGAACCGGCTCAACTGAGCAATATCTTTGAAAACGTAGCCTTAGGCTTTCATAGTATCGCTGTTATCCCTGTTAATTCCAGTTGCTCGCCTTTGTACCTAACCGTACAGGTAACGACACCTTCGGCACCTCGTGGACAATCGACACAAACATTCACGCAAGGACAAACGTTAGCCAACTTGGCTGTTAACGGACAAAACATTAATTGGTATGCAAATGCTTCGGCTCCCGGTTTAACAACAACTACCGAAACACGTCTACCACTGACTACTGTTTTAACGCATAATACCACTTATTATGCTTCGCAAACCATTAATGGTATTGAAAGCCCGGATCGTCTGCCGGTAACGGTTCAATTAGCAGCACTAAGCAACGAAGATTTTAACTTTAAGAAATTAGCCTATTATCCTAACCCGGTGACTAATAATCTTACTGTTTCAAATCCGGAAGCATTTACCGGAATAACGATTTCGAATTTGTTAGGTCAGATCGTTTTCGACCGCAAAGTAAATTCCACTTTACACGAAATTGATTTTTCGAATCTTTCCAAAGGAATTTATATGGTTCGAATCTCCATAAATAGCCAAAGCAAGACTTTTAAAATCGTAAAAGAATAAAGAACAAGCCTCCCATAACGGAGGCTTTTTTTAAAATACACTATATATTTTGTAAGTTTTTTAATAGCTTTGAAAAAACAAACCTACTGAAAACCAGTAATTATGAAACAGAACTACTATTTAACGGTATTACTTTTTATACTCACCCTCAATTTTGTGTCAGGACAAAATTGTCCGGCACCTTCGATTGTACTTCCCTCTGAAAACACACCCTATTCTGTATCACTTCTAACGATGTCCGCCGGAAGTGAAACACAATGGGAAATTATCATACTTCCAGGCGGAAGTCCCGCACCAACGGCTTCTTCTACCGGAACAATTACCGCTTCCAATCCCTTTACCTTTACCAATCTTGAACAATGTACTTCCTACGATTTTTATGTACGCGCAAAATGTTCCGAATCGGAAAGTAGTAACTGGACACCACGTCTTGATATCATTACCGGCATACCGCTAGTAACCCCGATACCCGATTTATTGGTTTGCGATACCGACAATGACGGGTTCGCAACATTTGATCTTACGGCTCATAGCGATCTTATTTTAACCGGTCTGGACGATTCCTTTTATGCTGTCTCCTATTATAAGGCTTCCAATTTTCTCGGTGATCCAGCTCAACTGATAACCAATCCGGAAAGTTATACGAATACCACTCCACATCAAACTCTTATCAGTGTAAAAGTATATAGCAATGTTGGACGTTGTTACTACTATGGCTGGTTAAACCTTATAGCACTTCCAACACCAGAAGTCGAGCTACACGACGCAGCGCTCTGCTTTAATCCAGACACTCAAACCAGTACACCTCACACTTTTGACAGTCAATTATCCGATGCAGAATACGATTTTGAGTGGTTTTTGGGCAATGATCCTGTTAGTGGAGCTACCGGAAGTACATTTAGCACAACTACTCCTGGCACATATACTGTAACGGTGACTAATAGCACCACCGGTTGTCAGTCGACAGCAACAGCAACCTTATCACCACCCGCTACACTGATGGCAACAGCAACCGCAAACAATCAGACAGTTACCGTTACAATAGATAATCCTGGCAATTTCCACTATCAAATAGACAATGGATCCGTGCAAAGCAGTCCCATTTTTGAAAACGTAGCCGCAGGTAATCATACAATAACGATTATTCCGTTACAATCCGGGTGCCCTCCATTTTCCATTACTACAACCGTAGTCTTAAGTGATGTCGATTTTATTTTTCAAAAATTACATCTTTATCCCAACCCGGTGACGAATAGTCTTACTGTTTCGAATCCGGAGGCTTTTACCGGAATAACGATTTCGAATTTGTTAGGTCAGATCGTTTTCGACCGCAACGTAAATTCCAATCTTTACGAAGTTGATTTTTCCAATCTTTCCAAAGGAATATACCTGGTTCGTGTCTCTGCTAATGATCAAAGCAAAACTTTTAAAGTCATCAAAGAATAAAGAATTGAAATTACATTGTCATTAAAAACGGAACTCAAAAGGTTCCGTTTTTTTTTATTATACACTAAAACAGCTATCCGGTAACAGGTCCTTCTTTTTATTCATTGCGACTATTTCGTCTCTCTTCACATCCATTTTCATTTCTCAATCGACTAAATATTAAATTATTTCACGCCGGAAAGACAAAAATAAAACTTCAAACAAATTCGTTAAATATATTTATATTTACATATATTTTGTTAAATCAACCACTAATTAACCAACAAAATAGCTCAAACTAATTTATTTTATTCAATGACACTAAACCCAAAATAAATTAAAATCTAACCCAATCTTAACTAACTAAAAAATGAAACTGATTATTGAGCAACTCAAAAAAGGAATTCAAACCCATCCTTCCGTTCTTAACAGTACCTTATCTAGTGTCAAATCATGGAAACGAGCCCAGTATATCATCCTTTCGGAGATTATAGCCGATACCTTATCGCGGTCGGAATACTTACAGGGAAATCGGAAAAACGAACTGGGGACCACTATTTCGAGTACCACGCTACACCGTATTTTCACCAATGACTACGAGACAAAAGAAAACTCCGATTTGCGTTTTCTGAAAACATTGGACAAACTGGCTATTTTTATCGGTTATGCTTCGTTAAATAGTTTTATCGCAAACCACAAAGAAAGAACCAATCCCATTTCGTTATTCGATACTAATGATGAACATACCGCCTATTTTGAACATCTTATCCATCAGTTTTGCGAAGATGAATTTCGATGCCTGCTGAAACTACCCGAAGTAAACCTGAGTCGGTTATCCGATTTTATTTTTGAAGACGGTCCGTTAACCCAACGCATCACCGGATTACTGGAAAAATATGCCAAACTGAACCTCTTTTTAAACAACGATGACAATCGGTCGAAATTTGAAATCTACGATTTCCGGATTACACGCATCGACGATACGCTGACCGTAATTTCCACTAAAGAACGCTGGAATCTGGAATGGCGCGACGCTACCGGGACAATCAGTAATACCTACAACAAGGTGAATTTACAGACGTATTTTATCAAAAAACAACATAACACCTGGAAAATCTGGGACAATTACAATCCCGATTACCACAATCTCAGTTTGGAAGCATCGCTTAATATGCTTCAGAAAATTGAAGCCTGAAAAAACAAAAAACCTGTCAGAATACATCTGACAGGTTTTTTTTATTGTAAACATATACTATTTATAATTTTCCTTTCCGGAATACGGAATAGGATATTATCGTACTGATCAACATTAGAGTTCCTCCCAACAAAAAGGGCGCACCCGGAAATTGGAACGGCGCTTCGTCGTGGGTAAAAAAGTAAAACGTATTGGTCATTAAAGGCGGGCCAATAATGGACGTTACACTCATCAAACTCGTTAAGGTTCCTTGTAATTCACCTTGCTCCGTTGGTGGCACATGACTCGTGATAACCGATTGTAATGCCGGACCGGCGATACCTCCCAGACAATACGGTACCAGGAACATCAACATCATCCAGCCTTCATAGGCAAAGGCAAACAAGAACATTCCGATGGTATATAGTAACATTCCAACATAAATACTTTTCTCATTTCCAAGTTTTGGATTGATCCATCGGATTAAACCTCCCTGAACCAAACCAACCAGTAATCCGATGGCTCCTAATGAAATTCCAACCATTTTTTCGTCCCAATGGAAACGGTACATCGTAAAGAAACTCCAATTACTGTGAACGGCGTGTGCCGCAATGTATAATATCGTCATGGATACCACCAATCCGATTAACGACGGGTATTTTTTCAGGTTTAACAACGATCCCACCGGATTCGCTCTTTTCCAGTCGAAAGCACGACGGTTTTCTTTGGCTAACGATTCCGGAAGGACAAATATTCCGTACAGGAAGTTGATCGCACACAAAACAGCGGCCGCATAAAACGGAACCCGCGCACCATATTGTCCCAATACACCACCAATTACCGGTCCGATGATAAAGCCGAGACCAAAAGCCGCTCCAATCATTCCGAAGTTTTTCGCCCGGTCTTCAGTGGTACTGATATCGGCAATATAAGCCGAGGCTGTGGTAATACTCGCTCCGGTAATACCGGCCAAAATCCGCCCTATAAACAACCAGGTGATGGTTGGGGCAAACGAAAGCAACAGATAATCCAGTGCGAATCCCAAAAGGGAAACCAATATAATGGGTCTTCGTCCATATTTATCACTTAGGTTTCCGATTACCGGAGCAAAGATAAATTGGGTAAAAGCATAGGCAAATGTCAACCATCCGCCGTATTTGGAAGCCACACTAACGTCTCCGTGTATTAACTCTTCGATCAGTTTTGGGATTACGGGAATAATAATCCCCCAACCGGTAATATCGATGAGCATGGTTATAAATATAAAACCAATCGCTGCCGATTTTTGTTTCTGTTTCATTTATTTTTTCTTACTTAATCCGTCACAAAAATATTCTTTTTTGCTTCTGTTCGTATTTTTTCTTTTAAAGGTTACTTAATCTTTTTTAAATAGGTTAGATTACAGGCATAAAAAAACCACGCAAAATGCGTGGTTTTATATCGTGTCGGAAGATCTCAATTATAGCTCTAACGCTTTTTTAGGATTGTTATCCATTAAGATTTCTACCGGGTTTTCCAACGCTTCTTTTACAGCCACTAAGAATCCAACAGATTCACGGCCATCAATAATTCTATGATCGTATGACAAGGCAACAAACATCACAGGAGCAATAACGATCTGACCGTTTTTAACTACCGCGCGTTCTACCACATTGTGCATTCCTAAAATACCGGATTGCGGTGGGTTGATGATTGGTGTTGATAACATACTTCCAAATACACCTCCGTTTGAAATAGTAAACGTACCACCTGTCATTTCATCTACTGTGATTTGTCCGTCACGGGCACGAATCGCCAAACGTTTGATTTCTGCCTCCACACCTCTGAAGGTCAACAATTCTGCACTACGCACAACCGGTACCATTAATCCTTTCGGACCAGAAACCGCTACGGAAATATCACAGAAATCGTAAGAAATTTTCTCTTGTCCGTCGATCATTGAGTTTACATCCGGATATAGTTGTAACGCTCTTGTAACCGCTTTTGTAAAGAAAGACATGAATCCTAATCCCAATCCGTGTTTTGCTTTGAAAGCTTCTTTATACTCTTCGCGTAAAGCATAGATCGCACTCATATCCACTTCGTTGAACGTCGTCAACATTGCTGTTTCGTTTTTAGCAGAAACCAATCTTTCCGCTACTTTACGACGCAACATGGATAATTTTGTTCTTTCCGATCCTCTGCTTCCACCTGTAGGCGTACCCATAGATGGAACTGCATTTACCGCATCATCTTTTGTAATTCTTCCACCTTTACCTGTACCAACGATTTCTGCAGGCTGAATGTTTTTCTCATCAAGAATTTTTCGTGCTGCCGGAGATGGTGTTCCCGTAGCATACGTAGTAGCTGCCGGTGCCGCAGCTGCTTTTGGAGCTTCCGCTTTAGGAGCTTCCGCCACTTTTTCTTCTTTTGCAGGTGCTGCTGCGCCACCTTCCGGTTTTGCGGCTCCTGTATCGATTAAACAAACTACCTGACCTACTGCAACGGCATCACCTTCTTCCGCTTTAAGGGTAATAATACCACTCGCTTCCGCTGGTAACTCCAGGGTTGCCTTATCGGAATCAACCTCTGCAATAGCCTGATCTTTTTCTACATAATCTCCGTCTTTTACCAACCACGTTGCGATTTCAACTTCTGTGATCGATTCCCCCGGTGAAGGGACTTTCATTTCTAAAATCATCGGTATATAATTTTATAAGGTGTTGTTATTTTTATCTGAATTTCAAATGTACAATTTAATTGAATAAATTTTTGTCAAAAACCATCGCAATTGCATTGGCGTGACGTTTTTTGGAACGGGTATAACTTCCTGCTGCCGGCGCACTGTATGCTTTTGGCGATGCTAAACGGAATTTCACTTCGTTAAAATTCATTAGCATATATCCGTAAGCTCCCATGTTTTTCGGCTCTTCCTGTGCCCAAACGAAATCGTCTGCATTCGGATATTTCGCCAATACCGCTTTTAATTGTTCTACCGGTAACGGGAATAATTGTTCGATTCGTACCAAAGCCACATCGTTTCTTCCTTTTTCTTCTCTTTCAGCCAATAGGTCGTAGTAGAATTTACCGGTACAGAAAACAACCGATTTTACATCGTTCGGGTTTACCGTTACGTCGTCGATCACTTCCTGGAAGTTTCCGGTTGCAAATTCCTCAATTGAAGAAACTGCTAATGGATGACGCAATAAACTTTTCGGTGTGAATACAATCAACGGTTTACGGAACTTGGTTACCATTTGTCTACGCAACAAGTGGAAGAAGTTCGCCGGAGTAGTACAATCCGCTACATACATATTGTGTTTTGCACACAGCTGTAAATAACGCTCCATACGTGCTGAAGAGTGTTCTGCACCCTGGTTTTCGTATCCGTGCGGCAATAATAGCACCAATCCGTTTTGGTTGTTCCATTTGTCTTCCGCAGCCGAAATATACTGATCAATCATGATTTGTGCTCCGTTCGAGAAATCTCCGAACTGTGCTTCCCAGATTGTTAAGGTATTCGGGCTTGCTAAAGCATATCCGTAATCAAAACCTACAACTCCGTATTCCGACAATAATGAGTTATAGATATAGAATTTTCCTTTTTGATCTTTTAACTGGTTTAACAATACCACTTCTTCTTCCGAATCCTCCACTTTTACAACCGCATGACGGTGTGAGAAGGTTCCTCGTTCTACGTCCTGACCGGAGATACGTACATCGTATCCTTCGGTTAACAGGGAACCATAGGCTAACATTTCACCCATTGCCCAGTCTAACTTGTCCGTTTCGAAGAACATGTTTTTTCTGTCGTTAATCAGTTTCTGGATTTTGCTGATAAACTTCTTATCAGACGGTAATTCGGTTACGACTTTGGCAATGTCGGTCAATACCGCTTTGTCTACTTTCGTATCGAATTTTTGTAACATTCCTTCATCACTCACCTGCTCAAATCCTTTCCATTCATCCTGCATAAACGGTGTGATGATCGTTAAATCTTTTTTACGGGAAGCTTCCAGATTTTCTTCCAATCCCGCTTTATATTCGGCTTCCAATGCACCCACATAGTTACTGTCGATTACATTTTCCGCTTTTAATTTCTCAGCATAGATATCTCTTGCATTTTTGTGTTTTGAGATGATCTTATATAATTGTGGCTGTGTAAAACGAGGCTCATCCCCTTCGTTATGCCCGTATTTTCTGTATCCTAAAAGATCGATAAATACATCCGATCCAAATTCCATGCGGTAATCCAAGGCGAATAACATCGCGTGAACTACTGCTTCTGCATCATCTGCATTTACGTGTAATACCGGCGATAAGGTTACTTTGGCAATATCCGTACAGTAAGTAGACGAACGTGCATCTAAATAATTCGTTGTAAATCCAACCTGGTTATTGATCACTAAGTGAATCGTTCCGTTGGTTTTATATCCGTCCAGTTTTGCCATCTGAACGATTTCGTATACAATTCCCTGTCCGGCTACTGCGGCATCACCATGAACGGCGATTGGCAATACTTTTGCCGTATCGTTCGGGAAATAACGGTCTTGTTTGGCTCTGGCGATACCTTCGATTACCGCTCCAACTGTTTCCAGGTGCGACGGGTTTGGCGCCAGGTTAATATTGATATTTTTTCCGGTTTGTGTCGTACGGTTTGCCGTTAATCCCAAGTGGTATTTTACGTCTCCGTCGAACAACGCGTCATCATCATAATCTTTTCCGTCAAATTCCGAGAAAATATCTTGAGTTGCTTTTCCGAAAACATTGGCCAACACGTTCAAACGGCCACGGTGTGCCATTCCCATTACAAACTGCTCTACTCCTTTTTCGGCAGCCGTCTCGATCAAAGCATCCAATGCCGGGATCGCCGACTCACATCCTTCCAGAGAGAAACGTTTTTGTCCTACGTATTTGGTATGAAGGAAGTTTTCAAAAGAAACCGCTTCGTTTAATTTTTTAAGGATTCGTTTTTTCTGATCTGCATTAAAACTTGGGTGATTGTCGTTAATATCCAGTCTTTTCTGAATCCACTCGATCACTTCCGGATCACGGATATACATATATTCTACTCCGATAGACTCGCAGTATACTTTATTCAGGTGGTTTAAAATTTCCTGAAGCGTACATGGGTTAAGGTTTACTACCCGCGCTGCATCGAAAACGGTTGTCAGATCGGCTGTAGTTAGTCCGAAATTTTCAATTGCCAGTGACGGCGTAAAAATTCGTCTGTCGCGAACCGGGTTTGTTTTGGTAAACAAATGCCCACGGGTGCGATAACCATCAATCAATTTTAAAACGTTAAATTCTTTTTGTAGTTTGTCCGAAACAATAGAACAATCCGCTTGTCCATTTGCTACTGCTGCCAGTTGCTCTACCGGACCTTCGCTATATTCGCTAGCAAAATCAAACCCTTGGAAGAAGCTCCTCCAACTTGGTTCAACGCTATCTGGATTTTGTAAATATTGATCGTATAAATCTGCAAAAAATGCAGTGTGTGCCGCGTTTAAAAAGGAAAACCTATCCATAACTTTGTCTAAAGACCTTTTTTGTTAGAAAATTTTTCGCAAAAGTACGACAATTGTAATAATCTTTCAATGTTTTTCATACTTTTATGTCATAAAATATTCCTAAAAATGAACATCAAATCAAGCATCAACAGTTTTTTAACAATCTTTTTGAGTTGTGTCTTTTATTTAATGATGACTTCTACATTAAAAGCACAAGTTTATCAACAAACGGCTCAAAAAAGTGATTTCTGGCAACGCGTGCGGTTTGGAGGCGGTTTAGGACTAAACTTTGGGAATAATTTTACAAATATTAACGTTGCTCCAAGTGCCGTCTATCAGGTGAACGAATATTTCGCTGCCGGAATCGGTCTTAGCGGGAGTTATGTCAAACAAAAAAACTACTACGATTCGTATATCTACGGCGCGAGCATTATCACCCTTTTTAACCCACTACCGGAAATACAATTATCTGCCGAACTCGAGCAACTTCGCGTGAATAATACCTATACGCAATTTAACCCACATATTGAAGATGATTTCTGGAATACCGCATTATTTCTGGGCGCAGGGTATCGTGTACAGAACTTTACCATAGGGGTTCGCTACAATGTTTTGTTTAAGGAAAGTAATAATGTGTATAGCGAGGCATTTTTACCTTTTGTCAGAATTTATTTCTAAACCAGACTTTTTGCCATTCGCGTTTTAAGACCAGAAAAGCAACCTGTTCGGCCAATTCCACCAAATCGGAACCGTCCAGACTTTTAACCTGTTCTTCCGGCACATCGATGATGTACAACAGGTTTAGGTATTCGGCAAATTTAAACTGGATTAACTGGTAAATTTTATCATGTAACCGCACTTTCAAGTCGATTGGCGCAATCGAAACATCAAAATCAAGGCTTTCATTCGCCAGCGCAAAATCTTTATTGATCTGCTCCACCAATTTCAGGTACAACGCTTCTTTTTGTGCTTCCGAAAGCAATAAATCGGTATTTAAAGGTGCTACAAACATGATTATACTTGTCGTTTCATCAGGTTTATCCCGAAATCTTTTAGTTCCTGTTTTTTCTCCGCCGAAATATTCATTTTTTCCAGGGTTTCGAATGCTTTTAACGTATAGCCCTCGATCGCTTCCTGCGTTACTTTGGCCGCTCCCGTTTCGATAAAAATAGTTTTAACCGACGCAATTTTATCGCTATTATCTACCGGCTGAATCGAAAATAAATGTTGCAACTCGGCTTTGGTTCCGTCGTTGGCAAATTCAAGTGCTTTTAAATACAAATAGGTCTTTTTGTTTTCGATAATATCACCACCAACCTGTTTTCCAAAAGTCAGCGGATCACCAAAAGCATCCAGATAATCGTCCTGTAACTGGAAGGCAATTCCGAGATTTAATCCAAAATCGTATATCAGATCGGCATTTTCAACAGTTGCTTCCGCTACTATCGCCCCCATTTTCATGGCTGCTCCAACCAACACTGCGGTTTTGTATTCAATCATTTTCAGGTATTCCGGAATGGTCACATCGTCACGTTGTTCGAAATCGACATCCCATTGTTGTCCTTCGCAAACTTCCAAAGCGGTTTTGCTGAATAATTTCGCAAGAGCCGAAAAAATACGGGGTTCGTATTGTTCGAAATATTGGTAGGCCAGAATCAGCATCGCATCACCCGATAAAATTCCGGTATTGATGTCCCACTTTTCGTGTACCGTTTCATTTCCTCTTCGCAAAGGCGCATCATCCATAATATCATCGTGAATCAACGAAAAATTATGAAACAGCTCCACTGCGGTTGCCGCCGCCATCGCCCGATTCGCATCGGTATCGAAAATTTCTGCCGCCATCAGCGTTAAAACCGGCCGCATTCGCTTACCTCCCAACGATAAAATATAGACAATCGGGTCGTATAAATTCCTCGGTTCTTTTTCGATCGAAAGTTTTGAAAAGTGTTCTGCAATGAGCGTCTGATAATAACTTACTGGGTGCATACCTGATATTTTCGGCTAAAATAGCGCAAATATCCGCGCCGTCAAAGCAAAAAATTTATGTTAAAATATCGTAAAAACTTTGGAAACTTTTTTAGTATTAAAAGTTTCCTTTATACATTTGCCGAAATTTTTTGACCATGAAAAACGAAATTTTAGAGAAAGCATCCGACATGTTCCTGAATCTTGGCTTTAAAAGTGTGACGATGGATGATATCGCTTCTGAAATGGGTATTTCAAAAAAAACCATTTACGAACACTATGCCACAAAAGTGGAATTAGTGAAAGCGGCGACTACCTATTTGTTTGAAAAAATATCGTCGGGTATTGATCAGATCTGCACACTGGGCAAAAATCCGATCGAAGAATTATTCGACATCAAAGATTATGTTCAGCACAATATAAAAGAGGAAAACTCCTCGACCATATTCCAGTTACAGAAATACTATCCTAAAATCCACGATTGTTTAAAATCGATGCAATTTGAAAAAATGGACACTTGTGTGATCGACAACCTGAACCGCGGTAAAGCAGCTGGATTATTCCGTCAGGAAATCGATGTAGATTTTATTGGACGTATTTACTATGCCAGCGCCATGAGCACGATGGACATTGAATTGTTTCCGGAAAAAATGTACACCCGTAAGGAACTGGATGAAAAACTGCTGGAATATCACGTTCGCGGTATTGCCACTCCGAAAGGGATTGAAATCTTAGAAAAATTACTCATTAATCAATAAACATCATATGAAAACAAGAATAACAATTGCGTTATTATTTTTTGCCATTGTCTCCCAGGCTCAGGTACAGCGTTTGTCATTAAAAGACGCGCTGAAATATGCTTTGGAAAATAAAGCCGACGCCAAAAAGGCCAAGCTGGAAGTGGAAAACAGTAATCACAAAATAGCCGAAGTGCGTTCCCGTGCCTTACCGCAAATCAGTTTGAACGGAAGCCTTACCTATAATCCTATCTTACAGTTAAATGCCTTACCGGGTGATTTCTTCGGACAACCGGGTACGACTATTTTAGCGCCGTTAGGACAAAAATGGAATTCGGTTGGTGGTGCTTCCTTAACTCAGAATATTTTCGACTATTCGGTTTTTACGGGTTTAAAAGCGGCCAAATCAACACGTGAGTTCTATCAGGTAAATGCACAGTTAACCGAAGAGCAGGTGATCGAAAAAGTAGCCAATGCCTACTATCAGGTGTTTGTTCAAAAACAAAAACTAAATACGATCGACAGCACATTGGACAATACAACCAAAGTGCGTAACATCATCGACGGTCAGTTTAAAAACGGATTGGCTAAAAAAATCGATTTGGATCGTGTAAATGTTAAATTGATCAACTTAAACTCAACAAGACAGCAATTGGTCAATGGGGTACAAATGCAGGAAAACTCATTAAAGTTCCTTATCGGTTTACCGGCTTCCACGCCTATCGAAATCGTAAAAGAGGATATTCAGGTAAAACCGTTTATAAACGAAACACCATCGGTTACGAATCGTTCCGAATATCAATTGCTTGAAAAACAAAAAACACTTTTAAAATACCAGAAAGAGTCTTTTGTAGCCGAGCATTACCCAACGCTATCGCTTACAGCCAACTATAACTATATCGGACAAGGTCCTGTGATGCCTTTGGGTGCCAAACCAGCCGACGGTGTGTACTGGTCGGATTTCTCAGCGATCGGATTAAACCTAAAAATTCCTGTTTTTACCGGTTTTGCGACACGTTCAAAAGTAAGACAAGCTGATATTAGCCTACAAAAAATCGAAGAAGATCTTAAAGACTCTCAATTGGCTTTAGGATTGGAATTTGAAAATGCCAAATCGCAATTGAACAATAGTTTGATCACGATCAACAACCAAAAAGAAAATGTGACGCTGGCACAGGAAGTTTTCAGCAACACTAAAAACAATTACGTTAACGGACTGGCTTCTTTAACCGACCTGTTGGATTCTGAAAATGCATTAACAGAAGCAAAAAACAACTATACTTCTGCATTATTGGAATACAAAATGGCCGAGATTCAGATCATCAAGTCCAAAGGAGAACTAAAAACACTTTTAAATCAATAACCATCAATCAACATGAAGAAAAAAATTATCACAGCAGTCGTTATATTAGGTTCTTTAGGCCTGATCGCTTATGTGTTAAGCAGCAATAAAGCAAAGAATGAAGAGAAAACAGCCGTGGTTGCCGAAACCAATGCTACGGTTGTGGTAAAAATTGACACGATAAAAACACAGCCGGTAGCTATGGATTTCGTAGCAAACGGAAATTTCTATCCGTCTCAGGAATTGAATTTTTCGGCCGAAAATTCCGGACGTGTAACCAAAGTTTTGGTGGATGAAGGAACACCGGTACGTATCGGACAGACTTTAGCGATAATCAAAGCCGATAAAATCAACGTGGATTTACAGAATGCGGAAGCATCGTATCAGAATGCCGCTACCGACGCACAACGTTTTGAAAGCGCTTATAAAACCGGCGGGGTTACCAAACAACAGCTGGATCAGGCAAAACTGGCGCTTGCCAATGCCAAAGCGCATTTACAACAAGCCCGAATCACATTGGGTGATGCCAGTATCAAATCGTCTATCAACGGAATCGTAAACAAACGTTTTATCGAACCGGGATCGGTAGTTTCGCCGGGAACTCAATTGTTCGAACTGGTAAACGTATCGACTTTAAAATTAAAAGTAACGGTAAGTGAAGATCAGATCGCCGGACTTAAAATCGGTTCTCCGATTAAAGTAAAAGCCAGCGTTTATCCGGATAAAGAATTCAACGGAAAAATCACATTTATCGCACCTAAAGCCGATAGCAGTCTGAACTTTCCGGTAGAGATCGAAATCGCTAACAATGCCGGAAACGACCTGAAAGCAGGTATGTATGGAACGGCTTTATTCTCACCATCAAGCGACAAAACGCCATTAATGATTGCACCGCGTAATGCATTCGTAGGAAGTGTGAGCGCCAATCAGGTTTTTGTAATGCAAAAAGACGGAACGGCGAAAATGAAAAATGTAACCGCCGGAAGAATCATCGGAGAAAAAGTGGAAATCCTTAACGGATTAAGCAATGGGGATATTGTGATCACCAGTGGTCAGATCAACTTAACTGATGGTGCAAAAGTTACGGTTTTAAAATAGTTAGGTGTTGCTTCGAGACAACATAAGACTTAAAACTTAAAGAAACATATGAAATTAGCAGAAATATCCATAAAACGCCCGTCACTAATTGTCGTTCTCTTTACGATTTTGACATTAGGGGGACTATTCAGCTACGGCCTTTTGGGTTACGAGTTGATCCCGAAATTCGAAAATAACGTAATCAGTATTTCGACCATCTATCCCGGTGCTTCTCCTGGTGAGGTGGAAAATACGGTGACCAAAAAAATTGAGGATGCGATTTCCTCTTTGGAGAACATTAAAAAAATTGACTCCAAATCGTACGAAAGTTTATCCGTTGTAGCGATCCAGTTAAACAATAATGCCAATGTGGATTATGCTTTAAATGACGCACAACGTAAGATCAACGCAGTGTTGAGTGACCTTCCGGACGACGTGAAACAACCGTCATTGAGTAAATTCTCCCTGAGTGATTTACCGATTATGACCATTGCAGCCAATGCCAAAATGGACGAAGCACAGTTCTTCGATTTGATCGACAAAAAGATCAGTCCGATTTTATCCCGTGTAAATGGTGTGGCACAGATTCGTTTAATTGGTGGTCAGGAACGTGAGATTCAGGTAAACATGGATGCCAACAAAATGAAAGGCTATGGTTTATCGGTTCCACAAGTACAACAAGGAATTCTTACTTCCAATTTGGATTTCCCTACCGGAAACATCCAAACCCGTGATCAAAAGATCCTGATCCGTTTGGCCGGTAAATATAAAACGGTAGAAGAATTGCGAAATCTGATTGTATCCGATAATAAAGGCGTTCAAATTCGCCTTATGGATATCGCCGATGTACAGGATACACAAAAAGACGTGGAAAAAATTGCCCGTGTAGATGAGAAAAATGCGATCATCCTTCAGGTAATCAAACAATCGGATGCGAATGCCGTAGAGGTAAGTGAGCACATCCAAAAATTATTAGGACAATTAAAAGTAGACTACAAAGCACAGGATTTACAGTTGGATATCGCCAACGATAGCTCGGTGTTTACACTTCAGGCAGCCGATTCGGTTATCCACGATTTGATTCTTGCGGTTATCCTGGTAGCATTGGTAATGTTGTTTTTCCTTCACAGTGTACGTAACTCCTTGATCGTAATGGTATCGATTCCGGCTTCGTTAATCGCGACGTTTATCGGATTCGTATTCCTGGATTATACCCTAAACTTAATGAGTTTATTAGGTCTTTCACTTGTAGTAGGTATTCTTGTGGATGACGCAATTGTGGTATTGGAAAATATATATAGGCACATGGAGATGGGTAAAAACCGGGTTCGCGCCGCATACGATGCAACAGCCGAAATCGGTGGAACGGTAGTTTCGATTACGTTGGTAATCGTGGTGGTATTCTTACCGATCGCGATGAGTACCGGATTGGTATCGAACATTATTACGCAGTTCTGTGTAACCGTAATTATCTCTACCTTATTATCATTGCTTTCATCCTTTACTATTGTACCTTGGTTATCGTCTCGTTTCGGTAAATTGGAGCACATTGAAGGTAAAAACTTATTCGGACGTATCATTTTAGGATTCGAAAGTATCTTAACTCGTTTTACCAACTGGGTAAGTGATATTCTGGTTTGGTGTTTGGGTCATAAGAAAACAACATTGGGGATTGTTGCCGGTTTATTCTTCGCATCTTTATATATGGTTGCTGGTGGATATGTGGGTGGTGAGTTCTTCGCCCGTTCGGATGCCGGTGAATTCTTAGTGCAAATTGAAATGCCAAAAGATGCTTCATTAGAGCAAACCAACTTTATGACGCAAAAAGCGGAGGATTTCCTTAAAAAACAAAAAGAAGTAAAAAGCTTGATCACTACCGTAGGTCAAACCAGTGAAGGTTTTGGTGGTACACAGGCGACCGCTTATAAATCGGAGATCCGTGTAAAATTAGTAGATCAGGATCAACGTGAGGATGACTCGTATGTATATGCGGCGAAGACCAAACTTAAAATGCAAAACGTTTTGGTTGGTCCGAAAATCAAAACCGTAGGTATGAGTATCATGGGTACTGCCGAAGAAGCGCCATTGGCGTTGGTAGTTACCGGTACAACTTTAGACAGCGCGATGGTTTTTGCCAAAGCAGCCGAAAAAGAATTGTATAAAATTAAAGGAGCTTCGGAAATTAAATTATCCGTTGAAACCGGAAACCCGGAGGTAAACGTTCAGGTAGATCGTGATAAAATGGCGGCTTTAGGGCTAACATTACAAACGGTGGGTATGACGATGCAAACGGCTTTTAGTGGTAATACCGATGGTAAATACCGTGCCGGAGAATACGAATACGATATCAATATCCGTTACAACGCTTTCGACAGAAAGAATATCAACGATGTAAGTAACCTTATTTTCGTTAATAATAAAGGAGAACAAATCAAATTATCACAATTCGCGACGGTAAAAGAAGGATCCGGACCGAGTCAGTTAGAGCGTCGTGATAAGAGTGCTTCGGTTACCGTACAAGGACAAACCGTAGGTCGTCCTACAGGTACTGTTGCTGCGGAATGGCAGTCGGCTTTTGAAAAATTACACAAACCAACCGGAGTAAACTACGTTTGGGGTGGTGATATGGAAAACCAAACCGAAGGTTTTGGTACCTTAGGATTTGCATTATTAGCGGCGATTATCTTGGTTTACTTGGTAATGGTGGGACTTTACGACAGTTATGTTCACCCGTTTGTGGTATTGTTCTCGGTTCCGTTATCGTTTATCGGTGCGTTACTGGCCTTAGGTTTAACCAACAACTCGTTGAATATCTTTACCATTTTGGGGATCATCATGTTGATTGGATTGGTGTGTAAGAATGCGATTATGTTGGTCGACTTTACCAACCAACGTCGTGCTGCCGGTGAATCAATTCACGATGCATTGATCCAGGCGAACCACGCGCGTCTCCGTCCGATTTTGATGACGACTATTGCGATGGTGTTTGGTATGTTACCGATCGCATTGGCTTCAGGTGCCGGTGCTGAGTGGAAAAACGGTTTGGCCTGGGTTATCATTGGAGGTTTGATCAGTTCGTTATTCCTGACATTGGTTATCGTTCCGGTAATCTATGATATCATGGAAAAAATTGTTCACAAATTCTCCAAAGGCAAATCAACCGATTATGCTCAGTTGATGGTGGAAGACTATGTTCCGAACGAAATAAGTGAAGACGGTTTTACACCAACCCATAAAATGTAAACAAACAAAGCAATTTAAACTAAGAATGGCGGTTATGAAATTTCATAACCGCCATTCCTCATTTAGAAGCGAACCCTATTAAGGTCCTGCGAACAGTATTAATTTTTTTTGAAGGTCAAACCGTAATTAATTTCTGTTTACTAACGCTTCCTGTTTCCAGTTTTTGATATCAGAAATTCTGCTGTTGGAATAATCTACTTCGCTTAGCGTCGCTTTATTCCAGAAAAACCATTTTCCGGTTTTTTGTCCGTCTGCATATTCTCCTATCGCCTGCTTGGATCCGTCTTCGTTAAACGAAGCCCATTTTCCATGCGGTTTTGCATCTTTGTAAAAGCCTTCCTGTTTCAACTGACCATTATCATAATAATAGGTCGCCTTGACTAAATTACCGACAATCTCATATTTAGGTTCTACATTTTGAGCGAAAATCACTCCAGAAAACAGCAACAGTCCGGCAATTAAGTTCTTTTTCATAGCTTTAGTTTTTAAATAGTTAATCAATTCTAAATCAAATTTAAAAAATGTATTTACAATTTCAAAACTTTCACTTAACAATTTCGTAACATTGCAGTTAAATTTAACATTGGAAGCCTATTTTAGGGCAATTCGGATTCCTTTTCCTGATTTTATTCCACAGAAACTTTAACCTATTGACTTTAAACTTGAAACAAAAAACCTAAATTTGCGCATAAATTTTTAAGAAATGTACAGAAGTCATAATTGTGGAGCGTTACGAGCTTCCGATAGCAACAAAGAAGTTACTTTAGCCGGATGGGTGCAAAAAACACGTGATAAAGGTTTTATGATATGGGTGGACTTACGCGACCGTTACGGAATAACACAATTAATTTTTGATGCCAACAGAACGAGTCCGGAAGTTTTTGAAAAAGCAAAAACATTAGGCCGTGAATTTGTAGTTCAGGTAAAAGGAACCGTGATTGAACGCGAATCCAAAAATCCAAATATGCCAACCGGTGATATCGAAATTTTGGTTAACGAACTAAATGTTTTGAATACCGCTTTAACCCCTCCGTTTACAATCGAAGATGAAACCGATGGTGGTGAAGATATCCGTATGAAGTTCCGTTATCTGGATATTCGTCGTAATCCGGTAAAAAACAATTTGTTGTTCCGTCATAAAGTGGCACAGGAAGTACGTAACTACTTGTCGGCACAAGACTTCTGTGAAGTGGAAACACCGTATTTAATTAAGTCGACTCCGGAAGGCGCACGTGATTTCGTTGTCCCATCCCGTATGAACGAAGGTCAGTTTTATGCCTTACCACAATCGCCGCAAACCTTTAAACAGTTGTTAATGGTAGGTGGTATGGATAAATATTTCCAGATTGTAAAATGTTTCCGCGACGAGGATTTAAGAGCTGACAGACAACCGGAATTTACACAAATTGACTGTGAAATGGCTTTCGTAGAACAGGAAGACATCCTGGATACTTTCGAAGGACTAACCCGTCATTTATTAAAAGAAATAAAAGGTATTGAAGTAGACAAATTCCCACGAATGACCTACGATCATGCCATGAAAACCTACGGTAACGACAAACCGGATATCCGTTTCGGAATGGAATTCGGAGAATTGAACGACGTAGCACAACATAAAGAATTTGCCGTATTTAACTCAGCCGAATTAGTAGTTGGTATCGCCGTTCCCGGTGCTGCAAGCTATACCCGTAAAGAGATCGACAACCTGATTGATTGGGTAAAACGCCCACAGATTGGTGCGTCCGGTATGGTTTACTGTAAATACGAAGCCGACGGTTCTTTAAAATCATCGGTAGATAAATTCTACGATCAGGACGACTTGGCCAACTGGGCGAAAGCGACCAACGCAAAACCGGGTGACCTAATTCTGGTTTTATCCGGTCCGGCTCACAAAACCCGTACACAGTTAAGCGCCTTACGTATGGAAGTAGCAACCCGTTTGGGATTGCGTAAATCCGATGAGTTCGCGCCGTTATGGGTAGTAGATTTCCCACTTTTGGAATGGGACGAAGAAAGTGCTCGTTTCCACGCGATGCACCACCCGTTTACCTCTCCAAAACCGGAAGACATGCATTTATTAGACACCGATCCGGGTAAAGTGAGAGCAAACGCCTACGATATGGTATTGAACGGAAATGAGATTGGTGGTGGATCAATTCGTATCCACGATAAAGAAACCCAAAAATTAATGTTCCAACATTTAGGATTCTCCGATGAAGAGGCAAAAGCACAATTCGGATTCCTAATGGACGCGTTCCAATATGGCGCACCACCACATGGCGGACTGGCATTTGGTCTTGACCGACTGGTTTCTATTTTAGGCGGACAGGAAACGATTCGCGATTTTATTGCTTTTCCGAAAAATAATTCCGGTAGAGACGTAATGATTGATGCTCCTGCAGCGATCGACAACAAGCAACTTGAAGAATTATCGATAAAATTAGACCTTAAATAATATTGTAAAGCGGAGTAACATCCGCTTTTTTTTATCGATTTTAAAAAAAATTAACACTAATTTAAAGTCTTCAAAATTTAAACATTTTTGTTTGTTTTTTTTCATCAAAAACTTGCTTGTGTTAAAAAAAAGTATATCTTTGAGTATTATTAATTATTTTTTATTATTACACTATGCGAACAGGCAAAGTAAAATTTTTTAATGAATCCAAAGGTTATGGATTTATTACTGACGAAGAAACTGGAAAAGACATTTTTGTTCACGCTACAGGAATTAAAGTTGAAACTTTAAACGAAGGCGACAAAGTTTCTTACGAAGAAGAAGACGGAAGAAAAGGTAAAGTAGCTGCTAAAGTAGTAGTTATCGAAGACTAATATATATATTAATTTTTGGTTACCTAAATGGACTAAGCCGCTCATAACCGAGCGGCTTTTTTATATTTTCACTTTCTCTAAAAATAGTTCCTCAAAATTTTGTTATTTATATTTAGTCTAAATATGTTTTGCATTTATGACAGAAAACAACGGTAAATTGATTAAAAAATAAGGTTGCTTATCCCGTTTAGGAGTGTATATTTGTGAATTATTTCCAGAATTAAGAGAACTAAAATCATGCAAACAAATCAAATTGATTACATTCCAATAGTGATGCAATCACTACTAGCTATCGGGTTTGTGGTTACAACGATCATAATTTCAGGGCTATTAGGTCCTAAAAGACACTCTCAAAACAAGGACAAAAACTTCGAGTGCGGTATCGAATCTGTAGGAAACGCCCGTATTCCTTTCTCCGTTAAATACTTTTTAGTCGCCATATTATTTGTTCTTTTTGATGTTGAAGTAATCTTCATGTATCCATGGGCTGTGAATTTCAAAGCTATGGGTGTTGAAGGTTTTATGAAAATGGGTATTTTCATGACGCTTCTTGTCGTAGGTTTCTTCTACGTAATCAAGAAGAAAGGATTGGAATGGGAATAAAGAATTCAGAATTTTAATCTGTCTCAAAATACTTGGGATACTTAAAGTTTAAAATAATAAAACGATGAGTGATACTTCAAAATATAATACGGTAGACGCACCGGAAGGATATGCCGGTGAAGGTTTCTTTGCTACCAAATTGGATTCCGTTGTCGGATTAGCCAGAGCCAACTCGCTATGGCCTTTGCCTTTTGCAACTTCATGCTGTGGTATTGAATTTATGGCTACTATGGCCGCTCACTACGATGTGGCACGTTTCGGATCGGAACGTATGAGTTTCTCACCAAGACAAGCCGATATGCTTTTGGTTATGGGCACTATCGCTAAAAAAATGGCACCTATCTTACGTCAGGTATACGAGCAAATGTCCGAACCAAAATGGGTTATTGCTGTGGGTGCCTGCGCTTCTTCAGGTGGTGTATTCGACACGTATTCCGTACTTCAGGGAATCGATAAAGTAATCCCGGTTGACGTATATGTTCCCGGATGTCCGCCAAGACCGGAACAAATTCTGGATGGTATTATGCGACTTCAGGAAATCGTTAAAAGCGAATCGGTAAGACGAAGAGGCTCCGACGAATATAAAGATTTATTAGGTTCTTATAACATCAAGTAAAATGGCTTTAGAAACCTCTGTAATACAAAAAAAACTAATTGAAAACTTCGGTTTAAAAGTAACCGATTTCTTTCAACAACATGATATTTTCACATTTGAAGTAGCATCAGACTCTATCGTAGAAGTTATGAAATTTCTAAGAGATGATGCTACTTTACGTTTTAATTTCCTAACCGATTTGTGTGGTATTCATTACCCGGATTACGAAAAAGAACGCCAGTTTGCCGTGGTATACCACATGCACAACTGGATGGACAATGTTCGTATCCGTATCAAATGCTATTTGGATGGCGATAAACCCGAAATCGATACGGTTTCCGGATTATTCCTAAGCTCCAACTGGCAGGAAAGAGAAACCTATGATTTTTACGGGATTATTTTCAAAGGCCATCCGCAATTGAAACGTATCCTTAATATGGATGAAATGACCTCGTTCCCGCTTCGAAAAGAATTCCCTATGGAAGACAGCGGACGAACGGATAAAGACGACCGATTCTTCGGTAGAACATCCCAAAATTGCTAATAGTAACCTGAAAAAAATATTTTACAGCTAAAATGTCAGATCTATTATTATCACCGGAACACCGATATGCGAAAGAAATCGAAAAGAGACGCAATGAAGACGGCAGCGAACTTTCCATATTAAACCTGGGGCCAACGCACCCGGCGACACACGGTATTTTCCAAAATATCCTCCTAATGGACGGAGAACGGATCCTGGACGGCGAAGGAACTGTGGGTTATATCCACCGTGCTTTCGAGAAAATTGCCGAGAACAGACCGTTCTACCAGATTACGGTTTTAACCGATCGTATGAACTATTGCTCCGCTCCTATTAATAATATGGGTTGGTGGATGACTTTGGAAAAAGCACTTGGAATTGAAGTTCCAAAACGCGTACAATACCTACGTGTTATTATAATGGAGTTAGCCCGTATTGCCGATCATATTATCTGTAGTTCGGTTATGGGTGTGGATACCGGAGCCTTAACCGGTTTCTTATATGTATTCCAGTTCCGTGAAAAAATCTATGAAATTTACGAAGAAATCTGCGGTGCCCGTTTAACAACAAACATGGGTCGTATCGGAGGTTTTGAAAGAGAATGGAGCCCGGAAGCTTTTAAAAAGATCGATGCCTTTTTGGAAGAGTTCCCTCCTATATGGACTGAGTTTGAAAACCTGCTAACCCGTAACCGTATCTTTATGGATCGTACCATCGGAGTTGGAGCTATTTCAGCCGAAAAAGCGATTAGCTATGGTTTTACAGGTCCTAACCTACGTGCTGCCGGTGTCGATTATGACGTTCGTGTAATGCAGCCGTACAGCTCTTACGAAGATTTTGAATTTAATATCCCTGTAGGAAAACACGGTGATACGTACGATCGTTTCTGCGTGCGTAATGCCGAGGTATGGGAAAGTTTAAGTATTATCCGTCAGGCGTTGGCAAAACTTCCGGAAGGACCTTTCCACGCTGATGTTCCGGATTATTATCTACCTCCAAAAGACGAAGTATACCACAATATGGAAGCGCTTATCTACCACTTTAAAATTGTGATGGGTGAAGTTCCGGTTCCGTTAACCGAAGTATACCATCCGGTAGAAGGCGGTAACGGAGAAGTTGGTTTCTATTTGATCACCGACGGTAGCCGTACCCCATATCGCTTGCATTTCAGAAGACCTTGTTTTATCTATTACCAGGCGTATAACGATATGGTTAGAGGACAAATGCTTTCGGATGCCATCGCAACTTTGTCAAGTCTTAACGTAATTGCAGGTGAATTAGACGCATAAGGATTATGGAAAATACACAGTATAAACAAGAAATAAATATCACGCCGGAACTGATGACGCGTATTAACGAGTTAATCGGCCATTATCCGGACGACAAAAGAAAATCGGCTTTATTGCCGGTATTACACGAAGTACAGGATGCACACGAAAACTGGTTAAGTTATCCGTTAATGGATAAAGTGGCCGAAATCCTAAACATCCAACCGATTGAAGTATATGAGGTAGTATCGTTTTATACGATGTACAACCAAAAACCAATCGGAAAATACATGTTCGAGTTTTGCCGTACTTCCTGTTGTGCCGTTCGCGGTGCCGAAGATCTGATGGATTATACCTGCGAAAAACTGGGTATCAAAGAAGGAGAAACCACTCCGGATGGTATGTTTACCGTTGTAGGTGTGGAATGTCTTGGTGCCTGCGGATACGCTCCGATGATGCAGATTGGTGATTTCTACAAAGAGCACCTGACCAAAGAAAAGGTAGATACCATCATCGCGGAATGCAGAGAAGGAAAAATCAACTTACACGATAAATAATACCATGGGAAGAAAGATATTATTAGACAAGATAAACATTCCAGGTATCAAAACCTACGAAGTGTACCGCCAGAACGGGGGTTATGCTTCTGTTGAAAAAGCACTGAAAACATTAACTCCAGACGAAGTAACCGAAGAAGTAAAAACTTCCGGATTACGAGGTCGTGGTGGAGCGGGTTTCCCCGTTGGACTAAAATGGAGTTTTATCGATAAAAAATCGGGTAAACCAAGACACCTGGTTTGTAATGCCGACGAATCGGAACCGGGTACTTTTAAAGACCGTTTCCTGATGGAATATATCCCACACTTATTAATTGAAGGTATGATCACGTCCAGCTATGCATTGGGTGCGAATCTGTCCTATATCTATATCCGTGGGGAATATATGTGGGTATTTAAAATCCTGGAAAGAGCCATCAAAGAAGCCTATGCGGCCGGATGGTTAGGAAAAAACATCTTAGGTACCGATTTCTCTTTGGACCTTCATGTGCATTGTGGTGCCGGAGCCTATATCTGTGGTGAGGAAACTGCTTTGATCGAATCATTGGAAGGAAAAAGAGGAAACCCACGAATCAAACCACCATTCCCGGCGGTTAGCGGTTTATGGGCCAATCCTACTGTAGTAAACAACGTAGAATCCATTGCAGCTGTGCCATGGATCGTTAATAATTCCGGAGCAGAGTATGCTACTATCGGAATCGGACGTTCTACAGGAACAAAATTGATTTCGGCTTCCGGACATATCAAAAACCCGGGTGTATACGAAATCGAATTGGGATTAAGTGTGGAGGAATTTATGAATTCCGACGAGTATTTAGGTGGAATGATGAACGACAGACCGCTTAAAGCATTGGTTCCGGGAGGTTCTTCCGTGCCAATTTTACCCGCACATTTAATCTATAAAACCGCAAACGGAGACGACCGTTTAATGTCGTACGAATCGTTGAGCGACGGTGGTTTTGCTACCGGTTCAATGTTGGGTTCCGGCGGATTTATTGTCTATAACGACACGACTTGTATCGTACGAAATACCTGGAATTTTTCCCGTTTCTACCACCACGAAAGCTGCGGACAGTGTTCGCCATGTCGTGAAGGTACCGGATGGTTGGAAAAAGTATTACACCGAATCGAAAACGGTCACGGACGTATGGAAGATATCGACCTGCTTTGGGACATTCAGAGCAAAATCGAAGGAAACACAATCTGTCCGTTGGGTGATGCCGCTGCATGGCCGGTGGCTGCCGCAATTCGTCACTTCAGAGACGAGTTCGAATACCACGTTCGTTTCCCGGAAAAGATCAAAAACAGAGATCACTTTGTGGAAGAACCTTTCGAAAAGGTACGCCACTTAATTGCAAAACAAACAGTATAAAGTCAAGAATCGCACTATGAAAGTTACTATAGACGGTCACGAAATAGAAGTAGAACCAGGAACCACTATCCTGCAGGCTGCCCGAATGATTGGAGGAGAATCCGTTCCGCCGGCAATGTGTTATTACTCCAAATTAAAAGGAAGCGGAGGAAAATGCCGTTGCTGTTTAGTAGAAGTTTCCAAAGGTAGTGATGCCAATCCTACGCCAATGCCTAAATTGATGGCATCGTGCGTAACTGGTGTTATGGACGGTATGGAAGTAAAAAGTATCTCTTCACCAAGAGTTGTGGAAGCCCGTAAATCGGTTACCGAATTCTTATTAATCAATCACCCGCTGGATTGTCCGGTTTGTGATCAGGCTGGTGAATGTGATCTGCAAAACCTAAGTTTTAATAACGGAAAATCCGAAACCCGTTTTATCGAAGAAAAAAGAACGTTCGAACCGGAAAACATCGGTGAGAATATTCAGTTACACATGAACCGTTGCATCCTGTGCTACCGTTGTGTGATGACAGCCGATCAGTTAACCGACGGACGTGTACACGGTGTTGTAAACCGTGGGGATCATTCGCAAATTTCAACCTGTATTTCAAAAGCAGTCGACAATGAATTCTCCGGAAACATGATCGACGTATGTCCGGTTGGAGCGTTGACGGACAAAACCTTCCGTTTTAAATCGAGAGTTTGGTTTAACAAACCATTCAATGCACATAGAGACTGTGATAAATGTTGTGGAAAAACAACCGTTTGGATGTTCGGAAACGAAATTCAGCGTGTAACAGCCCGTAAAGATGAATACCACGAAGTGGAAGAGTTTATCTGTAACAGCTGTCGTTTTGACCATAAAGATGTAAAAGACTGGGTAATCGAAGGACCTCGTAAATTCGAGAAATTCTCCGTAATCAACCAGAACAACTACACCCGTAAACTGGACAAAGTAACGATCGAAACCGAAAAACAAATTCTTTTGGGTCGCGATCAGGACAGAAAGAAAATCAGTATGGTGGAAGTTCCGCTAAAGAACACCGAAAATTCTAAATCATAATACGCCATGGAGAGTACGATAATTATAGAAAAAAGTGTCATTATTATTGCGGTTTTCGCTTTAACCATGCTAATGGCCATGTATTCTACTTTGGCCGAACGTAAAATCGCGGCCTGGCTTCAGGATCGTGTCGGACCCAACCGTGCCGGTAAAGGAGGAATCCTGCAACCGCTTGCCGATGGTCTGAAATTGTTTTCAAAAGAAGAATTCTTACCGAATACCCCTAATAAATTCCTGTTTGTAATCGGACCTGCCATTTCGATGAGTATGGCCTTAATTACAAGTGCGGTAATTCCGTGGGGTGACAAATTGCATTTGTTCGGACGTGATATTATCCTTCAGGCTACCGATATCGACGTAGCGATGCTGTTTATCTTCGGCGTTTTGTCGGTGAGTGTATACGGTATTATGATTGGTGGATGGGCGTCAAACAATAAATTCTCCCTGATGAGTGCTATGCGTGCCGGATCGCAAATGATCTCGTACGAGGTAGCAATGGGACTGGCAATCATTGCTTTGGTGATGATGTCCGGAACGTTGAGCTTACGCGAAATCGCAGCACAACAATCCGGTATGAACTGGAATATTTTCTACCAACCGCTTGGATTTCTGATCTTTTTAGTGTGTTCGTTTGCCGAAACCAACAGAACACCATTTGACCTTGCCGAGTGTGAGGCCGAGTTGATCGGTGGTTACCATACGGAATATTCGTCTATGAAAATGGGATTCTATTTATTCGCCGAATATGCGAGTATGTTTATCTCTTCAACGATTCTGGCCGTATTGTATTTCGGAGCCTACAACTACCCGGGAATGGACTGGGCTGTTGAAAACTGGGGTGTAAATATTGCCAACGTTATCGGAATGGTAGTCTTGTTTGCCAAAATCTGTTTCTTCATCTTCTTTTATATGTGGATCCGATGGACAATCCCGAGATTCCGATATGACCAGTTGATGAATTTGGGATGGAAGATGTTAATTCCTCTGGCCATTGTAAACATTGTTATAACGGGAGCAGTAATATTACTTTTCCAATAATAAAATAATACAGAAATGTCATTAGATACAGTTTCATTATCAGGAAGAAAAAAAGAGGTTTCCAACAAAAAGATGACTTTTTGGGAAAGCCTTTACCTGGTTGCGATCGCAAAAGGTTTAGTCATTACGATCCGCCACTTGTTTAAAAGAAAAGTTACGATTAAATACCCGGAACAAAAACGGGAATTTAGCCCGGTATATCGCGGTCAGCATATGTTAATGCGCGATGACGAAGGTCGTGAGCGTTGTACTGCCTGCGGACTTTGTGCGCTTTCCTGTCCGGCTGAGGCAATCACAATGAAAGCCGAAGAGCGTAAACCGGAAGAAAAACATTTATACCGCGAAGAAAAATACGCTTCGATTTACGAAATCAATATGTTGCGTTGTATTTTCTGCGGATTATGTGAAGAGGCTTGTCCGAAACAAGCGATTTACCTTACAAAATCGAAGGTTATCGTGAAATCGAACAGCAACCGTGAAGATTTTATCTACGGAAAAGACAAATTGGTAATGCCGTTGGAAATGGCTATCCAAAATACTAACCAGAATAAGGCAAGTTAATTATGATTGAAGTTTTATTTTATATACTATCGACCATTACACTAGGTACGGCACTGCTTACGATCTTTAGCAGAAACCCGATCCACAGTGCGATTTACCTGGTTATCTGTTTCTTTTCGATTGCAGGACATTACCTGTTACTAAATGCGCAGTTCCTTGCGATTGTGCACGTTATCGTATATTCCGGTGCCATCATGATCCTGATGTTGTTTACCATCATGTTGATGAACCTGAACAAAGAACACGAAAAACACAAACCAAAACTGATTATCATTGCCGCTACCATTGCCTTCTGTTTGGTTGCGTTGGTATTATTGGCTGCTTTACTAAAAACCAAACCGGTTGTAGAAAGTTATTACAATTCGGGTACCGACTTCCAGTCGATTAAAGTATTAGGTCAGGTGTTGTTAAACGAATACATGGTTCCGTTCGAGTTTGCTTCGGTATTACTATTGGTAGCCATGATCGGTGCGGTATTAATTTCAAAAAAAGAAAAAGAAAAAGCCTAAATTGATATGGAACATATTTTAAAAGAAATAGGTGTAGAAACCTACTTATATTTATCGGCTCTACTATTCAGCATAGGTGTTTTTGGAATCCTTTTGCGTAGAAATGCCATCATCATGTTTATGTCTATCGAGATCATGTTAAATGCCGTGAATTTGCTATTGGTTGCGTTTTCTACCTTCCATCAGGATGCTTCCGGACAAGTATTCGTGTTTTTCTCGATGGCTGTGGCCGCTGCCGAAGTTGCCGTAGGTTTAGCGATTCTGGTTTCGATTTTCCGTAACCTTGGATCGATTGATATTGACAATTTAAAGAATTTAAAAGGATAATCCCTAATGGAGACAAGTTTAGTTTTACTCTTATTATTGGCCCCTTTTGTCGGGTTTTTATCTAATATATTTTTTGGAAAACAACTCGGTAAAACCGGTTCCGGTGTTCTGGGAACGTTAGCCGTTGTGGTTTCCTTCTTTGTTTCCTGCTACTTCTTCGCACAAGTAAGCGGAAGCAAACAGCCCATTAATGTGCATCTATTCGACTGGATTTCGCTTGGAAAATTCAGCATTAATTTCGATATACTATTAGATCAGTTATCCCTGTTATGGTTGCTGTTCGTTACCGGTATCGGATCGTTGATCCATATCTACTCGATCAGTTATATGCATGACGATGAAAACATCCATAAGTTTTTCGCTTACCTGAATTTGTTTATTTTCTTTATGATCACTTTGGTAGTGGGAAGCAACTTATTAATCATGTTTATCGGATGGGAAGGCGTTGGATTATGTTCCTACCTGTTAATCGGGTTCTGGCATAAAAACCAGGAATATAACGACGCTGCTAAAAAAGCATTTATCATGAACCGTATCGGGGATTTAGGTTTCCTGATTGGAATCTTTATCATCGGATATTTATTCAATTCATTGGATTTTAACGTAATCAAACAAGCGGTATTAACGGGATCAAATCCTGAAGTAGCCGGTTGGTTGAGTATCGCTACGTTGTGTTTATTTATCGGAGCTTCCGGTAAAAGTGCGCAAATTCCATTGTATACCTGGTTACCGGATGCGATGGCAGGACCAACTCCTGTTTCGGCTTTAATTCACGCTGCAACGATGGTAACAGCCGGTATCTTTATGATTACCCGTTTGAATTTCTTATTCGACCTAACACCGGATGTTCAGAATATCATTGCCGTGGTAGGAGCCATCACTTCGTTGGTAGCCGCTTCTATCGGATTGGTACAAAACGATATCAAAAAAGTATTGGCCTACTCTACCGTTTCCCAATTGGGATTAATGTTCCTGGCTTTAGGTTTGGGAGCTTATGAGGTAGCCGTATTCCACGTAATCACACACGCTTTCTTTAAAGCTTGTTTATTCCTTGGTTCCGGTTCGGTTATCCACGCCTTACACGGCGAACAGGATATGCGTAGAATGGGGGGATTAAAAGGCGCGATGAAAGTTACTTTCTTAACCTTCCTGTTAGCAACCCTTGCGATTTCGGGTATTCCGCCATTTGCCGGTTTCTTCTCTAAAGACGAAATCCTGATGGTAGCCTTCCACGAAAATAAAGTATTATGGGTAATCGCAGCAGTAGCATCTATTATGACTGCTTTCTATATGTTCCGTTTGTTATACCTGACATTCTTTAAAGAATTCAGAGGTACCGAAGAACAAAAACATCATTTACACGAAAGTCCGATGCTGATCACCTTCCCATTAATGGTTTTAGGCGTATTATCAGTAGTTGGTGGTGCTATTAGTCTTCCGGGCAACAGCTGGTTAAATCATTATCTGGAACCGATTTTTGCACATGCACCGCACGAAGCACATCATTTGGGTACAACCGAATATATGTTAATGGCTTTTGCAGTTGTGGGAGCGCTTATCGGAATTGGGATTGCCTATTCCAAATACATCAAAAAAGCAGAAGTTCCGGCAGAAGACGATCAGATCACCGGTTTTGCCAAAGTGTTATACAACAAATACTATGTGGACGAAGCCTATATGGCCGTAATTGTAAAACCAATTTATTCGTTATCAAAATTCCTTAGGGATTATATTGAGACTGGATTGTCGCAAATTATCTTCGGATTCGGAGCGGTTGCCGACGGATTGGCTTTACAAGGTAAAAAATTACAAAACGGAAATATCGGTTTTTATTTATTCGCCTTTGTATTCGGACTTTGTTCGGTAGTGTTTTATTTATTCTTTTTACGATAATCTATTAAAAATGGACGTAACAATAGTACTCTTAATCTTATTACTCGGAGCGGTTGTCACTTATTTTTCAGGAAATAAAGCGGCATCCAAAGTAGCTTTGCTTTTTAGCGCAGTTGCTTTTGGCGCTTCCCTTATGGTTTTAAATCAATATAATCAGGGAATCGATTGCGGTTTTTCAGCAGTCTGGATGACCAACCCAAATATCCTTTTCTCACTGAAAGCAGACGGACTGGCTTTAGCTATGGTACTTTTAACTACCGTGTTAACGCCTTTAATCATCCTGTCTTCTTTCGGAAACAATTTTAACAACGCCAAAAACTTCTACGCTTTAGTAATGTTTATGGCTTTTGCGATGACGGGTACTTTCCTGGCATCCGACGGTTTCTTATATTATATTTTCTGGGAACTTTCGTTAATCCCGATTTATTTTATCGCATTACTTTGGGGGAATGGCGATGCCGCTGAACGCAAAAAAGCAGTAATCAAATTCTTTATCTATACGTTTGCCGGTTCATTATTTATGTTGGTTGGGTTTATCTACCTGTACCAAAAAGCCGGAAGCTTCCAATTGGATAAATTATACGCATTGGAATTATCGTCTACAGAAGAGTTCTGGATTTTCCTGGCCTTTTTCTTTGCTTATGCGATCAAAATTCCAATCATCCCATTCCACACATGGCAGGCCAATGTATACCAGAAAGCACCAACTGTTGGAACCATGCTTTTATCCGGTATCATGCTTAAAATGGGATTATATTCCGTAATCCGTTGGCAGTTGCCAATCGCGCCGAATGCCGCTCAGGAATTACTATACACCATTGTTGGTTTAAGTATTGCAGGTGTTATTTACGGTTCGGTTGTAGCCTTAAAACAACGTGATTTAAAGAAATTATTAGCGTATTCGTCTTTGGCGCACGTAGGATTAATCGCTGCCGGATGTTATACGTTAACACTAGACGGTTTACGCGGTGCCGTATTGCAAATGATCGCACACGGTTTTGTAATCGTAGGTTTGTTCTTTGCTGCCGAAATCATTTACCGTCGTTTCGAAACCCGTACCATTGCCGACATGGGTGGTATCCGTTCGCAATCACCAAAATTCGCGTCGATGTTTATGATTCTGGTATTGGCATCGGTTGCCTTACCGGGGACGTTTAACTTTGTGGGTGAGTTTACCGTATTATACAGTTTGTTCCAAACCAATCTGGCCTTTGCCATCGTAGGTGGAACAACCATCATCCTGGGAGCATTCTATATGTTGCGTATGTTCCAACAGGCCATGTTAGGAGAAACAAATGCAAAACCATTTGCAGATGTGAGCTTTAATGAAGGAATTGTTTTTGTGCTAATCATCGGTTTCCTATTGTTCTTCGGATTGTATCCAAAACCAATTATCGATTTGATTACGCCAAGTATACAAGATATTTTAGTACATATTAAATAAATTTAGTCCAGCATAATGAGTACAATAATAGCAATTGCAGTATTAGGGGTTGTTTGCCTGCTAGCTGAAATTTTTAACTTACGAAAAGCCATTATTCCAATAACCGTTGCCGGTTTGTTGGCGATATTGGGTATGACCGTGACTGAATTTAACGTAACTGAAAGCTACTACAACAATATGATTGTAGTAAACCGTTTTACGGTGGCTTTTTCAAGTCTGTTTATTCTGCTAACTCTTTTTCTGGTTACGCTGAGTCATCATTTTTACAAAAATCGTCCGTCTAAAGTTTCTGATTTTATCGCGATCAAAATTTTCCTTTTATTAGGAGCTGTCGCAATGGTATCGTTCGGAAACCTGGCGATGTTTTTCTTAGGTCTTGAGATTTTATCCATTTCATTATATATCCTTGCCGGAAGTAAGCCTTTGAGTCTGAAAAGTAATGAGGCTGGTATGAAATACTTCCTGATGGGATCGTTTGCCTCAGGTGTGATCCTTTTTGGTATTGCTTTGATTTATGGTGCTGTCGCTTCATTCGACATGAATATGATCTACGAAGCATCCAATTCGGCTGCAACAGGCGACTGGTTTTATATCGGGGTATGTATGATTACCGTGGGAATGTTGTTTAAAATTGCAGCGGTTCCATTCCATTTCTGGGCTCCGGATGTATACGAAGGTGCTCCTGCCCTAACGACCGCTACGATGAGTACGTTGGCAAAAGTAGTGGCTATGGCGACTTTCTTTAAGCTAAACATGGCTATGAACGGTAATATGAATTTTGCCTATGAAACGGTTATCGTGATCATTTCGATCTTCTCGATGACAGTTGGTAATATCATGGCATTACGTCAGAACAATATCAAAAGAATGTTGGCCTTTTCGGGTATTTCACATGCCGGTTTTATGCTGATGGCACTTTTAAACCTGTCGAACGCTACCGGAAGTTTGTTTTACTATGCGACGGCTTATACCCTTGCCGGTATCGCTGCTTTCGCTGTAATCCTTTACGTATGTAACGATAAAGACGATGAAAGCATCACATTCTTTAACGGACTTGGAAAAAATAATCCTTTAATGGCTGCTGTTTTATCGGCATCCTTATTATCGATGGCCGGTATTCCGATTTTCTCCGGATTCTTCGCTAAATTCTTTATCCTTAATCAAACACTACAGGCCGGTTACCTGATTTTGGTTATCGCCGGTATCATTAACTCCATCATCAGCGTATATTACTATTTTAAAGTAATCAGCGCGATGTACACCAAAGAACCGAATGAAACTAAAAAACCGGTTCCGTTCGAATATTACGTGGTAGCTGTATTGGCTATCGGGCTGAATATCGCGATCGGTTTATTCCCTTCTTTTCTAATGGATTTACTATAGTTTATTACACATTCATTTATACTAACTAAAAAAGTCACCGGGAAACTGGTGACTTTTTTTATTGATACGTCTTACAGTCATAGTTGTAGCAAATTTCCTGTCTTTTTTGTTGCGATTCAAGAGCCAAATAAAGTCGTAAGGCTCCCAAAATATTTCCTATTCTATAATTTTTGTTTTTTTAGTCCTAATTTCAAGTTCAATTAAGAATCTTCCTCCGTAAACTAATTAAATCTAAACTTTATGAAGGCTACTATTCTACCATTATTGACTTTTCTGAGTTGTTTTTTATGCAACTTTACCGACATCAAAGCGCAAACGATTTATTTTTCTTATGATTCCGCCGGAAATCAGAATATCCGAGAATTGAAATGTATCAGTTGTGAACCCAAACATACGGTCGATCGCGTTGCTTCGGAAGAATTGACAACGCTTTCAGAAAAATCGACGCTGCGCTATTATCCAAATCCGGTTACCAATGAATTGCATCTTGACTGGACTTTGGTAGACAATCAACAGCTGGCTTCTATTACACTTTATGCTATAAACGGGCAACATATCCGGACGTTTTCAAATCTGGAAAAACAAACCAAATTTCAAATCCCTTTCTCCGATTATCCCAATGGGATGTATAGTCTGATTATTCTCTATAATAACAGTGAAAAACAGGCCTATACTATTATCAAAAAATAGTCTATCAATCCAACTGCTCCGAAATCTAAAAATTTGTAATACGCTCCCCATAAACAAGATACTTATGGTATGAAAAGAGCCATACAATTAACAATGCTTTTGTGGTATGCTATTGTATTTTCACAACAGCAACAACCATTTCACGATACTCAGGGAAAACTGGAAATAACCAATTCCGGACAAGCGACTTACACCTTGCCCATTGCGATGCCGCCGAGTCTTAAAAACACCGGGCCGGTGATCAATCTTGTTTACCAAAGTGGTCAGTTTGGAGGAATCGCCGGACAAGGATGGAATATCAGTTCCATTTCGGCCATCACACGTGTTTCAAATCGCACCGATATTGACGGTTCCCGTCAAGGGCTTCATTTTGACAGCACCGATAAACTCGCACTCGACGGGCAACGTCTTTTGGTGGTTTCCGGTGAATACTGGCAAATCGGTTCTGTTTATCAAACCGAAACCCAATCCAACCTTAAAATCGAATTACAACGAAGCGGATTCGGACTCTATTTTATAGTGACTGCACCCGATGGGTCGCGTTCCTGGTATGGTAATTATGACAATAACAGTACTGATCTTTCAGCATTTTATATCTGTCGGTATGAAGATCCGCTTGGAAATTTGATTACCAATCACTATACCAAGCCTTTTGCTAAAAGTTTATGCCTTAGCGAAATACGGTTTAGCGGCAATACTCATAGTCTGAATCCACTAAACAGTATTCAATTTCATTATAAAAAAGCAAAACGAACAGAGTCGGCTTATGCCAGAGGGCAAAAACTCGAAAAAGAAGCACTGCTATCTTATATCGAGGTCAAAAGCAACGGTCAACTCTTTCGGAAATATGAGTTTACCCATATCGCCGATCCGAAACTAGGATATGAAAAAGTATCCCAAATTCAGGAGTTTAACGGTGCTTTGGAACCCGCTAATCCAGTAACCTTCGAATATCAAAATACACAAACGCTTGGTCCTGGATCGGAATTACTGACTACCTATCATAATAACCTCGATTTCGATTCAATCGTGCTAAGCGGTGATTTTGATGGCGACGGCCGACTTGATTTTACCACCGAAAATCAGATTTTCACAAACAATTTTCTCGGGACCACTGGCCAGACACCTGTTAATTCTCCAATCGTTTTTGACAAACAGGATACCTTTACCGCCACTACACTTTCTGTCAATAAATTAAATCCCTTTCAATCGATCGTTAAGTTTTCGGAAGGGGAAGGCTTTAAAGTATACAATCTTCAAAATGGTAATCTCAATTTATCCTACACCAAACGCTTTGATTTTCCGATACATCTGTCCTGTTTTAATCCGATTGAATCCTGTACTTCGACAAAAAATGCATTTCTCGAAGGTGATTTTAACGGAGATGGGATATCAGAAGTACTACTATATAAAATATGTAAGGTTGGTGAGAAACGAAAGTATACCGAATACGAATGTGGCCAATTTTACTGGGTTGACTTAAACCCTACTATATCCAGTCAGCTAACGGGTAATTCTTTATCCGCCGGTCCAACACCGGGTGCCGTTATTCTATCAAATCCGGATTTATTGATCGGAAAAAAAAGATATGTGGGCGACTTTAACGGCGATGGAAAATCGGATATTTTTATTATCAATGCTAATGGAACCTATAAAGTGGTCGGTTTTAAACAACTCACAGCCGCACCATGGGTAGAACCGGAGTTATTGGGAAAAGGAACCTTAAGTACCTATTCCGAAACCAAACAAATCCTTTTTGGCGATTTTAACGGTGATGGCAAAACCGATGTCATGTTGCCAAGAGCCAGTGGAAAGTATAACGAAGCCAATGATTGGTGGGATATTTATTATAGCAATCCAAAACCCGATCACACTTCCTTTTTCACCATGGAAACCTTCCGTATTGTCGACTACTGGCAGCATTCCGGCATGCATTTTAAAGATGGTATACAATACAGTAATTATTACGCTTTGGATACTAACGGTGATGGAAAATCGGATCTGGTTCGGATCTGGCTCAATAAATACGCGCCCAAATGGACCATTAACGATTACAATACCAACTGGAAAATCACCTCTTTTGTCAACAATATCGGAAAAACAGGCGCCAGTGGCTTTACACCCGACTATGAAACACCATGTCAGGGTAAATTCTACATTTCCTGTGATCATCACAGTGATTCCCCGGATATGGTTATTCCAATTGTATCAACATACCGACAAGGAATAAACAAAGAAATCCTTATGGTTCGAAACCATTACAATCAGGTTACTTATATCAATTTTACCAAAGATGTTGCAAAAGACAATCTGCTTAAAAAAGTAACCACTGCCAATGGTGCTTTGATCCATGAAATCAACTATCAGCCATTAGAACCATCAGAAAATAATTCCGGTTATGGAAATCCGGATGAGTTCTATTCCTCTTCCAATAGTGTCCGCTATCCCAATATCGAAATCAAACGATTGCCTTTTTTCTGGGCCGTGTCCCGATTAACCCAGACTACCGGTGAAGTAACCCGTCATCAGGATTTCCGATATCATGGATATACTGTGAATATGACCGGGCTTGGCGCTTTAGGATTTACTAAAACCGCCCGAAGTAGTTGGTATCAAAAGCCTTCCAATTCCAGAATATGGAATGTTATGCAGAACGATCCAACCAAAAGAGGATTACTGATCAATACCTATACACAGCTACAACGCTCCGGAGCCGCTTTTTCGTTTGCCTCCGGATCCAATATCCCGGAGAATGTGATCAGTAGTATGACTAACCAATATGCGATCACCACAAATAATAAAGTCTATACGCCTTTGCTTACCCGGCAAACCACAACCGATCATCTCACTTCGGTGAAATCGGTAAAAGACTATCAGTACCAGCCGGTATTCTATTTACCGGAAATCGTGCGAACACGGCATTTTTCAGGTTCGACCTTACAAGGTGAAACAACCACCGAAACCGAATACCAAAATAATCCAAACGGTGTCGGAAACAGCTATTATATAGGTCGGCCAATAAAAACCATTACCCGGACAAATGCATATGATGATTCACAAAGCACCGAAACGCTTTATACTTACAATTCCAACGGAACTTTGCTTACCCTCCGGAAAAAACCTTTGGTCGAGAGCTATTATCTCACCGAGGCTTTCGAATATGATCCCTATGGTAATATCCTGAAAAAGACCCTTAGTACCCCGGGATCCGAAATTCCAACGTCGCCACGAGTTACCGAATATACCTACGATCCCTCCGGAAGGTTTGTTCTCGCCAGTAAAGCCATAACCGGACAAACAACCCAATATACCTATCATCCCTTATATGGAACCCTGCTTACCCAAACCAATCCGGATCAGCTAACCACAACTACCCGTTATGACAATTGGGGAAAACCGGTTCAGGTAACCAACTATCTTGGAAAAAGTACCTACTATACCTATACTAAAAATCAGCAATCCTATATCTCCCAACAGTTAGATGCCGATGGCGGCAGTACCATCAGTCAGTCCAATGCACTGGGACAAGAACTCAAAAAAGGAATAAAATTATCCGATGGGCAATGGAGCTATACCGCTATACAATACGATTTCCTGGGACGAAAAGTAAAGGAAAGCGACCCTTTTGTTGACACTCCTTCCTTATGGACTTCCTATACCTATGATGACTATAATCGCTTAGTCGAAACCATATTACCTACCGGGAAAACCAACCGTATTTCCTATAGCGGACTAACGGTAACTACTTCCGACGGAAACAAAACCAGTAGCACGACTCAAAATGCCAACGGACATACCATGAGCGCTACCGACAACGGTGGTACCGTTACCTATAAATATAACGCTGGCGGAGCCGTAACAGAGTCGGATTTTCAGGGGACTACGATTACAACCCAATACGACAATTGGGGACGAAAGTCAAGACTTTCCGATCCTTCGGCCGGGGAATATCGCTATACCTATTATCCTTTTGGGGAAGTCCGTACTACCACCACGCCTAAAGGAATCGTAAAAAATTTTATCGACGATTTTGGCAGGCTAACGCTAACCGAAGAAGAACCTAAAAACGGTACTTCTTTTTACTCCCGATATTATTATAATACCGATCATACTTTAAACAGTACTATCCGGGAAGAATACACTACCGGAAAAGTAACCGATGAAATACTGTACGAACATGATCACTATAAGCGGATCAGGAAAGTAACTCAGCAAACCCCTCATGCCACTTTTGTAAAAGAATTCACCTACGATGCCTTTGGTAGGATTGCAAAAGAGAAACAAACGGCAACCGAAAATACCAGTGGAAAAAACAGTTCGAAAACCTTTCGGTATGGGTATCGTTTTGGCTATCGCTATCAGATATCCGACGATAGCAACGGTCAGGTTTTATGGACCGAACATACCGTAAATGCGAGAGATCAGCTCACAAAGGGCGTTTTTGGGAATGGATTACATCTGAGTAATCAGTATGATGATTATGGTTATCTCCTGAAATCCGACACCTATCATCCAAACCGAAATACCTCCGCTGGACGGCCTATGCTTAATCTGATAACACAATTCGATACCCAAACCGGGAATCTTACCTCGCGGAAAAACAACTTAGTAAACCATACGGCTACTTTTCAGTACGATACGCTCGAGCGACTGGTTCAATGGAATAATGAAACCATAACCCTTCACAGTGACGATTTTCGTTCGGGAACCGGTGAATTCGAAACACAACACGGAGCCAATGCAATAAATGAGAACGGCCAGCTAAAAGTAACCGCAACACGAGCTTATGCCGGGGTTAAGAAAGTACTTTTAACACGGGCAAAAGTTGGTGATAAATTATTCGTTAAAGTTAAAGTAGACAAAGGTAACACTCATAAAGTACGCGTTTTAATTGCCGAATACGATCCAACCAGTCGATTACGAAGCGAATCGGTTAAAGGTTACGCCCAAAACGGTTTTATTGAATTTGAGCATACCGTTTCGAACTATCCTTACATTACGTTAAACATCGAGAAGGACGGAACCGGTAACGATATCGGTACGACTACAGCTTTCTATATCGATGATCTATTGGCTGAAAAACAGCTTGTCGAAAAACAACACTATGACGACCGTGGTCGTATTACCGAAAATAATTTAGGTCAGTATAACTATACCGATGCCAATAAAGTCTATCAAAACACGTCCATTGACCTGAACATAGAGGACGCTTCCTACTATCAAAACCGGGAAGGGATTTTTAATGACGGGATGGAAGAACAAAAGGGATGGTATGATCTGGGACTCGGATGGGGTATCTTCGGCAAACCGACTTACGACGATTCCAAAGCCAAATCCGGAAAATATTCGCTAAAAATTCATAATCCAACCGACTCCGATAAAACATTACATTCCGATCGTTGGATTCCGATTGATAATTCAAGTGGCTCCTATTATACCTTTTCCGGATGGGTATATAGTGACGGACCCTCATCGCAGATTTTTCTGTTTATGAACTCCGAAACCGAAACCGGATATTATACTATCGTTGCCGATAAGTATACCGAAACCACCAATCAATGGGTATATCTGGAGCGAACCGTATACGTTCCTTCTAACATTAAAAAACTAAACATCCGGATCGACAATAATGGTGGTGGAAATGTCTGGTTTGATGACATTCGAATTCGTAAAACTGATAATCCGAAAACCGATTTACGACAGTTGGACGTTAAATACGGTATCACCCAAAAACCAACAACTATTACCGAAACCGGAGTCGAAAAAATAGCCTTTTCCTATACATCCGATCATTTTCGAAATGCCATGTATTACGGTGGATTGAAAGATCCCGAACAACAGCCTTTCCGTAAAGATTATGCCGGCGACGGTTCGATGGAGATTACCACGAACCAGCAAACTCGCGAAGCTACTTTTGTATTTTTTGTAGGTGGTAATGCCTATACTGCTCCGGTGGTTTTTAAAGACAAAGGGACATCAAGTGAATACCTTTACCTCCATCGGGATTATCAGGGAACTATTGTTGCCATCTCCAACCAAAGCGGGAATTTTGTCGAAAAACGGCTTTTTGATCCCTGGGGAAAACTGTTACAAGTTCAGGATGGGCAGAATCACAATCTGGCCGGATTAACCCTGTTGGATCGCGGTTATACCGGGCACGAACACCTGCAAAGCGTCGGGATTATCAATATGAACGGACGGATATACGACCCGAAACTCCACCGATTCCTGTCGCCCGATAATTATGTTCAGGATCCCTATAATACCCAAAACTATAACCGTTATGGTTATTGTTGGAATAATCCCCTAAAATTTACCGATCCAAGTGGGGAAATTGTTTGGTTTGTCCCTGTAATCTTTGCTGCAGTAAACGTAGGAGTCGATTTATTGGTTCATGATGGAAAAATGAACTTTGGTCAAATTGCCATGTCTGCAGGTATGGGAGCTGCAGGAGGTTGTCTGGGTGGTGGAGGCATTACCACAGTGGGACAAGCCTTCCTTGCGGCTGGAATGAATCAACTAAATCGTTTTTTACCCAATATCCCAATTTATCAATCCGCTAATTTCAATCTTAGTATCTCTCCGATGATCGGTTTTGGCAGTAGCGGCTTCACTGCCGGAGGAAGTTTAAACGCTAGTGGAAAATTCGGTGATTTTGTTTGGAGTAGCAGTATAAGTGCCGGTTATAATTCCGGTATGAGTTCATTAGGGGAAGCCGCTGGTGCCAGCTCTTATTATGGCATTGGAGGTTTTGCCGGTTACAATGACGGCCATGCAAACTATGGCATTGGTCTGTCCAGCACTACGTTTTCCGGAAATACGGCGCAACGAGTCGGTGCCATTAATTTTCAAATTGGTGATTTTGGGATTCGTATAGACGAAGATTATTTGCCTCACATCGGTGATAAAGGGGATCGTTATAGAACCGGTGGTTTATTAGCCACTTATAAAATAAACGATGCCTTTACACTAGCTATAGGAGGTAGTATGATGACAGGCGAAATGATGACAGGCGAAACTATTCAAGGATCTGGCAGTCCAGAAACTTATAATTATACTTATGAAAAGATGCATCATCTAAGAGCCGGAACCTTATATGGGGGAGTCATAAACAAAGGACAAAGCTTTTTTGCCGGTCATAACAGTGAAAAAAGACTCCACGGTATTCAGAACTGGATACACAGAGGTAGTCTGAAAAGGACAATAGGTATAGGTCCTGTATCAACCCCGTTTTTTTATGATTTTAATTTAAAATCCCGAATGTATTCTTACTTCGGGAGTTATCATCCATCTTATTTATATTACTAATGAAACATATATTTATCGTATTATTCGCTGTTGGTGTACTCGTTTTTTATGGAAACAACCCAAAAAAACGGGGTTCATGTTCACTAAAAACGAAAACCTTTTCAGATACCCATAACATCCGGTTAAACGGTGTCTATAGCTTATATGACACTTTTAAAGGTGTTGATAGTATTGAATCATTTAAGAGATATGTTTATGATAAACCTATACTTTTTTTAAAGGAAGGCTATTTTATACAAACTAATTTTTCAACATATGATTCTATTTTAATAGCCTTAATAAAAAGTAAGAAATGGATATTCAATCATGGAGCATATTGTTTTAGTGGTGATACCATCCATCTGAAAGGTTTATTTACTTTTTTAACTGCAGGAATGGATAGAAGACAATACCCTGCAAACTATACCGGATATTTTGACCCAACCGGTGATACTCTTTATCTGAAATTAGCGAAACCATTTCCTAAAATTGATATGAATTTCAATAAGAAATTTAATAAACGTTTCTTCAAAAGAATTCAGGAAGGTCTCTACCAGAAATATGTTTTTAAACCTTTACCTAAAGACGATATTCCTGTTGATATTAATATTGAGCATCTTTTTCCAATTCAAAAGAAGAAAAAAAGAGTCCGACATTAACCTTGTATTGCTTCGATTCTAAATTAAAATCTCGAATGTATTCTTACTTCGGGAGCTATCATCCATCTTATTTATAGTACTAATGAAACATGTATTTATCGTATTATTCACTATCGGTTTCCTTATTTTTTATGGAAGTATACCTAAAAAAAAGGAATCTTATATACTTGGAATCAAAAACTTATCAGATACAAATAAAATTCGATTAAACGGTGTCTATAGTCTATACGACACCATTAAAGGAAATGATGGTATTGAATCATTTAAAAGATATGTTTATGAAGACCCCATACTCTTTTTAAAGAAAGGCTATTTTATACAAAATACGTTTTCAACTTATAATTCTATTGTAATCACTCCAACAAAAAACAGGGAATCCACATTTGATTATGGAAAATATTACTTTAGTGGTGACACCATCCATCTGGAAGGTCTGTTTACTTTTTTAGCACCAGGAATGGATCATAGGCAACAACTTGCAAACTATACCGGATATTTTGACCCAACCGGTGATACTCTTTATCTGAAATTAGCGAAACCATTTCCTAAAATTAATATGAAGTTTAATAGTAAAGCTAATAAACGTTTCTTCAAAAGAGTTCAGGAAGGTCTCTACCAGAAATATGTTTTTAAGCCTTTACCTAAAGACGATATTCCTGTTGATATTAATATTGAGCATCTTTTTCCAATTCAAAAAAAGAAAAAAAGAGCCCGACATTAGCCTTGTATTGCTTTGATTTTAAATTAAAGTCCCAAATATATCGTTAATCCGGAAGCTATCATTCAAATTATTTATATTATTAAAGTCCATAGCTATGAAAAAAATAATCTTGATAATGTCTTTGGTATCTATGGGATCTGCCTATAAAGTTCCCTTTCCTATTAAACCGGTTTCTTTTATAGAAACACATAAATCTGACACATCAAAAATAAGGTTTAATGGATTTTACAATACATTAGATACAGCAATAATCAATAGACAAAATGATATTTATTTTGGTAAAAGTAGTCATGAGCTATATTCTTCTCTTTACCTTGTTATATTCGGGCGCAATAAAAAAATCTATATAGATGGTGTTGAAACATTTGGAAATAAACCATTTACATGTGAATATTACAAACGAATTCGAGATTGGAATAAATTACATAAAGAAGAATATCTAGGTAATTATACCATTAAAAATGATTCTATTTATGCTCATGTTGAAGTAAGAACGGTAACTTCTGCTGGAAGAATTAAATCAATTTATTGTAATTACAGAGGCTATATAAAAAATAAGGATACCATCACCGATTGGAAAGTGATAGCGCCCTATCCAAAAGATTTTACAAAATTTGTAATTGAAAAAAATCAATGGCTATTTAAGTCAAAAACCCTATATTTTGTAAAAACGGATGCTGTAAAGTGCTTGCAGATGGATTGATGTTTGCATTAAAAATATAGCAATGGATCAAGGAAAAATGACAACTATAATACAAGCAGGTGACTTTGGCTTGCGGGTAGATGAAGATTATTTGGGTGATATAGGGGATCGATTTCGAACTGAGTCGTCCAAAAATAGGTTGACAGATTTTAGGACGACTCAATTACTTCCTATTTATTATCTATTAATTGCATATTTTTTATATTTAAAACTAATTTCAATCAATTTGATCCATCTTTTTAAAATGAAGACACGCTTCCAAAAAATTATCCTCCTATTTTTATTTTCAATTAGTTGTATTTCGGTAAAAGCACAGAACAAAAATGCTATCCAAATACAAATTCTAAACAAAGAAATTCCGGGTAAAGGCACTTTTCTTTTAGAAATCGAAATAAGCAACCCGTCCGATAAAACTTATGTATTCCCTCTCGATTCTAATTCACTTAACACATACGCACGGGAACCCGGAGAAAAAGAAATTTTAACAGATATCGGAACGGCGGAGCAAATTCTATTGGGTATACGCGTGAAAAACAGCCTAACCGGTGTTTATCCGGAAAATGGTGTAAGCATGCCCTCTTATATACCGACGCCACTGGAGGAACCGTTTCTCGTTAAACAATACGAAATGGAAGATTATAAGAATGCCGAAATAATAAAAATATACCGAAAGTTGGGCTTTAAGGAGAATAAGAATTGGATTCTTGACTTTAATTACTTAAAAGATAATCTGATGGAATTAAATCCCGGTGAGAAAAAAATACTGTATTTTGTTTTTAATCTAAATGAATTTACTGTGAAATCCAGACATCACCTTATTGAAGTTTTTGAAGGTCAGAGTGGCTTTTCCATTTATCAGGAGGACTACATATTTTTTATAGAACTACAATTAGAAAAGAATTTTTTGGCTCCTTTTTATAAAAAAATGCAGGAGGTCGGCTTTATTGAAAAAACGGCGATCCCCTATTCCGGAATTATTAGATCGAATGCCGTTCCCATAAAACCAACCTTCTAATTTTAAACCAAAGCAAATGGAAATGTTAGCGATCCTTCCTGATATTGACCCTAGTCAAACTTCGGAACTACAAGTAAGTTGCCTAAAAGAGTTGGACAAAATATTTATCAGATCCGACATAAAAGATATGACTACCGATCATTATTTTTATAAAGGACTAAGAGGAAAATATGCCGATAAAAAAGTGTATTCTATTCACTTCCGGTTTACATACAACAACTATTCTTTTTGTTTTGATCTAGCATATGATCAACTAGAATGCGTTATCTATCAGCAGGAAGCGATCGTATATGAGATTAATCTCGAAGATTTTTGGGAGGACACGATCTTCGTTCAAAAATTTATCACATATCTAAAGAAAGAGCTTATCCGCTTAAAAATAGTCTCTAACGAGAACCACAACTTTTAACGCCTCATTTTGTCTCCCTAACGACCAAAATCGTAATTTTACACCATGTATGCTTTGGTCGATTGTAACAACTTTTACGCCTCCTGCGAGCGGGTATTTCAACCGCAATACGTGGGTAAACCCGTCGTGATTTTATCCAACAATGACGGTTGCATTATCTCGCGCAGTGAAGAAGCCAAAGCGCTCGGTATTCCGATGGGTGCTCCGGAATTCCAGGTACGGGACCAGTTAAAGCAACTCGGTATTAAAGTGTTTTCGTCCAATTATCCGTTATACGGCGACCTTAGCGGCCGCGTGATGAATATCCTCCGACAATTCACACCTCATGTCGAAGAATACAGTATCGACGAGGCTTTTTTGAATTTCGACGGTATGGCAATAGCCGATTACCACGATTACGGAATCCAGATCAAAAAACGAGTGCAAAAGTGGCTGAGTATTCCGATATGCGTCGGCATGGCACCAACCAAAGCACTGTCCAAAGTAGCCAATAAAATTGCTAAAAAATTTCAGGAACGAACCGGTGGTGTCTACATAATCGACAACGAGGAAAAACGCCTTAAAGCCCTAAAGTGGACCAAAATTGAGGATGTTTGGGGTATCGGTTATCGTTTGATCAAAAAAGTAAAAGCACAGCGAATCCTCACGGCCTACGATTTTACACTACCCGAACACGAAGCCTGGATCCGACGGGAAATGGGGGTTGTTGGTCTTCGATTGCGTAGTGAACTACTGGGAAATCCGGTACTCGAACTCGAAACACAACAGGATTCGAAAAAAAGTATCGCCATTACCCGTAGTTTCGAAAAAAAACTGTCCGATTATCGGGAAATACGCGAACGGATTGCCACTTTTGCTTCCATTTGTGCCGAAAAACTACGCAAACAGAAATCCTGTTGTTATAGCGTGGTGGTGCTTTTGGTAAAAGATAAACATCAGACCCATACAAAACGCTACTATTTCAGTCAGATGGAAAACCTGCCGTTTGCCAGCAATTCGAATATTACAATTACCAACAAAGCCATCGACGTACTCGAAAAGTTATACGAACCCAATGCGGTCTATCTGAAAGCCGGTGTAATCGTAACCCAATTGATGCCGCAGGATCAAAAGCAATTGCATTTGTTTGAAGAGGAAAATCCGAAACATCAGAAATTAATGGAGGTAATGGACAACTATCATCGAAAAACGGGCGATCGAAAAATCCGATTGGGAAACCAGGATTTGCAACGAACCTGGAAAATGAAACAACAGCATCTGTCACCAAACTATACAACCGACATTAAAGACATACTGGAAATACAATGCCACTAGACAAAACTCCCCTGAAATTTTTTATTCCCGAAGGCGATTCTTCAATGGAACTGCCTTTTATTGCCGATGGTATCAAAGCAGGATTTCCCTCACCTGCCGCCGATTTCGACGGTACTAAAATCAGTCTGGATAAAGTGGTCGTTAAAAATCAGGAAGCTACTTTTTATGCCCGGGCCAAAGGAAACTCAATGACGGGTGCCGGTATCGACGATGGCGATATTCTGGTAATCGACCGTAGTCTGGAACCGAAAAATAATAAAATCGCCGTTTGTTATATCGATGGAGAATTTACCGTAAAACGGATTAAAATCGAAAAGGATTGTATCTACCTCATCCCGGAAAATACCGATTATAATCCGATAAAAGTAACGGAAGATAATGATTTGATCATCTGGGGAATTGTGACTTATGTATTGAAAAGTGTTTAGTTTTTACACAATTCATCCAGATAGCTATTGAGATCTAACTGGAAAAGTGTTCCTTCTACCAGGTCTTTGATCTGGTATACTTCTTTTCGCGTCACCGCAAGATCCAGGGCTTCAAAAGGCGTTTTTAATAAAAACTTATGGCAACGACCACGCATTTCACAGTCCGAACAACAGCTACTCTCACACGATAAATCGATCAGTTCCGAAAATTCCTGTATCTGTTCCCGGGTTAGGTAAAATCCGGTTTCCTTAAAGACCAACTGTACTTTATGACGTAATGTCTGCTGGTCTTTAATCCAGTAAAATGCTACTCCGAAATCATTATGATAAAGTTGTTCTATCTGTTGCATCACCTTTAATTTTAAACAAATATAAAAAATTATTTATATTCATTCTAAATAAACTTATTTTATTTTTCAGGATAGCCAACCCTTATACCGGGGACCTACCAATATAAGGGCATTCCAAAAAACCATTTTTATTAAGGCTATCCGTAATTATTTCTGGAAGACGTCTGCCAATATTTCAAACGATCGCAAGTTGGCTTTCTGATCAAAAATCTGTGAAATGGCCATGATCTCGTCGACTTTTGTAGCCTGTATAAATGCTGCAAAATGTTCCTGTAAAGTAGTCTTGTTTCCCGCAAATGTAAAAGCCGTCATTTGCATCACCGCTTCCATAACATCGGCTGTCCAAACATCGTCCATATCGTCCACCGGAGGCATTAACGGGCGACGTGTATTGGTAATGATTCCGGTAAAGGCCTGATAAAGTGAAGTAGCTAAATAGTTGGCTTCATCATCATTATCCGCGGCAACCACATTTACACAAGCCAGAATATAGGGCTCCGACAAATAATCGGAGGGTATAAAATAGTGTCGGTATAGTTCGATGGCACGGTAAAACTGCGCCGGTGCAAAATGAGCCGCAAAAGCATAAGGCAGTCCTAATTTGCCCGCCAGAATAGCGCTTTCCATACTCGACCCTAAAATCCATAACGGGATATCGATGCCTTCGCCTGGAAAAGCCCTAACGTTTGCCGTACTGTTTTCGGCACTTAAATAGCGTTGTAGTTCCTGTATATGCGCTTCAAAATCATAATTCAGGTCGTAATTATTTTTGCGTAAGGCCATCGCAGTCGCACCATCGGTTCCGGGTGCGCGTCCCAATCCAAGGTCGATACGTCCGGGATATAAAGTGCTAAGCGTTCCAAATTGCTCCGCTACGGCAAGTGGTGAATGGTTGGGCAACATAATTCCTCCGGAACCAATGCGTAGGGTTTGCGTATGTTCGGCAATATTACCAATCAGAACAGAAGTAGCCGAACTCGCCACATGTTGCATATTGTGATGCTCGGATAACCAAAAACGCGAATAGCCTAAAGCTTCCACTTTTTGAGCCAGTTCCCGGCATTTTCGGAAGGTGTCGGAATAGGTGTCTCCCTGGGAAACTACCGCTAAATCCAGTATAGAATAGTGAACTCCGTGTAACGGATTTTCAGTTGAAATCATTTCTTGTTTTTTATAAAAACTAAAAGTAGAGAAATACTTTCTTCGGAAAACCCAACAAATTGTTAATTAAGATACTTTAATATCCCGTAAGCGAAGTTGTACACTTACAGTGCCATTCCATTCGTTTTCATCGATTGAAAAAACCGCATCGAAGTGTTTTCGATTGTGTGTAAGTCCGATTTTTTTGGCCAGACCAAAACCAATCGCCGCATATCCTTGTTCATCGGATTGTTGTTTAACAAACAATCGCAAATGTTCTTCATCCTGACCAATTGCTTTACCATAACCGGTATCGGTCAGATTGCGGGTGATAAAAACCGGTGTCATATTTTCAGGGCCAAACGGTTCAAACTGTTTTAGGATACGGATGAGTTTATCGTCAATATCCGAAAAATCGATTTCGGCATCGATACTGATTTCCGGTACCAGTAAATCAGGCGTAATGGTATTGGCTACGACTTTTTCAAATTGTTGTTTAAACGATTCCAAATCGCTTTCTTTTAGCGTCAATCCGGCCGCATACATATGCCCTCCGAATTGTTCCAGATAATCGGAACAGGCTTCCAAGGCATTATAAACATCGAAATCTTTAACCGATCGCGCCGAAGCTGCCAGTTTATCGCCACTTTTGGTAAAAACCAGCGTCGGACGATAATACACTTCCGTCAGTCGGGAAGCTACAATTCCGATAACGCCTTTATGCCAGTCTTCCTGATAAACAACTGTTGTAAATCGTTCCTGTTCGCCATTGGTTTCAATCTGTTTTAAGGCTTCTTTGGTGATCTGTTTGTCCAGATCTTTTCGGTCGGCATTAAAGGTTTCGATCTGACCGGCAAATTCTTCCGCCTGTTTCAGATCAAATTCGGTCAATAAGGCTACGGCATGGTTTCCGTGTTTGATTCTTCCGGCCGCATTAATACGCGGTGCGATAATAAAAACCACATCGGTGATCGTTAATTCCTGCTTTTTGACATTTTTAATCAGTGCTTTGATTCCAGGACGCGGATTCTTATTGATTACTTCCAATCCGAATTTGGCCAAAACCCGGTTTTCTCCGGTAATCGGAACAATATCCGCTGCTATCGCCGTCGCTACCAAATCCAGATAGGGAATCAGATCCAGTAAACGCTGTCCGCGCTTGGCCGACAAGGCTTGTATTAGTTTAAAACCAACACCGCATCCGCATAATTCCTTATACGGATAGTTACAATCCTGTCGTTTCGGATCCAGTACGGCAATGGCTTCCGGCAATTCATCTCCCGGACGATGGTGATCACAGATAATAAAATCGATGCCTTTTTGGGTGGCATATTCGACCTTATCAATCGATTTGATTCCACAATCCAGTGCGATGATCAATGTGAATCCGTTGTCTTCTGCAAAATCAATTCCCATAAACGAAACCCCATACCCTTCGGCATACCGGTCGGGAATATAGGTGGCTACATTCGGATAATAGCTTCTAAGGTAGGAACTCATTAGTGCCACCGCCGTAGTACCGTCGACATCATAATCGCCAAATACCAAAATGTTTTCTCCGGCTGCTATGGCGGTTTCGATACGTGCCACGGCTTTATCCATATCCTGCATCAGGTACGGATCGTGTAAATGTTCGAATGCCGGACGGAAAAAGGCTCTCGCTTCCTCAAAGGTTTCCACACCGCGTTGCACCAATAAAGAAGCAATTAATGGCGTCACGCCCAATTCGGCAGCCAGTTGCTTTGTTTTATGGGGATTCGGATTGGGTTTGAGAGTCCAGCGCATAGTGGTATTTTGTATGGTTTATAAATCTATCTGTGAGTTACACCTGACAGGTTTTGAAAACCTGTCAGGTGTTAGATTTTATAGGGAGTGATAATGTATTTTAATTTCAACTTTGGCAAACTGACGGAACATTTCCATCACGCCACAGTATTTTTCAACAGAAAGGTTGACCGCTTTTTCCAGTTTTTTCGGTTCCAGATTATTGCCGTAAAAATGGTAATCTACCCGAACGGTATGGTAGGTTTTTGGGTGTTCTTCCGTTAATTCCCCTTCCGTTTCGATCGTAAAATCGGCCACTTCCAATTTCATTTTTTCGATAAGTGACGCCACATCCAATCCGGTACAACCGGCCAATGCCGACAACATCAATGCTTTTGGACGCAGTCCTTTTCCTTCTCCTCCATTTTCCGGTCCGGCATCAATCGTCATTAAATCACCACTGGGATTTGTCGATTCAAATTGCATTTTCCCCAACCATTTGGTACGTACCTGATGTGTCATATCGCTAAATTTACTTTTGTTTTATAAATTGATATAGTCCTAATACTATCTCTTTTAAAATTTCATTTTCCTCAACAAAATCATTGAATGTAAAATCATTTCTATTCGTTACAAAATCACACAACTTGATTTTATACTCATTCTTTAATGTTCCTGATGGCGCTTTAAACTTATAAATATCTTTTTCTAGAAATCCGTTATTAATTAACAACTCATAAAAAAATTCCCCTAATCTTTCCTTCTTATAATTGGCTTTTTCAAACTCAATCGTTCCAACCTTTTCAGAATCCTTTTTTACTAAGGTTTTTAAAAAGTCTTTCAATATAAAAACAGGCAATAGATTTTCTATTTCTACCACTTGTGTGTTTTGATACTTAAAATGATCTGCTTGTAATTTTTCTAACTTATCCCTTCTACTTGCTTTCGCAGATCCATCCTTTACATTATCATTATCAGCCATCAAATAAATTTTATTTGACAACGCAAAAGACTTTATTTTTTCTCTTACCTCGCCATCAGAATAGTCTTCTTCAAATTTATCATCAAATAAGTAATGCTCAATTAGATTACCTCCATATTCAAAAAAGGCATAATCAATATCTTCTTTTAAATAAGAAAGTTTCTCTTCTTCACAATACATTTTTAAATACCTAGACATATACCTCCTATCTGTTGGTCCTTCAATCCAAATAGAGGTATTGGCTAAAAAAACTGAAGAAGTATTAACACCCAATAAATTTAGAGTGTCTTTATTCGGTTTAATATTATTCTTTATAAAAAATTTTCCTGGTTCAAGTTTTTCAAATTGAAAAATAGCAATCTCATCATGCTCTATTGATAAATCTAAAAAATGATTCGAGTGAGTTGTAAAAAAATATCGCAAACTTTTACTTTTTAAATACTCATCATTCAATAATGCCTCAATAAAAACTCTTTGCAATCCCGGATGCAAATTCATTTCTGGTTCTTCTATAAAAACCCAAGTATTTTTTTTAGCTGTAAAAATTGGGAACAACAACAATATCAACATTTGTATACCATCTCCAAGATCATATATTGGAAATTCTTCATTATCAACAGAAAACAATATGGCTTTTTCATTACCCATTGTAGATGTTATTTCAACTTCTTTATTTTCAAAGAAATTTTTAGCTAAAAATTTCTCAAATTCCCTTACCTCACTTCTAATATCTTTTTTTGATGCTTTCTTTTCCCTTATAGAATCATGCAAATTTAGTCCAGTAAAAGCGCCACTATTAATAGCATAATTCACTTTTAAAATTGCTTCAAAAGTATCATCACGCAAATTGTCATTTTTTGTTAAACTTCTTAAAATGGGAATGTAAAATTTATCCGTTGTTTGTAATAGCTCTGTTGTTTTAATTATATTCTCAATTTTCATCAACAAATTACAGCCATCAAGAACATTTTGAGTAATTCTCCATTCATCCAGATCAAACTGATATTTTAAGCGATAAAGTTCATCCTGCAACTTTCTTATATTGTCAAAATCCTCTTTATAATTTTCATATATATCTTTATAATTTTCATTTTCCCAAATGAGTATTAACTTTCTCACGAAAGATTCTATCTGTTCCCAATAAGAGAGATTAGGTTTATATCCCCTCTTTTCTAATTCGTCAAGGATATCATTAAGATTCTTCTGAAAGTTTTTTTCATAAAATAATTTTATATAATTTATCAATACTTCTTTATCTTTTCGGAGAAGAATATTCCTGTTATCTACTTTTAATAAACCTCTTAGAAATCTACTTTTTCCGGAATTGTTTGTCCCTACAAAAAAATTGATTTTTTTAAATTCCCCTAAAGACGTTTTTACATCAAATAGAATCCCATTATCAGGGTATTCAAAATAGAACTGTGCTATTTCAGAAGAGAACTCTTTTACCTCTCTAATTTTTTGATTAAAATTAATGTACATAAAATATTATTTTAGAGATCTCCCGCCTACAATCACTACAATTTCCCCTTTTGGTGGTTTGGCTTCAAAGTGTTGTAAAACTTCTTCGGCGGTTCCGCGTACGGTTTCTTCGTGTAATTTGGACAATTCCCGCGATACTGAAACCGGTCGGTCGGCTCCGAAATACTGTACAAACTCGGCTAATGTTTTCACCAGTTTATGTGGCGAAACATATAAAATCATCGTACGGGTTTCTTCCGCTAATGCAAGATAACGCGTCTGACGGCCTTTTTTATCCGGCAAAAAGCCTTCGAATATAAATTTGTCATTTGGCAATCCGCTATTGACCAAAGCCGGTACAAAAGCCGTAGCTCCGGGTAAACATTCCACTTCGATTTTGTTTTCCACACAAGCACGAGTCAGTAAAAATCCGGGATCGGAAATGGCCGGTGTTCCCGCATCCGAAATCAACGCGATCGTTTCTCCGGATTGTAATCTTCGGATTATATAGTCTACCGTCTTGTGTTCGTTATGCATATGATGACTTTGCATCGGTGTGGCGATCTCGAAATGTTTAAGCAGTTTTCCGCTGTTACGGGTATCTTCCGCCAAAATCAAATCGACTTCCTTTAAAATACGGATCGCCCGGAAAGTCATGTCTTCCAGATTTCCGATTGGCGTTGGGACCAAATATAATTTAGACATAGCGTAAAATTTAAACACCAATCGGCACAAACCGCAGTTTATACCGATTGGTGTAATGAATTGGTATCGTGATTATGAAAAACGTTTCTCAACGATCTCCATAAAGCGTGTTTCGTATTCTTCTTTTCCTTCCCAGTTATTGTAGTCCGGTTTTACCAGATCTTCAATAAAATTATGGGCGTCCTGATAATTGTCAAAACTGTTTAATTGCGACAATACGCGATTCAAGTCTTCTCCGCTTCCACCAAAAAGATTTTTTTCAAAAGCGATACGGTCGTTTAATCCCAACGAGATCGATTTCCCCATAGCATCGGTTTTACGACTATAGGCATCTTTTTCCGCATCAATCGACATTGATTGTGTCTCCACCTTGGGCTCAAATACCGGTTCGAAAGTGATGTCGGCTACTTTTTCTACCTCAGCCGGTACATCTTCTACTTTTACAAATTCCGGTTCTTTATAGGTGTGTTGCCCTAACAAATCCTCCAATGTGATTTGTTGCGCCTCTTTTTTCGGTTCTTCTTTTACCGGTTCAAAAACAGGTTCCTCCGCTACTTTCGGGAAAGCAGCTTTTTCTTCTTCGATCAGTGGTTCCTCTTCATCCAGATCACTTTCGTCAATGTCAATCTGACCTACGACTACTTTTTCCGCTTCTGCTTCTGCAACAACGGGCTCTTCTTCCACTTCTTCCTCCTCTTTTTCCGGTTGCGCCACAACTTCTTCAACAGCTGTATTCTCTTCTTCCGAAACCGAAGCTTCTGTAATTACGGCTTCCAGCGTCTCTTCCGGCGTAGTAATCGTTTCCACCTCCGGTTCATTTTCGGTTACAACCGGTTCTTCTTTTTTCGGCTCTTCAACTACGGTTACGACTTCCGGTTCCTTATTTTCAAAAGTTTCCTCCAGTTTTTCTTCCAGTTCCGGCAGACCGATCGTTGGCTTCGCTTCTTCAAAATTTTCTTCGTAAAAACGCAATACGGATAAGATTTCATACAACTTTTGCGTTTCCTGGTGTAACTGAATTACTTCCGATTTGTTTTTTAATTTCAAAATGCGATGCGCGATACTGATCAACTCGGCCTCTAACTTTTTCTTCATAACTTTTGCTTTTATATGGAGTAAAACGATGGTTATTTTAATAAATTTGTTTCCATTACAAAAGTAACAGAAAAAAACGCTGTTTACAGCTTGAAAAGTACAAAATGTTTCTCGAAAATACGGTAAATCATAAAGAACAATTTGGGTGGATTGAAGTCATATGTGGCTCTATGTTTTCCGGTAAGACGGAAGAATTGATACGCCGTTTAAAAAGGGCTCAGTTCGCCAAACAGCGCGTCGAAATTTTTAAACCGGCCATCGATACCCGTTACCACGATGAGATGGTAGTTTCGCACGATTCGAATGAGATTCGTTCGACACCCGTTCCTGCTGCGGCGAATATCCGTATTCTGGCCGATGGCTGTGATGTGGTTGGTATTGATGAAGCACAGTTTTTTGACGATGAAATTGTAGCGGTTTGCAACGACCTGGCCAATGCCGGCGTGCGCGTAATCGTTGCCGGTCTGGACATGGATTTTAAAGGCAATCCCTTTGGTCCGATGCCTGCACTAATGGCTACCGCCGAATATGTTACCAAAGTACACGCCGTATGTACCCGTACCGGAAATCTGGCCAATTACAGCTTCCGAAAAGCACAAAACGACAACCTTGTCTTGCTTGGTGAAACCGAAGAATACGAACCATTGAGCCGTGCTGCCTATTTTACGGCCATGAAAGAAATGCAGGAAAAGGAGCGAAATTCCAAAAACAAAAAAAACAACGAATAGTCCCATTCCGCTTCGTGTTATAAAAACGCTAATATTGACGATTGTACGGATAATTTCCCTAATTTTATACGTAGTAAACCCGAAGCCATGGATCGTAAACTGACGCTTAAACTTGACAAAGAGGTTATCGAAAAAGCCAAAGAGTATGCTTCCCGGAACAAAAAAAGCTTGTCCCGGATCATAGAGTCCTATCTGCAATCGTTAACATCGAATAATCCCCGGGATAATTCCGAAGAAATCAAAATATCACCCTTTGTAAAAGAGCTGTCACAGCCAACTGCTTTACCGGAAGATTTCGATTATAAAAAAGAACTAAGATTCCTGTAATGAATGCAGCCGAATTTCTGGTTTCAATTAATAAAAAATAAAGTACACCTTGAGTTTTACTATCAAAAACATAATCCCTGTCATTGCTGCCAAATGGTATGGGAATGACGAAAACTGCCCTATCGACAACGTTTCTATCGACAGTCGTTCGTTACAAAACGGTTCCGGAACGTTGTTTTTTGCTTTGGTGGGTCATAACCACAATGGTCATGATTATATCGAAAACCTGATCGAAAAAGGCGTTTCCAATTTTGTAGTCCATCATATCCCGGAAAAGCTTAGCGGAAAGGCCAATTTTCTGGTCGTAACCGATACCCTGCAAAGTTTACAACAGTTTGCCGCTTATTACCGGAAGTTATTCAAGATCCCAGTGATTGGTATAACCGGCAGTAATGGCAAAACGATTGTCAAAGAATGGCTTAACTTTTTACTAAGCCCAGAATATACCATCATCCGTAGTCCGAAAAGTTACAACTCACAAGTGGGCGTACCGTTATCCGTTATCGGGATTAACGAAAAACACAATCTGGGTATTTTCGAAGCCGGGATTTCCACTACCGGCGAAATGGAAAAACTGGAACCGATAATCAAACCAACAATCGGCATTCTAACCAATATCGGAACCGCACACGACGAAGGTTTTATCGATCGCCGTCAGAAAATAACCGAAAAAATCAAACTTTTCCAAAACGCAGACGTACTGATTTACCAGAAAAATGACGTTATCGATTCATTATTAGATATAAATCGTAAAACGTTTTCCTGGAGTTTTGACGATCCCAAAGCCGACGTTGTCATTCAAAAACAAGGCAATTCACTTGACATCACACATCAGGAACAGCACTTTTCGGTGACAGTCCCATTTCAGGATGCCGCTTCGGTGGAAAACACCATCCACTGTTTGATGACTTTATTATATCTGGGCTATACCGAATCGGTTATACAGGAACGCATTCCGAATCTGTATCCGGTGGAAATGCGTTTACAGGTTAAAAACGGAATTCACAATTGTACCATTATCGACGACAGTTACAGCTCCGATTACCAATCGTTAAAAATCGCGTTGGACTTTCTCGAACAACATAAAACACATCAAAAGAAAACGGTCATTCTTTCGGATATTTTCCAAAGTGGTTTCCCGGTGGACGAACTGTATTCTAAAGTAGCCCATTTGTTAACCCGAAATAAAATTGAACGGGTAATCGGTATTGGCGAAACCATTAGCCGTTATTTATCCGATTTTAAAGGTTTTATTCCATTTAAAAACACTTCCGATTTTCTGAATCAGTACAATCCGGCAGCTTTCGAAAACGAAACGATTTTGGTGAAAGGCGCACGGAATTTTCACTTTGAAGAAATCGTAACCCTTCTAGAGGAAAAAACGCACGAAACCGTATTGGAAATCAACCTAAATGCGATTAGTCATAACCTTAACTTCTACAAATCGAAACTAAAACCGGGCACTAAAGTAATGGTCATGGTAAAGGCTTTCGGATACGGAAGCGGTAGTTTTGAAATTGCCAAATTACTCGCCCATCACAAAGTGGATTATCTGGGCGTAGCTTTTGCCGATGAAGGGATTGCATTGCGCAACGCCGGCATCGACATGCCTATTATCGTAATGAATCCGGAAAACAGTGCTTTTTCGGCTATGGTTGCCTATAATCTCGAACCGGAAATCTATTCGCCCGAAGTATTGAAGCGTTTTATTACACTGGCACAACAAAAAAACCTGTCGAATTATCCGATTCATATCAAATTGGATACCGGTATGCACCGACTGGGATTTGAAGCCGGAAACCTAAACGAACTGATTCAACTGTTACAACACAATAATTTTGTTTCGGTAAAAAGTATTTTCTCGCACCTTTCGGCTAGTGACGGACCGGAGTTTAATGATTTCACCTTACATCAGATTCACACTTTTGATCAGTGGTCACAACAAATTATAACCGCGTTGCAAATCCAACCGATACGTCATATCCTAAACACCTCTGGGATCTACAATTTCCCAGAATATCAATTTGATATGGTACGCCTTGGCATTGGTTTATACGGCGTAGGGAACGACGAAAACGAGATGAAACAGTTGGAAAACGTTGGCACCCTAAAAACCGTGATTCTACAAATCAAAGACGTACCAACCGGTGACAGTGTGGGCTATAGTCGGAAATTTATGGCAACACATCAAACCCGAACGGCAACCATTCCGATCGGATATGCCGACGGTATTCCGCGAAGTTGGGGCAATCAGAAAGGTTATGTGATGATCAAAAACCAGAAAGCACCTATTATCGGCAATATCTGTATGGACATGTTAATGGTGGACATTACCGATATTAACTGTAAAGAAGGCGATAGTGTGATCCTCTTTGGCGAACAACCACGGGTAACCGAAATCGCCAAAACGATTGGCACCATACCCTACGAAATCCTGACCAGCATTTCCCAACGGGTAAAACGCATTTTCTATAAAGAATAAAAAATACTACTAAAATTGTTAAAATTTTAATCGGTTTTAGTACTTTAGTGTTACGTAAATTTTTAACTAAAATAGTATAAGGTATGGGAATGTTATCAGAATTTAAGGAATTTGCCATGAAAGGCAACGTTGTAGATCTTGCAATCGGGGTTATCATTGGCGGTGCTTTCGGTAAAATTGTCAGTTCGTTTATCGATGATGTGATTACACCTTTATTGTTAAAACCAGCACTGGAAGCGGCTAATTTGTCCAAAATCGAAGAGCTTACCATTTTTGGTGGCGTCAAGTACGGTATGTTTTTATCGGCCGTTATCAATTTTGTGATCGTAGCCTTTGTGTTATTTTTATTGATCAAAGGAATTAATTCCGCGAAGAAAAAAGAAGCACCAGCTCCTGCTGCTCCGGCCGGACCAACTCAGGAAGAATTATTGGCTGAAATCCGCGATTTATTGAAAAAATAATCGTCCTCTATAGTCTAAATGAAACCGTTCCTAATCCGAACGGTTTTTTTATTTATTGTTTTTTTAACAGCTTTATTATTTACATTTGTTCTACTAAAAATTAACTATATAACACCTCTATTAAAATGAAAGTAGCCGTTGTAGGAGCCACCGGAATGGTAGGCGAAGTAATGTTACAATTACTGGCAGAAAGAAACTTCCCCGTAACCGAATTAATTCCTGTCGCTTCCGAAAAGTCGGTCGGAAAACAAATCGAATTTAAAGGGAAATCATATGCGGTAGTAGGATTACAAACAGCGGTTGATCTGAAACCTGAAATTGCCATTTTTTCTGCCGGCGGACAAACATCGTTAGACTGGGCTCCAAAATTTGCAGAAGTGGGCACAACCGTTATCGACAATTCATCCGCATGGCGCATGGATCCTACGAAAAAACTGGTGGTTCCGGAGATTAACGCTTCAACATTAACCAAAGAAGATAAAATTATTGCCAATCCAAACTGTTCGACAATTCAAATGGTAATGGTATTGGCACCGTTACACCAGAAATACGGTATCAAACGCGTGGTGGTTTCGACTTACCAATCGATTACCGGAACAGGTGTTAAAGCGGTAAAACAACTGGAAAACGAGTATGCCGGAATTCAGGGCGAAATGGCCTATCCGTATCCGATTCACCGCAATGCTATTCCGCAATGTGATGTTTTTGAGGAAAACGGTTATACCAAAGAAGAAATGAAACTGGTTCGCGAAACACAAAAAATCATGAACGATAAAACGATTGCCGTTACGGCTACTGCTATCCGTATTCCGGTAGTGGGCGGTCATAGCGAATCGGTAAACATCCAATTTGCAAATGATTTTGACGTAACTGAGGTTCGCACTATTTTACATCATACACCTGGTGTTGTGGTTCAGGACAATATCGATACCAAAACCTATCCGATGCCCATTTATGCGCATGGTAAAGACGATGTATTTGTAGGGCGTATCCGTCGTGACGAAAGTCAGCCGAATACCTTAAACATGTGGATTGTGGCCGATAACCTTCGAAAAGGAGCCGCAACCAACACGATTCAAATCGCTGAATACCTGGTGGCAAACAACTTAGTATAAACCCTGTTTTATCACAATACTAACCGTTTTATTTTGGCAAAGCTTAAATTTTGTTAAAATAAAACGGTTTTCTTTTTTTCGTTTTCTATATTTGCAGGGAATGAAAAAGAAACTGGCGATATTTAACCTTTCTCTAATTCTGGCGGTATTGTTTGCAATACTGTTCCAGTCGGTTCATTCATTCGAACATTTGGCAGAGGAATTTACACACGAACACTGCCATCATAAATACGATATATCCAAAACAGAATTCACGCATGCCCATCATGATTTCGATCATTGTTTTGCCTGCGAATTTACATTTAGCAGTTACCTGCCAACCGAATTCTTTTCGTTTACCTTTACCAATACCTCCAAAACCCTAACGCAACACATAGCGAAAACAGAAAAACCGATTGTTTTTTCCGGTTCGTTCTTTTCGTTACGGGCTCCCCCTGTATTCGCATAATTATACCAGTAGTTCCGCTTCATAATCCGTTTGGTTTTATGGGCTATCGTATATTATCTGAATCAGGAAAAAATGCAACAAAAATCTTTTCTTGTTCTCTGCTTGCTATGGGCTGCAATTTCCGGTTTTTCCCAGAATAAAATTTCAGGGACCATTACCAATGCAAAAAAACAGCCTTTAAACGGAGCGCATATTCATATCGCAGACAAAAGTACTGCGACCAATCCCGTTGGCGTATTTGAAATTAAAAATATTCCGTCCGGTAAAAAACGTCTTATTATATCCTATGTAGGATACACTACTATCGACACCCTGCTTACGGTTGAAGATGATATTTCCATTTCATTTCGAATGAAACAGGATCTTAATGCCTTAAAAGAAGTCGTTATCAACAAAGCCGGGCAACCGCAAAGTGTAAAAAATTCCGAAAAGGTCAATCAGAACTACATTCAGGAATCCTATGCCGGATCACTGGCCAAATCGTTGGAAAAACTTCCCGGTGTGAATGCAATGGAAATCGGAGCCGGAACCTCCAAACCGATTATCCGCGGCTTGGGTTTTAACCGGATTGCCGTAACCGAAAACGGTGTCAAACAGGAAGGCCAACAATGGGGTGCCGATCACGGATTGGAGATTGACGCTTTTAATGCCGAAAACGTTGAAGTCATTAAAGGCGTAGGCGCGATCGAATACGGAAGTGATGCCATGGGTGGCGTGATCAGTATTAACAACGATGCCGTTCCGGCCAAAAACAGCTTTTCCGGTCAGGCATTAGCCATCGCTAAATCGGTTAACAATACTATTGGAACTTCCGTAGGAATCAAATACCGGAAGGATCATTTCTTTTACAAACTAAAAGGAACGGTATTGGATTTTGGGGATTATAAAGTTCCAACGGATGAAATTCTGTATCTCAACACTCATATTCCGGTATACAATCAGCGGTTAAAAAACACAGCCGGCCGGGAAACGGATTTCTTCGGACAAATCGGTTATGTGAGCGAAAAATTCAAATCCACGATAAGCATCAGTAATGTCTATTTTAAATCGGGATTCTTTCCGGGTGCACATGGTATTCCGTCGATTGCCGCCGTTCAGGACGATGGCGACGATCGCAATATCGGGTTGCCGTATCAACGGGTGAATCATTTTAAGATTATCAATAACAACCAGTGGAATTTCGAAAATGCACAGTTAAATGCTTCGGTTAGTTTTCAGAACAACCACCGCCAGGAATGGAGTAAATTCCATACGCATTACAGCAATCAGCAACCACCGGAAGTAAATCCGGATCTGGAATTGGATTTTAATCTTAGTACGCTGGATGCCCAGTTAAAATACAAATACATCTGGTCGACCGCACATCAAACTACGGTAGGCCTACAGAATCAGTACCAAAGCAATACGATTGACGGTTATAGTTTTCTGCTTCCGAAGTTTACACGAAACGCTATCGGTGCTTATATGATCCATGATTATACCGCTTCGGACAAACTAAAACTCAATGCCGGTATCCGATTTGACTGGGCAAGAGTCGCTATTGACAGTTTTTTTGATCAAACACTATACGACTACCTGACCGGAAATGGCCAAAGTCAGACCGTTGCGAACTTCTATGCGCAAAGAAGTCAGGATATCGACAAAAATTTCTCGAGTTTTAATGCGTCCGTAGGAATGGGTTACACCATAAATACCAATTGGAATCTGACGGCGACATTGGGTAGCAATTTCCGTTTTCCAACCGCTATCGAGTTAAGTGCCAACGGAATTCATCACGGTGCTTTCCGACATGAAATGGGCGATGCTACGCTAAAACCCGAACAAGGAATTTCATTCGATACCAAACTGAGTTACGCCCGAAACAGTTTTAAAATGGCTTTTAGTCCGTATCTGTATTATTTCAGCAATTATATTTTCCTAAAACCGTCCGGGCAATTTTCGATTTTACCGCACGGCGGACAGATTTATCAATATTCGCAATCGGAAGCGCTTTTATCCGGATTTGAAATCAGTATCGAAAAACATTTCTTCGACCGGATTACAGCCGAAGTCGTACTGGAATACCTTTACAACCGTCAGATTACCTCCGATGCTTCCAAAGATTATCCGTTGCCGTTTACGCCACCGGCGAATGGTTATTGGGAAATCGGTTATCAGTTTAAACCGTTAAAAGCCTTTACCAATACTGTTTTATCCGTGAACGGCCGAACCGCTTTGGAACAAAACCGAATTGCCCAAAACGAACTCATCACACCGGGTTATTCGATTTTTGGCGGCGCACTGAAAAGCGACATCAAACTAGGCAATTTTCTGGCCAATGTCCAGCTATCGGTAAACAATGCATTTAACACCAAATATTTTAATCACAACAGTTATTACAGGGCGTTGGAAATCCCGGAAATGGGACGTAACATTCAGTTATTAATCCGTATCCCTTTTGGAAAAGCAACACATGAATAAATACAAGCAACATATTGTTATACTGCTGTGTCTGATTTTTGCTTTTCCGCAAATCAATAATGCGGTTCACTATTTCTGGACGGAACACACGTTTCATTATACCGCTGAGAAAAAGATTGTCTTTGGCGAAAAGCACAATACCCATAATTGTGAACTGCATATTTTTAAAGTACCGGCAATTACGGCGATTAGCTTTTTTAGTTTTACGCCTTTTATTCCGGTATTTTCTATTGAAAAGCCATTTCGACTTATTAAAAAATACGGATCACAAACCTTATTTTCCTGTTTTTTAAGAGGGCCGCCTGCGTTTTGATTTTATCCGTGACAACACAACAACGAAATCAAATAAAATCAAACACTTTTTAAAATTATATCATGAAAAATATCAAATATCTATATGCATTTGCCACTATTACCGCTTTAAGTTTCACCTCTTGTAGTAGCGACAACGACGATAAAGACACTGAAAAACCGGTGATTACCATTACAGAACCCGTGGTTGACGAAGGTTTTACACCCGGAACGGATATCCATCTGGAGGGCGTTTTAACCGACAATGTGGAGTTGGCTTCTTATAAAGTGGAAGTTCACAGTGCAGAAGACGGGCATACACACGGAAAAATGGCCGGTGCAGAAGCAGCCAGTTACTTCCATTATGAACAGACTTTTTCGATCGAGGCCGGATTGCGTATTAAAGAATTTCACCAACATATCCCGATTCCGACATTGGATGCAAACGGACAACCGTTTACCGACGGACATTATCATTTAGGGGTTTTCTGTCTGGACAAAGCCGGTAACCAACAACAGGTTTTTCTTGAAATCTATATTGGTGCCAATGGTGGTGATCACGGACATGATCATAAATCGATTAACTAAAAAATAACCGATTCTGCTAAAAAGTGCTGTGCTATCACAGCACTTTTTTATTTTAACGAAACTATAACAATTGATTCCTTATTTTTGTTAGAAACCAAAAACCAAATAGATGAAAAAAACAATAACAACCATGGCTGTGGTTTGTAGTCTTACCATGAATGCACAAACATCCAAGGGGCCGGTAAAATTAAAATACCCGGATACCCGTAAAACCGAAACGAATGACACCTATTTCGGCACCAATGTTAAAGATCCTTACCGATGGCTGGAAGACGATCGTTCTGCCGAAACAGCTGCCTGGGTAAAGGCCGAAAATGAGGTAACTTACAAATACCTGAGTCAGATTCCTTTTCGCGATGCTTTAAAAGCCCGTTTGGAAAAACTGTGGAATTACGAAAAAATTAGTGCTCCTTTTAAAGAAGGAAACTATACCTATTATACCAAAAACAACGGTTTACAAAACCAATCCGTGATCTACCGTAAAGATGCTTCCGGAAAAGAAGAAATGTTCCTGGATCCGAATACCTTCTCAAAAGACGGAACGACCTCTTTAGGCGGTCTTGATTTTTCCCGCGACGGTTCAAAAGTGGCCTATTCCATCTCGGAAGGCGGTAGCGACTGGAGAAAAGTGATCATCATGGATGCCATCACTAAAAAAATAATTGAAGACACCTTACTTGACGTTAAATTTAGCGGTGTATCGTGGAAAGGAAACGACGGTTTCTACTATTCCAGCTACGACAAACCAACCGGAAGTGAACTATCGGCCAAAACCGATCAGCATAAATTGTATTACCACAAACTGGGAACCTCTCAAAAAGACGATAAAGTTGTTTTCGGACTGGATCAGAAAAGACGTTATGTTGGCGGATCGGTAACCGAAGATGACAAATATTTAGTGATCACGGCGGCCAATTCGACATCCGGAAACGAATTATATGTTAAGGATCTTTCCAATCCGAACAGTCCGCTTATTACCATTCTGGATAATTTTAACAGCGATAGTTATATCATGGAAAACGAAGGTGGAAAATTGTATATCATGACCAACCTGAATGCGCCAAACAGACGTATCGTTACTACGGATATCAGCAATCCGAAACCGGAAAACTGGAAAGATTTTATCGCCGAAACCGAAAATGTATTGACACCAAGCATCGGAGCCGGTTATTTCTTTGCCAATTATATGAAAGATGCCGTATCGGTTACGAAACAGTATGACTATAACGGAAAACTGATCCGCGAAGTACAACTTCCGGGCGTAGGAACAGCTTCCGGATTTGGAGGTAAAAAAGAGGTAAAAACCTTGTATTTTTACTTTACCAACTATACGACACCGGGAACGATTTATTCCTACGATCCAAAAACCGGAAAATCGGAAATCTATCAAAAACCAAAAGTAGATTTTAACAGCGAGGATTATACGTCCAAACAGGTTTTCTATACGTCTAAAGACGGTACTAAAATACCAATGATCATTACTTATAAAAAAGGAACAAAATTAGACGGTAAAAATCCGACGATCTTATATGGTTACGGTGGATTTAATGCCAGTCTTACGCCTAGTTTCAGTATTTCGAATGCCGTTTGGTTGGAAAGTGGCGGAATTTATGCCGTTCCAAACCTTCGTGGTGGTGGTGAATATGGTAAAAAATGGCATGATGCCGGTACCAAGCTTCAAAAACAAAATGTATTTGACGATTTTATCGCTGCAGCAGAATATTTGATTGCCAATAAATATACTTCGAAAGATTTCCTTGCTATCCGCGGTGGATCGAACGGAGGATTATTAGTAGGTGCTACAATGACACAACGTCCTGACCTAATGAAAGTAGCTTTACCAGCCGTTGGTGTAATGGACATGTTGCGTTACCATACGTTTACAGCCGGTGCCGGATGGGCATACGACTATGGAACTGCGGAAGACAACAAAGAAATGTTTGATTACCTAAAAGGGTATTCACCGGTTCACAATGTAAAAAAAGGCGTACAATATCCGGCGACTCTGGTTACTACCGGTGATCATGACGACCGTGTGGTTCCGGCGCACAGCTTTAAATTTGCAGCCGAACTACAGGAAAAACAAACAGGAAGCAATCCGGTTTTAATCCGTATTGATGTGAATGCAGGACACGGTGCCGGAAAATCGGTTGCCGCTTCGATTCAGGAAAGTGTCGATATCTTTGCTTTTACGCTATATAATATGGGAATTAAAAGTTTACCTAATCTGAAAAAGTAAGCGATCCATTCCCTTATAAAATTCAAAAAGCGCCCGCAATTGCAGGGCGCTTTCTTTTTATAAAAATCAATTAATTAGAAAAAAATGCTTTTTTAAAAACGGTTGTCTCCGTCCAGCAGGTTCCCTAAACCTCCTAAAAGGCTTCCCTCTTCTCTGCTTTTTCCGCCAGCTCTCGGAGCCGAAGCAATAATTCTGTCGGCCAATCGGCTAAACGGTAATGATTGTACATAAACCACTCCCGGTCCGCGAAGGGTCGCAAAAAATAAACCTTCACCACCAAAAATCGAATTCTTGATACCACCGATAAATTCAATGTCGTAATCGATGTCTTTTGTAAAACCGACAATACATCCGGTATCCACTTTTAATACTTCTCCGGCTTGTAATTCGCGTCGTGCCAAAGTTCCTCCGGAATGCACAAAAGCCATTCCGTCGCCTTCGATCTTTTGCATGATAAACCCTTCCCCTCCAAAAAGTCCGGTTCCTAATTTGCGGGAAAATTCAATCCCGATAGAAACTCCTTTGGCCGCACATAGAAAGGAATCTTTCTGACAAATAAATTTACCCTGATATTTCGTAAGGTCGATCGCTACAATTTTCCCGGGATACGGAGAGGCAAAACAGATTCTGCTTTTACGGTTGTTCTGATTCGTATAAGCGGTCATAAAAAGACTTTCACCTGTTAGAACCCTTTTTCCGGCCGAAAGCAATTTTCCGAAAATTCCGGATTGCTGTTGCTCCGATCCGTCTCCAAAAATGGTTTCCATTTTGATACCGTTGTCCATCATCATAAAACTTCCCGCCTCAGCAACTACTACTTCCTGCGGATCCAGCTCTATTTCGACGTATTGCATTTCTTCACCAAAAATCTGGTAATCGATTTCATGTGCGTACATAATTGTTTGTTTTTTGATTGTTCTTATTAGACGCCTGACCTTTACAATTGTTACAAAACCTTTTTTATTGTTCTCTTTCAAAACACCTAAAAAGCTAACAGTCAAACCCTGGCACGTAATTTTACGCAAAAAGAAGATTCCGTACTTCTACGTTAAAATAGTTTCTCCTAACCTCAGAAATTTGTTATCCTAATCTCAAATCTATTTCATTATGGAATCAAAATCTGGTTTATTCATCGTTTCGTACAAGATTGCTTCTCCAAACCTGGGAGCACCAACTTTCGAAGTACATTTTGCCGTAAACACACCTGCACAAACCGTTACCGGAAAAGGAGTGGTTCACAATGCTACGGTTAATCCGCCTTTTACATTGTTTACCGATTTACGTGGTGACTATACGTATATGACAGTTATGCCAAATAGCTCACATATTTTGGTAACTGCCGAAGGATATCCAAACATTAAATTCCCTCCGCATGCCGGAATCGGACCGGTTATTTTGCCAAACACCAAACTAAGAATGGTATTGGAATCGGACTGGCAATCAGGAAAAGCGAATTTTATGTATACCGATGATAAAGGTAACTGGCACGAAGTAGTCGATGCTAACGTGTCCATTATCAAAGTTGGCGAATTAGCTGCCAGCAATTAATCTCTTTTGCAAGATCAAAAAAAGGCTGTTTCTAAATGAAACAGCCTTTTTATATAGTATGATTTTTTATTTTCTATTAGTATTCGATCTTCCCAATATGTCGCATTACACGGACAATCTTATCTTTTCGTTTGTTGATATAGGCCGATGAATTGGAAGCTTTAAATCGTCTCGGACTTGGCAATATGGCTGCAATTCCGGCCGCTTCATATTTGGACAGGTTTTTGGCACTTTTACCATACCAATGTTCCGATGCCGCTTGTGCGCCGTAAATTCCGTCGCCCATTTCGATACTGTTCAGGTAGACTTCCATGATGCGTTCTTTACCCCAAATGAGTTCGATCAGTACCGTAAAATAGGCTTCCAGTCCTTTGCGCAGGTAACTTCTTCCCTGCCATAAAAACACATTTTTGGCGGTTTGCTGTGAAATGGTACTTCCGCCTTTTAGTTTCCGGCCTTTCTGATTACTGCTAAATGCTTTTTGCATGGCACCAAAATCAAAACCTTTATGATCCAAGAATGTTCCGTCTTCGCTGGCGATAACTGCTTTTTGCAGGTTTTCGGAAATATCTTCCAACGGAACCCAATCGTGTTTACAAACCTTTTCTTTACCATCCGTTCGGGTTTCCATTCCTCGTATAGCCATTAACGGCGTAAACGGAACCGGCACGAATTTAAACAGGATTACAAAAAATAAAGAAATTGCAAAAAACCACAGGAATGCTTTAAGACAAAAGCGTGCTACTTTATTCGCAAAACTTCTTTTTCCTTCTTTTGGTTTCGGTTTGGTGTTTGTTTTTGATGTCTTTTTTACCGCCATTATTCTAATAAATCTGCTAATTCCTGTCCGATCAGGCTTCCGATAGCCACTCCCATTCCGGCCAAGCGTACGCCACAGAAGACGTTTTGAGAGCGTTGTTCTACGATTGGTTTTTTATGCGTTCCCATTCCCATGATTCCGCTCCAGCGATGGGCAACCTGAAACTCCTGATTCGGCAAAATTACATTTTTTAACAATTCTTCCAAACGGTTTTGAATTTGTTCCGTCAGACCAAAAGTTGTGGTGGTTTCGCCTTCAAAATCGAGGTTTCTTCCGCCACCAAAAAGAATTCTGTCGCCGATATTCCGGAAATAATAATACCCGCTGTCGATATGAAAGGTTCCGCGGATATCGAGATTTGGAATCGGTTCGGTAATTAAAACCTGCGCTCTGGCCGGTCGAACCGCACCATTGGTGATGGTTCCGGCAAAGCCATTGGTCGCAAAAAACAGCTTTCCGGTTGTTACGATAAAATCGTTGGTGTGTACCTCAACGCTGTTTCCTTTGTCCAGATAACCGGTAACGGTTTGATAATTTAAGATTTGAATATCGTTTGCCACAGCTTCTTTTAACAAAGCCTGCATCATGTTTCCGGTGTCAATTTGTCCTTCGAACGGATTAAAGATCAGATAGTCCTGAATCCCTTTAAAGTCGAAACGATCGACTTCTTTTGAAAAAACATCGGCTTTAAAAAGCGGTTTCAGCACTTCGTTGACAAATGGCATTTTCTGAAGACATTCAGCATAGGCTGACTCATCGTCTTTTAAAAACAATTCGTAACCACCATACGGACGGAAATCTATCGTTTGATCACCGAGTCTTTTACGAAGCAATTGCAATCCGCGCCAGCGCTTTTCGATTAATTGTACGACTTCGTCTTCCGTATGATTTTTCAGATCGTCTATAATTTCCGACAGACTTCCGAAACACGCAAAACCGGCATTTTTAGTGCTCGCACCTTGCGGTAACGACCCTTTTTCGAGTACCAGGATCTTACTTTTCGGAAATCGTTCGCGCAGCCGTAATGCCGTATGTAATCCGACAATACCACTGCCCACGACCGTATAGTCGACGTTTGAAAACCAGTTTTTAATTTCCCAGTAACTCAGACTAAGCATTAGCTTCTTCTTTCTTTGATTTTATTTTTCAGGTAGTTAATCGCAAGTGGCGATGTAGAAAGGATAATAATTGCAATTACGATATATTCGATATTGGCTTTTAAATCCATATTGTGGTTGTCCAATAAATAGCGGTACAGATAGTGTCCTGAGAAAATCAGGGTAAACGACCATAGGAACGAACTCACGATGTTGAAAAACATAAATTTCTTTTTCTCCATCTGAACGATACCCGCTACAATAGGAGCAAACGTTCGTAAGATTGGTAGGAAACGGGCAAAAATAATGGCGCGTCCTCCGTGTTTTTCAAAAAACAAACGCGACTGGATCAGGTATTTTTTCTTAAACCAGAAGTTGTCTTCTTTGGCATACAGATAATGTCCGCTTTTGGCGCCAAACCAATATCCAAATATGTTTCCGATGATTCCGGAAATCGCTACAAGTGTGGATAGCAAGGCTACATTGGCAAAATCACCATGAACAGTCATTAATTCGCGCATTAGCACTTCACTGTAGATTCCGGAAAGGAATAATAAACTGTCTCCCGGTAAAAAGAAACCGGCAAACAAGCCTGTTTCTGCAAAAACGATAAACAATACAACGTAAATTCCAATATGGTGTCCGCCGATTTCCAGGTTAATATAAAACTCCGGATTCAACAATTCTGTCCATTTAAAGCCTTCCATAATTTTTGGGTAAATTATATATAAATATTAGTTAGTTAGTTCCATTCGCTGTTTCCCATTTGTCTACGGCTGTGGTTGCCAACGCATTTCCAAGAACGTTAGTCATGCTTCGCGCCATATCACAGAAATGGTCAATTGGTAATATCAATGCAATCCCTTCGGGTGGAATACCAAACATGGCACAGGTCGCCACCACTACAATCAGTGATGCTCTCGGTACACCGGCTACTCCTTTACTGGTTAGCATTAGCACCAGTAACATGGTTAGTTGTTTTTCAATCGGCATATCAATTCCATATACCTGTGCGATAAAAATACTCGCGAAGGTCATATACATCATACTACCGTCCAGATTAAACGAATAACCTAACGGTAAGGTAAACGACACAATACGTTTCTGGCATCCAAAGCGTTCCAATTCCTCAACCAGTTTTGGAAAAACCGCCTCACTACTGGTAGTTGAAAAGGCAATTAACAATGGGCTTTTGATTCGTCGTAACAACTCCCATAAACGTTTTCCTAAAATCACATAACCCACGGTGAGTAATACTACCCATAACAGGGCAATTCCGATACTAAAATCCAACAGGTATTTGGCATATAATCCGAAGATTTCAAAACCATAGCTTGCCACAGCGGCCGCAACAGCACCGAACACACCCAATGGCGCCACCCACATAATATAGGTTACCATTTTCAGGATCACATGCGAAACAACATCCAGCATTTTAATGATTCCTTTGGCAGCCTCACCCAGAGAAGCCAGTGCAATCCCGAATAAAACCGAGAAGATTACAATCTGTAAAATCTCGTTGGTTGCCATCGCTTCAAAAATACTTTTCGGAACCACGTGTTTTACGAATTCTTCCAGCGAAAACGATTGTGTTTTTTCCAATAATTCCCCGGCCGAAGAAGCATCTTCCATTTTAATTGGTGTTCCTTTACCCGGTTCTAACCAGTTTACCAATACCATTCCTAATAATAACGACATCAGGGATGCCGAAATAAACCATCCCATGGCTTTCGCTCCAACGCGTCCCACCATTTTCATATCGCCCATTTTTGCAATTCCAACCACTAAGGTCGAAAACACTAACGGCGCGATAATCATCTGAACCAGACGAATAAAGATGGTTCCCAGTAATTTTATTTTTTCGGAAAACGAATCGATATTATCAATAGACGTAACGGATTCATTAACCGATTTATGCGTTTTTTCAAGTTTTAAAGTTTCGTTGGTTTTTAACACCTCCGGTACCACGTTTACTTTTTTACTGCTTGCCACCACGACCATAACGTCTGCCGGCAAGGTTTTATGAAGTTGGTTGTATTCCAGACTGTCCTTTATAACAAAAACTTTTTGATGGTGGGTTACCCCGTCATTGGTCTCAAATATCAGTTCATCGGCACCTTCTTTTGCAGGTGTATACCGGAGTGTATTTCCTTTTCCTAATGAATTGACCAAATACCCCAGGAAGACGCCCAGTACTAATGAGATGATAATTGCGATAAATAGTTTGTTGTTACTTTTCACGTGCATTCAATTTTAGTCCGTGAAAATAGGTATATTTTTCCAAACTGCCCGTTGCTATTTTCATAAAAAGCAATTTATCATCCGCTTCCGACCTCTTTTATCCGCTCCAAATTAGCAAAATCACAAACAAATCATTTTACCCCTACAAAAAGTTAAGATTAAGATATGGTTCACTTATGATCATCTTTAACTGATTCAAACAAAAAATGTTAAAATATATTTGTTATTCGAAAAATTTAACCTAAAAAACTCACAACCTATGAAGTGCAAATTACTTTCACTTGCTTTATTGGCAATTACGAGTGTTTCCTTTGCCCAAAACGGGAACCCTTTCTGGAAAGTGTCTTCTAAAAAAAGTAGTATGACTACTTTCGAAAAAAGAGCACCACTTCCTGTTAAAAATCTTTTTGACCTGAACCTTAACGGGCTCAAAACGGCACTTTTACAAGCACCGGACCGGTCGCTGACGTATGCCAAATCAAATGTCATCATCGCATTCCCGAATGCCGATGGCGAACTGGAACGTTTCCGTATGACGGAAGCTTCGGTAATGGCTCCGGAACTTGCTGCCCGTTATCCCGAAATAAAATCATATGTCGGACAAGGCATTGACGATCCTTCTGCCATTATCCGCGTTAGTATTTCGCCATTGGGTGTACAGGCCATGCGAACAGCCGCCGACAAGCAGACGGTTTTTATCGAACCCTATTCGACCGATCTGAAAACGTATTCCGTTTTTAAACGTTCGGATAAAATAGCCGGTTTTACAAAATTTGAATGTGAAGTACTGGATCATGCCATTTCGAAAGTGGGCAATTCCGGTGAAGCACTTCGTCCGAATGCCGATGATAGCACACTACGCACCTATCGCCTGGCAATGTCGGTAACCGGCGAATATACCTCCTATCACGGCGGAACCAAAGCCTTGGCTCTGGCTGCGATTAACAACACCATGACCCGTGTAAACGGTGTTTTCGAAATGGATTTCGGCGTTCGGATGGTGTTAATTGCCAATACCGATGCCGTGATTTATACCAGTGCCAGCTCCGATCCTTATGGCAGTACGGATGCCAATTACAACTCGGAGTTACAATCGACTTTAACCAGTGTTATCGGCGCAGCCAATTATGATGTCGGTCACCTGATGTCGGCTATCGGAAACAACGGAAATGCCGGATGTATCGGATGTGTTTGTAAATCGAATAAAGGCAGTGGCTTTACCACCAGTACCGTTCCGACGGGCGATAATTTCGATATCGACTTTGTAGCACACGAAATGGGTCACCAATTTGGAGCTAACCACACCTTTACTTTTAGCAACGAAGGAACCGGCGTACAAACCGAACCGGGAAGTGGTACAACGATTATGGGTTATGCCGGTATTACCGGAGCCACCGATGTACAGGCACATAGCGATCCGTTTTTCCATGCGGTGAGTATCCAACAGGTAACCAATTATATTAAGACCACAACTTGTCAGACCAATACGGCTACCGGAAATTCCGTTCCTACAGCCAATGCCGGCGCCGATTATACCATTCCGAAAGGCACTCCTTTTATGCTAACCGGAACCGGAACCGATGCCAATGGCGACACATTGACCTATTGCTGGGAGCAAATGGATTCCGGAACGTCAACGACCACCTATCCGAGCGTAACCGCTACATCCGGGCCTGCATTTAAATCGTTTATTCCAACCACATCCGGAGTACGTTATTTTCCGCAAATGAGCACCGTTAAAACCGGAGCAACTTCCTGGAAATGGGAAGCTGTACCAAATGTAGCCCGATCGATGAATTTCCGTTTAACGGTTCGCGACAACCGAGCCGGAGGACCTGCCAATAATAGTGATGATATGGTTGTAACCGTAAACGCTACCGCAGGACCTTTTACCGTAAGCGCACCAAACACAGCGGTATCATGGGCTGCCGGATCGGCGCAAACCGTAACCTGGAACGTAGCCGGAACAACTGCCAATGGCGTAAACGCAGCCAATGTGGATATTCTTTTATCGACCGATGGCGGCAATACGTATCCGATTACCATTCTGGCCGGAACACCAAACGACGGAACGCAATCGATTACCGTACCGAACAACCCGGGAACACAAAATCGTATCATGGTAAAAGGTTCCAACCATATCTTCTTTGATATTTCAAACGTGAACTTTACCATCACCGGCGGAACCGGAGGCGATATACAGCCACCAACCGCACCGACAAGCTTAGCCGCTTCCGGAACGACGCAGACAACGACCAATTTATCCTGGACTGCATCGACCGATAACGTAGGTGTAACAGGTTATGATGTGTATCGTGGCACTACCTTATTAGGTACTGTAACAACAACTACTTATAATGTAACCGGATTAACGGCGAATATAACCTATACCTTTTCGATAAAAGCGAAAGATGCTGCCGGCAATATTTCGGCCGAAAGTAATATTGTTTCCGTAACGACCTTACCAGCGACGGCGAGCTATTGTACGTCCAAAGGAAATAGCGTGGCCGATGAATATATCGGACGTGTTCAGTTGGGTACAATTAACAATGCGTCTACCGGCGGAACCGGATATACTGATTTCACCAGTATTTCTACCAACCTGACCAAAGGCAGCGCCTATACGATCACGGTAACGCCAACCTGGACCGGAAGTACCTATTCTGAAGGTTTTGCCGTTTGGATTGATTATAATGGTGATAAAGATTTTGACGATGCCGGTGAGTTAGTATGGAGCCGCGCGGCTGCCACAACAACTCCGGCTACCGGAACCTTTACCATACCCGCTACTGCAATCACAGGCGCAACAAGAATGCGTGTTTCGATGAAATACAACGGGGTTCCGACAGCCTGTGAAGCGTTCTCCTATGGTGAAGTGGAAGATTATACCGTAAACCTTCAAACCGGTGGAACGACTCCGGTTACCTATTGTACTTCCAAAGGAAACAGCGTGGCAGACGAATATATCGGACGCGTTCAGTTGGGTACAATCAACAATGCCTCTACAGGTGGAACCGGTTATTCCGATTATACCAGTATTAGCACCAATCTGGTAAAAGGTGTTGCTAATACGATTACCGTAACACCAACCTGGACCGGAACGGCTTATTCTGAAGGTTTTGCTGTTTGGATTGATTACAATCAGAATGGCGATTTTACCGACAGTGGCGAACTGGTATGGAGCAGAGCGGCATCAACCGCTACTCCGGCATCAGGTTCCTTTACCGTACCGGCTACAGCTCTGAATGGCGCAACAAGAATGCGCGTTTCGATGAAATACAACGGGGTTCCAACTTCCTGTGAGGCGTTCTCCTATGGTGAAGTAGAAGATTATACCGTAAACATCACGACTTCGGCTAAAGAAAACTATGTTGGCAGAGACACTACAGTGACCGATATACAGCTATATCCGAATCCGGCCAGTGACATCCTAAACATTACCAATGTATCCGAAAAGGCAACTTTCAGAATCTTTAACCTGTTAGGTCAGGAAGTGCTTAACGGTTCCATCCGCAACAACAACATTGCGATAAGCACCATCGCTACCGGAACTTATATTCTTGAAATCCAAGATAACGACACGGTTAGCAGCAAACGTTTTATCAAACAATAATCGTTTTTGCTATCCCTTAATTAATCCTTCTAAAGCGGCCGCTTCATAGGGCCGCTTTTTACTTTACAGTCGGAACGGTCTAATCTCAATAAAATGCTTACTTTTAAGCTTTCTTTTTTTAAAATTAATTCACGAATGAAAAAACTACTTATTTTAACCCTGGGTATGATGGGACTGACAAGCACAGCACAAGAAACCCTGAATCCGGATATTCTCTGGAAACTGGGACGTCTTTCCCCTATCGGGATTTCAAAAGACGGGAAGAATATTGTTTACAAAGTAGCCACACCTTCCATTGACGAAAACAAACTGAATTCTAAATACTACATCCTTCCGGTGAATGGTGGTATTCCTACCGAGGTTCCGGATGTAAAAAATCTGGTGGCCGATAAAAATGTTTCGCCCGATGGAAAATACATCGTATCGCACAAAGAGGTAAAAGTAGCCAAAGTCCTTGGAAAAGATTTTTATCCGGAATTGAAAAAATCGGAAGCACAAATTTACGACGGACTGGATTACCGTCATTGGGATACCTGGAATGACGGAAGTCATAACCACGTTTTTTATGCCGAAAACACCGATAAAGCTCGCGCTATCGACATTATGAAAGACGAGCCGTTCGACGCTCCGCAAAAACCTTTCGGTGGAGACGAGGATTATATCTGGTCGCACGATGGTTCCAAGATTATTTATGTAAGCAAAAAGAAAGCCGGTACCGCATATGCCATCAGTACGAATACCGATTTGTACGAATATGACATCGCAACCAAAACGACTCGCAACCTAACGGAAAACAATCCGGGATATGATACGCATCCAACTTTATCGCCTATGGGTGACCTAAGCTGGTTGCAAATGAAACGCGACGGATATGAGGCCGACAAAAACGATATCATCGTTCGTCATAAAGGAATCGATATTAATTTAACCGCAGCATGGGACGGAACCGTAGATAGTTTTAAATGGAGTGCCGATGGTAAAAAAGTATATTTTATCGCCGCTGTAGACGGAACACGTCAGTTGTTTGAAGTGAATTTTCCGGGTCTGACAAAAATTGCCGTACGCGTTACTCAAATTACCAATGGCGATTTTGACGTTACCGAATTGATTGGTTTCAATGGGAATACGGCTATTGTAACCCGTACCGATATGAATCATGCGCCGGAAATCTATGCCTATGATCTTAAGAAAAAAAGCTGGAAGCAATTAACGACTGTAAACAACGATAGTTACGGCAAACTGACTTTAAGTAAAACCGAAAGACGTTATGTAACCACTACCGACGGTAAAAAAATGTTGGTTTGGGTGATCCTTCCTCCAAATTTCGACAAAAACAAAAAATACCCTACCTTATTATATTGTCAGGGTGGACCACAGTCGGCTTTAACGCAAAGTTATTCCTTCCGTTGGAATTTCTCACTAATGGCTTCTCAGGGTTATATTATCGTAGCACCAAACCGTCGCGGTATGCCGGGTCATGGTGTACAATGGAATGAAGCCATCAGTAAAGACTGGGGCGGACAAGTAATGGACGATTACCTATCGGCTATTGATGATGTTGCTAAAGAATCCTATGTAGATAAAACCCGATTGGGTGCTGTTGGTGCCAGCTATGGCGGATACTCGGTATTTTACCTGGCCGGAATTCACAAAAACCGTTTCAAAACGTTTATCTCCCACTGTGGTGTCTACAATCTTGAAAGTATGTACGGAACTACCGAGGAAGTATTCTTTAACAACTGGGATCACGGTGGTGCGTATTGGGAAACCAATAATCCTGTCGCTCAGAAAGCCTATAATCAATTCAATCCTATAAAACTGATCAACAACTGGAATACACCTATCCTGATTATTCAGGGCGGAAAAGACTACCGCGTTCCAATCGGACAAGGGCAGGAAGCTTTCCAGGCAGCACAGCTAAAAGGGATCAAAAGCCGTTTTATGTTATTCCCGGAAGAAAATCACTGGGTTACCAAACCACAAAACGCGCTGGTATGGCAACGTGAATTTTTTAAATGGTTAAACGAAACCTTATAATAACAGAAAACCGGAGCAGTGCTCCGGTTTTTTTATACCACAAAATCCCAACCGGGCTATCCAGATCCATAAGGGTTGTCCTTTTGTATTTTCTACAGAAAAAGCTCATTCACAATAAATTATATATTACAATCACACATAGTACTTTCTCAAAAATACTACATTTGATATTTTTTTATATATTTACATCATAATGATCCGTCACTATTCCTGACCGGAACATTACCTCATTTACCTCCCCTTTTTTTACCGGCATGATCCCCCACCGGAATATTGTTTTGCTCCAAAGGCATTTAAAACATTATATCTAAATACTAACTTAATATTTATATCATGCGATCATGTTCTGAATCCATTTATTTTATTAAAGTTACAAATGCAGAAAAGCTGCTTACTTTATTAAAAGATAATAGTCCCTATCTGCCTGCAAATTGTAAGTCGGTAATTTCTGAACTAGAAATGACCATTTCCATTATTAAAACGCAGAATGCGACTATCCATCAAAAAAAACAACTGTATTCCGATGCGGTGGAGAATCTGAAACGAATCTTTATTAAAAGAGACGATGCCATCCGCAAACGCCTGTCTTGTATCGGAGCTTTTATTAAAGAGCATTTTGGAAAAACCTCTCAGGAAGCACTTCTGATTTCGGATTTTATATCCCAGATACGAGGCGCCAACAGGATTCACAATGTTGGCAATAGCAGTATTGAAAATAATATCAACCAAGCCTACCTTTCTTATATCACGCAGATCCAGTTGTTTTCGTCCGTGATTACGTTACTTGAAGGCCTTAAAAACGCGTACACCGTACTGGACAAAACCTTATCTATTTTGGCATTAAAAGCGATAAAGAAAGAAGCCATCGAGGCCAATGATACCGTAATCACGACCTATTCTGAATACCTACTGCTAAAAAACAACCGGGCAAAAGCCTGTACCCGATTATCCGAACTCACTCAGGAAATCAAATCTTTGGTTAAAGCGACTTCTACTATCCGGAAAACTGAATTCCGGCTTATTAAGAATCTAAAAATATAAGCCATTCCAACCTCCCCCTTTTTATTCCCTATCCTTTTTTAATTGATTGATCCCTCAATTTCCCTTATCAATAAATCCGTCCCGTAAGAAAATCCTTTTCACTAAAGTTACCAAAAACATAAATATGTGTTAAAATTTGGTTTCCCGTGTAACAACATCCTAATTTCGGACTCAAATTAATTGAAATCAAAAAAATTAAATTATGTACAATTTTTCTATTAAACCAGTTGTAATGGCTTCGGCTTTACTAATGGGTTTAAGTTCCGGATTCGCACAGGACAACTTAGTAAATGCGTTAAAGAATAATGCGAGTTCAAACAGTAAAGAATCATTCAAATTTACCGATGTTATTAACCTGGAAAATACATCTATCAAAAACCAGGGTTCATCCGGAACCTGTTGGAGTTATTCGGCCAACTCGTTTATCGAGTCGGAAATGATCCGTATGGGAAAACAGCCGGTTGAATTATCTCAGATTTTCTCTGCCCGTAACGCTTATGTAGAAAAAGGAAAAATGTATGTTCGTATGCATGGTGCCGTTACTTTAGGCGATGGTGGTGCTTTCCACGATGTAATGAATATGTACCGTAAATATGGTGCTGTTCCGCAAACCGTTTATACCGGATTAAACTACGGAACCGATAAAAATAAATTTGCCGAAATGAGCGGTGTGATGGAGGGTGTATTGGCAGCTGTAGTTAAAAATCCAAATGGAGAGTTAACACCAAACTGGGAAAAAGCCTATACTGCCGTTATTGATGCTTACTTAGGTCAGGTTCCGGCTTCTTTCGACTATAAAGGAAAAAAATATACGCCGCAATCTTTTGCTAAAGAGGTAGTGGGTATTAACCCGGACGATTATGTGGAAATTTCTTCCCTGCAGGAATATCCTTACTATTCTAAATTCACCTTATTAGTACCGGATAACTGGGCTTTCGATCAGGTATATAACGTAAAAATGGATGAGTTAACAGAAATCATCGACAATGCTGTAAAAAAAGGATATACAGTAGCGTGGGCTGGTGACGTTAGTGAAAAAGGATTCAGCTGGAAAAATGGTGTAGCCTTTATTCCTGAGAAAAACTTTTCGGATATGACTCCGGAAGAAAAAGCGGATATGTTTAACGGTCCGAAACCGGAAATGAAAATCACAGAAGAATTACGTCAGAAAGCATTTGACAATTATACAACTACCGATGATCACGGAATGCACATCGTGGGAATTTCTAAAGATCAGAACGGTAAAGAATACTATATCGTGAAAAACTCATGGGGTCTTTCCAACGATTACAAAGGGTATTTGTATATGACGAAAGATTTCGTAAAATACAAAACTACCGATATCATGGTTCATAAAGGAGCGATTCCATCGGCCATTGCTAAAAAGCTAAAATTATAATATACCTCACTTACCTTACTATCATCAATCAAAATCAAAATCAAGTCCCGAAGCAATCGCTTCGGGACTTTTTTTATGGCATACTATTTATATGAAAATACAGTTATATTTATAAAAACGAATTGCCATGCCATTGAAGAAATATCTGCTGCATTTTTTATTTATTTATTTCATTTTCCACCTGTTCAGTTTTCTATTTGCATTGGTACTGAATCCTTTGGTATTCTGGTCGGCCAAAAATCTCTTCCATATTGGCTATGCATTTGAAGCCAACGGAAGCGGAAGCGGCGATAACACCTATGCCTACATCACTACGTTTTGGAACCTCTGTCTTAGTTTGATTCTGGCGCTACCGGTAACCATGCAGCTCAGTCAGCTTAACAATAAAAATACCTATACCACCATACGCTACCTTTTTCAGGTCACATTGCGATTGTATCTCGCGTTTTATATGTTGGTTTACGGATTTAGTAAAGTATTTCCGTTTCAATTTCCCCCTATTTTATATTTCCGACTGGCACAGCCTTACGGCGAATCGTCGCCAATGGGACTGGCATGGACTTTTATGCAGTTTTCGCCCTATTACACCGCTTTTACCGGCCTGGCCGAAGTACTTGGCGGTCTTTTACTATTAAACCGTAAAACGATCACCTTAGGAACTGTAATCCTTACCGGAGTACTCACCAATATTGTGATGATGAACCTTTGTTATGATATTCCGGTTAAAATCAGTTCCATTCATATGTTGCTGGCGGCGTTGATACTCCTGTATTACGAACGTGTCCGATTGATACGCTTTTTTATTCTGGACAAAGCCGTAACGCAAAAAGAACACACTATCTATTTGGGCGATGCCCGATCGGAAAAAGTATTGCAGTATATCAAAACCGGTTTTAAACTACTTTTATCGGTTGGAATATTTTCGGCTTTTCTAATCGCCTATCTGAAAATGCACAACCAAGACAGTAGTAATCCGCCACTCTATGGTTTTTATGAAGTGACCGATTCGGAAAACAATTCCGGTTATTTGCATTTTGTTTTTGAAACCCGCGATGCAGCCGGAATCCGCTACACAAACAATCGGGAAATGAAGTTCACATCGACTATCGATACGGTGGCCAAATCCATCGTATTACGCGAAATAACCGATAACGACAAAACGGTTCCCAAGACGGAGTATTTCCGTTATGAAAAAACCAAAGACGGTTTGTTATTTCATACCGCCGATTCGGTAAAAATACAGCTAAAACACAAAACCAAAGCCGATTTTCTACTTACCGGACGTGGGTTTCACTGGATTAACGAAGAACCGTTTAACCGATAGTAATCTGATCGTATTATCCCGGTTACTCTAAAAAAGAAAACAGGCTGTCTCCATTAAGTGAGATAGCCTGTTTATATTTAAAAATGAAAATTAAGCTGAATATATCCCGTTTTTCCAAATCCGGATTCCGACCAAGTGGTCCTTTTGTTTTCCAGAAAGGTAGCGTTATCAATCACAATATTGTATTTAAAATACAACATCGGTTCGATCGATATCGAAAAATTATCCACTATGTTATACTGGATACCCAGGAGCGGCGCAATACCAACAGCATAATTATCTTTATTAACGTTTTTAAAATTGGAATAGCTACTCAATATATCGGCTCCAAAATAGAACGTCCAGTGTTTGTTTTGGCGAAACACTTTATCAGCACCTATCTTTAACCCTATTTCTGTAAATCCGCCTTCACTATCGTCTTTTTCATAACTTGCTCCGGCCCGAAGTGCATATTTTTTATTTAATGCATAACGGTATTCGAGATTATAAGCATTCTTATCGGATGAAAAAGCAGAATTAATAAAGTTCGAAATTCCTATTCCCAATCGGCTTCTAAATTGTACCGTATCAACTGTTTTTAATGGCTCGTTTTGCGAAAAACAGCATAGCGAACCCAGTAATACAAATAACAATATCGTATTTCTCAGGATCATTAATTCAGGTAATTTTCAAAGATCGCTCTGATTTTTGTTTCAAAATCACCTACATAAACATCTACATTCTCACGGGTTCCGTCTGCATAAACAATATAAATCTTTGTAGTACCATTAACCTCGTCATAAATCAGGTTACCGATCTTAGCATTATTATAATACACTTCGGCATTCGTATTGTTGTTGATTTGAGCCGGAGTTGGGTTTTCATAAGCCGTAATCGCTTCAATATTGGCCGCATAAACAATTTTAAGATCACCCACCGATACTGTTCCATTTGCCGTTTTCACATCACTGATTGATGTAATATTCCCATAATCCGAATGTTTTAATTTCACATTAGTAACAATCGAATTGGTACATCCCTGTGGCGTAGCGGAAGTATAATTTAACTGAAAATCCACAGCCGAATTTCTTCTCCATGAAAAATTATGTGTATACGGAGCCGTATAAATCACTACATCAGCATTGGTAGGCATACTAAAGTTTGTATTTACATTAAAAGTAATGTTGGATGCATTTAACGAAAACACCAAATTATTATCTCTTTTTAATGTAAAATTCACCAACGTCGGTAACCAATATGTTTCGGAAGTATAAGAAACCGAAGTATCATTGTATGCATTTAGGCTAAATTCCGCATCGTTTCCTGAATGGTTTTGACGCGATGGAAACCTTAACGTAATAATATTAGATGCCGCTTGTTTGGTCCAGCTTTGCGATGTGGAATTCCATACATATACACCGGCTCTATTGGCAAATTGCAGTTTGTTATTTAAGAACATTTTACCATATTGTCCTTCAAATTTGTTGGATAAATTTTTGATCCAGGAATCATTATAATCCTGGTTTCCGGAATTGAACAATGAATATAGTATAAAATTCGAAAGTTCTCCATCGTCAAGCGTATTCAAACAGTTATAAAAACTATTAAACGTGTTGGTAATGTTTTGCTTTGCATCAGCTACCGATTCCGGTGTTGAAGCAGACGAATCTGAAGAAGAATCGGACGAACACGAATACAGGATGGCAGCAAAAACTGTCAATCCTAAAAGTAATTTTTTAAATTTCATAAGGTTTGTTTTTGTGCGCCAAATATAGAGTATCTGAAAGCATAAAAACAAAAAATCTCACTGGTGTGTGAGATTTTTAATTATTTTGTTTTTCGGGCTTATTCTACCGGGTCTTTCATTACAAAACCTTCCATGAATTTTGTAGTATAGTTACCAGCAACATAATCCGGATCGTCCATTAATTGTCTGTGGAACGGAATTGTCGTTTTGATTCCTTCAATTACGAATTCATCCAAAGCACGTTTCATTTTGTTGATCGCTTCTTCTCGGGTTTGAGCTGTAGTGATCAACTTAGCGATCATCGAATCGTAGTTTGGCGGAATGGTATATCCGGCATACACGTGTGTATCCAGACGCACTCCGTGTCCTCCCGGTGAATGCAACGTTGTGATTCTTCCTGGTGACGGACGGAAATCATTATACGGATCTTCGGCATTGATACGACATTCGATAGAGTGTAACTGTGGTAAATAGTTTTTACCGGAAATTGGCACTCCAGCCGCAACCAAAATTTGCTCACGGATCAAATCGTAATCAATTACCTGCTCTGTAATCGGGTGTTCTACCTGAATACGGGTATTCATTTCCATGAAGTAGAAGTTACGGTGTTTGTCAACCAGGAACTCAACCGTACCAGCGCCTTCATATTTAATATATTCGGCCGCTTTAACCGCTGCATCTCCCATTTTCGTACGTAATTCGTCCGTCATAAATGGAGAAGGCGTTTCTTCTGTTAATTTCTGGTGACGACGTTGTACCGAACAGTCTCTTTCTGAAAGGTGACACGCTTTACCATAGGAATCTCCTACAACTTGTATTTCAATATGGCGTGGTTCTTCGATCAGTTTTTCCATGTACATTCCATCGTTTCCGAAGGCTGCACCGGCTTCCTGACGCGCGCTTTCCCATGCTTTTAGTAAATCTTCTTTTTTCCAAACTGCTCGCATCCCTTTTCCACCACCACCGGCAGTAGCTTTTAACATGATAGGGTATCCGAATTCTTTGGCTAATTTATCCGCTTGCTCATACGATTCCAATAGACCTTCTGATCCCGGAATAGTAGGAACTCCCGCTTCTTTCATGGTTGCTTTAGCCGTAGCTTTGTCTCCCATTTTTTCGATCATTTCCGGTGAAGCTCCGATAAATTTAATACCGTGCTCTTCACAAATTTTGGAAAATTTAGCATTTTCCGAAAGGAATCCATATCCGGGGTGAATTGCGTCTGCATTGGTGATCTCAGCAGCAGCAATAATGTTAGACATTTTCAGATAGGATAAATTACTTGGCGGAGGACCGATACAAACTGCTTCGTCAGCAAATTTAACATGTAGGCTTTCCGCATCTGCAGTCGAATATACGGCCACAGTTTTGATGCCCATTTCTCTACAGGTTCTGATTACGCGAAGCGCAATTTCTCCCCTGTTTGCGATTAATATTTTTTTAAACATCTCTTGAAATTTTAAATTCGGGTTAAATTTTAAATCATTTTAAATGCGGCATAAAAAAACCATCATTCAAAATTTAGCATTTAAAATTTCTTATGATGGGTCTACTAAAAATAACGGTTGGTCGAATTCTACTGGAGAAGCGTCGTCAACTAATACTTTAACGATTTTACCGGATACTTCCGATTCGATTTCATTAAATAATTTCATGGCTTCGATCACACAAACCACATCTCCTTTATTGATAGTGCTTCCTACTTCTACGAAAGGCGCTTTATCCGGTGATGGTTTACGGTATAATGTTCCGATAATTGGTGATTTAACTACCAGGTATTTGGAATCGTCATCAGCAGCCGGAGTGCTTACCGGTGCTGCCGGTGCAGGTGCTGCTACTGCCTGAGGTGCTGCCGCTTGCGGAACTGCCGCTTGCATTGGAACATGTTGAACATAAGTAGTTTCTGCTGCTCCTGCTTCTGTAGTTTTAATGGTGATCTTGAAATCATCCATCTCTAATTTTACTTCAGTAGCACCAGACTTCGCTACAAATTTGATTAGGTTTTGAATTTCTCTAATATCCATCTTGTTCGGAATTTTGATTTAGTTAGTTTTTTGTTTATTGTAGGCCCATTTTAAATAGATAGCTCCCCAAGTGAAGCCACCACCAAATGCGGCAAAAATTATATTATCTCCTTTTTTTAAAGAATCTTCGAAATCAGACAACAATAAAGGTAAAGTTGCAGAAGTGGTATTACCGTATTTCTGGATGTTTATCAATACTTTTGATTCGTCTAATCCCATTCGGTTTGCAGTAGCATCAATGATACGTTTATTCGCCTGATGCGCTACCAACCAATTGACATCTTCTTTTGTAAGCTTATTACGCTCCATTATTTTCTCACTTACGTCAGCCATTCCGGAAACCGCATATTTAAAAACGGTTGTTCCATCCTGATGTACAAAGTGTTGTTTATTTTTTACCGTTTCTTCCGAAGCAGGTAAAATAGAACCACCGGCTTCAATTTTCAGGAATTCGCGTCCAATGCCATCACTTCTTAAATATTCATCCTGGAAACCTAAACCTTCGGTATTCGGTTCGAACAATACGGCACCGGCACCATCTCCAAAAATAATACAAGTCGCTCTGTCGGTATAATCAATGATAGAAGACATTTTATCAGACCCTATCAATAATACTTTTTTATAACGTCCTGATTCGATGTAAGCAGAGGCTGTAGAAAGCCCGTATAGAAAACTGGAACAAGCCGCCTGCAGATCGTAGGCAAAAGCATTTGTCGCTCCAATTTGTGTTGCGGTATATACTGCCGTAGAGGCTACCGGCATATCCGGTGTTGCTGTTGCCAACAATACCAGATCAATTTCTTTAGGATCAATTCCCGATTTTTCAATCAGGTTTTGTGCGGCTCTAATTGCCATAAAAGAAGTCCCTTGTCCTTCTTCTTTGAGAATACGTCTTTCTTTAATTCCCGTACGAGTGGTAATCCATTCATCGTTGGTATCAACCATAGTTTCCAGAACCTGATTCGACAAAACATAGTCCGGAACATAAGATCCAACCGCTGTAATGGCTGCTGTAATTTTAGTCATATGGGTTACTTTTTCTTTTTCAAATTTTAGCTGAAAAAAGTGGTGGAAATTACAAAAAAAATCCGAAACCAAGCCTTTTTTATCGCTACTTAATTCGTTTCAAAGGGTTTTTAACAAAAAAAACTCCCACATAGTGAGAGTTTTCTCTATTATTTTCTTCGATTAAGCAACAGCTTCTTGCTTATCAATTACAACCTGACCTCTGTAGTACATTTTACCTTCATGCCAGTAAGCTCTGTGATACAAATGCGCCTCTCCTGTTACAGGACATGTAGCAATTTGAGGAACCGTCGCTTTATAATGCGTTCTTCTCTTATCTCTTCTTGTTTTCGAGGTTTTTCTCTTAGGATGTGCCATCTTACTATATTATTTATCCGTTAATAGTTGTTTTAATTTGTCCCATCTGGGATCTGTATTTTCTTCTTCTTTGTGTTGTTCTTTTGGCGCTAATTCATTTAAGCGATCAATTGCTTCCGATTGTAACGTTCCGTCTTTTACTCCGGGATGAATCCTTTTGCTTGGAACCGACAATACGATTGCTTCATAAATGTATTGCATAATGTTGATTTGATATTCGCCATGAGGTAACACCAGCAACTCATCGTTCTCATCATTAAAGGTATCTCCGAATTTTACAATTAAATTCATCTTACCTTTAATTGGCAAATCAAAATCCTCGTTTGTTATATCACATGGGACATTTACCGTTCCTTTGTGTTTAAAAGCGAGTTCAAGCATTGTGCTTTTTTTGTCCAGAACCACATCAACTTTGACATCGACACCATTATAGTCATCAAAATCAAAGTGTTCAAAGAACTTCTTATCTATATGATATTCAAACTGGTGTTTTCCCTGCTTTAATCCAACAAAAGGGATCAAAAATTCTTTATCATGATTCATAACAACAGTTTTGAGCGTGCAAAGATATAAAATTATTGGAATTTCAAAGGAGTTGTAAACATTTTTTTGTTTATAACTGTTTTTGTTTGGTTTTCAAAGGGTTTTTAACCAGTTCTTTATGTTCGTTCCGGTTATTATACACATCAATTGCCAGATAAACCGCTTCTTTAAACGAATTATAATCGGCTTCTCCTTTACCGGCGATCTCATAAGCCGTCCCATGATCGGGCGATGTTCTGATTTTATTTAGTCCGGCCGTATAGTTTACTCCGTTTCCAAACGACAAGGTTTTAAACGGAACCAATCCCTGATCGTGGTAGTTAGCAATAACCGCATCGTATTTTTCATATTGACTTAATCCAAAAAAACTATCGGCCGAAAACGGTCCGAAAACCATAATTCCACTGTCAAATAGTTTTTTCAGAGCCGGTTTGATCACCTCATCATCTTCTTTTCCGATAACACCGTTATCACCACAATGTGGATTTAATCCTAAAACAGCAATTTTAGGTCGTGTAATCCCAAAATCCTGAATCAGCGCTTTATGAACGGTTTCTATTTTTTTATGAATCAGTGCTTCCGTTAGATGGTTCGACACTTCGTTAACCGGAATATGATCTGTAAACAAACCTACGCGTAAACCATCCTGAACCATTAACATCAAGGCATCACCTTCCAGTTCCTGATCCAGATAGTCAGTATGTCCCGGAAAATGAAATTCTTCCGATTGTATATTGTATTTATTGATCGGTGCCGTTACCAACACATCTACCAACCCTTCCTTTAGCGCTTTTGTAGCCGCTGTAAACGATCGGATAGCATATTTCCCTACGTTTTCATCGTTGACACCGAATTCAAGATTAACACCTTCCCGCCATACATTCAATACGTTGATTTTTCCGGGAACAATTTGCTCCATCTTATCAATCCCGTGAAGGTTTGCATTGAGCTGTAATGTTTTCTTTATAAAGGAAAGGATTTTCACATTAGCAAAAATGACCGGTGTACATAGCTCCAGCATACGGGTATCCTCGAACGTTTTCAATACTACTTCGCTCCCAATCCCGTTTAGATCCCCTATGGAAATTCCTACAATTATATTTTCTGCTTTTTTCACCATGCCGACTAGTTATTTATTACTAATTTTGGATATGCAAATTTAGCAAAATAAATCAGTTATGTTTACAGGAATTATCGAAACTCTCGGAACCATCCGGAACATCCGAAAAGAAAACGACAATATTCATATTCACGTCCAATCTTCCATAACCCACGAACTTAAAATTGACCAAAGTGTTTCCCACAATGGAGTCTGCTTAACCGTGGTCGCTATTGATGGTGACACCTATACAGTAACCGCCATAAAAGAGACGCTTGACAAAACCAATTTAGGCAGTTGGCAGACAGGAGATTTGATCAACTTGGAAAGAGGAATGAAACTAGGCGACCGTCTGGACGGCCATATCGTTCAAGGTCATGTGGACCAGACCGGAACCTGCAAAAATATTCAGGATGCGAACGGCAGTTATTATTTCACGTTTGAATATGATTCAAAATTACGCAACATCACAATCGAAAAAGGCTCCGTTACCGTTAATGGTGTAAGCCTTACTGTGGTTAACTCCAAAGAAAACGAGTTTAGCGTTGCCATCATTCCGTATACTATGGAACACACTAACTTTAAGAATTTTAAAGTTGGCACTACCATTAATCTGGAATTTGATGTGATTGGAAAATATGTCAGTAGGTTACACGAACTGCGACAATAAAAAAAGCGTCCGATTATTCGGACGCTTTTTTTGTATGATAGTTTTTGTAATAGTAAAATGCATATAACAGCCCTACACCCAACAGTAAATAAAGGCGCTCGTCTATAGGCGCTCCCGGAGGTGGCGGTGCACCATTTTCCGGAGGCGGCGGTACCGGCGCTCCAATAGCTGACAGTGTATTTAAAATGAAATAGGAAAAGACTCCTATTTTTATAAAGCTGTTTTTCATTTGGCAAAAATAAAAAATATTCTTAACGTGAATAAAAAATATTTTACAAGAAATTGTTAATCTATTTGAAATAATCGCAAATTTCACACAGAAAAAAGGCCTTTCTTCCAGTAGTTCTGCAGGACACGAATGTAGCAAGTTTTTTTAACAAAACAATCTTTTTCCTTAAAAAAATAGACCAATACTCCGTTTTTTCTGTTTATCTGCAAAAATTAGACTAATTGTCCCAACAAGACTTATTTATGTCCCAGGAGAGCTATTATTTTACAAACGACACTTCTAGCTTTAAAGTGTTTCCTTTCAAAAAAATGCTACAATACCTCTATTTTCATTAATACTTCTAACACCTATTTTCTTTTTTTACTTTTTAGACATTATATGATCAGTTTATTCTCGCAAAAAAACCGAGACAAAACGTTCGTTAAACTGGAAAGAAAGATCACTTTTTGGCCAATCTAAAAAGGCAACTTTAATTTTCCATTCCCAACTCCATAACAACTGTTTAAAAATGCAGGAATAAATAATTCTCCTCGCTATTTAGTTTTTAATCTTTCGAAGAAACAGTTCGGAACCATAAACATTTATGTGTTCATCACACATCTTCCCTCTCTCCTGTTAAGTGAATTTTCTGTTGATTTTTCGATTCAATACCATTCAATTATGGCAAAAAAAATTGCACCTTTCCTTATGCTATCAGCCTTATTTATGCTTATTCCAGCTGCATCACAAACACCACACAAGGGGATATCCGAAGTGGGCATCACCGCAGGAAGACTATCAGTGTCCCTGTCCGGTGCAGCAAACTATACGATTCCTATCGAAGTATTACCCGGAATAAAGGATATTGTCCCTCAAATCAGCTTGTCGTACGACAGTCAGAGCGGAAATAATATCGCCGGTTATGGCTGGTCGGTTTCCGGACTCTCGTCCATTACCCGAATTCCATCCACCAAATATCATGACGGAATTTTTGATCCTGTCGACTTTGATCACCTGGATCGTTTTGCGCTCGATGGTCAGCGGTTAGTGATTAAAAATGGTACCTCCGGCACTTATGGCGCCAATGGAACGGTATATGAAACCGAAAATTTTTCGACTACAAAAGTGACCTCTTTTGGTGTTTCTCCATTAGGTGCTACCTATGGCCCTCAGTATTTTCTGGTAGAATACCCTGACGGTTCAAAAGCTCAGTATGGCAACCACCTCGAATCGCGATCGGAAATAAAATGGTCTATCGACTATTGGGAAAACCCTCAGGGTATCCGCATCAACTATTCTTACGCCAAGTTTTTAAACATTTCCCGCATCATGAGAATAAGCTATGGTGCTATTGGCTCGAATCCGGGATACAATACGATCTATTTTGATTATAAAAAAAGAAATCGTTCCGAAAATGCCTATATCGGCGGAATTCCTTTTACAGAAGCCTATATACTAAATTATATACTGATACACCCAACCAATTTTTCCGATTATCATTATAGAAAATACACCTTAACCCATGATATCAATTCATTAGGTTATGAAAGGCTAGCCAGTATTACGGAGTCCTCAGAATACGGAGGCATTGTTAAAAGTCGGAATCCTACTGTTTTTACCTATGATGACACACCCGACACTCTTACTTACAATCCAATTACAACAAACTTATCGGTAAACAATATAAGCTACAAAAATGCGGCAACTGTTACCGGAGATTTTAATGGTGATGGGAAGACAGATATTATTCTGTATCCGACTTCCGGATCGGATACCCAAAAAAAATACTGGCTGTTTACCGACTTTCAGGAAAGCCAGTATAACATCGGATCAGAAATACCCGTACCCGAATCTTTCGATGAAATCGTCCCGGTTTCATGGCTGGGCGGGAGTTCTTCCTATGGCTACAAATTAATGCAAACACAAGCCTGGACATTAATTAAAACCAATCCATCCGACAATACAACAACTTTCAGCACCTACGCGGCAGGAACGGCTTCTCCGGTGTATTTTCAGTACCGCAAGTCGTACGTATTTCCAGAGCTTATTTACTACAACAATGAACAATATTATAGCAAAGAACTTTCTTTTCAGGATTCGTTCCTGTTTCGAAAATTCAGATCAATTCCTAACAAACCGACCGAGGAACGAATCGTTGTAAACATTCCTAAAGTTTTTTTAAGTGGCGATTTTAATGGTGACGGACTTACCGATCTTATTGCTGTTGAAAAATCGATCTCCTATACCCAAACATACGAACATAACACTTATGATCGGGTACGTTTAGGAGGAGGTTCTTATTTTGTGAATCTGGATAAGCGATTAACGAATGACTTTGTGAATAATGCCGGACAATTGGCAATGACCGACTATAGCATTATTCGAGTTGTGGATTATAATGGCGATGGTAAATCGGACATACTGGTTTTCGATTCCGGAAAAGTGACCATATATACGCTTAACGACAACAACCGGTTAATTCAATTATCTACCTATGCTGATAGTAGTATTAATTTGAATTACCCAATCCTTATGGGTGACTATAATGGCGATGGAAAAGCAGATTTTATACTTCCAACCGGTAACGGTCATAACTTTGTTAAATATTCCTCGACAGGCATATCCTTTATAAAATCCAAGCACAATTACAGCATTCCGTATAACCCGAGTACACAGGAAAATGATTGCTCTTTTGTCCGTCATATTATTCCAACCGATTTTAATTTAGACGGAAAAACAGACTTACTGTATGTGGAGAATATCGGCTGTGGTAACTCCGGAAAAGCCTCTATTACGGTTCAATATTATAAAAACACCAGCACCAATTTTGCTCCCGCCGGTAGTGCCTCAACTCCTGCTTCGTCAACTGTCGACCGATATTCTCTTCCGGCTTTTATCAGCTTTGACAAAATCAACAACAGTCAGGATATCAGTTTTATCTCTAAAAACAACATTTTTAATTTTAAAACAGCCAAATCTAACGCAAAAGACACCAAATTAAATTCAATAACACTTGGTAATGGCGTACAAGACCGCATCACCTACCATCCGCTGATAGCTCCGGACACCAACACTTTTGACCTTGTATATAACGATAGTCCCAACATCGAAAACTATCCGAATGCCGATATCAGCAATGCACCTTCTATTTCGGTAGTCTCCCGACTGGAGCGACAAAGTAAAAACGAATATAAAAAACAGGATTATAAATATTGTGGCGCGGTATATAACGTCGATGGATTGGGTTTTTTAGGCTTCCGATCCACCATGAACACCAATTGGTATAACGACAATAATGCAGTCATTTCCACTATTTCGAAATTCGATATTTCCAAGCGCGGCGCTTTATCCGAAAGCTATACCGTTACCGGATTGGCTATCCCATCGGCGCATTTTACTCCGACATCATTTATCATTAAATCGACCAATACGTATTCCAGTACACTGCTTCCCAATAAGGTGTTTAAAATTAAGACAGACACCTCAACTACTATAAACAGTCTGAAAGGCACCACAACCGAAATAGTCGCCACCTATGATGATTTCAATAACCTGTTAACCAATACCACTGTTAACAAACGAGGAAATACGGTTGACAAAAAAGCGGTGGTTACTTTGAAATATTTCAACCAGCCACAAGGAACTCCGTATAGCATTGGTCGTCCTACCCAAAAGAATACCGAAACCTATGGCGATGGTCAAATGAACACAGAAGAAATATACACCTATACGGCCAATAATTTAGTATCGGAAATCAAAACCAAAGGACACAATACCGATTATGTGACAACACGTTATGAATACGATACGTTCGGAAATATCACCAAAAAAACACTGACAGCAAACGGGATGGCACCCCGAATTAATAGTACAGAATATGACACGAGCGGTCGTTTTATCACAAAAAGTACCGATATAGAAGGACTGAATACAATATATACCTATAACGACCTGAATGGATTACCCGTAAGCATTACAACTCCTGATGGCAGAACCCTAACCAATGAATATGATCTTTGGGGACGAAAAACAAAAGCAACTGATTATTTCAACACTACTTTTATCTATTCGGGTGTCGATGAAAAAGCACTTGTAAAAGTTTTCGGTGATGATGGCAGTTATAGCGAATCGCTATCAAACGACCTTGGAAGGATTATAAAATCCGGCGTTAAAAACATTGACGGTTCGATTAGCTATATCGATTATGTATACGACATTTACGGGCACACTATCAAAAGTAGTGAGCCATATACTGGTTCAGCACCAAGTCAGTGGAATATCGTTAAATACGACCAATTTGACCGAATTATCCAGAGTATTGCCGCAACCGGAAAAACTCAGATCCTAACATATACCGGTTTAACGACCAGCATATTCGACGGTTTAAAAACCGAAAGCATTACTAAAAATGCTGCCAATAGTATCCTTTCCAAAACCGATGATATCAGTTCAGGCAACGCTATCACGCAGCAATACTTTGCCAACGGCAGACTAAAACAGGTAAATTATGGCGGTAACAGTATTGTTACAGAACAAGATGGCTGGGGTCGAAAAACAAAACTCGAAGATCCTTCTGCCGGAACCTATCAATACAAATACAATGCATTGGGAGAAATCATAACCGAAGAAACCCCTAAAGGAACTATCGAATATACCCGGAATGCATTGGGCCGCATAATAGCAAAAACAGTACAGTCAAATGACAACTTCTATACCACGTACAACTACAATACAGACGGAACACTGGCGGGCAGCATTATGAATAGTTTAAACTCCTCTGATGATTCCCACATCGAAAACTATGAATATGATGATTTTAAAAGACCTCAAAAAATTAGTACTACCTCAAAAACAGGAACATTTATAAAAGAGCTAACATATGATACCTTTGGAAGAGTCGACAAAGAAAAATTAACCGCAACTTCGTTAACAAATAACAAGACCAGTACCCAAACCTTTAAATATACCTATAAAAATGGCTATATCCATCAGATTTTAGACAATGCAACCCATCAGGTATTATGGTCTGCAAATAGTGTTAATCAACGAGGACAACTCACTAACAGCTCTTTTGGAAATGGTTTAACACAAATAAACACTTATGACACCTATGGATTCCCTTCCGTTTTCGAAACCCGGAATACATCCGAATCATTATTTAATTTCACAACTACTTTTGATCCTGTCAGGGAAAATCTAAACAATCGTTCCAATAGTTTATTCGCCTCCTACGAACCGTTTGAATACGACAATCAGGATCGTCTGGTAAAATGGAATAAAGAGCTTGTTACCCTTCATAGTGACGATTTTCATTCGGGAACCGGTGAATTCGGAACACAACTCGGCGCGGTGACCTCCAATCAGAACGAACAGTTAAAAGTAACCGCAACGCAAGGTTACGCCGGGGTTAGAAAAACCATACTTACTCAGGCTAAAGTTGGAGACAAGTTTTCCATAAAAGTCAAAGTTGCTAAAGGAACTACGAATCAAGTCCGCGTTTTAGTAGTAGAATCTGATCCGGCAAGCGGATTATGGAATGAATCCTTTAAAGGTTATGCTCAAAATGGTATTCTTGAATTCGAGCATACCGTAACCCAGTATCCTTATGTAACGTTAAATATCGACAAAGATGGATTGGGTAACGATGTCGGTACGGCAACATTCTTTTATATCGATGACTTATGGATTGGAAAACAAATCATTGAAACGCAGCACTACGACGATCGTGGCCGTATTACTGAAAATAATTTAGGTCAATATAATTACACCAATGCCGACAAGGCCTATCAAAACACTTCCATCGACCTGAACATAGAGGACGCTTCCTATTATCAAAACCGCGAAGGGATTTTTAACGACGGCATGGAAGAACAAAAAGGATGGTCAGATTTAGGTATCGGATGGAGCATTTTTGGTCAGCCAATATATGACGATTCCAAAGCCAAATCCGGAAAATATTCGCTAAAAATTCATAATCCAACCGACTCGGATAAAACACTACATTCCGATTACTGGATTCCGATTGATAACCCGCATGGCACCTATTATACCTTTTCCGGATGGGTATATAGTGATGGACCCTCATCGCAGATTTTTCTGTTTATGAACTCCGAAATCGAAACCGGGTATTATACTATCGTGGCCGATAAGTATACTGAACTGACCCACCAATGGGTGTATCTGGAGCGAACCGTCTATGTTCCTTCTAACATTAAAAAACTAAATATTCGGGTTGACAATAATGGTGGTGGAAATGTTTGGTTTGACGATATCCGGATTCGTAAAACTAATAATCCGAAAACCGATTTACGACAGTTGGACGTTAAATACGGTATCTCCCAAAAGCCCACAACTATTACCGAAACCGGTGTCGAAAAAATCGATTTCAAATACAATGATACTAGCTATCGAACTGCGATGTTTTACGGTGGATTTCAAACGAATATCACGCAGCGGCAATTCCGTAAGGATTATGGTTTTGGCGGTAGTGTCGAAATCACAACCAATCAAAATACCGGAGAATCTTCTTTTGTCTTTTTTGTAGGTGGTGATGCCTATTCCGCTCCTGCAATTATAAAAGACAACGGAACAACAGCCGAATACCTCTATTTACACCGTGACTATCAAGGCAGTATACTCGCGATTACCAATCAGTCGGGTGCCATTGTTGAAAAACGCCTTTTCGATCCGTGGGGTGCAATTGTAAAAGTACAGGACGGACAAAGTCGCAACTTGGCAGGGTTAACCATTTTAGACAGAGGGTATACCGGACACGAACATATTCAAAGCGTAGGCATTATTAATATGAACGGACGGATATACGATCCGAAATTACACCGCTTCCTGTCGCCCGATGCTTATATTCAGGATACGTATAATACGCAAAACTATAATCGTTATAGCTATTGTTGGAATAATCCACTAAAATATAATGACACTAGTGGGGAATTTTTCACATGGAGTATTGGTAAAAATGGCATAAGTCTGGGATTTAACCTTACACCTATGGGAGCACCATTAGGAGCAGGAATTAACATTAGGTGGAGTGATGGCGGCTCAGTAGGCGTGTATAGTGAAATAGGTTTTCGTGTAGGTGGCACAGGCTTGGGATCAGGTGCTACGATAAGCCAAAGCTTCGATTATGGTTTTCGCTCCGGTAGTTGGAGTACAACGACAGGTGCTGCTGTGTATGTTTCATTTGGAGCTTTTAATGCTGGAGGAAATATTTCTTATACTCACAACATGAATAGTGGGCTAGGTTCTTTCGATTGGGGAGTAAGTGTTGGCATAAACTTTCTTGGAAATGATGTCGGGGGAATGGGTATGAATATCGGATATGGGTCAGGTGGTTGGACTTATGGAACAGGAGGATATTATAACCCTTGGGCATGGAAGGACAATCCTGCTTATGAACCTGATAAATGGAATGATGGTGGCGATGTATATACTGACGCGGATGGCAATATAATTGATTTTGATCCAACAATACAACTCACCAACAATTGTTACAGCTATGCTTTAGATGATATTGATAATGGAAATCCTTGGGGATTACAACCTGGAAATGATGGTGAGCATGCTATTACCAGCCATTCTGCTATAACATTAGATAATGTAACAAAAGCAGCGATAAGTGATGGTCGAATTAAACAACCTAATTTCTGGAACAGGTTAGGTTTTGGAAAAAATGGCTATTATTCCGTATATTTAGTTATTGACCAAGGAAATGATTATCACTGGTATCGCCAGGATAGAGGAGGCAACTGGTCTCATAAACCGGGGATAACTCCTATTAGGAATGTCGATTACTCAGGACGTCTAATTACTAATCCGATACGTGCCCATCATGGTAATTATCAAAATGGAGGAATAAAATTATGGGTCAAAAGAAGATAGTTTTTTTGTTATCATTGCTTACTTTATCAAGTATGCATACTTATTCACAAGGTTTGTCCACTAAAGAATTACATTGGAAAAAAAAGGAAGAAATCGTAAATGAACTCTATGATTCAATGAATAGTTTCATAAAAGATACAACTCCTGTCATTGTAAAAAATAATAAAACAGCATTTTTTGAGATGGATTTATCCGATTGGTTTAATAAAATTTTCAAAAAAAACAGAATTGACAAAAAACTCACTTTACAAAAACAAAAGAAACAGCAAGAAACTAAAGACTTTCTTGAATCACATTTTGTTTTCTCAGACACTATTACTGAATTTGTCTTTTTTGATAAAAATAAGATACTAGAATGGGGCAAAAATCAAGTCCCTTTTTCTTCAGTCTATTCGAGAGATGTTAAAACTAAAAACAGTACAATTTTAATTTTGAAAGTTATAGGGTGTTCAGGTTTACCCTGCATCAATATCTATATTTTTAAGAAAAAAGGCAGGTTTTGGTCATTAATTATGAGTTCAAATGCACAAATAAAAGAGCCATTTACGATAAATGTCGATACTAATTTGGAAAAGATACTATTTAAAACAAAATTGGGTAAGATTATAAGCGAATTACCTTATACTGCTCTAGATAATGAATTTTAATGTATTTAGGCAATAATCAGGTTCGAATACTTTCTGATACATATAACTTTGAACAGCACGGTGCATACTTAAGTTCACCCATTAGAAATCCAGCAAATACTATAGGTAGATGGGTAGCTGGTGACGGCATTCAATATAAAATTAACTTCACAGGCGTAAATACAATAGTTACACCTGTTCCAAGAGTTTACAATTTCGAAAGAGGACCTAAATACTAGACTATGAAAAGAGCACTAATTATTTCAACAGCAATCACATTATTATCTTGTAATACATCTGATAATTACTATAAATTACCATTCGGTGGATATGAAGTCGATTTTGAAGGAGGCAGTAATAATAGACTTATGAAAAATAATGAACTGTTAATTAATAGTGGACTTGTTGATTGCAAGTATAATGAGAAATATTTATTAATTTCAGTTGACACAACATATTCGATGGAACCAAAAAAAGTAATCTCCTTTATTTTTCACAAGACATTATTAACGATACCATTATCAGAAAGATTACATATTCTGAATTGAGAAAGATTATTAAAGAAAAGTCTTTAGAAGATATTGATATTACAAAATAAAAAAGAAAATAGTTAAATTCTGTAAAGCATAAGAAGCCTAAGTAAAACAACCCGTTAAAATATGTGGACTATAGCGGGAAAACCTACGGTAATGAACACAACAATCCAGAAGGTCTTAGTTCCGGAGGTCAAATTGGCATTGGAAGTCTAATCCACTTAACTGTAGACAACTACAATCGATGGAGAATCAAAGACTGGGGCAACCAGGTTTTTAGTGCCCGAAATTATAACAATGCGGTTAATGACGTGACCAACTTTTTTGATTCTTTATACAGTTCCTTTAAATCCCTGTTTGGCGGTTCTCCTAAAACTCAGGCACAGCCTATCGCAACACCGCAGTTTTCGAATTATCAAAGTACAACAGGCTGGCAGGAAACGGGATTTAATAATGCTGCTAATAGTGGGGTGAATCATACGATCTATCAACAAGATCCACCGACTAAAAGAGAGCGAATAGCAGAAAGGCTAGGCAAAAGGTTTAAAAGGAATGAAAATAGAATAATGGCACAATCTCTCGTTGCGGAAGCCTTACTTGCAATTACTGAACCGGGAGAATTATTAACAGGATTTAGAGAACATTTCGACAAAGTATATGGGAATCAGCAAAGTCATGATATTAATAAAATATACTCTCAAGGCATAGAGATAGTAAAAAACATTAAAAATAGCTTTGGAGCAGGAGAAATAACAGATTATATGTTGCTTAAAACATCCGCATCACTATATGTTAATATTATATATTTACATGCGGAGAATAGTACATTGTCAACTTCAATAAAATATCTGGATAGAAATACTTATTATAAACATGTAGCACCTAACGAAAGACCTCGAGGTGGAGGCTTTAGTGGCGATGGTATAGGAAGCGGATGGTAAAAATTCATTAAATATAGTAGACATGAGAAAAGCATTAATAATTTCAGTAACCGTATTTTTAATTATTACTTTGTTATTTATGGGTTTATATTTTGTCTATAAGAATAGTACTAAAAATAATTTAGACCATAAACTAAAAACCCTCAATAACAATTGGACTGAATTACTACATATACAAGATAAAAAAAACAGTCTTTTGAGAATTTTAGTTAATGGAGGTTCACAAAACATTCAATATACAGATAGTTTGAGTATATATTTAAGAGAATATAATGCAAATCGAAAAGATATAGGAGAATGTAATCCTGATTTGGTTTATAAACAATATTTATCGAATAAATATATGCTTCCCCTCATAAAGTTCTATTCTGAAAATGATCAATTAGTCAATATTGATAAGAAAAACATACTAAAGAACACACTAGATAATATAGAAAAAACAAATACGGTTGTTGAAAAATACAATTCGAGTGTTAGGGATTATAATCTATACTATTCCACATTTCCCAATTTTTTAATAGCAAAATCGTGTGGTTTTAAAAGAAAAGATTATTTTGAAATGCGATTTGGTGTGGAAAACAAAGATCCCAAAATAACTCAAAAAGAAAGAAGAGAATGGCAACGAAAAATTGAAATGGAGCACGGATTAAGCGAGTAGCTATTCAAAAAGGTATTAATCCCTTAAATTACACCGTTTCCTGTCGCCGGATACTTATATTCAGGATCCGTATAATACCCAAAACTATAATCGCTATGGGTATTGTTTAAACAACCCGTTAAAATATGTGGATTATAGCGGGGAAATTTACGGCAATGAACACAACAATCCGGAAGGTCTTAGTTCCGGAGGTCAAATTGGCATTGGAAGTCTAATCCACTTAGCTGTCGACAACTACGATCGATGGAGAATAAAAGACTGGGGCAACCAGGTTTTTAGTGCCCGAAATTATAACAATGCGGTTAATGACGTTACCAACTTTTTTGATTCTTTATACAGTACCTTTAAATCCCTGTTTGGCGGTTCTCCTAAAACTCAGGCACAGCCTATCGCAACACCACAGTTTTCGAATTATCAAAGTACAACAGGATGGCAGGAAACGGGGTTTTTAGATGGGGTTAAATATGGTGGCGATGGCAGTGGCAGTTTTATGGATTACCTTCATAAATTTGTATATTTAACGGATCAGATAAATCCCATTGCTTTAGCCTGGGATGGCCTAAGCGGTTATATCACCGGTGAGGATCGATACGGAAATGCACTAAGTGGTACGGAATCCGGAGTGAAGTTAGTTTCTGCCATTCCGATAGCAGAAGCAGAAATGCTAGCCGCGAATGCATTATCAAAAGTTACAGCAAGAGTTAGTAGCAGTTTTGCAACTAGAAGTATTGCTAAAGCGGGGGGTAACATTGCTACTAAGGGGGGTATTAAGACCGCAAATGGCATTGAAATCACGGGTTTTTCTAAACACGGATTAAATAGAATAATAGAAAGAGGTGTTAAACCCAATAGTATTTTAGACGCAATAAAAAATCCATTGAAAACAGGAAATATTGTTACTGACCAATTCGGTCGCCAGAGTCAACGTTTTATTGGTAGATATGCCGAAGGCGTTGTTAATCCACTGACAGGGCAGATTATATCTGTTAATCCGACATCTTCAAGTAAGGCTGTGAAACTTTTAAAACAATTAGGACAATGATATTAAAACTAAACAAAGATCAGTTTGACTATCTGAACTATAGTCTTCCTGAAGAATACGGAGCATTAAAATTAAAGCTGAAGCATATCAGGAAAGAAGATCAATTTATTATTATAGAAATTGATATAGAAACTGCCAATGAAATACGTGATTGGGCAGGTCATGAGCTACAGAAAAAAGGATTTGACATAAATTATGAGTTGACTTTTGAAGGTAAATTATTAGAAAAACTTATAGATTTATTTTATGTAGAATAAAAAATGGTTGTACTTCCTCAATAATGTTTTTTGCAGTAAATACAAACGCTGCAAATAGTGTTTTGGGTATAAGAAAAAAGAGAATGGCAACGAAAAATTGAATTGGAGCACGGATTAAGCGAGTAGCTTCAAAAAAGGTGTAATTCCCCAAATTACACCGCTTCCTGTCGCCCGATGCTTATATTCAGGATACGTATAATACGCAAAACTATAATCGCTATGGGTATTGTTTAAACAACCCGTTAAAATATGTGGATTATAGCGGGGAAATTTACGGCAATGAACACAACAATCCGGAAGGTCTTAGTTCCGGAGGTCAAATTGGCATTGGAAGTCTAATCCACTTAGCTGTCGACAACTACGATCGATGGAGAATAAAAGACTGGGGCAACCAGGTTTTTAGTGCCCGAAATTATAACAATGCGGTTAATGACGTTACCAACTTTTTTGAGTCTTTATACAGTTCCTTTAAATCCCTGTTTGGCGGTTCTCCTAAAACTCAGGCACAGCCTATCGCAACACCGCAGTTTTCAAATTATCAAAGTACAACAGGATGGCAAAATACCGGATTTAGTAATAACGCTAATAGTGGGTTGAGTTATGCACTTCATCCATTAGAACAAAGAGGAGCTGATTATCTTGTTTATAATGGATCAGATATTACTTGGTACGATGGTAAAGGAAAGGTTATTGATCGATTTCCGGCAACATCTGGGTTACCTGGATATCAAAATTCAAGTATGCAAAATACGCCTAATGCTGGCCCAATACCTGAAGGGAATTATAATACTAATTTAAGTTTAGATACTAACAGAACTGTAGCTATTAATGCTTCTATTGGAGAAACTCTTCCTGGAATGGGAATTCAAAAAATACCATCTACATATACAACAAATTCAGGAAACACATATAGTTATCCCGGTTGGGGTACAATAAGAGCAAGATTAACTCCCAGTTCAGAAACAAATACTTTTGGCAGAAGTAATTTTTATTTACACAATTCTCATAAAGGATACTCACATGGTTGTATCGAAGTCGGAAAGGGATTTTTCCCTAAACTAATTAATTATGCTCAAACACATTCATCAATAAAAATTATTGTTAATTATCCAACACCTAATACTTCGACGTTAGGCAAAACGTATTACTAAAATTAAATCTATTATATTATGAAAAGTTTGCTTTTTTTGTATGTTTTTCTTTTTTCTGCTTTAACCTTAAATAATAATGATAGAATCAAAATTGAAGGTTTAAAGAAAAGTTATAATCAAAACCAAAATATTGAGTTTACAATTAATAATAATTCTGAAAAAAAATATTATTACATAAGCATCGAATATTATGACAATCGTTGGATTGAACTAATCAATGATATAAGTCAACCAGAATCAAGAGTGTCCGTCATAAATCTTATTAACTCACATCAAATAGTAAAAAAGAATATATCTATTAAAAAAGTTTTCTATTTGAAGAATTTTTTAAAGTTTAAAAAGTTTAGATTAAAAATTGTATATGGCAAATCATCAGATAAAATTAACACCACTTATTTCTCTAATAGCTTTGAAATAATATAAGTCGACAGCTAATTTTTTGCCTAAATGCTTTCACGACAACTACGATCGATGGAGAATAAAAGACTGGGGCAACCAGGTTTTTAGTGCCCGAAATTATAACAATGCGGTTAATGACATGACCAACTTTTTGATTCTTTATACAGTTCCTTTAAATCCCTGTTTGGCGGTTCTCCTAAAACTCAGGCACAGCCTATCGCAACACCGCAGTTTTCGAATTATCAAAGTACAACAAGCTGGCAGGAAACGGGATTTATTAATAGTAGACAAAATAATGTATCACATGCAATGATGCAGCAAGACCCAATAAAACAACCTTGGGATACAAATGGTGATGGTAAACTACAAAAAAGTGAGGCTGATAATTGGTGGTTAAATGGAAAAGGTAAAGACATTTATGTAGATAATAGATTAATTGATTGGTCTGTTTTAGAAGTTAAGGCTACTGAATATTTTTCAATTGAAACCCATGAAGCTTTTGTAAAATTAAAATATGAAACAGCAGCAACTTATGGAGGAACAGCATTTAAAAAAACTGGTTTATTTACAATAGAGGTACAAGATCAGAAATATCATTATAATTATAGACCAAATAATAGCACTAAAAATGTGATTCGAAATATAATGACCAAAATAGGAGAACCTGTGGGTCAGATGCCTGCTACAGGAGTCATATATACCAAACACAAACACCTGACAGGTTTTGAAAACCTGTCAGGTGTAAAATCAAAAAAGCCCTACATTTCTGTAAGGCTTTTCTTTTTTTAACCAGTGGTCCCACTTGGGCTCGAACCAAGGACCACCTGATTATGAGTCAGGTGCTCTAACCAACTGAGCTATAGGACCGGTTTAGAGGCTGCAATATTACTACTATTTTTCGTTTAGTGCAAACTTATTCCGAAATTTCTTGACACAGTTCTACCAGTACACCATTGGTCCCTTTAGGGTGCAAAAAGGCCACTAGTTTGTTATCGGCGCCGCGTTTTGGTGTTTCGTTTAATACCGTAAATCCCTCCGATTTTAAACGGGCGATTTCCGAAACAATGTCTTCTACATCAAAAGCAATATGGTGAATCCCTTCGCCTTTTTTCTCGATAAACTTGGCAATCGGACTATCCGGAGTGGTAGCCTCCAATAACTCGATTTTATTCGGCCCATTCATAAAAAAGGATGTCTTCACTCCTTCACTAGCCACTTCCTCCTGTTTGTAGGCCGGCGCACCGAATAATTTTTCAAAAATAACATTGGACACTTCCAGGTCTTTTACCGCTATCCCGATATGCTCTATTTTTCTCATTGTACTACTTGCTGTTTTGTTTTTTTGGTCGTTATCTTCCGAAAACAAAGATAAAAAACTTTATCCGCCACCAACTTTAAAACTTTACAATCCAAAAAATTGTACTTTTGCATCATGGAAACAAATAGACAAAAAAAGATAGGAACCGTTTTGCAGAAAGATCTTGTTGATATTCTGCAGGGCGAAGTGCGTAAAAACGGAATTAGCAATCTAATTATTTCCGTATCGAAAGTAAGTGTAACCACCGATTTATCTATCGCCAAAGTATACCTGAGCATTTTCCCGGCCGACAAAGGTGCGGAAATTCTAAACGCTATCCGTAGCAACACTCCATTGATCAAACACGATTTGTCACAACGTGTAAAACTACAATTGCGCAAAGTGCCCAATCTGGCTTTCTATATCGACGATAGTCTTGATTATATCGAGAAAATCGACAAAGCATTAAGCGGCGACGAAAATCCGATCGAAAACCCGGAACTTCTAATCAAACGAAAAAAATCGTAATTGAATTTCCCGTTTTACATAGCCAAACGATATACCGTTAGTTTTAGCAAAAGCACCGCGATCAATATCATTACCGGTATTGCATCGCTGGGTATTATTGTTAGTGCTATGTCTTTATTTGTCGTGCTTTCGGTGTTTAGTGGCCTACGGGAGTTTAGTCTTTCGTTTGCCAACGATACCGATCCCGATTTAAAAATGTTCGGAAAAACCGGCAAATTTCTAACCATAAGTCCGGAACAGGAAAAACAGCTCAAAAACACCAAAAGCATCGCCCTTTTTAGTAAAGTGGTCGAGGAACGCGTCCTGTTCTACTTTAACGGTAAGGAACAGGTGGCTTATTTAAAAGGTGTGGATAGCATCTATCGAAAAATCAATCCGTTTGAAAAGAAAATTTACGGCGGTCAATGGCTCAATCCAAATACCAGTCAGGTAGTCGTGGGATATGGCATTACCAACAAATTGTCGATGGGACTTTTCGATTACAACAACACCTTTGAAGTTTTTGTACCCAAACCCGGCAAAGGTACGATTGACAATCCGAACGATGCTTTTAACAAAGCGGTTCTGGTTCCGATTGGGATTTATGCCATCAACGAAGATCTGGACAACAAGTACGTTTTTTCCGATTTAGGATTGGCGCAGGAATTATTACAGTACAAACCCAATCAGGTGACTGCCATCGAATTTCAGCTTAAAGCCGGAGCCGATGAAAATCAGGCGTTATCCGAAATCAAATCGATTTTTAAAGACACCGTTTCGATCAAAACCCGTGCGCAGCTCAACGACAGTCTTTACAAAATGCTGAATACCGAAAATATTGCCGTATACCTGATCTTTACATTAGTGATCATCGTGGCATTATTCAATCTGATCGGTGCCTTGATCATGATGATTCTGGATAAAAAAGCCAATCTGAAAACACTTTTTAATCTCGGTGCCGAAATCAAACATCTGAGAAGTATTTTCTTACTTCAAGGAAGTTTGATTACCGTAACCGGCGGATTAATCGGTTTAGTACTTGGTATTATTGTGGTTATCCTGCAAAAACAGTTTTCATTGATCATGGTCACACCAACAATGGCCTATCCGGTGGTTTTCGATATTATGAACATCCTTACCGTATTACTGACGATCGTTATTTTAGGCTTTCTGGCATCGCTTATCGCCTCCAGCCGCGTGAGTAAAAAATTATTGCAATAGATTTTCTCCTGAAAAATAAATTCTATATTTGTCGCTCATTATAACTGAACGCCGATGAAAGTTTCTGCATCGTCCTAACCTATCCGGAGATAATTTAGGACATTTCGATTTCACTTCCCTTCCCGTTTACCGGGATCTTATCAATCATTAATCCTAATTATTATGACAGAAACAAATAGGCCGCAAGGCACTCTTTTTAAAATTTTCAACACCATCAAACAAGCCCTTAAAGGGGACGAAAACTTCGATTATACCAGTGGTAGTATCAAAAAAGCGGTAATCCTGCTGGCCATTCCTATGGTTTTGGAAATGCTGATGGAATCCGTTTTTGCTTTGGTCGACCTGTATTTTGTAGGTCATTTGGAACATAGCAGCTATGCCATTCAAACCGTAGGCTTAACCGAATCGGTGATCACGATTATCTATTCACTTGCCATTGGAATCAGTATGGCGGCAACCGCCGTGGTGGCGCGTCGTATCGGGGAAAAAGATCCGGTTGCCGCAGCCAAAGCTGGTATGCAGGCCATTATTATTGCAGTTTTTATTAATAGTATTATCAGCATTGGCGGGTTTATTTTCGCTAAAGATATTTTATTACTAATGGGTGCTTCGCAGGAAGCCGCCGATTATGGGGTAAATTTTACCCGTATTATGATGGGTGGTAGCTTATGCATTATACTGCTTTTTCTGATCAACGGAATTTTTCGCGGTGCCGGAAATGCGGCTATCGCGATGAAAAGTTTATGGTTGGCCAATATCTGTAACATCATTTTATGTCCGATATTGATCAATGGCTTCGGACCGATTCCGGCTTTCGGACTTACCGGTGCCGCAATTGCCACGACAACCGGAAGAAGTATTGGTGTGCTCTATCAATTGTATCATTTGTTTAACGGACGGGGCATTTTAAAAATCATCCCTTCCTATTTTGTTCCGGATTCCGAACAGATAAAAGCACTGATCAAAATTGCCGCTCCGGGTGTTTTACAATTTGTAATTGCTTCGTGTAGCTGGATCTTTTTAGCGCAACTGGTCGCTACAACCGGAGGTGATCATGGATCGGCCGGATACCAAACCGCTTTGCGGATCATGATGTTTTTTATCCTTCCAGCCTGGGGATTAAGTAATGCCGCTTCTACCCTTGTAGGACAAAATCTCGGTGCCAAACAGGTAGAACGCGCTGAAAAATCAGTATTGACAACCGCTAAATATAATGTGGCCTTTATGGCTGTAATTACAGTCGTTACATTTTTGTTTGCGCATTATATCATCGGTTTTTTCACCAATGATGTACTGGTAAAAAACATCGCGGTTGAGGCATTGCATATTATGTGCTTAGGCTATGTTTTTTATGGTATCGGAATGGTATTGATTAATACTTTTAACGGAGCCGGAGATACCTGGACACCAACCTGGGTAAACTTTTTCGGATTTTGGTTGTTCCAGATTCCGTTAGCATATCTGTTAGCTAAATATTATAAAATGGGACCAACCGGGGTATTCCTTTCGGTTCCGATTGCCGAAACAGCAATTACGATCGCCAGTATCTTCCTATACCGAAGAGGTCGATGGAAACGTGTTGAAGTATAAAAAAACCTGCCAGATTCATTCTGGCAGGTTTCCTATATAAAAGGGCTGTTCGAACAGCTCTTTTTTTATGTCATCTGATAATCGGCATACGCCTCTTCAATTTCTTCGAATACTTTAAACAGTATCGCTCCATCATCCTGAGTAACCAGTTTCTGACGGTATTCTTTAAATCCGTGGATGCCTTTAAAATAATTGGTATAATGACGGCGCATTTCTACAATCCCAACGCGTTCGCCTTTCCAGTCCATTGACCAGGTAAGGTGATTTCGTGCTGCTTCCACTCTGTCTTTGATGGTAGGTGCTGCTAGTAATTCACCCGTCTCAAAATAATGTTTGATCTCGTTAAAAATCCAAGGATAACCAATCGCCGCACGCCCGATCATAATGCCATCAAGGCCAAAACGGTTTTTATATTCCAATGCTTTTTGCGGACTATCAATATCGCCATTACCAAAAATCGGCATCGTGATTCTCGGATTATTTTTTACCCGTTCGATATGCGTCCAGTCGGAATGTCCTTTGTACATCTGTGCACGGGTACGCGCATGGATCGTAAGCGCCTGAACTCCGACGTCCTGTAAGCGTTCGGCCACTTCATCGATATTAATCGAATCGTCATCCCATCCCAAACGGGTTTTTACCGTTACCGGCAAGTGCGTACTTTTAACCACGGCTTTGGTTAGACGAACCATCAGATCAATATCTTTTAAAACACCTGCTCCGGCACCTTTACAAACTACCTTTTTTACCGGGCATCCGAAATTGATATCTACCAGATCCGGCTCTACGGTTTCCACGATCTTGGCCGATAATGCCATCGCTTCTTCATCACCTCCGAAAATCTGAATTCCTACCGGTCGTTCGTAATCGAAAATGTCCAATTTTTTACGACTCTTCATCGCATCACGGATCAATCCTTCCGAAGAGATAAATTCGGAATACATCAAATCCGCACCATGCAATTTGCACAACCTGCGGAATGGCGGATCACTCACATCTTCCATAGGTGCGAGTAATAGCGGATAATCCGGTAATTCTATATTGCCAATCTTGACCATCATCTACATTTTGCCGCAAAATTACAAATTTTAATCAATTCTTTTTCTTAACGTTACTGTAAAGCTTTGCGTGCTTTTGAGTAGCGCTTTAACCGAAGCCATACTTGTCTTTTCTGAAAATCATCGAATCGGCATAAAAAAGACAGTGATTTCAACACTATCCGCTTGTAACTGACCAACTTTCAATTATATTTGCGGATTATTTCACTACCTTTATATAGGAAATCCCCATATCCGGCTGATTATCTGCATAAAGGCTTATAAAGTCCTTTTGTTTTTTAACAAAGGTATGGCCGATCCGGATTCGGATTTGCTCTTAAAATTGATACAAAACGAAGATGAAGCATATTAGAAATTTCTGCATTATTGCACATATCGATCACGGGAAAAGTACCCTTGCCGATCGATTACTGGACGCTACCCAAACCGTTACCGCACGTGAGCAGCAAGCTCAGTTGCTGGACAATATGGATTTGGAACGCGAACGTGGTATTACTATTAAAAGTCATGCGATTCAGATGGAGTACACCTATAAAGGAGAACAGTACATCCTGAACCTGATCGACACTCCGGGTCACGTGGATTTCTCGTATGAGGTATCCCGTTCGATCGCCGCTTGTGAAGGAGCTCTTTTAATTGTGGATGCAGCTCAGAGTATTCAGGCGCAAACTATTTCCAACCTGTATCTGGCTCTGGAAAACGACCTGGAAATCATCCCAGTTCTAAATAAAATTGACTTACCAAGTGCCAATCCGGAAGAAGTGAGCGATGATATCGTGGATCTGTTAGGCTGTAAGTTGGAAGATATTATCCCGGCATCCGGAAAAACCGGTCTTGGTGTGGATAAAATTCTGGAAGCCATTATCGAACGTATTCCGGCACCAAAAGGTGATAAAGAGGAACCGCTTCAGGCTTTGATTTTTGACTCGGTTTACAATCCGTTCCGCGGAATTGAAGTTATTTTCCGTGTGATCAACGGAGAAATCCGAAAAGGTCAGAAAATTAAGTTTATGGCTACCGGTAATGAATATTTTGCCGATGAAATCGGAACCTTAAAATTAAATCAGGTACCCAAACAGGTAGTATCTACCGGTGACGTAGGTTATCTGATTTCCGGTATTAAAGAAGCCCGCGAAGTAAAAGTGGGAGATACGATTACCGATGCCAAAACACCAACTCAGAATATGATTCAGGGATTTGAAGATGTAAAACCAATGGTTTTCGCCGGTATTTACCCTGTTGACACTGAGGATTATGAAGAGCTTCGTAATTCAATGGAAAAACTACAGTTAAATGACGCTTCGCTGGTATTTAGCCCGGAAAGTTCGGCTGCTTTAGGTTTTGGTTTCCGTTGTGGTTTCCTGGGAATGCTTCACATGGAAATCATTCAGGAACGTCTGGAGCGTGAGTTTAACATGACCGTGATCACTACCGTACCCAACGTTTCGTATTTCGCTTATACCAAAAAGGAACCGGACACGCAATTAATTGTAAACAATCCTTCCGATTTACCGGAACCATCCAGACTGGACCGCGTGGAAGAACCGTATATCAAAGCAACGATCATCACTAAATCGGATTTTGTTGGACAAGTAATGAGTCTTTGTATTGAAAAACGAGGTGTCATCACCAACCAGACGTATCTAACACCGGAACGTGTGGAGTTGACATTTGACATGCCATTGGCTGAAATCGTATTTGATTTCTACGATCGTTTAAAAACGGTTTCCAAAGGATATGCTTCGTTTGACTACTCGCCTATCGGAATGCGTACGTCGAATCTGGTAAAAGTGGATGTACTGTTAAACGCGAACTCCGTAGATGCTTTATCGGCCTTGATTCACGCTGACAATGCCTATAACATCGGTAAAAAAATGTGTGAAAAGTTAAAAGAACTGATCCCGCGTCAACAATTTGATATTCCGATTCAGGCTGCTATCGGTGCGAAAATTATCGCACGTGAAACGATTAAAGCGTTGCGTAAAGACGTAACCGCCAAATGTTATGGAGGTGATATCTCCCGTAAACGTAAATTACTTGAAAAACAGAAAAAAGGTAAAAAACGTATGCGTCAGGTAGGAAATGTTGAAATTCCACAGGAAGCATTTATGGCCGTATTAAAATTAAACGACTAATCATATAAGACCGGATTTTAAAATCCGGTCTTTTTTTTCACTTTTTACGATCGTAAACAATTCCAAATTTCAGACAACTTGTGGACATTTTGCTTTTTTAACAAAAAAAATACGGTTTTAAAAACACAAACCATCCAATCCACTATATTAACACAATAAAAAACGCTTTTTTTAGTAACTTTATAGGCTTAACTCCTAATTCATGAAAAGGGTACTCGTTTTGTTAGTGTTTTTCAGCTGCCTTACTTTTTATGCGCAGGGAATCACTATTGATACCACTTCCCAAACTGTTCCGCAATTGGTAAGCAACACCCTTTTACAGAATTCCTGTTTTAACGAAACCAATTTTCAGTTTTCCTCACATCGCGGTATCGGTCGGTTTACCAATACAAACCCCAATTTCCCGATTCAGGAAGGAATTATTATCCGAAACGGTATTGCCAAATATACCGAAGGTCAATATACCGGATTAAACGAGAGTACCTCTTTAACCAATGCCGGTGATCCCGATTTACAAAATATCAGTAATGCCAGCGGACAGACGCTGCCCATCAGCGATGTCGCTTATATCCAGTTTGATTTCACGCCTTTATCCAGTAGTTTTAGTTTTGATTTCCTGTTTGCTTCCAACGAATATGGAGAATACCAATGCGGTTTCAACGACATTTTTGCTTTTTTGTTAACCGATCTGACTACCGGTGTTACCACAAATCTGGCCGTTATTCCCAATACCAACATTCCGATTTCCGTAAAAACCATTCGCAACAACCAGTACAATTCCGGATGTACATCAGACAATCCGGGTTTATTTGGTCGCTATAATGTTACTAATCCGGGAACTTCGGCCATCAATATGCGGGGAGAAACGGTTCTATTAACCGCTTCATCGGCCGTTACTCCTAACAATCCCTATCGGATTAAATTAGCGATTGGCGATTATAACGATTCCAATTTTGACTCCGCTGTTTTTATCGCCGGAAAGAGTTTTACCACCAATACCGACTTAGGTTCCGACACCACTATTTGTCAGGGTGAAACCATAGTACTACAATCCGGTTTGGGGCCACAAATTAATCATGTCTGGACATTTAATCATGATATTATCCCGGGCGCAACAGCATCGTCTCTAAGTGTAACACAAGCCGGACTTTATAGTGTGATCGCTACCACCACAAACGGGGCCTGTCAGATGACCGACGAAATCGAGATTACCGAGCTGACTATCGGTACGCCAAATGACTTACGGGTTTGCAACACCGGATTAGCCAGTTACCCTTTTGATCTTACTCAGAATAACGCTACGGTTTTAGGCTTGAATCCTGCTGATTTCGATGTTTTATATTATGCTTCACTAGCCGATGCCAACGCCAACAACGCAATTCCCGCTTCAGATATCAGTAGCTATATGAGTGCCGGCAGTCAGACCATATATATTAAAGTCCGTAAACGAAATGGCAGTGTAACTTGCGATAATCTTACTTCGTTTGATCTGATCATCAATAATACCATTGTACCTGGACAGGCTTTAAATATGACAAAGTGTAGCAATCGCAATGGTCTCCTGAGTTTTGACCTGACGGTTGAAACCCCTATCGTTTTAAATGGGCAAAGCCTTAGCGATTTTAGCATTCTGTACTTTACCTCACAAAGCAACGCAGACAACAACACAAACAGTATTGCCAATCCGACGGCTTTTATCGTAAATGCTTCACAGTCGCCAGTTACCATATGGGTTCGGATGACTGATGTTACTAACGCAAACTGCTATGCTCTTACCAGTTTTACCATTACGATACTACCACTTCCATTAGTAGATGTCCTTCCAGATGTTATCGAATGTAATAGTTATGTACTACCTCCTATTACTAACGGAAATTATTTTAGCGGCTCTCATGGATCGGGAACGCCACTTTTTGCCGGTGACGTCATTACTCAACAGGGAACCTATTATATTTATAACACCGCGCCCGGACCTTTGGGTTGTGCCGATCAAACTACCTTTGTCGTAACATTAATTGATCAGATAAGCTTTCCGGATATTGGCTGCGAACAATATATTATCCGCAATTCTCCGGCAGGTAATTTTTATACCGCACCAGGCGGAACCGGAACGCTTTTACCTGTAGGAACAGTATTAACTACCCCTCAGACGATTTATTTTTATGCGGTCGTCAACGGAAATGTTTGTCAGGAAAAAATATACCATATCCGGATTTTACCGCGTCCACTTGTCGACAAACCTGCCGATGTGATTACTTGTAATTCTTATGTTTTACCAACGTTGAACTACGGTAGCTACTATTCACAACCTAATGGCACTGGTCCTCAACTGCCGCCCGGAACCATTATTACTACGTCTCAGGATGTCTATGTTTTTGCTTTTGACGGAGAATGTTCGAATGAACATCATTTTCGGGTAACCATCATCGATGGTCCATCCTTTCAACCGATAACCGCTTGTGGCGAATATACACTTCCCGCTATTGAAGTCGGAAACTATTATACACAGCCCTTGGGTGGCGGAACCGTAATTCCGGCCGGTACGGTGATTTATAATTCACAAACTGTATATTACTATGCTCCAACCACAAGCTCACCCAATTGTACCGATTTTTTAAATTATCAGATCACAATACTCCCGAAACCTTTGGTCGACACACCTGCCGATCGTAGGGAATGCGGACAATATATTCTACCGCCTTTAACAAACGGAAATTATTTTACCGGAACCGGCGGAACCGGAACACCAATGAGTGCCGGTCAAGCTATCATCAGTACCCGAACGATCTATATTTATGCTGTTGCAGCCAATGGCTGTACCAACGAGCACACCTTTACGGTAACGATTCGTCCACGTCCGCCTATCACAAGTTTTACGGATATTTATACCTGTACCTCTTTTATTTTACCAACGCTAACCAATGGAAAATACTATACCGGACCAGGTGGTACCGGAACCGAATTAGCCGCCGGAACCGAAATTTCGACTACACAAACCATATACATCTACAATTATTGGACTGATTTCCCGGAATGTAATAACCAAACAGTATTCACCGTAAATGCGATCGGTGTTGAAGTTGGCACATTTGACGATGTTAAAGCCTGCGATAGTTATACACTTCCCAACCTTACCGTAGGAAATTATTACACACAACCTAATGGTCAAGGTCCGGTTATTCCGGCAGGAACTGTTTTAACGACCAGTCAGACGGTATATGTATATGCAATCTCCGGAAACCGTATCAATTGTACGGACGAAGATGATTTTGTTGTTACTATTTCCACGACGCCGGTACTTCCGAATTTCAACAACGAGGAACGCTGCGGTAGTTATACTCTGCCACCATTGGCTTTGGGTGCTTACTTTAGCGGTAGTGGCGGAACGGGCACAGCCTACCAACCGGGCGATGCGATTACCAATTCACAAACCGTCTATGTATATGTTACAGCGTCCGACAATGTAGATTGTTTTAGCGAAAAACAGTTTCTGGTCACCATATACCCTTTATTAGATCTTAATATAGCCAATGGTACTATTTGCGTTGACCCGATTACTCAGAATCCATTGACATCCTACACCATTACCTCCGGATTAAGTCCCGCTTTATTTACCGTAGAATGGTATCAGAACAACCAACTGATTCATACCGGGCCCAACTATACCGCTACTCAGCCCGGACAGTATACGATCAATACCATAAAACTCACTCCGGAATCAGGCAGCGATTGTAATTATAACCCGACCACAGTTACGATTGATCAATCAAGTACAGCCGTGGCTACGCTTTCCGTTGGAGAGCCTTTTTCTGATGACAGTTCGATTACCGTTAACATAACCGGCGGATATGGTCACTACGAATATCAACTGGACGATAGCTATCCGCAATCTTCCAATTACTTTGATAATGTTTCCGGTGGTGAACACTGGGTAACCGTTACCGATACCAAAGCCAATTGTGGCAGTATCCGACTAAGAGCCTTTATTCTAAAATATCCGAAATTTTTCACACCAAATGGCGACGGTTATAACGACACCTGGAACATCCGCGACCTACGAAATCAGAAAGATGCCCGAATCTATATTTTCGACCGCTATGGTAAATTCCTAAAACAACTTCGACCGGACGGACCGGGTTGGGACGGAACCTATAACGGCTATCCGCTTCCGTCGACCGACTATTGGTTTAAGGTGATCTTTAAAGATAACGGAGAAGAAAAAGAATTTAAATCCCACTTTTCGATGAAACGGTAGGGCTTTCATTTTTAAAGTCCCCGTATTTAACCAGATGCGTTTTTTTTATTAAAAAAACCTTCGCAACTTTGCATCTTATACTTTATTTCGATGATAGAAGACAAAACACCTCAAAGAACCAGTTTGTCGCAACTGGGCGAATTTGGATTAATAAGTCATCTGACCCAAAATTTCAAAATCAATCAGCCATCCACACTAACAGGGATTGGCGACGATGCGGCCGTACTGGATTTTAAGGATAAAAAAGTAGTGGTTTCTACCGATTTACTGGTAGAAGGTGTTCATTTTGACCTTGCCTATATGCCTTTAAAACATTTAGGATACAAAGCCGTTGTGGTAAATCTTTCCGACATCTGTGCGATGAATGCCAAACCGACACAAATTACGGTATCGATTGCTGTTTCGAATCGTTTTCCACTGGAAGCATTGGAAGAATTGTACGAAGGAATTGCGCTGGCTTCCAAAATATATGATGTTGATGTGATTGGTGGTGACACCACTTCGTCTCAAAAAGGATTGATCATAAGTATTACGGCTATTGGTGAGGCCAACGAAGAAGAACTGGTTTACCGTAACGGTGCCAGCGAAACCGATTTATTGGTTGTGACCGGTGATATCGGTGCGGCTTATATGGGATTACAGGTTTTGGAACGCGAAAAACAGGTTTTTCAGGTTAACCCGAATAACCAGCCCGATCTGGATGCCTATACCTATTTAATCGAACGCCAGTTAAAACCGGAAGCGCGTAAGGACATTAAAGAATTATTGGAGGCTTTGGATTTGAAACCGACTTCGATGATTGATGTTTCCGACGGGTTATCGTCTGAGATCATTCACCTTTGTAAGAATTCTTCAAAAGGCTGTAATTTATATGAAGACAAATTGCCATTGGATCCACAGTTGATCAACGCTTGTGAAGAATTTAATGTCGATAGTACGACAATCGCGATAAATGGCGGTGAGGATTACGAATTATTGTTTACTATTAAAATGGACGATTACGATAAAATCAAAGCTAATCCAAATTTTACGGTAATCGGTCATATGGCACCGGAAAGCGAAGGAATTCATCTGATTACCAGAGCAAACACCAAAATTCCGTTAAAAGCGAGAGGATGGAATGCTTTGGAAAACGAATAAAAATTCTTACAAAATTAAAATAAATCCATAAAAAAAGCGTTAGTACATTACTAACGCTTGATTTTTAATGAGCTAAACCAAATCCTCTATTTGGCTGGGCTGTAGCAAGACCTTTTACAGGCTGGGCTAAAGAAGGTAATCCACTATATTTACCTTATACTGTATAAACTAACTTAATTAAGTATTTAATGACACTGTAAAAGTACTTGTTTCCCACACAAGCATTTTACGGTTTTTTTCAGTTTTTTTTACGGTTTGACTTTTTTTTAGCTTTTTTGTCCATTTTAACACTTTTAATGACTTTCAAAACTCCCATTTTGTCCTAAAAAGACTACTCAAACCGTAATTCAGACCGTACGTTAGTTCCCAACCGTAAACAAAAAAGCTCTCCAATTACGGAAAGCTTTTTCACTATAGGTATCTTACATTTTCATTAACCAGTTACGCATCGAAACTTCGTCACTAATAATTCCTCTTAATTCGGAAATTTTAACGCGGTCCTGCTTCATGCTATCTCTGTGACGGATCGTTACGGTTTGGTCTTCCAATGTCTGGTGATCAACCGTAATACAGAATGGTGTTCCCAAAGCATCCTGACGACGGTAACGACGCCCTACAGCATCTTTTTCGTCATACGATACATTGAAATCCCATTTCAGATCGTCGATAATATTTCGGGCAATTTCCGGTAAACCGTCTTTTTTAACCAATGGTAAAACGGCTGCTTTGGTTGGCGCCAACACCGACGGTAATTTTAATACCGTACGTGTCGATCCGTCTTCCAATGTTTCTTCCTGTAAGGATTTTGAGAATACGGATAAAAACATTCGATCCAATCCAACAGATGTTTCCACTACATACGGTACATAGCTGGAATTGGTTTCATTGTCAAAATATTGTAATTTTTTTCCGGAATGCGATTCGTGTGCTTTAAGATCGAAATCGGTTCTGGAATGAATTCCTTCTAATTCTTTAAATCCGAATGGGAAATTAAATTCGATATCCGCAGCAGCATTGGCGTAGTGTGCCAGTTTTTCATGGTCATGGAAACGGTAATTCTCTTTACCAAGTCCTAATGAAAGATGCCATTTCAATCGGGTTTCTTTCCAGTATTCGTAATATTTCATTTCTTCTCCCGGACGAACGAAAAACTGCATTTCCATTTGTTCAAATTCACGCATACGGAAAATAAACTGACGGGCTACAATTTCATTACGGAAGGCTTTTCCGGTTTGTGCAATACCAAAAGGTATTTTCATACGTCCCGTTTTCTGAACGTTCAGGAAGTTTACAAAAATTCCCTGAGCCGTTTCCGGACGCAGGTACAAATCCATCGCCGAATCGGCAGAAGCACCTAATTTTGTTCCGAACATCAGGTTAAACTGACGCACTTCTGTCCAGTTTTTAGATCCCGATTCCGGACAAGCGATTTCAAGCTCTTCGATCAGTGCTTTTACATCAGCCAGGTTTTCGGTTTCCAGCGAACGCGCCATACGCTCCAGGATTTCTCTCTGGCGGGAACGGTATTCGATCACACGGGCATTTGTCGCTACAAACTGTGCTTCATCAAAAGCATCGCCAAAACGTTCGCGTGCTTTATCTATTTCTTTTTGTGCTTTCTGATTTAATTTTTCGGCATAATCCTCAATTAAAACATCGGCACGATATCTTCTTTTGGAATCTTTATTATCAATTAACGGATCGTTAAACGCATCTACGTGGCCCGAAGCTTTCCAGGTTGTTGGGTGCATAAAAATAGCCGCGTCGATACCGACGATATTTTCGTGCATCTGAACCATGGATTTCCACCAGTATTCCCGTATATTTTTCTTTAATTCAACACCGTTCTGAGCATAGTCGTAAACTGCACTCAAACCATCATAGATTTCGCTCGAAGGGAATATAAATCCGTATTCTTTAGCATGCGAAACTACATTTTTAAATAAGTCATCTTGTTTTGCCATGTTGCAAAAATAGGAAAAAGAGATTGTAAAAAACAGGGGAAATTTTAACTTTTTACACCAATTATCTAAATTGGAAATTCGCCGTTCCGATTATACGGTCCTGATGGATTATGTTCACTTCATAATCCCCGCGGATCAGCTTTTTTTTATCCACATCTACAAAGGCGCAGACATCGGTGGATTTATTTTCGTAGAATACGATTCCTTTAGCCGTACAGCTTAAATCGCAGTTGAATTTTTCATCCGGATGGGAACAATTGGCCAGTACCATATGTTCGGGATCAACGATCTGATAAAAAATTTCCTGGTTTCCTTTTGAAACCGTTTCATTATAACCTAAGGTATAACAAATACGGATCTGGTCTATTTTTTTGGAACGATTGGTTTCCAGATAATCACTGTAGATGATTTTTACGCCTCTTACACTAACATTTAGTGCTTTTAAGTATTTTGAAGACGCATCAGCATTGTCGGAAGGAGTGTCGGATTCGGCTAATGATTTAACGGGTTTTCGTTTTTCCGCTTTAATTTTAGCACTTAACGGTTTGTTTTTTACAACTTCTGTCTTAAAATGACTGGTTCCGACGGTTTTTAGAAGCGTATTGGAGGGTACGGTGGACTTAAAGGGAGTCATTGCGGCCTTTGTCCGACCGACCAGCATATTACTGACCGAATCGTACCGCTTTAAAATCTCCAAAAGCTCATTCTTATGAAGGGAATTTTCCAGAGAAAGCTTATCTTTAAGCGTCTTATTTTCAACGGATAACCGATATAAATTAAAAGACAGGGTGAACACTCCGATGAGCAGTACACCAACACTTACCTGAATTAATTTTGTAGCGCTTTTACGTACCATTTCTATTTAATAATCGCTAAAAGTATTCCGCCTTCCGTAATTCAAAAAAAATAATCGATGAAATGATAAAAAACTTGATAAACTTACTTTTTCCGCCAATTTGCGTTGGCTGTAATTCCGTTTTATTGCAAAATGAGAAGATTATATGCCTTAAATGCCGTCATGAGCTTCCTTACACCGATCATCCGATTACCAACGCCAATATGACTTATAAAAAGTTCTACGGACGACTTCCGTTAGTCCACGGATCTTCGCTTTTATATTACCGTAAAAAAGGTATTACACAACAACTTATCCACCATTTAAAGTACAAAGGCCAACAGGAAATTGGCACTTTACTCGCCGAATGGTACTTAGCCCGATTTGAAGCCAATCCTGATTTACAAACCGTGACCGATATCATTCCCGTTCCGCTACACCCGAAACGGTTGCGCGAACGCGGTTATAACCAGCTGACTACATTTGGTCGTACTTTGGCAGACGGTTTCCATACTTTTTATAACGACCAGCTATTATACCGAAAGCGGTACTCGAAAACCCAAACCCAAAAGACGCTTTTCGGACGAACCGAAACCGATATGGAACTGTTTGCGCTTCGCGATATTAATTGCTGCCGCGGAAAACATTTCCTATTAATTGACGATGTGATAACCACGGGTTCGACATTGGAAGCCTGTGGCAAACAATTGTTAAAATTACCAGGAGCGAGGCTGAGTATTGCCACCATTGCCTATACCGACTCGTAATTTTACAAAGATTTTCCAAAAAGATTTTCTTTCCACTGAATATAATCGTTATTTTGTGCCGTTAAAATCACTGCTAACATGTTGAAATACCGCATCGCTTTTCTTATTGTTGTTTTTTCGCTACTACTAACCAGTTGTGCCAAAAGAGGTATGGTTTCGGGTGGACCGAAAGATACTATTCCGCCGACGATTACTTTTAGTACGCCTAAGAATTTCAGCACTAATTTTACCGGTAATTTTATCAAAATCAACTTTAGTGAATATATTAAGGTAAAAGACATCAACAAGCAGTTGATCATTTCTCCTCCAATGAAAAAAGCTCCGGATATTATTCCAATGGGCTACGCCAGTAAATATATCACGATTAAAATCAAAGACACTTTACAGCCCAATACGACATACAGTTTTAATTTCGGGCAAAGTATTTCCGACAATAACGAACAAAATCCATATTCACAGTTTAAATATGTTTTCTCAACCGGATCGTATATCGATTCTTTAAAAATTGGCGGAATCATTCGTGATGCACACGATATAAAAACCGATAATTTTGTTTCGGTAATGTTGTACGAAGCAAGCACATTTGCCGATTCTACCGTTTTTAAACAACAACCTCGCTATGTAACCAATACGCTGGACAGTTTAAAAGTTTTTACGCTTGAAAATGTAAAAGAAGGCGATTATTACCTTGTAGCGCTTAAAGACCAGAACAACGATTATAAATTCAACCCTAAAGAGGATAAAATCGCATTCTTTAAAAAACCGATACGTATCCCTAACGATACGATTTTCCGATTGGATCTGTTTAAGGAAGAATTGGCTTTTAAAGCCGAAAAAGCATCACAGGAAAACCCGAATAAACTGATCATGGGTTTTGAGGGTAAGGAAAAAGCAAAAAACACCAAGATTACGGTTTCCAAAGGAGGCGAAGAACTACGTACTGTTATTACAAAATATCCTTCGAAAGACTCCTTGTATATCTGGCTTCCAAAAATAAAGGCCGATTCCTTAAAAATTAATGTCCGCAATGGCGATTATACAAAAGATTTTACCGCGAAAATAAAAGAAATGAAGGCCAAAGGCGACACCTTGTCTTTTGAAGCCAAACCAACCGGTGCTATTGGTTTTAGAGATCCTTTTACCATTACGCCGTCGATTCCAATCTCAAAAATTGACAACACAAAAATCAGGCTGATTAATGTAAAAGATTCAACGGCAGTACTACCGTTCCAACTTACGTATCATGAGTATGAAAAGAAACTGGAAATCGACTTTAAAAAAGAGGCCGATCAGCGGTATAAGCTAACCCTATTTCCAGGCGCTTTGACCGATTTTTACGAAACCCCGAACGACACTTTAAAGTATACGCTGGGAACGCGTAGCAATACCGATTTCGGAAATTTACGTGTCCGACTTGAACATGTAAAACGCTTTCCGGTAATACTGGAAATACTCGATAAAAACGGAAAAACCATTGCGTCGGAATACAGTGAAAAAGAAACGGTTATTGATTTCAATTTACTCGATCCGGCCACGTATACCCTACGTCTTATCTACGACGATAATAAAAACCGTAAATGGGATACCGGTAATTTCCTAAGGAAAGAGCTTCCGGAAGAAGTACTCTATTTCCAGGGTGAAGTTGATGTACGCGCCAATTGGGACGTAGATCAGGTTTTTAAAGCAGATTAAACCTATCCCTATCTCTCAGGAAGCCCAGTTTATTTCTGTTCGCCAGCATTAATTCTTTATCCAATTGTACCGAAAAGACCACTTCTTTTTCAACCGGTTCCACTAAGGCATTCCCCAGGTAATCCAAAACCTGCGAATGACCGGAATAAAAATTGTGGTTCACATCGTCGCCAATTCGGTTAACACCAATTACATAGGACATATTTTCGATGGCTCTTGCTTTTAAAAGTGTATCCCAGGCCAGGATTCGCACCTGCGGCCAATTGGCCACATAAATCAACAGATCATAATCGTCGTTATTTCGGGAATATACCGGGAATCGCAAATCGTAACAGATTAACGGGCAAATACGCCAACCCAGGTAGTTCACCACCAAACGTTCGGTTCCGCCGGACGTATAGGTTTTGTGTTCTCCCGCCAAAGAAAACAAATGGCGTTTGTCGTAGTGTTCGACATCGCCGTTTGGAAAGACAAAAAGCAAGCGATTATAAAAATTCCCGTCTTCCTTAATCACCAGGCTACCTGTTATCGCGCAGTTTTTTTCCGTAGCGGTTTGTTTCATCCAGTTCACCGTTGAACCATTCATAGGCTCAGCGACTTCTTCAGGATTCATTGTAAATCCGGAACTAAACATTTCCGGTAAAACAATTAGTAAGGAATCTTCGGGTATATTCTGAATTTTTGCTGCGAAATAATTTCTGTTCACTTCCGGGTTTTCCCAAAATAGCGGCGCCTGAATGATACTGACTTTCATCTTGTGTTATTATTTTTAATGTTGGCGAGTTTTATCTAATAAAAATATGAAAGTTCTGTCAAAAGAAACGGTTTCGGGCTATAATTTCGATGTAAAAAACAAAAACGCACCCAACGGAACGAAGGGTGCGTTTTAAATCGTGATTTTTTTAAACCTATTTGATACTTGCCTTAAAGTATTCTCTGTTCATACGAGCAATATTCTCAAGCGAAATACCTTTTGGACATTCAACTTCACAGGCTCCTGTATTGGTACAGTTTCCAAATCCTTCGTTGTCCATTTGTTCTACCATGTTTAATACACGCTCCGCTGCTTCAACTTTACCTTGTGGTAACAAGGCAAACTGGGAAACTTTTGCCGATACGAATAACATAGCAGATGAGTTTTTACAAGTTGCTACACAAGCACCACATCCGATACAGGTTGCCGCATCAAAAGCTCTGTCGGCATCGTGTTTTGGAATAGGAATAGCATTGGCATCCTGTGTATTTCCGGAAGTGTTTACCGAAATAAATCCACCAGCATGCTGGATTCTGTCGAAAGCACTTCTGTCTACTACTAAATCTTTAATTACCGGGAATGCTTTAGCACGGAATGGCTCGATAAAAATCGTATCGCCATCTTTGAACATACGCATGTGTAACTGACATGTTGTTACACCTTTGTCCGGTCCGTGAGCTTCTCCGTTAATATAAAGGGAACACATTCCGCAGATTCCTTCACGACAATCGTGGTCGAAAGCTACCGGTTCGTCTCCTTTTTCTACTAATCCGTCGTTTAATACGTCTAACATTTCAAGGAAAGACATATCCGGTGACACATCGCTGATTTTATAATCAACTAATTGTCCTTTATCTTGAGCGTTTTTCTGACGCCATATTTTTAACGTTAAATTCATAACTTTGAGTATTAAGTATTAAGAGGATCCCTTAACACATTACATTATTTGTAACTTCTTTGTACCGGTTTCACATTTTCGAATTTCAGCTCTTCTTTGTGTAATACGGCTTCTCTAGGATCTCCTTTGTATTCCCAGGCAGCTACGTATGCAAAGTTGATGTCATCACGTTGTGCTTCTCCTTCTTCCGTTTGATATTCTTCTCTGAAGTGTCCACCACATGATTCGTTTCGGTGTAAAGCATCTTTCGCAAATAATTCTCCTAATTCAAGGAAATCGGCTACACGTAATGCTTTTTCCAGTTCCTGATTGAATCCGTTAACATCACCCGGTACACGAACGTCTCTGTAGAACTCTTCACGGATGGCTTTGATTTCTTCCATCGCTTCTGCTAATCCTTTTGCGTTACGCGCCATTCCTACTTTATCCCACATTACTTTTCCAAGTCTTCTGTGGAAGTAGTCTACGGAATGTGTTCCGTTATTTTTACTTAATTTTTCAATCAGATCTCTCACATTTTTCTCTGCCTCAATAAACTCCGGTAAATCGGTTGAGATTTTTCCGGTACGGATATCTTTAGACAAATAATCTCCGATAGTATACGGTAATACGAAATATCCGTCGGCAAGACCCTGCATCAAAGCAGACGCTCCTAATCGGTTCGCTCCGTGATCAGAGAAGTTCGCTTCACCAATAGAATAACAACCTTCGATAGTCGTCATCAGGTTATAATCTACCCAGATTCCACCCATAGTATAGTGAACCGCAGGATAGATCATCATTGGTGTTTCGTATGGATTATCGTCAACGATTTTCTCATACATCTGGAACAAGTTACCATATTTATTGGCTACTACTTCTGTTCCTAATTTTTTAACAAGAGCCGCATCCTCTGGGTTTAAGTGTTTGATTTTTGCCTGCTCTTTTCCATAACGTTGGATCGCAGAGGCGAAATCAAGATAAACCGCTTCTCCTGTTTTGTTTACTCCGAAACCGGCATCACATCTTTCTTTTGCCGCACGCGAGGCTACGTCACGCGGTACAAGGTTACCAAAAGATGGATAACGTCTTTCCAAATAGTAATCTCTATCTTCTTCAGCAAGATCCGTCGGTTTTAAACGACCTTCGCGGATTGCCTGTGCATCTTCTAATTTTTTAGGTACCCAGATACGACCGTCATTACGCAATGATTCGGACATCAATGTTAGTTTTGACTGGTGATCACCTGAAACCGGAATACAGGTTGGGTGAATTTGCGTATAACAAGGGTTAGCGAAATACGCTCCTTTTTTGTGGATTTTCCAGGCTGCCGTTACGTTACTTCCCATCGCATTTGTAGAAAGGAAGAATACGTTTCCATAACCTCCGGAAGCAATCACTACAGCGTGAGCCGAATGTCTTTCGATTTCTCCGGTAACCAGGTTACGGGCAATGATTCCTCTTGCTTTTCCTTCAACAATTACAAGATCCAACATTTCGTGACGGTTATACATTTGGATTTTTCCACGTCCGATCTGACGGTTCATCGCAGAATAAGCTCCCAATAATAACTGTTGTCCGGTTTGTCCTTTTGCGTAGAAGGTTCTCGATACCAAAGTACCCCCGAAAGAACGGTTATCTAATAATCCGCCATATTCACGAGCCAAAGGCACCCCTTGAGCCACACATTGATCAATAATATTAGCCGAAACTTCTGCCAAACGGTGTACGTTTGCTTCACGGGCGCGGTAATCCCCACCTTTTACCGTATCGTAAAATAAACGGAAAGTTGAGTCACCATCTCCCTGGTAGTTTTTTGCCGCATTGATACCTCCCTGTGCTGCAATCGAGTGCGCACGACGTGGAGAATCCTGAAAACAAAATGCTTTTACGTTATATCCTAATTCTGCTAAAGTCGCAGCAGCCGAACCTCCTGCCAATCCTGTTCCAACGATAATCACATCGATGTTACGCTTGTTGGCCGGGTTCACTAAGTTTATATGATCTTTATAGTCTGTCCATTTCGTCGAAATAGAACCTTGAGGTATTTTAGAATCTAATGCCATAATCTTTATCTATTATAGGATTATTTAAAGAAGTGAATATATAAAGGAATAATAGCAAATAATAACGGTACAATAATTGCAAATCCTTTTCCGAAAACTTTGATCGCCGGGGTGTATTTAGGATTATTTGCTCCTAACGACTGGAAAGCACTATTAAATCCGTGTAGTAAGTGGAACGCTAATACCGCCATAGAAAACACGTAGAAAATTGTGAATGCCAATCCCCATTTCGGGTCTTTAAAGAATTCAATTGTAATGGTATGCAAATCTTTATATCCTTCTGCAAATTTCACTTTAAGTGGTTTTGTGTAGTAGAAATCACGTCCGTCAATAACGATATTTTCCCCATCAACACTTTGTACCGGAATAAATTTATCCTGTCCCCATCCTGAAGTCAGGTAAAAATCCTGAGTCGATCCTGGTTGTGCTTCAACTGTGATTTTTTGTAACGGCATTGTTGTAAAGTGCATTTTTGCCCAGAAATTTACCATGTGCGTTGCAATGAAAATCAAAATCAATGTCCCTAAAACAGCCATATTCCTAGATGCCCAGGCACTGTTTGCTCCAGCATTGTTCTTCGCATAACCAATAGGCCTCGCTTTTTTGTTTTGAATAGTTAGAAGAATACCGTCGATCGCGTGGAAAAGGATCGAAATGTAGGTAACATAAGATAGAATTTTTACCGCTGGATTGGTTGTCATAAACAATGCATATTCGTTGAACTGCAATTGTGTACCGAACAATAACTGTAGATTACCTGCTAAGTGTCCCACCAAAAACAAGCATAAAAATAAACCCGTAAGAGCCATCCAGTATTTCTTTCCAATAGATGACTTTAAAAGTGCAGATTTCGCCATAGTGTTTGATTGTAATAGTTTTTAAAAAAATCAAACAAAAATAAGGCTATTTCAAATTAACCGCAACCCTTTCAGGCTTATTTATAATGAATTTAAAGTATTTGTCCGATAGTATTGAGAAAACCATATTCTCATTTTCCTATCTTATTAAATTATAGCGGAATAACTTTTGGAGTTTTATTTCTGATAGGTCGGCACCAAGCCTCTTAAGCCCATATCGACCACATTTTCCCCGGCCGATGGCTCGTATTTTCCATCCACATGGACTTCTTTCCACTCGAAACTGTTGTTTACCGATAGCGAAAGCGTCACTTCTACGTCGCGGGTTTCATTTCCGGTGATCACCAAAGGTGTGGCAAATTTACCGGTTACGACGCACGATTTAGGTGGAATCGGAGACGTTGCATAAAGCGGATTTGGAACGGTGGTCGCTCCGGTTGCGGTCTGACCCGAAAACGGCATTCCGTTTACACTCAAAGCCCAATATCCCTGTTCGCGGTTTCCGTTTACCGGAAAACTACTGTTTCCGATATGATGTGTGGTTAAATAGGTTTTAAAACCGACAAAACTAGCCAATGTACCGGTATAATCGGTTCCCTGATGCAAAATATTGATATCGTAGTTTTGATACGAAAGCGATGTCCGTATCCATTCGTAACTTCCTGTTGCGACTTGACTTAAAGGTATAGACAAAAAGATTTCGCCTTCCTCAGCAATTTTCGACTGACTAAAATCAATGGCATTTTCACCTCCCGCCATCGTTTCGGGCGCATGGTACACTACCGTCCCCATACCTAATGCCGTACTGGCATTGGGCGCCAGTTCCATATAATGCGAACTGATTGCATTAAACGAAGGTGATTGTGCCGCATTACCTTCGGCAATAGCCGCCGGTTGACCCAAATTGTTCAATCTTGACTGTGTCGCATCAAACTTAAATCGCATTACCAAATGTGGTTCGGCATTTTTTACATCATCATTATCATCGCACGAAAAGAATGCGATGGCAAGTAATACTATTAATATGATGCTTTTAAATTTCATAGCCTGGATTAACACAACATTACCAACAAAAATCCTGCCAAGATTTTGTTAAATCAGTATGTTTTGGTTACATCTTCATCTACAACGAGAATATAGTCGGCTTTATTGTAGTGCTCGGCCTCTAATTGCGAAATATTTTTTTGCGTAACCGTAGCAATAGTAATTATCTTACTTTCCGGGTTATTTTTCTTTAAATACCAATAGATTCCTTCGAAATTATCGCTGTGATACGTTCCGTTATAATGAATAAATACCGATTCCGGTTTTTGGTTTTTTTGGATAAAATAGGCCATCGTAGCATCTTTAATCGCCTGTGCTTTTGGCAGATTATCCCCTCCATGACCGCCCATCATTTCAATCATTTTAACATAGCCCGGCAATTGCGCATCATAAGCTATCGGTAACGGCGCGATCCAGTTTTTTTCTTCCGGTGTCAATGCCTCCAAAGCCTCAAGTCCTTTTTTAAAAACCATACTGGCGTAACGGCGCGGTACATTGGTAGCTACAAAATGTTTATGATGTTCTTTTGCATAGTCTACCAAAGGCTTATAATCGGTTTTATGATTGTTCCAAAGCCTTGCCAGCGTATCAAAAGCTTTTTGATCAATTTCTCCACGCAGGTATTGATCCAATTGTTTCTGATTGTCGGCTTCGATCATTTCAGCACCTAATACGACTTCTCTTTTTTCACCCAGATCTTTTGTCAGCTCCAATTGCAACCAATGAACAACCGAATTATCATGATGTTCGCCAAACAAAACCACTTCCGCCTTTTCGGCCGCTTTTAGCAGTTTTCCATAGTTTGCTTTTTTTCCTTTTTTATCAAATAACTGATACGGCATTTTGTCTTGTGCCTGCAAAATTGTCACAAAAAACAGGGGTATAAAGAGTGATAGTATTTTTTTCATGGCAGAAAATTACCCATTATTATGAATTCTTCAAAATTTTAAATTCGCATTAACACCATTTCGACCTAAAATCTCTAAATTTGAAGTTCTATACTTAAATTTATTTCGTTATGAAATACCATCAGATTGACCGAAACCTTTTTATCAAAAACCGCAAGAAATTCACTGCGGCTATGAAACCAAACAGCATTGCCATTTTTAACTCCAACGATATCTATCCGGTTAGTGCCGACAGTACACTTCCGTTCGCACAACACCGCGATATCTTCTATCTGTCGGGCGTAGATCAGGAAGAAAGCGTTTTATTGCTTTTCCCGGATGCTCCGTACGAACATCAGAAAGAAATGCTTTTCCTTAGAGAAACTAACGAACACATTGCCGTTTGGGAAGGAGAAAAACTTACTAAAGAACGCGCTTTGGAAGTGTCTGGCATCAAGACTGTTTATTGGTTACAGGATTTCAAAAAAGTGTTATACGAACTGATGACCTATGCCGATACGATGTACATCAACACAAACGAACACTACCGCGCTTCTGTAGAAACAGAAACACGTGAGGCTCGTTTTATCAAATGGTGGAAAGAAACGTATCCGGCACATAAAGTAGAAAAGAGCAATCCTATTTTACAGCGCATTCGTTCGGTAAAAGAAAGCGAAGAACTGGATCTGATCCAACAGGCTTGTAACATTACCGAAAAAGGATTCCGTCGTATTTTATCGTTTGTAAAACCAGGCGTTATGGAATATGAAGTGGAAGCCGAATTTGCACACGAATTTTTACGAAACCGTTCCAAAGGTTTTGCTTATACGCCGATTATCGCTTCGGGTAATAACGCGAATGTTTTACACTATATCGAAAACAACCAACAATGTAACGACGGCGATTTATTATTATTGGACGTAGGTGCCGAATACGCCAACTATTCCAGCGATATGACCCGTACGATTCCGGTTTCGGGTCGTTTTACCAAAAGACAGCGCGAAGTTTATGACGCCGTATTACGCGTTAAAAACGAAGCCGCCAAAATGTTGGTTCCGGGGAATTTCTGGAAACAATACCATGTGGAAGTGGGTAAAATCATGACCTCAGAATTATTAGGTCTTGGTTTACTGGACAAAGCGGATGTTCAAAACGAAAATCCGGAATGGCCGGCGTATAAAAAATATTTTATGCACGGTACGTCACACCATATGGGATTAGATACGCACGATTACGGTTTACTATATGAGCCAATGCAGGCAAATATGGTTTTCACTATTGAACCGGGAATTTATATTCCGGCCGAAGGATTCGGAATCCGAATTGAAGACGATGTGGTGATTCAGGCTAAAGGAGAACCGTTTAACCTGATGCGTAATATTCCTATCGAGGCTGATGAAATCGAAAGCCTGATGAATTCCTAATACGATATCAAACGAATTATAAAAACGGTTTGCGGCTTTGGTTGCAAACCGTTTTCTTTTTCGGTTATCTCGCTTTATTCTTTATTTTTGCAGTATCAAAACCGCTTACTTTGAAGTTTTCCCTTTTTAAAAACGCTAAGATTGCCTATACGGATACCGGAAAAGGAACCGCACTTGTTTTTTTGCACGGTTTTCTTGAAAATGCCGGAATGTGGGATTTTTATACGACTGCGTTTTCCCAAAAATACCGCGTTATTACCATCGATCTTTTAGGTCACGGACAATCGGAATCGATCGGATATATTCATAGTATGGAAGATATGGCCGATGCCGTTCAGACGGTTTTAAGCGAACTTCGAATTCGGAAAGCCGTTTTTATCGGGCATTCAATGGGTGGTTATGTGGCGCTGGCATTTGCCGAACTTTATCCGGATCACGTTAAAGGAATGGTGCTTTTAAATTCGACTTCCAGAGCCGACAGTGAGGAGCGGAAACGCAACCGCGACCGGGCTATCGTTGCCGTAAAACAGAGTTATACAAATTTTATTAAAATGTCGATCGCAAATCTTTTTAGCGAAGATAACCGCGACCGACTGGCCGACGCAATTGAAACCGCCAAAACGGAAGCTTTAAAAACACCGTTACAAGGGATTATTGCTGCGCTCGAAGGGATGAAAACCCGTAACGACCGGGAAGTGATTTTGCATTTTGCGCCCTATCCGATTATGCTTATTCTCGGCAAAAAAGATCCGGTTTTAAATTATCAGGATAGTCTGGAGCAAATCGAAAATACCGGTGTAAAGCTGGTCACGTTTAACGATGGCCATATGAGTCATCTGGAAAATCAGGACGAGCTGCTAACCGTACTCCGCGATTTTTTTAAAACCGTTTAATTATTTGATTTTTTCTTCGAAAGGAATTTCGGGATTCAAAATTTCATTGATCAGTATAACAATCTGCGTTCTGAAATCGGCAAGTATATCCGGGGTTACAATCGTTTCGTAGTCTTTTTCTACTTTTCTACCAAAAGGCATAAAGCCACCTCGCATGTTTTTAAACGACACAATTCCCACTTCCATTTCCAAACCTGCCGTTTTCTCTTCATACATAAACGCATAACAAAGCAACTGTATGATTTTGTCGTTTTTGATATCTTCGGTCAGACCTGTCCAATCTTTTAACTGTACGTTGTTTTTTAAAACTTTTCCGGTTTTATAATCGACAATCCTGATTTTCCCGTTGCGCTGTTCGATCCGGTCGACATTCCCGGCAATTTTAACCGAAAACGGCAGCCGACTATCTTCCAATGTTCGTTCCAACGGCGTTTCCAAAGCGATTATTTTAACTGCATCGCCGGCTTCCAATTGTCGTTTTTCCTCTTTTAAAAAGTTATAGACATTCCGTTTGGCGACTTCAAATGCCAAAAGGTTTTTTCCTTTCGAAATCTCCCCTTCTTTATACACCAATCGGAATTGTTTTTCCACTTCCGAATCGGCCATCGCAAACAACCAATCCATATCCGTAAACGACAGGAATTTGCCAACATACGGTTTATACAATTCTTCCAAAGTGGCATGAATAATCGTTCCCAATGTATTCAGCGCAATGTTTTCCTCCACTTCTTCCACTTCCGAAATACGCAGGATTCGTTGGTTGTAAAATTGAATCGGATTCCGCATATAAGTCGTCAGTCCCGAAGGCGAAAACCCTTTCCCGGTTGCGATTTCTTTTAAGCGCACCATCACCCGATCCGATTTTGGTACCGCTACCGGTTCGTAGGCTTTGTCCGGTAAAAAGGCATTATAAATCTGATGCGACAGGTTATGAGCCGGTTGCTTTTCGATTTCCAATTGCGTTATAAATCGGCTTCGTTCGCCCGCATCCAAACCTTCGCTTTCCGTATTATACAACAGATAGATATTTTTGGCGCGTAACAGCAGATGATAAAAGTGATAGCTATAAATTGCGTCTTTTTCTTTATAAGTAGGCAAGCCTAATTCGCGTTTTACATCGTACGGAATAAACGAATTCATGGTTTTTCCGGCCGGAAATTTCCCTTCGTTCATAGACGTTACGATCACGGTTTCGAAATCAAGAACACGACTTTCCAACACTCCCATGATCTGAAGTCCGGTTAACGGTTCCCCTTCGAAGGAGACTTCCGCCAGATCGATCACTTGTTTGTACACCGTATAAAGCGTACTCACCGTATCCAGTTTCGGATGTGCTTCGTGGTAGTTGATCAGTTTATTGATGACTTTAAAAATCGAGTACAAAAAGGTTTTTGACAGCTTATCTTCTTCCTTATCGTTGTTTAAAAACGATTTGATTGTCAATATGATTTGTGACAATCGATCCAATACTTTTCCGACATTATTATTATCCCATTTTTCAAACAACAACTGAAACAATGCGGATGGTTTTTCCTGGATTTCAAATAGTTTTTTATGCGTTAGAAACGTGATGTTATTTCTGTTGATCACCTGAACCAGCGATCCGGATTTTACGTAGGGTTCCACCAATGGATGCGTGAGTATGTCCAACACTTCTTTATAATAGAAAACGTAACTTTTTTCGTTTCGCTGAACGGCGTTTGTATGTAGTTTAAACAGCTTATTGATCAGAATCTGAGCCGGGTTATTTTTACTATTATAACCCATGGTGATATTGAGACTTTCCACCGACGATGGTAAGGCGTACAGCACCGGAATCAGCAAATTTTCTTCACCTAAAACCAAAGCGACTTTATCGAGACTTTCGGTTTCGAGCTGAATTTCCTCTATTAGCTTTCCGGCTATTTTAGCCTGTCCTACGGTTTTGGGCGTTCCGATGATCCGGATGTTTTTTTCCTCGCTAAAATCGTTTACAATCCATTCAAAAGGCTGGGTTGTATATTGTTTCCATTCTTTTTTAAAACGGCGTACAAACAAACCGGCATCGTGAAACGAATCATTTAAAAAAGCAGCGTCAATATCCCAATAGACTTTTGCCTGATCGTTAAACAGTAATTGTTGTATGATTTTTTCTTCGGCTTGATTCAAAGCGTTAAAACCGGCAAAAATTAATTTTTTGGATCCGAGCGCTTCCGAAAAATGATTGAGGTTTTCCACTGCTTCCCGATAAATTAATCCCTGATAACCGATTCCTTTTCGCAATAAATGATCATACAGTGATTCGTAGTATAACGGTAAAAGTTTCCAGAATTCGAGGTAATTTTCGATCATCGTGGTTCTTTTTTCCAGATCCAACGACCAGTGCTTGATATCTTCAATATCTTTTAAATATGAAAATATATGACTCGGTTTTAGCAGGTAGCGATCGATTTCATTAAAATCCTGTATCAGTGTTTTTGCCCAATTGGCAAACAGTTCGAACGATTGTTGCTTTTCGGGTGGCGTTACTTCGAGGTAAACATCGTAGAACTCAAACAACAATTCGATGTTATCACAGGTTCGTATACCGGCAACATCCTGTATAAAATCTTCGATACTGACGATTTCCGGAGCAAAGAGCGTCCCCGGCAATTGTTTTTTTAAGGCTTCTATCAGGAAAATACGCGCTCTTTTGTTGGGAAGTACAATCACAATATTGGAGATAGTATCCTGATACTGATTGATAATCGCACTACTGAGCTTGTCTAAAAAGGAAAACGTTGCCATAGTATAAAAATAAAAAAACGCCCCGATAAACGGGGCGTTTTCCTTATTTATTTGTGTGGGAAATTATTTGATTAATTTAACCTCAACACGTCTGTTATTAGCTTTACCTTTCGCTGTTTTGTTAGTATCGATTGGTTTAGACTCACCGTATCCGATTGAAGACAATCTTTCGAAGTCAATTCCGTTTTCGATTAAATAATCTTTAACAGCTTTAGCTCTCTCTTCAGATAATTTTTGGTTGAATGCATCTTTACCATCGCTATCTGTGTGTCCTTCGATGCTGAATCTAGAGTTTGGATACTCTTTTAAGATTGCAGTGATCGATTGTAACACAGGGAAAGTTTGTTTTTGGAAAGTAGCTTTACCAGAGTTGAACAAGATTGTTTTAGCGTAAGCATTTAATTTTTTGATAGTCTCGTCAGAAACTTCAGGACATCCGTTGTTAGCAACAGTTCCTTTTACATCTGGACATTTATCATCTTTATCAGCTACACCGTCACCATCTCTATCTGGCCAAGGACAACCACCGTTTTCTTTAGGACCTTTTACGTTTGGACATTTGTCTACGTTATCTGGCACACCATCACCGTCTGTATCAGGACATCCGTTGAATTGTTTTGGACCAGCTACTTCAGGACAAGCATCGTCTTTATCAGGAATTCCGTCACCGTCTGTATCAGGACAACCTTGGAATTCTTTAGGACCAGCTACATCTGGACAAGCGTCATCTTTATCTGGAATTCCGTCACCGTCTGTATCAGGACAACCTTGGAATTCTTTTAAACCAGGTACATCTGGACAAGCGTCATCTTTATCATAGATTCCGTCACCGTCTGTATCTTTACCTCCAAATTTGAAAGTAATACCTGCGAAGTGTTGCATGTGAGAAGGAACGTCTACTGACGGATCTCTTGTCTCATCAAATGAATGTTTGTAAGTTGAACGGAAAGATAAACCTACGTTTTCAGAGAACCAGAAAGTTAATCCTAAACCTCCGTTAACGGTTCCTGTACTAGCATCACCAAAGAAAGTATAACCTCCACCGATGTGTGCAGACGGATCAATAACTTTAGATCCGATCAGGTTCATGAAGCTATAGTTAATAACCCCATCAATTCCGTAGTAAGATAAATCTCCAGGATTTACTACAGTGTAATCTCCAGGTACTGTAACTCTTGGCTCAACAAATTTAGTGATTTTGTTTACCGATCCAGTTACGCCAAAAGAGAAGTTATCTCCAATGTGTCTGGAAACGTTAACAAAAGATACTGATGGAATAATGTTCCAGTTGGCTTTTGCGTTAAAAAACTGTGAAAATTGGTCTTCTAATTTCTTGCTAGCGCTGAATCTAGTGTCTACAGCATTCGCACCAATAGTAATAGCCCAAGGGTTATTGCTATCCTGAGCCTGCGAACTTAGACCCGCAAACATCAATGCTGCTACGAATAATTTGTTTAGATGTCTCATACTTTTTTTATTTAATTACAATACGTTATAATTACAGCAAAAGTAAGATGTAAAATATTAACTACAAAGCAATTTGTTAAAAAATTCGCTTTTTCTTACTAAAAACTTCTTACTGAATTACTTCCAATGCCTTTCCAACCTCTGTAAAAGCGCTTATAGCCTTGTCTAAATGCTCTTTAGAATGGGCTGCAGATAATTGTACCCGAATTCTTGCTTTATCTTTTGGAACCACCGGGAAAAAGAAACCAATTACATAGATTCCTTTTTTAAGTAATTCATCTGCCATTACTTGCGAAAGTTTTGCATCATAAAGCATTACCGGTACAATTGCAGAGTCGCCATCGATGATATCAAATCCGGCCGCTTTCATTCCCGCTTTAAAATAGTTGGTATTCCACTCCAGTTTGTCGCGCAATGTGGTATCTTTTTCCAACAATTCAAAAACTTTAATCGACGCGCCCACAATAGACGGCGCCAATGAATTTGAAAACAAATACGGTCTTGAACGTTGTCTTAAAATTTCGATTATTTCTTTTTTGGCTGTTGTATAACCACCCATGGCGCCACCTAAGGCTTTTCCTAATGTTCCGGTAATGATATCCACACGTCCCATTACGTTTTTCGCTTCCAATGTCCCTTTTCCGGTCGCTCCGATAAATCCGGCGGCGTGACATTCGTCTACCATCACCATCGCATCGTATTTGTCGGCTAAATCACAGATTTTATCCAATGGCGCTACCAAACCGTCCATCGAAAAAACACCATCGGTTACAATCAGCTTAAAGCGTCTTCCTTCTTCATTCGCTTTGATCAACTGCTGCTCCAAATCGGCCATATTGTTGTTTTCATAACGGTAACGTGCCGCCTTACACAAACGTACCCCATCGATAATCGAAGCGTGGTTTAAACTATCGGAAATGATCGCATCTTCTTCGCCTAATAATGGCTCAAAAACACCTCCGTTTGCATCAAAAGCAGCCGCATACAGTATCGTATCTTCCGTACCGTAGAAATCGGCAATTTTTCGCTCTAATGTTTTGTGAATATCCTGCGTACCACAGATAAAACGAACGGACGACATTCCGAATCCGTGTGTATCCAAAGCGTCTTTTGCCGCCTGAACCACTTCCGGATGCGATGACAATCCGAGGTAGTTGTTCGCACAAAAATTCAATACGGTTTCACCGGTCGAAATGGTGATTTCCGCACCTTGTGGCGACGTGATGATACGTTCTTTTTTAAACAATCCGTTATCCTGAATGGCATTTAATTCGTTCTGTAAATGCGCTTTAATTTTTCCGTACATGATATGCTGTTTATTCGGTTATTATTATTCCGGTTACAAATGTATCACATTTAACGTTTCCCCTATATATACCAGTGTTTTTTTCGCAACCTCATAGCCCATTTCCTGTAAAGCCAGTTCGTATTCTTCCAACTGACGGGCGTATTTGGCCTGATGCGCTCCGGTTTTATAATCCAGTAAATAGGCCGTTTTTCCGCGTATAACCACGCGATCGGGCTTAATGGTTCTACTGTTTTTTTTAATGATACTTTGTTCGTTATAGATGGCATCGGCTTCTTCGAAAAACAACCGTAGCTCTTCGTGATTTACAATCGTGTGCAACGTCTGTTCGACGGTTTCTTTTTGCATCCGGACAATCAATCCGGTTTCCTGTGCTTTTATCAAAGCCAGCGGAATGTCGTTTTTGGTTTTTATAAACGATAATATTTCGTGTAGTATATTTCCGAATTCAATTGCTTTTTCCTGTGTGGTTCCCCACATCAATGCTTCCCTTTGGGCAATCTTGATGGCTTTTGGATTTAGCTTTTCGTTTACTTCCACAATTAGCTGTTGCGTATCGGTGTAACTTCCTCCTATCGACTGTCGGTTCGGTTCTCCGAATTCAAACACCATGCTATTTTCATTATAAACACCCTGAAAATCGAGGTATTTGATAAAGAACGATGACATGTTATTTTGTAATTCCCCTTTACTGCTGATGTTGCGCCCGGAAATAATATACAATTGCTCTTCGGCACGGGTTAGCGCCACATACAAAACATTAATGTTATCCAAAATGTCCTGCTGACTTTTTTCTTCATAGACTTCGGCGGCTTTTCCACCGTATTCCGATACTTCTTTTTTGGCATCGACCAAGGCTCTGGAAATGGCAAATTCATCTTCTTCCATTTCGAGCCACATCTTATTCCGCGGTGCCGCAGCATAGTTTTCTTCTGCAAACGGAAAGATCACCACCGGAAATTCCAACCCCTTGGATTTATGGATCGTCATGATACGAACCGCATTGTTTCCTTCGGGCGACGGAATACTAAATTTGGATCCGTTTTTATCCCAGTAATCGAGAAAATCCGCAATCCCGGACTGGGTTCGCACGTCTCTTTCCAATACCAGATCCAAAAAGTACTGCACATAGGAAATGGTACTTTTTTCTTTTATAAAAACGGCTATTATAATTTCTACGGTTTCATAGAGCGATTTCTTCCGGCATTCATCGAATGAAATTTCAATTCCAAGTTCCCGCAACCAGTTTTCCAGCGCCGCTTCCGTTTCCTGTTGCATTCCTTGTTCGATACAATCGTGAATCTGCAACTGGTCTTGGCGATGCCGCGCCACAAAATATAAAAAGGCGGCTTTGGACTCTTTGTCGTTGTTATTTTTCAGATAACGCAGTACATTTAAAATCAATCGTACTTCGGTTGCATTTTCGATCAGCAAGGTTTCGGACGATAATATCTTGATTCCGTTTTCGGTCAGGTAATTTGCCAACGCGACACCCGACGATCGCTTTCGCGTGAGCAACACAATATCTTTGTAGGCATACCCTTTTGCAACGACCTCGTATATGGTTTTCAAGGTCGCTTTCAGGTATAACTGTTCTTTGTCGTTTGTTTCTTCTCCGTCTTCATCGGTTACTTCGACCGTTTCGGGAATAAATGAAATATTGACATAACCCCCTATTTTGGAATTGTTTTCCTGGTGACTGTGATTGCGGTAAAGATCCTGATAGTCTTCGTTTGAAAACTCATCGGCCAGCATCGCAAAAAAAGCGTTGTTAAACTGAATAATTTCCGAGTAACTCCTATAATTTTTATCCAGTCGGACGAGTTTTTTATCCGGGTTTGAAAACGGATTATGGCATTTACTCAGCGTAATAAACTGCTCTGCTTTTCCACCGCGCCAACGGTAAATGGATTGTTTCGGATCGCCCACAATCATTAGTGATCCGCGTACGCCTGACAAATCTTCACTGGCCAGCGCATTATCGATTAGCGGAATCAGATTGTGCCATTGCATTTCGGACGTATCCTGAAATTCGTCGATAAAAAAATGACGGTAACGTTCGCCCAGACGTTCGTAAATAAACGGCGCCGGCTGGTTTTGAATTTCTTTATAAATGATCGCGTTAAACTCCGAAATCGACAGTATATTTTGCTCCTTCTGAATCCGTTCCAACTCCTGACTAATCGAGTTTAACAACGACAAGGGTGTGATGTTTTTTAGAAAAGCCGTATAGAAATTCTTTTTTTCATAGTTTTTATAAACCGCATCCAGTAATGTGATCAACTCTCCGGAAATCGACTCGATTATATCCTTATCTTTTGCTGTTTTATTAACCGCGATATCATCGATCTCCCGAAACTTTTTATGCGAACTTTTTAATTCTCCTTTTTGGATATATCCCAAATGATTGGGAAACGTTCCGCGGGAAAATGATTTGAGGTCGATTCCTTTACTTTCGATCAGCGCCATGGCTTCATCCGCCTTAGCCACACTATCGGCATCGAGATACGACACGGCTTCTTTTAGTTTGGTTTTAACCGCCAAAAACTCTTCGATCGATTTGCCCTCAAAGTTCTGAACCTCGTTCCGGTTGTTTTCATTGAGCAATAATCGGCCCACATCCAACAATTCACCGGTCACATCCCAACTTCTATCATTATCGGTTTTATCTACGGAAAAATCGACCAGTAAGTTTGTCAGTTCGTTTTCCTCTCCCGCTTTAGCCACAATGGCGTCCACGGCTTCCATTAAAAGTGAATCGGTTTCCAGCGAAACATCAAAGGTTACCGGCAAATTCAGATCGTGCGCAAAGGCGCGGATTACTTTATGGGTAAATTTATCAATCGTAGAAATATCGAAAGACGCATAATTATGGATAATATTTTTGATGATCGCTTTCGATTTGTCCTGAATTGTCGCCAGACTTAGCCGCGTTTCCGCCGAAATATCCTTCATCAACTCCAAAGCTTTGTCATTGGTATCGGGTTTTGAGAACTCCGACAAACCGTTTACAATCCGGGTTTTCATTTCCTCTACGGCTTTATTGGTAAAGGTTATGGCCAGGATTTTTTTATACGCATCATTCGAATCGGCCGTCAATAAAATTTTAAGATACTCTTTGACAAGCGTATAGGTTTTACCCGATCCGGCGGAAGCGTCATAAATTGAAAAAGCAGTTTTCTCCACAATTAAGAAATGTTTATATTGGCATTACCAATATCAGAATAGAAAATTACTATTTTTTATTCCAAAGTATAATTTATAATTTTGAATAAAATTAATACTAATCTTTAAATAAAAATACTATGGCTTTCGAATTACCAAAACTTCCATATGCCTATGACGCGTTAGAGCCTCATATTGATGCCCGTACAATGGAGATTCACCATTCTAAACATCACAATGCATATACTACGAATTTAAACGCTGCAATCGCAGGAACGGATTTAGAAGGCAAAACAATCGAAGAAATCCTTAACGGTCTTGATTTGTCTAAAGCAGCTATTCGTAATAACGGTGGTGGTTTTTACAATCACAATTTATTCTGGGAAGTGATGTCGCCAAACGGAGGCGGATTACCAACAGGAGAATTAGCAGAGGCTATCAATGCTTCTTTTGGTTCTTTTGACGAATTTAAAGCGCAGTTTTCAAAAGCAGGTGCGACACAATTTGGTTCCGGATGGGCATGGTTATGTGTTCAGAAAGGTGGAAAACTTGATGTTTGCGGAACTCCAAATCAGGACAACCCGTTAATGCCCGGTATCGGATGTGGCGGAACTCCTATTTTAGGAATGGACGTTTGGGAACATGCCTACTATTTGCACTATCAAAACAGAAGACCGGATTATATTGAGGCATTTTTCAATGTGATTAACTGGGCTGAAGTAGCAAAACGTTATGCAGCTGCAAAATAATCTAAAATAACAACTACAAATAGCCCCGATGGTACTACTGTCGGGGTTTTTTATTGATCATAAAATAAAAAGGTGGAATAGAATTCCACCCTTTTTGCCCCAAATCTACCATAAACTTAACCTACTAATGCTATGGTGATACAAATGTATTGTCAATGCTTTTTGCTATCAAAAAAATCAGATTATCTACTAATAAATTCGATAAAAAGCGTGTTTTTAACTACTTGTTAGTACGCGCGGGCGTCTTTACCTTCGTAAAAGTTCATAAAAGCACGGTTCACTACGCGATTACCACCATTGGTTGGATAGTCACCTGTGAAATACCAATCCCCTAAATTTTTCGGACAAGCCGTGTGTAAATTCTCCACGGTCTGGAAAATGATTTTCACTTCAGCATTAACATCCGACGAAGTTAACATCTCGGCAATCTTGTCTGAAATTTCCTGATCTGTAAACGGTGCGTATATTTCTTTTACATAGTTTACCACTTCACTATCCGGAAGATGTTCCTGTGCTTTTGATTTCTGATACACCTCGTCTACCAAATGGTACAGATTGCGTTCTTTTAACAACTCTAATGTAGCCTGAAATGCGATCAGACCTTCCAGTTTTGCCATGTCAATTCCATAACAATCCGGATAACGGATTTGCGGTGCCGAAGAGACAATTACGATTTTCTTCGGATGCAAACGATCCATCATCTTGATAATACTCTTTTTTAAGGTTGTTCCCCGTACAATACTATCATCGATGATCACTAGATTATCGCTTGGGTTGATCACTCCATATGTCACATCGTATACGTGTGCCACCAAATCGTCACGACTACTATCTTCGGTAATAAAGGTGCGCAGTTTCGCATCTTTAATCGCTACTTTTTCCGTTCGGAGTTTTACCGATAAAATATCCTGTAATTTTTCGGCCGTCAACACTTCTTTATTCGCTAAAATATCGGAAATCTTACGTTGGTTTAAAAAGTCCTGTGCCGCTTCGACCATTCCATAAAAAGAGGTTTCCGCTGTATTCGGTATATAAGAAAACACCGTATTATCGGTATCGTTTCCGATTGCTTCCAGAACCGCCGGCATGATCAACTTTCCTAATTCTTTGCGTTCCTGGTAAATTTCGGCATCACTTCCTCTTGAGAAATAAATTCTTTCGAACGAACAAGCTTTTAACGGTAGGGCTTCGCGGATCTGTTCGTCCAGTACTCTTCCATCTTTTTTAACGATGATCGCATGTCCCGGTGTGATTTCACGGATAGCTTCAAACGGTACGTTAAATACGGTTTGAATCACCGGTCTTTCGGATGCTACAACTACAATTTCGTCGTCCTGATAATAGAATGCCGGACGGATTCCAGCCGGATCACGGGTTACAAATGCATCGCCGTGTCCTAAAAGTCCCGCCATAGCATATCCTCCGTCCCAGTTTTTGGACGCGCGTCGTAAAATACGGGCAATATCCAAACGTTCTGCAATTTCCGGTGACGCTTCTCTTTTACTTAATCCTTCGTTTTTACATTGTTGGTACAAATCGGTTACTTCATCATCCAAAAAGTGTCCGATTTTTTCCATTACGGTAACCGTATCGGCCATTTCTTTCGGATGTTGTCCCAATCGAACCAGGTCGTCGAACAATTCTTTAACATTGGTCATATTAAAGTTTCCGGCCACAATCAGGTTGCGATGCATCCAGTTGTTCTGACGTAAAAACGGGTGTACACTTTCAATACTGTTTTTACCAAAAGTCCCATACCGTACGTGTCCTAAAAACAATTCTCCGATATAGGGAATCTCCTGTTTCTGTAAATCCACGTTATCGTTATATTCCGGATGTGTGGTCAATTCTTCGTTTATACGCTGATTGATTTGCGCAAAAATATCCTGTATCGGCTGTGACTGGTTGGAACGAATTCTGCTAATATAGCGTTCTCCCGGTTCCACATCCAGTTTAATACTTGCCAAACCGGCCCCATCTTGTCCTCTGTTATGTTGTTTCTCCATTAAGAGATACATTTTCTGTATTCCGTAGAACGCAGAACCATATTTTTCTTTATAAAAGGATAATGGTTTTTTTAATCGTAAAAGGGCAATGCCACACTCGTGTTTTATTGCGTCACTCATAGTTGTTGTGTTGTTGTTGTGTATTAATAAAAAAAGCCCCGTTTCGAGGCTTCGGATGTTTCCGTTAATCTTGTAATGCGATGTCGAACTGTGTCAGCGCTTTAAACTGTTGTAGTCGGGACAGTACTTCGTGTTTTTCCAAACGCTCCATACGTTGTGTTCCGAATTCTTCCACACAGAACGAGGCTAAGTTCGAACCGTATACAATTGCATTTTTCATATTGCTAAACGAGATGTTTTCGCTTTGTGCAATAAATCCTGAGAACCCTCCTGCGAAAGTATCTCCGGCTCCAGTCGGATCAAAAACTTCCTCCAGCGGTAAAGCCGGCGCAAAGAAAACGTCTTTATCGTGGAACAATAACGCTCCGTGTTCTCCTTTTTTGATCACTACATATTTTGGTCCCATTGTATGAATTTTGGCTGCCGCTTTAACCAGCGAATATTCTCCTGATAGCTGACGCGCTTCTTCATCGTTAATGGTAATTACATCTACTCGTTTCATTACGTCCAGTAATTCCGGTAGTGCACAATCCATCCAGAAGTTCATGGTATCCAATACCACCAATTTCGGACGCGTTGTCATCTGATCCAGAACACTGCTTTGTACAATCGGGTGCAGGTTTCCTAACATAACCACATCGGCATCGGTATAATCGGCCGGTACTTTCGGTTGGAAATCCGCTAATACATTTAATTGGGTATCCAAGGTATCTCTGGAATTCAAATCGTTATGGTAGCGTCCGCTCCAAAAGAACGTTTTTCCACCTTTAACCACTTCCACTCCCGAAATATCGATGTTTTTATTTCGAAGCAAGTCCAAATACGCTTCCGGAAAATCTTCTCCTACAACAGAAACGATAGCTGATTTTATATTAAAAAATGACGCCGACAATCCGATATACGTTGCCGCCCCACCTAGAATCTTGTCAGTTTTTCCGAATGGCGTTTCAATCGCATCAAACGCAACGGTACCTACAATTAATAGTTTGTTCATAAAACGTGTTGAAAATTAGGGTGCAAATATACTTCATAAGTTTCAGAGTTGCAACGATTCAGCCTCACAAAGTAATGGTAAAGTTTTACAATACGATCGTTAATCGTGCTGTACTTTTTCATAATAGGTATCCACCGAAAGCTTTTCCTGTTGTGAAGCCATTACCGCCAATTGGTCACAACGCTCATTTTGAGGATGATTGTTATGCCCTTTGATCCATCTGAAATCGACGCGGTGTTTGCGGTATATCTTTAGAAAACGCATCCACAGATCGGGGTTTTTCTTGCCGTCGAAGTTTTTCTTTTCCCATCCGAACACCCATCCTTTTAAAACGGAATCGACCACATATTTGGAATCCGAAACCACCAAAACACTTGTTCCCTGAATTTTAAGTTTTTCCAGGCCAACAATTACCGCCAGCAATTCCATTCGGTTATTGGTTGTTAATCGGAATCCTTCGTAAAATTCTTTTTTATACGGTTTGCCTACCCATTCCAGGATTACGCCATAACCGCCCGGGCCCGGATTTCCTTTTGCCGCACCGTCTGTATATATATGTACTTCGTGAGAATGCACTTTATGCTTTTAATAAGTTTTCGATTACTATTGGAAAATGTTCGTGTTCCAACTCCTGAACTTTGGCCGCGATGGCTTCGGGTGTGGTACAATCTGCTACCGATACGGTTGCCTGAAACAGGATTCCACCTTCATCATACTGTTCGTTTACATAATGTATCGTGATACCGGTTTCTTTTTCGCCATTTTCGAGTATCGCACGGTGTACATTCATTCCATACATCCCTTTTCCGCCGTATTTTGGCAATAGAGCCGGGTGAATGTTTATAATTTTTCCCGGATATTGTTCGATTATCGACTCCGGAAACTTCCAAAGGAAGCCGGCCAAAACGATTAAATCGGGATCGATTGTCTTAATTTTTGTCAAAACGGTACCGTCAGAAAGCGCATTTTTGTCGAAAACGACGGTCGAAATTCCTAAATTTTGGGATTTCTCTAACACTTTTGCATCCGGTTTGTTCGAAAAAACAGCCGAAACAACCCCTGAATTACTATTTTTAAAGTGTAAAATTATTTTTTCTGCATTGCTTCCCGAACCCGAGGCAAATATGACGATCTTTCTCATTTATCCTTTGTTTTTCAGACCGCAAAAAAAAGAATAATAAATGATATTAAACAGTTTTTGAGAGCCTTTTCAAATTAATTTTTTATTTTCGTAGCTACATTTATTAACTAAAATGTTGTTTTAAAATAAAGTTTTTTATTTTTGCCAACAAATTAAATTTTAAAATTAAAGATTATGTCAGACATTGCATCAAGAGTAAAAGCGATTATCGTAGACAAATTAGGTGTTGACGAAAACGAAGTTGTAACGGAAGCAAGCTTCACTAACGATTTAGGGGCTGATTCATTAGACACTGTTGAGCTTATTATGGAGTTCGAAAAAGAATTCGATATTCAAATTCCAGATGACCAAGCTGAAAACATTTCTACTGTTGGCCAAGCTATCTCTTACATAGAAGAAGCTAAAAAATAATAACCTCATTAATCCCATGTGTTCCAGTGCTACTGTGAATACATGGGTGTTATTATTTTTCAACAGGTATTTGGTTAAGAAATACAACTGATTGGTAACAATCATTAAATATACTATCAAATTGCCCATGTTTCCTTTAGTTTATAAAAGAAAACAACATGGGTATTTTTGTTTAAATTGAAACTATAAAATTGAACGTATGAAATTAAGACGAGTTGTAGTAACAGGATTAGGTGCTCTTACTCCTATTGGAAACAATATTCAGGAATACTGGAATGGTCTTATTAACGGTGTAAGCGGAGCTGCTCCAATTACTTATTTTGATGCCTCCAACTTCAAAACACAATTTGCCTGCGAATTAAAAGGTTTTAATGTTGAGAATTTCATAGATCGTAAAGAAGCTCGAAAAATGGATCGCTATGCACAATATGCAATGGTGTCATCAGAAGAAGCGGTTAACGATGCGAATTTCAATTTTGATAAATTAGACAAAGACAGAGTAGGTGTGATCTGGGGATCCGGAATTGGCGGATTGGAAACGTTCCAACAGGAAGTAACCGATTTTGCAAGAGGTAACGGCATCCCGAAATTCAACCCTTTCTTTATCCCTAAAATGATTGCTGATATTGCCGGTGGCCATATCTCTATTAAATACGGTTTCAGAGGACCAAACTTTACTACGGTATCTGCTTGTGCTTCTTCTACAAATGCGCTTATCGATGCCTTTAACTACATCCGTTTAAATCACGCTGACGTGATGGTTACAGGGGGATCGGAAGCAGCCGTTACCATTGCCGGAATGGGTGGCTTTAACGCCATGCATGCTTTATCAACCCGAAATGATGACCCAAAAACGGCTTCCCGTCCGATGGACAAAGATCGTGAAGGTTTTGTTTTAGGTGAAGGTGCCGGTGCTTTGGTTTTGGAAGAATACGAACATGCAGTCGCTCGTGGTGCCAGAATCTACTGCGAAATAAGTGGTGGTGGTATGTCGGCCGATGCACATCACATTACCGCTCCGCATCCGGAAGGATTTGGTGCGAAAAACGTAATGCTAAACTGTTTACGCGATGCCGGTTTACAGCCAACCGACGTAGACGGTGTGAATATGCACGGTACATCGACACCTCTTGGTGATATTGCCGAAAGTAAAGCAATCCAACACGTATTTGGCGAACATGCCTATACTCTAAACCTGAACGCTACCAAATCGATGACCGGTCACCTGTTGGGTGCTGCCGGAGCTATCGAAGCCATAGCTTCTATCCTTTCGATTGTACACGGAATCGTTCCACCAACGATCAACCATTTTACAGACGATGAAAACATCGACGGTAAATTGAATTTTACTTTTAACCAAGCTCAGAAAAGAGACATGAAAGTGGTTATGAGCAATACATTTGGTTTTGGTGGTCACAATGCATGTGTACTTGTAAAAAAATTGGATCTGTAGTCTTGTAATGAGTATTATCAAAAAAATATTTTCAAATTCCCGCTCTAATGAAGACGGGATTTTTTTTGATGAAGTTTCTAAAATAGTGGGATTCAAACCCATAAACCTAATTCATTACCGCAGAGCCTTTACCCATCGTTCGATGAATAAATCCGATGACGAAGGAAATCCGATGAATTATGAACGTCTTGAATTTTTGGGCGACGCTATGCTAGGATCGGTAATTGCGGCACATTTGTTCAATAAAGTCCCAACCGGCGACGAAGGTTACCTGACCAAAATGCGGTCTAAAATCGTTAGCCGTGAACACTTGAACGAACTGGGCAAAGACCTGAATCTGATCCGCTATGTGGAAAGTAAAGTATCGACGCAGCATTTTGGCGAAAATATCCACGGCAATTTATTCGAAGCCTTAATTGGCGCTATTTATCTGGATCGCGGCTTTACCTATTGCGAAAAATTTATCCATAAAAAAGTGATCGTTCCTTATGTGGATATCGCCAAACTCGAAGGAAAAGTAATCAGCTACAAAAGTCTGCTGATCGAATGGTGTCAAAAAGAAAAACACACCTTCCAATACGACGTTTTTGAAGATAACGGCAATGAAGGAATCAAATATTTTGGCGTAAAACTAAAGATCGACAATAAAATTGTAGCCAAAGCCAGAGCTACCTCCAAGAAAAAGGCGGAGGAAAAAGCCTCACAACGTGCCTATTTCGCATTCCAGGAAAAAATTAACAAAAAGTAAGTGCGGTCTTTGCTAAATAATCGTTAACAACCTTACTTTCCTGTTTTTTAAATCTTTAATGTAGTATCTTTACCCTTGGATTTTTTTCAAAGAATATGGCTATTCATAAACTACTGATTAACGATTTTATCTCCGAAGATTATGAGTTGATTGCAATTCATTCGACCCTGGAAGACTATCGGTTAGCCTATTTTATCAACCAGAAACTTCCCGTTACATTCGAAAAAAGCGGTAAGGATATTGGTATTCAGGTACCGGAAGGAAAAAGTCATTTTACCCGCTTTATTTTCGACGACGAAGCACATGAATTATTCTGGAGTCTGATTCCAAATAAAACAACGCTGGTTACCCGACAAACGAAAGCCACATCCCTTTTTGAGGAAACGGAATTTGATATGGCAACCAACATATATTTGTTGCCGGAGCTCAAAAAAGTGGATTATATCATAAAAATTGAAAATACAGACGATTTTTTTGACCTGGACCAACTGATTGATCAGCTATTGACAATCAAACAGATTACCACGGCCTACAAAATCGAACAAAACAAACTAAAATCGAAAAATAATTTAATTTTCTAATACCAATGCTGACAAGAAAAAAGACAAAAATCGTAGCGACACTTGGCCCTGCTTGTAGTACAAGAGAAATAATAAAAGAAATGATTGATACAGGAGTTAATGTCTTCCGAATTAATTTTTCTCACGCTGACTATACGGATGTTAAAGAACGTATCGATATTATTAGAGGACTAAACGATGAATTTGGTTATACCACTTCTATTCTTGCCGACCTGCAAGGTCCAAAACTTCGCGTCGGTGTCATGAAAGAAGACGTAGTAGTGAGTAAAGGTGATACCATTACGTTTACTACTGCAGAAGATATTCTGGGAACTGCCGAAAGGGTGTATATGAATTACAAAGAGTTTCCAAAAGACGTAAATCCCGGAGAACGTATTCTTTTGGATGACGGAAAACTGATTTTTGAAGTACTGGAAACCGATAAAAATACCGAGGTAAAAACCGTGGTAATTCAAGGTGGTCCGTTGAAATCGAAAAAAGGAGTAAACCTGCCAAATACTAAAGTTTCATTACCGGCTTTAACGGAAAAAGACATCCGCGATGCGATTTTCGCTATTGAAAACCAAGTGGACTGGATTGCCTTATCGTTTGTTAGAACGCCAAAAGATCTGGAAGATCTTCAGGATTTAATCGCTAAACATTCCGATCATAAAATTCCGATTATCGCTAAAATCGAAAAACCCGAAGCGGTTGAAAATATTGATAAAATCGTTGCTTTTGCCGACGGACTAATGGTTGCCCGTGGTGATCTTGGTGTTGAAATTCCGGCTCAGGAAGTTCCGTTGATTCAGAAAAAACTGGTTCACCGTGCCAAAACAGCCCGTATTCCGGTTATTATCGCGACACAAATGATGGAAACGATGATCACCAGCTTAACGCCAACCCGTGCCGAAGTAAACGACGTAGCCAACTCGGTTATGGATGGTGCCGATGCGGTAATGCTTTCCGGAGAAACTTCCGTAGGAAACTATCCGGTTCAGGTAATTGAAAAAATGACACAGATTATCGAAAGTGTTGAGAATTCGCCCTTAATCAAGGTTCCACAAAATCCGCCATTGGTTCGAACCAAACGTTATATCACCAAATCAATCTGTTATCACGCGGCTTTGATGGCCAACGATATTGATGCAAAGGCAATTTCAACCTTAACCAATAGTGGTTACACGGCTTTCCAGATTTCGGCCTGGCGTCCTCATTCTCACATTTTGGTGTTTACGTCCAACAAAAAAATCGTAACACAACTAGGTCTGCTTTGGGGTGTACATACGTTTTACTACGACAAATTGGTGAGTACCGATGATACTGTAGAAGACATCAACCGTATTTCCAAAGAGAAAGGATTTGTGGAAGAAGGCGATATGATGATTAATCTAGCCGCAATGCCGGTGATTGATAAAGGAATGGTAAATACCCTACGTATCTCTCAAATCAGCTAATCATACGATTATAAAATAATACAAACCTGTCGATTCCGGCAGGTTTTGTTTTTTAAAAGTCAAACCGCAACTGTACCGCAACGGTTTTTTTGATTTCCGTATTCAGGTTGTGCAACGAAATACCGAGCAATCGCACGGAATCTTTCATTTTTTCCTGATACAACAATTCTTTGGCCGCTTCGAGAATCAGGGCTTTATCGGCTATAAAATAGGGTAAGGTTTTACTACGCGTTTGTAATGTAAAATCGGAATATTTGATCTTTAAGGTCACCGTTTTTCCGGCTATTTTATACGGTTTCATCCGTTTTTCCAATTCTTTTGCGATATTTTCCAGCTTTTCAACCATAAATATTTCGGACGATAAATTGACATTAAAAGTTCTTTCAGCACCAACCGATTTCAACATCCGATCCGGTTTTACCGCGCTATTATGAATCCCTCTTACAATATTGTAATAATGAGTTCCGCTTTTTCCAAAATGTTCTTCCAGATAGTCCAGCGATTTTGATTTTAAATCTTTTCCGGTAAAAATCCCACTCTGGTACATTTTTTCGGCTGTTACTTTTCCGATCCCATAGAATTTTTTGATGTCCAGTTCTTCCAAAAATTGGATCACTTCTTCGGGATTAATCGTTTTTTGTCCGTTGGGTTTGTTATAGTCACTGGCCACTTTTGCCAGGAATTTATTCACCGAAATACCCGCCGAAGCTGTTAGTCCGACTTCCTCAAAAATACGTTTCCGGATTTCCTGTGCGATCAGCGTAGCACTCGGATTTCCTTTTTTGTTTTCCGTCACATCCAGATAGGCCTCGTCCAGCGAAAGTGGCTCGACCAGATCGGTATATTCGTAAAATATTTTTCGGATTTTTTTGGAGATCTCTTTGTACCGATCAAAACGGGGACGGACAAAAATAAGTTCCGGGCAGTTTTTGCGCGCCATATAGCCACTCATCGCACTTCGAACACCAAATTTTCGGGCTTCATAACTCGCTGCCGAAACCACTCCTCTGACTTCACTTCCGCCAACGGCTACCGGTTTCCCCTTTAATTCCGGATTGTCCATTTGTTCTACGGAAGCATAAAACGCATCCATATCGACGTGGATAATCTTTCTGAAATTTGGGGTCGTTTCCATAAAGTAAATATAGGCTATAAACCAGACGAAATCAGGACACGGATTCTTCTTCCCGTTTGTCTTTTACCGGGATAAAAAACGATAGCGGCCGTTTTCTAAAATGAATCCAGATGGCCTTGTTTAAAAGTCGGAATTCCGAAAGCGGTATGTTTCGGGAACGGAACGCCAATCCTATCGACAGACCAAAACTGACAATAAAGTTCATAAATCCGATCAGGCCGATTCCTAAAATACTCCAGCCAATCATCCATAAATCCGCTTTAAAATCCATTCCGTATAATCCCAGAGCAAAATTTCCGCTCGCAAATGTAATGTGTCGGATGTCCAGATTTAATCCCAAAAAGATCCCTATCGACGCTGTACTTCCCAGGAAAACTCCAAACCAGCCATTCGAAACGATACCGGCCCAATTGTGTTCAAACCAGTTGGCTATTTTTTTGGTTTTTTCGACACCAAAACTCATTTTTAAAAACGGATGTTCCTGAATACGGTAATACACCTGATTGTGTTTGTTTCGATTGGAGATACTTCCGGAAATAATCCCCGACAAAAACAGGAATACACCGGCTATGGAAGCGTGAAAAATGGCAGGCGAAAAAATCGGATTCAGATCGCCTAATAGTTTGGGCCATTTCGTTTCGGCAATATTGTAACCGAAAGCCTGATCGATCGCCCAAATTCCCAATAAGGAAACCGGAAAAGCCATAACAACATTTCCGACAAATGCGATAAACTGAGATCGGAACAAACGGGCGAATAATTTGGCAAACGAACTGTGTTTGTTTTCCGTTTTTCCTTGTTTTTTCATTCCCTTTTCCAAGGCCTGAATGATGGTCGCTGCGGTCATTGCCGGTTGTTTTGTAGCCAATGTAAAACCACAAAGGTAAATCGCAATAAAACCAAGCGAATAGTTTAAACTATACAGAAATGCATGTCCGAAAGCACTGGTTTCTATTTTGGAAAACAACAATTTGATAATACACAATATCCCTACGATAAAACCACCTCCTAAAGCGGCTTTAAGCATTCCGAAATACTCTTTCGGGCTTTCGGTAATATAATGCTCTCCTGTTTTGGCCGTGTGTTGTGTGATTTCATACGAAAGCAATTGCGTACTTTCATTGATCAACTGACCAACGTTGTTTTTATAACAGTTAAATTTAATAAGCTGTAATGCCAACTGAATCGTATTGTGTTTTTTATCCTCTTCTTTATTGACAACCAATAACGGAATCAGGATTTTCATACGGTACAATTGCTGTCGAATGCGCAAGAGGCTTTGGTTTACCTTGATCGAAATTCCGTATTTCGAACTGTTCGCAAAGGCTTTATCGACATATTCTTCACATTGTTTGTGCAGGATTAGCAATTGCTTGTACAACAAATCATCGGAGGTAATCGCATGTTGTTCTCCGGTACGTATTTTTTCGATAATTTCCTGCAATTCTTTTTCAAAAGCCGTAAACGGACTTTCAAACTGACTGTATTCCGGTACCATTTTGATCACATCATTTTCCATCGCTCTTCCGCTCATACGCTGCGGAATCAGGTTCATCACATTGAGCAATTCGGATAATGGTGATTTTTCTTTAACCGAAACATAGATATCCCGAAACGAAAGCAGATCAAATAATCGCAATAATTCTTCCATTGGAACTTTTTTGATCCAAATGCCATCTGAATTCAGATAAAAAACCTGATTCAGGATATATTGAAGGGTGTCTTTTTGTGGTTGATAGGGCAGTACTTTGGCTAATAATCTTTTTTTGACTTCGAAGACAAAATCGGCATCCTGTAAAATCGCAGCGTCCGATAACATCCGGCTGAACTTTCTTTCTTTAAACAACTGCGCCAGATAGCCAATCAGTAATTCGCGTTTATCCGGATGCTCTTCCAGAAAATAAAGTAATTTTTCGATGGAAACCGTCGCTTGTTTCTGCGGTTTTTTTGGTCGGAACAAATGTACCAGATCCACTAAAAAATGTAAGCTATCTTCAGAGACATACCGCTGGTTTTCAAAATGTTTGTCAAACAGGTTTTCTATCGTTGTCTTTGATTGTAGCTTATGTCTTAAATTCATGCGCTTGTTTTTGGTAAATTATTCTGTGGCAAAATTACGATCCGGGAGCTATAATTTTCTTAACTTGCTCCTAATTTATATTAATTTCTCCAGAAATGCAGGAAATCGAGCGAAAGTTTTTAGTCAAATCCGAGGCTTTTATTACCGAATCGCATCATCAAAATAGGATCGTACAAGGTTATCTTAATTCCGATCCGGAAAGAACGGTTCGCGTTCGTATTAAGGGCGAAAAAGGTTTTCTAACCGTTAAAGGTATCGGCAATGCTTCCGGAACGACTCGTTTGGAATGGGAAACGGAAATTCCGGTTTCCGATGCTGAAACGCTCCTGCCGCTCTGCGAAAAAGGTGTTATCGACAAAGTCCGTTATGAAATCCGAAAAGGAAATCACACTTTTGAAGTGGATGTCTTTTCTGGTGCCAATGAAGGACTGATCATTGCCGAAGTGGAATTGCAATCGGAAGACGAGCTTTTTGAAAAGCCGGACTGGCTCGGATCCGAAGTTACCGGCGACAAACGGTATTACAATGCTTTTTTAAGTAACAACCCTTATAAACACTGGTAAAATGAAAACGCCGCGGTATACTTTACTTTTTCTGCTTGCGGTTTTATCCTGTAGCAGTCCTAAGAAAACGGCCCAAACGCCATCCATTCCAACCGGTCTTGCTCCGGAGACTTTTAGTTATCAGGACAATGGTACCACCTATGTGATGCAAAAATATTTTCTAGTCTTATTAAAAAAAGGGCCGAATAGAACCCAACCAAAAGAAGACGCTGAGGAAATTCAGAAAAAACATATGGAACATCTTTCCTGGTTGCATAAAAACGGAAAAATCAGCCTTGCCGGTCCTATGGACAAACACGAAACTATTTCGGGCATTCTGGTTTTTAACACGCCTACATTACGCGAAGCCGACAGTCTGGCAAAACTAGATCCGGCGGTAAAATCCGGACGACTGGAAGTGGAAACTATGGGATGGTGGGCAGCAAAAGGAAGTAAACTCGAATAGTTTAATCCTGAATCACTTCGATATTTACGTTAACAAATCCACGGCCTTTTCCGTGGGTAATTTCCATAAATGCTTTTTTAGAAAGGTCAATTTCTCGTCCTCGTGAGAATGGTCCGCGATCGGTTACTTCTACGATAACGGCTTTTTTATTGGCTACATTCGTTACTTTTATTTTGGTTCCGAAAGGTAAATTTCTATGAGCGGCTGTATATTTTGCATTGTCAAATTTCCGACCACTTGCGGTTCTTCTTCCATTAAATCGGTCGGCATAATACGATGCATGTACATTTTTCTTATAATTCTTAAGCTTAAGACCTCCCTGAATCGTGATAGAATCTTTTTTTATCGTATCGTTAACTTTCACTTTCGGATCTGCCTGAAAAGCGAAAACCCTTCCGGTTGTTGTACTGATTAACAAAACAGCTAGTGTAACAAATACGATGTAAACTATTACTTTTTTCATTCTATTCGTTTTTTAGATGATGAAAGGCAAGAAATATGCCAAGTTGAAAAAGGCCCTTACGGGCCTTTATTTTATTTAAACCATAAACTCCATGGTATTCTGCTTAGTATTAAAAGCAATCCTATCGCATAGAAAACGGCTATTTTCTTGAATTTATCCGTTCCGGTAGCTGCTTTTTTATGTTTCGACCAACCAATGGTGATCAATGCTATGGCAATGATATTGATTAGCGGATGCTCCAAAGAAGTTAATCGAAGCGCACTGTTACTCATTTGTCCGAAAGATGCCGAACCCAGTGGTGAAACAAAATATAGGATAAAACCGAAAAGCAACTGAATATGAGAAAAGATCAATCCAAAAAGTGAAATTCTTCTGTCTTTTGGTTCGAAATCTCTTTTGGAACTCATTCCTAAAAAAGCATTAATTACAGCGATGAATAAAGCCAATAAAGCTAAGTAAGCCAATCCGGAATGGCCTTTTTGAATAATTTCGTACATAGTTAGTTTTTTGTTTTCTAAACAAAGATAAGGAATTGAAAATAAAAAAACCGCTTACTTTGACAAGCAAATGGCTTTTTCATTCCGAATCTGATAATTTTAATTATATTTTAACAACTTTAAAATTAACCGTTTGGTTATTGATTTTCATCTTAAAGAAGTAGGCTCCGGTTGCATAGGCCGACAGATCTACTTTTGTAGTTCGGTCGTTTAATCGATTTGAATATAACAATTGCCCCTGTACGTTAAACACCTGGATTTCGGAAATTACATCTTTGGAAACGATATTCACAAAACCATTAACCGGGTTCGGATGATAGGCATAATCCAAATAGGTACTATCGTCAAATCCCAACGCACCCCTACAAGAAGTAGTCGCTACCCATCCGGGTGCTTTACCTCTGGAAACAAACTTTATGGTTAACGCGCCATCGGCAGCTGTAGATTCAATTGGTCCCGGCAATGTTGTTCCCGTTAATCCGGCTCCTCCTATTTAATTACACTTTACATTGCTGTTCAAAATAATTTGTGATCATTTCTACAACATTCTGAACATTTTGTTTTTAAAAGATAATTGTTTGAATCCTTTGAAAATAAAATCTGATTTTTTTGTCTGTAACACGATCTTAATTGTCATTAAAGACCCTTACCCTTTGCTTTACAACAAGACGTATAAATCAAAAAGCCGCTTACCCTGATCGGTAAGCGGCTTTTAATAGCTGTTGGAGTTATTTTACTTATAATTTAACAACTTTAAAATTCACGGTCTGGTTGTTGATTTTCATTTTGAAAAGGTAGGTTCCGGTCGCATAGGCCGTCATATCTACTTTTGTTGTCAGGTCGTTCAACTGACTGTTATGTAACAATTGTCCCTGAACATTAAATACCTGAATTTCTGTTATTGCATCTTTTGATGTAATATTTACGAAACCGTTAACCGGGTTCGGATAATACGAATAATCCATATACACAGCATCTTCCAATCCTAAAGAAGGCGTACAAGAAGTTGTGGCTACCCATCCTGTATCGGTTACACCTGCATCAGAAACGAATTTCATGGTTAAAGCTCCGTCAGCTGCAGTCGATTCGATTGGTGCCGGCAATGTTAATCCGGTTAAACCTGCTCCACCTACTAATGGTGCTTCCGTACTTGATCCGTTGTAGATATATAAGAAATCATAACCATCTTCCAGTCTGAAAGCAGTAAAGGTTAGTTTTACTTTATTATTTGCCAGATTTGGAATCAACGTTCTTACAAACGTCTGATTGTTTCCATACTGTCCAAATGTTCCTCCGGTATCGGTTAATTGAATGCCGTTACAATAATCAGCTCCGGTCAATAATATAAAATCTCTGGCCAATGATGTCATTCCTAAGCTACAAACCGGACGGATTCGAACTCTGTAATAGGTATTTGGTGTTAGGTTTTGTGCCGTATACGAATTTGTTGTTACTGTCGTATACTGACCTGCTGTTCCTGAATACGGGAATACAACCACCTGCCATGAAGTCGCGCCTCCGGCATCCGACCAGGTAATCACAGCCGATGTATTTCCGGCTCCCATAGTAGAATTGATATCCGTAACCGTATTAATACAAGTATTGATACAATTTGTACTTAAACAAGCTCTGGAATCAATGTGGTTTACAATTGCTGCTGACGGTTGTGGTCCGAATCCATTATTAAAACTGATTCCTACACCACTCACCAAATGGCAATAACTCATGATAGTCCCTTTTACAGAAGAAGAAGGAATTGTTGGCGGACTGGTCATACAGTTGTACCCTTCCGATGTCGCCCCTAAAGCAGCCGGAGCACAGTTGTCAATAGCGGTATTGTTCCCATTCCACACACAAGCGTGGGTATGTCTCGAACCTAGTAAGTGTCCTAATTCGTGTGTAACCACCTGAACTGTCCAGGAATACGTCGGAACGGTACTATAACTAAAATTCACATCCGAATAACAATAATTATTAGCGGTACATAGTCCTCCGATTGTTACGGCTACTCCACCTAATCCTCCCGGATCGATCCCTACCAATTGTCCTACATCACCGTCGAAAACAGGTCGTACTGCATTAAATTTTGCCAGGTAATCACCAGAACTGTTACCTACTCCTTCATACGGATCTTCAGTTGTCCAGATATATACCGATTTTAATGCTGTTGTAATTCCGTCGTTATTATATAATGTCTGTACATTATTAAAAACCGAAGTCATCCAGTTGGAAGTGGTTGTTGTATTACTTCCGTTTGATTGATACAGGTTATAATCGATTTCAAAATAAACAGTCACACATTTTAAACTGGCTGGACTTGCCGATGTAGTTGTTGGAGCATTTTTAAATTCTTCAACTTTATCATCCGTAGCACATTCAAAATCGTGAGTCACGTTCATTTTTTGATCTTCATAGATAATATAGTCCGTTTTGTTTCCTTTTTTATCCAATTTACCCACTGTTAAATTGCTTAATTTTGAACTGGATGCGATTCCATTCAGTTCGCCTTTAAAAAAGTTAAACGAAACCAGTGAGTTTGCATCACCTTTTACAATACCACGGTAATAAACTCCCGGTGCGTAAGTGATGTTTTTTCCTTTATCGGTATCCAGGTGAAAACCTTCTGCTAATATCTCTACCCGATAAAGTTGTAGTGTTACCGTTTCATTATGGTATGGCAGATTCAATTCGATCGCGTTGGGTTTTTTAGATACGATTTCATTGACAGCTGCTTCTTTTATAATAGCAAAAGAAGCGTCGTTTACAACTCTGGCAACTTCTTTACCGGGAGTTTTAGTCGACGCTTCTAATACTGAAAATTTCTTAAAGTCTGTGTTCTGGGAGCGTAACTCAGCGACCTTTTGGGCGATCCTGTTTTGCGAAAACACAGTCAGCCCGGTTAAAAGGGCCAAAAAAAGTGTAATTTTTTTCATTTTGCGGGGTTAGTTAGTATTTTAGTCAGTCCAAATATAGAAAATATTTAGGTTCCGACCCACTTTCCCGGCTTAACTACACAATTTTAACCTTTTAACTACAAACTTTTAAGGTCTTTAATAGCTTTGAAAGCAATATCTACTTGATCATCGCTAACAATAATGGTGAATTCGTAATTTGTGGAAACTACTTCGCAAATATTCACACCTTCCCATGCCAAACGTTGAAATACATAGTAAAACAATCCCGGTACCGAAAGGTTGTCTTTAGGAAGCTTTACCGTAATCGAAGCAAGGTTTTCGGTTTTATGAGCCCATTTTTCTTCCGCAAAGTATTTCTCTACTAGGTGGTTTAGAGAATCACTTACAATGATATTGGTTTCATTAACACCTCGCGAAGAAGTATAGAATATATCCGTATAGTTATTAATTTCTGCGATTAAATCCGATTGACAACTCAATACTTTTGGAGTAATTGCGAAATTATAATCCGTCAATGAGGAACGAACGGTAATTTCTCCAAGATTCTTCAGAACTTTATCCAGTTTGTGGTTCATCCGGAAACCAAGTTCTTCCGATAATCGTTTCAGAGCCATTACTACTGCTCCTTGTTTAATGTTTTTCCCTAATTCCTGCTCTAATTCCGGCATCATTACTCTTGCCAAGGAGGTCAGATTAATAATACCTTGGGAGAGGCCATTGAGCAAAAAGGGTTTCGTTTTAATGTAATGTTCAACTACAGAGGAAATAGTTTTCATAATTATAGTGGGTTTTAAAAATCTCGTAAAATTACAAAAAAAACAATCTGTTAAAACTTTAACAAAAATAAATTAGAAATAATAAAATGCATCAGGATAATGCTTAATATCAAAAACAGTCCCCTGTTTGTGAATAGCAATTATATCAAAACGAACGTCACATTCGATATCCCTTAGGATTACATATTCGTTAACAGCTTTGACTAAAAGCTGAATTTTCTTCGATTTCACAAATTCTTGTGGTAATCCATACTCTAATTTAGAACGAGTTTTAACTTCTACAACCACTAAAGTTGTACCTTTTTTTGCAATTATATCAATCTCGGCTTTACAAAATATCCAGTTTCGCTCTAGAATTTCGTATCCGTTCTGTATCAAAAATGCTACTGCACGCGATTCCCCTTCTTTTCCAAGTTCATTATGACGTGCCATTTTTTATTTTATTGGAATTCTAACACAACTTTATCGTCGGTTATTTCAAAATTAACCGTAGCGCCCAAGATTAGTGCCCGATTATCTTTAACATGTCCGGCTGGAAAGTAAAAACATACCGGAATATTATATTCTTTTGCGATGGAAGTGATAATACCTACTTCATTTTGCCCAAAAGGAATTTCGTTATCATGCATATCTGTCATTCCTCCTACTACAAGTCCTTTTAGCCCGTCAAAATAACCATTTCTTTTTAAATTATACAGCATACGATCTATATGATATAAATATTCGTCCAGATCTTCTATAAATAATATCTTATCTTTTGTATCAATTGAGGATTTGGATCCTAACAAACTGTATAATATAGAAAGGTTCCCCCCTACCAATTGTCCCGTTGCTTTTCCTTTAATTTCATATCCTTTCGCCGGAACCTCATATCGGATTTTCTCTCCAAATAGTGCTTTTCGCAGCGTTTCTTTTGAAATTTCTTCCGTTCGTGGTACCGTAAACGGCATGATACTATGCAGGGTTGCCACTTTCATATTATGGACATGGCTATGCAAAACGGTAACATCACTAAATCCAATGATCCATTTTGGATGTTTTTTAAACTTCGTAAAATCCAATCCGTCTATAATGCGAACCGTTCCATAACCGCCACGTGCACACCATATCGCTTTGATGTTATCATCGTCTAACATTTGCTGAAAATCATCGATACGCTCGCGATCCGTACCACCCAACTGACAACTATCCAACCCTATTGTTCGTCCTAATTTGACTTCCAATCCCCACGATTTTAACAATGCTATGGCGGGTTCAGCGTCTTCGGGAAAAAATTTTCTTGCGGTACAAACAATGGCTACGGTATCACCTTTCTTTAAATAGGATGGAATTTTCATTTTTCGTTGTGAATATAAATCGGTCGTTGTAAAAATTAATAGTAAAATCAAAAATGATCTCAAAAATACGGCTTTCGTATGGAGGCGGTTTGGTTTCATTTGAAATCGTTTCTAACAAATTTAGCATTTTTAAAACAATACCATAAACATCTGTTAAAGGATTTGTCAACGCTTTTTTGCACAATTTGAATGAAAAAAATATTCAAATTCGTGGCTAATAGCCTATTTTTGCATTTCATCTTGAAAATACATTCAAAATCTAATCTTTTTTTTATGATACAAAATCCTAAAAGATATACCATTACAGCTGCTTTACCGTATACGAACGGCCCGATTCATATTGGCCATTTAGCCGGAGTGTATGTACCGGCTGATATCTATGCGCGTTTTTTACGTCAGCAAGGTAAAGATGTAGCTTTTATTTGTGGGAGTGACGAACATGGTGTTGCCATTTCGATGAAAGCGAAAAAAGAAGGCATTACACCTCAGGAAGTTATCGATAAATACAACGGGATTATTAAACAATCTTTTGCTGATTTCGGAATCTCTTTTGACAATTATTCCAGAACTTCAGCCAAAATACATCACGATACCGCTTCTGATTTTTTCAGAAAATTATACGACAACGGTAAATTCATCGAAGAGGTTACCGAACAATTATACGACGAAAAAGCACAACAATTCCTGGCCGATCGTTTTGTGACCGGAACTTGTCCGAAATGTGGTAATGAAGAGGCTTACGGCGATCAATGTGAAAAATGTGGTACGTCGTTAAATGCAACCGATTTAATCAATCCAAAATCGACCATAACCGGGACAAAACCGATCTTAAAGTCAACCAAACACTGGTTCCTGCCATTAGATCAATATGATGCGTTTTTAAGAGAATGGATTTTGGAAGGCCATAAAAACGACTGGAAACCAAATGTTTTCGGACAGGTAAAATCGTGGTTGGACGACGGTTTAAAACCGCGTGCCGTTACGCGTGACCTGGACTGGGGAATTCCGGTTCCGGTTGAAGGCGCCGAAGGAAAAGTATTATATGTATGGTTTGACGCACCTATCGGTTATATTTCGTCTACAAAAGAATGGGCCGAAAGAGAAGGAAAAGACTGGGAACCGTACTGGAAAGACCAGGACACCAAACTGGTGCATTTTATCGGAAAAGACAATATCGTTTTCCACTGTGTGATTTTCCCGGCGATGTTAAAAGCCGAAGGCAGTTATATCCTACCGGACAATGTTCCAGCGAATGAGTTCCTGAATCTGGAAGGTAATAAACTGTCGACTTCCAAAAACTGGGCGGTATGGTTACACGAATACCTTATCGATTTCCCGGAAAAACAGGACGTATTGCGTTATGCTTTAACCTCCAATGCTCCGGAAACCAAAGACAACGATTTTACCTGGAAAGATTTTCAGGCACGTAATAATAATGAGCTTGTTGCTATTTTCGGAAACTTTATCAACCGCGTAGTGGTATTAAGCAATAAATACTACGACGGTATCATTCCGCAACCTAACGAACTAACCGAAGCAGACGAAGCGGCTTTAACCGAATTAAAAGCCTATCCGGCGGTTATTTCGAGTTCGATTGAGCGCTACCGTTTCCGCGAAGCTTTAGGTGAATTAATGAATGTGGCGCGTTTAGGAAACAAATACCTGGCCGATGAAGAACCGTGGAAAATTGTAAAAGAAAATCCGGAAAGAGTAAAAACGCAAATGTATGTAGCCCTACAGATAGCTGCGGCATTGAGCGTTTTAGCCGAACCGTTCCTTCCGTTTACCGCTCAAAAATTAAAATCAATTTTAAAAATTGACAATGCATTTGGATGGAATGATATCGCTCAAAATTCCGATTTAGTACCGGCAGGTCATCAGATCGGACAGGCGGAGTTACTATTCGCTAAAATTGAGGATGAAGAAATTCAAAAACAAATCGACCGACTAGAGGCTACAAAAGTGGCCAATAAAGCCGAAAATCAGGTCGTAACGCCACAAAAAGAAGTCGCTACTTTTGATGATTTTGCCAAATTGGATTTACGCGTAGGAACTATCGTTTCTGCTGAAAAAATGCCAAAAGCAAATAAATTACTGGTGCTAAAAGTCGACACCGGACTTGATGTGCGTACCATCGTTTCGGGAATTGCCGAGCATTTTGCACCGGAAGATATTATCGGAAAAAGAGTAACCGTTTTAGCCAATCTGGCGCCAAGAGCTTTACGCGGCGTGGAAAGTGAAGGAATGATCCTGATGACGGAAAATGCCGAAGGCAAACTGGTTTTTGTAAACCCGGATGCCGATGGTGTTAAAAACGGAGCCACTATTAATTAAGAGTACAAATACAAAAATAAAATGGCACTAAAAGTTATAGCCTTTGATGCAGATGATACCCTTTGGGTAAATGAGCCTTATTTTGAAGAAACCGAAAAAAAATTCTGCGGATTGATGGAAGATTATCTGTCACATCAGGGATTATCACAGGAGTTATTCAAAATTGAAATACAGAATTTACCGGCCTATGGTTACGGTATCAAAGGCTATATTCTTTCGATGATTGAAGCTGCCTTAAAAATTTCAAATAATACCATCGATGTCGCCATCATTGGCCGTATCATCGAACTAGGAAAAGAATTGCTGGAAAAACCAATCGAATTACTCGATGGTGTTGAGGAAACGCTGGATGCCTTAAAAGGAAAATACCGATTGGTCGTTGCCACTAAAGGCGATCTGAAAGACCAACATCGCAAATTACACGACTCCGGACTGGGCGCTTATTTTCACCATATTGAAGTAATGTCCGACAAACAACCATTGGATTACCAAAAGCTGGTAAACCGTCTGGATTTAAAACCGGAAGAGTTTTTTATGATCGGAAATTCACTAAAATCGGATGTACTGCCGGTGCTGGAAATTGGAGGTCATGCGGTACACGTACCATTCCATACCACTTGGGCGCACGAACGTATTGATCATAAAGTGGAACATCCCAACTTTAGAACCATTGAAAAATTAACCGATATCCTACCGCTTTTATTACCGTGAAACAAAAGTTAGACCTGGCCAACTGGAGCAGAAAAGAACATTTCGAATTTTTTAAAAATTTTGAAGAACCTTTTTTCGGACTTATCGCAACGGTTGACTGTACAAAAGCCTACGACAACGCCAAAGAAGCCGGTGTGCCGTTTTTTATTTATTACCTGTATAAAACGCTCGTAGCCGTAAATGCTGTCGAAGCTTTTCGCTATCGGATTCAGGATAATGAAGTCGTTATTTACGATCGTATTGATGCTTCTTCAACGATACTACGGGAAGACAATTCCTTTGGCTTTTCGCTGATCGAATTTGACCGTGATATTCACACTTTTAAAACCATTGCGCAAAACGAAATCGAAAGGGTTCGTCAAACGCCGGGGCTTTTTACACGAAGTTTTGAAATGGATAACCTAATCCATTTTTCTTCTATCCCGTGGGTGAATTTTACATCATTGTCGCATGCCCGAAGTTTTACGTTCCCGGATAGTTGTCCGAAGATTTCCTTTGGCAAAATGACGCTAACCGGAGCCAAAAGAGAAATGCCGGTTTCCGTACACGTGCATCATGGTTTGGCCGACGGTTATCATGTAGGGCTGTTTTTTGAAGAATTACAAAAACAACTGGATCAGAAATGAGAAAAATTGCCGCTTTTATCATCTTAAAATGCAACGATGAGTTGCTTTTACTAAAACGTTTTAAAGAACCTTTTAAAGGCTATTACGTACCTGTTGGCGGCAAACTCGACCCAAACGAAACACCTTTGGATGCCGCAATACGCGAAACATTTGAAGAAACCGGCATTCGTCCGGAGCATTTCACCTATATGGGAACGCTTTTCGAAGTTTCACCCATAGAATACAACTGGCTTACTTTTGTTTATTTGGCCGAAATCCCATACCAACCGGCACCCGAATGTAACGAGGGAATATTGGAATGGATTCATAAAGATAATCTGAAAAATATCCTTACGCCGGAAACGGATCTGCATATTTACGAAAAGGCTTTTAACCAACAACCTTTCGCCTATAGTGCCCGTTATGATGCGGAACTCAACTTATTGGAATTGATCGACGAATTAAATCCGTAATAAACGGTATGTTTCCGATTGCCTACCATCCGATTTACAAACATCCGCTACCCGAAGGTCATCGCTTTCCGATGATCAAATACGAATTATTACCGCAACAGTTGGTACATGAAGGCATTGTTTCCGACAGCGCTTTTTTTGAACCGGACATGCCGGACATGCAACCGATACTTGCCGTACATCAAAAAGAATATGTAGACGATTTGATCGGATTAACGTTGGATCCGAGAGCTGTTCGCAAAATAGGGTTTCCGTTATCGGCCGAATTGGTCGAACGGGAATTGCGACTCGTACAAGGTTCTATAACCGGTGCCGAAAAAGCATTACAAACCGGAATTGCCTTTAATATCGCAGGCGGAACACACCATGCCTATGCCGATCATGGCGAAGCTTTTTGTCTGTTAAATGATCAGGCTATAGCGGCACAGTATTTACTGGACCAAAAGTTGGCTAAAAAAATTCTGATTGTAGATCTTGACGTACATCAGGGAAACGGAACCGCTGCGATTTTCGAACACAATCGTTCCGTTTTTACCTTTTCGATGCACGGCCAGTCCAACTATCCTTTTAAAAAAGAACGTTCCGATCTGGACATTGCACTGCCGGACCATACGGCCGACGATGCATATTTATCGCTGTTAAACCAGACGTTGCCACAACTCATTGCATCGCAACGTCCTGATTTTATCTTTTACCTTAGCGGTGTCGACATACTCGCTTCCGATAAACTCGGAAAACTCGCCTGTTCGCTCGATGCCTGCAAAAAACGGGACGAAATTGTATTTTCACATTGCCATACCGCAGGAATACCGGTACAATGTAGTATGGGCGGCGGCTATTCACCCGATATCCGAACAATTATCCAGGCCCATACCAATACCTACCGCGTCGCTTCCTACATTTATAGCTAATGCTTTTATAGCAATAAAATCTCGTTTACGACAACTTCTGTCGAATAACGCTTATGTCCCTCTTTGTCTTCCCAGGTTCGATGAACCAGTTTGCCTTCTAATACAACTTCTCTTCCCTTTTCTACAAATTTCTCAACAATGTCGGCTAGCTTTCCCCAGGCTTTTACAACATGCCATTGCGTATCGGTAACTTTTTCACCTTTTTCGTTGTAATAAACTTCGTTGGTTGCAACCGATAGTTTGGCTAGTTTTCGTCCCTCTTCCAATATCTTGATTTCAGGATCACTTCCTACATTTCCGATTAATTGCACTCTGTTCCTCAATGTGTTCATGGCTCATAATTTTAATAGATTAACTTTTAATTTGGGGAAGAGGGAGCAATATGATTATTTGTTTTTAACGAATTTCTGATATTCTTTTATTTGCTGTGATGCATCTTCAATTCCCAACACATAAATTCCGGCAGCCAGTTTGGACACCTCAATTCCTTTTTCGCCAACAGCAGCTCCTGTTACTTTAAAAATTTGTCTTCCGTTTAAGTCATATACTGCAATTTGTGCCTGATCGGATAATTGTTCTTTGTTTTTAATAAACAATCGTTCGTTGGCCGGATTGGGATATACTGCAAAATTGGCTGTTCCGAATTCGGCTAATCCTAAAGCTGATGCTCCGGTTTTAGCAATATAGACCACTTGCTTGTTGTTCGTTTCTATCGTCAGATTATTTAATTGTATATCTACAGAAGCGGTCGAAATGATCGTAAAATTATCCGGATTGGAGTCCAATACTTTCAAATTTGAGGAACCATTTGCCGGAGCAGGATAGATCTCACAGGACTGAATACTTCCTTGTGTATTATATCTGGCGATGAAGTTGAAAAAATTATTATCGATGGTATAGGTAAAATCCGGGGAAAGATTGACATATCGGTAAAAATTTCCGCCTACATAAATATTATCCTGTGCATCGATATACAATCTCGAAAACTTCGACGAAGAACCCGCATTGGTTCCTGGTGCCTGATCTGTTGATATTCCTGCTTTTTTAGCCCATATCAGGTTTCCGGCTGTACCGTGTTTTACCATATAACCGCCGTAATTCCCAGGGAACTGTAAAATGGTTCCATCAAAATTTATTGTCGAGTTATAGGCCATCCCTACCAAATATACGTTGTTTGCCGAATCTACTGCAAGATTAAACGCCTTGGTGTCGGAACTTGCCCCAACGGTAGCTGTTTTTGCCCAAGCCACCGCTCCGGTATTATCATAGCGTACATAAAACAACCCTGCATTCGAACTCGAACTACGGTTTAGCGTAATATTTCCAAAGGTTACCGAACGAGCCAGAAAATCGCCCGCTACATAAACATTCCCATTATTGTCGACAACCATGGTTTTCATCTGTGCTCCGATTCGATCAGACATATTCGAACTGGACGTACCGGTATAACGCGAAGACGAAGCCCAAACCAGATTACCGGTACCGGCATCGAATTTGGCTACCAGGTTTTTATCCATACCCTGAATTGTTGGTGCATAATTCGCCATCGGTAAGGTTACTCCATCAAAAGAAAGTTGATCCGATGAATAATTCGCCGCCAGATACAAGTAATTGTTTTTATATTGCAGGTAACCTCCTCCTATATAATCCGGAAATTCCTTAATCCAAACCGGATTGCCATCTAATGTAAATTTTGCGATAAAACTGCGGTCTCCATACGTATTTGTATTGACCAAAGTGGTCGTACCGATTTGCATATTACCTCCAAAACTCCCCATAACATAATAATGATCATTGCCATCATAAGCTATAGATGCAAATTGTTCGTATTTGCTTCCGCTAAAATGCTTTACATTTAAAAGTATACCGTTCGTATCAAATTTGGCGATATAAGCGTCTCCTTTGGTCGTGGCTGACGGATCACTGGTGTTCTGTATCGTAGTCCCTTGTATTGTTGCTGTATCGGTTCTGAAATTTCCAAGCATAATATAATTGCCGTATCGGTCAACAAAACCTTGCGGCTGGTGTTCCATCACAGCGCTGTTTTCGGCTACAGCACTCCAAAGCCATTGGCTCTGGTTAAAATTCTGGGCATGGGTGCCACAGAAGCTAATAAGAGTTGTTGCAATAAGTAGTTTTAGTTTCATGTTGTACTATTTTGTTATTTTTTAACCAAATTTATAAGAATAATATAATTTCAAAGAGTTAACACTGTTAAAAGTTTTTACAATACATCAAAATAACCGCTAAAGCCGCATTATTCGCAATGTTAGCACAGTGTTAAAATTACAGCACCTTCTTGTTAAATGTCTCTTTTGTGTGAAAATCTACCAGCACAACACCTTTCACACGCTTGTAAAAAGTCGGTATTTTTTGTAACTTTCTAAAAAATACTCCCCTATGCAACAAGCGATCAATAAAGTTGAGTTACGAAATTTACAAATCGAAGACTATAAAGAATTGAAAAGTTCCATGGTGGAAGCCTATAGCGAACTGGAAGAAGCGTATTGGAAAGAAGAACAAATCGAGCGCCTGCTGGAACTTTTCCCGGAAGGGCAACTCGTTATACTGGTAGACGGCAGAGTAGTCGGTTCGGCCTTGTCATTGATTGTCGATAACCGGAAAGCCAGCGCGACGCATACCTATGAAAAAATCACCGGGAATTATACCTTTTCCACACACGATCCTTTTGGCGATGTGTTATACGGTATCGATGTTTTTATTCATCCGGATTATCGCGGACTCCGTTTAGGCAGGCGTTTGTATGATGCCCGGAAAGAAATCTGCGAAAAACTGAATTTACAATCGATCATCTTTGCCGGAAGAATTCCGCGTTATGCCGAACATGCCAAAGAGATGACACCAAAACAGTATATCGAAAAAGTACGCGCCAAGGAAATCCACGATCCGGTGTTATCGTTTCAGTTGAGCAATGATTTTCACGTGATCAAGGTGATGAAAAATTACCTCGAAGGAGATGTTAGCTCGCAGGAATATGCCGTCCTTTTGGAATGGAATAACATCTATTATGAAAAACATCAGCAATTGATCAACACCAGAAAAAGTGTCATCCGACTCGGGTTGATTCAATGGCAAATGCGACCGCTCAATAACCTTGAAGCGCTGTTCGAACAGGCGGAGTTTTTTATTGATGCCGTTTCCGGATATGCCAGCGATTTTGCTATGTTTCCGGAGTTGTTTATCGCGCCGCTAATGGCCGATTACAACCATCTTTCGGAAGCCGATGCGATTCGGGAATTAGCGCGCTATACCGATTCGATCCGAAAAAAATTCCAGGAATTTGCGATTTCCTATAATATCAATATCATCACCGGCAGTATGCCGTTACTGGAAAACGGGAATTTGTACAATGTCGGTTTTCTGTGTAAAAGAGATGGAACTTCAGAAATGTATTCCAAAATCCATATCACGCCAAACGAGGTATTTTATTGGGGAATGAAAGGCGGTTCCCAAATCAAAACATTTGATACTGATTGCGGAAAAATCGGTATTATGATTTGTTACGATGTGGAATTCCCGGAACTGTCCCGCTTACTGGCCGACGAAGGGATGGACATCCTATTTGTTCCATTTCTAACGGATACGCAAAACGGGTATACCCGGGTTCGCAATTGTGCGCAGGCGCGAGCTATCGAAAACGAATGTTATGTCGCCATCGCCGGATGTGTCGGAAATCTTCCCAAGGTGAACAATATGGACATACAGTTTGCACAGGCGGCCGTTTTTACCCCTTCGGATTTTGCGTTTCCAACCAACGGAATCAAGGCCGAAGCAACACCAAATACCGAAATGACGCTGATTGTAGACGTAGATGTAGATTTATTAAAAGAATTACACGAACACGGTAGTGTCCGCATTATGAAAGACCGGAGAAAAGATTTGTATCAGATCAAAAAATTAAAACCGTAAACATACCATGGAACTCGAACAATTAAAATATCCGATCGGAAAATTTATCGTTCCAACGGAAATCGACAAGGCTCATATCCTGGAATGGAAAACCACGATACAGGAATTACCACAGGAACTGGAAAAATTGGTAAAAGACCTCCCGCAAACGGAATTAAACTGGATATACCGACCGGATGGCTGGTCGGTGAAACAGGTGGTGCATCATTTGGCCGATAGTCACATGAACAGCTTTACCCGTTTTAAACTAACGCTAACCGAAAATGTTCCGGCAATCCGACCGTATGAAGAACAACTTTGGGCCGCCACTCCCGATGGAAAAGACAATGACATTTCGGCTTCTTTATTTATGATCAAAGGAATACACAGCCGCTGGAGTTATCTGCTTGATCATTTATCAGAGCAGGATATGAATCTGTTGTACTTTCATCCACAGCATCAACGCTTATATTCGTTAAAAGAAGCCATCGGACTCTACCATTGGCATTCCCGACATCATCTGGCACATATCCGTCAGGCGATACAGCACAAAGGGATTTTTTAATCGTATAACGGAACAACTATCAACAAAAAAGAAGTTACTTTGTTCCAATAAAAACACAAGCATGAAACCTTCTATTGCAATTGTCGGCTGCGGCTGGCTTGGGCTTCCATTGGCAAAAAAACTGATACAACACGGTTATCCGGTAAGTGGTTCAACAACCACGCCCGAAAAAATAGCCGTATTGCAGGAATCGCAAATCGATCCTTTTTTGATCAAATGCGGTGAAGAGCAGGTAGAAGGCAACTGGGAAGCGTTTCTTTCCGGAAAAGAAATCGTTATTATTGACATTCCGCCGAAGCTTAGAGGTGAAAACCGGGAAAATTTTGTAGCCAAAATACAAACCCTTATTTCCTGTATTGTTTCAACAACGGTCACTAAAGTCCTTTTTGTAAGCTCCACTTCTGTCTATTCCGATACCGATACAACAGTAACGGAATCCACAATTCCGCAACCGGATACCGAAAGCGGAAAGCAACTTTTGGCAGCCGAAAACTACTTACGTGAGAATCCGAATCTTCAGACTACTATTGTGCGATTTGGCGGACTGATCGGAAGTGACCGGAATCCGGTAAAATTCCTCGCCGGAAAGGAAAACATCGAAAACCCGGAAGCTCCGATAAATTTTATCCATCAAACGGATTGTATCGGCATTCTTCTGGCAATAATCGAAAAAGAAATCTGGAACGAAACCTTTAATGCTGTAGCGCCTTCCCATCCTACGCGGGAAGCGTATTATACCCGAAAAGCATTGGAATTCGGATTACCGCGACCGCAATTCAGTCACGAAAAACCATCGTCCGGAAAAAGCATCAGCTCGGAAAAAGTACAGCGCCTTTTGGGATATGAATTCCAGATTCCCGAATTATGATTTGAAAAAAGCGGTACATTTATAGCTAAAACGATCCCAAATGGACTTAACCGATATCGTTACCCTTCGTCTCAACAACCAATGGTTACACCAAAGCCCGGCATTGGATAGTACCGAAATCGTATCCCGTATGGGTGCGCTTCAGGCACAGGATTTTGCCATGTCGAAATGGGCCTTAGGCATCCGAAAACCCGGTGCTTTTGAAACCGAAATTGAAGCCGCTTTTAATTCCGGATCGATTGTTCGCACCCATGTGATGCGTCCAACCTGGCACACAGTAGCCGCTTCCGATATTTACTGGATGCTGGATTTATCGGCCAAACGAATTAAAGGTTCGGCCAAAGGTCGGCTAAAAGAACTGGAATTAACGCCCGAAGTCCTTTCCCGTTCCTATTCCATTTTGGAAAAAACACTGGTCGAAAACAACCATCATACCCGCGAGGAACTGGTAACCTTATTCGAGCAAAATGGTATTGCCAACTACGACAATCGGATGTCCCATATTTTAATTCTGGCTGAACAGGACGGCATTATCTGTAGCGGAAAAATAAAACAGGGAAAAACTACCTATGCGTTGTTAGCCGAATGGGTTCCGCAAAAAAGTACTATTAGCCGGGAAGAAGCGTTGGAAAAACTGGCTCGGAAATACTTTTCCAGTCATGGGCCGGCAACACTGGCCGATTTCCAATGGTGGTCCGGCTTGTCTTTGTCGGAAGTCCGAAAAGCACTCGATCTGATCCGACACGATTTCCAGTCTGCAACTATCGGTTCGGAAACCTATTGGTTTTCGAATGCAATCCGCTTATCGGTTCCCGAAAACCCGATTCATCTGTTACCGGCGTTCGACGAATGTATCATTAGCTATAAGGATCGCACGGCCACACTCACTATTGACCACCATAAAAAAGCGGTTACCCGAAATGGTATTTTTCATCCGGTTATTTTGCATAACGGAAAGGCCGTTGGTATCTGGAAACGAACCATCAAAAAACAAACGGTAACCATTGACATCCATCCTTTTGACACCTTTACACCTTCCTTACGGGAACCGCTGGAAAACAAAATACAGGAATTTGGCGTATTCCTAAATAAAGAACCCCTTATCCACTACCACTCATGAAACAGAACATCACACATATTACCCTTTTGGTAAACGACTATGACGAAACAATTGCTTTTTATACCGAAAAACTCCAGTTTTTGGTATTGGAAAATATCCACGGCGACGATGGCAGACGTTGGGTAACCCTAGCGCCAAAAGGTTATTCCGGTAGCGCATTTGCCTTGATCAAAGCGGTAACACCAGAGCAACAGGAACGCGTCGGAAATCAGACCGGTGGCACCGTTTCTTTTTTCCTGAATACCGACAACATCGAACGCGATCTATCCCATTTCCGACAACATAATGTTTCAATCGTTCGGGACATCGTTAACGAACCCTGGGGCAAAGTGGCCATTTTTACCGATCTGTATGGGAACCTTTGGGATTTAATCGAAACACCATGAAATCGACCAATTATCAAAATACGTTTATTGCTGTTGCAGAAGATTGTCCAGTTTCACAAGCGGCCATTCCGCCTTTACGCGGTAGCGAAAAATCGGCTGTAAATTTACAGTTTGAGACACTGCGCGACAATCCGTATCGCTATACTTCCGATGATATCTTATTTGCGGTTTATGCGCTGAAAAATCATATTCCAAAATCCAATTACGATTCGGAACGGGAACTTTTTTTCTCTAAAAGTCAGGCGTGTTTGCGTTGTTCTCCGCTTTCCAAACGGTATGGCTGGGGAACACATCACAATGCCGAAGGTAAAGTCGCACTCTACGCTATCGATTCCGACGACTATAAAAAACTAGCGCAGGATTCCGCACTAACACAGGTTAAGGCGATGCGTTCCAAACGGAAATAACATTCCCTTTTTAGTATATAACCGGCAACTAGCCGGTTTTTTTTATCACCCAAACCCAACCTTTCTTTAACACTTTTTATCACAAAAATTTTGTTTTTTAAATATCAAGTCATTTTTACAACAATTATTTAATTAATTTTTTATATTTGATACAATAATTACCATTTTAAGCCTATAATATATTTTAAAATAGTGCGAATCGCACTAAAATCAACTCAATATTACAAGCCTCATAATTTTTCGCATTTGTTTTCAGGTTACAGCATTCGCATATTCACCAATAGCATATTAACACCAAAAACAATAAATTATGAAAAAAAGCTTACTCCTACTGTCGGCATTGCTCGTTACGTTTGCAGCAATGGCGCAGGTTCCGGAAACCAGCAGTCCGGACGATCCTCCAAGTTACACCCAACCTCAGGAAAACCAGACGCCGGTGTATGAATTACATCCGACGCAGTTAAGTCCTGAAATTCAGGAATACCTCCACGGTCGCGTGGAAGGTTTTTCGGCGTATAATTTCAATTATACCTCCTTAAACGATTACCTGCTCAAAAATCCGTATGCCCTCGAATTTATTCTGAAATCCGATGCCGGTACGACCAAGTTTACTATGCAACGCCACGATATGCGCGCCCTCGATTATACCGAAGGGGTTACCTATGAAGGCGGTGAAAATCAGATTACATTCCAACGTACTGCCGAAACGGATCTCAACTATAATGTTCCAACGATAAAAGGAATTGCCGATAATAATCCGTCCATTCTGACACGTCTGGCTGTTTTTAACGACAATCTTGTCGGTATAAAATGGAATACCGAAAGCAATGAAGTTTTGTATTATACATCACTTCAGGATTTTATCAAATTAAACGGTGACAATTTTGTGACCGATGAAAATCCGTTATTGGTTTTTAACCTCGGAAACATCATCAGTACGCAAAACTCCCGTTGTACGCAAATCAAGGAGTTGATTCAGGAACCACCTGTGGCCGAAAAAGGCTTTTTCTATCAGTGTACGCCGCGATTCCTGACTATCGCTGCCGAAGGTGATAAACCCTGGTGTGATCAAAACGGAAGTAATTCGGCTTCCAATATCCTGAGTAATCTGTTTTTTGTCGAATGTGTTTACACGCATTATTTCAACATTTCTTTTATTGTAAAACACGTCAATCTTTTACCTAATAACGGTTCGTTATACAACACCAATGATGCGACCGACTTACTGTATAAATTCCGCGACAACTGGAATGCCAATCATACCAATAAAGACCGCGATCTGGCGTTACTTTTTACCGGAAGACGTCCGAATAGCGGAACGGTTGGTATCGCATTTACCAACTCGCTTTGCACCAGCTATTCTGCCTATGGCGTTATTGGTAAAGATCCAACCCGAATTCGTATTACCGCTCATGAAATAGGCCATATTTTTGGTTCATTACACGACGACGAACACTACGGAACCTCATCCTGTAGTGGTAACGATATGCCAATCATGTGTATGTATACATCGACTTATACACCGCTGTATTTTAGTCCGCATACCCGAAATATTATTCTGAATTCCATTAATAGTCATGCGTATTGCCTGAACGATTATGCTAACGTGAATAATTCAAGTGAAATCGTAAAATCCTGGACCAATAACCGAAACCTGAAATGGGTGGCAACCTGGTATATGCAGGATGGCGATTATATTCTAACCGGAAACTTTGACGGAGAAAACAATGATGAAGAGATTTTCTTTGCCAATCCCGACAGAAATTGGGTCGGTATTATGGATTTCTCCTGCGATCAGGGAACCGACTGGTATCATCTTTGGGGGAATGGCGGAAACCGTACTTTCGGATGCTGGTATCGCAATTATGGTGATCGTTACTACTCCGGTGATTTTGACGGTGACGGAAAAGACGAAATCTTATCCCGTACCGATACCGGAAGTTGGGCACAAATTAAAGAATACCTCCCTTCGACCTGGTCGTGGAAGGAACGCTGGAGTAATAACGGAAGTAATACACCTATTGCCTATTGGTATATGGGGCCAAAAGATACGTTCCTTGTGGGTGATTTCGATGGCGACGGAAAAGACGAATTACTTTGCGTAAATCCAAACGGATGGTCGCATCTGGTAAAATTCAATTCATCTCCCGGTGGATGGTATTCCCCGCAAACGATATGGAGCAACAACGGTTCCGGATGGATTGGCGGATTACAAATTTCACAGATCCAACGGTATATGAAAGGAAAAATGCGTACCACTACCCGCGATGAGCTGTATGCATTTGTAAGCAATTCATCCAGTAGTTTTTCAGCCATTATGCGTTTTACCGGTAGCGGATGGACGTTAACCGGCGGACAGGGATTGGGAACCAGCTTTACCACTACCAATGTTACTCCGGCGCATTACAGTTATAAAATGATGACCGGTAATCTGGACAACGACGGCTATAGCGAATACCTGGCTATTAGCAACAACTGGATCGCCAGTTATGATTACAGTAGCGGTGCACCGGGCATGTCGTATAACTGGGGTAATGGTGGAAGTTCCTATTATAACGACTGGTACCTGAACCAACCTTCGCGTCAGTTCCTGGTAAAAGCAGCACCAACGGCTCCGGATCAGATTTTTAACATCCAATATATTAAGAGAAGTTCCGGATGGTGGTTCTGGTATAGAGAATGGTACGAAGCATCTCTGGCGTCTATGTATCGCGGCGAATTACCAAATCAGAATATGAAAGCAACGGAACCGGAGTTGGATTTTGAAAAAACAGCGACGATTTCGGTAAACGACAATATGCTGATTTATCCAAATCCGACTAAAGATATTTTAAATATCGATTTTAACAACCTGGAAGTAAAACAAGCCAATGTTTCCCTTATCGATATCACCGGTAAAACCGTACTACAACAACCGTTAACCGGTCCGAATGATGTCCTGTCACTGCAGGCACTTTCCGAAGGAATGTATATCATCCGGATCGATTCGGAAAACCAACCGACAATCACTCAGAAAATCGTGATTCAGAAAAAATAAAACTCCGATTTATAAAAAAAGCCCCCGCATTAGCGGGGGCTTTTTCATTACCAGATCTTAACTCTGTCTTCCGGTTTTACATATAATTTATCGCCCGGTTTAATGCTAAATGCTTCGTAGAAAGCATCCACATTTTGCAACGGCACATAAGCACGGTACATTCCCGGTGAGTGCGGGTCGGTTTTTACCTGATTTTTAATCGCCTCGTCTCTCATTTTCGAACGCCAGATGGTCGCCCATGAAATAAAGAAACGTTGTTCCGGTGTAAATCCGTCGATTAAGCCCGGGTTTCCGTTTTTCTTAAGGAATAATTGTAGTCCGTCATAAGCAGCATTAACACCACCAAGGTCACCAATATTTTCTCCTAATGTAAATTTACCATCTACAAAAGTTCCCGGTAGTGGCTCCAAAGCACTGTATTGCGCTGCCAAAGCACCTCCTAAACCGGTAAATTGTTTTAAATCTTCGTCTGTCCACCAGTTTACTAAATTTCCATCGGCATTATAACGCGCTCCGGAATCATCAAATCCGTGTGAAATTTCGTGTCCGATAACCGCTCCGATTCCACCGTAGTTTACGGCTTCGTCTGCTTTATAATCGTAGAATGGCGGTTGTAAGATAGCAGCCGGGAATACGATTTCGTTATACGACGGGTTGAAATACGCGTTTACCGTTTGCGGCGACATTCCCCAACGGGTTTTGTCTACCGGCTTTTTCAAATCGTCGATATTTTCCTGGAATCCCCAACGGGCTACGTTTTTCATATTTTCATAATACGCACCACCATTAGCTGGTCCTGTAATTACCAATTTGGAATAATCTTTCCATTTGTCCGGATATCCGATTTTAACGGTCGACTTACGTAATTTTTGGATCGCACCCTGTTTGGTTGCCGGGGTCATCCAAGGCAAACGGTTGATACGGTTTTCGAAAGCTAAGAATACGTTTTCGATCATCGCTTTGGCTTTCGCTTTTGCTTCGGCCGGGAATTTTTCGGCTACATATAATTTTCCTAAGGCTTCACCTACCGTTCCGTTTACAACCTGTAACGCTCTTTCTTCTCTCGGACGTTGTTTGATTGCACCCTGTAATGTTTTGCTGTAGAAATCCCAGTTGGCATTTTCGATATCGGTTGTTAAAACACCTGTCGATTTATTGATCAATGTCCAACGCAAATAGGCTTTCCAACTGTCTACGTCATTTTGTTTGAAGATATCTTCCAAAGCTGTCATATAACGCGGTTGTGATACCACTAACGAATCCAGGTTTTGTACGCCTAATCCGTCAAAATAGTTTTTCCAGTTTACCGATGGTGTCAATTTTTGTAAATCAGCCACACGCATCGGGTTGTAAGTTTTTCGTCTGTCGCGACGTTCCACACGATCCAGTCTTGGTTTGGCCAAAGCCGTTTCCAATGCCAATACTTTATTCGCATCTTCTTTCGCCTGACTTGGTCCTTCACCTAAAAACTGCAACATACGCGCTACGTGGGCTACGTATTTCTCTCTTTTTTCTTTTGAATCGGCATCATCCGACACATAATAATCACGATCCGGTAATCCAAGACTTCCCAAACCTACATATACTACGTTACGGTTACTGTTTTTAGCATCGGCTCCTACTCCCATTCCATAGAATCCCATACCGCCTTCCGATTCCATTTCCAGTAAAAGCGCATTCAGATCCTGTACGTTTTTAACCGCATTGATTTTGGCTAATGTCGCTTTAATCGGATCAATACCTCTTTTGTCTCGGGCAATGGTATCCATAAATGTTTTATACACATTTACCGCTTTCGCCTGATCGGAATTCGGATCCAGATTTTTGTCGGCAGCCGCTTTTTTTAAGATCACTAATGCATCTTTATCCGTATTCTGGCGTAGTTCGTCAAAACTTCCCCAACGGGTTTTATCGCTTGGGATTTCGGTTTTGTCATACCAGGTTCCGTTTACATAACGGAAGAAATCGTCACCCGGTTTAACCGATTTGTCCATATAGCTCAAATTGATACCCGGATGCGTCGCTTGCTTGTCGGCCGATGCGGTAGTCTGTCCTGATTTACAGGAAAACAAAACCAACGTAGCGGTTGCGCCAAGTAATACGCCTTTATTCATTTTTATTTCCATATTGTTAATTTTGGTTGCTATTTGTGTTTAGGATAACAAAAATAAGAATTCATAGCCGAATCGCTTTTTTTATTTGTTAAAATTAAACCTGTTGTGATTTAGGCAATATTTAACCCCCTAATAGCGAACTTCTTTATATTTTTGCAAAAAATTATATCATGCTTCGCTTTTTCAAAAAATACCGACTGTTTTTTATCGTTCTTTTTGTTCTTTCTGCCATTATCATTACGCTTTTTTATAATGCACTGACGCCTAAAAAACACTTGCCTATCTATACACCATCGATGGTTAATCCGGAATTGGTGGACACTACAATACAACACGTAGCCAATAAACATACTATTGCCGATTTTGCTTTTGTAAATCAAAACGGGAAAACGATTACTCAAAAGGATTACGAAGGGAAAATCTATGTGGCCGATTTCTTTTTTACCACTTGTCCAACTATTTGTCCGATCATGACTACCAATATGGCATGGCTTCAGGACAAAATCAAAAACAATCCTAAGGTAATGTTGTTATCGCACTCGGTAACACCCGATATCGATAGTGTACCGGTGTTAAAAAAATATGCGCTGGAAAAAGGCGTGATCGACAGTAAATGGAATTTGGTTACCGGCGATAAAAAAGACATTTATTATATTGCCCGTAAATCGTATCTGGCTGTTAAAACCGGAAAACCGGAAGAACTTTACGATATGGTACATACCGAAAATTTTGTGTTAGTTGACAGTAAACGTCGTGTCCGCGGTTTTTACGACGGAACTAAAATGGAGGATGTGCAACGACTACTTGACGACATCAACTGGTTGTCGGCTCAGGAAAAATAATCGCCTTAAGCGGATTCATAAAAAAATGTGAAAGTCCGTTTTAACATGGCGTATCCGTTTTAAATGCTTACTTTTGTAGTTCTATTTTAATTCAATCTAAATAAGGTGAAAATTACGTTAGCACAAATAAAAAAAGGACAGAAAGCTTTGATTAACGACTTTAATGTTGACGTTATCCCTCTTAAACTACTGGAAATGGGATGCCTTCCCGGCAATACCGTAGAGTTGTTACAAGTGGCGCCACTGGGTGATCCGTTATATATTAACGTTAACGACAGCCACGTAGCGATTCGCCTTGAAACCGCCAGACAAATTGAGGTTGAGATTATAAAGGAATAAGTTCATGAGTACAAGCACGTTAAAAGTAGCCTTAATAGGTAATCCGAACACCGGAAAAACATCCGTTTTTAATCAGCTAACCGGTTTAAATCAAAAAGTAGGAAACTACCCGGGTATCACGGTCGACAAAAAGCAAGGGGTCTCCAAATTATCCCCTTCCGTTAAAGCGTCTATTCTTGACCTACCGGGAACCTATAGTTTAAACGCCAGCTCACTCGACGAAAATGTCGTGATCGAGTTGTTGATGAATAAAAACGACAAGGATTTTCCCGATGTTGCCGTGGTGGTTTCCGAAGTGGAAAACTTAAAACGAAACTTGCTGCTTTTTACTCAGATAAAAGATCTGGAAATCCCTACCATTTTGGTGATCAACATGTCCGACCGTATGGAACAGAAAGGGATCACATTGGATATTCCGTATTTGGAAAAGGAATTAAAAACCAAAATCGCTTTGGTAAGTTCCCGCAAAAAAACGGGAATCGACAACCTGAAAAACCTGATCATCAATTATAAAGAGCTCTCTACCGAGCCTTGTTTGAATGCTTCCGAAATCGATCCGGAGTATTTTAACAATCTGCGTCATGCTTTCCCAAATCAGCTGTTATATAAATTGTGGCTGGTGATTACGCAGGATGTAAATTTTGGAAACCTGCACCGCAACGAAGTTTCGATCCAATCGTTTGTCAAATCGGATGCGGAATTAAAACGATTGCAACAAAAAGAAACCATAAAACGCTACCAGTTTATCAACGATGTCCTAAAAGTGGGTTATACCGTTAACCGCGAAGAGGCAACTGATATCCGCGCCCGACTGGATCGTGTTTTAACGCATAAATTTTTCGGTTATATCATCTTTTTCGGTATCCTTCTGTTAATCTTCCAGTCGATTTTTAGCTGGTCGAGTATTCCGATGGATTTTATCGATGAAAGTTTTGCATCACTAAGTGCTTATGCTGCCGAAAACCTACCTCCCGGATTATTAACCGATCTGATTTCGGAAGGGATCATTCCCGGACTGGGCGGTATCATTATTTTTATTCCGCAAATTGCATTCCTGTTCCTGTTTATTTCCATTTTGGAAGAAAGCGGTTATATGAGTCGTGTGGTGTTCCTGATGGACAAAATCATGCGTCGCTTTGGACTGAGTGGTAAAAGTGTGGTGCCTTTAATTTCCGGAACGGCATGTGCGATCCCGGCGATTATGGCAGCCCGTAACATCGAAAGTTGGAAAGAAAGACTGATCACCATATTGGTAACGCCTTTTACGACTTGTTCGGCCCGTTTACCGGTATATGCGATCTTAATTTCATTGATCATCCCAGAAAAACACCTATTGGGTATTTTCAATTTACAAGGATTAACATTAATGACCTTATACCTGTTAGGTTTCGGAATGGCGATTTTATCGGCTTATATTCTGAACAAAATCCTGAAAGTAAAAGGGAAATCTTATTTTGTGATTGAAATGCCAGATTACAAAGTGCCGTTATTTAAAAACGTAGCCTTAAATGTGATCGAAAAAACCAAAGCCTTTGTTTTTGGAGCCGGTAAAATTATCCTGGCACTGTCTGTTATTTTATGGTTCCTGGGTTCGCATGGGCCAGGCGGTAACTTTAAAAATGCCGAACAAATTATCGAACAGGAGTTGGCTCAAAATAAAATTAGCGGCGAAAAAGACGATTTGGTTGCTTCGTATAAATTAGAAAATTCCTATATCGGGATAATCGGAAAATCGATCGAACCGGTGATCCGCCCGTTGGGATATGACTGGAAAATCGGTATCGCTGTGGTGACTTCCTTTGCCGCTCGTGAAGTTTTTGTAGGAACTTTGGCGACGATTTACAGTGTAGGAAGTCATTCCGAAGAAGAAACCACAATTAAAAACCGAATGAATGCCGAGATCAATCCGATTACCGGCGGAAAAGTATTTAATCTTGCCACCGGCGTTTCCCTATTGTTGTTCTATGCTTTTGCGATGCAGTGTATCTCAACACTGGCTATCACTAAAAAAGAGACCAATTCCTGGAAATGGCCGATGATTCAATTGGTGTTTATGAGTGGATTTGCGTATGTCGTTTCACTGGTTGCGTATCAAATTTTGCAATAATCATGATCGATTTTCAACAAATAGCAGTATATGTAATTCTGGCCGCAGCCGTACTTTTCTTTGTCCGAAAATACTTCTGGAAAAAGAAAAAGAAAAATTGCGGTGGACCGGATTGCGGTTGCAGTTAATGGTCTTTAACGACTAAAAGCGGAATGGTGATTTTGTGCCGTACCGCGTCGACCGTAGTACCAAACAACAGGTCTTTAAACCAGTTGTGTCCGTGTGCGCCCAAAACCAATATATCGAAATCGTTTTCATTTACCACTTTGGCAATACTTTTTTTCGGACTTCCGAAATCCAGTATACTACTCACCCGGTAACCGCGCGCTTCCAATGCTTTCTGATATTCTTCCAGATAGTAATGATCACTGGTTGTTTCATAGTCATGGGTTTCATTCCCGTGTACCATCGCACCTACCGTTTCCACTACGTGGATAATCGTATAATGCGCCGTTTTTCCGCCCAATTGTAAAGCACTCGCAATACTCTTCTGATCCGTTTTTGAAAAATCCAGCGCAATGGCTATTTTGGAATATACGATCGGTTCATTGGATTCGCTTACTACGATTTCATTGATATGCGGAACCAGATTCGGAATCGCTCTGTTTTTTTCTATAAATGGTTTTACGATGATATAGAGTAGTAAAAAAGTCGCACAAATAGCAATGGGTACTACAAACAACCAGATATATATAGGATGTTCGGAAGTTGTAATCCAGGTTTCAATTTCATCATAAACCAGTTTTGCGTTTAGCGTTACAATAATCAGCGCGATAAGCCATGATGCTATTTTAGTCCATTTCCCAATGGCAAATCCCTGCATTTTTGTTTTATCACTAACAAAATGAATTAACGGTATGATCGCAAATCCCAATTGTAAACTTAAAATCACCTGACTTAATAATAGTAATTTTCCGGTGGCGGCTTCCCCAAAATAAATGATCGCTACCAACGCCGGGACTATCGCAATTAAACGGGTAATGATCCGACGCACCCACGGCTGAATCCGCAAATTCAGATAACCTTCCATTACAATTTGTCCGGCCAATGTTCCGGTTATCGTAGAACTCTGTCCGGCGGCAATCAATGCCACAGCAAATAAGATCGAAGCCCAATGCGTTCCCAGTAAGGGCTCCAGTAATCGGTGTGCATCCTGAATTTCGGCCACTTCGTGCATTCCGTTTTTATAAAAAGCGGCCGCGGCTAAAATCAAAATCGCCGCATTGACAAAAAAGGCCATATTTAACGCCAGAAACGAATCAAGAAAATTATATCGGATTGCCTGTTTGATTCCTTTTTTGCTGCGATCGAATTTCCGTGTCTGAACCAATGACGAATGCAGGTAAAGATTGTGCGGCATGACCGTGGCTCCGATGATTCCGATGGCAATATATAAAGCCGTACTATCGGGTATGGAAGGGATAAGTCCCCGGGCAATTTCGGTGACATCCGGTTTTGCCAGAAACATTTCGATCAGGAATGACAAACCGATAATAGCAATCAATGCGATAATAAAAGCTTCCATTTTCCGGATTCCTTTGTTGAGTAAAAACAACAGTAAAAAAGTATCCAACATCGTAATACTAACCCCCCAAAGCAACGGAATATCAAATAACAATTGCAATCCGATAGCCATTCCGAGCACTTCCGCAAGGTCACAGGCCGCAATAGCGATCTCCGCCAAAATATACAACACCATATTCACCGGACGGGAATACGTATCGCGCGAGGCCTGAGCCAAATCCCGCTGGCGGACAATTCCCAACCGGGCGCTAAGGCTTTGTAGTAATAGCGCCATAATATTGGACATCAACAATACCCAAATCAGTTTATAACCAAACTGGCTCCCTCCGGCAATATCGGTTGCCCAGTTTCCCGGATCCATATAACCGACACTCACCATATAGGCCGGGCCAAAAAAGGCCAGGATTTTTTTCCATATCGACGTATTTTGTACTATGGCAACCGATTCGTGTACTTCTTCCAGTGAATTTGTTGTTTTTCGCGTCATAATCAGGTGGCTAATTTCACAAAGAGATTATTCGCAATCTTATTCGATATAATCATTTCTTTTCCGTCTACAATAATCGTTAGCGACATATCAAAAGTTTCCTTACCGATGATCTCGATTTTCGATCCCAATGCGATTTGCTGTTTGTCAAGATATTGTAAAAAACTCGAAGCAGAGTCTTTTACACCCACACATATCCCTTTTTGTCCTGTTTCCAGGTCGGATAACAATTGTTTGTCTATCTTTTTAATCTCTCCTTTTGCATTCGGAATCGGATCACCATGCGGATCTTCTGTCGGAAAGCCTAAAAAGGCATCCAGCTTATTGATCAGTTTTTCCGATTTGATATGTTCCAGTTCTTCAGCCACATCGTGTACCTCATCCCAGGTAAAATCGAGTTTTTCAACCAGAAACACCTCCCATAAACGATGCTTTCGTACAATCATCTTTGCTGCCAACAAGCCTTTTTCCGTTAAGGTTACCCCTTGGTATTTTTGGTACAGGATTAGGTCTTTTTCGGCCAGTTTTTTAACCATATCGGTAACCGACGAGGCTTTACTTTCGATCATTCCGGCAATGGCGTTGGTATTAACACCTCTTGGCGAAACAACCGATAGGTGGTAGATGACTTTTAAATAGTTCTCTTCTGAATGCGTCATGGATAAATTTTATGTTTTCAAAAATACAAATTTTTTTGATTCAAAAAATATTTTTAGTTTTGTCTAAATTTTAATTTCGTTTTAATCTAAAATAATATTGTGAAAAATCTAATCCTACTCTTTTTTACCTGCCTTTTAAGTGGTTACTCCGTTTCGGCTCAAACTACACTAAAAGGGAAAGTCACTTCCGATGGCGTTCCGCTACACTATGCCAATGTGGTTATTGCTAAAACGCAGCTCGGCGCTTCGACCGATGCCAACGGGCTTTTTACAATTGAAAACGTTTCGGATGGAACCTACGAAATTCAGGTAAGCTTTACCGGTTTCCGTTCGCAACGAAAAAATATAACGATTCATAACGCGACTCCGGCAATGGTCCATTTCGATCTGAAAGAAAACCAGTCGCTGGACGAAGTCGTAGTGACCGGTACACTGAAAGCGGTGAACAGACTCGAAAGCCCTGTTCCCGTTGAAGTGTACAAACCTACTTTCTTTAAAAAGAATCCCACTTCCAATATTTTTGAGGCTTTACAAAATGTAAACGGGGTACGTCCGCAACTTAACTGTAACGTTTGTAACACTGGCGATATTCATATTAACGGATTGGAAGGCCCCTATACTTTGGTTTTGATTGACGGAATGCCTATTGTAAGTGGCTTGTCGACCGTCTATGGCTTGTCGGGTATTCCAAACTCGCTGTTGGAACGGGTAGAAGTTGTAAAAGGACCTGCGTCTTCTTTATATGGCAGTGAAGCCGTAGGCGGACTGATCAATATTATCACCAAAAGCCCGAAAAATGCGCCGGTATTTTCGGCCGATGCTTTCGGAACCAGTTGGGGCGAACTGAATACCGATTTGGGTTTTAAATCCAATATCGGAAAATCGGTTTCCTTTTTAACCGGTGTCAATTATTTTAATTACAGCAATCCTATCGACAAAAACAATGATAATTTCACCGATGTCACGTTACAGGATCGGGTTTCAGTTTTTCAGAAATGGAATTTTAACCGGAAAAGCAATAAACTATTTTCAATTGCCGGACGTTATTTTTATGAAGATCGTTGGGGCGGTGAGATGCAATGGGAAAAGAAATACCGCGGTGGCGACGAAGTTTACGGGGAAAGTATTTACACCAAACGCTGGGAACTGATTGGTGCCTACGAACTACCGGTGAGCGAAAAAATGCTGCTTTCGTTTTCCTATACCGATCACGATCAGAATTCTGTTTATGGTAATTCCCCTTTTATGGCCATTCAGCGTATTGGTTTCGGACAACTTACCTGGGATAAAAAGATTAAAAATCACGATTTGTTATTTGGTACGGCTGTCCGTTATCAGTTGTATAACGATAATACGCCGGCTACGGTTACCGCCGATGAAACCTGGATTCCCAGTTTGTTTGTGCAGGATGAAATTTCTTTCGCCAAAAAACACAGTATTTTATTAGGTGCCCGATACGATTACAACAGCAACCACGGTTCTATTTTCACGCCTCGTTTTGCCTATAAATGGAAAGTGGACGATACCAATATTATCCGACTAAATGCCGGAACCGGTTTCCGTATTGTCAATTTGTTTACCGAAGAACATGCCGCACTTACCGGTTCGCGCGATGTAATTGTGGTAGGTGATTTAAAACCCGAACGCTCGTATAACGTCAACCTGAATTATCTGAAAAAATTCTATAGCGAAAACGGGAATTTTATCGGACTTGAAACGAGTGCGTGGTATACCTATTTTACCAATTCCATTATTCCGGATTACGACACCAACCCGAATCAGATTATCTATAAAAACCTGGACGGACATGCCATTACCAAAGGAATCAGTGCCAATATCGATATGGTGTTTAACAATGGTTTAAAAGTCATTCTTGGCGCAACCTATATGGATGTGAATAAAACCGAAAACGGTGTCACCACACGACAGATGCTAACGGAACGTTTTTCCGGAACCTGGGCGATTTCGTATAAAATTCCGAAATTGTATCTGGATATCGATTATACCGGAAATCTTTACGGACCGATGCGTTTACCGTTGTTAGGCCCGTTGGATCCAAGAAAAGAATATTCGCCGGTGTGGAGTATTCAAAACATACAACTGACCTACACCAAGCTAAAAAATTTCGAAATTTATGGTGGTGTTAAAAATTTACTGAACTGGACACCGAATAAAGGAAATCCCTTTATTATTGCCCGTGCCAATGATCCGTTTGATCATAACGTACAGCACGACACCAACGGAAATGTAATTGCAACACCGGATAATCCGTATGCACTAACCTTTGATCCGAGTTATGTTTACGGACCAAACCAAGGCATTCGCGGTTTCCTTGGATTGCGCTATACTTTAAAATAATGAAGTCATTTATCCTGATACTGGTATTTTTCTTTTGGGCCGTTCCACCGGGACGAGCCCAATTGAAAACCTATACTTTTGAAGAAGCTGAAAAACAGGCTAAGATAAATCCGAAACCGTATTTTGTTTTTATCCATACTTCCTGGTGTAAGTATTGCCAGATGATGCAAAAAACGACATTCAAAAATCCGGAAATCATTTCGCTTTTAAACGATCAATTCTATTTTATTGGTTTTGATGCTGAAAGTAAGACTACTATTGTATTCCACGATAAAGTCTTCCCTTTCCGGGCTTCCGGATATCATGACCTGGCTTATGAACTCGGACGCATGGATGATCAGCAACTTTCTTTTCCGGTTTCCTGTATTTTAAATCGCAACTATGAAATACTCTTTCAGGTAAGCTGCTTTTTAAACAGCAACGAATTAAAAACGGTTCTAAATGAGACGCTTCGAAAGCAATAGCTTGTTTTTAATTCCTCTCATTTTTTCACAAAATGTACAATATTTTTGTTTTATTTTTTTAAATGTTAAAAACAAAACATTTTACAACAATTACTCCTTTCTTTTCCTAATATCTCCAAACTACCAATCAATCACTATACTATTCTGAAAACACCTGTTAAAAAAAGCATTTTTCAACAATCTAAGATCAGAAAAACAAATTTCAAAACAACACTCAAAACACTGAAAAACAATAAATTAAAGCGTTAAAAATATACACCGCTATCTTTTTTTATGTTTTACAAAAGACTTAATTTTGCACAACTTTTATTAAGTCTAAATAATACAACATGAAATTTTTATCTATTCTACTCCTTAGTTTTTTTTTCAGCCTGACCACATTAGCACAAAACGGCACATTAAAAGGAACTGTAACCGACGAGAATAACAATCTGGTAGCACACGCCAACGTTATTATCGCAGAAAGCAACCAATCAACCATTACCGATACTTCCGGTAATTATGAATTCACTAATCTGACCTACGGTAAATACACCCTTAAAATTACCAGTCTGTCTTATAAAACGGAAGTCATCATCGTTACCATCGATAAACCAAGTACTACGGTAAACTTCAAGTTAAAAGTGAACGAACAAATGCTGGACGAAGTGGAAGTCTTCGGAAAACGAAACAAACAACCGGAAAAACTTCAGGCTTTAACGCGATTACCGTTAAAACCCAGCGAACAAATCCAGAGTATTTCGATCATCTCCTCCAAACTAATCGAACAACAAGGAAACCTGACGATTTCCGATGCAACCAAAAACGTACCGGGTGTATACACTTTTGCGACGTATGGCAATAAAAGAGAAAGTATGTCATCCCGTGGTTTCCGTGGAATTCCGATTCTGAAAAACGGTGTTCGGGTGAACTCCGATTTCCGTGGTGTTGGCATTTTAACCGATGCCAGTGGTATCGATAATATCCAGGTATTAAAAGGAACCGCTGCCATTACACAAGGTGTTGCAACCGATTTGGGAAGTCCGGGTGGTGTGATCAATATCGTTACGAAAACACCAAAATTCCACTCTGGCGGAGAAGTTTCTCTTCGCGGGGGAAGCTGGGGTTTGTTCCGCCCTACCTTTGATGTGTATGGCCCTATCGATGATAACGAAAAAATCGCATTCCGTGTGAACGGTGCTTACGAAAGAGGCGATAGCTACAGAAGTATGATTTCCAACGAACGACTGTATTTTAACCCGTCATTACAATGGAAAGCTAACGACAAAACCACGATTACCGTAGAAATGGATTATCTGGATGATAGTCGGACTCCCGATTTAGGAACCGTTAATCTGGCCGGAAACGATGTAAATGCTATTTATGATTTACCGCACGATAAATTCCTGGGCTTTAAATCCGATCGTGTTTCGACTAAAAATGCCACCTATACGATTCGCGTTGACCGAAAATTAAATGATACTTTTTCATTACGTGCGGCTTACTTTAAATCGGATCTGGCACTTGACGATACCGGGGCAAGCCTGTCACAACTGGCATCAAGCTTTAATGAGCGCAAACGTTCCATCAGCAACAGTACACGAAAAGACGTAAACGATGTATTGCAACTGGATTTAGTCGGGCAGGACGTACAAACCGGTTTTCTAAAACATACGTTCCAGGCCGGTATGGATTATTCCAGCAGTAGCGTTTCGACAACCAATTCCAAATCGGTTGTGATTGATACCATTAATGTTTTCGGATCGATTCCGAATAATTACCCGACTCCAAACAGTGTATTGCCTTTTGGCAGCTCCGAAGATTCCAAAACAAGAGCAATGGGCTTATTGGTTCAGGATATGATGACATGGAACAAATGGTTAAAAACATTTGTCGGATTGCGCTATAGCAGTGTCGAAATCACCAAATCAAGTGCTGTGGGAACACAACGCAATGATGCCTGGAATCCATTGGCAGGTCTTATCATTTCCCCTACGCGAAACATTAACCTTTTTGGCTCTTATACCAATAGTTCCAACCCAAGAAGTGCCACTTTATTAAGTAAGGATGGCGAAGAACTGGGTAACGAAAGATGGGATCAGTTTGAAGCCGGTTTTAAAACGACCTGGATTAACGACCGACTTCGTTTTAATCTGACCTTATTTAAGATCAACAACAAAGACATGAACCTTCCGGTTTACGATGAAAACTGGGTAGCCACCGGCTATTATCAAAAAGGAGGTAATGACGAGCGTAAAGGTATCGAAGTGGAATTATCCGGTAGAATCCTGGAAAATCTTGAAGTGATCACCGGTTACTCCTATATTGATGCCCAATACAAAGAACATACTGCTTATGTTTATAATTCATCGCCATTAAATACACCAAAGCATACTTTTAATGCCTGGGCTAACTATACATTTACCGGAAATTTAAAAGGGCTTTCACTGGGTGCCGGAGCCTACTATACCGGAAAAAGACCGATGAACGACTGGTCGGCCGGAGCGGTTACCCACGAAGGGATTGTTCCCGGTCAAAAACCATTCGACATCGATGCCTATATGAATGTAAACGTACAGGCCGCTTATAAATTCGACCAGCATTGGGGTGTTCGTTTGTTTATCAACAACATCTTTAACGAGATTGGTTATAATGCCTATCGAACATCGTTTATCAATCAAACCGATCCGAGAAACATTTCCGGTATGCTTACATATCGCTTTTAATTACATATGTTACGATAAAGGTCCCTTGTGGACCTTTATTTTTTCAGTCCAAATGGCCCAGAATACAATAACAAATCTTTATGAATCGGATGATTCTGAAATACGGTAAAACTTTGTAACTTTGTACACTAAACATCATAAAAAGAATTGTTATGTATCCAGAAGAAATGGTAAAACCAATGCGCGCTGAATTATCAGACGTTGGTTTTCAGGAATTATATAGTGCCCAAGATGTAGAAAACGCCCTTTCGAAAGAAGGAACTACCTTGGTAGTGGTCAATTCGGTTTGCGGTTGTGCGGCTCGAAATGCACGTCCGGGAGCTCGAATGAGCCTTGATAACGGTAAGAAACCAGATCAGTTGATCACTGTTTTTGCAGGTGTGGATAAAGATGCGGTTGATGCAGCGCGTCAGCACATGTTCCCATTCCCTCCTTCATCGCCAAGTATGGCTTTGTTTAAAAATGGAGAATTGGTTCATATGTTGGAGCGTCACCACATCGAAGGTCGCCCGGCAGAGATGATTGCCGAAAATCTAAAAGACGCTTATAACGAATACTGTTAATTTTGTTATATAAAATAATAGAAACCACGTTAAAGCGTGGTTTTTTTATTTATTGATTATTTATCTTTGCGCGAAATAGCCACCAATGATGCAAAAAATAGTTTCTTATCCGTTATCCGTTATTTACTATCTGTGTTTCGGATTATGTCTGGTGATTTTTCATCCGATCCAATGGATCTGCCTGAATGTTTTTGGCTATCAGGCGCATAAGAAAAGTGTGGATTACCTGAATTTTCTATTAACCAAGTGTACCAATCTGCTTGGAACCACTTATACTTTCGAACACCGCGAACACATTCCGAAAAATGTTCCGGTGATTTTTGTAGCCAATCACCAGAGTATGTACGATATTATCGGGATTATCTGGCACCTGCGCCGTTCCCATCCTAAATTTGTGAGTAAAAAAGAATTAGGCCGCGGAATTCCAAGCGTTTCATACAATTTAAGACACGGTGGCTCCGTTCTTATAGATAGAAAAGATCCGAAGCAAGCTTTGCCAACTATTAAAGGTCTGGCAGAATATATTGAACAACATCACCGTTCGGCAGTAATTTTCCCGGAAGGAACCCGAAGCAAAACCGGCGCTCCGAAAAAATTCTCCGAAAACGGTTTGAAAATTTTATGCAAATATGCCCCATCGGCCTATATCGTTCCGATATCGATCAATAACTCCTGGAAAATGGCCCGTTTTGGACTTTTCCCGGTTGGATTGGGCAACCCTTTAAATTTCACTATTCACGAACCCTTTGCAGTAAAAGACTATTCCTTCGCGGAAATCATGGAAAAGACCGAAAATGCAGTGGTTCAGGGAATAAAACACTAAGATTATGTCAATAAAAAATGTACGTCTGGAAGTGATGCAATTTCTGGAAAAGAACATCGACAGTTTTGTCGAGCAATATCTGTTGCCAATAGAAAAAATATGGCAGCCAACAGATCTATTGCCCAATTCCGAAAAAGAATCCTTTCTTGATGAAGTAACCGAATTACGCGAAATCGCAAAAGAATTACCTTATGATTTTTGGGTAGTTCTGGTTGGCGATACCATTACCGAAGAAGCACTTCCCACTTACGAATCCTGGTTGATGGATGTGGAAGGTGTTTCCCAACACCCGGACAACGGATGGTCCAAATGGATCCGTCAATGGACAGGTGAAGAAAACCGACACGGCGATTTACTAAACAAGTATTTATACCTTTCCGGACGTGTTAATATGCGTGAAGTGGAAATCACCACACAACATTTAATTACCGATGGTTTTGATCCGGGAACCGACCGTGATCCGTATAAAAACTTTGTGTTTACAAGCTTTCAGGAATTAGCGACTTATGTATCGCACAACCGTGTGGCACAAATTGCTAAAAAGTTTGGTGATCATAAACTTTCTAAAATCTGTAAAATGATTGCCGGAGACGAAATGCGTCACCATCATGCCTACAGCGAGTTTGTAAACCGTATTTTTAAAGTGGACCCAAGCGAAATGATGATGGCTTTCCATTATATGATGAAGCAAAAAATCACGATGCCGGCACATCTGATCCGCGAATCGGGTGAACGAATTGGTAGTGCTTTCGAACAGTTTTCAGAATCTGCACAACGTATCGGTGTATATACTGCTATGGATTATGTGGATATTTTGCAAAAATTAATCGACAAATGGGAAATCGATAAAATTTCCGGGTTGAACGATGAAGCCGAAAAAGCCCGTGACTATTTAATGAAATTACCGGCTCGAATGACACGTATCGCCGAAAGGATGGTCGTGTCTCAGGAACCTCATATTTTTAAATGGGTACAACCGGCTATTATAAAATAATATAACCTATCAAAAATCCTTTCGCAACCGGAAGGATTTTTAAATTATACCGATGATGAGTTTAATTGACAACACTATCCTTTTTGTAAAAAAACAACTTGAAAATGCCGAAGGCGGACACGATTGGTTCCATATCGAACGGGTTTACAAAAACGCCTTATTAATCGCTCAGGGTGAAAACTGCGATCTTACCGTGGTAAAACTCGGCGCACTCCTTCATGATGTGGCCGACAGTAAGTTTCACAATGGCGACGAAACGGTTGGTCCAAAAATGGCGCGTGCTTTTCTGGAAAGTGAAAACACACCGGAAGAAACGATACAGCATGTGATCAACATTATTGAAAACATTTCGTTTAAAGGTGGAAATTTTGATCGCAAGTTCCATTCGAAAGAACTCGATATAGTTCAGGACGCCGACCGACTGGATGCTATTGGTGCCATCGGAATTGCCCGTGCGTTTAATTACGGTGGTTTTAAAAACAGAACCTTACACAATCCGAATATCCCGGTAAACCTCAATATGTCGAAAGAGGAATACAAAAAAACGGAAGCGCCGACGATCAATCATTTTTACGAAAAATTATTGTTATTAAAAGATCGTATGAATACCGAAACCGGTAAAAAAATTGCTCTGGAACGCCATCACTATATGGAAGGCTTTTTATCGCAGTTTTATGCCGAATGGGACGGAGAGAAATAATCAACTTTCGCGAACCAATTGTAGCGTGACCGTATAAATATCCGTTTTTTCAATCTTTGCTTTTAACCAGGCGTAAAAACTCATTACAAAGATATCTTCCTTACGGTATGATTTCCATTGAAAAGCATTTTTAACCTGATTCCTAAACGTCAAAGACGCAAAGCTTTCGGGCGCGTCCAGGTATTTTTCTACCAACAAAAGAAATACATGGACGCGTTCTTCTTTAATTTCCAACAGGTATTTCTTATACCGCCTTTTAAAACTATTTAACCGGGACTGTACATAATCCAGATTTTTTAATTCAACATGTAATAAAATTTCGATCAGGTTCTTTTTGATCGTCCATTCCATACCCTGCTTGCTTTCATACCAGGTGTCGGTATGGTTAAAGTTTTTAAAGATTTGCTGTACCCGATTCAGATTAAGCTGCTGGAAATTGAACACCGCCAGACTTAACTGCAAATCCAGTATTTCAGAAATATCCACTCCTTTATGTGTTTTCAAAACACTTTCTGCCCGTGCAATTGCAGCTACTGCATTTCCGGAATAATTATCCGTAAGACATCGCAATAATTGGAGTCGGCAGTAAAATCGTTCAAAATAGACCTTGTCCTGTTTTTGCATTGTCATTTCCATCTTATCCAGATATGTCGCTGCTTCGGCAAATTTTTTATTCCTAAAAAGCATGTTGGCAATAAAATACAGTATCTGAATATGATAAAATAAATGCCGGTCTGCCTGCTCCTGTTTGGACTCAATAAAAAGGTAACTTTTGCTTACAAAGCGTTCGATTTGATAATAATCGTTAAGAAGCGCAGCATATTCATTGGCAATAAAAAGGATTTGATACAGCGATTTAAACGTTAGAATTTCTTTTAGCGAGATATTAAATTGTTCGATTGTTGACTGGATTGTTTTCTGAAAATCGAAAGCCACTGTCCCGCGTTTGATTTTTGACAATTCCTGCCGTAATAACGCATAACCCAGGTTGAGTTGTTCCTCCTGCAAAAACTTTTTCTGATTTCGCTGGTATTTTTCAACCAGTTCCGAAAAAACAATTTTATTGTCCAGATGTGCGTATTCGATGCCAATATGATAGATTTCATTCAGCAGATTAAAATGTTCTCCTTTTACCGCTTTTTCTTCTGCTTTTCGCAACGTCTTAAATGCCGGTTTGTACTGTTTATGTTCGAAAAAAGCTTTGCTTGCAATAAGCAATTTTAAAATCATCTTTTCATCCGAAGTATCATTTTCAAAACGTTTGTTTGCTATAAATGCGATAAGGTTATCATACAAACGCTTGCGAAGCGCATACAATGCCGGCTTGTTTTTATAATCAATGTTTTTTTCTATGATATCATCAGTTTTTAAAAGCGTAAAAAGCTGAATATTATGCGTATCATGTCTTTTATTTTGCTTTTTAAGAAAGAGTATAAATTCTTCTTTTTCAGTACTTGAAAGTATATTTATAATTCCGGAAACAGAATTCATATCGATTGTTTATTTATCTAAATAAAGATATTAAAATCATTTTTATATCGTCATATTTTATTAAAAATTGATTTTTAAAGCATTATTTTTTATAGGAATTTTGACCCAACAAAAAACAAAATAAATTATGGAAGATTTTAAAACAACAACCCCTGACGAACCCGTTTCTAAAAATCAGAACAACCCGAAAACCGGGATGCAAAAACCCAGTAACGCTTTTGTAGGCGCTTCATGGGGCGTACTCCTAATTGGTGTTACCGCTTTTTGTATCGGCTTGTCCAATGCAACGATGCAATTAAATGAAAAAGGTTATTATTTTACTTTACTGTTATTTGGTTTATTTTCCGTGATTTCGGTTCAGAAAAGCGTACGGGATAAAATGGAAGGCATTCCGGTTACGGAAATCTATTATGGAATTAGTTGGTTTTCGACTATTGCATCCATCACTTTATTGGTTATCGGTTTATGGAATGCCAGTCTTGAATTAAGTGAAAAAGGCTTTTATGGTATGGCATTCGTATTAAGTTTATTTGCCGCTATCACGGTTCAGAAAAATACCCGTGACATAAAACAGGCCAATAGTAATAACTAAACTGTTTTTCTTTTGCGCTTTTTTTAGATTAAAAAACGTATTTTAGTAGTAAATCATCCCGTTATGAGTTCGAAAATTGTCAAAGAATTACCCAAATTAGTTGATGCCCAAATCATCAGTCCGGAAACGGCAAAGGCTATCGAGCACTACTACCGCAATAGTCCGGATACAAAATCGAACAGTCTGTTAACCATTTTTGGTGTATTGGGTGCGATTCTGATCGGCTTGGGAATCATTCTGATTTTCGCACATAACTGGGACGATTTCCCTAAAACCGCTAAAGTTACGCTGGCCTTTCTTCCGCTTGTGATTTGTCAGTTTTTCACCGGTTATACCATCGTAAAACAAAAAAGTACCGTCTGGAAAGAAGTCACCGGAACCTTTTTATTTTTTGCCATTGGCGCCACAATTGCCCTGATCAGTCAGATTTATAATATTCCGGGAAATCTGGGTAATTTCCTGCTTACCTGGATATTGCTGTCTGTCCCGGTTCTTTATATTTTAAACTCGAATAGTCTGGCGTTATTACATCTGATTTTCGCTACTTATTATGGCGTGGAAGCCGGCTATGGCAAATCCGATTACCCTTGGTTATACCTATTGCTTATCGTATTGTTTTTACCGCATTATTACCAGCTTTGCAAACAACATCTCAAAGGAAATATCACATCGGTTTTCCATTGGTTGCTTCCGTTTAGCATTACCATTATGCTGGGCGCCTTTTTTAGCGGAACCTCGCGTTTGGGCTTTCTGATTTACATTTCCTTGTTCGGATTATTTTTCAATATCGGTAAGCTTTCTTTTTTTGAAGAACAGCGTTTTATCAAAAATGGCTACCTTATTTTAGGCGTTCTCGGAACCAGTATTTTATCCCTGATTCTGAGTTCAAAATGGTTTTGGCTGGAATTTTACCAAACCAATCATTCCAATACCAGCGATCTGGTACTGCTTTTATCATTACAGATTACCGCTCTTATTCTGATGATCCGCTATTTTCAAAAAAAGAAAAAAGATATCCGACAGTTCAATGGTTTTCAAGTGTTATTCCTGGTTTTTAACCTGATCTTTCTATTGGGAATGACCAATAACCTTATCGGAATGATTTTAACCAACATTGTAGTTTTATTAATGGGTGCTTTACTGATCAAAAATGGTTCCCAACAATCCGATTTCACCATACTCAATTATGGTTTGGTGATAATTGCCGTACTGATCATCTGTCGCTTTTTTGACACCAATATTTCTTTTGTCATCCGGGGTTTACTATTTATTGCTGTTGGTGTCGGATTTTTCTACGCGAATTATATTCTATTACAGAAAACAAAAAATAACAGGTCATGAAAACAAAACAGCTTTTACTCCTTTTTGGAATCGTTGCCCTGATACAACTTGCTGTTCCGGCTTCCATGATCTGGGATAACCAGCAAACCATCGAAAAAGGTACGGCCTATAAATTTAAAACCGCTCCGGTAGATCCAAACAATCCGTTTGTTGGAAAATATATCGCCCTACAATATACATTGGAATCCTTTCCATCTAAAGATTCGACCTGGGAAAGTGGTGATCCTGTTTATATTTATCTCACTAAAGATACGGATGGGTTTGCCGCTATTAAAAAAGCCGTTAAAGCCAAAGATAAAAATAGTAGCGATGATTTTGTTGTGGCTAAAGTAAATTATGCTTTCGATGGAAATGTTCACTTTTCGTTTCCCTTTAACACCTATTATATGGAAGAAAGCAAAGCTTACGATGCCGAAGTAGCTTATCAGGAACAGGTACGCGATACTACTTCCTACCCTACGTATGCCCTTGTACATGTGAAAGATGGCAACGCGGTATTATCTGATGTGATCATCAAAAACATACCGATAAAAGAATACGTTCGCAAAAAGTAAACCCCTAAAAACCCAACAAAGAACTTTTAAGATCGAACTAGGACTTTTACTCCCGAAAAATGATTTTTTTCTCATTTTTTCAGAATTTGTAGATAGTATTAATCTATAAATTTTCGTCTTATGAAACATTTCTATCTTTTATTTATTATTGCAATTTTAAGTTCTTGTTCGGATTTTGAGATGGATGAAAAATTCTTATCCAATACACCTACGAATAAAAATCGCGATGACAATATCTCAATTGATGATTTATTGGGAATTTGGGAAGGAACCGATTCAATGGGAAACCTTGCTGTTTTTACTGTTGACAGCGTCTCTTATCATTTAGCATTTAAAAGCACCATTACCATGGTTTCTGCCAAGGATGTTGATATACCTCCTACTATTTCGCATAAATTGGAACCTGGAAGACGAGATAGAAGGCAAGATTTTCTGGATTACGGTTATCATTATGAAAAGCCTTTAACTTTTCACAATCCAAAAGTTCAGATTTATGCAAATATATTATCTGGAAAAATAAATTCTATAGAGTATGACGGCGATATGTTTTATGCCCGATATGTTAAAAATGCTGTAATCAGGGATATATCCGGAACATTATATCCGGAAGACAGCAAATTATATATAACCCTTACTACGGGACCTCGTCTCACAGCCAGTGCATACACCGATTTTATTCTTACAAAAAGAGACCAAAAACAGACCAATCTCAACAGACCTGAAAGAGATGTTATAAATCCTCCTAATACTGTTTACCGGAGAGACACCAGAGATCCTTCCGATATCTTTGCAAATGGCTTTAGCCCAAGAGGACAAAACAATGATCTGATTGCCCACGTGTCCGGAATATCGTTATACCAGCAGGGTGTAGCTCCAAGTGGATGGGTATCCACTTCTTCCTCTTTAAATTGGGCTACAAATCCTTCTCAACCTATGCCCAATGAGGAGTTCTGGTTATATGTTATTACTCCTACCTCAAATGCCTATGGTGTTATACCCTCATTTCAACATTTTGCAGACAATACTATAAATAGCAGTATAAGAGCCAGTGTCAATCAGTTGATTACTTTATTCCGGGAACAACAGGAATGGGCTTTTTTAGGCAACATTCCCAGCAGTAACATTAGAAGAGCTGTTCGGTATCATTTTCAAGGTGGTAGCTATCGCCAGATGGAAGTACGGGAAAATCCAAACTATAACCGAAACGTTATTCCTTCCGGAAATCCGCATCCTTATACAATATTTACTAACCTTCCCGGATTCACAAACCAGTTTTTCCGCGCAGAAAGCAGAAATCCAGAGGACATAGAGGAATCTAGAGGAATTATCGGAGATAACTATAACGATCAGACCTATCTGACCTGGGGAGAAAATGTAGACCAAATGAGTTTATACCAACATTCCAGATCTGAGACGAGGGATTCTTATGGTTACGTAAGCATTAATAACTCTCTTGAAAGGGCTTATATGGAGGGGAATCGGTTATTTAGTCGTCAGCAGACTTCTTATATTTATGTAATTGCTCAGGCTCCTAATATTTTTTATACTTCTAATATCCTTGGACAATTCAGAAACAGAGAAAATCAATTTTCTGTCATGGGCGGCATCCCTATAAGTCAGATTATAGGATGGTATATCGTTGAAAACGGATCTATTTCCGGACCAATGACTCCAAATCCAAATTACAGAGAAAATCAATTTTCCGGCCTTCACATTGTTGATGGCGCTGCGGGTTATCCCTATGCCGGATTCCCATTGGGCCACAGAGCATGGCTGGAAAGTCCCTGGAGAAATTTTGCTCCTGAATATTGTAAAAGATGGGATCGTTATCCCGACCTTAAAAGAGATGCTGCATTATCATGGTGCGAATATAATACCAATCTAAGATCAAAAGCTAAATTTAAAGAGCTTAAAGCCCGACTATATTCGAAATCTCCTAATCCACGTTAATCTTTATATATGAAAAGCCCTTGCCAACTAGTTGGCAAGGGCTTTCTCTTTATTCTCTTAATCTATTTTCCCGGAAATTCGGCTTTTCTTTTTTCTAAGAAAGCTGTCGTTCCTTCTTTAAAATCTTCGGTTCCGAAACATTCTCCGAAAGCCCGGATCTCCGTATGGTATCCATTTACACCTTCTTCAAATCCCGCATTTACCGATTGGATCGCTTTTCCAATCGCTACACTGGAATTTTTAGTGATTTTGGTTGCTATATTTTTAGCCAGATCCAGTAATTCCGCTTGTGGTACCACATGGTTCACCAATCCGTAGCTTAATGCTGTTGGCGCATCGATCATACCTGCTGTCATGATCATTTCCATAGCACGTCCTTTTCCAATTAATTGTGGCAAACGTTGTGTTCCACCATAGCCCGGGATGACACCCAAAGATACTTCCGGAAGTCCCATTTTGGCATTGTCGGAAGCAATACGGAAATGAGCCGACATCGCCAGTTCCAATCCACCGCCTAAAGCAAATCCGTTTACTGCAGCAATAACCGGGGTTTCCAGATTCTGAACAAAATCGAAAAGCATTTCCTGTCCTTGTGCGGCCAGTCTTCCACCTTCTTTAATTGAAAAATTAGCAAATTCCGAAATATCCGCTCCGGCAACAAATGCTTTGTCACCACTACCGGTAATGATGATTACTTTTATCGATCGATCCTCATTTTCGGATTTAAAAGCTTTGTGTAATTCTTCTATTGTCGCCTTATTAAGGGCGTTTAACTTCGTAGGACGGTTGATCGTGATTAGCGCGATACCGTTTTCTCTTTCAATTAAAATGTTCTCGTAATTCATAATCTGATGTTTAGGTGTTTATGATTGGTAATGTTACCAAAAACACGGTTCCTTTTCCATCTTCACTCTGGAAGGTAATGGTTCCGTGATAATTCTCCACAATATTCTTAATAATCCCCAATCCCAATCCCATACCACTGGTTTTGGTTGTGAATTTTGGTTCGAAAATACGATTTTTATGCGCCATACTTATGCCTACCCCATTGTCTTTAACAATAATTTTAGCATTGTCGTTCTCTTTGTAAACCTTTACTTCAACTTTTGGCTCCGGTTCGGTTTCCGGAATCGCCTGTATCGCATTCTTAACCAGATTCGTAATAATACGTATTAACTGTGTCCGGTCGATTTTTGTAATAATTTCTTCCTGCTCCGCTTCAAAATAAATATAATATTCATTGAAAATCTCCAGTGCCAGTCGGACAACTTTTACCACATCGAGCGTTTCATTTTGCTGTGCCGGCATCGATGCAAAGTTGGAAAAAGCCGACGCTACCGAACTCATCGTATCGATTTGCTGGATTAATGTTTTCGAATAATCATCCACTTTCTGATTCACATTGGGGTCGTTCGGATCAAATTTACGTTGAAAACTCTGAACCGTAAGCCGCATCGGTGTTAGTGGGTTTTTAATTTCATGCGCTACCTGCTTGGCCATTTCACGCCAGGCTTGTTCCCGTTCGCTTTGCGCCAGTTTTTCGGCACTTTCTTCCAGTTTATCCACCATTCCGTTGTAGGCCGTGATCAGGGAAATAATCTCTTTACTACTGGAGGCTTCTATCGGTATTTTTTCGTTTTTCTTATTAAAACGGGTGTCAAAAATTCGTTCACTAATCGCCTGTAAGGATTTGGTGATATAGCTCGACAGGAAATACGCCAGCATAATGGAGGTGAGCAACATAAAAAAGTAAACCTGCCCAAAACGGATCAGGAAGTTTTTCACCTCATTTTCGTAAAAACTGGTTTCCTCCGGATACGGTAAATTCAGAATACCCAACGGCTTGAATTTGGTGTCTTTCAGATAACTATAGGACGAACGGTACCGTTGCCCATCTATCTGTCGCAAGTCGACAAAACGTTTGCTGGTTGACGATTGTATGATTTTTAAAATGATTGGCGATATGGGACGCGCCAGACTATCGATCGAAAAGTTTCCTTTGGACGAAATCAGCAGGTTTCCTTTCAGATCGTGAATATTGATTTCCAGCGCATGGATATTGGCCAATTCCTGGATTTTGTCTTTAAAAATTAACGGCAGGTTTTCCGTTGTTAGCGGATAGGTTGTAGTAGAAAGGATATAATTGATGTGCTGCGTAATCGCATCTTCTTTCCGTTCCAATCGGTCCTGATGGTAAATCCGGGCTTCTTTTCGGAACTGATAAATCGAGACGGTAGCGATCAAAACCGACGCAATCAGCGTAAGACAAATCATCGAGAAAAAAATCCGGACTTGTAATGATAATTGCGTTATTTTGAAATCTTTGAACATTTATGACTGGTTTCTTTCCCGAATTCGTTTGTACAGCTTATACCCTAACATGAGCAGGATCGAAAATACAAAAATTCCGATTACGCCATAAATCCAATTTAGCGCGTCTTTTAAAATTACCAAAAACACTACCGCAAACAGGATAAGCGTCGCGCCTTCGTTCCATATTCTAAAAAAAGCCGACGTATGACGAATTTCATTTCGTTGTAATTGCAGGAAAATCTGATGGCATTTTAAATGATACAGGTACAACAGAAACACAAACCCCAACTTTACATGCATCCACGGCATTTGTAACCAGGCATTCCCCAACGTTGTAAAAAACAACATCCAAAAGGCAAAAATACTTGCCAATATGGCCGAAGGCCAGGTAATAATATACCACAAACGATAGGACATCAATTGATACTGTTTGATCAGTATCTCTTTTTCCGGCGACGGTTTATCTTTTGCCTCAGCGTGATAAACAAATAACCGAACGATATAAAAAAGCCCTGCAAACCATGTGATTACAAAGATGAGATGCAGGGACTTTATATAATTATAATATTCTTCCATCTAAATGGCGTTAATTTTTAGACCAGTCTTTAATCCAGTTGCTCATTGTGTCAACCCAATTATCATCGTCGTTTAAACACGGTATTGCCAAAAAGTTTTCGCCGCCGTGTTCTTTAAACTGATGGTTGGCTTCCATCGCGATTTCTTCCAGCGTCTCCAAACAATCGGCTACGAAAGCCGGCGTTACAACGGCCAGATTTTTAATGCCCTTTTCCGGCATTTTATTAATCTCAATGTCGGTATACGGCTCCAGCCATTTGTCTCCGGACAAACGCGACTGAAACGTCTGACTGTATTTTTCTTTGGGGATATTTAATAGCTCCACAACCTGTCTTGTCGTTTCAAAACACTGGTGACGGTAACAGAATTCGTGTGCCGGTGATGGTGTATTACAACAGCTTCCGTCAATTTTACAATGCGATTTGGTCACATCGGTTTTACGGATATGACGCTCCGGAATTCCGTGGTACGAAAATAACAACTGATCGTATTCAAAACCTTCCAGATGCCTTTTAATCGAATCGGCCAGATTTTGGATATAATCTTTTTTATTGTAAAAAGCCGGTACAATCGTAAACTTCATTTGCGGGAAATGCTTTTGGCGCAATTCTTCGGCCAATACAAGAATGGTCGTTGTCGATGCCATCGCATGTTGCGGATATAGCGGAAACAACAGCACTTCTGTTACGCCTTTATCGGCCAATTCCTGTAAACCGCTTAAAATGGAAGGATTTCCATAACGCATCGCCAATGCTACCGGAAGTTCTACTCTTTCCTGTACTTTTTTATGCGTACGCTTGGAAAGTACAATTAAAGGCGAACCTTCTTCCCACCATATTTTTTTATAGGCTTCCGACGAACGCTCCGGGCGCTTTCGCAGGATAATCCCTCTTACCAATAAGGCGCGCAGTAAAAAAGGTACATCGATTACATATTTATCCATTAAGAATTCATCCAGATACGGCTTTACATCTTTCGGTTCCGGACTTTCCGGCGAACCCAGGTTTACTAACAATACTCCTTTCATAAATCTTTTTTTCGCAAAATTATCGGCTTGCGAAGTATTTCATGGTTTATATTAATCTCTTTTTTTAATACTCCTATAACTACTTTATATATTAGGAACTGATATTGATCGACATCAGGTATTTTTTGGGCGTCGTTCCGAATTTCTTTTTAAAAGCCGAAATAAAATGACTCGCCGTACTATATCCTATTTTCAATCCGACTTCGTTTACGTTATACGAACCGCTATCCAGCAATTTTCGCGCATATTCCATTTTATAGTCAAATAGAAAACTGTATACCGAATCGCCATAAATCTGTTTAAATCCCATTTTAAGCTTTTTCAGATTGAGTCCTACCTGATCGGCCAGTTCCTGTAAACCCGGTGGTTCGGCCATATTAGCCAGCACAATATCTTTGGCTTTCCGAATCTTCAATACATTCTCTTCGTCAATCAGAAACGGACATTGTTCGGCATCGGGATCTTCGCTTCGGTTAAAAAACAAACTCAGCAATTCGTATCCTTTACCTTTATAATATAGCTTTTTAATGGACGGATTCAGGTTATAATTAAAAATCTGATTCAACACAATCGCCATCGACGGACTGATATTTTCCTCTTTATAATATTTTTTATCCCGGTTTTCATCGCTAAGAAACGGAATATATTCGGCTTCGGACGAAAATAACGCGTGGAATTTCTGAATCGAAATCAATACCGATACCACCCACGAATGCGGTTCGATTGTTAAGTGCAACGGCAGTTCTTTTTGCGGGTTGTAAAGCAACAGTGATTTTTCCTCAACCAGATCGAGCGCATAACTCCCCTGATTAAAAAGAAACTTCGCTTTTCCCTTTAGTCCGAAATGAAACTGGATCAAACCCATGTTCACCGGACGTTCAAACTTTACAACATCATTCGTATCATTCTGAAAACGAATTAAAAAAAAGTCTTCTTCAATTTTTATGTCTTCCTGAGAACCCATAGCGGTATTTTTTCGTATATAAATAAAAACCCACGGATTTTCTTTATTTAGAATAATTCCAAATAAAAATTACGTAAGGCATTGATTTCTCTACAAATTTAAAAGATTTTGAGCAGACAATCCTATTTTAGTTTAAAATATCTTGAAGCGATACAAAAAGACCTTTGAGCGTTATTTTTATAAATCAGATAGTAATACTTTTGTTTAACTTTAGATTAAAGTGGAAAAAATGGAGAACAATACGATATCGAAGCATCCAACTTTTTATGCCGTTGGATTGAGTTACAAGAAAGCGGATGCCGAGATGAGAGGAAAATTCAGCCTTGACAGCCTGGCGAAAGATAACTTACTGATTCAAGCAAAAAACGATGGCCTTGATGCCATGATCGTTACCTCTACCTGTAACCGAACCGAAATTTACGGTTATGCACAACATCCTTTTCAGTTAATAAAATTACTTTGCGAAAACAGTCAGGGTACTATCGAAGATTTTCAGAAAGTAGCCTATGTCTATAAAAACAACGAGGCCATTAACCATATGTTTCGTGTGGGAACCGGATTGGACAGTCAGATTTTAGGTGATTTCGAAATTATCAGTCAGCTGAAAAATGCTTTTATCGAATCCAAAAATCATACGTTAGTCAACAATTTTCTTGAACGTTTGATCAACGCTGTAATCCAGTCCAGCAAACGCATCAAAAATGAAACCGAGATCAGTTCCGGTGCCACTTCCGTTTCGTTTGCCGCGGTACAATATATTATGAATAACGTTCCGGATATCAGTTCGAAAAACATTTTATTGTTTGGAACCGGAAAAATCGGACGGAATACCTGCGAAAACCTGGTTAAGCACACCAAAAATGATCATATTACACTGATCAACAGAACCAAAGACAAAGCGGAGAAAATTGCCGGAAAATTCAACCTGATCGTAAAAGATTATGCCGACCTGCAATTGGAAATTCAAAAAGCCGATGTGCTTATTGTTGCTACCGGAGCACAAAATCCAACGATCGACAAAGCCATCCTGAATCTGAAAAAACCGTTGTTGATTCTGGATTTATCGGTACCTAAAAATGTTGATGACAATGTAAAAGAATTGTCGGATGTAACATTGGTTCATATGGATCATCTTTCGCAAATGACCGATGAGACATTGGAAAACCGCAAAAAACACATTCCGGCAGCCGAGGCTATTATCGAAGAAATAAAAGAAGAATTCTTTAACTGGACCAAAGCCCGAAAGTTTGCGCCAACCATCCATGCGTTAAAAGAAAAACTTAACACGATTAAAGAAAGTGAACTGAATTTTCAACGCAAAAAATTCGACAACTTCGACGAGGAGCAGGCGGAAATTATCAGTACCCGCATTATCCAGAAGATAACCACCCATTTTGCCAATCATCTGAAAGACAACAACACCATGGTCGACGAAAGTATCGAATGGATTGAAAAAATTTTCCAGATAGAAACTGCTAAAAATGAATAAAACAATACGTATTGGAACACGCGACAGTGAGCTAGCGTTATGGCAAGCGCACACCGTGGCCAAAAAACTAAACGACTTAGGATACCCTACTGAAATTGTCGCCGTAAAATCTACAGGCGACATTATTTTGGATAAACCTTTGTATGAATTGGGCATCACCGGTATTTTTACCAAAACACTCGACATCGCAATGATTAAAGGTGAAGTAGACATTGCCGTTCATTCGATGAAAGACGTTCCCACAGCACTTCCAACAGGAATTGTACAGGCAGCCGTTTTGGAACGTGCGAATACCGTTGATATTTTAGTCCACAAAGGAAACCTTGATTTTTTAAACGGCAATGGCATTATTGCCACCGGAAGCCTTCGTCGTAAAGCGCAATGGCTTCATAAATATCCAACGCATGAAGTGGTCGATTTACGCGGAAATGTAAACACCCGTATGCAAAAATTACACGACAACAACTGGAACGGTGCTGTTTTTGCAGCAGCCGGACTGGAACGGATCAATCTAAAACCCGATACCTATATCGATCTGGACTGGATGACTCCTGCACCCGCTCAAGGGGCAATGGTTGTTGTTGCCATGGAAAATGACGCTTTTTGTCGTGAGGCCGTAGCCCAATTAAACCATAAAGAAACCGAAATCTGCACGCATATCGAACGACAGTTTTTACGGGAACTGGAAGGTGGTTGTACCGCTCCTATCGGTGCTTTGGCAACCGTTTCCGAAAATACCATCACCTTTAACGGGGTTTTATTTTCGCTGGACGGAACCGAAAAACACGAGATTGAAAAAGTGGTATCCCTGGACGATTACCGCGAACTCGGTCAAAAAGCCGCTCGCGAAGTACTGAATAATGGTGGAAGTGTCCTGATGACGCTTATCAAAAAAACATTACAAAAATAATGCAGGAACCGATTCGTATCATCAGCACCAAAAAACTTCTGTCCAACCAGAAGCAATACCTGCTGAATGCCGGTTTTTCGGTTATCGAATCGGATTTTATCAAAACGGAAGACTTGCCTTTTTCAATACCAATGCTTCACGATTCCCTGCTATTTACCAGTCAGAATGCCGTTCATAGTGTCCTGAAACACGTCGATCTGACAACCTTACAACATAAAAACGTTTTTTGCGTTGGCATAAAAACCAAAGCCCTACTCGAAGCAAACGGTTTTACCGTGCTGGCCTGTACCGGATATGCCGCTGAGTTGGCCGATTATATTACAAAGCATTGCCCACAAACGAGTTTTACCTTTTTTAATGGTAACTTACGTCGGGATACGCTACCGGAAGCTTTGCATCAAGCCGGGATACTTTTTAACGAAGTAACCGTATATGCGACCGTATTAACACCACATCCGATAAAAACCAAAGCTGCCGGCATCCTGTTTTTTAGTCCGTCGGGTGTTGAAAGTTATTTAAAAGAAAACACCATTACCGACGAAATGTGTTTTTGTATCGGAACAACGACTGCGGAAGCGTTGGAAAATAGCACACAAAACACTATTATTGCCAATCAGCCTACCATTGAAAACACGATAATTCAATGTCTTAATTACTTTAAATCCGTACCGTCATGAATTATCTTTTAGAAAATCAGGAAACAAACCGCTTACTATTCCGAAAACTGACTCCGTCGGATTTCGAAAACTGGCTACCCTATCATCACGATACCGAAGCGATCGAATTTTACAATGCCGGAAAAGCACCTGAAGAGGCTTGTAAAAAATGGTTTGAAGAACAATTTTTACGATACGAACAACAATCCGGAGGTTTACTCATTCTGGTTGATAAAAAAAGTAAAGCCATTATCGGACAATGCGGATTGGAACCCGATGCGAACGACACCCATAAAGTGGTACTTCGTTATGCACTCCTTCCGAAATTTCGCGATAAAGGCTATGCCGAAGAAGCCTTACAACATTGTATTAAAACGGCTTTTGACACCATGAAAATCAAATCCCTTTTCGCCTATGTGAGTCCGTCGGATCAGGAACGCGAAGACATTTTCAGCGAATTGGGCATGGAATGGGAAGATACCGACATTGTAAACCACACCATTGTCAATATATTTAAAATAAAAAAATAAGCAATCGGTTAGACGATTGTTCAAAACAACAGATTATGATACAGAACGATTTATTTTTAAGAGCTTTAAAAGGAGAAACCGTGGAAAGACCACCGGTATGGATGATGCGTCAGGCGGGTCGTTATTTACCGGAATTCCGGACATTGCGCGACAAGTATGATTTTTTCACCCGTTGTAAAACTCCCGAATTGGCTGCTGAAATAACCGTTCAGCCGATCCGTATTGTAAAACCGGATGCAGCAATCCTTTTTTCGGATATCCTTGTCGTTCCGCAAGCAATGGGAATTGATGTAGAACTAAAAGACAATTTAGGACCAATTATCCCAAATCCGATTCGTTCGGCTGCCGATGTGGCAAAAGTTTACAATCCGGATATTCAGGAATCGCTAGGTTATGTGATGGATGCGATCAAACTGACCAAAGAAATGCTAAACAATGAAGTACCATTGATCGGTTTTGCCGGTTCACCATGGACGATTTTCTGTTATGCTGTGGAAGGAAAAGGTTCGAAAAGTTTCGATACGGCCAAAGGTTTTTGCTTTTCGCAACCGGAAGCGGCGCATACCTTACTACAAAAAATCACCGATACTACGATTGCCTATCTGATCGAAAAAGTAAAAACCGGAGTGAATGCCGTTCAGATTTTTGACAGTTGGGGCGGAATGCTTTCGCCGGTTGACTACCAGGAATTTTCATGGAAATATATCAACCAGATTGTAGAAGCTTTAGCACCGCATACCGAGGTAATTGTTTTTGGAAAAGGATGTTGGTTTGCTTTAAACGAAATGGCCAAAAGTAAAGCCTCCGCTTTGGGAGTAGACTGGACTTGTTCGCCACAAAATGCACGTTACCTAACCGGTGGAAACATCACCTTACAAGGAAACTTCGACCCTTCGCGTTTGTTATCGCCTATTCCAACCATCAAAAAAATGGTACACGAGATGATCGATGCGTTCGGAAAAGACAAATACATCGTTAATCTGGGACATGGTATTTTACCAAACATCCCGGTTGATCATGCCAAAGCATTTATAGAAGCAGTAAAAGAATATCAGAAATAAACAACAACGATAAAAGCCACGCTCTGTGACCACAAAAATCAAATTTCACCTGTTATTGGTTTGCCTGATAACTTCGGTTACTTTCGGTCAGACACGTATTAAAGGGAATATTGCCACTGCTTTGGCGGTCATTCCGAATTTTGGTATAGAAACCAAAATCGGTGAGAAAATGACCTTCCAGTTCGATGCCACCGCTTCTTTCTGGAAATCGTTTAAAGGTAGCCCGATGGAATTCACACTGGCTTTTGCCGAAGTCCGCTATTATACGAAAGACATCAACAGAGGCTTTTTTGTTGGCGCACACGTTGGCGGAAGTCAATATAAAATCCAAAAATGGGATTCCTGGCATATGGATTATTATCAGGAAGGTATTGGCGTAATGATGGGAGCGACTATTGGTTACCTCTATCCGATAAATGATCATTTTAGTCTGGAATTATTTTTAGGTGGCGGAAACCATCAGGGTTTTTACAAAGGTTATACGATAACAACACACGAGCGAATTGACGGCGCTGAGAAATACAATAAAAGTGGTGAGTTTCTTCCGTATCGCGGTGGTTTAATGTTGGTTTATAAATTATAATGATGAAAGAACAATTTTATACATACATACAAAATTTACAGGACACCATTACGGCAGCTTTGGAAAAAGCCGATGGGAAGGCTGTTTTTCACCAGGATATCTGGGAACGTCCCGAAGGCGGAGGCGGTAGAACCCGGGTGATCGAAAATGGTGCTGTATTCGAAAAAGGAGGCGTTAATATTTCGGCCGTTCACGGACCACTTCCTGCAGCGATGCAAACCTACTTTAATGTAGGAGATGTTGATTTTTTTGCCTGTGGTCTGAGTTTGGTCCTTCACCCAAAAAATCCGATGGTACCAACTGTTCATGCCAACTGGCGTTATTTTGAAATGTATGATAAAGACGGAAATGTTATCAACCAATGGTTTGGCGGCGGACAGGATTTAACCCCTTACTATCTGTTTGAGGAAGATGCCCGACACTTTCATCAGGTTTGTAAAACAGCCTGTGACAAACACAATCCGGCATTTTACGATCTGTTTAAAAAACAATGTGATGCCTATTTTTGGAATGCACATCGCGAGGAAGCCAGAGGAATCGGCGGACTTTTCTTTGATCATTGTAAAGCTACCGAAACGATGAGCATGGAGCAATGGTATGCTTTTGTGACCGAAGTTGGAAATAGCTTTTTGGAGGCCTATCTTCCGATTGTGGAAAAACGAAAAATATTGGATTATACGCCGGAAAACAGAACCTGGCAGGAAATCCGACGTGGTCGTTATGTCGAATTTAACCTCGTTCACGACAAAGGAACCTTGTTTGGTTTGAGAACCAATGGTCGTATCGAAAGTATATTAATGAGCTTACCACCACATGTACAGTGGGTTTACGATCATCATCCGGAAAAAGACAGTCCTGAAGAGCAGTTGCTTTCCGTTTTAAAAACGCCTGTTGACTGGCTAAAATAGTTTTTTGTAACTTGCGGGCTTAAATCGATTCATGACCGATACGCTAACCATTCCCCTCTAACCGATGGATTTTAGAAAACTTGTTTTCATCGGATATTGTATATTCCTGTCGACTTTTGCTTTTTCACAAAATGATACCATTCAAGAAGTTACGCAAAAGTACGACACGCTGTATCGTGTCAATTATGCTAATAAAATGATATGCAAACTGAATATCGATTCCGATATCAACAATCTGTATATCCGCAATGTCAAGGAAAAATCGGAAAATAAATTTATTCCGAATGAGATTTTTAAGCTCCGTTTTTCGTTCGACTATCGGTTTTTAGGACTAACGGTTTCTTTTTCGCCCAGTTTCTTCCCGGGAAATAACGACAATGCCATCAAAGGCAACACCCTGATTCTGGATTTGGGTTTTAAGTTTTTTTATTCCGATCGACTGCGACAGGAAATTATCTATAAAAACGTACAGGGTTATTATCTTGTTTCTCCGGAAAACGACGAATTGATCGAAGCGTTCCCGCAAATGAAAGTGAACACCTATGGTGGAAAAACATTCTTTATTGTTAACCGGAATTTTTCCTATCGCGCCTACGAATCGCAAACCGAACGGCAAATGCAGAGTACAGGTTCTTTTATACCAAGCATTTATTATGCCTACAATACTCTTGAAACCAATGCTGATAACTCTAGTAAGCTTTTTATCGATAAGATTTATTCCTATGATGTAATCGTTCAAGCCGGCTATATGTACAATCTTGTGTTGGATAAAAAATGGTTTGCCACAGCCGGATTACATCCCGGAATCGGTTATAATCATTCCAAAAACTTTTACCTCAACAATCAAAGCAGTCAGGAATTGGAAAAAAATTCGCAAGGTGTTAATATTAACATCGATGCCAACCTCGCTTTGGGCTTTAACAACAGTAACTTCTTTTCCGGCTTCAAAGCGAATTACCGGAATTTTAACTACATCAACGAACTGAATACGGAGTTTATCAGTAGCCGTATCGGATTCGATTTTTTTATCGGATACCGCTTTAAAGAATCCAAACCCATTAAAAAAGTTTTTCAAAAAATCGAAAAACAGTTGGACAGGCTTCCGATATAATTCGACAAAAACCGTTTTTTATTCCTTTTTTAGCAGCGCTGTTTTACTCCTTTTTTCCTTTCGGAAGAACGGATTGTTACCTTTTTTACCATACGCCATCTCAAGCGTCTCCCTCAAACCAATTACGAATTAAAACATTATAAACCAACAACTTACATCTTTAAAAACCAGTCATTTTTTATAAATTTCGGGTTACTTCACTTGTACACGCTACATATTATTCGTTGTTTTGAATCAAAACCCAAGCACATGAATACTGAATTTTTTAACCAAAAAGGTCAGTTATGTCTAACCTTTAAAAAATAATAGCGTGATGAACGATCCGAACATTTTTCCGGAAGATATTCTAAAAAGCACTGTAGAATATCACATAGCAAAACATAACAAAAAAACCAATGTTATTTTTTGGGCCATATTTATAACACTGTTTAGTGTTGTAATTGCTTTACCATTTATATATGTGGATTTGTATACGACCAGTAGAGGTCATATTATCCCACAAGAGAAGAAAGCGTCCTTATATGCTCCCGCTAGTGGACGGGTGGTTTTTTCGAAACTGGAAGAAAATCGAAAAGTAGAAGCTGGCGACACCCTATTAATCATCGATCATAAAATTATTGAGGAAAAAGGGCGCCTGAATAATCTTCAGACAAGCGAATACCGCGATTATATGGCCGATTTGCGTAATCTTTTACAACGAAATTACGGTGCGCTTAAAACCGAACAATACAAAAAAGAATACCTGAAACACGCTCAGGAACTTTATAATATCGATGTCGTAATTAAAACTTCCCAAACAGAGTTTGACCGTGCCGACCGACTTTATGGCAAACAAATCATAGCCAAAGCCGAATATGAAAAAACATTACTCGATCTGAACAAACTTAAAAACGACCGGGTAAACATTATCAAACAGGCGGAATTAGGATGGCAAAAACAGCTAACGGAATATTCGCAAAACGTTACCAATATCCACTCAAACTCCAATCAGCTGCGGGAAGAAGAAAAGACCTATGTTTTGCTTGCTCCGATAAGCGGTGAACTTCTAAACGTTCAGGGAATCAGTAAAGGAAGTATGGTAACACCGGGGTCGGTAATTGCAGAAATCTCACCAGACAAAGATATTATTGTAGAAACCTATGTGTCACCTTCGGACATCGGTTTTATCAAAGAAGGAGAAAACGTAAAATACCAGGTCGATGCCTATAATTCCAACCAATGGGGATTTGCAACCGGACAGATTATTGACGTAGGACGAGATGTCGTATTTATCAATGATACGCCGGTTTATAAAATCAGAAGTTCTATTGCTAAGAAAAGCCTTTACCTGAGAAATGGATCCGAAGGCCGATTGAAAAAAGGAATGACGCTAACAAGTCGCTTTTTCCTTACCAAGAGAAGTATGTTCCAACTATTATTTGATGAGATTGAAGATTGGTTAAACCCTTATAACAGCATTAAAAATGAGTAAGATTGCTATCAAACAACACGACCACAGCGACTGTGGTGCCACTTGCCTGGCATCGGTGTCCGAACATTATAACTTGAGTTTGCCGATTTCAAGAATCAGACAATACGCCAGTACCAATCAGAAAGGAACTACGCTTTTAGGGTTGCGCGAAGCCGCTATCAAACTGGGCTTCCTTGCCAAAGGGGTTAAAGCTTCTCTGGACAGCATTAAAGATATTCCGCTTCCGGCTATTGCCCACGTGGTTATGAAAATCGACGATCATGAATTTCCACATTATGTGGTAATTTATAAGGTTACCGATAAGTATATCCAGATTATGGATCCGGCTTCCGGAAAAATGGAAAAAAAATCACATGACGAATTTAAAGCCATTTCAACCGAGTATTTCCTGATTCTGATTCCGGATGAAGATATTTTTAAAGAACGAAACGAAAAAGTTTCCAACTTAAGACGGATCACTTTTTTATTAAAACCGCACAAATACATTCTGATTCAAGCTTTTATCGGTGCCGTAATCTATACTTTGCTGGGATTTTCAATGTCTATTTATGTAGAAAAAATAACGGACTTTGTACTGGTTAGCGGAAATAAAAGCTTACTAAATCTGATGAGTGTCATCGTGTTGGGCTGTATTCTCCTCCAGTTTACTTTTGGTGCGTTAAAAGATTTCTTCCTTTTAAAAACCAGTCAGCAACTGGATTCCCGACTAATTCTCGGGTATTACAAACATTTGTTTACCATGCCGCAAAAGTTTTTCGATACCATGCGTATCGGTGAAATCATGTCCCGAATTGGTGATGCTGTTAAAATCCGTTTGTTGATCAACGAAACAGCGCTAAGTGTGTCGGTAAATATCCTGATCGTGATTTTCTCTTTTATTTTTATGTATACCTATTACTGGAAATTGGCTTTAATCGTTTCTCTGATCATTCCGGTTTATGTAATTATCTATTTTATTGTAAACAATCTGAATAAAAAAGCCGAACGTGAAGTAATGGAGAAAAACGCCATGCTGGAAGCGCAATTGGTAGAATCGATCAAAAACATCGGAACCGTAAAACGTTTATCGTTGGAAGATTATTCCAAAAACAAAACCGAATTGCGATTTATCGACCTGTTACGAAGTATTTATTCGTCCGGTATTAACAGTATTTTCTCTAGGGTTTCAACCGAATTCGTGTCCCGAATCTTTACCGTGATCCTACTTTGGGCCGGTACGCATTATGCCATCGACGGACAAATTACACCGGGTGAGTTGTTTTCGTTTTATTCCGTAATCGGATACTTTACAGGACCGGCTTCGCAGTTAATCGGAACCAACGTACAAATTCAGAATGCTATGATTGCTGCCGATCGTCTGTTTGGTATCATGGATTTGGATAATGAAAAAACCGAAGCGACCATTAACCTCAACAGAAATACTTTGGGTAATATCGAATTTAAAAATGTTGATTTCTCCTATGAGATCGGAAGAAATACATTTAAGGAGTTAAATCTGACCATTCCAAAAGGAAAATTCACAGCCATTGTAGGAGAAAGCGGTAGCGGAAAAAGTACGATTGCTTCTCTTATCCAAAGCATTTACCAACCAACAGACGGTAAGATTTCCGTAGGGAATTACGATCTGAAATATATCTCAAAAGACAGTATTAATAAATTGATCACAACAGTTCCACAAAACGTTGAACTATTCGATGGTTCCATTATTTCGAATATCGCTATCGGTGATCAGAACCCGGATATGGAACGCATTATTGATGTGAGCAAAAAGGTCGGCGCCTACGATTTTATCGAGTCGTTACCAAACGGATTTGACACCTATCTGGGTGAATTTGGAGCCAATTTATCGGGCGGAGAACGCCAGCGTATCGCTTTTGCAAGAGCTTTATACAAAGATCCGGAAGTGATCATATTAGATGAAGCCACATCGGCTCTGGATTCGGAATCAGAATTGGTAATCAAACAGTTAATCGACGATCTGTCCAAAGAAGGAAAAACAATTATTGTGATCGCACATAAGCTACATTCCATAAAAAATGCCGATATTATCATGGCGTTTAAAAAAGGAGAGCTTATCGAAAATGGTACGCACGAGCAACTGTTAACACAAAAAGGTTACTACTACAAAATGTGGCAAAACAATTTAAACTAAAAACCCAAACTATATAAATTATGAAAAATTACTCCTTTGCTAATAAAGCTATCGTTAGAACGCCGTTAGAGCCTAAAAAATTGGATATTTCATGGGAAACCATTCAGGAAGTTTTTAAAAACCCGAAGAATCGCGAAGCACTGTTTATCGGTTCTCCCAGTATTTATAAAGCATTTGAACTTTGGGAAAAAGGTGAAGCTTTTCAGGAAGAATTCGAATTAAAAAGCTTAAAAGGATCCCTTTATAAATATACGTCGCGCCTTTCAAACCGTTGTACGCCTTTTGGAATGTTTGCACAGGTATCGGCCATCGATATGGGACCGGAAACCAAAATCGAATTTGATAACGCCGCCATCAGTCGGTTTACCAAATACGACATGTACTTTTTGGGTAGCTTTATGCCAATTATCACAAAAGAAAACGCTATCCGAGCGGTTTTAAAATATTTTCCGAACAATTCCATTTATACGGTTTTTGATAAGTACCGCTTTGTGGAATACTATTTTAAAAAGAACGTACGCCTTCATAAAATTTCAGAAGTAGTGGCTACCGAATACCTGGAAGTGGTACTGAAAAACGCCAAAAACGGCGCTACCGTTTCCGATCTGGCACAACACCTGATTTCGGATGAGATTAACGAAAAAGATGCGACAGCGTTTATCAATACGGTAATCGACAGTCAGTTTTTAGTGAGCGAACTGGAGTTTACCTTAACCGGTGAGGACTATTTCGAATCATTGATCGCTAAGTTTAAAGAAGATCGTTTTGCATTCCACGAAGCACAGGTTATTCTGGAACTTATTCTGACTTTAAAAGAAAAGATCAGCAATCTGGATGAAAACGTTTTTAACGATCCTGAAAAATACCGCGAAATCTATAAAATGTTAAATCAGGAACTGGACGAAGTGGATGAATCCAAATTATTCCAGGTAGATAGTTACCGTAATTTACCGGATGCTACGTTGAGTAATAAAGCATTTAAAAAATTACGTAGTGGTGTTACGGCCATGAACAAACTACAACCGGTTCACGAACGAACCGCTTTAAAAGAGTTTAAACGTAAATTCACCGAGCGCTACGAAGAATATGAGCAACCGTTAATCAAAGTACTGGATCCGGATGTAGGAATTGGTTATGGCAAACAATCGGGTGCCAAAACACCATTGGTAGACGAGTTGAATGTAAATCCGAATTATTCGAACTACAGACAAATTACGCAGAGTCCGGAACGCGCGTTCCTGTTCCGAAAACTAATTCAGGCAACTCAAACGAATACAACCAACATCAAACTAACCGACGAAGAGATCAACCAGTTTGACGAAAAAGAACATTTATATCCGGATACCTTCTCGGTTTTCTTTAATATGTTCCACGAAAACAACGAAGAGAAAATCGCGTTATCCTATGTTTCCGGTCCTTCGGCCAATGGTCTTATCGGACGCTTCGGACATCTTAACAACAATATCATGGAACTGTGCAATGAAATATCCGAAAGGGAAAATGCCTTACATCCGGATAAAATCATCGCTGAAATTATTCACCTTCCGCAGGCCAGAACCGGAAATATCCTGTACCGCGGTTTCCAAAGAGACTACGAAATCCCGTATTTGGGTAGTTCTTCACTGGATCAGGAGCATCAGATTTTGGTGGACGATTTGTATATCTCGGTAAAAAACAATCGTATCGTATTGCGTTCCAAAAGACTTAATAAAGAAGTGATTCCACGATTGGGGAATGCCCATAATTACAGTGCCAATGCGCTTCCGATTTACCATTTCCTATGTGATCTTCAAAATCAGGATTCGTCGGGATTAGGTTTTTCATGGGGCGAATTACAAAATGATTTCGACTTCCTGCCTCGATTAACCTATAACGATATCGTATTATCGAGAGCGACATGGAATTTATCTGAAAAAGACATTAAATACATTCTTTCGTTAAAAGACGAATCGGTTGTAGATTCCGTTAGAGCGTTCCAGCGCGAGCGTCAAATTCCGGATATTGTTTCGTTTGTTCAGGGCGATAATGAAGTGGTGGTAAACTTTACAAATGAATTGAGCTGTAAAGTATTCGCTTTAATGCTAAAAGGAGAGCGTTTTATCCAATTAAAAGAGTTTTTGTTTACCAACGATACCGTTACGGAAAACTATTGTAATGAGTTTATTGTTTCGGCTTTTAAAAATGTTGAGGCCAAATCGGCACCGGTTAACAAACACACCGAAGTGGTTTCCTATTACAAATCGAAATCGTACCAGGAAGGCTATACCGCACAACCGGATACCGCAATCCCGTCGTTCTCTATTGGAGAAGAATGGTTGTACTATAAATTCTATTGTGGCGAAAGAGCCGGTGAGGAACTTTTAAACAGAGCCATCAACCCGATTGTAGCCGAGCTGGAAGCTAAAAATCTGATTCAGAAATGGTTTTTTATCCGTTATCAGGATGCATTAGGACATCATTTGCGTTTCCGTATCTTATTGAACGACAAACAACATTTTACAGAGTGTATCAATATCGTTAAAAAACATATCAAACCGTTTGAAGAAAATACGGTAATCTGGAAAACACAAACCGATACCTACCTACGGGAATTACAGCGTTACGGTCATATGGCTATTGATGAAACGGAAAGTCTTTTCCACAATGACAGTGAATGTACGATGCGTTTTGCCGATATGATCGAAGGTGATCTGGGTGAAAAAATCCGTTGGAAATTCTGTCTGTTATCGATGCATTTCCTTTTGGAAGATCTTGGATTTAGCTTAAAAGACCGAATTGAAATGTTGAAAGTTGCCAAAACAAGTTTCGGTAATGAGTTTAATCGTTCCGGATCGGGCGAGCTAAACAAACAAATCAACGAAATGTTCGCGAAAAACGAACGCGATATTGAACTGTTTATGGATGAGTCGCTAACCGACGAAATGTATGCGCCAATATGGGAGATCCTAAAAGACCGTTCGGCCAAAAACAGTGCTATTGCACAACATCTACAAAAAATGGCTGCAGAACAACAATTACCAACTTCATTCGGAGCGGCAACGTTAAGTTACCTGCATATGATTTGTAACCGTGTGTTTATTGCCAAACAACGGGTTCACGAAATGGTTGTATACGATTATCTGTATAAATATTACAGCAAGCAATTGCATACTTCCAAATCTAAAAATTCGGATGCTACACAAGTTGAAATCGCATAACGTATAAGCGCTTTAGCCGCATTACGTCCGTCATTATATGAAAAAAACAGATGCCCAAAAGGCATCTGTTTTTCAATAGACCTATATTATATTCCGTTGGTTTTTGTAACCGCCAATCCGCCCGATTTCGATGCAAACGCTACTATTACAACGAATCTTATTTTGGGTTCGTAAAACTAGTTTCTCGCTAAACTACCACGATTTGGGTAGTATTGAGCAAGTCTGAAGAAAAGTCCGCGATATGGAACCGTAAACACTTTTATTCGATCGGATTTTTCGAGATTGTTAAAAAAATGGCATTGAAGGCTTCAAAACGATACGTCGGTTATTGACCAAGTTTTTACCGACGAAAATGCCCTTACTTCATTTTTAGAAAAAACGTATAATTCGGAAGGAAACAAATTCAGGAAAGTTTCTTTTAAATATTCCTGATACGTTCCTCACCCCTACTTCTCTAAACCCCATTACGACTAATGGGTTTTCTTTTTTTCCGAAACAAAGCCAGGCATTTTCTAATACAATTATGACAAGCTCCAGTTAGATACAGTAATGTCGTATCGCTGACATATTTCTGTTATTCCCCAATACGCTTATCAATTTTGTTTTTTGCAACTTTATTTTCAATCTCTTTTATAAGGAACTGCAGAAAGCGCCTGCTGTGTCACTGCTCCAACCGCTTGCGAAGCTAATTTAATGAGTGAAAAAAGGCTTCCACCTCCTATTTGCTGAAGTTGATTGTCATTTAACTCTACAATAGCTGTACTTTCAAAAGTTAACTTACTGTTTGTCTTTTGCTTTTTCATACTAATATAAATTAAAAATTTCCCCTACTCTTTTAAGGATTTTCAGGTTACTCCTGTTAGGACATTTTGCGCGCTGGTCCATTTTTAACCATTTTAACAACAGTCGTGCTGATCGACTTTAAAGCCGGATCGTTTTTTGTTTTAGGGAAAATGCTACAAATTGTCTGAATTATAAATAATCCATTATTTGTGTTGCTTTAAGGGGAAGTGTTTTTGTTTCGTTTTATAATTTGAAACTACGTTTGCCGTTTTGGGTATAGCTACCCAACGGGCATCGGGAAGGGCGTTTTTTGTAGTGTTATCACAACCGTTTTCCTTTACGGTTACGACTTTTTAATTTATCTATTGTTTTGTGTTTTTGAAGTAGCTACTCATATTTAAAAAAATACTTTCGCTACACAAAAACCCATCCTGTTAATGTTTTCGAAATGCTTCGACTAAATCGCTTCATTTCTCCTTCATCAACACGGCAAAGAAATGTCGATTTTTTAGCTTCCGCAAACAAACAAACCCTATTTTTATAAAAAACAGGCATATAAAAAGCATGCTAAAAAACTAACTTACAATACTTTAAATATAATTTCAGGTTATTTCTTTTTTTCTATTTTTCGGATGTAAGCAGAGGGTGAAATCCCGGTAACTTCTTTAAAATATTTCGAAAAAGAGTCCGGACTTTTATATCCAATCTCATCTGCTATCGCACTTATTGAATAGGCGCGAAGCTTTTTATTGCATGCTAATTCCAGGAGAACATAACTAATACGAAGCTCATTAATATAGTCGCTAAAACTTTTTCCAAGTTCTTTGTTTATAATTCTGGACAGGTAAGTTGTATTGGTTTTTAATTTTTTAGCAACACTATGTAACGTACAATCTTGGCTCAGGAAGTATTTGCTTTGTTCCAGTTTGGCCAGTTGTATCAATATATCATTAACCCGTTTGTCGTTAATCACAAATGTTGTAGTATCTGACAAACTTTTTTTTCGGTCATTCCCAAATTTTTGATTCTTCAGTTCGAAATCGTTAATTCTATCGAATAACTTCTGGAAGTTTTCTTTATTTTCCCTTTCGTTTTTACAATACCGACAATAGCAAAAACCAAAGATAATCGCGATTAAAATCAATAATAACGTCAGGAGACCGATTGCAATTGTGATTCCCAGGTCAGGTGAAGCAACCGGTAATACAATAACAATAATAACAGAATAAACGTTGTACATGGCCAATAACATCACTTTTAGCTTCCTTTTTAGAAATAAAAATAACGCTTTGATTATCAAAACATAACCATTTAAATACTTTTAACAATCTGTTTTCGGATAATGAAATTGTATTTTATATAATTTCAAAAAAGGTTACTTTTTACAAATAGAGTAACCGAAAAACACTCTTAATAAAGAGTAAAAAAATAGTTATAATACTATCAAAAAAATAATTTTACATATCCCAATAACCTTGCGATAAAAAGATTGTACTTTTCTGATGATCAGAAAATTCTTCTTTATTCTGGGGTTAAAAATAAAAAAGACCATCTGTTTCAGATAGTCTTTTTTAATGCATCACCTTTAAGGTGTTACCGGTAAGCAGTTGGGATGTTTAAACGAATGAGGTCACATTTGCAACTGTTAACGGTTCATCCATAACCTTTTATTTATAGATGATCAAAATGGATTAGTCTAAAGCGTAAGCTAATAATGCTCCGATAGCGATATAACATAGTGGCGTACTTCCACCGTTTACGTCCTGCATTTGGTTGTCATTCAATTCTACTAATGAACTTTTAGTGAATCCTAATTTGTTGGTGTTTGCTGATTTCATGGTTTTTTGGTTTTAAAGGGTTAAGAATTAATCTAAAGCTTTTACTAAAAGGAAGCCGATTGCTACATAACATAATGGTGTACTTCCTCCGTTTACGTCTTGCATTTGGTTGTCATTCAATTCTACTAATGAACTTTTAGTGAATCCTAATTTGTTGCTGTTTGTTGATTTCATGGTTTTTTGGTTTTAAAGGGTTAAGAATTAATCTAAAGCGTAAGCTAATAATGCTCCGATCGCAATATAACATAGTGGTGTACTTCCTCCGTTTACATCTTGCATTTGATTGTCGTTTAATTCTACTAAGGAATTTTTTGCGAATCCTAATTTGGTTGCGTTTGCTGATTTCATGGTTTGTTGGTTTTAAAGGTTAATGATTAGTCTAAGGCGTAAGCTAATAGTGCTCCGATGGCGATATAACATAGTGGCGTGCTTCCACCGTTTACGTCTTGCATTTGGTTGTCATTCAATTCTACTAATGATTTTTTAGCGAATCCTAATTTGTTGGTGTTTGTTGATTTCATGGTTTTTTGTTTTAAAGGTTAATGATTAGTCTAAAGCTTTTACTAAAAGGAAGCCGATTGCTACATAACATAATGGTGTACTTCCTCCGTTTACGTCTTGCATTTGATTGTCGTTTAATTCTACTAAGGAATTTTTTGCGAATCCTAATTTGGTTGCGTTTTGCGTTTTCATGGTTTTTTGGTTTTAAGGTTAATGATTAGTCTAATGCTTTTACTAAAAGGAAGCCGATTGCTACATAACATAGTGGAGTACTTCCTCCGTTTACGTCTTGCATTTGGTTGTCGTTTAATTCTACTAAGGAATTTTTTGCGAATCCTAATTTGTTGGTGTTTGTTGATTTCATGGTTTGTTGGTTTTAAAGGTTAATGATTAGTCTAAAGCGTAAGCTAATAATGCTCCGATCGCGATATAACATAGTGGCGTACTTCCTCCGTTTACGTCTTGCATTTGGTTGTCGTTTAATTCTACTAAGGAATTTTTAGCGAATCCTAATTTGTTGGTGTTTGTTGATTTCATGGTTTGTTGGTTTTAAGGTTAAGAATTAGTCTAATGCTTTTACTAAAAGGAAGCCGATTGCTACATAACATAATGGAGTGCTTCCACCGTTTACATCTTGCATTTGGTTGTCGTTTAATTCTACTAATGAACTTTTAGTGAATCCTAATTTGTTGGTGTTTGTTGATTTCATGGTTTGTTGGTTTTAAAGGTTAATGATTAGTCTAAAGCGTAAGCTAATAATGCTCCGATCGCGATATAACATAGTGGAGTGCTTCCACCGTTTACGTCCTGCATTTGGTTGTCATTTAATTCTACTAATGAACTTTTAGCGAATCCTAATTTGGTTGCGTTTTGCGTTTTCATAATTTTTGTTGGTTTTAAGGTTAAAGAATTAGTCTAAAGCTTTTACTAAAAGGTAGCCGATCGCGATATAACATAGTGGCGTACTTCCACCGTTTACGTCTTGCATTTGATTGTCATTTAATTCTACTAAGGAATTTTTTGCGAATCCTAATTTGTTGGTGTTTGCTGATTTCATGGTTTTTTGGTTTTAAAGGTTAATGATTAGTCTAAAGCTTTTACTAAAAGGAAGCCGATTGCTACATAACATAGTGGCGTGCTTCCACCGTTTACGTCCTGCATTTGGTTGTCATTCAATTCTACTAAGGAATTTTTTGCGAATCCTAATTTGTTGGTGTTTGTTGATTTCATGGTTTGTTGGTTTTTAAAGGTTAAAGATTAGTCTAAAGCGTAAGCTAATAATGCTCCGATCGCGATATAACATAGTGGCGTACTTCCTCCGTTTACGTCTTGCATTTGATTGTCGTTTAATTCTACTAAGGAACTTTTTGCGAATCCTAATTTGTTGGTGTTTGTTGATTTCATAATTTTTGTTGGTTTTAAGGGTTAAGAATTAGTCTAAAGCGTAAGCTAATAATGCTCCGATCGCGATATAACATAGTGGCGTACTTCCACCGTTTACGTCTTGCATTTGATTGTCATTCAATTCTACTAAGGAACTTTTAGCGAATCCTAATTTGTTGCTGTTTGTTGATTTCATGGTTTTTTGGTTTTAAGGTTAAGAATTAGTCTAAAGCTTTTACTAAAAGGAAGCCGATTGCTACATAACATAGTGGAGTGCTTCCACCGTTTACGTCCTGCATTTGGTTGTCATTCAATTCTACTAAGGAATTTTTTGCGAATCCTAATTTGTTGGTGTTTGTTGATTTCATGGTTTGTTGGTTTTAAAGGTTAATGATTAGTCTAAAGCGTAAGCTAATAATGCTCCGATCGCGATATAACATAGTGGCGTACTTCCACCGTTTACGTCTTGCATTTGGTTGTCATTCAATTCTACTAAGGAATTTTTAGCGAATCCTAATTTGTTGGTGTTTGTTGATTTCATAATTTTTGTTGGTTTTTAAAGGTTAAAGATTAGTCTAAGGCGTAAGCTAATAATGCTCCGATCGCGATATAACATAATGGCGTACTTCCACCGTTTACGTCTTGCATTTGGTTGTCATTTAATTCAACTAAGGAACTTTTTGCGAATCCTAATTTGTTGGTGTTTTGTGTTTTCATGGTTTGTTGGTTTTAAAGGTTAATGATTAGTCTAAGGCTTTTACTAAAAGGAAGCCGATTGCTACATAACATAGTGGCGTGCTTCCACCGTTTACGTCCTGCATTTGGTTGTCATTCAATTCTACTAATGAACTTTTAGTGAATCCTAATTTGTTGCTGTTTGTTGATTTCATGGTTTGTTGGTTTTAAGGTTAAAGATTAGTCTAAAGCGTAAGCTAATAATGCTCCGATCGCGATATAACATAGTGGCGTACTTCCACCGTTTACGTCTTGCATTTGATTGTCGTTTAATTCTACTAAGGAATTTTTTGCGAATCCTAATTTGTTGGTGTTTGCTGATTTCATGGTTTTTTGGTTTTAAAGGTTAATGATTAGTCTAAAGCTTTTACTAAAAGGAAGCCGATTGCTACATAACATAGTGGCGTGCTTCCACCGTTTACGTCTTGCATTTGGTTGTCATTCAATTCTACTAAGGAATTTTTAGCGAATCCTAATTTGTTGGTGTTTGCTGATTTCATGGTTTTTTGGTTTTAAAGGTTAAGAATTAGTCTAAAGCTTTTACTAAAAGGAAGCCGATGGCGATATAACATAATGGCGTACTTCCACCGTTTACGTCTTGCATTTGATTGTCGTTTAATTCTACTAAGGAATTTTTTGCGAATCCTAATTTGTTGGTGTTTGCTGATTTCATGGTTTTTTGGTTTTAAAGGTTAATGATTAGTCTAAAGCGTAAGCTAATAATGCTCCGATCGCGATATAACATAGTGGCGTACTTCCTCCGTTTACGTCTTGCATTTGGTTGTCGTTTAATTCTACTAAGGAACTTTTAGTGAATCCTAATTTGGTTGCGTTTTGTGATTTCATGGTTTTTTGGTTTTAAAGGGTTAAGAATTAGTCTAAAGCTTTTACTAAAAGGAAGCCGATTGCTACATAACATAATGGCGTACTTCCTCCGTTTACGTCTTGCATTTGGTTGTCATTTAATTCTACTAAGGAACTTTTAGTGAATCCTAATTTGTTGGTGTTTGTTGATTTCATGGTTTGTTGGTTTTAAAGGTTAATGATTAGTCTAAGGCTTTTACTAAAAGGAAGCCGATTGCTACATAACATAGTGGAGTGCTTCCACCGTTTACGTCCTGCATTTGATTGTCGTTTAATTCTACTAAGGAATTTTTAGCGAATCCTAATTTGGTTGCGTTTTGCGTTTTCATGGTTTTTTGGTTTTAAGGTTAAAGATTAGTCTAAAGCTTTTACTAAAAGGAAGCCGATTGCTACATAACATAATGGCGTACTTCCTCCGTTTACGTCTTGCATTTGATTGTCGTTTAATTCTACTAAGGAACTTTTAGCGAATCCTAATTTGTTACTGTTTGTTGATTTCATGGTTTGTTGGTTTTAAGGTTAAGAATTAGTCTAAAGCTTTTACTAAAAGGAAGCCGATTGCTACATAACATAGTGGCGTACTTCCACCGTTTACGTCTTGCATTTGATTGTCGTTTAATTCTACTAAGGAACTTTTAGTGAATCCTAATTTGTTGGTGTTTGTTGATTTCATGGTTTGTTGGTTTTAAAGGTTAATGATTAGTCTAAGGCTTTTACTAAAAGGAAGCCGATTGCTACATAACATAGTGGAGTGCTTCCACCGTTTACGTCCTGCATTTGATTGTCGTTTAATTCTACTAAGGAATTTTTAGCGAATCCTAATTTGGTTGCGTTTTGCGTTTTCATGGTTTTTTGGTTTTAAGGTTAAAGATTAGTCTAAAGCTTTTACTAAAAGGAAGCCGATTGCTACATAACATAATGGCGTACTTCCTCCGTTTACGTCTTGCATTTGATTGTCGTTTAATTCTACTAAGGAACTTTTAGCGAATCCTAATTTGTTACTGTTTGTTGATTTCATGGTTTGTTGGTTTTAAGGTTAAGAATTAGTCTAAAGCTTTTACTAAAAGGAAGCCGATTGCTACATAACATAGTGGCGTACTTCCACCGTTTACGTCTTGCATTTGATTGTCGTTTAATTCTACTAAGGAATTTTTAGCGAATCCTAATTTGGTTGCATTTTGCGTTTTCATGGTTTTTTGGTTTTAAGGGTTAAGGATTAGTTAGCAGCAACAATTGTTTTAACAATAATTGGCACCGTAACAGTTGTCAATGGATAAAAACTCGTAAGTATAGAAGCGCCGCCTCCGTTTACAGTATTCATTTGTGTCTCGTTTAGCTCTACTAAAGCATTTTTAGTAAAAGCCAGTTTGTTGGTGTTTGTTGTTTTCATGGTTTTTTGGTTTTAAAGGGTTAAGAATTAGTTGGCAACTTGGTCCATTACAGTAATCCAGATTATGGATGACGGCAAAATAAATGGTGAGGTTCCTCCGTTGATGTCATGCATCTGATTGTCGTTTAATTCGACTAGCGATTTTTTAGCAAAAGCTAATTTGTTGGTGTTTGTGGTTTTCATAATGTGTTTTGGTTTATGTTACTAATTGTTGTTATACTTTGGCTTATTCGGCCAGGAATATGGATGTTATGATCGACGATGGGAAAAGAAACGGTGAAGTTCCTCCGTTAACGTCATGCATCTGACTCTCGTTTAATTCGACTAATGAACTTTTAGTGAATCCTAATTTGTTGGTGTTTGTTGTTTTCATACGATTCCCCATTTAATCCTGAGCAGCTATAGTGTTTAGTGTTCCGGTATGAATAATCGTATAATAGATCGCTGATCCAGAGCATACCGGAGTGGATCCTCCGTTGATATCATGCATCTGATTCTTGTTTAATTCGACTAATGAACTTTTAGCAAAAGTCAGTTTACTGTTGTGTGTTGTTTTCATAATTGTTGTGTTTTGTGTTAGTAATTGTCTCGTTTAAAAATTAAAGAATCACGTCTGCTATCATTTTTGTGAAAATGGATATCGGCGCATATGTGGATGTTCCTCCATTAATTTCTTTCATGTGAACATCGTTGAGCTCCACTAATACATTTTTAGTAAAAGCCAGTTTCTCTTGTAAATTCGTTGCTTTCATGTTTTTCTTTTTTTGGTTACAACCAGGCATAGTCGTCCCTGTGCAAGTGGAAAAACCGGTTTCCATTACATATTGTTTAATCGGATAGTAAATGGTTTTGATTGATCCGACAGTCAGGAAAAAGACAACCGGGAATAGGTGATTACATCAATACCGCCATCTCTCTTACGACGGATAGAATCGGAAGGCATACACAACCGGAACAGGTTTCCCCACCAACAATTGTTGATCCTCCGTTAATAGTTCTCATTTCTGCAGCATTTAACTCTGCTACCGCGCTTTTCAAAAAAGCCAGTTTGTTGTTTTGTGTTGTTTTCATCGTTTACGATTTTAAGGTTGTAGCTTGGTAATGTTTCGTATCGGTCCCGGAACCAATATACAGTCGCCGCAGATCAATGTGGTTTGTCCATTATTGGTATCACCGCCGCCGGCAATCTGGCGCATTGTTACCTGACTTAATTCTGCAATATCATTTTTCTTAAAATGAAGCTTGCTGTTAGTTGCTTTTTTCATAATTAAAACTGACGGGTTGCTTTTATAATGATGGGACATAAACAAGTGGAGAGTGGCATAAAATCTGCAATTGATTCACCACCACCGTGGATTGTTGCCAGTGCGTCTGCACTCAATTCTATTACGGATTGTCTTTTAAAAGACAGTTTTTCGGTACTTTGTGTTTTCATGATATTTCGTTTTTAGTTGTTATCAAATTTTTCGGTAATCGTTTGGAACGTCATTGTGATCAGTGAGGTACTCGACGGTGTGAGTGTCCCTCCTGCAATGGTTGCCATCGTTTGTTCGTTTAACTCCGTTACCGATTTTTTGGTAAACGCAAGTTGGTGTGTTGCTGCTTTTTTCATGTCCGTTTGTTTTTACAATAAAGTCATGTCTTCTGGTGTCCCAACAGTCAGAACCAGTGAGGTTGACCCGACAACGATTGTGGCAAAGATTCCGGTTCCTCCGGCAATGGAGTTCATTGTTTGTTCGTTTAATTCAACCAGTGAATTTTTACGGAACATTAGTCCGTTGTTCGTTTGTTTTTTCATGTTTTTTCTTTTTAGGTTTATCCGTTTTATTTACTCTTATCCTGTCAGTTGTTTTTGATCCCCGGAACGACTGGCAAACGGACAGAATTGGTTGGTGCTGCATGGTTGCAACGTACGATTCCCTTCTATCATCGGGTTATAATTGCCCGTTTGCTATGGTTCGCGGATGATGCTTTTTTATGTCCCGACAGGCACATTTACGATATAACTATCGGATCCAATTCAATAATGGCGCTGCTTTCTGTTGAAAGTTTATTTTTTGCGTTTTTATGAGATTGCGTTATAGTTTAGCGCACTACTTTATTGATGGCCGTATACATCGTGATCATAACTAAAGATGTTCCTCCTGCAATGGTTACTGTTCCTCCGATAATGGATGCCATTTTCGGTTCATTTAATTCAACCAAGGTCATGGTATTGAATGCCAGCTTACTGATGGTTTTCTTTTTCATAACTTTATTTTTTTAGTTGTTTCACTCCGATTTTCCAGCTATTGCTGTTCGCTCCGGAAAAGCAACCGGGATTAGAATTGTACTTCCTCGATACGACTGGTAATCACTACGCAATCACCGCAAATAAAGGTTGTTGCGCCACCAATTACCTGGTTCATCGTTGCTAAATCCAGTTCTGCAACAGCATTCGATTGGAATGCAAGTTTGTTTGTTACTTGTGTTTTCATGATGTTTTGTTTTTTTAGTTGATCTCCATTACGTTTTTAATACGGCTGGTAATCACTACACATTCTCCGCATACGAAGGTTGTCGCGCCGCCATTTACCTGATTCATTGTTGCTAAATCCAGTTCTACAATTGCATTCGATTGGAATGCAAGCTTATTTGTTGCTTGTGTTTTCATAAGGTTTTCTTTTTTGTTGTTCGATTTCTATTGTACTATTTCAGGAATAGTGTTTGTATTTCGGACTGTATTAGAAGTCCAGTGATTTTTCAATACGACTCGTAATTACAACGCAATCACCGCAAATAAAGGTTGTTGCACCACCAATTACCTGATTCATTGTTGCTAAATCCAGCTCTATAACTGCATTCGATTTAAATGCCAGTTTGTTTGTTACTTGTGTTTTCATACTACTGTTTTTTATTTTTTAGTTGTTTTGTCATAGCCATAGTTATCCTGTTGCCAAACAGCTATAGCTGCTCACATTCTGAATTCTAATGGTCTAAAAGGGTGATTTTGTTTACAGTGCTTCCAACTGCATAATGGTTCCGATAACGGAGATGCATACACATCCGGTACAGGTGTCGCCTCCCATAATGGTACTACCGCCATTAATTGCTGTCATTTCGATAGTGTTTAATTCCACAATGTCATTTTTAGCGAACAGCAATCGGTTTGTTGTGTGTGTTGTTTTCATAAGGCTGTCGCTTAAACCTGAGGTTTTATCATATCTTTTATCTTATCGCCAATGTAATTGATGATAGCATCCATCGATCCACCGTTTACGCTTTGTAACTGGTTGTCGTTCAATTCTACTATTGCATTTTTTGCAAAGTCAAGACCGTTGTTGTGTTTTGTCGTTTTCATAAGATTGTCGTTTTATACTTGAGGTTTCATCATATCTTTAATCTTATCACCAATATAATTGATGATGGCATCCATCGATCCGCCGTTTACGCTTTGTAACTGGTTGTCGTTCAATTCTACTATTGCATTTTTTGCAAAGTCAAGACCGTTGTTGTGTTTTGTCGTTTTCATAAGGTTATGTTTTTTAGTGTTTTTTAATGATTTTTTTGAAGGAAAAACCGCTGTCAAGGTAGTATTACAACCGGTTAGCACGGTTTTTCCTCTTTAAAAGTGCTGATTAGAACTGTGCTTTAATTATCGTTCTGATAGGTCCCGGAACCGGAATACAGTCACCACAAATGATGGTTGTTTGCTCTTCAACGATTGTTGTTCCGCCACCTACTACGTTACGCATTGCTGATGGCTCTAATTCTGCTACTGAACTTTTCTTAAAAGTAAGTACGCTTTTGTTTACTTTTTTCATGATTTAAAATGTGTAAGAGTTATTAATATTGGTTAAAATTTGCTTTTTGGGTATCCAAAATCCACTATAGTGGTCCTACCATAGGGTTTAATTCGGTCGTATAGTGGCCTTTACTTGAGTTCACACAAAACGTGCAGCTCAATGGATTGTTTGTTAGCAGTACCTCTGTACCACCGCCACCGTTGATTTTCTTTAATTCTCCTCCATTAAGTTCAACCAGGGAACTTTTATAGAAGAACAGCATGTCAGTTCTTTGATTTTTCATAATTCTCGTTTTATTTAGTTAATAGATATCCTGTTCAAAATACTTTTTGAATGCAATCATAACCACGAGGAATCTGATCAGCCGGCTATTGCTTTTTTTGAGGCTTTGCTGTAAAAAATCGGATTACAGCCCTAAAAAATCGCTTCACCGAAGCATAAAATCGGGATTCTTGTACCGCTTCGTCGTTCAATTCGACGATGGTGTGCTTTTTAAATCGCGACGGGTTGATCATTTTTTTCGTTTTCATGGTTCATTTTAAATTTTCTGCTTTTACATCCATTGAAATGAAATCATTTTCATTCCTGGAACGCCATTAATTTTCAGTTTGTAATGAGCATACGTATGGTTTTGTTGCAACCATTCGAACAGCACCATAAGGCCTGAATAAATTCGGTTTATACGGAACCGATACAAGTCGGATCCTGACCATTTTACCCAATAAGGGCTTAAAATTTACCAACGAAAGAAGGGAGTGAGTGAGTCTCTAAAAAGGTGGGAACTTTTTGTATCAAAGCTTGGCTTTAATAAATAAAAAGTTATCTTTGTAAAGATACTCCAACCTATAATTTGTTGGATTTCGTTTTGTAATTCATTCTATAAAACAGGGCCTTCCACGCTCTGTTTTATTTTTTATGCTTTTTGTGTTTTTTGAGTAGCTACTCATATTAAAAATACTTTCGCTACCTAAAAACCCATCCGTTAATGTTTTTAAAATGTTTTGATTAAATCATTTCATTTCTCATTCATCAACAGGACAAAGTAAAGCCGTTTTTTTTTCTCCCACAAACGAACAATGCCTATTTTTATAAAAAAACAGGCATCATTTAAAGGTTTAAAATATTGATTATTAGTTTATTATAAAAAATATCATTTTATAATGCACTTTCTTCTTTATGTTTCATTTCTTCTATTTTTTTGATGTAAATCGACGGTGTAATACCTGTTGCGGCCTTAAAATATTTGGTAAAAGAGTCGGAACTTTTATATCCAATCTCATCCGCAATCGAATTTACCGAGTAAGCCCGCAGCTTCGAATTGTTCTTTAACTCCAATATCACATAGTTAATTCGTAGCTCGTTAATATAGGTACTAAAGCTTTTTCCAAGCTCATTATTCACAATTTTGGACAGATAGGCCGTATTGGTTTTTAATTTTTTAGCCACATTATGCAACGTACAGTCCTGTCGGAGGAAATATTTCTTTTCCTGGAGTTTTTCCAGCTTCTCCAGAATATCATTAACCCGTTCATCCTTAATGATAAAGGTAGCATCGTTAGGAACTACATCCTGATGAATGACCGTTTCGGTTTCTGTATCAAAAGTTTCATGCGCTTGAAGCGGTTCTTCCTGAAGTTCTTCTGTTTCTATAGGCTCATCCGCTTCTATTATGTCTTCTTCTTTGCTAATGGTGATGTTCGGGATCAGCTGACTTTCAAGAATATCTTCTTTTGCCGTACTCTTTGTTGTCTTTTCCTGCTCTTCTAATAGTTTTTTAGCTTCAAAATCGTTGATCTTCCCAATCAGGATCTCAAATTTCTCCTGATTAACCCTTGCGTTTCTCTTGCTTCGGAAGTAGAAAAAGCCTAAAAACCCAATTAACAATAAAACCGCAACTATCAGGATGTTTTTTTGTTTTACCTCATCCGTCTTTTCCTGATCGATCTTTTCGATGTCGATTTTATGCAAATCTTCCAGTGTTCCGATTTTTTTTGTTGATTTTTTGGAATTTTCATCGATAAACTTCTGATAATAAAAGTTGGATTGCCCAATGCTATCCACCGCTTTGTAGTTCTCGGCCAGCAATTTGTAATAATCCGTAAGTTCCTCCGGAGCAAATTCCGATTTATCCTGCTTGGTTAATCCTGCCTTTAATACCTGATTCGATTTATTATACTGCTGCTGTTCGCTCATTAAACCCGCCTGACTCAGCATTACCGTAGCTTCAATCCGTTTGTTTTTGATTTTAATCGCTTTTTGTAAGGCCTCATTCAATATCGCTTCGGTATCCTTATAGTCTTTTTTCTTTAAAAAACTTAATCCTTTTACATTCAGAAAATACACTTCCAGTTCTTTATCATTCGCCTCTTTACAATAACTCAACCCCTTTTTTATATAGATCAGCGACGAATCCGGTTGGTTCATTTTCAGATACGTCTTGGCTATCTTCAGTTCGAGAGACGCGCGCTCCGAATTGGAAACATCACTGTTATTCAGATATTTTTTAAAAACCGCCAGTGCTTCACTGTGTTTTCCGATTTCGTATTTGATATTCGCAATACTAATACTGATGCTCCGAACACTATAGGAATCTTTTAATTTATTAGCCAGTTGAAGTGCTTCGTTATACAACAATAAAGCCTGCTCAAAATTATACGTCTGGTAGAGTAAACTTGCCTTGTTGATTTTGGCGCGTAAAACCAGATTCTGATTATTCGCCCCGTAGGCCTTGATAATCGCTTTGTCACAAAAATAAAAAGCGCTATCGGTTTCCGATAACGTCATACATACATATCCTAAATAATTATAGGCGATGATCACATCGTTGTCTTCTTTTTGCTTTTCGCTAATCGACAGGTAGCGATGAATGTATTTTTTGGCCAGCGCCGGATTGCTGTAAATATGTTTTTGAATAGAATCTTTTAACTGATTCTTTGTATCTGTTGCTGAAATCAATTGAAAACTCAATAGAAATGCACAAAGAAAAACTCTTTTTAGTAGGGAAAGCAACATATTTTAACAGGTTTTTGTATAACAAAAATAACATTTTTTTATTAAGAAAAATTTATTTATAACAAACTGATTCACAAATGTTTACAAAATTAAAAAACGGTATTTTTTTTATAAATTTAGGCATACTTCACTTTGATTATCAGGTATTTAGGTCTAGTTTTGAATCAACAAATAAAAACCCACACATCATGAAAACTACAAAAAACAATTTACTTGCGTTCAAAAAAACATCAATTGTTGAACTATCAAAAAGCGACTGTTCTAAAATAAGAGGCGGAAACGGAAACGATATTACCGATCCGGACCGAAGCGGAATTTACTCCTTACTGTGTCCGACCACTCACCCCACAAGACCGAATTAAAACACTAAGAGCCTCGATTGAGGCTCTTTTTTTTGCGCCTGTGTTAAACTTATTCTAATGCAATGACCGAAATCGCAAATGCCGTTTTAAATACCTAAATTTGCGACACACTAAAAACACGTTATTATGTTTCCATTACACCGAAATAGACGCCTCAGAACCAATGACGCTATCCGTTCGTTAGTTCGCGAAACCTCATTAAGCCCTACTGATTTTATGTTCCCGATGTTTGTGGCAGAAGGAAAAGACGTTAGTATCGAAATTCCTTCAATGCCGGGTATCTACCGTCGTTCGCTGGATCTAACCGTTAAAGAAGTAAAAGAATTATGGGATCTGGGTATTAAAGCGGTCAATATCTATGTAAAAGTGAGCGATAACTTAAAAGACAATACCGGTAAGGAAGCCTGGAATAAAGACGGACTGATGCAACAAACGATCCGCGCTATTAAAGATGCCGTTCCGGGAATGATTGTAATGCCCGATGTAGCACTGGATCCCTATTCCATCTACGGACATGACGGAATTGTCGAAAACGGACAAATCTTAAACGATGCCACTGTGGATGCGCTTACCCGTATGAGCGTGAGCCATGCCGAAGCCGGTGCCGATTTTGTTGCGCCAAGCGATATGATGGACGGTCGCGTACTGGCAATCCGTAAAGCACTGGAAGAAAGTGGTTTCCACGATGTGGGAATTATGAGTTACAGCGCCAAATATGCCTCTTCTTTCTACGGACCTTTCCGCGATGCCCTGGATAGCGCACCTGGATTTGGGGATAAAAAAACCTACCAGATGGACTATGCCAACCGTATCGAGGCCATTAAAGAAGCTTTACACGATGTGGAAGAAGGTGCCGATATCGTAATGGTAAAACCCGGAATTGCCTATCTTGACATTGTTCGGGAAATAAAAGACACCGTAAACGTACCGGTTGCCGTATACCAGGTATCCGGAGAATATGCCATGGTCAAAGCCGCTGCCGAAAAAGGGTGGTTAGATCACGATAAAATCATGATGGAGCAGTTACATTGCATCAAAAGAGCCGGAGCCAATATTATTTCGACTTATTTTGCGAAAGAAGCCGCTAAATTAATGCAGTAATCCCATGAAAAAGAGCATACTTATCCTGGGTTGCATGGCACTTTTAGCTGCTTGTAACAAAAAAGAAGAAAAAAAAGAAAGCCTGTATCCGGAAGTTAAAAAAACGCAAGCCCAGTTAACGCTGGAATTAGGTCAGGAGGTTTTCGATGGTAAAGGGATGTGTTATTCCTGTCATAAACCCGATCAGAAAGTGATTGGACCCAGTATTGCCGAAATCGCTAAAATCTATAAAGAAAAAGGCGCCAGTATTGTCAATTTCCTAAAAGAAAAAGGAGATCCCATTGTCGATCCGTCGCAATATTCGGTGATGAAAACCAATTTTGCCATTACCAAAAACCTTCCCGAAGAAGAATTGGTAGCTTTGGAAGCCTATATATTGAGTCACGCGAAATAAGAATAGAAAATGCCGGTTGTAAAACCGGTTTTTTTGTGCAAACTTTTGATTTGCAAGCCAAAAACGAAACCGGTACCTTTACGCTATGGACACTATTTTTATAAATACACCCCTTGGAATCGCAAAAATAGAAGGCGATGCAAACGGTATTTCCGTTATATCGGTGCATCAGGACGGATTGGTTTCCGAAAGTATTCCGGAGCATTTTCAGGAAGTCGTTTCCCAACTAAACGAATATTTTGACGGGCAACGAAAAGCGTTCACCTTTACACTCAATCCAAAGGGTACCGATTTCCAGCAAAAAGTATGGCAGGCACTTTTGGAAATCCCCTACGGTAAAACCATGTCCTATCTCGAATTATCCAAAAAACTGGGCGATGTAAAAGCCATTCGGGCGGTGGCTGCTGCCAATGGTAAAAATCCGATTTGGATTGTCGTTCCCTGTCACAGAGTAATTGGTTCCGATGGTTCGCTAACCGGTTATGCCGGCGGATTATGGCGGAAACAATGGCTATTGGAACACGAAAATCCCGTAAAACAGGAAAGCCTTTTTTAAATCCTTCCGAAACCGAAAAAAATCCGATAATTTCCTTAAATTCGTAAGATACGTTACAAATTCCGTGCTTATGAAGTTTCTGAAAAAATTCCTGCTGTGGTTTTTAATCCTCCTTACCGGTATCATTATCCTGATGTATATTTTCGATGTCGATTATTTACTTCGCGCGGTCAGGACTATTTATTTCAAAGGATATACCACTGCTTTTCTGGATGATTATAAGGAATTTCCAAACCGCGAAATCAAAAAAGGAACCGCACAACCGTGGGCAATCGCCAAAGATTATAACAGCGTTCCCGCTACGGAAACACTCAACAAAACCCATAAGGAGCTTCAATCCGTTGCCTATCTGATCATCAAAAATGACAGTATCTGGCACGAAAGTTATTTCGACGGCTACGGAAAAGATTCCAAATCCAATTCTTTTTCGATGGCTAAGAGTATTGTTTCGGCTTGTTTGGGAAAAGCAATCATGGATGGAAAAATTAAAAGTCTCGATCAGAAAGTATCCGACTTCTTCCCGGAATTAAAAGGAAAATATGCCAAAGAGGTTACGGTAGGCGATTTGTCCTCCATGGCTTCCGGCTTAAGCTGGGACGAACATTATTATAGTCCTTTTTCCATTGTAACCCGCGCTTATTTTGACAACGATCTGAAAAAGGTTATCTTAGGACTGGAAGTAAACGAAGCGCCCGGAAAAAGCTTTAAATACCTGAGTGGCGCGACCGAGTTGCTCGCAATGGTTATCGAAAAAGCCACCGGTGAATATTTGTCGGATTATATGTCTAAAAATTTCTGGCAACCCATGGGGGCCGAAAACGAAGCCTTATGGCAATTGGATCATGCACCCGACGGAATTGAAAAAGCCTACTGTTGCATTGCCAGCAATGCCCGCGATTTTGCCCGTTTCGGAAAATTGTACCAACAAAACGGAAAGTGGAACGGCAAACAATTGCTGGATAGTACTTTTGTAGCAAAATCGATTACACCGCGTTTTCCGGAATCACCGGAATATGGCTATGGATGGTGGTTGCATAATTATCTTGGCAAAAAAATGTACTATATGAGAGGTCATTTGGGACAATTCGTTATCGTTGTTCCGGAAGACAATGTTATTATTGTCCGTCTAGGTCATCTAAAAGGCTTGCAAACCGAAACCGATCCGCATAGCAACGATTTTTATGTCTATGTGGGCGAAGCCTATAAAATGCTTGAAAAAAGAAAATAACAGAATACACTATACGCCATGTTAGAAAAAATAAGATTGGAAAACATTCTTTTTCTGGATATTGAAACCGTTCCCGAAGAAGAAAACTTTAACGCCTTGGATGAAACCAAACAGGAACTGTACAGTCTGAAAACACAATACCAGCGTAAAGACGATTTTACTCCGGAAGAATTTTACGAACGTGCCGGAATCTGGGCCGAGTTCGGAAAAATAATCTGTATATCGGTGGGTTATTTTACCTTTCGCAACGACATCCGCCATTTTAGGGTAACGTCCTTTTTTGGCGAGGAAATCAAAATCTTAAAAGATTTTAGCAATTTGCTGGCAAATCATTTTAACCAGCCGCAACATATACTCTGTGGTCATAATGCCAAGGAATTCGATTTTCCGTTTATCGCCCGCCGAATGGTTATCAATGGGATATCCATTCCTCCCAAACTGAATCTTTTCGGAAAAAAACCGTGGGAAGTACCACATCTGGATACGATGGAATTATGGAAATTTGGCGATTTTAAACATTTTACATCTTTAAAATTACTCACGAACATTCTGGGTATTCCGTCACCAAAAGATGACATCGACGGTAGTCAGGTAGGCCATGTGTATCATGTCGAAAAAGATATCGACCGGATTATTCGCTATTGCGAAAAAGACGTCATTGCCGTAGCGCAGATCCTGTTGCGTTTTCGCCGGGAAGATTTACTGGTGGAAGACGAAATCGTCTTTGTTTAACTACATTTGCACTAATGAAAGCGCCTCTTTTACAACTACAAAATGTAACGGTTTCGTTCCGCAAAGAAGGAAACTGGACACCTATTGTCAAAAACAGCCGGTTTGACCTGTATGAAAATGAAATTCTGGGCATTGTTGGCGAATCCGGATCCGGAAAATCGGTAACCTCACTGGCCATTATGGGACTTTTACCCAAAGCGATTTCAAAAGTTAGCGAAGGCGAAATTATTTTGGACGGTAAAAATATCGCTGCTTTATCCGAAAAAGAATGGCAAAATTTAAAAGGAAATGATATTGCCATGATTTTCCAGGAGCCTATGAGTTCGTTAAATCCATCGCTAAAATGTGGTCCGCAAGTGGCCGAAATTCTGGCACAACATACCCATTTATCGCAAAAAGAAATCCGACAGGAAGTGCTTTCACTATTTGAAAAGGTGAAATTACCCAATCCCGAGGTTATTTATACAAAATACCCGCACCAAATTTCGGGCGGACAAAAACAGCGTGTAATGATCGCTATGGCGATTGCCTGTAAACCGAAAATTTTAATTGCCGACGAGCCTACTACGGCACTGGATGTGACGGTACAAAAAGAAATCATCCAGCTTTTAAAAGAACTGCAGCAACAAACCCGAATGAGTATTATTTTTATCTCACACGATTTATCGCTGGTTTCCGATATTGCCAATCGCGTATTGGTAATGTATAAAGGCGAAATTGTAGAACAGGGCGAAGCACAACAGATTTTTAAAAACCCACAGCACAATTATACCAAAGCCTTGATTGCGTCGCGTCCTTCTTTGGAATACCGCGCCAAACGATTACCTACGATTCAGGATTTTTTAAACGATACGATCGACACAACTGTTATTACTGCTGAAGACCGAGCCGAAAATCATAAAAAAATGTATGCCCAAACGCCGATTTTGGAAGTGCAGAACGTAGAAAAAGAATATTTCTCGACAGCCGGTTTATTTGGTAAAAAAACAACCTTTAAAGCCGTCGACGATGTTAGTTTTAAAATTTATGAAGGCGAAACCTTAGGCCTTGTGGGCGAAAGCGGTTGCGGAAAATCCACGTTGGGAAATGCTATTTTGCAGTTGGACAAAGCCACAGCCGGTCATATTTTATATAAAGGAAAAGATATTACAAAACTTTCGGCTACCGAAATCCGTACGCTTCGAAAAGAAATTCAGATTATTTTTCAGGATCCATATTCTTCGTTAAATCCCCGGATTCCGGTTGGAAAGGCGATAATGGAACCTATGAAAGTACACGGCTTATATAAAAACGATGCCGAACGCAAACAAAAAACAATCGAATTACTGGAAAGAGTTGGTTTAGGAGAAGATTATTTTAACCGTTATCCGCATGAATTTTCCGGTGGTCAACGGCAACGGATCGGAATTGCGCGTACGATTGCTTTACAACCTAAAATTATTGTTTGTGATGAATCGGTTTCGGCACTCGACATTTCCGTTCAGGCGCAGGTTCTGAATCTGCTCAATGAATTAAAAGAAAATTTCGGCTTTACCTATATTTTTATTTCCCACGATCTGGCCGTCGTTAAATATATGTCGGATCAGGTGTTGGTAATGAATAAAGGAAAAATCGAAGAAATCGGCGATGCCGACGCGCTTTATGCCCATCCGCAAAAAGAATATACCAAAAAACTGATTGCCGCTATTCCAAAAGGTAATTAACGTTATAAAATAATTTTACACCTGACAGGTTTTTGAAACCTGTCAGGTGTTTTTATCAGTATCAAAATAAAAAGCCTGTTCAATAAATCGAACAGGCTTTTTTATAAAATACGGCTTCGTATTAATCAATTTTCATTTCCGGAATATCCCCGTCAATAATAAGATTTGCTTCCGTAGCCTTGATAATTTCTTCAACCGTTACGCCCGGTGCTCTTTCCAATAGCTTAAATCCGTTTGGTGTGATTTCCATAACAGCCAACTCGGTTACTACTTTTTTCACGCATTTTACGCCCGTTAGCGGTAGCGTACATTCTTTTAAGATTTTAGATTCTCCGGCTTTGTTTACGTGCATCATGGCAACGATAATATTTTCGGCCGACGCTACCAAATCCATAGCACCACCCATACCTTTTACCATTTTCCCCGGAATTTTCCAGTTGGCGATATTACCGTTTTCCGATACTTCCATCGCACCCAGAATCGTTAAATCTACGTGTTGTCCACGGATCATTCCGAAACTTGTAGCCGAATCAAAAAAAGAAGCTCCCGGCAATGTAGTGATGGTTTGTTTTCCAGCGTTGATCACATCGGCATCTTCATCTCCTTCAAACGGAAAGGGTCCCATACCCAAAACTCCGTTTTCACTTTGGAATTCCACACTAATTCCCTGTGGGATATAGTTGGCTACCAATGTCGGGATTCCAATTCCAAGGTTAACAAAATAACCGTCTTTTAACTCCTGTGCAATTCTCTTTGCAATTCCAATTTTATCTAATGCCATGATTACTGTCTTTGTCTTACTGTGCGTTGTTCGATTCTCTTTTCATATTTTTCTCCCTGGAAAATTCGTTTTACGAATATCCCCGGAATATGAATCTGGTTCGGATCCAATGTTCCGGCCGGTACCAATTCTTCAACCTCAGCAATTGTGATTTTTGCAGCACCCGCCATACAGGAGTTAAAGTTTCGTGCCGTTCCTTTAAAGATAAGGTTTCCGGCTTCGTCTCCTTTCCAGGCTTTAACGATCGCAAAATCGGCTTTATAAGCCTCTTCCATCACGTGCATTTTTCCATTAAACTCACGTACTTCTTTCCCTTCGGCTACTTCGGTACCATAACCTGCCGGTGTAAAAAAGGCCGGGATTCCCGCTTGTGCCGCACGACATTTTTCAGCCAGGGTTCCCTGTGGCGTTAATTCCACTTCCAATTCACCGCTCAACATCTGACGCTCGAATTCTGCATTTTCACCTACATACGAAGAAATCATTTTTTTAATCTGACGTTTTTGCAATAATAATCCCAATCCAAAATCGTCTACTCCGGCATTGTTGGAAATACAAGTCAGATCCGTAACATCCATTTTTACCAACTCGGCAATACTGTTTTCCGGAATTCCGCAAAGTCCGAAACCGCCCAACATAATGGTCTGCCCGTCTTTTATATCGTGTAGCGCTTCCTGCACACTACTTACTTTTTTATTAATCATATCGTGGTTGTTTAATTTTGGTTAAAAATATAAAAAAAACGCCTTTTTAAAAAGGCGTTTTGTATTTAGAAATCAAATTCTTCTGTTGTCGGCTCTTCGACTGCTGTACTGTCGACCACTTTTTTCGGTGCCCAACAATCTACTTTTATCGAAAGGTTGGCCGGTCGTTCGAATGGTTTCTGCGAAACATTCAATTTGTCGTCGGCATAACATTTTTTCATAAACAATCCCCAGATTGGAAGTGCCATCGTAGCTCCCTGACCCATTTGCGTACTCTTGAAGTGCGCCGATCGGTCTTCGTTTCCAACCCAGACACCCATTGCGAGGTTCGGTACCATTCCGATAAACCATCCGTCACTGTTGTTCTGACTGGTTCCCGTTTTACCGGCAATCGGGTTTAAGAACGCATACGGTAATCCGGTTACCCTTTTATAGGTTGGTCCGCCCGATCCATAACGCAAACGCGCTCCCGAACCGGATTCGGTTACCCCTTCCAATAATTTGATAATCGCATAGGATACGTCTTTACTCAATACGTCTTTTGATTCCGGAATGGATTCGTATAAAACCACTCCGTTTTTATCTTCAATTTTAGTAATTACCTGTGGTTTCATATAAACACCCTGGTTGGCAAATGTACTATAGGCCGCTACCATGTCACTTACCGTGATTTCAACCGCTCCTAATGCAATTGCCGGACGCTCCGGAATGTTCGAACTTACTCCTAATTTTTTAGTCAGGTCTACTACCGCATGTGGTCCTACTTTGTCCATCAATTTCGCCGAAACGGTATTGATTGAGTTGGCCAGTGCCGATTTTAACGTTACCAGTCCTCTATAGTTTCCACTGGAGTTTTTAGGCGTCCAGTCGGCATCAATTCCATAACGCCCTTTTGGCATCGTAAACGGTGAATCGTAAATGGAATCACATGGCGACATTTTTAATTGTTCGATCGCTGTGGCGTAAACAAACGGTTTAAATGTCGATCCCACCTGACGCGCTCCCTGTCCTACGTGATCGTACTGGAAGTGTTTGTAGTTGATTCCTCCTACCCAAACTTTTACATATCCGGTTTGTGGCTCCATGGCCATTACTCCGGTTTGTAAAAAGTGTTTGTAATAGATAATAGAATCTTTCGGAGTCATAATAGTGTCTTTTTCGCCTTTCCAGGTAAATACAGACATTTTTGTTTTGACATCGAATGATTTTTTGATCTGATCTTCTGCAATTCCTTTTTCAGACATAATACGCCAACGCTCGGAATTTTTCATCGATCGCTCGATGATTTTTCGGGTTTCCTCTGATGTAATATTGATAAACGGTGCGTTTTCGTTTTTCTTCTGCTGAATAAAAAATTCTTCCTGAAGATTCGCTAAATGCTCGTCTACCGCTTCTTCGGCATATTCCTGCATACGGGAATCGATCGTGGTATAAATTTTTAATCCGTCGCGATAGATATCGTATTCGCCTCCACCATCTTTTTTAGGGTTTTCTTTTACCCATTTCTTCATAAATTCACGCAGGTATTCTCTGAAATACGTTGCTTTTCCTTCGATGTGACTTTCCGGTGTGAATTTTAATACGATCGGCTGGCTCTGATAATATTCTTTTTTCTCTTTGGTCAGGAAATCGTTTTTCTCCATCTGACGCAATACGACATTACGACGGTCTCTTACTTTTTCCAATCGACGGATCGGGTTAAATAAGGATGGATTTTTAAGCATTCCCACAAACATCGCAGCTTCGTCTACCGTTAGGTCTTTCGGTTCTTTTCCGAAATATACTTTGGCAGCCGAACGGATTCCTACTGCGGTATTTACGAAATCGGCTTTGTTCAGGTACATCGCGATAATTTCCTGTTTGGTATACTGACGCTCCAGTTTGGTGGCAATGATCCACTCTTTCGCTTTCTGAACAATACGGAACGGCAGGAATTTCGAGCCTTCCCCGTGGAATAATAATTTGGCCAGCTGTTGTGTAAGCGTACTCGCTCCACCGCTTCCTCCAAAACTTAAAACAGCACGAAGTGTTCCTCTGGAATCGATACCGGAATGTTCGTAAAAACGTTCGTCTTCGGTAGCGATCAATGCTTTTACCAAATGATCCGGTAAATCGGCATATTTAATAGGGGTTCTGTTTTCCAGATAAAATTTACCGATCGTTTCACCATCTGATGAAATGATTTCGGTCGCCACATTGGAATTCGGGTTTTCCAGCTCGTCGAACGACGGCATCGCTCCGAATAATCCCCATGAAGCAAAAAGGAAGAATAGTATGATTCCTCCAAATGCGTAAAGAAAAAATTTCCAGAATTTCTTTACGTAAGGTGAAAAATCTTCTTTCTGATTTTTATTGTTTTGTGCCATTTTATTGAGTTATTCTGCTTTTTCAATTCTAAATCCAACTTCCGAAATACCTTGTAATTGATCCAAACCGGATACTTTACCGGTTTCGCGAACCGCCTGCTGAATGTTTACGGTATATTTACCCACTTTTGGAAAACGGGAGTTTTCTTTATACCATAACTTGCTTTCCTTAATATCGGAAAAACCATCACCCAGAAGCGTTCCGTCTTCTTTGGCCATCTGATATTCCAATGTATCCACTTTGGTCACTCCATCCGGCTGTAACATCGATACAATCAGGAATAAATTATTAAACGGATAACTATTGTTATTTCTTATGTTTACAAACATATTATAGTTGGTTATCGTATCGTTCTGGTCGAAAGCGAACGTTACTTTCTGGCCTTTATGCCAGGATCCGTCTATTTCCTGATATTCATCAAAAACTCTACTCTTGTCGCACGACAAGAATAATACCGATAGTAATCCTACAACTAAAAAATTATTTTTTCGGAGCATTTTTTTCTTTTGAAGAATTGTTTGAAGAATTGTTTGGTTTACGTTTTTTATTAGGTCTTTTCTTTTTCTTAGGTTGATCAAAACGTGTTAAACTGTCTTGTCCAACTACGTTTTGGAAGTTATTTTCTGCCGCTTCTTCGGTGATTTCAATAGCAAAATCTTCGATTGCAGCGACTTTCTTTTTCTGTTTGTTGATTGCGATGATTTCCTTTACCTGTTCGATTTGTAATACATGCCAGTGTGCAAAATCATTCGTATAGGCAAACCACATTAAACCTTTAAAGATGTCAAGTTTCTGACAAACCGCGTCACCTTTTTCGGTATATAATTTGGTTTCCATTTCCGGAAAATCTTTTAAAGCATCCAGATACGTATCCAATTCGTAGTTTAAACAGCATTTCAGTTTTCCGCATTGTCCGGCCAGTTTTTGTGGATTTAATGACAATTGCTGGTAACGTGCCGCCGCAGTATTTACGCTTCTAAAATCGGTTAACCAGGTCGAACAACACAATTCACGTCCGCAAGAACCTACACCGCCTAAACGCGCCGCTTCCTGACGGAATCCCACCTGTTTCATTTCGATACGGGTGTTAAATTCTTTTGCGAAATCTTTGATCAGTTGTCGGAAATCGACTCTGTCGTTTGCGGTATAATAAAAGGTCGCTTTGGAAGCATCTCCCTGGAATTCGATATCGGAAATTTTCATTTCCAGATTTAATTTGATGGCAATCTCACGAGCGCGTACTTTCATCGGCTCTTCCTTATCGCGGGCTTCAATCCAGATATCGATATCTTTTTGTGTTGCCTTGCGGTAAATTTTAGCTACTTCTCCTTCGGAATCTACATTTTTTTTCTTCATCTGGATTTTAACCAGTTCTCCCGTAAGCGTTACAATTCCCACATCATGTCCCGGTGAAGCATCGGTAGCGACAATATCACCAATACTTAGGGTTAGTTTTTCCGCATTCCTGAAAAATTCTTTTCTCCCGTTTTTAAAACGAACCTCAACACAGTTGAATGGTTCCTGGCCTCCGGGCAGGCTCATGTTGGATAACCAGTCGAAAACCGTTAGTTTATTACAACTGTCGGTACCACAGGTTCCATTATTTTTACATCCCCTAGGAGTTCCGTCTTTGGCGCTCCCAGTGGAACAGTTTGTACATGCCATATGCTTTGAATATATATAGATCGTGACCGTGTCACTACTTGTTCGTAAAATGTTTTTGTGTGTAAAGATACTATTTTTTAGCATCATTCATATACCGTTCCCGGTGGCGACCTCCAAATTATGAAAAAATTAAAAGCCTGTTACATTTTTTATAACGTAACAGGCTTTTTATAAAGTAATTCGGTCTTTAGATTTCTTTTACCGTGATGATGTTTACCGGACAGGCTTTGGCGGCCAGTTCGCAGTTTTCGGCTATCGTATGATCCGGTGATTTTAAGGTGTGAAACCCTTTGGTATCGACCGCTTTTAGTAGCACCGTTTTTCCGTCTTTTTTCGACATCTGAAACTGACCCGGCGCCATTTCGACACAATAATTACAACCGATGCATTTGTTCCGCTGTAAGGTTACGATTACCATCAGGCTTCTACAATTTTATACAGTTTATCGGACAAACGGATACGGAACGGTAGTTTAATCGTACAGCTGTCGCCACGAGTAGCTTTATCGGTTGCCGTATCATTGACGAACATTTCTTCAATGATCATTTCCTGCGCTCCGGTACTTGGCCCGGTAATTAATACCGTATCTCCTTTTTTAATATCGTAGGCTTCGATTTTAAATTCGCCGATACCGGATTTTTGATAAAAATGCATGCCTTTTCCAACATACACTTTTTTCTGTGTCGCGTTCGATCCCGGATTATCACTCCACTCTCCCAGTTTCTGACCTAAATAGTAACCCGACCAGAAACCGCGGTTGTAAACCGTATTCAATGCTTCCATCCATTCGGCAACTTTTTCTTTGGAATAGGTTTTGTCGTAATACGCATCAATCGCTTCCCGATATGTCTTGATCACGGTTGCCACATATTCCGGCGCACGACCGCGTCCTTCAATTTTTAGTACCTGTATTCCGGAGTCAATTACCTGATCCAGGAAATCAATCGTACATAAATCTTTTGGCGACATCATGTATTCGTTATCAATTTCGATCTCAAATCCGGATTCCTGATCGATAACCGTGTATTTTTTTCGGCAGTTTTGTTTGCACGCACCGCGATTGGCCGAGGAGTTATGCGAATGCAGGCTCAGATAGCATTTACCCGATACCGCCATACATAACGCTCCGTGACCGAATATTTCAATTTCTACCAAATTTCCGGATGGTCCTTTGATTTGTTCTTTTTCGATTTGCTCGGTGATTTTTTTAACCTGACGTAAACTCAATTCACGGGACAATACCATGGTATCGGCAAAAAGGCTGTAGAATTTTACCGTTTCGATATTGGTCACATTCAATTGTGTTGAAATATGCACTTCGATTCCCAGGGTTCGGGCCGAGGCAATTACCGCCTGATCGGAGGCAATCACGGCTGTTATATTTGCCTCTTTCGCTTTGGTCAACAATGTTTTCACAACCGACAAATCGTGATCGTATATAATCGTGTTAAGCGTCAGATAGGTTCTTACATTTTTGGCTTCGCAACGTCGGGCGATTTCCGGCAGGTCATCGATGGTAAAATTCACCGTAGACCGGGCACGCATATTTAATTGTTCAACACCAAAATACACCGAATCGGCACCATTATCCAATGCAGCCTGAAGCGACTCAAAGTTCCCTGCGGGAGCCATGAGTTCAATTTTTCCAGAGATTGTCATCGCTATTTATTCGGTGATTTTAAACAATTTATCCGACAAACGAATACGGAACGGTAAGGCAAAAGTCACTTTATCTCCTTTAACTGCTTTTTCGGAAGCAGCTCCGTTAACCTGCATTTTTTCTACGGTTACTCTTTGTTCCCCGGTAGTCGGACCAACAATAAGGATGGCATCTCCAAGGTTCAATTCTCCGTTTTCGATTGTAAATTGTCCCACCTGTGCTTTCGGGTAGTAGTGTTCGCCTTTTCCGATCAACACTTTTTTTACCGCGATACGCTGACGGATTGATTTTGGTTTTTCCGCAACGGCAACAGCCAAGGGTTGTTCGGCAGAGGTTTCCGATTTTTTAAATTTCAAGGCATCCGATTTTCCTTTTTTGAAAATCATATTCCCATTTTTGATACCACGACGTAACTGCACCTGTTCTACCAACGTCATATGTGTAATCTCCTGACATTCGGACGAACAACAGTTTTCCATAGCCGCTTTACAGTCGTCACACTGAATAAATAACAGGTGACAACCTTCGTTCGCACAATTGGTATGATTGTCGCATGGTTTTCCGCACTGATGACACTGAGAAATAATATCATCCGTAATACGTTCGCCTAAACGATGGTCAAATACGAAATTTTTACCGATAAATTTACTTTCCAGTCCTTCTGCTTTTACCTGGCGTGTATATTCAATAATTCCACCTTCCAGCTGGTATACGTTTTTAAATCCTTTGTGCCTGAAAAAGGCACTCGCCTTTTCACAACGGATACCGCCGGTACAGTACATCAAAAGATTTTTATCTTCTTTATGATTGGAAAGTTGTTCTTCTATAATTGGTAAGGATTCTCTAAACGTATCTACGTCGGGCGTAATGGCGCCAACAAAATGTCCGATTTCACTTTCGTAGTGATTTCTAAAATCCACTACAATGGTGTTCGGATCTTCCAGCATCGCATTAAAATCAGCTGCTTTTAAATGTATACCTTTATTTGTTACATCGAAAGTACTATCGTCCAAACCGTCTGCAACGATTTTGTGACGCACTTTGATCGTCAACTTCAAAAACGAGTGATCATCATGCTCTACCGCTACATTCAAACGAATGCCTTTCATAAAATCGTAGGCTTCGATGGTATCTTTAAGTTCGTAAAAATGATCGGCAGGAACCGACAACTGGGCATTAATCCCTTCGGTTGCTACATAAATACGTCCTAAAACACCTAACGGGTTCCAGGCTAAAAATAAATCGTCTCTGAATTTTTTCGGATCTTCGATGTGTGCATACGCATAGAAAGACAAAGTAAGTCTTTGTTGGCCCGCTTCGTCGATAAGCTGAGCTCTTTCTTCTGCGCTTAAAGTGTTATACAGTTGCATGCTATAAACGTTTAAGTGAGATACTATGTTTGGGACTCTAATTGGAAGAATCCGCGGCAAAGATACAAAAATCATTTGGGAAACAAAACGCTCTTTTTATTTTCCATTCCATTCGTTTTCAGCAGGATTAAAACTGTTTTGTACTTTTTCTGCCCTATTCCGGAACAGATTTTCCGATGTTGATAACATCCTGTTTGAAACTTAAAAAAAAGCACTATTTTTACAAAAAATAAAAGCCAATTTTTAAGACAAAGAAAGATGAGTGCAGATAAAGAAGCGAAGTTAAAAGCGTTACAATTAACGCTGGACAAACTAGATAAAACCTACGGAAAAGGTACCGTAATGAAACTTGGAGACAGTGCTGTAGAAGAAGTGGAGGCTATTCCTTCCGGTTCTCTTGGAGTTGACTTGGCTTTGGGTGTAAACGGATATCCACGTGGTAGAATAATTGAAATTTACGGACCGGAATCTTCGGGTAAAACAACCTTAACCCTTCACGCTATTGCCGAAGCGCAAAAAGCCGGAGGTATCGCTGCTTTTATCGATGCGGAACACGCTTTCGACCGTTTTTATGCGCAAAAACTGGGTATCGATATCGACAACCTGATCATTTCACAACCGGATAACGGGGAACAGGCTTTGGAAATTGCCGAAAACCTGATCCGTTCCGGAGCGATCGACATTGTAGTTATTGACTCGGTGGCGGCTTTAACACCAAAAAGTGAGATCGAAGGCGAAATGGGTGATTCTAAAATGGGATTACACGCACGTTTAATGTCACAGGCATTGCGAAAACTAACCGCTACGATCAGCAAAACAAACTGTACCGTTTTCTTTATTAACCAGTTGCGTGAGAAAATCGGAGTTATGTTCGGAAATCCGGAAACCACTACCGGTGGTAACGCGCTTAAATTCTACGCATCGGTTCGTTTGGACATCCGTAAATCATCACAGATTAAAGATGGTGAACACGTTATCGGTAACCGTACAAAAGTGAAAGTCGTTAAAAATAAAGTAGCACCACCATTCCGTACTGCCGAATTCGACATTATGTATGGTGAAGGTGTTTCGAAAGTGGGTGAAATTTTAGATTTGGCCGTTGATTTCGAAATCATCAAAAAAAGCGGATCCTGGTTTAGCTATGGCGATACCAAATTAGGTCAGGGACGTGATGCTGTAAAATCCCTTATTAAAGATAATCCGGAATTAATGGATGAATTAGAACTTAAAATCAAAGATCTAATCAAACAACAGGAAGCTTAAATAAAAAAACCCGAAAAAAAATTCGGGTTTTTTTTATTTTATGACGCAACCTTTTCTATTTTCGTTTATCTACCTATAAAGCAACAAAAGTAAAATACAAATGAAAAAGATATTGGCCCTGCTTTTTTGTATTATTTTTCTTAGTGCATGCACTTCAGATTCTGAATTGAAAGACATTTCTTTTGAGTTGTTACCCGTTCAGGATGTTGAATTACCAAGCACTTTTAAAGCAGGCCAACAAACGGTAATTTATCTAAAATATAAACGACCTACTAACTGCTATTCATTTAATGGCATTTATTACGAGAAAAACGGCAACACAATTACAATGGCAGTTGATGCCCTAAGACAAAACCTGAGTAACTGTGAAACCGTAAACGAGAATTCTTTTGAAGTGGACTATCCATTGTTCATTAAAACTTCAGGGATTCACGTGCTACGATTTTGGCAAGGAAAAAATGCCCAGGGCATAGATCAGTTCTTAGTCCGGGAGATTGATGTACAAGAATAAAATGTAATTCGTTTGAGTTTCGAGCAACTAATATACGAGTGTAGAAATAATGACCGCAAAGCCCAGGAACAGCTTTACAAGCTCCTGTCCCAAAAGCTTTATGCCGTCTGTATGAAGTATTCCCGTAATTATGCCGAAGCCGAAGACAATTTACAGGATGGTTTTATTTTACTGTTCAAAAAGATTGATCAGTATCAGTTTAAAGGTTCTTTTGAAGGTTGGGCAAAACGATTGATGATTAATAACATTCTACAGAAATACCGCAATCAGGGTGTTTATGAATTAGTGAATGACAATATTATTGATCAGAATCCAACGGTCGATTTTGACGATGAAGATGTCTCTTTGGATTATCTGATTTCCATCATTCAGGAATTACCGGATCGCTACCGATTGGTATTTAACCTTTATGTAATGGACGATTATTCCCATAAGGAGATTGCAGAAATGCTAAACATTACGATAGGAACCTCAAAATCAAATCTGGCAAGGGCCCGGATGATTTTAAAAGAAAAAATTGAAACACAACAACACAACAGAAAAGTAGTCATCTCGGTACAATGAGTGAAAGAAAAAATATAGATCGTCTTTTTCAGGAAAAATTCAAAGATTTTGAAGCGATTCCTCCAAAAAACGCATGGGATAACATTTTATCCGAATTGGATGGCGAAAAGAAAAAACGCAGGTTTATCGCCCCATTCTGGCTAAAACTTTCGGGAATAGCCGCTGTTTTTTTATTGGGGTTTTTAACCGCTACCTATTTTATTTCCAATCCGGGAACGGGTACTGTTACCAATGCTCCTATGGTAAATTCGGGTAACGGACAAGACCATACAGGTGTTACTAATAAGAACAGCAATGGCAACATCAACGATAAAAACGGCATCGTAACCGAACCGGCAAATGCTATTGTAACAAATGAAAATACTGTAAAAGGCAACCGTAACGCTTCCGACTTTAATCCGGGATCTGAAACAACCGCCAGAAAACAACAGCAACAAAACGCTTATAAAAATTATAAAAAACACCGCAATACATCTATCGCAGCTGTTAATGGCCGTAAAAAAACCAATACAGAATCAACCGATAAGTTATTTGCCGAACGCAATACAAACGAAGGCAATTCTAAAAATAACGGGCGTTTTAAACCCTTTAATTTTAAGAAAAACAATACGATTGCCAATTATATCGTAATGCCTAAAAAAGACAGTTCCGAAATCGCTAAGATCGAAGAACAGGAAAATGCACTGGAAAAAGTTCAGAAAGAAAAATTCCTGGTTGCCGAAAAGAAAAAAATAAAAGACAAAGAAACCAAAGTTTCCCGTTGGTCGGTTACCGCTTTAACCACGCCTGTATTCTTTAGTTCTACTTCGAAAGGATCGCCAATTGACAATCAGTTTGCGTCTAATACGAAAGACTATGAAAATACGATGAGTTACGGATTAGGCGTACGCTATGAGTTAAACGACAAGCTTACGCTGAGAGCCGGTATCAACCGACTTGCTTTCGAATACAACACCGATAATATTGTGTATTACGAAAGTTCGAATGCGCGTTCTTTACAAAATGTAAACCAAACCAAAAACAATATTCAGATTCAGAATAAAGATTATAACAATTTAGCCACAGGACCCAACGGAGAAGTTATCGAAAAGATGAATTCCGGTTCCTTAACACAGCGAATGGGTTATATCGAAGTTCCAATGGAGTTATCCTATAAATTAATCGACAAGAAATTTGGAGTCGCTTTAATTGGAGGTTTCAGTACTTTATTCCTGAATCAAAACAAGATTGATCTGGTATCGCCGGAGTTGAATACAACTATAGGAGAAGCCAACAATCTAAATAATGTACACGTAAGTAGCAATATCGGTGTAGGTGTTAAATACCGCTTCGCAAAAGCATTCGAAGCCAATTTTGAACCTACCTTTAAATATCAACTGAACATGTTCAGTAATGATGCCGGAAATTTCAAACCGTATCTGTTTGGTTTGTACACCGGTGTCAGTTATAGATTTTAAGCTTTTAGTTAGTTAGCTTGAATTTTAGTTAAGTTGAAAAAGCACTCTTTTGGGTTAGAGTGCTTTTTTGTTTTTATACATTTCGAGTAATTCGCTCAGTATCGTTTCTCTTACTTTTTCTTTAACCTCTTTTCTATCCTCCATTGTTTTTCCTGCCGTTACGACCGGTTGGTGTATTTTGATTCGCATACGTCCCGGACTTCCGCTAAAAAAAGTAAAGGAAAAGCGTTCTTTTACGTCGCCAAATGTCATCGGTACAATTGGAATCTGATGTTCGATCGCCAGTCGGAAAGCACCGTCTTTAAATTCATCCAACAGTACATTTTCGTTATCCGGTACGCCGCCTTCCGGAAAAATACAAATACTCAATCCTTGTTCCAGACGTTTTTGTGCTCTTTTAAAGACTTCAAAACGACTTTTGGAACTGCTTCGATCTACCAAAATACAGGTACGTTTATAGAAAAATCCGAAAATCGGAATTTTAACCAGCTCTTTTTTTCCTACAAAAACAAACGGGTTGTCTTTAACCAACATCAACATCAGCATGATATCGATCATTGACGTATGATTGGCAACCAGCATATAACTCTTTCCTTTTTCCAGTTCCGCTTCCTTTTCCAGCGTATAGCGGAATCCCATTCCGTAGAATATAATTTTAGCCCAGATCCGGGCCAGAATAAAAAACTGCGGATATGTTTTTTCCGATAGTATCGAAAGAAATAAAAAAGGGAATAATAGAATAATCGGTACCGTTACCAACACATAGAACCAGATCCGCCAAAGAGTCCAAAAAAGGATTTTTACTATTTTCATTCGTCTTTTTAATTGTTTTTGATTATCAGGACCTTTTTGCCCTTTGTTTACAGTAATCAAAAGTAAGAATTCTCCAAAACTTTTTACTAAAACCGTTACCTTTGCGAAAAATAATTTAACAATGGCAAAAATCTTAACCGGTGTTCAAAGTACAGGAACACCACACTTAGGAAATTTACTCGGCGCTATTTTACCGGCTATTGAAATGGCCAACAAGCCCGAGAACGAATCTTTTCTTTTTATTGCCGACTTACATTCGGCTACACAGATAAAAGACGGGAAAACATTACGTGAAAACACCTATAGTGTTGCTGCAACCTGGCTTGCATGCGGTTTGGATATCAATAAAATTACGTTTTACCGCCAGTCGGATGTACCACAAACAGCAGAACTAGCCTGGTATCTGAGCTGTTTTTTTCCCTTTCAGCGTCTGACTTTAGCCCATTCGTTTAAAGACAAAGCCGATCACCTGAGCGATGTTAACGCCGGATTGTTTTCGTATCCGATGTTAATGGCCGCCGATATTTTATTATACGATGCCGAATTTGTTCCGGTTGGAAAAGATCAATTACAGCACCTTGAAATCACACGGGATGTTGCTTCACGATTTAATCACCAGATGGGAGAGACTTTTGTTTTACCGGAAGCTAAAATCGAAGAGCACATTATGATCATTCCTGGAACGGACGGTCATAAAATGAGTAAATCCCGAAATAATTTTATCAATATTTTCCTGGATGATAAAGCATTGCGCAAACAGGTTATGAGTATCGAAACGGATAGTACGCCGCTGGAAGCTCCTAAAAACCCGGATACGTGTAATACTTTTGCGATCTATAAATTACTGGCAACTCCGGAAGCGATCGAGGCAATGCGCGCCAACTATCTTGGCGGTAATTATGGCTACGGTCATGCCAAACAGGCGCTGTTCGAACTGATCGTGGAAAAATTCAGAAAAGAACGGGAACAGTATCATTACTATATGAACCATCTGGACGAAGTAGACGCACTGTTGCAAAAAGGAGCCGAAAAAGCCGGCGCAATTGCCAGTGGCGTTCTGAAACGCGTTCGTGAAAAATTAGGATATTTATAAAAAACAGAGAGGAGCATTCCTCTCTGTTTTGTTTTACAGTATTTCGAATAATTTTCCCGGTAGCGGACGGATTACCCCTTTTAGTTCCATCCGCAATAATAACGATGATACTTTATGAACCGGAAGCGCACAGTTGCGCGCAATCAGATCGAGTAGCTCTCTTCCATTTTGGGATAGAAAATCGTATATGCGCTGTTCGTCTGGTTCCAATTCCACAAAAAGTTGCTGTTGTACGGCTTTTTCGGCAACCTTTTCGATATCCCAGTTAAGCATATAAACCAGATCGGCGGCTTCCGTTAGTATATGCGCCCGTTGCGTTTTTAAAAGCGTATGACATCCGGCACTAAACATATCGGTAGCTCTTCCCGGAACGGCAAAAACATCCCGATTATAACCACCGGCCATATAGGCCGTGATTAACGCTCCGCCTTTTTCGGCACTTTCGATGACGATAGTTGCTTCCGATATACCCGCTATAATACGATTTCTCCGAATAAAATGTTCCCGTTCGGGTTTGGTATCGCTCCAGAACTCCGTTAGAAAACCACCATTTTCCATAATCGGATGTTGAAACGGGGCATGAGTCGCCGGATATATCCTGTTTAAACCATGTGCCAACACCGCAACGGTTTGCAGTTTGTTTTCCACCGCTTCCCTATGTGCCGTTATATCGGTTCCATAGGCAAATCCGCTGATGATTACCGGATTCCACGGCGCTAAATCGGCAATTAGCTTACGACAAAACGCAATTCCATGACTGGTTATTTGTCGCGTTCCTACAATGCTGATTATTTTTGACTGTTCCAATCGGATGTTTCCTTTCGAAAATAACAGTACCGGACCATCATTGCAATATTTCAAATGACATGGATAAGTCTCTTCTTTAAAAAATGCTACCTGAATGTTGTGTTTCCGAATAAATTTCAGTTCCGCTTCTGCAGCACTAAAAACCGTCTTATCCCGAAGTTTATTACAAAGTATTGCGCCAATCCCTTCTACCGCTAACAATTCTCCGGATCGGGCACCAAATATTTTTTCGGCTTCTCCAAAGTGATTTAGCAATCTTTTTGCAATCACATCCCGTATTCCCGCTACTTTTAAAAGTGCTAATGTGTAAAACAATTCTGTATCTTTCATGGCGTATAATCGAATAAAGCAATTAGTAAGTTACTCCTTTCGAATCATATTTTCAAATTGTCTGTTCCAACGGGCAAATTCTGACCTTTATTCGGTCGTATTTAGCCTTAATCCTGGATACCTCCCAAACAAATAACTAACAACCAATGGTTTACAACTATATTTTAATTGTTAATAAAATTTGTTGATAAAATTTGGGATTCACTATTGAATATCTAATTTTGTAGATATGAAGATAGAAAACTACATCTCGGCTTTGTTATATCGTTATCAATGTGTTACCGTTCCTGGGTTTGGCGCATTTTTAACCGAAATCCAATCGGCACAACTGAATGGAAGTACGAATACGTTCTATCCTCCTAAAAAGTTGGTGTCTTTTAATCCACATTTGAAAAACAACGACGGCTTGTTGGCCAATCATATCTCATTACAGGAAAACATGCCGTATGAAGAAGCGGTACGTGCTATCCAACACGAAGTAGGTACCTGGATTGAAAAGCTACAACGTCGCGAAGCATTAGCTTTAAAAAACATCGGGGAAATAACCGTTAACTCTGAGTTTAACTGGGTTTTCGAACCGGTAACTTCAGTAAATTACCTTTCGGATTCTTTTGGACTGACTTCAGTCGTGTCGCCTTCCATCAAACGGGAAGTATTAAAAGCACAGGTTGAAGAACTGGAAGAAAAAGCGCCGATTATCTTTACGCCGGAAAGAAAGAAAAATTATTCCTTCCTGAAATATGCCGCTGTTTTTGCCTTATCGTTAGGGGTTGGCGGTGCTACATATAAATCGTATTACGATCAGCAAATCGAAAAAGAAAATATCCTTGTTAAAAAAAATGTACAGGAAAAAGTACAGCACGAAATTCAACAGGCTACGTTCTTTATCGAAAGTCCACTACCTCCGGTAACGCTTAACGTTAAAGACACACGAACAAAAGTGATCAAACCATATCATATTATGGCCGGTGCTTTTAGAAGTGAATCCAATGCGGAACGTATTTTTAACGAATTAAAACGCTTGGGTTACGAACCGGTTCGTCTGGAAAAAAACAATTTCGGGCTTTATCCCGTTTTATACGGTAGTTTTACTTCCTATGCCGATGCTCAGGAAAAATTACGAGAAATCCATAAACACCATAATAAAGAAGCCTGGGTGCTTATCAAAGAACTTTAAAATTATCAAATCCTGAATTTTTCAGGATTTTTTTATGCTTCTATTGTTATATTTGCAATAAAAAAAGATGCAAGAAAGATTTCCATCCGATTCTATCACTGTTTTGACCGATTTGGTATTACCCGGTGAAACCAATCCTTTAAATAATCTTTTCGGAGGTGAATTGTTGGCACGTATGGATCGTGCGGCCAGTATTACAGCCAGAAGACATTCCCGTCGTGTTTGCGTTACCGCTTCGGTAAATCACGTGGCCTTTAACCGGGCAATTCCGTTGGGAAGTGTGGTTACGGTCGAAGCAAAAGTATCCCGTACTTTTAAGACATCCATGGAGATTTTTATTGATGTATGGATCGAAGATCGCGAATCGGGTATTAAAAATAAAGCAAATGAAGCCATTTATACGTTTGTTGCCGTTGATGAAACCGGACGTCCTGTAGAAGTTCCGGCGATAGTGCCACAAACCGAAGAAGAGAAAAAACGCTTTGAAGCCGCATTGCGCCGCAAACAGTTAAGTCTGGTACTTGCCGGTAAAATGAAGCCGCATGAAGCTACCGAATTAAAAGCCCTGTTTATGCAGGAATAAAAAAATCCCCTTGAAAATTCAAGGGGATTTTTTTATTTACTGATCACACCTGACAGGTTTTAAAAACCTCTCAGGTGTAGCCCTACTATTTACATATTCGCCAACCAGCTTTGTGGATTTAGTGTTGTCGTATTTTGTGAAATCAGGAATTTCAGAACCGCCCTACCGGATGAGTTGGTATGGATCTCACCAATACTTTGTTTGATCGATACTTTGTCTCCTTTTCCAACAAATACTTTACTTAAATTCAGATAAACGGTAACATAATCCCCGTGCTGAATAAATACCGCTCTATTGTTCGCTGAAATCACCTGTACCTGTAGTACTTCGCCACCAAAAACAGCTCTGGCATTGGTTCCCGGTTCGGTACTAATTTCCACACCACTGTTGTGAACAATAAGACTTTTATGAATCGGGTGCGGTTGATCACCAAAACCTAAGGATACGAATCCTTTTTCTACCGGCCATGGTAAACGCCCTTTATTGGCTCTGAAATTATCCGCTAAAGCTTTTCCTTCCGGTGTCAGATAGAATTTTGTAGTCGATTCGGCTGCCGCTGGTGTTGCTTCAACTTTTTCTACTTTTTTACCCGCTGCTTTATTACGCGCTGCTAATGCTGCCGCCGCTTCTCTAGCTTTTCGGTTCGCTTCGGCAATTGCTTCACGAATTAAACGCTGAATTTGTCGGTCGATTGCTTTGGATTCTTCTTGTTTTTTCTTGATGTCTCCAGCCAGTTTTTTCTGGTCTTTCTGGATTACTTTCATCAATTTTTCCTGTTCTTTTTTGTCATCCTCCAGTTCGTGTTTTTCCTTTTCACTTTCGACAATCAGTTTTTCTTTAGCCTTTTTCTTGGTTTCTAAAACAACTGTAGCATCCTGAAGTTGCAGGGTTTTGTTTTTGATTTCCACCCCTTGCATTTTTCGGAAGCTCGCATATTGTTTCATATACTGAATCCGTTTGTAGGCCTGTAAAAAGTTTTCCGAAGAAAGGACAAACATAATACGACTTTGTTCCGAACGACTTTTATAGGATTTAACAATCATCTTGGAATAATCTTCCTTTAAAACCGTAAGTTCCCGCCCAAGCTTGTTAATTTCAAGTTGTTTTAAATAAATATCGTCTGTCAATAACCGCGTTTGTTTTTGCGTGGTATTGATTAATTTTTCGCTTAATTTGATTTTGGTGTTCTGCTGTGATATTTGTACCAATACCGATTTCTCCTTCTTTTTTTCGGTTTGAAGGAGTTTCTGTACTTCTCGGATTTCTTTCTGGATTTGCGCTTTTCGCTCCTCTAGCTGACGTTGTTTGTCTTCCGTCTGCGACCAGGAGATTACGGATAGCAATAACAACAATATACTAAAGCGGGTTTTGTACATTTTTTATATTTTTTTCAAATTTAATCAATAATTATTTCTTCGTAGCCTTCCGGAATCGTATACGGGAAATTCAGTTTTTCGTCGAAACTAATACTGTTATAACTTACTTCGATTTTGACTTTTCCTTTTTCATAGGCATCGATGTTCATACTCAACGGCAATGTTGCCTTATCGTAGGATTTATAGGCCGGATAGTTTACTTCCAGCGAACGTAACGGATTTTGTTGCGAAACAATCTGATCTTTTAGCAGGAAATTGGCGCCTTCAAACAAAAATTCTTTGACAATGTTGTTGCCTTCTTTTGTTTTCAGTTTGTATTTTTCCCCTTCGATCGAGACATTGTATTTCGTTTTTGTCAAATCGTCGATCGCTCTTCCCAACAATAGGTTTTGCACTTTGTTAAAATCAAGATCGGTTCCCAGCCATTTACTTAATAAACGGTAATCCCCGTCAAAATATTTCCCGTCTTTGCTGTAAAAACTTACTCTTTCGGGTGTGATCAGTGCTTTGGCTACCGTGATCAATCCTAAAGCGCGAGCGGTTACCATAATGGTTTCGTCTTTTTTAATCCGGATATCACAGTTTATCGACAAGGCTGTTTTTCCATCGTCATAGCTTACCGTACTTCTGATACTGGCTGTCTGAAAATCGAGCTTATTGGCATAATGCCCCTGAATGATCTTCGAAACTTCCACTTTTTCGGATGCGCCCTGTTCGGTCACAATATTTTGTTTGGATTTACAGGATACCAACACTATCAGGATTAGTACGATACTTATTCGCTTCATTATTTTTTCTGTTTTAACAATTGATCGGCTTTGATAAAATAGCTTTCTTTTTTCTTTTCATCACCCAAACCGTGGTAGGCTTCCCCCATCTGAATATTCAGGTTGATTTCCAAGGCTCTGTCTTCTACTACAAAATCCATTCCTGTTTGTAATAACTCGAGGGCTTTTTTATAATTTTTTAATTGATTTTGCGCCATCCCTGCAAAAAAGTACAACTTTGCATGCGTTGGAAATAAATCCAGATAGTCTGTTGCTTTTTTGTTAACCGCATCATATTGTCCGGTATCGGTATAGGCCTGTAACAATAATTCTATCGTGCCAATGTCGTCGTTTTTGCGGCTCAGACTTTTTTCAAAGTAAGCAATCGCGTCGGCATATTTCTTTTTTTCCAGAAAAAATGTTCCGATTTCTTTCGGTACGTTTACATTCGGATCTTCCGACAAATAATCGACTGCCTGTGCCAGTTCCTTTTTAAAGGAATTGGTATTGTTCGAAAAGATCAGGAATTCGTTTAGTACACGATGTTTGATTTTAGCATCGATTTTTTTGCTTTTTAATACCAGAAACATGGCATCGGCGGCTTTTTGCGGTTCTCTGTTATTCAGATGAAATTTAAAAAGACTTACCTGTGCCCAATCGGAAGTCGGAATTGCTTTTTCCAGTTTTTTGGCCACTTCCAGTGCTTTGTCTTCCTGATTGCTTTCGGAATACAAATAGATCAGCTGGATATAGTTACTTTCCTCGGTCGGATTATTTTTAATGGCCTGTTCGAGGTTTTCCTTTTCCGGTTTACGATATTTGGCATCACTCAGGATTTGCAGTTTGTACATTTCCAATGTCGAAGTTAATCCGGTCGTTACATCCATTTCATTGATCAGCGCTAACGCTTTATCAAATTGTTGGGTATACATATATAAAGACACCAGATCGTCCTGGAACTTTTTGTCGAAACTGATCAGCTTCTGCACAACCGGAATCGAACGGTTAAAGTCTTTGGTTTCGTAATAGACGTCATACAAACCATTCCAATACCACCGTTGTTTCGGATCCAGATCAATGGCTTTTTGAAACGATTTTTCGGCTTCGGCATAGTTTTTCTGAGCCAGGAAATTTTTTCCCAGTTCGTGATGAATTACCGGATTTTCCGGTTGCGTTTTAAGACATTTATAAAGCGATTGTATGGCTTTATCATAATTTTCGATTCCTTTTTGTTTTAACGATTCGTAGAAATTATTCTGGAATTCGTCGTTTTCCAAAGCAATAGCATCCGGTTCCTGTTGTGCCGATACCGTTACCGGAACACTCAGAAACCCGAGCAATGTAAAAATTATAAGCTGTCTTTTTATTTTCATCTTATTCTAAAACGGAATAATCTCCAATACTAATACTGGTAAAATTACCATCGAACGACGCGTGATTTCCGATCATCGCATTGTCTAATGTGGCATTTTTAATGGTGGCATTGGTTTGTACCAAACTGTTTTTAATGGTACTGTTTTGTACCGTCGTTCCTTTGCCCAACGATACATTTGGTCCTACCGTTGCGTTAATCAATACCACATCGTCCCCGATAAAACACGGTGGAATGATGGTTGAATTTTCATTTTTGATGGTCGCCGAAACCAGGTTTTCTCCATCGTTATGTAAAAAGTTCAACATTCTGGAGTTGGTTTCTACGGTTACGTTTTTGTTTCCACAGTCCATCCATTCGTCTACCGTACCTGGAACGAATTTCAGTCCTTTTTGTTTCATATTTTCCAAACCGTCCGTTAGCTGGTATTCGCCACCTTTTACGACATTATTGTCTAATAAATATTGTAGTTCACTACGTAGGGTTTCACCGCTTTTAAAATAATAAATACCGATGATCGCCAGATCGGAAACAAATTCTTTTGGTTTTTCTACAAAATCAACGATCTCATTTTTATCGTTTAATTGTACTACACCAAAAGCACTCGGATCTGCTACCTGTTTTACCCAGATTACGCTGTCGGCGGTTGTGTCTAAGGTAAAGTCGGCTCTAAAAAGCGTATCGGCGTAAGCTACCACAATTGGTCCCGACATACTTTCTTTGGCGCATAGAATCGCATGTGCCGTTCCCAACGGTTCATTCTGATAATAAATCGTTCCTTTTGCTCCTAATTTTTCAGCAATAGCGATTAATTCACCCGGAACTTTGTCGCCAAAATCTTTGTGAATAATGAATGCTATTTCTTCGATTTCCTGATTTAAAACTCCGGCAATATCTTCTACCAATCGGTGAACTATAGGCTTACCGGCAATCGGAATTAACGGTTTTGGTACCGTTAAAGTATGTGGTCTAAGTCGTGATCCACGACCGGCCATAGGGACAATTATCTTCATTTATGCTATGTATTTTAGGGGACGATGACTTGACGAGCAAGCATCATTTATATATTAACGGGGTTTTTCTTTTTATCGTTTATTTGACACCGGTACTTCCGAATCCGCCTTCGCCTCTTACGGTTTCCGAAAGTGTTTCCACCAACTCCCATTCGGCTCTTTCATGTTTGGCAATTACCAATTGTGCTACACGTTCTCCATTTTCAACCACAAACGGTTCATTGGATAAATTTACTAAAATAACACCTATTTCACCGCGATAATCAGCATCAACTGTTCCGGGGCTGTTTAATACGGTGATTCCTTTTTTAAAAGCCAATCCGCTACGAGGGCGTACCTGTGCTTCATATCCGATCGGTAATTCGATAAAAAGTCCGGTTTTTACCAAGGCTCTTTCTAACGGATTTAAAGTTATCGGATCGGTAATATTCGCTCTCAGATCCATTCCGGCTGAGGCTATCGTTTCATATTCGGGTAATGCGTGTTGTGATTTATTAATTATTTTTATGGTCATTGTATATTTATTTGCTTTGCGTATTCTATTTTGCAATTGTCTTTAAAATTAGAAAAAATCAGGCAACTTTTTTCTTCATAATTCGTAATAACGTATCTTTTTCGTTTCGGTAGATAAAATATCCGAAAACCAGGATCGCCAATACCCCAAAATAGTAATTGTGGAGTGCCGGAACATAAAAGGAAAGTCCGGCCAAGACTGACGAAACAATCAGATAGCCCAGGATTCTTTTTTTATCATAGGGTATCGGATAGTATTTATTCCCCATAAAATAGGAAATACTCATCATGGTTCCGTAGGCCGCCAGTGTTGCGATGGCCGATCCCATATAACTATAGGTCGGAATTAAAGCATAATTTAGCACCAAGGTAACGACAGCACCAACAATGGAAATATAAGCGCCCACTTTTGTTCGGTCGATTAATTTGTACCAAACCGATAAACTGGTGTAAATCCCCAAAAAGAAATTCGCCAGAATAATAAGCGGTACCACTTTCATTGCTTCCCAATAACTGCTGTTTGGAACCAGAACCTGTTTTAGGATATCGGCAAAAACGATAACTCCTAATAAGATCATCGAACCAAAAATGACAAAGTATTTGGTCACAACCGCATAAGTTTGCGGTGCGTCTTTTTTGTCGGCATGATTAAAAAAGAACGGTTCGATTCCCAACGTATAGGCCGTTCGGAACAACACCATAAAAAGGCCGAGTTTATAGCAGGCCGAATAAGCCCCTACTTCTGCTTTGGCAATATTTTGCGGCAATAGTTTTCCCAACAAAATTTTATCGAAGTGCTCATTAATTCCGAATGCCAGTCCGGCGAACAAAATCGGTAATCCATAATCCATCATATTTTTCCATAGCGGGAAATTGAAATGCCATTTTAATCGGACATAATCCGGCAGGAATACCAACAGCGTCGCTAAACTCGCAATCAGATTGGCAATAAAAATATAGCCTACCTGATAATCGTGAATATAAAAACTACTGATGAATCCGTCGGGATCAGCTTTGGCTATTTTAGGAAGGAATACTAAAAAGAAAACGTTTAGCCCTACGTTAATCGTGACATTGGCTATTTTGATCACCGCATATTTAATCGGGCGCTGAAAGGCTCTGAGTTTGGAAAACGGTATCACTACCAAAGCATCCAAAACCAAAATCCAGATGGCATAGGTTACAAATTGGGTTTCCACATCGGCCCATTCGGCCAGCGTGCTCCGGAACAATAATCCCATGGCCAGGAATAACATCGACGACCAGAATAACGAAATGGTAGTCGTTTCAATGACGCTTTTTTTGTTTTCCTCTTTGTTGTAAAAACGGAAAAAAGCCGTTTCCATTCCATACGAAAGGATAACGTTAAAAAAGACCATCCAGGAAAGAACAATGGTTACATTCCCATAATCGCTCTTTGGCATTAGGTCCGTATGAAGGCGAACCAGTAAAAAGCTAAGCATTCGAGGCAGTACCGTTGCTACGCCGTAGATAAATGTTTGCTTGAATAGGTTTTTATATAATCCCAAAATATTTGCTTATAACGAATAACGAACAAAAATAGGCATTTCTTTTTGTTTATTAATGCTCCTGTTTTTCTATTCCCGTCAGTATTTTACACATCGTCTAAAAGAATTCCAATATAGTTTTATATTTGATCAAAATAACTTTAAAATGGAAACACCAAACTGTTATCTTGAATTTGATTTTCCAGATGAAACTACTTTTTACGATCTAAAAACTGTTTTTGACAAATTCAAGCTGTCCCGGGATCGTAACCTTGAAAGAGATGATCAATATTGGTTTGATTCATTTCCGCAATATGCCTTATCGCGATTCTGGTTTCTGGATACCGATATAAAACCCATTTATCCCACTGTGGAACAGTCCAATGGCAACTGGCATTTTTATTCGTTAGTGGAAGTACTTTATAAGGATTATGAAATTGATTTTGTCGATTTAAGAAAGCTTGGTTCGTATAAAGGGATATTAGAGTATATGCCATATTCGTATCCATACGGTGGAACCGGAGGTTTTATTGCACTTTTAAAATCCTTTGCCTGTATTCCTACAAGTGCTAATGATGGAACCGGGCTTTATAAAATTGTTTTTAATCCCGATGGAACTTATGCCTTTACGGATTTAAATGTTTAATCTATCAATTCGTAACTCTCAAAATATAAAAACCGGAGCTTCTCCGGTTTTTTTATGTTTTGTTTGGAACAGGAACACCTGACAGGTTTTGTAAACCTGTCAGGTGTAGAAGATGTAAAGTTATATAAAACAAAAAACCCTATCCGTTTGGATAGGGTTTTCAAAAGAAAGGCGGCGACATACTCTCCCACAGGATTGCAGTACCATCTGCGCAGGCGGGCTTAACTTCTCTGTTCGGAATGGGAAGAGGTGAGCCCCGCCGCAATAACCACCTTAAATCGTTGATTATACTAAAGGTATAACACTAATATTGTAACATATTGAGATAAAAAATCAAACAACTTTCAGAAAGACTTCCCTTCCGCCTTGCGGCGGAAGGACACGTACATAAGCTTACGGGTTATTAGTACTACTCGACTATGACATTACTGCCTTTACATCTATAGCCTATCAACGTGGTCATCTTCCACGACCCTTTAAAGAAATCTCATCT